>NZ_JAFMPS010000041.1 GCF_020667895.1 Alcanivorax sp. 1008
TGCCGCCATCCACGACCTGCGCTTTGGCAACCTGCTACATAGCGACCGCGAACGCGCCGCCGACATCTTCCACACCCACGACCCGCGCGAACCGATTCCTTTGCCGGATCATGTTGAGCACTTGTTTTTGGCCGGCACCCGCACCGTCGACAAAACGGCGACGAAACTGCGCAGTGATTTGCTGGTGACGCCGGCCAGTGCGCTGGCGGAGGACTATCCGGGATCGCATGGCGTCACGCGGGAGTTGCTGCATGGGGTTGATCATATGCAGTTGCTGCGGGATGAGGGGGTTTATGGGCGGCTGGGCAGATGGCTGGCCAACTGAGGCGCGTGACATATGCTTACCAAACTGAACTCGATCAAATGAAGGTATTAATATGTCTGCCACCGCAACCTTATCGAGCAAATACCGACTATCCATTCCCAAACAGATTCGGGAAGACCAGCATTGGGAAGTCGGGCAGGAATTCGCCTTTATCCCCAAGGGCAAGGGCGTATTGCTGATACCTGCGCCGGAGCGAGAACAGCTGGCTGGCATCGCAAAAGGGGCACGCACTACCAGTTACCGTGATCGGGAGGACCGCTCCTAGCTGAGATAAACTGCACCAAAAGCATGAACCGAACACGGGATAGGCTGCCAACCCTATCCCTAGTGACAACATCCTAGATCACACTTGCCATCTCAAGTGCCTCAAAATACAAACACTTGAGCTCAGCAAACTCTGCGCCACGACGTCCTGATCTTAATTCGCATAGAGTCACTATCAGCCGTCGCATCCTTCCCCCAAGTTGGTGGCGCAACCTCTGCAACCTCCCGGAGAATACGAACCGCATAGTGGGCATCATTCTCGCTCCTAGAAATCTCAAAACTCTCGCCCTCACGGGCCAACGTCGCCTTAAAATATCCAGTCATATGCGTCAAACGATACTCGTTCCTAGTACCCTTAGACTCGTGAAGCTTATTGTTATAGTAAACAAATCGAAATCGGCGCAGCTCGCCATTTTCATCAATACATTCTATCCAAGCATCAGGATTCTTAACCGCCGCATCTAAATGAGGAAGAATTCCAAGCAAATCCTTCTCGCCTTTTGGGATGAGAATTCCTCCTTGATGCCCACCCGTAGAACCAACATCATTTGCGCTAAGAATTTTTCTGAAGACTCTAATCTTCATGATTTCCTCGGAATCTTATCAAGCGCCTTCCTTATATCATCCGAATCGCGAGATGAGAATGACATGCTTTCATCAGCAAGCTCGCTCTTCCACTGGGATCTTGCCACCATAACCTCTTCAATAGTGTCTTTATAAAATAAACGATAGATAGTTACGACATCAGTCTGGCCTCGCCGATGAGCACGAGCACTAGCCTGAGCCTCAAGAGCGGGATTCCAAACAGGCGTAAAATGTATCACTACAGTTGCAGCGGTAATATTAAGTCCAGCACCAGCCGCTTTTGGATTCAGAACCATGCATGCAGGCCCTCCGTGATCAGAAAATGTGTCGATGATTTCCTGGCGGTCCTGCTGCGGTGTCGAACCATTGATCGATCCCCAATAAGCATTTGAAAGGCCACCAAAAGCCTCTCTTAGCAAATCCCCTACCCGATTAAAAATAGAAAAAACAATCACCTTCCTATTATTAGAAAAAGACTCCCTAACAAGATCAACAGCTCGCTCTATCTTTGCTGTGACCAAGGGCCGCGAGCCAATCCTATGAATATCTGCATCCTCAATGCCAGCGCCATCAATATCCATACAACGAAGCCAAGGATGCGCACAAAAAAGTTGCAACTGAAGAGTAGCAACCAAAGCGCCAGCAACGGGATACTTGGCAAGAGTCTCATTACGAACATTCAGATAATGCTCAACCAAGACATCGTCTAGATCAAGAGGCACATCGACATCAATACGATCAGGCAAATCACCTGCAACATCAGCGACCCTCCTCTTTAAAATTATAGGGTCTGTGATCTTTGAAAGAGCTTGGGCAGAATCAAGATCATCTGGATACTTCTGCTGGAACTCATGCCGGGAGCCAAGCAGTCCGGGAATGGCAAAGTCAGCAAGAGACCATAGATCAAGAAGACCATTCTCCACCGGCGTACCCGTCATCGGGATAGCTCTTCGGCGAGGAATATTCATAATTGCACACCGGCGATTTGAATCCGGGTTTTTTATAGCTTGCGCCTCATCGCAAATAACCCATGACCACTCTATTGAAGAGAAAATAGATAAGTCATTTACCATAGTATCGTAAGTGGTAATCACAACCTGAGCCTTCATAAGGTCTCGATAAATTCCGGCTCGCTCAGAGCCACGATGCACCATCAAGGTCATATCGCATGCGAAACGTGAGAACTCCCTCACCCAATTAGCAATGAGACTAGTGGGACATAGAATTAAGGCTGGGCTTTCATCGGAAGGCGAATCAAGCAAAAGAAGAGAAATTATCTGGATGGTTTTTCCTAGCCCCATTTCATCAGCAAGAATCAGTCCGCCTGTTTGACTGATAGTTTCTCGCATCCACGCAATACCGCGAGCCTGATAGGGGTAAAGTGTTGCGGAAAGACCGGGAATATAGATTTCATCAGGAAACACTTCAGCAGACACGCTACCCGGTCTAAAAAAATCATCGTCCGCTTCAAAAACAACCTCGGAATCTGACCTATTAATCAGACTGAGCGCATCACCGTAAGACAGGTTTTCTGGGTCAAGACCACGCAATAGCCCAAAAACTACTGCGACCACATCTCTAGGAAGGGGGCGAACTAAATTTCCATCCAATACCCATGCATGGCGATTACTGGGAGCAAAGCATAGAATCCTCCGCCCCCGAAACATTTTAACACCAGCCAGTCGCGCAACAATCCGCCCCCTCGCCCTGCTGACAACGACTATTGGATCAATAATTCTTTCCGAGATCGAAACTTCGCTCGGCAATAAACCACGAAGACTTTCCAATCCCTCTGGCAAGCTGGCGAAATCAGTCAACGGCAACATTCATAAATCCCTTGAGCTCTTCGATACTGAGCGGCACCGGAGATCTTGTGTGGACAGCTCGGTGACAGTTGGGACAAAGAGGAACCAAATCAAGGCGCGGATCGTAAAGGCGAATTCTCTCCTGGAGCGACAAAGGTTCAAGATGATGAACCTCAATAATCGACCCCGCATCCGCATAGAAGCGCCTAGGCTCTAAGCCACAAGCGAAACACTTTTCTCCATGAATACGAATACATAACAGCCGGTTACGCGGATTTCTCTCTCTTCTATTCACAACAGAGCGCGATACCGCACCTTCGAATGCCGGAGTAGCATCTAATACCTCCTCAGCAAGAAGGTCATATCCGATAAGCTCAGCCATGGCTGCCATCATCGGCACTATCACATTACGGCATGTGGCAACAATTGCAGAATCATCATGTGGCGAGTCCAAACCGCGAACCTTTGCCGTTATCCTAAACGAGCCATCAAGAACCTCCCAGCTCGCCATGTTCTGCCCGGGAATATCAACTTCCACATCCCCGCCAATAGAAGCGACCAAGGCTCGGGCAAGCTGAACATCCTCCTGGTCTGCTTTTTTTATTTGCTCTATAACATCACGAGAGAAGCTTCCAAAGGAGAGCTTAACCAAGTGCCCTTTAAGCCCATAAGGCACCAGCTCAGCCACAGGACCATGTCGATCATCAAGGTCTCCAAACCCAATTTTTAGTCCGGATCTAAGGCCGCCACGACTAGCGACCGCACGAATTGATGCGCCGGTCCCCAACTCAAGCTCTCGCCGAATAATCTCCCTTTTTTCTACAATCATCTCAATCGTCTTCAGAGCTCATTTCTTCAGGGTCCGGATCTTCAAAATTACGCAACAACTTATGAAGATTTCTCGAAACCTCGCTTCGAATATCCTCAAAAATGGGCTCCATTTCCTCATTTGTATTATTCTGCTCGGCAACAGCAAAAGCCCATAAAAGAATATCCATTCCTTCTACCGCGAAACCATTGGCCGCTGCGCGCCTGTATATTTTTTGATAAAAATCATGATGCTTATTTAATAGCACAGCTGGGACATAGCCACTTTCCGCTTTACTACGAAGCGCTGGCTGCCAAAGATCGCCCGTTGTAATGTCATCAACAGCCTCAACATAGACCGTGTCTGGGCTCACATTGCTTTGCACCGGCAACTTTAACTTTATCTTCGGACCAAGATTGTTCGATACGGTAGCGGATTGAGAATCTACATCAACAGAAGAAACCTGTGGTTTTGTAGTGCTCCCAGCATCTGCAATGTTTTTATTGGCACTGGTATGATCGATAACCCGAGAATTTACATGCTCTCGATTTTGTCTACGATATCGATTCCCTGCCTCTCGATAAATTGGCTGAAGCAAATGACGCAATCCATCTTCCAAATCAGGATGAAAAAGAATTCTGGATTTCTTAACATCTATTCGGAACGCATCATCGAGCCTGTGACAGAAATCAAACTCAATACGCAAAAGCGATGTATGCGGCTCAGGAGCACCAAAAACGTCTAGCCAGCTTCCATCCTGAATGAGCCTACCCTCTCGATATACATAGAAGCCCTGCGCTCGGTTAGAAATTCTGGCATGAATTCTTTCTTCTTCTTTCGTCATATCTCTTCTGTGCGGGAGAATCCACGCACGGATATTAGCCGTATCCTCACTGCCGTCAGGAAGCTCTACAATAAGCTTTTGTTTTGAAGGCGCAAGGACCTGTTCTGCCCGCTCAGGATAGAATGGATTCCAATGCTCAACCCGAGATTGGTTTATAAAAATATCAACATTCCTTTCACGGCTATCATGAACATCAAGAAATCGGTGGTAAACCAACGATAGATGTCTGGCTAAACTATCCGCAAGCCTACTAATGGCTGCCTTTTCTTTAGTGCCACCGGGGTCATAGTCTTTAGTCAGTATCCTGTCGCACTTCTCCCAAATGACTAGAGTCCCTTTTTCTCCACATAACTCCTCGAACATCTCAATCTCATCATCCGTGATCGACTCTTTCAGCATCTCCCACTGGCGCTTTTGAGCAACATGATCTAGGTCCCAGGCCAACTTTGCATATTCATGGTCACGCGACTTTCGAGAAATCAAGCTATACTTGCGACACACGGAGCTCGAGGCAGTTTTTAATCCCAGCCCAAACTTACCTAAACTTTGAAGATTCTCCCGCTCAGGTGCGCCATAACGCATTGCCTCATAAACGCCCTCCGCATCCATGCCATGGCCATTGTCACCAAAGTAAACAAACTTACGGCCATCTTCACGAAGTACAATTTCGATGTTTACCATATCTGCCATAGCCGCAATGGAATTATCTACGATATCAGCTGCGGCAGTTTTTACATTGTATCCCGTATCTCTAAGCCCAAATATGAGACGAGGCGCATCAGGTTCGTTTATTAATTTACTCACTATAAGCTCCTTAAATTTCGGGCCAACCCCACCACAGCCCGTTCCTTGTCTCACAGACCAGGCAAGATGCCTCCAAGGTTATCAATCTACATACGTTAAAAGATCTCTCACGCGGTTTTCTTGTATTTTTTTATGACAAGCAAGTCAGGCTCAGCCGCCCATCTTTCGTGATCCACGATATAAGGCTGCATGATTCTTGCGACCTCTCTGAAAGCGAGCATCACGACAGAGTTACCAAACTGCTTGTATGCGCGGGTATCCGATACCGGGATTCGGAATTCATCCGGAAATCCCATCAATCTGGCACATTCTCTTGGAGTGAGCCGCCGCGGACGCTTTCTTCCCCGTTTGATCAGGATTTCAGAACCATCCTTGTAGTATCTGGCCGAGAGTGTTCTTGCCACATCTTCAGGGCCAACCAGGCCAAAACCAAACCCGTTTCCTTGTGCTTTGTGCTTTTTCTTATAGTCCTGCAGGTACTTCCAGAGATTCGAAGTCAGGATGTATTTCTCATTTACGCTGCCGCGATCATGATCGAAGAACCTGCCTGCATCCCATTCCAGATAAGGCTCAGAGCCATCTTCCTTGTGCAATATATCCCCGAGACGGCGCGAGCCTTTTTCGGGCATCTGCAGCGCATCCCAGGAAAATGGCATCGGCTCACGGAACCCGACGATAGCTATCCGCTCTCGATGCTGCGGAACGAAGTGTTGGCCATCTATGACTTTCTCATACACATGGTACCCAAGCTCTTCTTCCAGCGTTTTCATAATGACTTTGAACGTATTCCCTTTGTCATGCGACTTCAGGTTCTTTACGTTTTCCAGAAGAAAGGCTTTCGGGCGTTTTTCCTTGATGATGCGTGCCACATCGAAGAACAACGTACCTTGAGTGTCGCAAGCAAAGCCATGCAATCGCCCCAAAGCGTTTTTCTTGGAAACTCCGGCGATGGAGAACGGCTGGCAAGGGAATCCAGCTAGCAGCACATCATGATCCGGGATGTCCTTCTCACTGATTTTGGTAATGTCGCCGTCCAGCTGGTGACTATCACCAAAATTGGCAAGATAAGTTCTTTGCGCGTAACTGTCCCACTCGCTGGTGAAAATGCATTGCCCGCCGATGGACTCAAAGGCCATTCTCAGCCCACCGATACCCGCAAACAGATCAATGAATGTGAACTCACCGGCAACCTGCGGCTTGTTGAAGGGCAGCAGCAGCTGGGTCAGGCGATCCGCCACGTAAGGCTTGGGTTCATTCTCGCGCAGCAGCCACCTGGTGAGTGTGCTGGCGTTGATTTCGAGGGCAGCAGCCAAGTCTCTGCGGGTGTAGACCTTGAGAGCCTCTTCAAGCTGCTGATATACGACATTGCTACTCACAAAGCCCTCCGCTGGGAATTTTTTGTGCATTCTGCATAGGATTCTTCCCAGCTTCAAGAATAGTGGCTCGCCATTTCCTGCCTGACACCCCGGCTTTCCACCGCGGGTGGTAGGCTTCGCCTAACTATCAAGCGGTTAGCCGCCATGACGGATATTGTCTCCCCCAAAACCCGCTCCAGAATGATGTCCGGCATCAAAGGCAAGGACACCCTGCCTGAGCGCCTGCTGCGAACAGAGCTCCATAAGCGCGGATTTCGCTACCGGCTCCATTACAAAGGCCTTCCGGGCAAGCCCGATCTGGTTCTGCCCCGCTTCAAGGCCATCATCCTGATTCATGGCTGCTTCTGGCACGGGCATAACTGCCACCTATTCAAGTGGCCCGGCACTCGCCCGGATTTCTGGAAAGCCAAGATCGACTCCAACCGCGTCAGAGACCAGAGGAATCTTGCCATTTATCATGAACGCGGTTGGCGAACACTGACTATATGGGAATGCTCACTGAAGGGCCGGACCCGGCTCGGCACCTACCAGGTTGCCGAAATCGCTGCTCGCTGGATCCAGTTCGACAGCCAGGACGCAGAGATCACTGGCGCACTCACACCGTGAATTACCAAGCTGGCTATTCCAAAAGCTCGACTGACCACCACGGCAGCTGAAACACCCCAAGGATAAACACCTCAGCCTGCCACCCAGGGGTTGACAGCCAGCCCCCTATCCCGGACTATCTTGCACCATCGTACCAATATGATATCCGGCAGCAGTCGAGCGTTCGCTCAGGAACCGGAAGTTCCGATAACAACAACAAGGAAATCGATGATGCGCCGCACCCGCTTGTACCCTGCCCTGCTGCTCGCCTGCCT
>NZ_JAFMPS010000042.1 GCF_020667895.1 Alcanivorax sp. 1008
CCATCGACAAGCCGATGATGCTGATTATCGGAGATGGCGACTTTGCCGCACCAAATGGCATCCCTGAGGCCGAAGCGGCATTTCTGGCTCAGGGTGGAGTCACCACGCGGGCGATCGTCAACGACCCTGGCTACAGTCGTCCGAACTGGGTGTTCACCTGGAGCGGGCTGCAACGCAAGGGGCGTCATCACCACCAGCGGTTTACAGCCGGAGACCGGATTCTGGAAACCATTCGTCACAGCGGCAGCACCATACCGTTGTTTGGTCACTGTCACGCAGCGAATGACTACAACAGCTGGATTGTCTGCTACGCCAATATGGAAACCGGCCGCAAGCTGATAGATTTCTTTATCCAGAATCCCAGATAAAGACACAGGTCGTTTTATGAACCAGACCAGCCCAGCTGGTGCGCTCGTATGGCCTTATGTACCCCAGGTCAGCACGGAAGCGATGCAGATTTATCGCGCCTCGGATGTCATTGATCTACATATTGAGGCTTTCATCTGGACGCGCATACTGGGCTACAACCTGTCCAGGAAACACGGCAGCGGCCTGCTTAATGGCCGCTTCTACTCCCAGACCGATTTCCCCCGTGTGCGCGAAGCGCATATTACCGGTGCGGTGTGGAGCATCAGCACCAACCCGCTGCGACGGCGCCACAAACATACCCCGGTGCTGCTGAAGAATCTGGCTCGCTTGCGTAAGGTCATTGCCGCAGACCCTGAACAGGTGGCGCTGGTTACCGACTTCGCCGGTTATCAGAACGCTAAAAGTGCCGGCAAGCACGCCTGCTGGCTCGGTATTCAGGGCGGTAATGCTCTGGATAGCGGCCCGAATGATTTGGATCTGGTGCCCGACAACTGCATTTCCCGCATCACGCTGATGCACATGACCAACTCCAGTATCGGCCACACCAGCTCACCGCTGAGCGGCTCCAGCGATCAAGGTCTGAAACCGTTCGGCAAGGAGTTCGTCGCACAGATGAATGCCAAACGGGTACTCGTGGATCTGGCCCATATCAACCGCAAGGGCTTCTGGGATGCGCTGGATGTGCACGATTCTTCACAGCCTGCCATCGTCTCCCACACTGGTGTGTGTGGTGTGTATGACAACTGGCGCAATATTGATGATGCGCAGATCAAGGCCATCGCAAACACGGGCGGCGTCATTGGTATCATCTTCCAGAGCGGCTTTCTCGGCGATCACTGGAATGCCGGCAGCGCTGAAAGCATCGTCCGCCACATGGAGCATGTCATTCGTGTGGCCGGTGAGGATTACGTGTCACTGGGCAGTGACTGGGACGGCATGATTGTGACGCCACGGGATATGAAAACCGCGCTTGAGCTGCCCTTGCTGGTGGAGATCATGCTGCGCCGCAACTGGACGCCGGAACAGATACAGAAAACCCTGGGCGGCAATTACCTGCGTGTCATGAAAATGATTCGTCCGGGCGGCTAACGATATCCCCGCCAGCTGAATAACCGGTGCAGCCCTGCACTCATACCTTATGCTGAAATTGCATCCTTGAGCCGTTTTGCCAAATCTGGCCGGCCCCGCCTTTGGCAGGATTCCCCCCGAACCTGCATCGCATGTCTCAATAAAAACTGCATAACAACAAAAAGGAAATCACCCATGCGCAGCCGTTTTTTGCTGTCTGCACTGCTCACTGCCAGCACCAGTCTGGCCACTCTGGCGCCGGCCCATGCCGCCCTGGGTGACCGTCTCACCCGCAGCACTAGCAACCCGGCGCTCACCGACTGGGCTCCACAGGGTCCGCGGATCGCCTCCGGCGAGGAAATGAATAACCCGGTGCTGCCGTCACTGGATCGCTTCTACACCATCCATGGAGGCGTGCGCTCCACCGATGAAGTGCCGATCGTCTTTGCGCCGGTGTTCGAACAAACCTGGAACGCCGAGAGCAACGCCTTTGTCACCGAGAGTCCGGCGTTTGGTGCCGATGGCAGCAGTTGGTTCATGCCGGCGGTGCCCACCACCAATGCCGATGGCAGCAAGAACCTGATGATCAAGCTGTCACCGCAGGGCCAGCGTCGTTTTACCGTTACCGACCGGCAACTGGGCAGCACCTACTTTGGCAGCACCGCATTGCCGGCCACCTATGGCAGCGGCAGCGCCACGCTGGTCCTGCGTGATCCGGCTAGCGGCCGCGACGTGGGCTACGGGGCGTCATTCACTCGTGCCTGGGCGGTGGATGACACCGGGCGGCTGATCTGGAGCACACCTACCCGCCCTGCGTCCATTACCGCCGCTCTGGCAACAAATGATGGCGCGCAATTGGCCGGAGAGCTGGACAAACCGCACCGCACCTTCGGTATCACCTATCATCCGGCGGCGGATGCTGTGGTGGTGGCGGATATCAGTGGTGACCTGATGGCCTTTGACCGTGCTACCGGAAAGCAAATCGGCGCGCTGGTCATGCCGGGCTCGCCGGCCACCGGCGGCGATAACGTGCTCTCTGGCGGCAATCTGCCGCCAGAGCTGACCAGCCGGGTGCTTGATTCGCTGTTTGGCCTGCTGGGCCAGACCATGCGAGAAAGTGGCATTGAGTTCGACGAGTCGCTCGGCATTACCCCCATATTGGCGGTGCTTGGCGGCGGCGCGGTGATCGGCAATCAGATCAGCGTCGACCCCAACAGCCAGGCCCTTTGGGTGGCCTCCACCGATCTTGATGAGAACGACAGCAATCCCGGCGACGGTCTGTCCGAAAAAGGCGCGCTGTACCGTATCGACCTGCAGCGCAGCGGTGACCAGTTGGCGTTCAATATTGTCTGCAAGGCGCTCTTTGATGGTGGCACCACCTCCACCCCGGCGGTCAGTGCCGATGGTGAGCGCGTCTATACCACCGACAACTTCGGCGCGGCCCTGGCCTTCAACCGTCAGTGCCAGGAAGTCTGGCGAGTGGACGTGGGCGAAGCGGCGGTAGCTTCATTGGCGGTGTCCTCTGAAGTGGGCGCCGAGATCTACTACCCCACCCTCACCACCATCTACAAAATCCAGGAAAACAGCCGCCGTGATGGCGCCGAGGTGATCTGGCAGGCGGATCTCGACCGCAGCTTCCGCACGGGCCTGGCGCGCACGGCCGCGGACACCATCCTGCAGGGCGCTCGTCGCGTGCTGGAAGCGCGGCTTGGCACGGAGCTGCCCGGTCCACTGGTGGAGATCCGCGCCTTCAATCTGGATCTGGCCACCATTGCCCAGAATGGCGTCATGATCCATTCCGGTTACGGTCTGGTGCTGAACCTGAACGGCTTCAAGCTGGGCCTGCCGCTGGCACTGAACAACGGTTTGTATGATCGGGGCACGGGCGCCTGGATTAACGCTACGCCGGCGTTGGAAGAAAACATCGGCGCCATGTACACGGCACCGGACGGCACCATCATCATGGGTAGCTCGCCGCTGCGCCGCGCTATTCTCCGCACACTGGTGAAGACGCCGGACTTCCTGCTGCCAGATCTGTCGCCTACTCTGGATGCCATCGTCGATGCCATGGTCAACCAGGTGGTGAGACCGCTTGAGGGTGGTGTGACCAAATACGGTGTCACCCGGCGCTTCGACCTGATCGCCCGTGATGCGTCCTGCCAGGCGGAAAAGCGCATCCACAACGCTAACCGCTACCGACTGGTGTCGGCATCGACGGGCCTTGATGCGGAGATACGCGACACACAGCGGCTGATCCGCCAGGCCCGCGAAGGACTGGCCGATGCACGCAGCCGCTGGGAAATAGGCTACTGGCAGGCCTGGCTGATCAGCAGCTCCCTCAACGGTGCTGAATCGGCGTTGAATAGGGGCTGGTTGTCTACCGCCGGCAAACGGCTGGGCGATGCCTGCGCCCGACTGCGCTGATGGCAGGGAACGGTTTGCGCGATTGTCCCGCGCAGACCGTTTCCCCCGAGCCGTGGCCGCGTTAGCGTTATTGGCAACTGGCCTATGTATCGACAGCTCCGGGCGCTAACACCATGACCCGATCAGTACACGGCAATGTGGTGATGAACAACCTCGCTGCCCTACGACAGTACCTGCTGCGTCATGACCTGATGGACAAGCTGCCGGCAATACTCGCCGCCATTGAAGTGGCCCCGCCGTCGGCCAATGGACGCATCTGCCTGGAGTCCAACTCGCGCAACATCCGTCGCGTGGCGGAGATCCTCGGCGACCCCTGTCTGGGTTTGGAGTTGATCGCCAGCCTGGCAGATTCCAATCTGGCTTTGCTCGATACCATCGACGCTCAGCTGGGCGCTGGCCACCAGCCCATGCGCCAACACCCACTGATGGTGATCCGGCTGCTAGAGCGCTACATGCATATTCATTCCGAAGTGGCCGATCTGCACTGTCAGGTGACCCGCGACCATTACCGGCTGACAGTAGAACCGTTCTCAGAGATTGTCAGTCACCACCAAACCGATGGCGTCCTGATTACAGTGCATCGTGCCTTCATCCGTCTGGTAAAGGAAAAGCCGGTGGCCCTGCGACTGACCCAGTCGGGCAATGAGGAAACCGGAAGACGCTATCAGGAGCACTTTGGTGTCACTCCGGAATTCGAGTCGCCACATAACGAGCTGGTATATAAAAATACCAGTCGAGCGGTGGCGGAGGTGAGTGATTATCTGGCCACCGTCACCAGCAATGAGCAGGCGCTTTTTGAGCAGTTTCCCCAGCTGAGCTTTAGTGAGCGCTGCCGAGGCGCCATCAGGCTGCTGCTAACCCTGGGCGAACCCCGGCGCGAACACCTGTGCCATATTTTTTCCACCAGCCTCCCCACCCTGAAACGTCGTCTGCAGGCGGAGGGCACTAGCTACGCTGCCCTGGTTCGTGACGTGCGTATGGTGCTGGCCGTGCACTATGCTCGTGATGATGCCCTGTCGGTGACTGAAACGGCACTGTTGCTGGGTTATCAGGATGTCCACCAGTACTCCCGAGCCTTCAAAAACTGGTTTGGACATGCCCCGACAGAGCATGCGGAGTCGGTTTAATTGATCTCTTTGTTAGGGGCCCCGACTATTCGCGTTCCTCGATTCTTGCACATTGCCTGAAATATTGACCGGTAGGTTTGCCATATCGAATCGGCAAACAGCCTTCGGCCAACAGGAGTAATTTGTGAGAACGTCATCGAATACGCTGCAGCTGCCATTTTTTTTCGCCATGACCCTGCTCGGTGCCTGTGGGGGTGGCAGCGGAAGCAACGCAGGCGATAACTCGGCGCAGAGGAACCTGCAGATTGTTATGGATTCGGCCCCGGCAGCGGTGACAGATCTGCGCTATGCACACTTTTCTTTCAGTGCTGCGGATGCCAGTGGCTATGAGTGTGCGATCGATGGTGCGGACTTCTCGCCATGTGAATCGCCGATGTTCGATCCGGCTCTGTCAGTCGGCAATCACACCTTTCGTGTTCGAGCCTCAAGCGCCTGGGAAGAAACTGGCGAGACACTTGTTTTCAGCTGGACAGTGTCGGATGTGCTGATTGATGGTCATGATGATCTTGTTGCCACCAATGTCTCGCCCAGCCCGGTGGACCCGCAAGGCTGGCGAGGCATCTTCCGGATCAATTGCGATTTTGCCCACAGCAGTTACGACGATCCGATTGTATTTCCGGGCCAACCGGGCGCCGCTCATTTGCACCGCTTCTATGGCAATACGCTGGTCGATGCGCACACCACGATGACGTCACTCTACACACAGGGGGAATCAAGCTGTCAGGGCAATCTGCTCAACCTCAGCTCCTATTGGATGCCGGCGTTGCTGGCCCCGGTGTATCACCAGATCACCGGCGAGCGCCTGCTGGATGACCAGGGTGAGCCGGCCTGGCAGGTGGTGGCGGCGGTGGTGGGAAATGATGACGTGGCTCACGAGGTGTTCTATTACTCGGCGGGAGTGGATGATCTGGACAGTATCCAACCGATCCCGCCGGGGCTGAGGATGATTGCCGGCGACCCGGGCACCGGGCCTGGAGAGGCTCAGGATACGGCCATCGCCCGCTGGCATTGCCAGACCTGGGAGTCCGACGATGCCACCAACCCGCTGTTCAGCGCTTCGATTCCGCAGTGCGAAGAGCCCGACCGAGTGCGGCTGGACCTGTTTTTCCCCAGCTGCTGGGATGGCGAGAACCTGGATTCGGCCGACCATCGCAGCCATATGGCCTACCCGGTTAACGAGGACGGCCCGGAAGGCAGCCACTGCCCGGACAGTCATCCGGTGCCAGTGGTTAGGGTCAGCTATCATCTCGCGTTCGGCGTTAAACCGGAGTTTACCCACCCGCTGGAGCGCACCAGTGCTGGCTGGCGGCTGGCGTCGGACATGTACGAGGTCAGCGATCTCCAGCCCGGTGGCCTGTCACTACACGGCGACTGGTTCAATGCCTGGCACCCAACCATCATGGAGGCGCTTCTGGATAACTGCATCAAGCAGGCACTGGATTGCCATGACGGCAATCTGGCCAACGGCCTGCGCCTGTCCGGTACTCGCCCGGGAACCCAGACCGAGCCGGCGGTGATCAATGGGGGCATGGGTCACTGATCTGGCGGGGCCGTCAGAACGCTTCGAGCACCCGGTTAAGGTGGCGGATGCCCAGAGCCGAACACCTTATATTACTGTCCTCCGGGGTAAGTAAATGCTTGCTCCGGAGGGATGCCAGGGTGGCGGATAGGGTGTCCAGCGCCAGCCCGGTACGGGCCTCGAACAGGCTGGCCGGGGCGCCCTCGATCAGCCGCAGGGTGTTGAGAAAGTACTCCATCGGCAGCTCGTCCGGTTCCAGCCAGCGCTGCTGCCGGGTGCGCTTGTCGCCGGCCAGGTAGTGCTCTGGTAGCCGGGTTTTCTGGTAACGCTGGATACGGCCATCGGCATCGGTGAGCTTGCCGTGGGCGCCGGCGCCGATGCCCAGATAGTCACCGAATTGCCAGTAATTGAGGTTATGGCGGCAGCGTCTGCCCGGTTGGGCAAAGGCGGAGATCTCGTAGCGTTGGAAACCGTGCTGACCCAGCAGGGCGAAACCGGCCTCCTCGGTATCAGCCATCTCGTCGCTGTCGGGCTGCACCGGCGGGTTGCTGTAAAAGGCGGTGTTCGGCTCGATGGTCAGCTCGTACCAGCTCAGATGAGTCGGACCAAGCGCGATGGCCTGCTTCAGATCATCTAATGCCTGTGCCCTGCTCTGCCCCGGCAAACCATGCATCAGATCAAGATTGAAGTTATCGAAGCCCGCCCGACGGGCTGATTCGGCGGCGTGAATCGCTTCATCCTTACCGTGAATA
>NZ_JAFMPS010000043.1 GCF_020667895.1 Alcanivorax sp. 1008
CGGTAGCGCCGTGTGCCTGCAGCACGGCAACTGGCCGGCTGGCCGCCAGGTGCTTGCCGCTGGCATGCCAGATAGCACTGTAAAGGGGAGCGTACTGGGTCATTTCCTGCACCTGAAACAGAGGCGAGCCATTATAGGGCAGGGGAGTGAGAATCCCGTCACACTATGTAACTGAAATATATGGCTGGTGTTACGCACGGTAACAGTGCGGCGCAAGGGCCATATGATGGGCGGTTTTATAAATCTGGTTGATTTTTAATCTAATGGTTAAAAAGCATTAAATAACATGATGTTAGAGGGGCTGTGGGGGGTGATTGTAAAGTGAAATTCCGGCTGACGTCTGTGTAATCACCGTGTTACTGTTTGTTTGTGCGCTGTTGCAGCGCCAGTAAAGCTAAACAACCCATAATAAACGCGTGTGTGCACACGAGGAGAAAACAAATGAAAGGGTTCAAGAAACTCGCTCTGGTTACCGCCGTAGCTGCTCTGCCGATGAGCGGCTTCGCTATGGAAGCTCTCGATGACGCTACCATGTCTGACGTAACCGGTCAGGATGGTATCAGCATCTCTCTGGGCCTCAACCAAACTATGGACATTTTGGTGCACGACACCGATGGTCTGACTGGTGCTAATGCTGCTCTGATCCCGGCTGGGTACACTGAGTCTGGCGGTATTTTTATTGACAATATGGCTGCTGTCGGTACCGCTACTGTTGAGATTGATGCTGGCGGTAATGCTGGTGATGGTACGGGTAGCGGCGTTCTGCTTGTGAATGTTAATCTTGCCGCTGGCTTCCAGGTTACTACTGGTGATATCTACGTCGTTGACACGGAGAACGCGCTTATTGCTGGCACGACTCCGGTGCAGGGCGCCTCGGGCACTGCCATTCTTACCTCTTCTACGATTACCTTTGCCGGTGGAGTAGATCTCGGCATTCAGCTGGGTGCGGGTGCGGAGAACTTCCTGAACATCGTGAACGGCAACATCGGCACCATTAGCATGGGCACGGTAACCCTTGGTTCTACTGGCGCAGGCACCGGTATCAGCACCGGCGTAACTTTGACTGGTATTGATCTGGGCGGTACCACCGCTTCTCTTACCACCAATGGCCTGGTGCTTGATTTGGGTGCTAACCTGAACGCAGTGGGCATTGCCATGACAAGCCTGTCTTTGAATGGCGGCACTGACACCATTGGCGACGTCTATATCACTGGTCTTGACCTGTCCACCACCAACGTCACCATCAACGGTAAGTAATCATTGCCACTTGATTGATGGACAGAAAAGGCCCGGTTCGCCGGGCCTTTTTTTGTTCTTCGCTACAGGGGGCAGTGGTTCTGCCAAAGGGTTACAAAATCCCTACAAACACTGTCCGTTCAGGCGGTTAGCATTGCCAAGTCGTATTTCTCGATCCGACAGTGTATTCATAACAATAAAGGACCGGGGCCCCGTCAATGCTGGCAATTATTTTGGGTGTAGGGTTGATTTTTGTGGCTGCGAACCAGTCCATGGTGGTGGAGGAGTACCCGAAGGGTTATGTCCACTACGAACACCCGGTTGGCGACATGGGTGCGGTGTATGAGCGCGGTATCGTGGTCAAGCCGGTATCCGACTTCAAATATCAGAACCTGACTCGCCAAGCTTACGATTATTCTTGTGGCTCCGCTGCATTAACCACGGTGCTTAATCAGTATCTGGGCCGTCAGTTTGACGAGCGCCAGATTATGGAAGGTTTGCTGCGTTTTGGTGAAACCGAGAAGATCGTTGAGCGCCGCGGTTTTTCCTTGCTGGATATGAAACGCCTGGCCACTGCGCTGGGTCACCCAAGTGGTGGTTTTCGGGCCAAGTTTGATGATGTTAAGAAGCTTGACCACCCGGCCATTGTGCCGATCCACTATGGTGGTTTTAAGCACTTTGTAGTGCTCAAGGAATATCGTGACGGCCATGTCTATGTGGCTGATCCCGCGTTGGGCAATATCAGTTTTTCCGAGGTTAAATTTCAGGAAGTCTGGACGGACAATGTACTCTTCATTATCTTCCCGAACGGTTTTGAGCCGCAGGATGGCTTGGCCCTAACGGACTGGGATATGCGCCTGGTGGATGAGAAGACCATTAGCCACATTGTTTATCAGGAGTTCCCGGTGTTTACCAAGACGTTGGAAAATGAAGCGGACCGGGCTTCCTCGCTGGTGCGTGTGCGTATCGAAGATGAGTGGGGCGAAACGCGCATTATTAATGTGCCGACCCGAACCTATTTCAACCAGAAATGATCGATAAAAATATGGCTGTAGCAGAACAACAAAGGATCAGACTGATGAAAACTGAAGGGGGTGTCATCCTTAACGGGGCGCTGTTGTGCTGCTTGCTGGCTGCGGCCGGTTTTGTTCAAGCAGAAGACGTCGAGGACGCACGGGAGGCCCTGCAGCAGAAGGAATCTGATGTTACTGAGGAGAGTAATCTGGAAGAGGTTTTCCAGGCTAGCCAGAAGCAGTATTCGCTGCTGCCCTCTGGTCAGATGTCGATGAACTTTGGTGCCAGCTACAGCTATTTTCGTGATAACCGAATCGTTATTGCCATCGAGGAAGGGCAGATTACTAACTTCCAGATTGAGAATGACTCGCAGCATTCCTTCGGCTCCAGTTTGTCACTGGATTACGGTATCTGGAACAACCTGACGCTCAACGCTAACTTTCCGCTGACTTATAAATACGACACGGAGAGAGATATTTCCAAGGCAGCCCTTGGGGATGTCTCAATAGGGCTGCGTTATCAGCCTTTCCCTATCAAGGCGGGTGCTACAAACACTACGCTCTACACCACCCTCTCTACAGCCACCGGTGATAGCCCCTACAAAATCGATGTGCGGAACCAGCTATCCAGCGGTAAGGGTTATTATTCGCTAGGCGGCGGCGTCAGCATGAGCAAGGTGATCGACCCCGTAGTGCTGTTTGGCTCTGTTGGCTACACCCATGCCTTTGATGTAAGCGGGATTAGGCAGGAACGCGGTGGTGCCACCGATGGCGGTCCCCGTGTCCTGACCGGGGTGGACACAGGAGATAGCGTGAACTTTTCGTTTGGTATGGCCTATGCGCTTAGTTATGAGGTCTCTCTTAGCGCGAGCTACCAGCAGTCGTACAGTTTTCAGTCGTTCTTTGAGTTTGCTCCGGAGACAGACGAGCAGGGTGTTGAGTTTCGCCCGCGGGTGGGCAGCTCCGACTCTACTTCCAGCGTAGTCAATATGTCGCTGGGTCTGCGTACTGCTGCCAACCGGGTGATTAATTTCAGTTTTGGCTTCGGTCTTACCGAGGACTCTCCTGATGTCTTGATGGGCTTCAACGTACCGGTGGATTTCACCGGCTTCAAACCGGGCGCCTGATTCCGGAAATAATGGCTGTAGCCGGAAGAAAAGAATGACAATCAAAACAGGCAGAACAGTAATGCGTAAAGTCGGGGGCGGGGTAGCAGCGTTAAGTCTGCTGCTGGCCGGACCGGCTACTGCGCAGCTTGCGACCAACCTCGCCGTGGATGTTCGGGCGATGAGTATGGCCCATGCGGTGACGGCGGATCCGCCGGGCATCATGGCGATTCACTTTAACCCGGCGGGCCTTGGCAAGTTGCGTGGTCGTCGTATGGATCTGCAGTTCGTCGGCGTCGACTTCGGCATTAACTCGGAGTTTTCCGCGCCACCGGACTACAATGTGTTTGGCTTTTCCGATGACCCGGTGGTGTGCGCTGACGCCCCCGATGATGGCGCAGATTTCTGCCGTGAATTTCGCACCGGCAAGAGCACGGTGGAAGGTGTCAGCCTATATATTCCGATTCTGAATGATGCAGTGGACTTGCCGCCAGGCCCCTTGATTGCTGGTCCCATTCCGTCCTTTGCTATTCGTCCGCCGGGCTCCAAGTTTACTTTTGCCACGGCCACCTACTTGCCGATGGCGGCGGGTTTGTACCGCGCTGATGATGATCCGGGTAATTTCATGGGGCGTCGCATGGCGCTGGAGCGGATTACCTACCTGTCTCCATCCGTGGGATTTCAGGCTACCGACACTCTGTACCTGGGTGCTTCGGTTGGTCTGTCCTATCAGGCAGTGATGCTGGAAACCGATTTCCGTGCGCCAAACGAGCTGACGGGTTTTGCCCGAATTCTTGATGAAAGTGTGTGCGCGCCATTCAAGGGTGAAAGCAATATCGCTCTTGATCTGATTCTGTTCGGTATTTGCCGTCCAGAAGAGGGTTTGGGACCGTTCAAGAATTTGGCTTCCCTTGATGTGGCCATGGATCAGCGCCTCAGCCCAAGCTACAACTTGGGTGTGCTGTGGGAGCCGAATGAGCGGTTCGCATGGGGTGCGGTATGGCACTCGGAAGCCAAGGTGAGCATGAGTGGTGACTTCACCGTGAACTACTCTAATGCCACGGAGCAGACCATTAACGGTATCGGTGGTACTGCTACTGGTGCCATTGCTTTGGCTGTGCTGGGCATTCCGTCCAGCGTCGGCAGCTCGGAAACCGGCTTGATCAGTATGGACCTAACCATGCCTGCCCATTTCCAGACCGGGATCAAAATCCGTCCGACTGAGCGCTGGCAGTTTAATGTGGATGCGGTCTGGGTGGATTACGACCAATGGGATGCGTTCAACTTCAAGTTTAACAAGGCTACCGCGGTAACTGCCCTCGCTCGGCTGTTTTCCCCGGGCTCGACGCCGACGAAGCTGCGCTTTCCTCTAGAGTTCCAGTCTACTTGGAATCTGGCGTTCGGGGTTCAGTACGACCTGACCGGGCGTCTGCAGCTGCGTGGTGGCTACGAGCCCCGTGCTTCTGCTATTCCGTCAGATCGTCGTAACCCGATGGTGCCGATTAATGAGGCCCGCTATTACAGTCTTGGTCTTGGCTACAAATGGGATAAGGACACCGATATTGATCTGGCTATTGCGACCATGCGCAGCAGGGATAATATCCCGGCCAATACCAGCACCTTGGGCAACAGTGAGGGTATCGACAATATCGTCTACAACCCTTACGCGGGTCTTGATATCAAGACTGAAACCACCATCAATATGGTCGGTCTTGCTTTCCGTACGGCCTTTTGATGAAAGCGGTTCTTCTGATCGGGCTGCTTGCCCTGATCTCTTCCTGTACTACCACTAACCGCCCGGAATCGGGCGGTTTCTATTCCTACGTAGATGCGCAGGGCAATATGGTCACGGTGATGCGTGATACGCCTGCTGCAGCTAACTCATCAGGAAGTGCTCCGCTGCGGCCAGCGCTGGACGAGCTGGATGCTCGGTCTTTGGATCAGCAGGGCCAGTATCAGACCGATGAGCAAGTGCAAAAAAAAATCGAGGATGCCGAGCGCGATCGCTTCGTTATATATCGTGATGCGTCTGGCTATCAGATTACTGAGCAAGTTGATGTAGTAGCCGCGCGTAAAGCAAAGGAAGATCAGCCGTTGCCTTATGAGGAGCTTGGGCGGGCCGGGAATGCTTATATTGAGCGGGTAGAGGGTGTGCCGGAGCGTTGTTGCGATGGTCCGTTAAAGCAGGCGGTCTCGCTTAAGCCCGGGCTGGAGGCGTTGGTATCCTTTAGCCCTCCCTGGTATTGGGTGTCTATGCCTGATCGTCACCCCGCGGTGGCTTTTCGTATTGAGCCGGGTATCGCTGCACTGCGGCTACAGACCTTTTTAACCGGCGTTGGCTATCTGCACCCGCAGGCGGTGTTCCTTGATCAGGATGGCGCCCCTATTTTGCTGGTGGACAACTTGTTCGCCCGACGTTATCCGGAAACCTGGAGTCGTTTGGGCTATCTGGAAGGCGAGCTACCGGTTGAGAAGGGATCGGTCTGGCTGGTGCTGTATCTGGGCTATGCCGGCGTTTCCGATAGAGGCCGGCCGGAACTGGTGCCGGGGGAATACCTTTGGGCTGAACCTTCGGCGCCTTTGGCTCTCAAAGGTGAGCTGGTGGTGCGTGCATTGCGAACGCCACCTGCCCCTTAGTCCCGTGTAATCGGGCGTTGTTTGTTTGTAACTATATGAGAGGCCTTCTGTTTTGTCGGCAGTATTGTGCCGCCCGGCGGAGCATAATGGTGCTCATTGTGCAGCTGTGTGAGGCTGTGATCAGTCATTTTCAGGATTCGTTATGAAACACACTACCTTGTACGCTCTGGTGATCTCTATTGGTGTTGCTCTGGTTTCGCTTAGTGGCTGTAATGCTGGCGAAGACTTCGGCGATGTGAATATTGGTGGCCCGATTATTGATAACACGCCGCAGCCGGCCCCCTTGCCTGAGGATGACGAGGAGGCCGTTGAAATCGAGCTGGTGGTGGCGTCGGAAGTCGGTGGCGTAGTGCGCACTTCGAATGTTGCGCATATCAAGTATGAATGTACGGAATCAGTCGGCAGGGTCCAAGCCTCTGGCGATACTGCGTATCTTGCTCGCTGCGCAACGAACGCCAGATCGGTCGAGTTTTTTGTTGGCGGCGACGGTTTGGATGATCCGCGTATTTCTTTCGGCGTTGCCTACTTGCCAATGTGTACGGGGCGCAGTGAAGGTTCCGCCGGGCAGTCTGGTTGTGCAGGCGGTAGTGGCTTTTTCCAGGTGGCGATGGCAGATCTGGTTCCGCGACCACTTTCTCTGGAGCCAGGGGAGGAGTTGCCACTTTCCGCCCCCGCTCGCCGGCTAGCCAGTGATAAGGAGGTGCTTAATCGTGTCGCCTTGCTGACGGCACTGGATGTCGACTCCGATCCGTTGGTACTGAAGGTTGCCAGCAAGGCGAATGATTTGGCTTCTGAAGCGCCGCTAGCCGACTTTTCTCAAGATTATGCCGAGTTTACTGCCGCGTGGGAGCCTTGGCTGGCCCAAGTCAGTGCCGCCGCAATTCCGGTTATCGACCCGCCGCTGGCCTTGCCATCAACTTCTACACAAGCTGAGGCGTTGGCTCAAGCAGCCATGGATCGTACTCGTGCTGGCTTTTTCAAGCTGGAGCACGACGGCGTCACTTATGCCATTACATTGCCCGATGAGCCGCCCAGCAATTTGAACATAAACTTACCGTTTATCGTCATGCCTGATGGCAGTGTGCTTGGTGTCGGTGCCCTTTTCGGAATTGAAGGTGAGGGTCTCACTACGGAGGCGGCGGATGATTTGCTGGCCTTTGAAGCTGGTGCCCGGCTGGATGATAGTCTGAATATTCGCGGTGATGGGCTCGGCGACTGGGAGGTGCTTAGTGTGCTTGATCCGGCGGATGCGGCACTGAG
>NZ_JAFMPS010000044.1 GCF_020667895.1 Alcanivorax sp. 1008
CGTGGAAACGGGTGGACACTTTCTGGTCGAGACTGTTGTAGGTGTAGCGGGTCTCGTGGCCGTTGGCGTCGGTTTCCATAACGAGGTTGCCGTTGGCGTCGTACTCGAAGCTGTGGCGCTGTTCGAGTGCATTGATCACGGCGGTGCGGCGGCCGGCGGCGTCGTACTCGTAGCGGGTGCGCTGGCCGAGGGCGTCCACTTCCGCGATAACGCGACCGGCGGCATCGTACTCGGTGGTGCTGGTGCTGCCATCCGGGGTGCGGGTTTCGGTCAAGCGATTGAGGGCGTCGTAGGTCATCACCGTGGTGCGACCAAGGCGATCGGTTTCTTCCACCAGGTTGCCTTCGGCGTCGTAGCGGCGGGTTGCTACATAGAGACCGAGGACATCAATGCCTGGTAAAGAGCGACCTTATCGAGATCAGCTTTTTAAAGAACTATGGTGCAGTTACACAGAATTATTTACAGGGCCCGATGGCCGGGCATAGAAATTACTCCTCTTGTTTCTTATACCGAGAGGCGAGTCACATATTGACCGGAGTGCCTATCAGAACAGCTCCTCATCAGGATGAAAGGAGTGTTGCCGATTTCACCCGCTTTCTTGCCAATCCTTAGGCATTCCCACAAGCATGGCTGGACAAAAGATCAGTTAGCATCTGTATTCATTCTCAGCAGCCACTACCCTACTGTCCATCTCGAACTTGAACAATCAAACGCTCCATGCTGTCTTTAGCATTGGAAAAAGCTCCCTCAAGATCAGCAATAGCCCCTCTTAACATAGCGACTGATTCAATGCACTTTTGCTTGTCACCATCAGCGATTGACTCCTGCAGCTCCACAATAAGATCTGGAACACTCTTCATGCGGCCATCAATATTTGATCGCCAAGTCGAGATATCATGAACCTCGAAGATGGTTTCAAAATCCTCTTTCAGCTCATCAGAAACATCTTGTTCGCCGGGCAGGAAAGTGTGCGCGGCCAACTCCAGCCCATTAAGCATTTGCCGATATAAATTTGACACAGTCACACCCTCTAAAGGTATTTCTTGATTGATCTTCCTGCAGCTGCCGCAGTCTTTGCTGCATTTTCGGTCCCATCCAAATTAAGAACCCGCAAGAAGTATCCATTTTTATCAAAGACTTCGAGATGGTCGCCATGCTTCGTATCAAGATAGAAGTATTGACCCTTACTCAATCCAGCATTCCTCTTGCCAACCCGAAACAACTGGGCACCTTTAATGGTTTTGCCTGTTCTTGCGGACACCGCTTTAATACCGGCCCCAAACGGAGTGCTGAAGAACTCATCCATATTCCGAACAGATAGAACACAATCCCTGTTTGCATTGTGAACGAGCACACCCACGCGACCGACATAGTATGTGTGCGTATTTTCGACAGTAAGGTTATAGACTTTTTGATATTCATTAAAGCCTGAATAATCAGCAACCTTCTGAAGGCCCTTAATTGAGGACAAAGCATCACCACGAAGGATAGCGCCTGCATCCAGCCACTCACCATTGACATAAAACGGATGATCCTCCGTCGCTGTTATGAATTCGCCATCATCAAGGTCAACTTCAACCAGTGCGTATTCACCTTCTCCTCGGATAAGATGAATGACTTTCTGGTACTCAGACTCACCTGTCTCTTCGTTAAATGAGAGAACCATATCTCCAATCTTCACATCCTCAATAGCAACAAGGCCGCTTTCGGTATGGACTAAAGTTCCCGCAGGAAAACTATTTCTCAAACATGGTATTAACAGGTTTCGCCCAGTCTTTGCTCTGAACTTTTCCGCCATTCTCCTTGCGAACGCTCCTCCAGGCATTCTGCTCAAAAGAATGCTCATACCCATCTGAGCCGCTGAAAGCTCCTGATCTCCCGTAGCGACTTGAAAAACGCTATACGCATTAGCTGCGAGGCTCAGCGTAGACAGGTTTGCCTGAACGTTGATCGTGACACTGATATTTCCAATTGAGAAATTTCCGCTAGGGTCCACATACCTCACCGGATCCGCATTAGCGTAAAGATATTTATGCAATGTAATCGGGTCCTGATTCCGCCCCATCCAGGTATCCATCTGGCTGAACCGACCAACACCCTGATCATAATACCGCGCCCTCAGGTAGTACTGATCCAGCCCAGAGTCATACTGCTCCCCGGTATACCGATAGGCATTATCCGAGCTGCCCGTACTGGCCAGCAGCTTCCCAAAGGCCTCATACGCATAGGTGTCGGTCAGAACCTCCGATCCATCAACTAGAGCCCGAGTTGTCCCCAACCCGTCATACAGGAAGAACCGCTCCTGCCCTGCTCCTTCGGTCTGGCTCAGCAGGTCATCGCCGTATGAGTACTGCTTGGTAGTCGCCCCACCCTCAGTCTCTGCGAGGGCCTGGGCATACTGCCGGTTGTGGTCCACCACAAAGTTAGTGGTAACCCCACCCTCAGCGCGGCTGGTTCGGATGCCATTGATGTCGTAGCCATACAGGAGAGTCCCAGCAGGCGTGGTGGCCTCCACCAGACGATTCCGGGCATCCCAGACATAGCTGGTGCTGCCAGCGCCGCTAATCTCTGCCAGCGTATTGCCGTTGTCGTCATAGCTGTACGATGTCCCGCCCCGGCTCAGGAGCCGGTCATTGGCATCGTAGTCATAGGTGGTTACCACGCCATTGACGGTCGCCTGGGTTCGATTGCCCACACCATCGTACTGATACTGAGCCAGATGATTGCCGTTTTGCGGATCGGTAATCGCCTCTTCCACCAACCGGTAGAGATCATCGTAGCGGTACTCGCTGATCCGTCCGTTGTGCTCGACGATGCGCGTGCGGCGGCCGGTGGTATCCAGCGTGTAGTTGTACTGCTGCAGCACCGAGCCATTGCTGGCGCGACTGGTGAGCTGCGTCAGGCGGTTCAGGCTGTCGTAGTTGTAGCTCGTCGTGACGCCGTTCGCCTGAGTGACGCTGGCGCGGCTGCCGGCGGGGGTGTAGGTGTACGTCATGGTGCCGTGCTCGTCGGTGGCGGTTGCCAGTCGGTTCAGGGCGTCATAGCTGTAGTTGACCGTTCTTGGGGTGCCGCCGGCTGGCGTTACCGTCACCGAGGTCTTGTTGCCGTTCAGGTCGTAGGTGTACTCAAGCACCGAGCCGTCGGGCTTGGTTTCCCGGGTCAGGCGGTCTTGCTGGTCGTACTGGTAGTGCGTGACCTGCGGCAAGCCGTTGTTGGTCAGGGTGGTTTCGATTACTCGGCCGGCGGCGTCATAGGTCCAGGCTTCTTGCGTGCCGCCTGCATAGCTGCGGCGCACCAGCCGGTTCAGGGCATCGTACTCACTGGTGGTGAGCTGGCCGTTGAAGTCGGTGTGGCGAGTCTGGTTGCCGTTGGCGTCGTACTCGAAAGTCTCACGCTGGCCCAGCGGCAGGATGCGGGCGGTGACGCGCCCCAGAGCATCGTATTCCCAGCGGGTAGTACGGCCCTCTGCATCCGTCTGGGTGAGCTTGTTACCCTGGCTGTCGTAGCTGTAGAGCGTGGTCAGGGGCGCGCCGTTCAGGAACTGGCGTACTGCGGTGAGACGACCCAGTGCATCGTAGTCGTACTCGGTGCGGGTGCCGTTCTGGTCAACGCTGGCGGTTTTACGGCTGAGGGGGTCGTAGGTCATCACCGTGGTGCGACCAAGGCGATCGGTCTTCCGCCAAGTTGCCTTCGGCGTCGTAGCGGCCTGAAGCTTACCACCAAGACGCTCAATCCTCTGGCAACGGCAATCTTTTCGGGATCAGACTTTTAAAGAGCCACACGCAGTTACACGGAAGCATTAACAAACTACAAGTGTCCGGCAATAACCACCACTGTACAATCTTACATGGAGCAAAATAACGTCAAATTAGAGCATGATAGTTACCCTAGGCTATTCGATAGATTTTTCTATAGCCGAGTAACACTCTCTTATAATTCTGTCCACAACATCCCGCTCAGAGCCATGAACATCTCCTTTGATATCGTCCCAAAACTGCTGATAATAGACAAACCTTAGGAGCTCTTGCGTGAGAATTTCTAATCTATTCTTAGGTGATTCTTGTTGCGCCTGCGCCATAATTAACGCGTGCTCTGCCAGATCCTCTTCAAGGTAATACGCCTTCGGATACTCATCAGACATTATGTCGTTTGTTCTAATCTTCTCAAGTAGAAGGTCACGCTCTTTAATACTTCCCTCATCATTGAAAAGCGACGCCAACAACAAAATGCAGTCACCTGCGCCCCCCCAGACCACTTCATTTCCAGTGTACTCAAGCTTCCAGCATACAGAATCAAGAAGCTTCCTCGCCTCCCTCCTTCTCGACATTGCAACCAAACATGCAGCCAACAGCGCCATCCGCTCAAGACTATCGGCCTTAACAGCAGAGAACCTCTTTCTCAACATCCCAACAATCTTGCGTGGAATCCCATTCAGTGACCCATCTTCTGGCAGGGCAAGACCAATATCCATCTCACTTCCTTTTGCCAAGCGGCAAAGCCACAGTTAGCGGTATTGAAACGTCTGAAATAACAATAAACTGATCTCGACTCTTCATATTTCGTGCAAGAAATCCAAAGTGACCACCTACCACCATATTTTCTCTAGCTGGAACTTGACGCAATGAAACCGCAACAGGATAGCGTAGTGGCCCGCCTTCTCTTGTAGCGAAAAATGGATATTCATCGCATTGATATCCAATCTTTAAGAATTTGCATTCCTGGTGATTCTTATACCACCGTCTATTACCTCTTTTTCTTCTTTCATATGTCAGCACAATCGTATGAGGTAACTGAGCATCTCTGATGTGCTGCGCAAGTTCAGTATTATCCCCCCCAACAATCAAGAGGTTAGCCTTAAGGTTACACTTATTGGACTTCCGAATGCAGGCCCGGAGTTGCTTAATGGACTGAGTAAAAAGCTTGCCCGATTGCTTGATGGTAGAAGTTACGGACTTCTTTACTGCCGTTCTCAATGACGTGGCAGTTGCCTGCCTAGCCCCTAACGCAACTCCGTTATTGCTGATAGATATATCCATCAAGTTATACATTCCTGTTGGATCAGTACCATTTACGGGATTTGCATGAGTATATAGATACTTATGTAGCGTTATCGGATTGCCAATACGCCCCTTCCAAGAATCCATCTGCGTAAACCGACCCACACCATGATCGTAGTACCGCGCCCTAAGGTAGTACTGATCCAGCCCCGAGTCGTACTGCTCGCCGGTATACCGATAGGCGTTGTCCGAGCTCCCCGTGCTCGCAAGCAGCTCCCCAAACGCCTCATACACATAGGTGTCGGTTACTGCCTCCGAACCATCAGCCAAGGCCCTTGTCGTCCCCAACCCGTCATACAGGAAGAACCGCTCTTGCCCTGCCCCTTCGCTCTGGCTCAGCAGGTCATCGCCGTAGGTGTACTGCTTCGTGGTAGTCCCAGCCTCCATCTCGGCCAGCACCTGCGCGTACTGCTGGTTGTGGTCCACCACGAAGTTAGTGGTGATGCCGTTCTCGCTGCGGCTGGTGCGGATGCCATTAATGTCATAGTCGAACAGCAAGGTGCTATTGGGGGTGGTAGCTTCGATCAAGCGATTCCGGGCGTCCCAGCTGTAAGTGGTGGTCCCGCTGCTGCTCGATTCGGTCAGCGTGTTGCCATTGGCATCGTAGCTGTAGGTAGTGTCGCCTTGGCTCAGGATTCTGTCATTGGCGTCATAGCTGTAGCTGGTGGTGACGCCGTTAACGGTGGCCTGAGTACGATTGCCCACCATGTCGTATTGGTACAACGATTGGTGATTGCCGTTGACGGGGTCGCTGATGACCTCCTCGACCAACCGGTAGAGATCGTCGTAGACGTAGGCGCTGACACGGCCATTGTGCTCCTCAATGCGGGTGCGTCGTCCGCTGGCGTCGAGCGTGTAGTCGAACTGCTGCAGCACCGTGCCATTGCTGGCACGACTGGCGAGCTGCGTCAGGCGGTTCAGGCTGTCGTAGCTGTAGCTCGTCGTGACGCCGTTGGCCTGAGTGACGCTGGCGCGGCTGCCGGCGGGTGTGTAGGTGTACGTCGTGGTGCCGTGCTCGTCGGTGGCGGTTGCCAGTCTATTCAGTGCGTCATAGCTGTAGTTGACCGTTCTTGCGCTGCCGCCGGCTGGCGTTACCGTCACTGAGGTCTTGTTGCCGTTCAGGTCGTAGCTGTACTCAAGCACCGAGCCGTCGGGTTTGGTTTCCCGGGTCAGGCGGTCTTGCTGGTCGTACTGGTAGTGCGTGACCTGCGGCAAGCCGTGGGTGGTCAGGGTGGTTTCGATTACCCGGCCGGCGGCGTCATAGGTCCAGGCTTCCTGCGTGCCGTCTGCATAGCTGCGGCGCACCAGCCGGTTCAGGGCATCGTACTCACTGGTGGTGAGCTGGCCGTTGAAATCGGTGTGGCGAGTCTGGTTACCGTTGGCGTCGTACTCGAAAGTCTCACGCTGGCCCAGCGGCAAGATGCGCGCGGTGACACGGCCGAGGGCGTCGTATTCCCAGCGGGTAGTGCGGCCTTCCGCATCAGTCTGGGTGAGTTTGTTGCCCTGGCTGTCGTAGCTGTAGAGCGTGGTCAGGGGCGCGCCGTTCAGGAACTGGCGTACTGCGGTGAGACGGCCCAGTGCATCGTAGTCGTACTCGGTGCGCGTGCCGTTCTGGTCGACGCTGGCGGTTTTACGGCTGAGGGCGTCGTACTCGTCGCTGACCGTGCTGCCGTCGTGGAAACGGGTGGACACTTTCTGGTCGAGACTGTTGTAGGTGTAGCGGGTCTCGTGGCCGTTGGCGTCGGTTTCCATAACGAGGT
>NZ_JAFMPS010000045.1 GCF_020667895.1 Alcanivorax sp. 1008
GCACATCACTGGCCAGACTGCGGCTATACCAGATGGCATTGCCCTCGCGGCGCCGCTCCACCAGCCCGGCCTCGGCCAGCACCTTGAGGTGATGACTCATGGCCGGCTGGCGCATATCGCAGATCTCACACAGCTCCAGCACCCCGAAACTGCTCTGCCCCAACACCTGCAGCACCGATAACCGGAGGCTGTCGCCGGCGGCCCAGAGCAGCTGCTCGAGCGGCTCAAGGGACGGGGCCCGGTCTTCAGAGGGATAAGAGATGGCTTGGGTCAGTGACATGGGGGCGGACTTTACACCGGATGGGGGTCAATATCAATTATTTTCGATATTGAATTCAATCCGGACCAATGACTAAATGTTCGCAAATAGCGAATATTTGTTGCCAAATAGCGAATTCCGATGCATAGTTGAACCCGCGTTAAGAAAGGGAGCCCGTCACCAGTTAACTGGGTAGGCTTTGTCTACTCGCGGAGACTTAGGTCTCTACCTTCTGCGCCGCTCGTGCTACGCGATTCATGCTCCAACGATTCATGCAGCCCAAGCGTGCGTCCACGTCGTGTGGTGACAACACGACGTGAAAGCAGGGGTTTATTGCCAGTCACTCCCGACGCTCCTCTAGTAATGGTGACCCAGCATCTAACCGGATGCTGGTAACTAGAGGAGATAGTTTATGAACATGAACTTTTTTAACGTTGTCTGGCAAACGCTTAAGGAGCGCAAACCTAAGAAGAAGGACCGAAGCAAAACCTGGACACTACTCAAATGGCTGTTACGGGTTTGCGTCTTTGTTTGGAAGATGCTGAGGATCTTCTTTGATGAGGGTGGCGCTTCTTAAGCGGTCCCCTGATTTTTATCAGAGGCTTTTATGATTAATCGAGCATTAAAAACCATCCGCCAGTTTCACGGCTTAACTCAGGCAGAGCTAGCCTCAAAGCTGAGCATGTCTAAGTCTTACCTTAGTGAAATTGAGTCTGGGAAGAAATCAGTCGGGTATGATCTCTTAGAGAGATACTCTGAAATATTCGATGTGCCCGTATCGTCGTTAGTGTTTTTCTCAGAGAACATTGAAGAGGCAGGCTCTATCCCGGAAAAATTCAGGAACGTTTTTGCCGGTAAAATATTGAAGATAATGGAATGGGTTGCCTTAAGAGATGAAGCGAAGACTGCCTAAGAATAGAATAATAACAAAGAAAAAATCGTATCCATTACAGGACTCTCCGTTCTATAAATTATCAAGCAAAACGCGATTAGCTAGTCTTTTAGGCTCCACCCCTAAAGAGCTTAAGTCCCTCGTTGGAAATGATAACTATCACTGCTTCACTCAAACAAAGAAAGGCAAACCACGACTAATCCAGGAGCCGCTTCCGCACTTGGACAAAATACACTCTAGAGTCGCAAGTTTGCTGTGCAGAATTGAGACCGTTGATGGGCTTCATTCCGGCAAAAAAGGCAGATCAAACATCTCTAACGCTCGAGCTCACCTTGGCCCTGGCAGGAAGGTGATTACTGCAGATATAAAAAGCTTTTTCCCTTCTACCACTAGGCTCATGGTTTTCGATTTCTTTTATAACACAATGCAGTGTTCTTCTGATGTTGCAGATCTGCTATCTAGAATTCTTACTTATGATGAGCATATCCCGACAGGAAGTAGAATTAGCATGCCTCTTGCATACATCGCAAACAAAAGAATGTTTGATGAAATTGAGGACGCTGCTATGCGTGTCGGGGCAAAAATGACCATCTATGTGGATGACTTAACTTTCTCGGGCGTTATGTTGCACAAGGACTTTGTTAAGACACTTGAGATGATCGCTAAAAAGCATGGTCATAGAATACACCCATCGAAAACCAGATTTTACTCAGAAAATGCGATCAAACTTATCACAGGTGCCGCCATAGGCGAGGACAGAATTTTCCCGAGGAATCGACACCTTAAAGCTCTGAAAGAAGATCTTCAGATATGGATAAACAGCCCTCAAAAGGACAGAAAACTCATAAACAAAATTCTAGGACGTTTAACCTTCATCGGAAGCATAGATCCACGGTATAAGGATAAAGCGAGAACATTTAGAAATGTCGCTATCAAGTAGCACGCACTATTTTTGAATCGCTCTATCGCGCCCCTCCCCGGCAGATTCAAAATCGTCTGCCGCTTCTCCAGCTCCGCCCGACACTTGCAGCTGAATTCCCCCCCTTGCCAAACATCACCTTCAAAAACACCCGCACTTCCTGCGCGGCAAAATGATTGCCAATGCAGCTGTGCAAGCCGCCGCCGAAGGGCGCGTAGTAGTTGGTCTCCGGCCGCTTGCCTAGGAAGCGTTCCGGCTGGAACGCCTGCAGGCTTTCAAAGTGATCGTCGCGCTGGTGGAAGTAGCCGATGTGCGCCACCAGCAATGTGCCTTTGGGAATGCGGAAGGCGGGGCGGGATCGGCGGCGCGACTTACCCAAAGACACGGCAGCGTCGCCAGCGGATATCAGGGATCCGCCATCCTCTGCGGACTCCGTGGTGTCTAGCATGGCTGCTTCCACTAGCCCAGCCCCTGTTGGCTTCATACGGGGGTATTGAGTAGAAAAGGAATAATTTATACTCATGGACGAGTTTGAGTACGACGAGCAGAAAAGCCGCTCCAACCTGGACAAGCACGGGATCGACTTTGAGGCCGCTCAGGCGCTCTGGAACGACCCCAACCTGCTGGAGGTCCGGGCCAGATCCGAAGATGAAGAGCGATATCTGCTGATAGGACGGATTGGCAACCAGCATTGGTCTGCGGTCGTCACGTACAGAGATGGCCGCATCCGCCTGATCTCGGTCAGGCGGGCCCGCAATACAGAGGTGGCGCTTTATGAAAGCTAAAGACTTCGACCGCAAGTTCGATGATGGCCGGGAAGAGATCGTCGATGACCTTGATCTGCCCACCGCGCGCCGCGTCAATCAGGAGCAGAAGCGCATCAATGTGGATTTCCCGGCCTGGGTGGTGGAAGCACTGGACCGGGAGGCATCCCGTATCGGGGTTACCCGGCAGTCGATCATCAAGGTGTGGCTGGTGGAGCGGCTGCAGGCAGAGCTGCGTGAAGCGGTTGCAAGGGGCGAGCTCGCTGTAGAGAAGGGAAGAACCTATAGCGAGAGTGAGGCCAGGGAGAAATTGAGCAAGCGGCTGACTTAAACCGAGAGGTGGTTCTGCTGCAAAGAAGCCAGCCATCACATAGTGCAAAGAAAGGATTATTTGTGCCTCACAAAATTTTCAAGCATCAGAACATCGACATCCTGTGGCTTTTGTTCCTGATCGCGGTCGGATCCGCGTTAAGCATCAGCATGGCGACGACGCTGTTCGATGTCACCGTGCTGCTTTCGGGCATTCTATGCGTCGGGCTGATAGCCACAGGTCGTCGTGAGGGGTATTTGTTCGGTCTTTATAACAGCCTGACGTATTCCGCTCTGGCCTATGGCAACGGATTGTACGGCGAGGTTTATCTCAACCTGCTGTTCTTCGTGCCGACCGGTATTATTGGCTTCCTGATTTGGCGGCGACACAGCCTGGATAACAAGACCGTGGCCATGAGAAGTATGGATTGGCGCTCTCGGGGCATTGTTGCCGTCATCTGTATCGCTTGCACAGTGATCCTCGGCGTTGTTCTCGGGCTTAACGCCAACCAGAACACACCCTTCATTGACGCAGCCACCAATGTGCTTTCCATCGTAGCTACCTTCCTGATGATGTGGCGCTACAAGGAGCAATGGCTGCTGTACATCACGCTCAATGTGGTGAGCATTATCATGTGGGCATTACGCGCGCTTAATGGCGCTGAAGCGGGCGATATGATGGTGCTGATGTGGTCACTGTTCCTGGTTAACGCCATCTTTGGATACTGGCGCTGGCACACAGGATCAAAGCAGGGCATTTCCAATGGCGGCTCGTTGACTGACGGACAAGCAGCATGCGACGCGGCCTGACGCTGGGAAAATTTGCACCCTTCCACCGCGGCCACCAGCTACTTATCGAGACCGCATTGGCGGAGGTTGATGAGCTTGTTGTCATGGTCTACGCGACGAGCGTGATCGATGTGCCACTTCAGGTCCGTGCCGGATGGATAAAGCACCTTTACTCAAGCGTCCGGATTATCGAGGCCTGGGACGGGCCGGAAGGGTACGGCGACACGCCGGAGATCAAGCGGGAGCAGGAGGATTACATACTGCAGAAGCTCGATGGCCTACCGATCACCCATTTCTATTCCAGCGAATTTTACGGCGATCATGTCAGCCGTGCGCTGGGCGCGGTTGATCGCAGGGTTGATGAAGCCAGAACAATAGTGCCGATCAGTGGCACGGAGGTCCGTGCTGACTGTTTTTCCAACCGGAATTATCTTGACCCTGTGGTGTATTCCGATCTGATAACCAAGGTTTGTTTCCTTGGGGCACCTTCCACCGGGAAAACCACTCTGTCAGAAGCGTTGGCAAAAAAGCACCAAACGCACTGGATGCCAGAATATGGTGCTGAGTTCTGGCTTGCGCACCAGATCGATCGGCGTATCACGCTGGATCAGTTCGAAACCATCGCGCCTGAACATAACAGGCGCGAGGATGCTCTGGTTCTGGAGTCACGCAAGTATCTTTTCTGTGACACCTGCCCGATTACCACTTACATGTTCGCCAAGGACTATCACGGCAAGGCCGGGCCACTGCTGACTCATTTGGCGGAGCAGGCGAAATCACGCTATGACCTGTTTATTCTCTGCGAAACCGACATCCCCTATGCCGATACCTGGGATCGCAGCGGCGACGTAAAACGACACCAGTTTCAGCAGCAGATCATTGCTGACCTTGGCGAACGAGGCCTGCGTTACTTCAGGGTTAGCGGAACACTTGAAGCCCGGATTGCGCAGGTTGATGAGATTCTCAGCGGGTTCAGCAAATACAGCCAGACAAACGCGTAGAGGAAGCATTCACGAGAGTTGGTTCTTTTGCCCGGAAAATGTCAGGCCGGATTTCTGACTTCAAGATACTTAATCAGCGGTTGCATATCACCCGCATCAGCTGCCCGCAGCGCGTCAATGTATGATCGCCGCTCCTCGTTATCTGGAATCACATGGAGTTTTCCTGCACTCCACACCAGATGCTTCTCTTTCATCTCATTAACCAACACGGCGTTGGTAAAAAGCCGTGCGATTCGTCCGTTGCCGTTCGGGAAAGGGTGAATCCTGACCAGGCGGTGGTGCAGACGGGCAGCCAGTTCGATGCGATTGTAGGTTCCGTTCTCAATCCAGTATTTGGTGTCATCCAACAGCTTTCTGATTTCCACCGGAATATGGAGGGGATCAATGCCGATGTTCTTTTCCGTATTCCGGTACTTGCCGGCCCAGCTCCAGACGCTGCCAAACAGCTTGATATGGAATGTCTTCAGAAAATCATCCGTCAGGACGGGTTTGTTTTTTCGCCTGGCCAGCCACAGGCGGCCGGCACTGACGCTGTGCGACTCCAGCTCATCCAGCTGGCCGCGGGTGGCAATGTTCTTGAACTTCAATCCTTCAAGCTCGGAGGGGTCCAGCGGCGTGGCGCCATACGGCGCGTCAAAACTTTCCATTACTCATCCCACAAGTCACCGGGCAGGGTTCGCTGGAACTCCTCGGCAAGTCGCTCCACTTCGCGCTCAAAGGTGCGCTTGTCCAGGGCCTGTGCTTCCAGCGCCATATGCGCCTGGGTTTCTGATGCCACAGCCAGTGCCTTTTTTCTGGCCTGCCGGGCGACGATCTGATCGATCGGCTGGCGAGGACGAAAGGCTATAACAAGGTCACATTGCATCGCATCCGCTGCCCGGGCCAGCTGTTGCACGGTAATCCGGCCCTGGCTTTCCATGGCTTCCATCTGCGATATCCGGCCCTTCTTTACCCCCAGCCGCTCGCCCAACTGGGCGCCGGTCATGCCCAGCGCGGTTCGCAGGGTGTATATCCAGCCCTTCGGCGGCCGGGGGATACTGATCGCCTGGCTCTGACTGGCGATGTCTCGAGCTTGTGAGACAACTACATCTTTGATCTTCATATCGGCCTCTAGTCTATATATATACAGACATATTGCACTATATAGTCTATATATATATAGATGAATACAAACGATAAGTCCATATATATAGATACTCGATTCATGCCAGAAGCCGATATCAGGGCCATGGCGTGGCCATGCCCTGATCCAGAAGCATTTTCCTCTGCCGGGGCCTGCTCAGGATTTGCCCAACACCCCGCCATCAACGACAATAGCGCCCCATTTCAGGCCCCCTTCGGGACCGCCCCAGCCAGCAGGAGTGTTTGATGACCGCTGTTACCCGATCCCGTGAACTTGCCAACGCCATCCG
>NZ_JAFMPS010000046.1 GCF_020667895.1 Alcanivorax sp. 1008
CCGAACAATTCGTTGCAGGCCGACGTCCCTGTCGGGCTGCGGCCTGAGCTCAAACGCCATGACCAGACCGGGGATATAAATGAAGTTAGTAATGGCCGGATGGGCTATATGTATTTTGGGCATTTTATCCTTGTCATTGACGCTATCTTTAATGGCCGGCAAGGGTCTTCAGAATATATATATATATTGTCGTTCTTTGTCTTTTCGGTTTTTCTTACGTCTTTTCATAACGTCTTTACGCGAAGACAGGAGCTACATCTGTGGCCGCAGTTTGGCAAGATGCTCTTGGCTATGTATGTCTGCATAATCGGCTTTGCCGCCCATTATCTGCATCTTGGGATTATGTACAGCGGAGATATAGTTCATGAGCCTGCAGCATCACTGTATTTCTCTGTAGTAACTTGGACCACCCTCGGCTACGGTGATTTTCAGCCCGCCGAAGCCGTTCGCGGCTTGGCTGCATCTCAGGTTTTGTTAGGCACACTTTTTATGCCCCTGCTCTTGGCAGCATTTATTTCAGTCATCCAGGATAAATCAGGTGATAATAAGAAACTGTAGCCGATCACCACTGCTTGCGGCGTTAGGCGATAAATCGTGACCCCTGATGAATTGGCAAGAGAAATTGAGCGAATTCAAGCTAGCTTCGACGAGGTGGCTAAAGGCAGGGGGCGTGGTTGGCGGGATAAGGCAGACCCCCTAACGCTGGAGTACGAAGATTACAGAAGGACTAAGCTCTGGAAGGGAATTAGCGCGAGCGTGCTAAGCCGGGACAAAGGAATGTGCATGAGGTGTGGCGGCAAAGCCGACCTTGTCCATCACATGGATTACAGCGATCCCGTGATGCTCGGAAAGGCCAATGAAAATCTTGTTTCGCTCTGCGAAGGGTGCCATGAAGTAATACATTTTGATTCTATTGGGAACAAGCGTTCCCAGGCTGAGTGGGGCAATGTGCTTTCAGATATGAGTTTCAACGAGAAGCCACCTAAGGTGGATTTGCGATTGACTGTCAGCAAGCCAGCAGTATGGAAACGATTAACCGCGTTGCAGAAGAAAGAATGGAGCCTTGAGTTTGCTAGGAGAAAGTATCCGGATCATTACAGAAAGGCGTTCGGTGATGAAGGTCAGGACGCCTAACAATCGGCTGCACCGGATAAATTTTCGCTGCCACGGTAATCTCCCCCAAAGCTGGGACATAATCAGGACCAAAATTGAGCTCTAGCAAGCGGCCTTCATTACGTTATCAGAATCATATTATTTATTCGCCTTAGGAATAAGTTTAGTTATCCTGCCGGCCTATGAATTAATGAAACCACTAAATATCTGACTAACCAACTTCGAAAGCCGTCCCAACCAAATGATTTTCCTACCTTTAATTCAAAAACGGGTTGGTTGTCTCACTTTATGATTCCACAATCATTTCTTTTCAGGTAGCTTTCTGCCAACTCTCGCAATCGCTCGCGGCCAAAGCTTGGGTCGTGGCCAGCGTGAACAATGTTTGCGGGGAATTCCAGCAAACGGCGCATGGTGCGGCAGTAATCATGGATATCCGATTCCGGGAAGTTATCCAGCAACGGACCATCATAGACCGCATCTCCGGAAAACAAGGTGCCAGTGGCCGCCTCCCAAAGACCTACACTACCGGGAGAGTGTCCGGGCAAATGCAGCACCTCAAAACTACGATCCCCCAAATCAATTATCTGACCAGCCTTTAGCGCCTGACAGGCAGCACAACCCGGCGTATGGAACTGTTCCGGATCAAACCCGGCAAAAGGCAGAGCATCAATCAACAGATCAGGAACCTCGTAACCGGCCTGCTCAATGCTGGCCTTCATCCCTGCCGGCCAATGCTGGCTGCATAACACCGGATACTGCTCCGGTTGAGCTGCCATACCCTGCTCCAGCGGATGCAATCGCCGATCAGAAAACTCGTTAAGTGCGCCCACATGGTCCATATGACTGTGCGTGGCTATGGCCACCACGGGCTTGTCGAGCCAGTCCGTCAACGCCACGCTCAAGGGGCTGATACCCATCCCACCATCAATCAGCAAGTGCCGGTCACGGCCTCGAACCAGCCAGATATTGCACTGGAATACCCGGGCAACATGGGGTTCCCAGAAACGGGTAATGGCGCCCGCAACCTGCTCATGGTCGAACCAGGATGTGGCAACCGGCAACGTTGATGCATCAATCGTGGCGCCAGTCACAAGCATTAGACGACCCTCTGCCATGGAGGCTTAGCCTCATTAAGGTTGAAGAAATCACCAGTTTGTCGCCACTGCCCGGCAGGTTAGCATGGCCCAATGATCTGCCCCCTTTGCCTGAGTATCGACAGCACCCACTTCGCCAACGCGGACGATCGCGACTATTTCCGCTGCCCGCGCTGCCAGCTGACCTTTCTCGCCCCCGAACAGCTGCCAGATGCAGCTGCCGAACGGGCCCACTACGGCCTGCACGAAAATGATCCGGCAGACCCGCGCTATTGTGGCTGGCTGTCTCAACTTGCCGCGCCACTTGATAAACAGCTGATCGCACCATCGAAAGGGCTGGACTATGGCTGCGGACCGGGGCCGGCACTAGCTCAAATGATGCAAGAACGGGGCCATAGCATGGCAGTTTATGATCCGATTTTTGCACCAGACAGCAGCGTACTAAATCAACAGTATGACTTCGTCACCTGTACAGAAGTGGTGGAACACTTCCATCAGCCAGCACGAGAGTTCGAACGACTGACCAGCCTGCTTACACCAACTGGTGTGCTAGCCATCATGACCAGCCTATTGGATGACGGTGTTGATTTTCACACATGGCACTATCGACGCGATCCCACTCACGTGTGCTTCTATCGACGAGAAACCTTTATCTGGATTGCAGCACATTTCGGCATGAGCACGCCTGGTGTGATTGGCAGTTCAGTGGTATTTCTGGGCCATAAAAAAACCGCCACATAAATGGCGGTTTTTTTAATGTGCGAGCTCCAATCAGGCTAGATCACTGCCCGATAATAACCCCACCAACCGACTCCTTTTCGAAAAGAGCAGTGCCGTAATAAGACTCTATGTTGGAATCGTATGAAACACCACCGATCAGCGCCTCAGCCTGAGCGCCGGCAAAAGTGCCAGTTAAAGAGGCAAAAGGCAGCGGATCAATAGCGTTATTCAAGCCGATCCCACTAGGCCCATAGAGATCAAGCAAAGAGCCGCTGCCCTCCATAACGGTACCGCTTATATCCAGCTCAACATTAATGCCGCCACTAGACAGATTGTCGAAATCCACCTGGACGAAAGATCCGCTCAATATTGCAAGATCCCCTGTCGCACCACTCACTTCCGCCAGTGGCGTGCCATCAACAAAGTTGTATTGAAAAACACCGGTCAAACCGATTGACTCTACCATCGCCTCTGACAAAGGAGTGCTGGCGACCATGTAATGCCAGTCGGACAACGGCGTGCTGGAACTGCCGAAATCATCAACCACATCATAGTTGGCCTTATCCCAGATACCCCAGTAGACCTCGGTGGCAACTCCGCTGTCTGGATCGCCCGGCAAGTTATATATAACAATACCGTCCTGCTGATCCGGAGATGAGCTTCCACCAATAGCGGTATAGGTTGTGCTGAACTCGCCGAAAATTAGCTCCTCCGCAAACACGCCGTTACCATTCTCGCCGACCTGCAAATCAAAAAAGTCTGGAATGGTAGTGACTTTTGCAAAGCCATCAGAGAGGGTCGAAACACCTCCAAAAAGACGGGCCGGGATCAGCTCACCCTGAAACGCAAGGGTGCCGTAGTAGAACAGGGAGTTTTCAAAGTCATCAATCTTCAGTGCACTAATAATGCCCTCCGCCTCCTGTCCTACGAAGGTGCCACCAATAATGCCCGACAACGGCGCAAAGCCACTGACAGGGCTCAGATACATACCCGCATTATAAAAGACGTCGATATCATTAATACCAACCAGCCGGACGACACCAGAGCCATTATCAACACTGATATCAACGGCCATCTCAAGGGTGCCGAAGTCGACGGTGATTCGGCCCTTATCAACCGTTGCCATGGCAGAATCAGGCAGACCACTGCTGCTATCTACTGCATTTAACTCGGTGCCACCAACGTAGTTATAACCATAGCGGCCGGTCAAACCCAACGCCGCAAGCTCGCTACTACCACTTTCCAGAGCATTATCGGCAAACATATAGTGCCAAACGCCTGTGTCGGTGAGAGGTGAACCAATATCGTCAAAGGCTTCGAAGTTACCTGCCGTCCAAAAACCCCAATGCACTTGGGCCGCCATACCTTCGACTCCCTGGATCTGCAGGTACTGAGTGCCACTAACCGTACCCGTGCCAGAAAGATCGTAGGGAGTTGATGTCTCACCGTCCTGCGCATCAAGAGTCATGGCATCAACATAACGGCCCGCCCCTTCGCCAGTCCAGGACAGACCAGCTGACAAGGCCCGACCGCCTTTACCACCAAATGCGCCCACACCGGATACGGTGCCGGAGAACGGCTCCGGAGTTTCGCCTTCGCTCCCCTCAAGGCCATCAACAATTTGATCCTGCTCATCCTCAATTAAATCTCGAACAGTAAGGCCATCGGTCTCGTCACTTCCCAGACCAGCAAGCGCCTCCGACTGAAACAATTCAGCTAGCTCCGGGGCCAGTTCCGGGGCAGATTTTGGCCCGGCAACGCGCACCACTTGACCGGGCGTTACAATCCGCGATCCTGCTTCGTTGCTAACCTCTACCTGGCCTTCCTCAAGATAAACGTAAGTTCCCGGTTGCAACCCTGGGAACTCCGCCAGCCCTTCTTCCGGCACGTGAATAACCTGATAGGTGGTGCCACGGATACCGATAGTAGCCACTGAGGTGCCTTGAGAAACGTTGCCCGGATACCGGGCGCCGATGGCGCCAGTAACAGATCGCATCCAACCGCTAATTAGTCGGCCGGCTTGTTCATAAACGTCTGCTTCTTCATCAAAGCGCTGTCGCTGAATATGGTAATCAGAATTGCTGCGAAGGGCGGTCAGGGCGCCATCCGTCATACGCAACTGGGCAATACTATTATTACCTGTTACCACCCTATCGCCTTCATGGAACACCGAACCTGTGCCGGCGCCGCGGGAAGACTCGTTTGCATCGACAATCGACACCGTGCCGCGAGCAAAAAGAATTCGCCCTGCCTCTGTTGCAGCATGGACAGGTAGCGATACCAGCCAGAGCAACAGCACCGGCAGAGAGAAATTAAAAACACGCTTGGCATTCATGATGAACCTCCGTGTCAGAAGTAACGTGTCAGAGACACGCTGCCACTGGTTTGATCAAAGGTGTAAGTGGATATAGTGGAGTCCTGATTGCGGTGCTGGACCCGCGCCTTCACTTGCCACAACCGGTGCATGGTTTTGTCCCACTGCACGCCAACAATAAACCTGTCGTCTGTACGAGCCTCGTTGAATGGGGCAGCGTATTCCGTGCTGTATTCGCTACGAGCGTAACTCAGGTCCCCGGTCAGGCGCTGGCTCGGCGCAAACATCCAGCTCGCCGAGCCACTCAATATAGCCCGTGTGGCATCACCACCCGGGCGCTGATTTTTTGCCGCTTCGTACTCCACGGCGATATCGCCATTCAGCATCCAGGAGTTATTCAAACGATGGCGCACACCGCCACGTGCTCGAGACATAAGGTTATCGTACACATCGTTTTCGAACTGCATGTCACGCAGGCTGACCGTGAACAGCACCCGAGTTTCCGCACTGGCCTGCTCTCGCCATTCGGCATCACCCCCAAAATAGGTGTAATAGTGCTCGCCATCTAATTGCAGGTAGCCAAGGTCAGCCCCCAGAGCAATTTCTCTCTGACCATCCAGATCACGACTCCATTCGGCGCGGCCACCAAAAAAGTCCTGATCAAACTGGGTGGCATCGTCATTTCCCAGCGGGTCGCTACCGTCATCGGTATTACGCTTGAGCAGGCCGTTCAGAGAAAAATTGAGCTGCTGATTGGACTTCAGATCCACTCGCTGCCGAACACCGGCGGCCAGAGAGCCGTATGGCGACTCAATTGCATCGGGACCAGCCAGTCCGGGCAAGCCGAAATCCTTCGGGTAGCTACCCACGTTATCGTCAAAGCCACCTTCCAGTGTGACGAAGGCAATCCGTTTTTTCAGACGACGGGCCTCATCAGCCAGACCAAGCTGCTGGCGCAACTGGGCAATCTGCTCGCGAGCGGCTGGCGGCGGGTTCTGCCCATCCAGAATATCCAGCTCCCGGCGAGCAGCCTCCCCCAGATCCAGACGGGCGTAGGCCGTCG
>NZ_JAFMPS010000047.1 GCF_020667895.1 Alcanivorax sp. 1008
ATCAGGATCTCAGCCTGGACTTCCGCTATTTTTTTGTGCGCAAGCTGATGTTCGTCAAGCATGCGGTGGGATTTGTGGTTTTTCCTGGTGGCTACGGCACCATGGATGAACTGTTTGAAGCGCTGACGCTCGTGCAGACAGGCAAGACCAGACCCTTTCCAATCGTTCTGATCGGACGTGACTTCTGGGGCGGTCTGGTGGACTGGATGCGGCAAGTGATGCGCACAGACCATGGCTGTATTAGTGACGATGATATGGCGTTATTTGAAGTGACTGACTCCGTTGAGCATGCTTTTAATCTGGTTCACGAAAACTTCCACCGCATTCAGGAAGCGGATCAGCGTGATAATTTGCCCTCAACGGTTTGACATTGCCGCCATGGCCAGCGTATCCCAAGGCGCAGAGTCGGCGATTTTTCTTAGCACGTGGTCCACGAATAGTTCCACCTTGCGTGTGGATCGCTGTGGGTTGCGATGGATCATCCAGAGCGGCAGCGCAAAGCGGTGCTGAGGCATGATTTCGATCAATGCGCCTGACTCGACCTGTTTCAGCGTTGTCATTTTTGGTAGCCATGCAATCCCCAGGCCGTCCACCGCAACCTGACGGGCCATAAGCATTTCATTGGTGGATATCCGGTAATTCGGTGTCACCGAATGAAATTCTTTCGGCGCATATTCGGGCCAGGTTAGCAGGGTGAAGTTGATCATAGAGTGATCATCAAGTTGTGCTGCCTTAACAGGCGTGCCGTTGCGCTTCAGATAGTGAGGGCTGGCGCATAGCGACAACTCCATCTGCCCGAGGCTAAGTACCGGGTGATGGGTTTCCGGCTTGCTACCGTAATCCAGTATCAGGTCGACATCTGTAGCATCGGGATCAATGCCGTCCAGTTTGACCGAGCCCTCCACAGTGATTTTCGGGTATTTTTCGAGAAACGCGGAAATTACAGAGAACGCCCAGCTGTCGTCCGTTGAAAAGGGCATCACGTAACGAATGTGTCCCGACGGCTCCTGTTTTAGTCGTTGCACGGCAAGCTCAGCATCATGGGCGGTTGTCTGAAGCTGATGGCAGTACTGGTAAAAAACCCTGCCAGCCTCTGACGGGGCTACCCGTCGGGTGGTGCGCTCCAGCAATGGCGTGCCCAGACGGGATTCCAGTTCCGCTACTCGCCGGCTGATGGTTGACAGCGGGATGCCGAGAGCTCGCGCTGCGGCGGTGAAGCCGCCATGTTGGACCACTGCAGCAAACAGGTTCATGTCGTCGAGACCGCTCATTATTATCCCGTTATATAGATAAAGTATCCCATTATTATGGCTTTATCCCATAAATTGCCAGAAGTAGTCTTGCTGCTCGAACACAAGCGTGGGGGATAGAGCATGACGGACTGGCTACTGGCTCATCGCTGGCGGGTTATATTGGCCGTCACTGCGGTGCTGGCGACGATGATTGCGGGCCTGGCACAGTTGCGGTTTGACACGCACTACCGTGCCTACTTCGACGCAGACCACCCCTATCTACTCAGCCATGATGCCGTAAATGAAATCTACACTCCTCAGGATGGCGTGTTGTTCCTGCTTGCTCCTCAACAGGGCGACGTATTCGCTCCTGAGGTGGCCAGTCAGCTGGTGCGGTTTACCGAGCAGGCCTGGACACTGCCATTCTCGATTCGCGTTGACAGCCTGAGCAACTACCAGCATACCCGCGCTGATGGCGATGCGCTGACCGTTGAGGAGCTAATCAGTGAATATGCTGTACAGGACTCGGCGTTGCTCGAGGAGGCCCGCAAGATTGCTCTGGCAGAGCCTGAACTGGTGGGCAAGCTGGTGTCTGAGCGGGGTGATGTGGCTGCGGTGTTGGTAAGTTTTCAGATGCCGGGGGAGTCTTTTCGGGAAAACATCGATGTTGCCTTGGCAGCTCGACAGATGGCTGATCAGTTTCGCGCTGAAAACCCGGACACACAGATCTACTTGTCCGGCATGATGATGGGAAATTACGCCGGCATCGAAGTTTTGCTGGACGATAATCGGACTCTGGTTCCACTGATGTGGATCGTGATTATTGTGCTGCTGGTTCTGTTGTTCCGATCATTTTCAGCCACATTTATTACTTTGCTGACGATACTGCTATCAACACTGGCAGCGCTGGGGCTTTGTGGCTGGTTTGGCACTCCCATTGCCGGCCCGTCATCCTCCGCGCCAATTATCATCATGACTATCGCTGTGGCGGATTGTGTACATATTCTGGTGTCCTACTTTCACGCCTGTGATCAGGGTATGGAAAAGCGCGCCGCGATTCGGGAAAGCCTGAGGGTGAATCTGGCACCCGTATTTCTCACCAGTCTTACCACCGCTATCGGCTTTCTAACGCTCAACTTCTCGGATGTGCCGCCGTTTCGGGTGCTTGGTAACACGGCCGCCGCAGGGGTCGGTATCGCATTCCTTCTTTCGGTAGTTTTGTTGCCGGTGCTTATGTGGACATTTCCGCTGGCATCACACCGTCGGGATATTGAGTCTGCGGGCCTGATGATGCCAGTGGGGGAGCATATTCTAAGATATCGGCGTAGTTATTTTTTTCTGGTCGGTCTTGCTGCTCTTGCACTGACGCTGCTGGCGCCTCTGAATGAGGTCAACGACCAGTTCGTAAAATACTACGATGAATCCCGAGAGTTCCGCTATTCAACAGACTTTGCTGACCGTCATCTAAGTAGCGTTTATGACATCAGCTATCACCTCAAGAGTCGCGATGAAAGTGGAGTTTTTTCATATGAGTATTTGCAAGCAGTGCAAGACTTCGAGGTTTGGTTGCTGGCCCAGCCTGAAGTTATCAACGTGCAGTCCCTTGTTGGAACGTTTCGTCGCCTGAACCGCAGCATGCATGGCGACGACCCTGCCTGGTACCGCATCCCGAATGATCAGCAATTGGCCGCCCAGTACTTTATGCTCTATGAAATGAGCCTGCCGTTCGGATTGAGCGCGACGAACCAGGTTAGTTTCGACAAAATGGCCAGCCGTATCCAGATTACCATTCGTGAGCAGACCACGATGGCGATGCTGGATCTGGAAAAAAAGTATTCGGCCTGGCTGAAAAGCAATGCGCCAGAGATTGAGGCGCAACCTTCCAGTGTCATGTTGATGTTCTCCCATATCGGGGTCGAGAATGCCCGTAGCATGATTGTCGGCACTATCTTTGCGCTGATCTTGATGTCGCTGATTATCGGTGTTGCGCTACGTTCCGTGCGAATGGGGCTGATTTCCCTTGCAGCGAACGTGTTGCCGGCTGGTATGGCATTCGGTGTCTGGGCTCTTTTATATGGGCAGGTGGGCCTGTCTGTGGCGGTGGCGATCGGCATGACACTGGGTATTGTGGTCGACAACACTGTGCACCTGCTCAGCAAGTTTCAGCTTGCCTTGCAGGAGAGGCATGCCAAGCCCGGTGAGGCACTGCTTTATTCTTTCTCGCACGTGGGTGTGGCTGTCCTGATTTGTAATTGCGTGCTGATTGCCGGATTCCTGATTCTGGCGCAATCAGACTTCAAGCTGAACAGTGATCTGGGCATGTTTACGTCATTGACATTTGCGCTTGCCCTGATCGTGGATTTTCTGTTGCTGCCCTGGCTGCTGTTGCGGTTCATGCAACCCAGAGGGCGGCCCGTGGTTGAGGCGAGTAATTGACGATAAATCGTGGTAAAGGCAGAGTTGGCCCAGTTAACAGAATTAGAGGAGAAGGGTATGTACAGACTGATAGGTATGGTGATCGCCGTAGCGGTCCTGTCCTCCGGGGTGATGGCGCAGACGCAGACGCCGGAGCAGAAGGGCATGGACATTGCTCGTGAAGCGGATCGCCGCGGTGAGGGTTTTGGTGATTTCGAAGCATCGATGAAGATGGTTTTGAGTAGTCGACGTGGTGATCGATCAGAGCGCGAACTGCGGGTGCGCACACTTGAGGGCAAGAAAGGAGAAGGTGACAAGAGCCTGACAATCTTTGATACACCCGCGGATGTACGCGGCACCGCTTTGCTGAGTTGGAGTCACGCTGATCGTGACGACGATCAGTGGCTGTACCTGCCAGCATTGAAGCGCGTTAAAACCATTGCCTCACGTAGTCAGTCGGGAGCCTTTATGGGCAGTGAGTTCGCGTTCGAGGATATGCGTGCTCAGGAGGTCGATAAATATACCTATAAATATCTTCGCGATGAGCCCTGTGGCGACCTGACCTGCTTTGTTTTCGAACGCTATCCGCAGGACAAGTACTCCGGTTATACCCGCCAGGTGGTATGGATGGATCAGGCGGAATACCGGGTCCACAAGATCGACTATTACGATCGCAAGCAAAGCCTGCTGAAGACCTTGTCAGCGACCGATCATCAGCAGTATCTGGAGCGTTTCTGGCAGCCCGGACGGATGGAGATGGTCAATCATCAGACTGGTAAAACTACCGAGTTGCTGTGGAGTGACTATCGATTTAACACTGGTCTTGGTGAGTCGGACTTCACCCAGAACAGCCTGATGCGGGCGCGCTGATCCATGGGCTTTCGATTAGCGACAGTTGGTACCGCGCTGCTGGCCTGCAGTATGCCAGTGACGGCCTGGGAGTGGCGAGGTGAAGCGGGATTGGAAGGGCGCTATTTTACCGCCGGCCCCGGAGCGGCGGATTACTGGCACAACGGCTCGGCCTACCTGCAAGGCCAGCTGCTACATGAGTGGAACGACCGGCGCGATCTTTTTACTTTTACTCCGTTTTACCGCATTGATGAAAACGACGACCAGCGAACCCATGGTGATATTCGTGAGTTGATGTGGATTCATGTGGCCGATCAGTGGGAATCGCGGATTGGTATTGGCAAGGTGTTCTGGGGTGTTACCGAAGGCCGTCATCTGGTCGATATCATCAACCAGACCGATGCGGTCGAGCAGCAGGATATGGAAAGCAAGCTCGGCCAGCCGATGATTAACCTGTCCGTGGTGCGCGACTGGGGCACGCTGGATTTTTATCTTTTGCCCGGGTTTCGTGAACGCACCTATGGCGGTGTCGATGGTCGTCCGTCGCTGCCGCTTCCGGTGGAGTCAGATGCCGCTCGCTATGCCTCATCCGCAGAAGATAAGCGTATTGACGGCGCAGTACGCTGGCAGCAAATGTTCGGCAGCCTGCAGATTGCCCTGTCGCATTTTTCCGGCACCGGCCGGGAACCTCTGCTGTTTGTTAACCTGTTTGAGTTTCAGTTCGAGCCTTACTACCCGGTGATCGAGCAGTCCGGTATGGAGTTGCAGTATCTGCTTGGTGGCTGGCTATTCAAGGCGGAAGCCATTCGCCGCAGTGGCAACCGGTTTGAGCGAGCCATGCACGCGGCCGATGTGGGTTTCGAATTTACCCAGCCAGGGGTGTTTGGCAGCGGCCTTGATCTGGGCTGGATTGCCGAGTATCTGTGGGAAGATCGGGATGAGCGTTTTGTCTCGCCGTTTGCCAGCGATGTGCTGGTGGGTAACCGCCTGACCTTCAATGATATTGCGTCGACGGAACTTCTCTGGGGGCTGATCTGGGACCCGGATAGCGGTGACCGCATCTACACACTGGAATCCAGCCGTCGTTTTGGCAGTCAGTGGCGTGCCACTCTTGAGGGGCAGTTCTACAGTCGGATTGACGCTAGTCCTGGTGTGCCGTCGCCGCTGTCCGTGTTTGCAGATGAGGACATGATTCAGCTGGAAGTGATTCGTTATTTCTGAGGCGAAAGAATCACTGCTGGCGCACAGGTTAGATCCGATGGCGCCAGCGTAATGTGAACAGAAAAGACAGAATTCAGAGATCTTCGAGGCGCAGGGCGTCGCGAACGGTGCGCATCTTTTCCTGAACTTCGCCGCTACACAGATTATCGAACAGTGCTTTCGTAGCGGCAGTGGGTGCCTTTGCAGCTAATACACTGTACATATCAATCAGTACGTCATGAAACTTAATTGACAGCGCTAGTACGGTTTCGGTGTCCACTTTTTCCAATGTGTCGCACAGGGCATTGAGGTCCGGCGGTAGTTTGATGTCCGGTGCCTGATCGTACCAGGTAGCTAGCAGGGATTCCGCCGCGTCTTCTTCATAATGCTTCAAGGCCGAACTTAAAGCCCTTTCGTGCTCAGCCAGATACTGCAACAACATGCCGACGCGGTCCTTCTCGTGTCCCTTTGCAATGCCATCGTAGTCATTGGCAAGAGTGTCATGGAAGGTGCGTGTCCAGTCTATTACTTCGCTGATT
>NZ_JAFMPS010000048.1 GCF_020667895.1 Alcanivorax sp. 1008
TCCCGCCATCTACGATGCCGAGCTTGATAGCTCACTGGCAGCCATGAACCGCTCCATCGAAGCGCTAATCCGCGAGGCACCGGAGCAATACATCTGGAACTACAAGCGGTTTCGCAGGAAGAAGATTTCGGAGTTGCCGAAGAACCCGTATCGGCCAGCTCGATGAGTTACTCAGGACGACCGATACAAATTATGGACACTCAGCAATTCTATACTCATGCAACTCGCGGTATGTTAAAAAGTCGCCAGTCTCATACCCGTACCTTGAAAATATTTTATCCCCTGTCCCTTTATCCGCGATCTCGTAGTATGAGTAAACGCCTGCGCCGACTCCTCCCTTTATAAGCCCTACATAATCCTTCGCCGAATCAATACAGCTCTTATCAAGACAAGCTTCCAAGTTTTCAATCTCGTGATACACCCTAAGATTCGTATCAAGAAGAAACCCGGCAAGAGCCTCATTAAAAGCATTCTTCGATATTAAAGAAGAAGAAAAGAAGCCTACTAATAATGAAACAAAAGACACGAAAAATAACTTTATATAAAATTAAAACGATCAAAAATAAAACCAAAAGAAATATATATAATATTTTTAATATTAATACTACTCAACATCACACGAGTACTCTATTGACATAGCCTCAACTATATATGCTGAAAATTCTTCCGACGAAATGCTGCCAGAAAAATTCCTATTTGCCAGATCAATCAAGAGCTGTGACGTTATATGACGCGGCTCAATACAAATGCTCTTCATTATTTTTCCCGCACTGTTTGAATAGGAAATATAATAAGAAAGCGCATATGAAAATCCAGAAATAAAGGTCAATGTCTCAATATAGCTCGCCCCCTCAATGTCAAATTTTGGCTCTGGCCTCCACTCCGCAAAGCATTTTGAAGACATCAATAAGAATATTAAAAATACATTAATTACTTTATTCATTATCTTCTCCATACTACTCTCGTATCCCGCACTTCATTTCGTCATTGCATTTCGACTCACACTTCATCCACATGTCTGTCAAATCACATGCAATCGAAAAACCCCTCGACATCATGGAGCAGTACCAAGGCTCATCCGGCTTCCTGTTCATGCAATCTCTCATACACTGACTATTCTTTGTTGGAGGATAAATATTGCAATCAGCATCAAAGCAAGCAGTTTCATAGTCCTTGTGGTTTGATATACATGTCTGCCTACTTGGAATCCAAGTCTTCCCTTGACCACAAATTCTATCAAGACCCGATGGATCAGAGAATCCCACCGGATTCCCCTGGACATAGGCATAAGTATTAACCCCACCATCCAAACCAATCGGATCGCTGCGCAAATACCTGCCGGTTGCCGGGTCATAGTATCTGAAGTAGTTGTAATGCAGGCCGCTCTCCTCGTCAAAGTACTGCCCCGGGAAACGTAGTGGCTGGTCAATAAGCGATACCTGTATTTCCGCCGTTCCGAAGGGGCTGTAGCGGGCTTGCCAGACGATATTTCCCTGTTGATCAGTAACCACTTGAGGCGTTCCGAGATGATCCGTGTGATACCAGTAGACTTCGGGGGAGTTGGCATCATCACGATAGTCCAGCAGCGCAGCGAGTGTGTTGTCGCGATAGACATACTCGCGAATTGGCGCGCCATCACTTTGATATTCTCCAATGAGCAGGCCATCCTGATTGTAAATAAATCGCTGTATCTGATCTTCAGTTTGTGGCAGCTCCCCCTGTGCCAAATGATACTCTGCCCGAGCCATGGCCTCCGATAATGCTGTCTGGCTTTGCTGCCGCGCATTGTCAATACTGGCCATCGCTGCATCACTCGCTTGTGCAACCTGGTTTTGAAAGATGACCTTAGCGAGCTGCTGTTCAGACAGTTGCCGTTGTGCATCGGCCTGCTGCTGTAAAGCATCAGCTTCAAGCTGGTAGCCATTTGCTTGCGCAATTAGCCGATCGGCTTCTTCAAGATAGCGTTCTGAACGAAGTTCGTACCACCAGTTGACCAACCACCCTAACCAATTGTCCGAGCGTGCTGCCAGCGCCTCATCGGAAAGGCGTTGTTGTTCTGCGGCAGCAATGCGGCTCTGCTCCGCCATTAGCAACTGCTCGGCAGACTGCTGCTCCAATGTCGCGGCCGCCTGTTGTGCCTGCTGTGCTGCAAGCTGGCCTTGGGCAGCAAGATTTAATGCCGCCTGACGCGCAGCCTGTTCAGATGCATATTCGATGTCCAAAGCCAGTAATTGAGCCGAGATCGCTGCCACTTCTGCCTGCGCCAGTTCCGCCTGAGCACCATGCCAATCGGCTGTAGCGCCACCATCACCATGGGCGATTTTTACGGTGCGCTGGCCAAGCAGGTTGTATTGATAACGAGCTATCAACTCACCGCCGCGAGAAATGGCTTGCAGGCGACCGCGATCATCATATTCATGCTGCAGGTCACCGATTGTCAGTGGGTTACCGGCAGCATCATATTCATAATTCTGCCCCGTCGCCTGAAGCAGCCGGTTACTGGCATTCTGATAGATATATGTAGCCTCGCTAGTTGCACTACCAGCATCCGCCGCCTGAATGGAAAGTAGCAGACGATTGCCCACGGCGTCGTAGTCATATCCACGACTGCCGAACCCGCCCTGCGCGCTTACGAGCCTGCTCAATGGATCATACTGGTAGTTTTCCAGCTGGGTGCTTGATGCCGCACGTGACAAAAGATTGCCGTCTTGATCATAGCCAAAGGCGAGATCCAGAACCGGGACTTCGGCATGCCGGATCAGGCGATCTGCAAGGTCATAATCGCGGCTCAGCATAATGCCATTGCCATGCACCAACTGAAGCAGTCCACCAAATGGTCGATAGCGTATCTGGCTGGCTATCTCGACATCACGGCCATCGGCCAGACGCACGGCGATTCCTGCCACCTGCCCCTGGCTATTACGCTGATAAACAACATGCGCACCGGACGGATATTGCAAAGAAACTATCCGATCGGCCAGGTCATACTGGTAGCCGACCTCGAACACAGCGCCATCAGTTTCTACCCGCTGACTGGCCAGACTTCCGCGTGGATCGTAGTTGAAGCGCAGCACCTGACCATGCTCCTCAATGGAGCTGAGCCGGCCAATGCCATTGGCACTCTGGTCGTGCACAAGATAGGCATCATGGACGGCATCAGGATATTGCAGGCTGACTAGTCGGTTCAGGGCGTCATATTGATACACCACGATGATGCCGCGCGCGTCGGTGGTACGCAGGCGATTGCCCGCCTGATCATATTGGTGCTGCGTTGCGCCGGTGTCCGGGCTTAGCTGACTGAGCAGATTGCCAAAGCCGTCATACTGATAGCTGGTTGCAGCCCCATTAGCATCGACAACACTGGTAGTACGCCCGGCGCCATCACGGGCGAAGCCGGTTTCCCCCTGCAATGCATCAATAATCTTCACCATGCGGTTCAATGAATCGTACTGATACTCAGTGACACGCTGTTCCGGAGATTGCTGCCGGATCAGATTACCGGCGGCATCATAGTCGTAGTCGGTAAGGCCGCCTTCTCCATCAATCAACGTATTAAGCCGGTTTAGATGATCAAACTCCCGGGTCAGCGAAGACAGCAGATTACCCTGGGCGTCCTCAATAATTTCCTGCTCGCGTTCTCCCAACGCATTGAGAACGTAACGGATGCGATTGCCATCACCATCACGGATACCGACAAGACGTCTGGCGTCGTCATAATCGAAGTAGCTTTCGACTCCCTGTGGATCGCCCGCTCTGATCAGCTGGCCCGCGTCATCGTAATCCAGCGTAGTCACTGCATCACCGATCACTCTCTGCAACAGCCAGCCGCGCGGATGGTAGTGCTGCTCAGTAACGACACCATTGGCATCAATAACACGCGCCGGCCTACCCCAGCCATCATGATCCTCATAGCGCGTCCGATGGCCGAGTGCATTGACACTGGCGATCATGTAGCCCGTGTCATAGTCGTACTCGTAGTACTGCAGGTCAGAAACATCTTCACGCGGACCATCTACCGACAGCAACAATCCGGCGGCTGCGCTTTCGCTATCTGCGGGCACATATTGCCAGCGGGTTACTCGGGGGTTATGAGTCAGCTCGACATCAAGCCCCTGAGCACCGTCCAGGTCACCTGTCGTCCATTGTTCCAGTCGACACAGTGCTCCCGGCGATCCGCCACAATCCACTCCCGCATCGCCCTGATAGTGCCAGCGAGTAAGCAGCTGCGGCTCAGCTCGCTGCGCCGGCAGACGCCAGAGAGCATTCCACTGTGTGGTTACAGTGCGCTGCTGAGCCGTATCAACGGCCTCGATGCGCGTGGTTTCCAGATCCGGCCGTGCAAAGTCCTGATAGCGGTATCGGGTTTCATAGCCACGAAAATCTGTTTGCGAAGTAACGCGGCCAAAGATGTCATAGCGCCGCTGCTCACCCTGTGCGCCACATTGGGTGCAGGGCGCAGAGATGTCAGTTACTCGAGCCACACCAAGGTGATTCTCGTAGTCGTACTGCCGCTCCTTGCCAAGGGCATCGGTTATCGTGCGCGAGCCATCGCTGTGATAATTGATACGGGTGCGGTTCGCCTGCATGAAGCCATGCTCACTGGAAACCGCGCGCCCTTCGATGTCGTATTGATAGGTAGCGTAACGCCGCCCGGTTTCCAGAGTGATGCCGGTCAGCGCGTTGGGCAGATCCGCGCCCTGGGCATGGGCCGGCTCGTTGTAATGATAGTGCCGCAACGATTGCTGCGCTGATGACCCCGGATACTGAACCCCGGTCAGGTTGGCGTGTTCGTCGTAGTGATACTGCCAACGCGCGCCATCCGCGCCGATCATCTCCGCCAGTAGACCTTCGTGTTCGTGTCCTTGCGGATAGTAGTAAAACCGCAACTGATGGTTATGGCGGTCAGCCACAGTTATCAGCCGTTCATCCTGATACGACAGCACCAGTGATAAGCCTTCCGGGCTGACGATACGTTGCAGCCGCCCGTCGCCATTGTAGTATTCCGTCTCATTATTCTTGTTGCGATAGACCCAGCCGACGATATCACCGCCCTCCCGTTGAGCGGCTAACTGTCCCGGTACATCCGCATCTGACTGCCAGACACCGTCTTCATTCAGGGTAAAGCTCCAGGCCCGCCCGTCAGGTCGCGACACCATTGCCGTGGAGACCACACCGACACGCAATATCACGGCACGCGAATAATTGTGTCGCCAGTTCAACGGCAGTCCAGGCTCATTCAATCCGGCCGGCAGCACCTGATAGCTATTGTAATGACGAACAAACTCCAACCCGCCGGGCATAGTGGCCAGATCTGTCTCGCGCTGGTATTTATTGCCGGTGGCCCCATTGATGGGGTTTGAGCCATTGGAGGGGCACTCGGGCCCGGCATTCTTCTCCGGCTGCAGGTCTTCGATGGGAGTGCAAACGTTACCTGCCGCCTGATAGCCCGCCGGGCAGAACACGGAGCGTTCACGATAAAGAGCAAAACTATCAACGACATTCGGATAGCAGAACTGCACCCGCGGATGGCGCACGTTGATATTCTCAATGCCCATTTTAAAGCGTGGATATCTTCTGGTGCTGCCACACGCACCGAATTGCGGCTCCGCCGTGGTCCCCCAGCTCCCCTGAGACTCCAGCTTGGCATCACCACAGGCGTTGTAGTGGTAGAGCATGCCATTGGCTTGGGCCTCTAACGGATCCGTGAATCCGTAGATGGTCTCGTTACAACGGACATGGCTGTATTGCCAATCCCCAACCAGCGGCGCCACGTTAATGGCCTGGCCACTACCTGCTCCCAGCAGCGTCAATAAAAGCACCACCACACGCGCCGTACCTGACATCTTCCCTGCCATTTCCAGCTCTCCCTGAACCAGCCACATTCGTGAGCCGGAAGGCTGGCAAGGAATGCTACGGCGGAGAAGAGGACATTGGCGCCCTTACACAAACTTGAGATATTTCAGGCACGGCGGCTGGCCATCGGCTGACGGGGATCATGTGCACCCATCACCACTATCACCTTCCCTGAATAGCGGGTATCACTTCATTAATGACGTTTATTCTGCCCCCTCGCTACCAAGCGCACCGGCTTTACTCTATAATCGCGCCGTTTTGCCACCCCCGGAATTAACCCTAATCATTTGATTTCCAAAAGAAATCAAAACAGCAGACGAGGGAAATATTGTGCTTGAAGCCTATCGCAAACATGTTGAAGAACGCG
>NZ_JAFMPS010000049.1:1836-5109 GCF_020667895.1 Alcanivorax sp. 1008
AGTGGTTACGCGGGATATTGTGTGACTGTTTTGGGTTATATGGTCAAGTGACAAAGCGTACACGGTGGATGCCTTGGCAGCCAGAGGCGATGAAGGACGTTGTAGCCTGCGATAAGCTTCGGGGAGGTGGCAAACAACCTGTGATCCGGAGATTTCCGAATGGGGCAACCCAGCCAGCATAAGCTGGTTATCCCTTGACTGAATACATAGGTCTTGGGAAGCGAACCAGGGGAACTGAAACATCTAAGTACCCTGAGGAAAAGAAATCAATTGAGATTCCGTCAGTAGCGGCGAGCGAACGCGGACTAGCCCTTAAGTGATGTAGTTGTTAGGAGAAGGAGCTGGAAAGCTCTGCCATAGTGGGTGATAGCCCCGTATCCGAAAATGACTATGTTGTGAAATCGAGTAGGTCGGGACACGTGGAATCCTGATTGAAGATGGGGGGACCATCCTCCAAGGCTAAATACTCCTGGCTGACCGATAGTGAACCAGTACCGTGAGGGAAAGGCGAAAAGAACCCCGGAGAGGGGAGTGAAATAGAACCTGAAACCGTGTACGTACAAGCAGTGGGAGCACCTTCGGGTGTGACTGCGTACCTTTTGTATAATGGGTCAGCGACTTAATTTCAGTAGCGAGGTTAACCGTTTAGGGGAGCCGTAGGGAAACCGAGTCTTAATAGGGCGTTTAGTTGCTGGGATTAGACCCGAAACCGGGCGATCTACCCATGGCCAGGTTGAAGGTGCGGTAACACGCACTGGAGGACCGAACCGGGATCTGTTGAAAAAGATTCGGATGAGCTGTGGGTCGGAGTGAAAGGCTAATCAAGCTCGGAGATAGCTGGTTCTCCCCGAAAGCTATTTAGGTAGCGCCTCGGACGAATACCATTGGGGGTAGAGCACTGTTTCGGCTAGGGGGTCATCCCGACTTACCAACCCGATGCAAACTCCGAATACCAATGAGTACTATCCGGGAGACACACGGCGGGTGCTAACGTCCGTCGTGAAGAGGGCAACAACCCAGACCGCCAGCTAAGGTCCCCAAATTCCAGTTAAGTGGGAAACGATGTGGGAAGGCTCAGACAGCCAGGAGGTTGGCTTAGAAGCAGCCATCCTTTAAAGAAAGCGTAATAGCTCACTGGTCGAGTCGGCCTGCGCGGAAGATTCAACGGGGCTCAAACTGGATACCGAAGCTGCGGATGTGCACTTAGTGCATGTGGTAGGGGAGCGTTCTGTAAGCGGTTGAAGGTGTGTCGAGAGGCATGCTGGACGTATCAGAAGTGCGAATGCTGACGTAAGTAACGACAATGGGGGTGAAAAACCCCCACGCCGAAAGACCAAGGTTTCCTGTCCAATGCTAATCAGGGCAGGGTGAGTCGGCCCCTAAGGCGAGGCTGAAGAGCGTAGCTGATGGGAAACGGGTTAATATTCCCGTACTTCTTGTGACTGCGATGGAGAGACGGAGAAGGCTATGCCTACCGGGCGTTGGTTGTCCCGGGGAAAGGCTGTAGGCTGGAATCTTAGGTAAATCCGGGATTCTAAGGCTGAGGGTCGAGACCATTGGAGCTTTGTCTCCGAGAAGTGGTTGATGCCATGCTTCCAGGAAAATCTTCTAAGCTTCAGGTCATGAGGAACCGTACCCTAAACCGACACAGGTGGTTGGGATGAGTATTCTAAGGCGCTTGAGAGAACTCGGGTGAAGGAACTAGGCAAAATTGTGCCGTAACTTCGGGAGAAGGCACGCTCTTTGTGGTGAAATCTTTACGGTGTAAGCCACGGGGAGCCGCAGTGAAAAGGCCCCTGCAACTGTTTATTAAAAACACAGCACTCTGCAAACTCGAAAGAGGACGTATAGGGTGTGACGCCTGCCCGGTGCCGGAAGGTTAATTGATGGGGTTAGCGTAAGCGAAGCTCTTGATCGAAGCCCCGGTAAACGGCGGCCGTAACTATAACGGTCCTAAGGTAGCGAAATTCCTTGTCGGGTAAGTTCCGACCTGCACGAATGGCGTAATGATGGGGGCGCTGTCTCCACCCGAGACTCAGTGAAATCGAAATCGCTGTGAAGATGCAGTGTACCCGCGGCTAGACGGAAAGACCCCGTGAACCTTTACTATAGCTTCACATTGGACTTTGAGCCTGCTTGTGTAGGATAGCTGGGAGACTTTGAAGCGCGGACGCCAGTTCGCGTGGAGTCAACCTTGAAATACCAGCCTGGCATGTTTGAGGTTCTAACCTGGGTCCCTTATCGGGATCGGGGACAATGTGTGGTGGGTAGTTTGACTGGGGCGGTCTCCTCCCAAAGAGTAACGGAGGAGCACAAAGGTACCCTAAGTACGGTCGGACATCGTACGGTTAGTGCAAAGGCATAAGGGTGCTTGACTGCGAGACCCACAAGTCGAGCAGGAGCGAAAGCTGGTCTTAGTGATCCGGTGGTTCTGTATGGAAGGGCCATCGCTCAACGGATAAAAGGTACTCCGGGGATAACAGGCTGATACCGCCCAAGAGTTCATATCGACGGCGGTGTTTGGCACCTCGATGTCGGCTCATCTCATCCTGGGGCTGAAGCCGGTCCCAAGGGTATGGCTGTTCGCCATTTAAAGAGGTACGCGAGCTGGGTTTAGAACGTCGTGAGACAGTTCGGTCCCTATCTGCCGTGGGCGTTGGAGATTTGAGAGGAGCTGCTCCTAGTACGAGAGGACCGGAGTGGACGAACCTCTGGTGTTCCGGTTGTCACGCCAGTGGCATTGCCGGGTAGCTATGTTCGGAAGGGATAACCGCTGAAAGCATCTAAGCGGGAAGCCCACCTCAAGATGAGATCTCCCTGGGACCTTGAGTCCCCTGAAGGGCCGTGGAAGACCACCACGTTGATAGGCTGGGTGTGGAAGCGCTGTGAGGTGTGAAGCTAACCAGTACTAATTGCCCGTGAGGCTTGACCATATAACGCCAAAGCAGTTACCGGCGCGAGCTGGAATGCAGGCATAAGGCAGGCACAGATAATAGATAATCGAGAGACGTAAGGTCAGTATCGAGACACTCGCTTCGACTCAATCCTAATTGGCCAAGGTTGTCTGGAAAGACTGGGCAGCCAGGGCAAACGAACATGAGCATGGCTCATACCGGTTTGCCTGACGAACATAGAGCTTTGGAACCACCTGATCCCATCCCGAACTCAGAAGTGAAACGAAGCATCGCCGATGGTAGTGTGGCATTCGCCATGTGAGAGTAGGTCATCGTCAGGCACTTAAATAAAGAAACCCCCGTCGCGAAAGCGACGGGG
>NZ_JAFMPS010000004.1 GCF_020667895.1 Alcanivorax sp. 1008
TTTACCAACTTACTGCTTGATCAGCATCACAATGTTAGTGAAGTCATAGATCGGCTCACCCTCATCGGTGACCGTATCTTTATCACTGAACACCAGCATGTTCGGGCCAGCCTTGTTCAGCACCACCGTATCGCCGGGCCCAAGCGTCAAGGTCACGGTAGAACCATCATCGACCCAGGTGCCGCTGAGCGGCTCTGATCCGGTGTTACCAAAGTCCGGATCAAACGCGAGACGGCACCCTTCCGGGGAGCCACAGTCGCCATTCTGGGAATCCACGAGCGAGGACCGATTTTCATTGATGGTGCCGGTAAAAGTGCCAGCAATATCGAAGGTAAAGGATCCCGAAGAGCTGAAAGTAGAAATTTCGGAATACCCATCTGCGCTCGAAGCGGTGCCGCTATCAGCAGCCAGCTCAACCGCCATTTCAATAAACGTGTAGGTGCCCGCCACACTGCCATCACCAACAATACCCTCAAGCACATCGAGTCGCTGGGAGTTGTCGTTGATTGCGTCAATCAGCGCGGCAAAGTTTGCATTTACCTCGGCCGCCAGCGCCGGCGTGCTTGAGGTAAAGGTGGTGGTATCAACACCCGCAGTCACTTCACTTGCGAATGCCCCAGTGGAAAGCATGGCAGCCGTGAGGCCAGTCAGGATTACTTTTTTCATTTCAATCACCTCTTGAGGTTTTTCCTGTTAACCAACGGCCTCACTGCCAGTTGGCTTCGTCCCAGTTAAATTCGTCCCATACCGCACCAGCCGCCGTGCAGGCTGCTGCCTGATCGTTGGGGATACAGGGGTCAGCGTCATTGGTGTCAGCGTTATCGCCGATACCGTCGTTATCTGCGTCGGCGGTTTCGGTCGGATCGTTCGGGAACGCATCCAGACCATCCGGCACGCCATCAGAATCGCTATCACAAGCCGTCACGGTGTTGTCTGGCGTACAAGCATTCGCGTCATTCGGATCGGCGTTGGCGCCGACACCATCGAGGTCGGCATCTGTGTCTTCCGCCGGGTCATTCGGGAATGCATCCAGACCATCAGGGGTGCCGTCACTGTCGGAATCGCAGGCAGCCACTGTATCGCTCGGATCACAGGGGTCCAGATCAGAAGGGTCCGCGTTGTCGCCGGTGCCATCGCCATCCAGATCGGACGACTCCGTCGGATCACTGGGGAAGGCATCCGCGTTATCACCTACACCATCAGCGTCGCTGTCGGCGGTTTCCGTCGGATCGTTCGGGAAGGCGTCCGCGTTATCGCCCACTCCATCACCGTCTGCATCGGCGGTTTCAGTCGGATCATTGGGGAAGGCATCCGCGTTATCACCTACACCATCAGCGTCGCTGTCGGCGGTTTCCGTCGGATCGTTGGGGAAGGCATCCGCGTTGTCGCCCACTCCATCACCGTCTGCATCGGCGCTTTCGGTGGGATCATTGGGGAAGGCGTCTGCGTTATCACCCACGCCATCAGCGTCGCTGTCGGTGGTTTCGCTGGGATCACTTGGAAACGCGTCCGAGTTATCACCCACGCCGTCACCATCTGTGTCGGCGGATTCGTTGGGATTCTCCGGGAAGGCATCGCTGTTATCACCGACACCGTCGCTGTCGGTATCGACGGTTTCGGTGGGATCATCCGGGAAGGCATCAGCGTTATTGCCCACGCCGTCACCGTCGGTATCGGCGGTTTCCGTCGGGTCGTTCGGGAAGGCATCCGCGTTATCACCGACGCCGTCCTGATCCGAGTCCTGCGTTTCAGATGGGTCGTTCGGAAACGCATCCGCGTTATCACCGACGCCGTCCTCGTCTGTATCCGCCGTTTCAGTAGGGTCACTCGGGAACGCATCGGCGTTATCACCGACACCGTCCTGATCCGTGTCAGTATCTTCGCTCGGGTCTAGCGGGAAAGCATCGTCGCTATCCGGCGTGCCGTCATCATCAGAGTCAGGAATGGGTTCCACCGGGGCGGGTGTGGTGGTGGCAGTTTCCACACTGGCATCCACGACTGTGGTCACGCCGGTACTGGACTGCTCCGCGACCAGTTCGGCACCCATCGAGGTCACAGAGATAGTTGTACCCGGCACCGTCAGGATGGATGGGTCCACTGTGACGCTGGTGGCCACGTTGGTCACATCCGCGAAGGTTGTGATCGAGCCGGCGCTACCGTTGCCGTCCACCGCACCGTCACTGAGGTCATCGGCCAGTGCCTTGAACATATCTTCTGTGGTGGCGGTGGAGCCTGCATTGTTGGTTTTGGCATCGTCTTCAAGCTTCTTTGCCACCGCAGCAACCGCTTCGACGGCGGTGCGGTAAGCCAGTACCGCCTGCTGTGAAGACGCGTCTGCCGTGTCGCTGGTTATCACCGGCGGCTGGGCAAAGATATCAATGCCGTCCAGCAGACCGAAGCCGAAACTGCTTTTCACCTGAGCCTGGGCGACAACCAATGCGGCGAGGTACTCGCCATTGCTAATCTCGGCGTTGTTGTTGCCGCTGTAGCCAAGCGTGCTCTTGTCGGCATTCAGGCGCGCCAGTTCAACTACCATGGTGGTAAGCGGCGTGGCATAGGTGTTGGCGGTAATATCCGCGGCATTCCGCACTGTTGTCAGCCGGGTAATGACCGGCGCGCCGCCGGTGGTCAGATCAACTGTGTCGGCGTCCGCGGTCACTTCGATCAGCACCGGTCCGACAGTGTCTGCTGGAATGGAAAGGCCGATAATGGCCGCAGCAGCATTGGTGGAGCCGCTGCCAAGCAGAGCCCCCTTGAGATCCGCAGCAGCGGTATCCAGTGCATAGGCATTGACCTCTGCATTGGCGAGCGGCCCCTTTACGCCGCCCCCCGAGACCGCCGTGGTAGCCGGCGCAGAGGACGAGCCACCGCCGCCGCCAGGCAAAGTGGTTTCAGCTTCATGTGTGATTACTCCTTAAGGGCTTAACCCCGTAAAATCACACTGATGCTGACCAACCCGCCGGGGCTGGTCATCCCCCAAATGGGGTATAGGCGCTGTTATTGCGCTGTGAAGATGTGCTTTCAGCTTGTTACAGCACTTCCTTGAGAACCTGCTTGAGCAGTTGCTCGAACTTCTCAGGCGTTTCCAACTGGGGGAAGTGCTTTGCCTCAGCGATCACCTGCTCAACCACATGGCCCGCGCAACGTTGACGCGCTGGTTCGGGAATCAGACCGCCGTTAATTGCATGAATTGCCACCCCTGACTGTGACAAGGCTGCATCCGGCTGCCAGCGCAGCAGATCCCCCCACAGGGGCAGTGCCCAAGCGGGATCCGCACTGGCCATATCGTGGTGCAACTGCGCCTTCAATGAAGCCGGCATATCCTCATTGGTATTGCTGTCCACCAGTCCCTGCATGGCGCCAACGAAGTCCGCCGCAAAGGCTTGCTCGATTTCCTGTGCCTGCTCCTCCGGCAAATCGCCATAGGGAATAACAAAGGTATCCACCAGTATCACAGCATGCGCCTGATCCAGCAGGCGTGCCGCCTCCAGCGCCACGGCGCCACCCATGGAATGGCCGACCAGAACCACGGAGCGCGGGCCCTGCTGGTCGATGATCCTGGCCAACTCCTGAGCAAGCCCGGGCACCGTCGCCGTCACTGGCGGACTGCATGCGCTATCACCATGACCAGGCAGATCCAGAGCCAACACCTCTCCATAGGCCGCCAACATCGACAACACACCGGCCCAGTGACTACGCCGGCAGGTCCACCCATGAACCAGAACAATCAGTGGATCGCCAGCACCCACGCGGGTTGCGGCAAGCTCACCGGATGCAGACAAGATTTTCTCAAACTTCACAGTGGTTACCCTCGACAAAATCCAGACATAACAGGACAACTGGTCCTACTTCCTATTCGAAATACGTTAACATGATCTGCCGACGCTCAAGAATATCTAGCGGGAGGTTCGACAGTGCAGTTATCAGAGCGCCAGCGTCAGGCGTTACTCGACAGTCTTTATCTGGCGCCTTTCAATGATGCCGGATGGCAGCAGTTCCTGAATGAGCTGGTCGGGCTTATGGATGTCCGCTCCGCCCGCATGCTGATTCTCAACCGTGAAGCTGATCAGGTACACAGCAGCATCCAAGCCAACACAGATCAAAGCGCGCACCGTGCCTATGTTGATCATTACGTCAATCTTTGCCCATGGCGCCCGGAGCTGAAGCAAAAAACTCCGGGCAAGCTGTATTCCACATTTCTGGACTTTTCCTGTGGCCAGAAAGACTACTACCGATCCGAATTTTTCAATGATTGGGCCAAACCTCTGGATATCCACCACGGTGCCTGCGGTACAGTCTGGAGCCATGACGAGCTGAATGTTCAGCTATTGGTGCAGCGCACAGGTGGGCAGGGCCATTTCTGTCATGACTCCATGCGCACTCTGAATGAGTTAGTTCCTCATATCCGCCGTGCGCTACATATCGAGTCCTTGCAGTGGCAACAGCGCTATCAACAAGCCGCCAGATATCAGCAACATAATTGCGCGCCGATGATACTGATTAATGCTCAGGGACGTGTGGTGTATACCAGCAAGGAAGCCGAGGATTATCTGAGCGATACCGGGGCAATGGCCATACGCGCGGAGCAGATTCAGCTGCGACCGCAAAGAGCCCAACAGACATTGCTTGCCACTTTGCAGGAAGTACTGAACAGCCGCCGTGGCAGTGCCGGAAATATCGTATCAGTGGAACGCCCCGGCCAACCGGATCTTCGTCTGCTGGTCATGCCGGTTCATCCGGATGCAACAGACAACTCGCTGTTTCCGGTGAGTGCGTTCGCTGCCATTTTTATTGTTGATACTGAATCCGAAGTGAAGATCAACCAGCCGTTGCTGGCAGAGCTGCTGGGGCTTACCAATGCGGAGACACGCACGGCTGCGGCGGTGGCGCGCGGCATGAGCCCCGCAGAAATGGCACGCTGCTATAACCTTTCTGTGCATACTGTGCGCAGCCAGTTAAAAAGTGTTTTCAGGAAGACAGGGACCTCATCCCAGGCACAGCTGGGCAATCTGGTACTCAGCTCCCCTGCCACACAGCGTACTCTTGGGCAGCCCGTTTGCGGATTTAATCAGGCCAGGAAAGACAGCTAGCCTCCAGGCGGGTAGTCACTAACATTAATCACGGATTTCATATCCTGCCAAATGATCCGGTTGAGCAGTTTCAGTGGCACAAACAAAGCGCCAAGGTGCGCTTTCAACGCACCGTTGCCATAAACGATACGGCGACGCCCTTTGCCAATAGACTTAATAACATGGCGAACGATATCTTCCGGTGAAGTGGTCAGGTAATTATCGGAAAACGCTTTGGTATGTGCTGCGCGGGCAATGTTTGTGGCAATACCACCCGGGTGTACCAGATGCACACTAATGGGGCTATCCATTAGCTCCACCATGAGTGATTCGCTAAAGCCGCGTACGGCAAACTTGGTGGCACTGTAATCGGTGCTGTTAGGAGTGCCGATCAAGCCGAATATGCTGGACACATTGACGATCGCACCCTCGCCGTTTTCCAGTAGTTGTGGCAGAAAAACCTGGGTGCCATGCAGCACACCAAAAAAGTTGATCTGGAAGATGCGTTCATAGGCCTGCGGCGGTATCGCCCATACCGGTTTGCCGGCACCTTCTATGCCGGCGTTGTTGATAATCACATGGGCGGGGCCGATGGCTTCCTTCACGTCTGCGGCAAACAGCTCCATATCGGCACGCTTTGACACATCGAAGGTTTGCGCATGCACTCGCGTGGCTGGCGATTGCTGGCTTACCTGCTTGACGGTTTCAGCCAGCCCCTGATTGTCGTAGTCATTCAATGCCAACCTGGAACCAAGTGCCGCAAAAGCCAGTGCATAGGCCCGCCCCATACCGGAGCCCGCACCGGTAATCACCACAACTTTATCTTTGAAGTTTTTCATAAAGTATTCTCAAGAAAAAACATGGTCCTGGGGTTTGAAGTGGCGTGCCATCTGCCGGTAGGTAAAGCTGAAACCGGGAAACATGGCAATAACGTGACCGCTCTTGCTTTGGTACCAGCTATTACAACCACCGGTCTTCCACACTGTTTTTTCCATCTCACGATGAATCATGGTGGTATAGGCCTGCTCGGCCTCAGGACGAACTTCCACCACCTCATGGCCGGACTTATTGAGCCGCTTGATGTTTTCCATGATGTAGTTCATTTGCGCTTCGATAATGAAGATAGCGGAGGTGTGGCCGATGCCAGTGTTCGGCCCGGTGACAATAAACAGGTTAGGAAAGCCAGGCAGGGCCGTACCCAGATAGGCGCGGGGGAACTCCGACCAGGCATCGGCAATGGTGCGCCCGTCGCGACCAATTACCGGATAGGAAATAACGCCGTCGGTGGCATCGTAGCCGGTGGACCAGATAATCAGATCCACATCCAGCTGCTCGCCGCTTTGGGTAACGATGCCGCTTTCATTTATTGAGGCAATACCATCGTGCTTGTCATGCAGGGTGACGTTATCCCGGCACAGTGCGGGGTAAAGCGTGCTCGACAAAATGATGCGCTTGCAGCCAATAGTGAAGTCCGGGGTGAGCTTGTTGCGCAACACCGGATCCTTAACCTGTTGCTCTAGAAACTTTTCTGCCTTGCGCTGGGCAAACAACTCCAACCCTTTGGCCGAGTACTTGAAGCCCACCACCCGTGCTTCCAGTGCCCAGTAGATACTCCAGCGCAGCGCTTTGTAGAGTGGCTTGAAGCCCAACAGCCCCTGCTCAAGGCTGGAAAACTCGCGGTCTGGCCGTGGCAGCACCCAATGCGGCGAGCGCTGGAACACATGCAGCTGCCCCACCTTGTCGGCAATGGCCGGGATCACCTGGGCAGCACTGGCACCACTGCCGATAATGGCCACGCGCTTGCCGTGGTAGTCATAGCTGTGATCCCAATCGTTGGTGTGAAATGCCTTGCCCTTGAAAGTATCGCGACCGGGGAAGTTGGGGATCACCGGCGTGCTCAGGGGGCCGGATGCATTGATCAGTATTTGCGCTTCGAAGGTACCCGCCGCGTCGGTTTCGATATGCCATCGATGATGCTGTTCATCCCAGCGCACCTGTTTGACGTTGGCATTGGTCTGGGTCTTTTCACGCAGGCCATGCTTTTCGATCACCATTTCCGTGTAGTGCTGCAACTCGTCCTGCTCGGCGAACATCTGTGACCAGCGATAGGGCTCAGAGGAAATGGAATATAGCGGCGACTGCACGTCCACCGCTGCGCCGGGATAGCTGTTCTGGCACCAGGTTCCACCCATAAACGGGCGGCGCTCAAGAATACGAAAGTCCGTAATGCCCTGCTCCAGCAGTCGCATTGCTGCGCACTGCCCGCCAAAACCGCTACCGATGATGATGACCTTGAATGTTTGCATGGTGCCGACGCCATTGTTATCTGAAGATAGGTGTCGTCACTTTACTTTTGACGATCTCTGTCGTCAAATACAAAGCATGTCGAAAATTGATCATTCCGGCCACCCCCTTCGGGTCTATGGCGGCGAGACAGCCACCCAGCGCACGGCACGCCAGAGACGCCAGTTTCTGCAGGCCGGGCTGCAGGTGTTTGGCTCTGAGGGCTATCGCCACAGCACGGTGAAACAGCTGTGTCAGGTGGCTGGCCTGACCGACCGCTACTTTTACCGGAACTTCAAAGACAAGGAGGCGCTACTGGCAGCGGTGTATACCGAAGCCATGGACGGCATCACCGGTACAATCGGCGATGCCGTCCAGCGCACCGGCATAGCCAAAGATCCGCGCGCCGCTATCCATGCCGGGCTGGACGCATTTTTTACCGCCATCGAAGATCAAGCTGTGGCGCGGGTCTGCTGGCTTGAGGTACTCGGCGTCAGCGCTGATATTGATACGCTGTATAACCAGCGTGTGAAGCTGTTTGCTCAGTTGCTGCTGGTGTTTGCCCAGTCGCTGAAACCGGATGCACCACTCAGCGATAGCCAGCCACGCATCATCTCCCTCGCCCTGGTGGGCGCCATCAGCCAAACCGCCCTGCACTGGCTACTGGATGGTTACCGTACTCCCAAGGCGGATTTAGTCGCTGCCAATAGTCTGCTGATTAACGGCGCCATGGAGGGATTTGGCCTGATTGAAAACCACACAGCACCTTTTCCCGGAACTGACCTGTCCAACTAACCGACAAGCAACCGATCACTTAATACCCGAGCCTGTAAAAAAGCTGGTCGTCAGCATGCAGGTAGTTGCCACGACCAAGTTCTGCAGTCCAGCTCTCCCTTATGGATTCGTTCTTATGGACCTGACTGTTTTTATCGCAGAACGGCCAATAAACGGGCATCAGCGGATCACAGAATGTATCCCTATCCAAGGTCCAGTCCGCCGAGATGTAGTGAAACGACTTGACCATATCGCTGTTGTCATTGATGAACTTAAAGTACGGCTGATACCAGTTCTTCAACCAGTACTGGGCATTAAGGTTAGGGTTGTCGAGCTTGGCGAACATAGGGGTGGACTCCGCAATCATCACCGGCTTACCCAGATTCCGGGCAAACTCCATCATGCCTTTTTGCGGGTCAGGCGTACTTCCACCCCACCAGGAAAAGCCGACCCAGTCTACGTAAATGTCCCCTGGATAATAGTCTCGGTATGACCAGGGGGTTGCCAGAACGGTCTTCTCATTGAACATGGATGCATAAACGGTGGCGAAGTTAGTTGCGCCGTTGGCCCACAGGCGACTAACAATGCGCTGCCATGCTTTCCTGAACCAGTACGGGCTCAGGTTGCCGTGACCAAGATTATCGAACTCATACCCGATTCGCAGATATACCGGACGATCCAGCCTCTTGATGTAATCCGCCAACTTATCAATGGCTGCGTCGAACTTGCCTTCCGCAACCTGCCTGTTCACGTTCTGTATGCCCAGTGACAAATGCAGCGCCGTATTGCTATAGCGCTCACTGGCAGCGAAGCGATCAAGGCATGAGCCAGACGATATGGATGTCACGCGGTAGTCATATCTATTTTCCTGATAGGGGATAAAGAAAAACCACTTGGTGACAGTAGTGACATTCTCCCTGAGAAAGGCATAAGCAGAGAAAGCACCTGGCTTGAGCTGCGGATTATCCTTGACGATCCCGTTGAAGTAGTCGTTACCAGAAGAGTGATAACTCTCCACCCCACCAAGGGCTTCACAGTCCTGACCGATAATTGGCAATACCTTGCCATCCGGCGGCATGAACTTCCCGGAAACAGCCATCGCCGTGGACGACAGAGCAAGGCCGAGCAATGCGCCAATCTGGAGCAAACGTCCTATTGTTTTCATTGTGTCTGGTCCCCTACCATGAGCCATGAATGGCGGAAAACTACACAACAACGCCGTAGCAATCTGACACTTTTTGACATTTTGCCTGTATCCAGCGATTTAATATGACCCTTGAAGAGTTTCTCCAGACCCGGGCGCCATTTACCTCCCTGTCAGATGCGGAGCGTGCCCAGCTGTCAGCGAGCTGCGTAAGACGAACCTTTGAGGACCGCGAGGCCCTGTTTCATGAGGGTGAGTGTGGCCAGGGAATCTACCTTGTCACCAAGGGAACCTTACGGCTGGACCTGAACCACCCAAACGGCACACAGTTCATGGTTTCTCTGGTTCAGGAGGGCAACATGACGGACCACGAGATCGCTGCGGATGCCCCCCACCCCACATCAGCCTATGCCATGAAGAAGGCAGTGGCCTATGTGATGCCAAAGAAAGAACTGAAGTCGATGATGCTGAAAAACCCGGCGTTCATGGAGTCCTGCTTCCGTACTCAGGACGCTTCCAGACGCTACCTGCTTAGCCTTTTCGCCCACGCGGTTTCGTTAACCCCTGAAGTTCGTCTGGCGCGTATTTTGCTCACGTTTTATAAGCTTTTCTCTGAGCCTGGCAGCAATAAGCTGGGCTATGATTTTTCTCAGGAAGCTCTGGCAGATATGGTGGCCAGCTCGAGACAAAACACCAGTAAAATGATCAAGCGATGGAAGCAGGCCGGCATCATAGGCATGCGATACGCCAGCATAGAAATACTTGATGCCCAGAAATTATGTGATATCGCAGGTTGGAGCCATGAACGCTGGCACAGTGGCAAGACGCGTGATGACAACTCAATGTTCTCCAGGCTGAAGTAAACCCGGCGGCCATAACAAGGGGAAAGCTATGACACTGGATGAATACCTCAGCAACCGCCAACCGTTTTTGCCGCTTTCCAATCATCAGCGAGCCGAACTCGCCGCCAGCTGCGTAAGAAAAACCCTTAAAGATAAAGAGGTTCTTTTCCGAGAAGGCACCCCAAGCAACTGGATGTATCTGGTCACCGATGGCGTGATCCGGCTGGACGTCAGCCATCCAAATGGCACTCGGTTCATGCTTACTCCCTTGAAGGCAGGGATGATGACTGATGGCGAGATTGCGGAGAACTCAATTCATCCGGTAACAGCCACCGCCATGAAAGGCGCTGTCATATATCTGATGCCCCGCCCCAAGATGAAAGCACTAATGCGGGAGAATCCGGCATTCCTCGAATCGTTTCTGTCTCTGCGCGATACGTCTATGCGCTATATATCCAGAGTACTTTCATCCACAGTTTCTGTTACACCAGATGTGCGTCTGGCAAAGATTATTCTCACGTTCTACAAAATATTTGGGGACATGGAAAATCCATATATCGGATATGAATTCTCTCAGGCATCACTGGCGGACACGGTAGCCTGCACTCGGCAGAGCGTGGCAAAAATTCTTAAAAACTGGAGAGAGGAAAACCTGATAGACATGCGCTACAAGAGCATAGAAATTATCAGCCCGGGGAAGCTTTGCCACATTGCCGGATGGAATTATGAAAACTGGTTTACAGGGAATGGAAAAGCAGACTCCTGGTTCTCCCGATTTTAATAGCGCAACAACCTCAGCCCTAGTCTGCAGCAGCACCGTCTATAATTTCACCTCTGGTCTGCCTCTGGACTGCAAAGAGCTTGCCTGCTAACTCCGCGCCAAAAATTTCATCTTCTTGACTGGTCAATATATACGACGCGTTCTGCAAATACTGATGCGTCTCCACCCCCTGATTTGGCAAAGTAGAGTGCAACTCATCGACTGATGACACATAGACCACCATTGCCTCAAATAAATGAGAGAACTGGTCAGATACGTTATCGCCGAAATTTTTCTTTAGCTTTTCTTGTATGCTCCTTTTAACCCTTTCGCGTTGAGAGTAATCAACCTCCCTTACCAGAGCGGTCAAATCCAGCATGGCATCATGGTCCACAACGAGCCCACCACCTGAGACCCGCGCATTCTCCAGATACCACCCGCTGGCATACTCAACCTCATTAATACCATCCTCGTCGCCGCGATCGCCGTATGGCTCGCCCTCGTCCACAAGTCCTCCGGCATCAGAGGAGTCATCAATATCTCCGGGAAATAGTTCGCGCTGAATCGGAACATCCAAAGCGGGCACGCGGTCATTGGTCTGCGATACGCCTGACGGCAACGTCGCTGGCTGAAGGCCCTGCCTCTCCTTGGTGGAGGAAAGCAGCATAAAAACCATGCCAGATAGAATTACTACCAGAATGAAAGGCAGGTATTTAGGGTAGTAAGCCACACCGCCTCCTTTTAAGGATTGTGCAGAATAGCGGGAAATCAGGAAGAAACCGTGCGCTCATCTTACTCATGAAGAGTAGTTCCAAGCCACCCATGCACGGTTCTTCCTTCAACTTCTTATAGCCTTCTAGCGCAGCACTGGCTGTCCTCGCCGGATCCACTCTTCATAGTTAACAACCACGATACCCAGCGCATACCCAGGCGGATTTGATTCGCCGCTAAGTGAGCCATCCGCGGACATCACAATCATCTTTCCATTCGGTGAAAACACTGCATTACCGATACTGAAGTTGTCTGCCCTGTCAAACTCAGCAAAAGGCACGGCTTTATAACTTGCGAAATCCCATAGCCAAAGGTTCTCAAAATCCGCGCCAGCCAGAGCCCAAGCATCCGCATCCCGCTCGATAAATGCCCGCTTGTAATCTGGTGATATGCCTTCCCACTCGTTATAACCCCATGAGTACCATGGCACTTTTTTGGATAGACGCCAGAAAAAGCTCAGCACCTCTGTGTCCGCCGTCCCCTCTGCTCCGGGCCCGTAGACGGAAAACAGGAGCTCCTGATCGGAGGAACCGCGAAAATCCTGAGGCTCATAGAAAACCAGTCCAAACTTCCGCTTGACTATCCTTTTATTAGACAGCCGTGGCACCCCATTGACGTAATCAATATTACCCACCCAAAGATTGGAGCGCCCAAAGGTGTAGTTGTATAAGGTTTCCAGAACGTTCCCGCCCTCGAAGGGCTTGTTCGTATCTGACCATGCAATCTTGTTGCTCCTTCTTGATACAGCGACACCCTCCCATGCCCGCACACCCAAGCCAACAAGCTCACCTACGCTGTAGTCCCCTTTCGGCCCTTTGCGCAACACAAACATTTGCCCCTCAAATCTCCCCTCATCATTAAACTGCAGTGGATCGCGGGGTGGTGCGCCTCTATTAGTAGGACCTACCAACAGCAAATCACCATTAGGCATTGGGTGTACACGGGAAAATCCCGAATGACTGAATCTTCCTGTCAATTCCACAAGTTGGTTGGTTCGAACATTCAGCATCCAGACATTGCCAACGATATTGTCGAGGAATGCGATGCGCTCATTATCAATCCACGATGGGCGCATCCCCCAGTTCGTTTGGACTTCAATAAGATCCGGCAGGGTAATGCGGCAAATATCCAGCTTTCCCTTTTCAGCGTGGGTTTTGTCTTTGTTATAGCTAGCGTTGCAATCAGCCAAAGCACTATTGGGCGCAACAGCCAATAGCAATACTGAAAGGGCGGCAAGAATCGGTGACGAGCTTGAGGCACGGCGCATTTTTATATCTCCCCTATTGGCCAGATGTCAGCTGGCGAATTACTAGAGGTAGCATGAATGTCTGGATGGCCATTTTTGCTACCCTGCTTAGCGTGGCGAGCGGTAGCCTTACACATCAAAAAATGGAAAAGAGTCAAAAAGTAGCAGTTGTGGCCATAAAATATGGGGGTCATTGATACCCCCCCTCCTTTGAGGCGGGATTTGGGTTAATCTGGACACCCCTGATATACCAAGCCAACTGACAGAAAGGAGGATTTTGATCATGGGCCTGCGTATTAATGACCTTGCTCCGGATTTCACCGCTGATTCCACTGCCGGCAAGCTGAACCTGCATGAGTGGATTGGCGATAGCTATGCCATCCTTTTTTCTCACCCGAAGGATTTCACCCCGGTATGCACCACCGAGTTTGGTGCCGTGGCGCAGCTCGCTCCCGAGTTTGCCAAGCGCAAGACCAAGGTGATGGGCGTATCGGTAGACAACGTCGAAGAGCACGTTAAATGGAAGCGCGATATCGAAGCGTTCTCCGGTGCTCCGGCTGACTTCCCGATCATTGATGACACTTCGCTAGCAGTTTCCAAGTTGTACGACATGCTGCCGGCGGATGCTTACCTGCCAGAGGGGCGTACGCCAGCCAACAGTGCCACCGTGCGTACCGTGTTTATAATCGGTCCGGACAAAAAGGTGCGCCTGACTATGTCCTACCCGATGTCCGTAGGGCGTAACTTTGCCGAGATCCTGCGCGCGCTGGACGCCATTCAGGCCACCGACGGTGTGCCGATTGCGACTCCGGCAAACTGGGTGCCGGGCGAAGATGTGATTGTCGCCCTGAGCCTGAACGACGAGCAGGCCAAGGAAAAGTTCGGCAGCATCGACATCAAACTGCCCTACCTGCGTTACACCAAGGCACCGAGCAAGTAACAGCTCTATCGCAACACTGCAGTCCGGGCCGGTGGCAGTTTATGCCCAGGCCCGGCCTGTAGCCCGCCGGTTTTCGCCCCGCCTTGACGCCAGCCGATGCATGGTTCATCCACTAACCGGGAGATTCCGATGCTACGAAGCCTTATTCTGACCGGCACCCTGCTACTGGCCGGCCCTGCCTTTGCCCAGTGCGGCAACTTGCTGGATTACAGCCACCGCAGTCTTGCCACCGAGGACAACATCAATCTTTGTGATGCCTACCAGGGCAAGGTGCTACTGGTAGTTAACACCGCCAGCCAGTGTGGCTACACCGGTCAGTTCAGCGATCTGGAAGCGCTCTATCAGAAGTACCGCGAGGCCGGTCTGGTAGTGCTGGGTTTTCCCTCAGACGCATTTCGCCAGGAACATGACAATGAAGATCAGACCGCCAAGGTCTGCTATATCAATTACGGCGTGACCTTCCCCATGTTTGCTACCAGCGAAGTACGCGGCAAACAGGCCAACGCCTTGTTTAAGGCATTGGCAGCTGCGCAGGGCGAGCCGGCGTGGAATTTTCATAAGTATCTGGTCGGCCGCGACGGCACCGTCAGGCAGTCCTTTGCCTCGCGGGTTGAGCCTCTGGGTGGCCCGCTGGAAGCGGCCGTGAAAGCTGCCCTGTCGGAATGACCGGGGGCTGGCTGGCCGCTCTGGCGCCGGCTTGTTAAGGTTACCTTTCAAGATTGCTTTTAAAGCCACTACCCCGTTTTGCAGGATGCCGCCTTGAGCCACTCTGTATATAAGGATCAGTTACGCGCACGACTGCGCCGCCAGACCGAGGACTTTATAGCCCGCGGCGGGCACATCGATCGCGTTAATCCCGGGGTGTCCGGCCGGGCAGATACACTGCGCCCGCCGCCGGCGACACACTTCAGTTCCGGGCCGCGGCAAGAACGCACACCCGTGCCGGAGGTGGTGGCAGCGATTGAACTGCGCAAGCAGCAGAAAAGCATCAAACGCAAGGCCGCTGGCCGAAATAATAAGCCTCGCCGACAACTGATTTATGACGATTTTGGCGAGCCATTACGTTGGGAATGGGTCGATAGCAATCAACCGGAGAAATCACCATGAAGTTAGCTCACTGGATCGCTGCGCTGTGTCTTCTGATATCGGCACCCTCACTGGCCGCCGTCAAGGAGCGCCAAGTGGCCCTGCCGGATAATCTGGGCACTGCGGTGCTGTATTCCGCAAAGGGCAAGAAGGCTGGCCCGGGGGTAATTGTGGTGCATGAATGGTGGGGCCTGAATGACTACGCCCGTGACCGCGCCCGTCAGTTGGCAGAGGCAGGCTACAGCGCCATTGCGGTGGATATGTATGGCCATGGCAAGGTGGCAAACCACCCCAAGGATGCCAATGCTTTTATGGAAGCCGCCTTCGCCGAGCCGGAAAAAATGAACGCCCGGTTTGATGCGGCCCGTGCGGTGCTGGCCGCCGAGAAGAATGTGGACAGCGGGCGAATCTACGCTGTCGGTTATTGCTTTGGCGGTGCGGTGGTGCTGAATCAGGCACGCATGGGTGCGGATCTGGCCGGTGTAGCCAGCTTCCACGGTAGTCTGGGCAGCAAAAAGCCAGCCACCGAGGGCAGCGTCAAAGCCCGTGTACTGGTGGCCACTGGCGGCGCGGACCCCATGGTACCGGCCCAGCAGGTGGGTCAGTTTGTCACCGAAATGTCCAGCGCCGGGGTGGATTTGCAGCTGTTCAGCTTCCCCAATGTGCTGCATGGCTTTACCAACCCGGACGCCACCGAAGTTGGCAAGCAATTCGACATGCCGCTGGCCTACGACGAGGCCGCAGATCGCACCAGCTGGCAGGCTTTAATGGAATTTATTCGTTAATCCGCAGTTTTTTCAGGAATTTTGCGCCAGTCATGGCGCACCCATCGGTTGGGACGCCTATAATGCGCGCCCCAACCGGCAGACCGGCAGCCTTTCATGACAGATTTTGCCCTCGGCCAGCGCTGGCTCAGCGAAACCGAGACCGAGCTTGGCCTCGGTATCATTCAAGACCTCGCTTACCGCCTCGTTACGGTTTACTTCCCGGCATGTGAAGAAGAACGCACCTATGCCCGTGACAATGCGCCTTTGGCGCGCATGTCCTTTTCCGTCGGCGACACTATCACCACCGCCAAAGGCGATAGTTTTGTTGTCGCCGGGGTGCGCAATGTGGAAGGCATACTGATCTATCAAGCCTGCCCGGAAGACGATCCCTCTGCCATGCAGTTGGTGCCGGAAAGCCAGCTCGGCCATCAGCTGGACTTGCGCACCGCCAGCGATCGCCTGTTCGCCGGGCAGCTGGATACCTCCGGGTGGTTCAATCTGCGCTATGCCGCCATGCAGGCGCAGGACCAACTGATCCGCTCGCCTGTGCGTGGCCTGATGGGGCCACGGGTCGATCTGATTGGCCACCAGCTGCATATTGCCCATGAGGTGGGTCATCGCTTTGCCCCACGGGTATTACTGGCCGATGAAGTGGGCCTGGGCAAGACCATCGAAGCCGGCATGATTCTGCATCAGCAGCTACGCAGCCATCGCGCCGAGCGAGTGCTGATCGTGGTGCCGCCGGCGCTGGTACATCAGTGGTTTGTGGAGATGGTGCGGCGCTTCAACCTGCATTTCAGCATTTTCGATGCCTCCCGCCTGGAGTCCCTGCGTCACGAATATATGCCGGCCCGCGCTGAGGAAGATGAGCTGCTCGAAACGGTAATGCCCAACCCGTTCCAGAGCGAGCAGTTGGTCCTGATCAGCAGCGACTTCCTGCTGCAGTGCAACAGCGAAGAACTGGTTTCCGCAGGCTGGGATTTACTGGTGATTGATGAAGCACACCATCTGGAATGGTCGCCAGATCATGTCAGCGAGGCCTATCGGCGGGCGGAGCAGTTGGCCCTTGCGTCGCGCGGCGTGCTGTTGCTCACCGCCACACCGGAGCAGCTCGGCCGCGAAAGCCACTACGCCAGACTGCGCCTGCTCGACCCGGATCGCTACCCGTCGCTGGAGCAATTCATCGAAGAGCAGGATCACTATCGGGTGGTGGCCGAACTGGCCGCCGCACTGCACGATCAACCGGTCTGGCCTGCATCACTGAAGGAGCAGGCGGCTGAGTATGTCAGCGATGTGGCCATCGATGAGAAAAATCGCGAGCTGATTCTGCGTGAGCTGATTGATCGTAGCGGCACCGGCCGGGTGATGTTCCGCAATACCCGCAAGCATGTGCAGGGCTTTCCCGCCCGTGTTGCCAACCTGGTGCCATTGCCCTGCCCGTCCGACTATGTCGCGCAACCGGACGATACTCTGGAAGACCGGTTATTCCCCGAGCGCCTGTTCAGCGATGACCGCTGGTGCGAGATTGATAGCCGGGCCAGCTGGCTGGTGGAGTTTTTGCGGCAGCAGCGTCGCGAAAAGGTACTGGTGATCTGCGCCCGCAGTGAAACCGCCAGCGATCTGCAAGCCTGGCTGAACTACAAACATGGATTTAATGTTGGCGTGTTCCATGAGCACATGGATCTGATTGCCCGCGACCGTGCCGCAGCATGGTTCGCCGAGAGCGAAGACGGCGCACAGGCACTGGTGTGCTCGGAAATCGGCAGCGAAGGCCGCAACTTCCAGTTCGCCCACCATCTGGTGCTGTTCGATCTGCCGCGTAACCCGGATTTACTTGAGCAACGGATTGGTCGCCTTGATCGTATTGGTCAGCAACAGGATATCCAGATTCACCTTCCCCACTTTTCCGATCAAGCTCAGCAAGTGCTGCTGCGCTGGTATCACGAGGGCATGGATGCATTCAGTCAGCCCAATGCCGCCGGCTCAATAATCAGTACGGAAACCGGGCAGCTGCTGGAGCAGGCGCTAATGGCACCGGCGGATGTCGCACTGAGCGAACGTCTGATTCAGCAAACCCGGGAAGCCAGTAGTCGGGCCCGCGAACTACTGGAAAGCGGTCGTGATCGTTTGCTGGAGCTGTCCTCTTTTGATCCTGATCGCGCCGCCACGCTGGTAAGCCAGCTGGCAGAGGCAGACCAGCACTCACCGATTACCTTTATGGAGCAAGTGTTCGAACGCTACGGGGTAGAACAGGAGGACCACTCCAGTGATGCATGGATTCTGCAGCCCAGCCCGCAGATGATTGCCGGCTTCCCGGGGCTTCCCGATGACGGCATTACCGTAACCGATCAGCGCAGCATCGCCCTGGCGCGCGACGATATGCATTTCCTGTCCTGGGAACATCCGCTGGTGGAAGGTGCCATTGATCTGGTGCTCGGCGATGATCACGGCAAGGCCTGCGTGACGCTGCTGAAGAACAAACGTATTCCTGCTGGTACTTTGCTGCTGGAAGGGCTTTACCGGATTGAAGTACAGGCACCGAAAAGTCTGCAGGCAGAACGCTTCCTGCCCGTCTCCATGATGCGTGTGCTTCTGGATGCCCGAGGCAAGGATCTGTCAGCCACCATCGCTCATGAGGCTCTTGGCAAGCAGTGCCACAAACTGGATAAAGCGCTGGCGCGGAAGATCGTTGCCAGCCAGAAGGACGTGCTCGACAAGTTACTGCGCGATGGGGAGGACATCGTCCAGTCACGGGTTGAGGCTTTGATACAGGAAGCGCTCACTAACCAGCAGAATGAACAGCAGCAGGAGCTGCTCCGGCTGCGTGATCTGATGCGCCGTAACCCGGCGATTCCCGAGGAGGAGCTGGCGTTTTTGATTCAGCTGGGCGAAATCCTGCAGGGATCGCTGCAGCAGGCGCACTGCCAGCTCGCCGCCATCAGATTGATTGTGGTTGGCCACGACTGACGGGCATTTTTCCTTGTAAAGGAAACTGCGGGCTTGATATTGCTGTCACAGACTCCATTCATGCTTGGTCATGAGAGGATGCAGCAATGAAGAACAAGACCCGCAAGCTCGCTATAAACAGTTTCCTGGCCATTACCGCCATGGCCTGGAGCGCCCAGTCTCTGGCCACAGAGGAGCGCCGCACGGAATCTGTCAGAAGCCCGGCAACAAGCCCTGCCAACAGTCAGGTCACCCCTTTGGCAGTCAGCCCGTTATCAGACGATTCGGAAAATGAGCAATAAAAAAAGGGGCGATAAATCGCCCCTTTTTTTATCCGGCGTTTTACAGCCAGTAGACCACCACGAAAAGGAATAGCCAAACCACATCCACAAAGTGCCAGTACCAGGCTGACGCCTCATAAACAAAGTGGTTTTCCTTGGTGAAGTGCCCTTTCAGAATACGGAAGAAGCACACTATCAGCATCAGAGTACCCATGGTGACGTGGATACCGTGGAAACCGGTGAGGAAGAAGAACAAGCTACCGTAGATGCCTGCTTCCAGAGTAAGGCCCAGCTCGTGATAAGCATGGTAATACTCGTAAACCTGCAGGCTCAGGAAGAAAAGGCCAAGCAGAATGGTGATGCCTTGAAAAAGGATCAGTCTGCCGCGCTCACCGACAATCAGTGCGTGGTGAGCAATGGTCAAGGTAATTGAGCTGACAATCAGGATAGCAGTGTTGATCGCCGGCAAGCCCCAAGCGCCCATTACCTGCGTGGTGCGACCATCCGGAGTGGTGGTCAGCGGCCACATGGCCTGAAATCCGGGCCAAAGCAGCTCGTGGGTCATAGCGTTGTTACCCGCACCGCCAAGCCACGGAATAATCAGCCAACGCGCATAGAACAACGCGCCAAACAGGGCGCCAAAGAACATGACTTCTGAGAAGATGAACCAGATCATGCCTTGACGGTAGGAGCCGCTGAGCTGCTCGTTATGCAAGCCGGTCAAGGATTCCTTGATGGTGTCTCGCCACCAGAAAAACATGGTCGCAATCATCCACAGCACACCGGCCATCAGCACGTACTGGCCCCAGGTACCGTCAGCGCGCAGCGTGTTCTGACCGAACTGGGTGCTCTGCTGAATAAAGTTGGCCGCACCGATCGCGATCAGAAACAGACCAATGGAACCGAATAGCGGCCAAGGGCTACTTTCTGGCACATAGTATTTGCTGCTGTTTTCCGCCATGAGCTTGTTTCTCCTGTCTGACTAACGACCTTATCGGGCCGCCAGCTTGTCTTTATTCCCCGTCACGCGCTCGGTCACGTCGAACATGGCGTAGGACAGCGTGATGGTGTTGATGTGTTTCGGCAAAGCCGGATCAAGATAAAAAATCATCGGCATATCTGCTTCGCCACCGGCCAGCAGGGTCTGATTATCAAAACAGAAGCACTGGGTTTTGAGCAGATGGGGCGCTGCCAAGCCCGGCGATACGGAAGGAATCGCCTGACCAATAATGGTGTGATCGGCAGGGTTTTTTACCTGAAAATTCACCTGAGTAATTTCGCCCGGATGAACCTTAACGCTGCGCACTTGCGGAGTAAAATCCCAAACCATCCCACCACTGGAAGTGGTCACGAACTGCACCGTCACCAGACGGTCCTCGTCCATTTGCACTTCACCACTGGCAGCAGTGTCGCTGGTCTTGCCGTTCAACCCGGTGATATCGCACAACACGTCATAGAGCGGCACCATAGCGAAAGCAAAACCGAACATCAGCACGCTACCAATGACCAGCTTGCGCAGGACACGGTTGTTACGTTGTTCCAGATCATTCAGTTCGCTCATGGTGCGCTCCTATCTGATGCCTGACGATTATTTGATAACCGGCGGAGTATCAAAGGTGTGGAACGGTGCAGGCGAAGGCACAGTCCACTCCAGACCTTCAGCGCCTTCCCAAGGTGCAGCTTCCGCTTTCTTGCCCTTCTTCATCGCGCACAGTACGCACACGGCAACGAACAGCAGCTGGGAAATACCGAACCAGAATGCACCGACGGAAATCCACCAGTTGTAATCAGCAAACTGCAGCGCGTAGTCCGCATAACGACGCGGCATACCAGCCAGACCGACGAAGTGCATCGGGAAGAACAGCAGGTTCACAGACAGCAGACTGTTCCAGAAATGCAGCTCACCAAGGAAGGTGTTCGGCATCACCCCTGACCACTTGGGCAACCAGTAGTAGGCCGCTGCAAAGATCGAGAAGATCGCACCGGATACCAGTACATAGTGGAAGTGCGCCACTACGAAGTAGGTATCGTGGTACTGGAAGTCCACTGGAGTCAGCGCCAGCATCAGACCGGACAGACCGCCACAAGTAAACAGCACCACAAAGGCCAGCGCCCACTTCATCGGCAGCTCAAAGGTCAACGAGCCGCGCCACATGGTGGCCACCCAGTTAAATACCTTCACGCCGGTGGGAACCGAGATCAGCATGGTCATGTACATAAAGAACAGGGTGCCGGCCAGCGGCATGCCCACGGTAAACATATGGTGAGCCCACACCACGAACGACAGCAGCGCAATCGAGGCGGTGGCGTATACCATCGAGGCATAACCGAACAGATGCTTGCGAGCGAATGTCGGAATGATCGCCGAAACAATACCAAAGCTCGGCAGAATCATGATGTACACCTCGGGGTGTCCGAAGAACCAGAAGATGTGCTGGAACAGTACCGGATCACCACCACCAGCGGCATCGAAGAAGCTTGTGCCGAAGTGACGATCAGTCAGCATCATGGTGACTGCACCGGCCAGCACCGGCATAACAGCAACCAGCAGGAACGCAGTAATCAGCCAGGTCCAGACGAACAGCGGCATCTTCATCATGGTCATGCCCGGCGCCCGCATGTTGAGCACGGTAACAATGACGTTGATGGCGCCCATGATGGAGGAAATACCCATCATGTGGACTGACAGAATAAACAGATCGGTGGATGCCGGGCCATACTTGGTGGACAGTGGGGCATAGAAAGTCCAGCCGAAGTTCGGCGCGCTGGGGTTGCCATCACCAAAGGCACTCATCAGCACGGCGCCGATCAGGATGGTGAAAGCAAACGGCAGAATCCAGAAAGACCAGTTATTCATCCGCGGCAACGCCATATCCGGCGCGCCGATCATTAGCGGAATCATCCAGTTGGCAAGGCCAACGGTAGCCGGCATTACTGCACCGAATACCATTATCAAACCATGCACGGTGGTCATCTGGTTGAAGAACTCAGGATCTACAACCTGCATCCCCGGGTACATCAGCTCGGCGCGAATCACCAGCGCCATAAAGCCGCCCACCATAAACATGGCAAAGCTGAACCACAGGTACAGAGTACCGATGTCCTTATGGTTGGTGGAGAACAGCCAACGCTTCAGGCCATGCGGGGCGTGGTGGTGATCATCATGATGATCGTGATGTGCTGCTACGGCAGTCATTAGGCTCCCCTCCCTTACTTCGCGACGTCGGCGGGTTGAATCAGATCGCCGGTTTCGTTACCAAACGCATTGCGCTGGTAAGTGATCACGGCGGCAATGTCACGCGGCGTCAGCTGGGCAGCAAACGACGGCATGGCGTTCCGACCTTTAATCAGCACATCAATGTTTTCCTGGATGCGCGCTGAATCGTTCATTAGCTCAGTGCCAGCGAACGGCAGACCGATACCGCCCTGACCCTCTGCACCGTGACACAGGACACAGGCAGCGTTGTATTTCTCTTTACCCAGCGCCATGGCCGCTTCCAGATTGGCGAACGGGGTCAGGTCTGGACCGCTGGCAGCTTTTTCTTTCTCTTCCGCAATCCAGGTGTCGAACTCTTCCTTGGCTACAACATGCACTTCGATAGGCATGAAGGCGTGGTTTTTGCCACACAGCTCGGCGCACTGACCGTAGTAAATGCCGGTGGCATCTTCCGGCACCACGGTCCAGGCTTCGTTAACGAAACCAGGAATGGCGTCCTTCTTAATAGCAAAGTCAGGCATAAAGAAGGAGTGAATCACGTCGTCAGCGGTAACCAAAAAACGCACCTTCACGCCAGCTGGCAGAATCAGGGGCTTGTCTACGGCCAGCATGTAGTTGTGATCTTTCTCCTCGGGCTCCACACCAAAACGGTCCGCTGCAGTGCCATAGGGGAACAGGCCGTTCTTTAACACGGGCGTGTGATACTGCTCTGCCGGGGTCTTCAGATTGGAGAAAAAGAACACGCCTACGTCGTTATCGTCCTGATAGGTCAGGTACTCATAGCTCCAGTTCCAGCGATAGCCGGTGACCTTTACGGTCAGCTCAGACTCGGCACTGTCATCCATGGCAATCAGTACCCGGGTGGCCGGCACTGCCATAAAGATCAGGATGATGAACGGGATCACGGTCCAGGCGATTTCCACACCGACGTGCTCGTGGAAAGTCGCGGCCTGTGGGCGTTTGCTGCGGCGATGGGCCACGGCGGAGTACATAATCAGACCGAATACGGCAAGGCCAATCACCGAGACAACCCAGAGGATTGCAACGTGCAGACCGAAGACGTCCTGACTGATGTCGGTGACACCGGGACGGAGGTTGACGTTGGACCGTTCGGTCCAGTCGCTGGCGACACTTACACCACTGACCAGCAGCAATGTCAGCGCGGCGGTCACGCGACGGAACAGTGTTGACTGCATGCTTTTAGGCTCCCTGTTTTCCCCGGCGCCGGTTAGGGACGCACGATGTTTACGGCCGCAAGGCCATGGAAAGCGGTTTCAGGATTGGCGCAGGACGGCTGTTGCCCGGTCCTTTACACACCGAGAACGAGTCAGGGGATGACCCTTGTCTTCGGTGACCGGAAAGGTTGAATAATCAATCAGTTGCGATCGAAATTTCAAAAGTTTCCCTTTCCGGGTGCGGCATTTCGCCCCACCCTGCACATCGGGCGCTAACTTTAGTGACTCAACCCGGCAAAGTCCAGACGATTGATGGTGTCTTTCCTGCCTATTTCGGTCACTGCATTGGTCCGGATGCAGCGTAAACGGTTTGTGCTATTCTTCCGCGCCCTTAGCCTAAACCGGATATAAAGGTCATTCAGATCATGTCAGCCAATCGCCAGATATACCGCGTTATCTTTCTCAATCAAGGAAAGATCTACGAGATCTACGTATCCAGCATTTATCAAAGCGACCTGTACGGCTTTATTGAGGTTGAGGAGTTTTTGTTTGGCGAGCGCGCCCAAGTGGTGGTGGACCCATCCGAGGAGCGCCTGAAAGGCGAATTCGCCGGTGTGCAGCGATCCTTCATCCCCATGCAGGCCATCATTCGCATTGACGAGGTAGAGAAGGAAGGCATTGCCAAGGTGACCGACGCCAGCGGCAGCAATGTCACCGCCTTCCCCATGTCCTTCAACCCACCGTCCAAGAGCTGACCTGGCCAAGCCTGCCCGGTCCGCAGGCGGTCAATCTTCGTTCAAGCCATAGTCCGCCAAAAGCCTGCGCCACTGGCCGCTATCGCGCAGCCTCTGCATCCCGCTATCAAACTGCTCCAGCCACTGCGGCACCTCGGAGCTGCTCGCCGAACAGGCAATATAGAAGGGAGTCTCTGGCTTGCCCTCGCCAGCGAGGCGAACAAACGGCTCCAGATCAAGCGTGCTTAGAGAGCTGGCCATTACCATTGGCGATTCGAACAGAACGTCCACACGACCGGCCAGCAGCTTGCGGATATTGCCCTCAAGCGCGTCGACACCGTAGGCGATTTCAATGCGATCAGCATTGGCCGTATCTGCCAGCCAATCATCCAGACTTTTGCCATAGCTGTAGTCTGCGATCACACCAACTGTGCGATCTGCCAGAGAGGCGGTACCGGTATAACCCCAATCATCCGACGCTCGAACGTAGACCCCAACGCCATCCTGCCCCAACATTTGCGCCGGGAAGCGCAGGTCTGGCGCATCTTGCTTGTAGGCACCGATAACGCAGTCTGCAGCGCCGCTGCGAACGGCACTCAGGCTTCGCCCCCAGGACATCAGCTGATAATCAAGCTGGTGGCCAGCGTCACCCCAAATAAGCCTGAGGGCCTCAATGCCGAACCCGGGCCTGACAGCCGCCGGATCACCATTAACCGGATACCAGACATCTGCTCGCACCCGGATAGTGTCCGCCAGCACATTACCGGTTAGCGCCAACCCCAGTACAAACCAGCGAACTGCAGCCATAGCCATATAGGAACTCCCTGTTCATTGCGTGCCTCCATCCTCAATCGGCACTCCATAACGCTCGTTATAACGCACATCGTGTGGCTCTACCCAGCCCATATACATGGATAGAATCAAAAACAGGAACACCAGCAAGGATAGCCCCACACGCCAGGCCAGTGCCCGCACCGTGCGCCCATCAGCACTTTGTCCGCGGACCATTGAGTTCAAGCCACTGAACAGCGCTACCACGGCCGCTGCCAGCAACAACAGGGCCAGCACCTTCACCCACAACATAACTACCTCCGCCGCGTCGATTAACCGTCCGACAAAATGCCAGTCCAGCAGGCACTCTGCCGACGAGTCCGCTAGAATGCCGCCCCATTCTAGCCCGGCACTGTGTCGAGCGGGTGATTGTATCCGCCGGAAACAATGCCGACAGAGGTAAAAAATGGCCCTGCCCCCGTTCAAGCCATCGATTGCAGCTACCCTGGCTACCGCTTTGGTGGTGGCTGTTTGCCTGCGACTGGCGTTCTGGCAACTGGAGCGAGCCGACACCAAGGCTCGCTGGACCCAGGAACAGGTAGAGCGCAGCAGCGGCGAACCAATGTCCTTGCCACAGGTGCTGGGACTGGACTCTCCAGCCAACTACCCCGTTAGGGTACGCGGTCACTTTGATAACAGCCGGGTTGTGCTGCTCGATAACCGGGTGCTTGAGCGGGTGGCTGGCTACCATGTGCTGACCCCCCTGCACAGCGAGTCCGGGCATTGGGTACTGGTCAATCGGGGCTGGATTGCCCGTGGTGACGACCGCAATGTGCTACCAGACATCCCCCCCATTGACGGCGCTGTCACCGTCGAAGGGTTCACCTATCAATACAGCGAACGCACTTTTACTCTGGCCGAAGACGACCTGTCAGCGCCTTCCTGGCCCCTGCGAGTGCAGAAAATCGAAATCGACGCACTGGCGGGAATTCTTGGAGTAGAATTGGCGCCCTTTGAAATACGTGTCGCCGAACAGAGCGACATTGAGAGCGGCGCCGAACTACCCCGGGTTTGGCACGACCCGGTTATGGGACCGGAGCGCCATCAGGGCTATGCGGTGCAGTGGTTTGCCATGGCAGCTGCTGCATTTATTTTCTTTGTCTTCGCCAGTTTTCGCCGCCGACAGACAAGTGACATACAGGACAAAAGCTCATGACCCAGCGCAATAAAAACCTTTTGATTATGCTGCTGATCATCGCTCCTTTCGCCCTGACCATGGCGTTTGTGCACCTGTTTGTTGACCTGGAAGATCTGGATCGAACTAACAAGGGCACGCTGATACTGCCGCATGTACAGTTCGAAGATTTAAAACCCATGCATACCGACGGTAGTCGCTTTCAGGCAAGCGAATTAAGCGGCCAGTGGACACTGCTCTACATCGCCTCCGGCGAATGCGGCACCGCCTGTAAAAATGGCCTCTACTATTTGGTTAAACAACTACGCCTGGGTCTTGGCTCCGATGCACCGCGAGTACGCAGGCTGATTGCCCACACCGCAGAAATAAGCGAAGAGCTGCGCAGTTTTCTTGACGATAATGTTGCTGGAATGATTGAGATTCAGGCCGATGCCAATGCAGTGAATCATGCCTTGCTGCCTTTCATGAGTGGCGCCAGCGAGGCAACGAATCATATTTTTCTGGTTGCCCCGGATGGGCAGATTTTTATGTGGTACCCCACGCACGAGGACATACAGGACGTGCTTCTCGAGTCTGACAAGATTCTTTACGACCTGAAACGCACCCTCAAAGGCTCACTGATCGGGTAACCAAAAAATGCAAGACTCTGCTCCCAATACTGCTCTACGCTGGCAACGCCGCCTGACCCTGGTCACCATTGTAATGACTGCAGTGGTTATTATGCTTGGCGCCTGGACCCGACTCGCCGATGCGGGGCTTGGCTGTCCGGACTGGCCGGGCTGTTATGGCCATCTTGATGTGCGCAAAGCAATTTCCTATGTCAGTGAACGCAATGCTGCAGAGCCGGGCACTTATCGGGAAGCATTCAAAACAGTGCCAGAGATGGTGCACCGCTACTTCGCTTCCTCCCTGGGCCTGCTAATTCTGATTATCACGGTGCTGGCCTGGCGCAACCGTCGCGCTGCGGACCAGCCTCTGTGGTTGCCTAACCTGCTTCTGGTAATCGTTATTTGCCAGGGCATTCTGGGCAAATTAACTGTCACCATGGGGCTACAGCCCACCATCGTCATGCTGCATTTGTTAGGCGGCTTTACCACCATGACACTGCTCTGCTGGCTGGCTGCAAAGCTGTACAACTGGCCGAAGTTTCTCAACGACTGTGATGTACGCTCGCTGCGCGGCCTCAGTGCGGCGGCCATCACTGTGGTGGTTCTGCAGATCGCTCTGGGAGGGTGGACCACAGCCAACTATGCCGCCGTGGTTTGTACCGAACTGCCGATCTGCGAAGAGGGCTGGCAGGATCACATTAACTTCAGTGACGCCTTTATTTTCTGGGGGCATGAGCACGACAAACCGGATTATGAATTTGGCGTGCTGGCCAACGATGCCCGTACAACTATCCATGTGATGCATCGCTTCGGCGCGCTGTTGGTGCTATTGGTGGTCGGAGCGCTGGTAATTCGCATCCTGCGCAATGCACGCTGCCACTTTTATCGCAACTTCGCCCTAACCATTGGCGGCTTGCTGATCTGGCAAATCTGCCTGGGGCTTGGCAACATTATTTTCAAAGTGCCTCTATTGATGGCTGTGGCACATAACTTCTTTGCTCTGGTGCTACTGGTCAGCCTGGTGCTATTTGGCCGAGCGATCCGCGTTCCAGTGGGACGTGACGCATGAATGCAGAAAGTACTAGCTGGCGCGACTACTGGGCGCTGACCAAACCAGGCGTTGTTGCCCTGCTGATGGTCACCGCAGTGGCCGGCATGTTTCTGGCCACCGAACCCGCTGGCATGGTGCCGCTTAAAATATTTGTGCCCGCCTTTATAGGGATGTCTCTGGCGATGATGTCCTCTGCCGCGATCAACCAGATCATGGACCAGAAAATTGACGGCATCATGGCACGCACCGAGAACAGACCCATTGTCACCGGTCGGCTGGATACGCGCCGTGCAGTGGCCTTTGCAATTTTTCTGGCGGCCGCATCCATGGCTCTGCTGTATTGGCTGGTTAATCCGCTGACTGCCTTTCTGACACTGTTCGGCTTTATTGGCTACGCGTTTATATACACCCTCTATCTAAAGCGGGCGACACCACAGAACATTGTTATTGGCGGTCTTGCCGGAGCCATACCGCCGTTGCTTGGCTGGACCGCCGTTACCGGCGAAGCCCATGCCTATGCATGGTTATTGGTGCTGATTATTTTCGTCTGGACACCACCCCACTTCTGGGCACTGGCGATTCACCGCCGGGACGAATACGCCAAGGCCGGCATTCCCATGTTGCCAGTAACCCACGGCATTCCGTTCACTCGCCAGTCCGTGCTCTATTACACCATCCTGCTGGCTGTGACTTCGCTGCTTCCCTACCTGACAGGCATGAGCGGGCTGATCTATCTGTTTGCCGCCGTGGTGCTTGGCGGGATATTTCTGCTGCACGCCACCCGTCTGCGTTTTAGTGAAGATCCAAGCCTGCCAATGAAGACCTTTGGCTATTCCATTACCTATCTGTTTGTGTTGTTTGCCGCCCTGCTAGTGGATCACTACCTGCCATTTGGCGTCCTCAGCCAGACCAGCGGTTAGTGAGGCGCTGACAGCGGCAGTCAGGCTGGTTATAGTCTGGTCAAAGCCCGGCAACCCACGGCTCGGGCAGATCACAATAATTTCTGCCATCAGGCATAGCGATCAGGTAAAGGGGAAACATTATGGGCGTCTGGCTATTTCTCGGTTTTTTGCTGTTGGTGCTGATCTATTTGATCGCCGTCTACAACAAGCTGATCGCGCTGCGTAACCGCTTCAAGAATGGCTTTGCCCAGATCGATGTACAGCTGCAACGCCGTCACGACCTGATCCCGTCACTGGTGGAATCTGCCAAGGCCTACCTTGGCCACGAGAAAGAAACCCTGACTCAGGTTATTGAAGCACGCAATCAGGCGGAAAGTGCCCGCAAGAGTGCCCGTGCCAATCCTGACAACGCCGGCGCCATGACCACGCTGGGTCGCGCCGAGGGCCTGTTATCAGGCTCGCTGGCCAATCTCTATGCGGTATCCGAGCAATACCCGGAGCTGAAGGCCAACGAAACCATCGCTCAACTCATGGAAGAGCTGTCCAGCACGGAAAATCGGGTTGGCTTTGCCCGTCAGGCTTTCAACGATCTGGTGATGGACTACAACACCTACCGCGAGCAATTCCCCAACAACTTTATTGGCGGACTGTTCGGCGACTTCAAAGGGGCTCAACAGCTTGACCTGGAGGACCCAGAAGCCCGCAAGGCAGTAAAAGTGAGCTTCTGACGCGCCCGCGAGCACGTTGATAGATGAATTTCTTTCAGCATCAGGAGCGCGCCCGGCGACGTACCTGGCTACTGGCCAGTTACTTCGTTCTGGCCATTCTCGCCATAGTCAGCGCGGTCAGCCTGTGCCTGTATCTGGCTGCCATGTGGATGCGTGGCGGTCACTATCCGCTCAGTGAGTGGCTGCAATCTCCCGCCATGCTGTGGAGCGTCATCATCACCTTGCTGATCGTTCTGGTCGGCAGTGCTCGTAAGGCCTGGCAGCTAAGGGGCGGCGGGGTAGCACTGGCGGAGCTGCTGGGAGCCCGGGAAGTGCTTCCCGACGCGACAAGCAGGGAAGACCGCCAGCTACGCAATGTCACCGAAGAGATGTCGATTGCCTCCGGCATTCCCGTGCCGCGCACCTTTGTTATGGAACATGAGCAGGCCATCAACGCTCTGGTGGCCGGCTACCGCCCCACCGAGGCGGTACTGATCGTTACTCGCGGCACCCTTGATGCGCTCAGCCGAGAAGAGCTGCAAGGCGTGATTGCCCATGAATTCAGCCACATTTTTAATGCTGACATGCGCCTGAATATGCGCCTGATCGCCCTCCTCGCCGGCATTCTGGCCATTGGCAAGGTTGGTGAGCTGCTGCTGCATGCCAACACCCGGACTCGATTCTTCAACCGGCGCTCAGGACGTAACGAAGCTGCCGGCATTGCCTTTCTGATTATTCTTGGCCTGGCAATGATGGTCATCGGCTACATCGGCCTGTTTTTCGGCCGCCTGATCAAAGCTGCCATCTCCCGGCAGCGCGAACTGCTTGCCGATGCGTCCTCGGTACAATTCACCCGCAATCCGGCCGGCATTGCCAATGCGCTAATCAAGATTCGTAACCAGTACGGCAGCCATCTGCTTTCCAGTCACGGCGAAGACATGAGCCATATGTGCTTCGGCGCCACAGTGCCATTTCATCTTCAGCACCTTCTGGCCACTCATCCGCCGCTGGATCACCGTCTGAAAGCGCTGGGCGGTGACTGGCTGGCACGCGCCCGGGTGCGGCAAAGACAAAACGGCGGCACCGCTGACAGCTCAGGCATGGCGGCGCCAGAGCAAGCTATGGGATTTGCCGGCAATTCACCGGCCCAGCTGGCAACCTCCGTGGCAGCGCTGGGCATCTCCGGCTCCATTGGCACCGTGGCGCAAGCTCATATGGGCTACGCCCAAAGCCTGCATCAATCTATCCCGGAAGAGATCAAGCAGAACCTGCGCCAGCCGGAGTCAGCCAGATGGGTAGTTCTGGCTCTGGCCATAGGCGCCAGTCGCTCCAACCCGGAACAGCTCACCGCGAGCCTGTCGCTGACTGATCTGGAAAAACAGGTTGTTCAACAGCTGGCTGTTCAGATTAGTGCACTGGGCACGCGCCTGCGCTTGCCACTGACCGACCTGGCCATTCCGGCGCTGAAGCAGCTACCAGACGCCCAGCGCAATGCGTTTTTAGAGGAATTGGAAAACCTGGTCCGAGCGGACAAACGTTTGACCCTGTTTGAATTTGTTTTAACACGGATCCTTGCTGATCACCTGCGCACCAATGCCGGCCGCTCTGCGGCCATCCGTTTCCGTCAATATTCGGCTGTGGCTGCGCAGATCCAGCTGGTGCTATCGCTGATGGTGCATGCCTCCGGCGCCAAGGACGAGCAGGCCAGACAATTATTCCATGGCGCTTCCGGCGCACTATTGCCCGCCGGCCGCACACTGCTGGGCAAAGAAAAGTGCCGCATCGAGCTACTTGACCAGGCTCTTACCGACCTGCGCGACCTGACCCCCTTGCTGAAAGGGCCGCTACTGGACGGCCTTGCCGATGTTGCCCGGGCGGACGGCATGATTCAGGTACAGGAGGCAGAGCTGCTGCGCGGTATTGCCACCCTGATGGATTGCCCCATGCCACCATTGCTGCAAGGATCTAGCAAGGTTGCCTGACGGCTCCAATACGCATAAATTCTGTCTGTCAGCGGATAGATACCGGACGTCGCCGGGACACTGGCCAGATACCGGGTCGGGCAAACTAAAATGGCAATCAGCACAAGGATCGCGGAGCGCTTTATGGAATTCAGCAAAATCAGCGAGCAGAACGCTTGGGATGCAGTCGCGACTGCAACTGACCAGATTCGCCATGGCGAGTCCGAGCAGGCCCTGCTGGACTGGTTTCAGGCACAGGGAGTCACCCTTGGCGAGGCTGTGTTTCCCTGCCTTGGGGTGTTCGACGAAGGTGTTTACTCCGGCACGCTGGTCACGCAGGACCGCAAGGTGATCGAATATTTCGTCGACTTGTCCTGTCCGGAAGACGGCGACTTCGAAGACGTCACCGCACAACTGGGGCCGAAGGACCCGAGCCACCCGGCCCGTGACCTGAAAGACCTGATCACCATGGCCCTGGTTTATTTTGACGCCCAGCAAAGCCGAGCAGCCTGATCCCCTGACAGAGTCTCAGCCGTCCTGCTGGCGATAGGGAAGTAACGTGCGCGCTTCGCGCTGATAGGCCCGCACCATCTGTGCCTCACGCTGGCAGAAGTCCGTTACTGCCCGCTGAAACGCTGGCTCCCGCATCCAGTGAAGGGAGTGAGTGATCACTGGCTCAAAGCCGCGCAAAATCTTGTGCTCTCCTTGCACCCCCGGATCAAACTCCTGCAGTCCACGCTCAATGCAAAACTCAATCCCACGGTAATAACACAGCTCAAAATGCAGCCCATCGATATCCAGCAAGCTACCCCAGTAGCGGCCATACAAGGTGTGCTGATCAAACAAGTAGAAGGCAGCAGCGACTGGCTTGTCGTCCATCAACGCCATTACCAGCATCAACTGACCACCCAGGGGCGAGGCCCGCAATTGCTGGAAAAAGTCCTCGCTCAGGTAGGGTCTCTGGCCGCGCTTGAAGTAGGTATCCGCATAGCACTGATAAAACGCGGACCACCAGTGTGTCGGAATCTGCTCGCCACAGGCCTGCTCAATATGCACTGGCGAATCCTGAATCTGCTTGCGCTCGCGACGAATCGACTTGCGTCGCCGCGAGGTCAGGCCGGCCAGAAAAGCATCAAAGTCGGAATACTGCCGATTAAACCAACGAAAATGGCAGGCCTCACGCTGGGCCAAGGGCAACGGCAGTGCCTGAAATGCACTCAACGCTTCCTTGTCAGGGAATAGCACATGCCATGATGAGGCCCCATGTTGCTCCGCAAGAGCCCGAACCTGCTCGACGATCCACTCACCATCGGGATTGCCGCGCCAACGGGGCCCACTAAGGGGACTAAACGGCACCGCCGTTACCAAGCGGGGGAAGTAGGACAGCCCATGCTGGGCATAGGCCTGCGCCCAGCCATGATCAAACACATACTCACCGCGATTGTGCTGCTTCAGATAAAGCGGCATCCAGCCATCATCATGCTGCAGATGCACTGGCTGCCAGCCAGTTGTCATGGAAGCAGCCCCGCACTGTTCCAGAGCATTAAAAAAGGCCGGCTGCAAAAATGGGTAGTCCAGCTTCATTGGTCTGACACCATACACAGACAGGCAACGGCAACATTGGCTACAATGTGAAGGCGCGAGATTGCCACTACTAATGGTCCCTTGCATAGGTCGACGCGCCGACGGGACTTTTTGCAGTATTCAGCCATTTGTTTCACCTGAGAGGTTTTTATTCCATGCAACGCTTACTAACTGTATTCCATCTTGTCTTTACCCTGCTTTTTGCTGTCGCAGGCATCTGGCTATTAATCGACCCGATCACCCTGATCGGCAAACAGATGTTCTACCCGCCGGGCACCTTGGTAGCCGCTCAGCAGACCGCATTCGGCCTGCTTCTGGCGGCGGGTATCAGTCTGTACGTAACTATTCGCAGTGACAGCCGCACCATCCTCCACCCGCTGCTATGTCTTTATCTTGCCGGCCTGAGCATCAGCTTTATCAGTGCTGATAGTGCCGCCCCCCTGTGGCTGTGGATACCGCTAGCGGTGTATCTACTACCGTTGATTGGCCTGCTACCGCTGCGCATGCCCGCAGGACCATTGAAAGCCGGCCAGCTTCAGGGGCAGGTGAAGTGGTTCAACCCCAACAAGGGTTACGGGTTTATCCTGTCAGACGACGGTCAGGAAATTTTTGTCCATTTCCGCGCGGTGCATAATGGTGACCGCCGTACCCTTCGTCAGGGCCAGAAGGTACGCTTCAGCATCCGCCAGAGCGAACGCGGCGATCAGGCTGATGATGTGCATATTCTCGACTGAGCAAGCTGCGCTGGAGACCGTTCAGCGGTCTCCAGCAACCCTGTGGAAGGAAAGTATCCTGACTGGCCTTCTCATGCTTGTGCAGTAGCATAACAGCTGCTAGCTTCAACTATCCGTCAACACTGACTCTTATCCGACGGATAAATTTAATGGCTCTGCTTAATTGGCGCAGAAAACCTGCACGCATCGCTGACTCGCTGGCCAAAAGTCTGGCCGAGCAACAGGACCTGAGCCGCCTCCTGCAGGACACGGCGGACATCGTCGTCTTCACCCAAAATCAGAGTGGCGAATTACTATCAGTCAACCGACACGGCCGATGGCTATCCGGGGTGCCTGACGCCATACCCAGTGGATTACGCTTTCTCGAGCTACTGCACGATGCGCCAGCCGATCTGCCGCTTCGGTTGAATGAACTATTCAGCGGCCGACGCAACCACTACCGTCACGAATGTGCCATGACCCGGCCCGGCGCGGAGCCTCTGCTACTGGCCTGGTGGCATGTGCCCTGGCATCTGCATGATGGCGGCGAGGCTCGGCTGGTCAGCATTGGCCTGGATATCTCTGACCAGCGGCTGGCCGAGGAGCACCTTAGCTGGTTGGCCCTGCATGACCCGCTTACTGGCCTGCTCAACCGACGCGGCTTTCTGGAACGCGCCCGGGCCATGGTTGCCAGCGGCAGTGGCTTTGCCCTGATGCTGCTGGATCTGGATCAATTCAAGGACATTAATGACCTCAGTGGCCACCATCAAGGTGATCGCTTGCTACAACAAGTAAGCAAAGTGCTGCGCGGTGAGCTGCGCCAGTCCGACATTATTGCGCGGCTGGGCGGCGACGAATTCGGTATCCTGCTGCATGGTGGTGACCGGGTCAGTGTCGAGCATGCCGCGCGACGCTGCTGCGCAGCGCTACACCAGTTGCCTCCACTCGAAGCGGAAATCAATATCGCCGTAACCACCAGTATCGGTGTGGTGCTGTGCCCGGAACACGGTAAGAACATTGATGAACTGTTGGCCAACGCGGATATCGCCCTATATCAAGCAAAGGCCCACGGCCGTAATGACTGGCACCTGTTTGACGGTGATGATATCCACCGCGCCCGTATTCACGAGCGCATGTTCTGGGATCGACAGATTCGCCAACTGCTCGATGAGCGGCGCGTAGAAATGCACTACCAGCCTATTCTAAACCTGCAAAGCCGCGCCATTACCCATTATGAGGCTCTGCTGCGCGGTCACGACGAGGACAACAAGCCACTGCATACCGCCCAGCTGATTATGGCTGCGGAACAGAACGGCATGATCCATCGCCTGGACGAGCAAGTTATTCGTCGGGTATTCGAACATCTGGCCCTGCTGCACAAGTCCAATCACCCGGTACAGCTGGCAGTAAACCTGTCCGGACGTTCTTTTAATAACCCGAATCTGGTGCCCCACGTCCGGCGCTGCCTGAAGGAGTTTGCGGTGCCGCCTGCATCGGTGATTTTTGAAATCACTGAAACCGCAGCACTGGCAGATATTGATGCCTCCATTCAGGTGATGGATGCGCTGCGCCACGAAGGCTGTCGCTTTGCTCTGGATGACTTCGGGGTAGGGTTTTCCTCTCTGTATTATCTGAAAAAACTGCCCCTGGATTACATCAAAATTGACGGTTCCTTTGTCCGTAATCTGGTCAGCGACAGCGAGCACCAGGTACTGATCAAGGCGCTGGTAGATGTTGCCCGTGCTTTCAACCTGCTAACCATCGCCGAATTTGTCGAAGATGCCGAGGTCATGGAGCTACTTTCCTCGCTAGGGGTGAATTACGCGCAGGGCTACCACATCAGCAAGCCCTGCTCCTTCGCCGAAACCTGGCCAGACACTCCCATACTGTGAGGCAGACGCTCAGAGCACGGTGTAACACCCGGCAACCATTCAGCAGCAAAAGCCTCCTGGCAGACAATTGTTACAGTTGGATGCGTTGCCTATACTTGCCCGTGCCCTTATGCGGAGAACGGAATGACAATTCGCCTGATTGCCCTGCTGCTTGCGCTGGCAGCCAGCGTTCTGGCCCGCGCTGATATTACGGATGATGCGGGACTGGACCCTTCCTGGAAGCTGATTACCGACCGTAATGGCATTCAAGTGTATATGCGCCACAAGGACGACTCGCGCCTGAAGACCTTTCGTGGCGTCAGCAAGATCCAGCTGGCCGACGAGTACGCTCTGGTATCCCTGCTGGAGGACTACGCAAGCTACCCACGCTGGCTGCACTTCATTGATGGGGCTACGGAATTTAACCGTGATGGTCCGCTGAAGCGCTATCTGCGCTTTACCACCCAGCTACCATGGCCCCTGAACGATCGCGAAGCCATCCTTGAGGCCCGGGTTGAGACCACCGTCATGCCTGACGTGGAGAACGTTACCGTCTATCTGGATAACCGCCCGACCCTGCTGCCAGCAAACTCAGAATATGTTCGCTTCCCGGAGATGGAGGGCATCTTTCAACTTACCCGTCTGGGCGACGATGAAGTACAGGTGGTCTACCAGTTGGTTCTGGACCCGGGTGGCTATATTCCTGCATGGCTGGCTAACGTGCTGCTGCGTGACGCCCCCTACTTCACCCTCGAACGCCTGCGCCGCATCATCAGCCGCCCCGAATATCAGGGGCAATTTTTTGACTACATTGAGCTACGGGGCCCAGGCCGACCGGACAACCTTCTTCCCGCTCGCAGCTACCTTTACACCAATCCGCCAGCCGCACCGATTAAAGGAATGACCGTCGATCAGGCCAACCCTGCTCGCTAACAGGAATTGAAAAGGGAGTTCAATGATGGTCCGGATGCTGCACATGGTTTATGTCTGGCTGTTTCTGGTGCCTGTGATGCTGCTGGCCACAGCGCTTTTCGGCTTGCTCTGCCTGCTCATCGTGCCAGCCCTTGGCCCGGCCCGCACCGCACGCCTGACTGCCGTGCCCTGGGCCAGGCTTGGGCTATTTCTAAGCGGCATCAAAGTGCACCTGCACGGCCTTGAGAATATTCGCCCCGGACAAAGCTATGTGATTACCGCCAACCACCTGAGCCATTTCGATATATGGGTACTGTATGGCTGGCTGGGCATGGATCTGCGCTGGGTGATGAAGCAAGAGTTACGTCATGTGCCAGTAATCGGCATCAGCTGTGCGGCCCTTGGCCATGTATTTATTGATCGTAGTAACCGCGACGCCGCACTGGCTTCGCTAAATGCCGCCCGCGAAGAAATCACCGCCGGTACCAGCATTCTGTTTTTCCCGGAAGGCACCCGCAGTCGTGATGGATCACTCAAGCCCTTCAAGAAAGGCGCCTTCAACATGGCGCTGGATCTGCAACTTCCAGTGCTGCCGGTGACCCTTCAGGGCACATGGGAAGTACTGCCCCCCGGCTCCCTGCAGCTGACTCCCGGCGAAGTGCATATCACCGTGCACGCCCCAGTGGCAGTGAAAGGTCGTAGCGAGGCCGATCTGGATGATCTGGCAGGCGAAACCCGTGATGCCATCGCCTCCGCCCTGTCTGGTGAGCGTTCCCGCACCCTGAGCCGTACCGTCTGAGCTGCTATTGGCCCGACAAGCCGCTATCAAGCCGCTAAACTCGCCGACTCTGTTGCAAGTTACTACTGGGAGTCTCCATGAAGTCCTTTCGTGATCGCGTCGCTGTAATTACCGGCGCCGGCTCAGGCATCGGCCGGGCATTAGCAGTCGAACTGGGTGCAGCGGGCTGCAAACTGGCGCTTTCCGACATCAATGAAGCCGCCGTCAAACAGGTTGCCAAAGAGCTCAAGGCCAATGGCCGCGATGTAATCGCCGACCGTCTGGATGTTGCTGACCGTGAAGCCTTCTATGCTTACGCCGACAAAGTGATAAACAAGTTTGGCAGCGTTAATCTGGTGATCAATAATGCTGGTGTAGCGCTGGGTTCCACCGTCGAGCAAACCAGCTACGAAGACTTCGAGTGGTTAATGGGCATCAACTTCTGGGGTGTGGTGTACGGCACCAAGGCATTCCTGCCCCATCTGAAGAATGCGGATGAAGGCCATATCGTTAACATCTCCAGTGTATTTGGTCTGATCGGTGTACCCAGTCAGTCAGCCTACAACGCAGCCAAGTTCGCCGTGCGAGGCTTCACTGAGTCCCTGCGTCAGGAACTGGAACTGGAAGGCAGCAGTGTTTCCTGCACCTCCGTCCATCCAGGTGGCATCAAAACCAATATTGCTCGCAACGCGCGCATGAATGACAGCGTCAAGGAAATTACTGGTAAAGATGCTGCTAGCAATCTTCAGGATTTCGAGAAAATGTTCCGTACCACACCGGAAGAAGCGGCAGCCACCATCATTGCCGGCATCCGTGGCAACAAGCGCCGGGTATTGATCGGTGCCGACGCAGTAGCCATCGATACCATGCAGCGTTTGCTACCGACCAGCTACCAGAAGCTGCTGGTGACTGGACAGAAAATGCTGCGCAGCCGCACGTAACATATTCCCCCGGTCTGCGGACCGGGGGCTCTTGTCGGTAACCTGACGACATCTTCGCCTGCTTTGCATACAATGGCCGCCTAAACGACGACCTGATGCGATGATGCAACGATGACGCAAGCGGAAACTGATAGCTGGACCCTGGAGCAATTTCAGGTACCCGAGAAAGAAGGCGCCACCCGATTCCACGATTTCGACCTTGATCTGCGCCTGATGCGCAGCATTGCCGAAACGGGCTTTCAATACTGCACGCCAATCCAGGCAGAGGTCCTGCATCACACTCTGGCGGGCGCTGACGCCATAGGCCGCGCTCAGACCGGCACTGGCAAAACTGCTGCCTTTCTGGTCACCGTGATCAACGACTTGCTGCGCAACCCCATCACCGTCAAACGCCATGCGGGCGAACCCCGCGCCCTGATCATCGCGCCGACTCGTGAGCTGGTCATGCAGATTGAGAAGGATGCTCACCAACTGGGTAAATACACCGGCCTGTCGGTGATGAGCGTGGTTGGCGGAATGAACTTCAACCGCCAGCAGGATCAGCTGCAGAAAACCGAAGTGGATATTCTGGTAGCCACTCCGGGGCGACTGCTCGATTTCGCTAACCGTCGCGATTTGTGGCTCGACCGCGTCGAAGTACTGGTGATCGACGAAGCAGACCGCATGCTGGACATGGGGTTTATTCCCGACGTTAAACGCATTGTACGCCTGACACCGGGCTCCCAGTTCCGTCAAACCCTGCTGTTCTCCGCCACCTTCAGCGAAGACGTGATGAATCTGGCAAGCCGCTGGACGGTGGATCCGGAGATTGTCGAAATCGAACCGGCACAGGTAACCACCGAGCGAGTCGATCAGAAAGTCTACATTACTGAAACCGACCAGAAGTTTACCCTGCTGTATAACCTGATCAGCCGAGAAAACCTCGACAAGGTGATGGTTTTTGCCAACCGCCGAGATATTACTCGCAAATTGTTCGAACGCCTGCAGCGCAAGGGCATCAAGGCGGCGATGATTTCCGGAGACGTCCCCCAGACCCAGCGCAGTCGCACTCTCGAAGCATTCCGTAGCGGCAAGGTACAGGTTCTTATTGCTACCGATGTGGCTGGCCGTGGCATACACATCGACGGCGTCAGCCATGTGGTGAATTTCAACCTGCCGGAGGACCCTGAGGATTACGTTCACCGCATCGGTCGTACCGGCCGAGCCGGCGCCAGCGGCACGTCAATCAGCTTTGCCTGTGAAGATGATGCCTTCCTGCTACCGCAGCTGGAAAAAGCCATCGGCATGAAACTGGATTGCGTTTATCCCCCGGAAGAGTTGCTATCCGAACACCCCATGCCTCAGAAAACCGAAGTTCAGCGTGACGGGCCGGCCGACGAGCCGGCCTGATCAGAACCGCCGCGAGACCCCAATACTCCAGATCAGCGGATCAAGATTCATGTCCACGGCGTCTACCCTGACGCCGGCCTGCTTGAGCACCACCCTGGTATCTGCCTGCAACTGCTGAACTGACAGACTCAGCGACAGCAGACGATCAATGTCCCAATCCAGCCCCGCCTCCAACAACACATCCGTTGAGGACTGTAGTTTCATACTGTCCGCGCTAGCGGCCAGCGCGCCACCGGCGCTTTCTCGAGAAAAGCGGATATAACTCAATCCGCCGCCCAACCATGGCTTAAGCCGGCCGATCTTGGGCAGGTAATACTGCAACGAGGCCGTCACGGGCATGGAGTGAGCACTTCCGGCACGACTTCTCCCAGTACTGTCCCGCAAGTGGAGGTCATGGGAAAAGGGCCACGCTGTGGCCACAGACAAGCCGATATGATCCAACAGCAGATAGGTAAAGCTGACACCCGGACGAATGTCGGAGGACATATCAAATTCGCCACCTATCGGCGGCAGTGCAGTGAGGTCACTGGCCGGGTCCAGCTCAATGGTATTCAGGGAAAATCGCCAGATCCGATCGGATTGCTCATAGGCTAAGGCAGATGTCACAGCCAGAAAGGGCCAGATGGCCAACAAGGTGGCGAGACATTTCATGCGCAGACTCCTTCATTTCTGACTGGCCCCGGGGGGCAAACGGCAACAGGGGCGTACTGTAACGCCTCTGCCGCCGCCGCAACAGGTCAGAGATGCTGTTCTGCGTACTCCGCCAGCAGAGAACGCGGCACTCCATTAAGCTGGATCGAGCCACCGTAGCCAAAACCCTTGAAACGTTCGGTCATATACGTAAGACCCGAGCTGGTGGCCGTCAGATAGGGAGTATCGATCTGCGCCAGATTTCCCAGACAGACCACCTTGGACCCTTCTCCCGCCCGGGTAATGATGGCCTTCATCTGATGCGGGGTCAGGTTCTGACTTTCATCGATAAGAATCAGGCTGCGCTGAAAGCTACGCCCACGGATGTAGTTCAGCGCCTTGAACTGGATATTGGCTCGCTCCTTAACGTACTCGATGGAGCCGCCAGGGTTTTCATCATTCAAGTGCAAGGCTTCGATATTGTCGTTAATCGCACCGAGCCATGGGTCCATCTTCTCCTCTTCTGTGCCCGGCAGAAAACCATGCTCCTCTGCCAGAGGCGGAGTCGAGCGCGTAGCGATAATTTTGTTGAAACGACGTTGCTCCACCGTCATCTCAATGGCTGCCGCCAGCGCCAAAATGGTCTTTCCGGAACCGGCTGCACCGGTCAGGGTGACCAGATGGATATCCGGATCCAGCAGTAAATGCAACGCAATGGCCTGATGAATATTTATCGGCTTCAACCCCCAGGCCTGCTGATCCATCAGAGCGCTGCGGTTGATGTGCAAGATTGTTACCACTCCCTGCTCAACGGAGCGGATGCGACCGACAAAGCCCTGCTCATCAATGAGGTACTGGTTGGGAAAAACTTCTTCACCCAGAATCTCGCTAACCAGCAGGCCATGGGAAATCCGGTGCACGGTGTCGCAACCCTCCTGAACCGTATCCACTTGGTCAACCCGGTCCCACAGGCTACCGGCAACTTCAAAATAGCCACGGGTCATCTGACCAATATCAGAAAGCAGCTGGTCGGTATGATAGTCCTCCGCATCAATACCACAGGCCCGTGACTTCAAGCGCATGTTGATATCTTTAGTCACCAGCACATAGTGACGCCCCGGATCCCGTTCAATCAGTGCGGCAATATCATTAATAATCCGGTTGTCATTCAGATGCTCTGGCAGCAGCGGCCGCTCACTGGATTGCTGACGCGGCATCAGAACCGACAGGCTACCATCAGGTCTCTGCGGCCGAGTAATTGGCACACCTGCTTCTACCTCGTCGGGAGATGCATTACCCAGCACCTGATCAATCAAGCGAATAGCCATGCGGCAATCCGCTGCGATATTGGATTTGCCCGATTTCAATTTATCGAGCTCCTCCAGAACCGTCATCGGAATAACAACGCGGTGCTCATCAAAATTAAGTACGGAGTTGGGATCATGAATCAGAACATTGGTGTCAAGGACGTAAACCTTTTGACGTTCTGCAGCGGGGGTATCCGGGCTAGAACCAGTAGAGCTTTTCGATGATGAGGATGATGCTTTTGGAGGAGTGGATTCAACTTGATTAACAGACCGAAGCAGTGCCGCGCGCTCTTCCATGCGGATTCCTCTCGCTGGTGTGATGGTGCGTTTTTTTTCACAGCGGCAGAGAGTTCAACAGTGACGCCACCCTCCACCACCATTTCCTCTTCAGGTTTTTGGCAGTGATGCAATTTGCATAATCGGGTGGCCACCCTTCCCGGTTAACATACTCTGAAATTTCAGCAGCCGGCAACAGCAAGATCAGATTTTTTTTGCCGGGCGCTAGATATGTGATATTCGCCACAACGCTTGAGCCACTCCGGTGGCTGCAGTACACCCTGCTGTAAGACAAAGGACTCGGCAGCGAAGTGTCCAGGGAAAAATCCTCCGCAGCGCACATCCTCTGGCAACCAGCCCAGGCGACGATACAACTCGGCAACCAGTTCACTACAAAACATGGCGGAGTAGTCCCGACGCCGCACACCGGGAAGGCGATCAATAACTTGCCGCCACAGGTAATGCCGATATGGGCGCCGGTACAGTCGTTTCACCAGTCTTCTTACCAGACGTCGCTGGCGCAAGGTCAGCGGCTCTCCCTGACGCCGGCGAATAGCAATTTCACCTTGATAATCACTCAGCTTGCGCTCGACCTGCACCAAAGAGACACCGGACTGCGCCTCACCGCTGATCAGATCCACCGACGCGGGGCCAAGATTGGATTCCAGAAGAATTGGCTCATCCAACTCATCCAGCCTGACAATAACTCCCACATGGGTCCAGTAGCTGCCAGTGAACCAGCGAATCACTTCGCTGCTTAGTCCTTTCCCGGAGAACAGCAGCACATCTCCGGTTTGCAAAGAGGAAATACTGGTGGAAGACAGCACCGGCACACTCCTGATGACTGATCAAGTCGAGGGCTATGGTGCGGATAGCGAATGACTGGCGGGTGACAATCCAGCCACGTTTTGATGACATACAGACCCCTCCTGCAAGGCCCTGCTCACGCGTCATCAGGCTGACACATGATTGACCCATGCTGGTCATTTCCCAGCAGCCTGTAAATCATGAGTACGCGCCCTGACATGCAAAGGCACTTGCCCGAAATGGTGCACTTGGAAGCGATCATGGATCGGGGCGCCCGCTGGCTACGCAGTGAAAAGGTGCTGCAGGTGGAGGCCGCCGGGCAGACGCTTCCTGTGTGGGTGCTGGAAACAGGTAGTCGCAACCCAAAGGCACCGGTATTCGGCTTGTTTGGTGGCGTGCACGGGGTGGAGCGGATCGGATCACAGGTTTTACTGGCCTGGCTGCACAGCCTGACCGAACGCATGCACTGGGATGATGCACTCCACCGCAAACTCGAGCAGGTGCGTCTGGTAATCATGCCAATCGTCAATCCCGCAGGCATGTGGCTGCGCCGGCGCAGCAACGCCAATGGCGTTGACCTGATGCGAAACGCTCCGATTGATGCCATGGGCAAGGTCCCGTTTCTGGTTGGCGGCCACCGCATTGGCCCATGGTTGCCCTGGTACCGGGGCCCACGTGGCGCACCAATGGAAGCGGAGTCGGAGGCACTGGTTCGGGTAGTCCGCGAACGCATCCAGTGTGCACCATTCTCCATGACTCTGGACTGCCACAGTGGCTTCGGCCGGCGTGACCGGCTATGGAGTTGTTATGCACGCAGTCATCGGCCTATCGCTCATATTGGCGAGGTCTACTCGCTGCGCCAGCTTATGCAGCATACCTATCCCCACCTGCATCCTTATCTGGTTGAACCGCAGTCGGTGAACTACACCACCCACGGAGACCTGTGGGACTACCTCTACGATAGCCTGTACGACAAACAGCAAAACTCCACAGAGCAACAGCACGGCGAGCGCATATTCCTGCCATTTACGCTGGAGATGGGCTCCTGGTTATGGGTGCGCAAAAACCCCCGACAGATGCTCGACTTTCTGGGCTACTTCAACCCCGTCATCAGCCACCGTCATCACCGTGTACTGCGCCAACACATGCCTCTAATAGACTTTATGGCCTCCGCCGCAGCCAACCGGGATCGCTGGATTCCCACACCGAAACAAAGGCCACAAAGAACCCGCGATGCCATGCAGCTTTGGTTTGATAGCTGAAACATGCTTGACGTAATCGGGTGGAGCCGCGAATCTTGCCGATTCATTGCATACCCGGAGAACACCAATGAGATTCGCCCTGCTTGCTGCCATCTTTATGTTGAGCGCCTGCCAATCAAGCCGTCATGCGGACTATGCGGGTGAGGATGCAATTACCCTGATCTTTTCTGCCGACGATATAGCGGCCCAGCCAATCATTTGCATCCCCGGCGAGGGCATTCGGGAAACTCCGCTGTCAGTAGGCATCGGTGGTTACAAGATACTGGAGGACTTGAACGAGGCCATGAAGAAAAGCCCCGAAGTCCGCGCCACCATCATGCCGGAGTCACCGGTTATTGCCGGTTTCCGATACACCCAACGCAGCAGCGTTGCCCCACGCAAGCGCTGCGAGAGGATGGTTAGCTTTGAGGCTAGCGCAGGGCAGACCTATCAGCTACGTCTGGAGAAGTCGCCCATGTGCACCATTACGGCAACAAGACTGGAGGGTGAAAGCTGGGTGGAGCAGGACATTATTGATAGCGCTCCCTCCTGCCCGTGAACCTAAATTGGGCGCCCCATTGGTGCGACGCACCACTATAGGGCACATGTCAGGGCAGTACTGCACTGCCCTGGCATCAAAAAATGCCCCGTATACCGCGTAATTAACAAATAGTTCATAAAAATCACACTATTGGAGATGTTGGCACGGAACATGCCTCTTTTTTATCAGCTGCCACGGCCCCAGGTCGCAGCGCGGCAACCACAACACTGTCACTGAAGAGGGCTGTACCCATGAGCAAGAAATCCGTACTGAAAATGTCTGCACTGGCCGTTGCTTTCGCTGCTGCTGCCGCACCGATCACTGCTGCTGCAGAAGTAACCGGCAGCCTTGGTATCTCCAACTTCTACCTGTGGCGTGGCCAGGATCTGTCCAATGGAGGCGGTGTGGTTTCTGGCAGCCTGGACTATGCCCACGAATCTGGCGCCTATGCAGGCGTTTGGACTTCATCGGAAACCGGCTTTGGCGGCGGCAACGGTGGTGAATATGACGTATATCTGGGCTTTGCTGGTGAAGCAAGCGGCCTGAGCTATGACCTGTCCTACGTAAGCTATATCTATCCTGGCATTGATCAGGCATTGGGTGAGCAAGGCGAACTGATTCTCGGTCTGGGCATGGGCGACTTCGGCCTGACTTACTACACCTCGGTTTATAAGTTTAACGGAACCGATCTCGAAGTTGGCGATGACAGCTACCTGACCCTGAGCTATGCCTATGACAAGCTGAGCTTCTTGGTCGGCACCTGGATGCTGGATACCGACGACAGAGACTACACCCACGTAGATATCAGCTACTCGCCAGTTGAGAACCTGACCTTCACTGCATCTAAGATTGTCGCGGCTGATGATGGCTCAGGAGCCAGCATGGTCAGTGGTGTTGGCCCAGCGGATGAGCAGGACCTGCTGATCAACGTTGGCTACGCGTTCTCGTTCTAAATCTGCAGTTGATTCTCCCGCATGCCCTCCACCCGGAGGGCTTTGCCGGCACAGACCAGACAATTCAGCGTCAGGTTAGTGCCGTCTTTTTTTGCCGCTAAATATCTCCCGCCGCCATACTTGCCTGACCTGGCATTGCTATCGCCGATAATCTATCGCGGCTTGATCAGTTGCCTGATTGGCTTAAAACTTTGCAGGTTAGATTAGACGGTCAAATGACGTCGGGTCAGATCATCGGTGAGATTGTCGATGCTATCCGCCGCCACGATGCGACCCTTTTCGATGATGCGGAAATCAGTGGCGACACGGCGTGCAAATGGCAGTTTCTGCTCCACCAGCAATACCGTCAGTCCCTGTTCGCGGTTGAGACGAATAATAATGTCGCCAATTTCGCGGACAATATTCGGCTGAATACCCTCGGTTGGCTCATCAAGAATTAGCAGGCGCGGCTCGAGCACCAAGGCCCTGCCAATAGCCAACTGTTGCTGCTGCCCCCCAGACAGATCGCCGCCACGGCGACGCCCCATCTGCTTTAGCACCGGAAAAATCTCATAAACGCGCTGCAAAATCGCCGGGGAACGGTCCCGGCGACAGCTCACCGCAAGTTGCAGATTTTCTTCCACACTGAGTAGCGGGAAAATTTCCCGGCCCTGTGGCACATAGCCGATGCCTAGCCCTGCGCGAGCCTCGGCGGGCTGCGTTAGTAAGGGCTTGTCCGCAAAAGTAACGTCGCCGTCGCTGGCCGGCAGCAACCCCATAACGCATTTCAGCAGGGTAGTTTTGCCCATACCGTTGCGGCCCATCAGGCACACACAGCTGCCCTCCGGCACATCAAGATTAACATCCCAGAGAATATGACTACCGCCATAGAACTGGTTCAACCCGGAGACCTGAAGCAGCGATCCTGCTATCTGATTCATACCTGCTCCCCAAGATACACTTCCACGACTTTCGGGTTGCTTTGCACCTGGTCCATGGTGCCCTCAGCCAACACACTGCCCTCGTGCAGAACCGTAACGGTGCGCGCGATCGAGCGAACAAACTCCATATCATGCTCGACCACGACAACAGAGCGCTCGCCGGCCAGTGACACCAGCAGTTCTGCGGTACGCTCTGTCTCCTGAGGAGTCATCCCGGCAACCGGTTCGTCCACCAATAGCAGAGCCGGCTCCTGCATCAACAACATGCCGATTTCCAGCCACTGCTTCTGACCATGAGAAAGGCTGCCTGCCAGGGAAAAGCGCAGATCCTGCAAACCAGTAAGCTCCAGGACACTATCGATCTTTTTCCGCTGCTCGGCATTGAGCTTGGCATAGAGCATGGCCCAAACCCCGCGGGGGCCGGCCATGGACAGCTCAAGGTTCTCAAACACAGTGTGCTGCTCAAATACTGTAGGACTCTGGAACTTTCTACCAATACCGGCTTGAGCAATATCCGGCTCCGATAGACGCAGCAAGTCGATAGTCTGGCCAAAGAAGGCAGAACCGCTGTCCGGTCTTGTCTTGCCGGTAATCACATCCATCATGGTTGTCTTACCGGCGCCATTGGGTCCAATAATGCAACGCAGCTCCCCGGCCTGAATATAAAGGGTCAGGTCATTCAGGGCTCGGAAGCCATCAAAGCTGACAGAGATATCTTCCAGATAAAGTACCGTGCCGTGACTGACATCCAGCTTGGGTGATCGCAGCGCCGGGTTGACCATGTCAAACACGCGATCCCTCTCGGTAAAATCCCTCAACGGCTTCAGCATGCTCATGACTCCGCCCTCTTGAAGCGCTGCACCAGACCTAGTACGCCCTTGGGAAGGAAAAGCGTCACCAAAACAAACAATACGCCCAGAGCGTATAGCCATGCCTCAGGCCAGGCCATGGTGAAATAGCTCTTGGCATAATTAACCAGAATCGCGCCGACCACGGCTCCGTACAACGTACCGCGACCACCCACCGCTACCCAGACAACTGCTTCGATGGAGTTAATCGGAGCAAACTCTCCGGGATTGATGATGCCGACCTGCGGGACATATAGCGCACCGGCGATACCAGCCAGCATGGCAGAAAAGCAAAACAACCAAAGCTTGTAATGCTCGACACGGTAGCCAATAAATCGAGTGCGCGATTCACTATCCCTGATCGCGGCAATAATGCGGCCGAACCTGGAAGCAACAATCCAGCGACACACCAGAACACCGGCGAGTAGCGCCAAAGCAGAGGTCACGTACAGGCCAACACGGGTAGAAGATGCCTGCAAATCAAAGCCAAGCAACTCCTTGAAGTCCGTCAAGCCATTGTTGCCACCGAAGCCCATCTCATTGCGGAAAAAAGCCAATAGCAGGGCGAAGGTCAATGCTTGAGTGATAATCGAAAAATACACACCGACGACTCGGGACTGGAATGCAAACCAACCAAACACCAGCGCCAGCAAGCCCGGAGCAAGAACCACCATTACCGCGGCAAACCAGAACATATCAAAGCCGTGCCAGTACCACGGCAGACTGTCCCAGTTCAGAAAAACCATGAAGTCTGGTAGCAAAGGGTCTCCGTAAACGCCCCTGGTACCGATCTGACGCATTAAATACATCCCCATGGCGTATCCGCCCAGAGCGAAAAATGCGGTATGGCCAAGACTGAGAATACCGCAATAGCCCCAGATCAAGTCTATGGACACCGCTAACAAGGCGTAGGTCATGTACTTTCCGACCAAGCCCAGCGTATAGGTGCTGACATGCAAGGAGGATTCCGGCGGAAAAAGCAGGTGACCAAGAGGCAGTAGCACCGCTGCCGCCAGCAACAAGCCGACGAACCATTTAATGCCTCTATCACTTCTCATCACACGAGAAATTGCGCTGTGATCCTGCAAGGTCATGGTCATGCTCCTGATGCTGCCCGGCCTTTCTGCGGGAACAAACCCTGCTTACGGCGCTGTATAAACAGAATGATGAAAACAAGCATTATAATTTTCGCCACAACAGCACCCACATGGGGCTCCAGAAACTTGGTAGCCACACCCAGCGTCATCCCGCCAACCAAGGTGCCCCAGAGGTTTCCTACGCCGCCAAACACCACCACCATGAACGAATCAATAATGTAGGCCTGACCGAGATTTGGGCCCACATTGGTTAGCTGACTCAGCGCAACCCCGGCAATTCCGGCAACACCAGAACCAAGACCGAAGGTCAGTGCGTCAACACGTGCGGTACGCACCCCCATGGCCCTGGCCATCTGACGATTCTGGGACACCGCCCTGACCTTCAGCCCCAGTGAGGTTTTGTTGAGGATCAGCCACAAACCGGCAAACACAATAAAAGTAAAAATCAGGATATAGAGGCGGTTATAGGTCACCGCGAACACTTCGTTAAAGCGTAGCAGGCCACTCATCATCTCCGGCGTTTGAACCGATCGATTAAGCGGCGAGAAGATGGTGCGCACGAGCTGCTGAAGAATCAGGCTGACACCAAATGTGGCCAGCAAAGTCTCCAGCGGACGGCCGTAAAGAAAGCGGACAATACCCCTCTCGATAGCAATTCCCACCAAACCGGAAACCAGAAAAGCGGCGGGAATGGAAAGAACAATGGACAGACCAATATGATTTGGCAGCAACTGCTGCATAACAAAAGTCGTATAGGCTCCCAACATAATGAGCTCACCATGAGCCATATTGATGACACCCATAACCCCGAAGGTAATGGCAAGACCAATGGCGGCCAAAACCAGCACTGAGCCAAAACTTAGCCCAAAGAACGCAGTCTCCAGCAGGGAATAGAAATCCCGCTTCCCCTCAATTCGCTTGATTGCCGCCTCCGCAGCCTTGATAACCTCCCTGTTCTCTTCACTCTGCAGAAGTGCGGAGATCTGATTAAATACGTCGTTGCCAAGCTCACCATCCAGCTCATCTACCGCTGCCAGACGTACCGCTGGGTCCTCGCTGCCAAGATCGAATATGGCGAGCGTGACCCTGATTTCCTCAGCAACATCATCATCCTGCTCGATAGAGCGCTGTTCTCTCAGCATGACCGCGACATTCTGATCTACCACTTCACGCAGCTGCTGAACTGCCGCAAGGCGCACATTGCGGTCATCGCTATTCAAATCAAATATGGCTATATCTCCGCGCAACTTCTTACGCAGAGAGTTATTGGTAGTAATGCGCTTAGTGTCTAAAACACTGTCCGAAATCAGTTCGCCGGAGATCGCATCGTAATAGACCTTCTCTCCATCCTTCTCGGCGAGAATTAGCACCTTCCCTGATAGCTTGTCGGCATAAAGCTGGTTTTCCAGAAGCGCTACAAGAACACTACGACTACCCGGATATCGTTTGGCCACCAGCTCACTAGTGATGGTCTGCTTCTTTGAAAAACTGGCAGTCGCCAACTCAGACAGAGCGTTATTAAAGCTCTCATTTTCATCAGCAGGCGCTAAAGCCTCTATTGCCACCTCTTCAGCGTCACTGGAGGATTCATAGTCCTGTGTGCTGGCATGCAAGGATTGGCAGGCAACAACACCGACAAACAGCATACTGAGCAACATCAGTAATCGGCACACCTTAGCCGAAACTTCCTCTAGTAGTTGCCGCACACTCAATCTCCTGACGCCATGGTTTCCCCGCACTGACAGGCGGCCGCAAAAGGGCGGCCGCTGTCATATAAGCAGGACAGATCAGTAGTTCTGACCAGAACACTTCTTGGTTTTGGTGTTGTAGTTACCGCACTTGAGGTTTACCCAGTCCGCCTCCAGCACCGCACTTTCCGGCAGGAAGTCAGTCCATGCATCACCCGGAACTTCAGACTCGGTCTGCCATACCACATCGACTTGACCGTCATCACGGATCTCGCCAATAAGCACAGGCTTGGTCAGGTGGTGATTAGGCAGCATTTTTGCAGTACCACCGGTCAAGTTCGGTGTCTCCAGACCCGGCAGAGCGTCGATGATGGTGTCTACGTCCGTTGTCTTGGATTTTTCTACTGCCTGAGCCCAAAGGTTAAAGCCGATTACAGTTGCTTCCATCGGGTCATTAGTCACCCGATCAGGGTTCTTGATGAAGGTCTTCCAGCTTTCGATAAACTCGTTGTTTACTGGAACATCTACACTCTGGAAGTAGTTCCATGCAGCCAGGTGGCCAACCAGGGGAGCGGTATCAATACCGGATAGCTCCTCCTCACCGACGGAGAACGCAACAACAGGAATGTCTTCTGCGGAGATCTTCTGGTTGCCCAGCTCCTTGTAGAATGGAACGTTCGCATCGCCGTTAATGGTTGAGACAACAGCAGTCTTCTTACCGGCGGAGCCAAACTTCTTGATGTCGGAAACAATTCCCTGCCAGTCAGAGTGACCAAACGGGGTGTAATTGATCATGATGTCCGCATCCTTAACGCCCTTGCTCTTCAGATAGGCCTCAAGAATCTTGTTGGTGGTACGCGGATAGACGTAATCGGTACCCGCCAGCACCCAGCGCTTAACACCCACTTCATTCATCAGATAGTCGACGGCCGGAATTGCCTGCTGATTCGGTGCCGCCCCGGTATAAAATACGTTACGTGATGATTCCTCGCCCTCGTACTGAACCGGGTAGAACAACAGACCGTTGAGCTCCTCAAAGACCGGTAGAACGGATTTACGGGAAACGGATGTCCAGCACCCGAAAACCACATCTACGTCATGGACGGAAAGCAGTTCACGAGCCTTCTCAGCAAACAAGGGCCAGTTAGAGGCCGGATCGACCACCACGGCCTCAAGCTTCTTGCCAAGCAAACCACCTTTCTTGTTCTGCTCTTCAACCATCATTAACACTGTGTCTTTCAGAGTGGTTTCACTGATCGCCATGGTGCCTGACAGGGAATGAAGAACACCCACTTTGATGGTGTCGGCAGCATGCGCTGCTGTGATACCCGTAATTGAGCCAGCCGCAATACATGCTGCTGCGAACCTGGCCATCCTGGATCGAATACTCATGATGTATCTCCTGATAGTTAATGAGTTGCAATGCCTGATACCTTCCGACACTAACCGCCCGCCCGACCGACGAACTCTGTAGAGCTGACCCTTAACTACTTATCGGTGCCAGCTTCAATTCTTGCGCTATGCAACATATGCAGCGTGATCTTCCTCACCTCATTCCTGCTTGCTTCGATATGTGCCTTTAGCATCATCTGGGCCTGATCCGCACGACGCTGGATAACTGCACGGAGGATTTTTGCATGCTCCGAGTAAGTCGCATCAATGCGCGCCTTCCTGGTAAAGTCCAGCCTTCTAATGATCCGTATTCTTTCGCTGACACTTCGATGTATCCGTACCATCTCACCATTGCCAGCAGCCTCAACCAGCATTTCGTGGAACTGCTCATCCAATGCAGAAAGCGTGCCGACATCGGTTGTCATTTCATCCTCGGGGACAAGCCACACTTCTTTCAGAACATTTAGCTGAGCAGGAACCTCATCTCTATCGCAAATTCGCTTGACCGCTGCACACTCCAGAACGGTCCGTACGTCATAAAGGTCTTCAAAATATTCAAAATTAAACGGCCTTACCTGCCATCCGTTTCGGTACAAGACATCAACGTAGTTCTCTCGCTGCAGCCTAAAAAGAGCTTCCCTGACCGGCGTTCTGCTTACTCCCATTCGGTCGGCCACTTCCGTTTCTGTAAATCGATCTCCGGGCAGGAAGCGAAAATCGAAGATGTCGTTCTTGATCTGCAGGTAAATACGCTCAGCCAGATTCGCGGCTCGACCGGTGGACCGGGATCTTCTCTCAGACTGTTTCCTCGAGATCTCAACCATGGTCCGGAGCCCCTGCCTTCACACCGAACTGGCGTCAATTACTACCAGCGCATCACCGGCCTGGATAATTCGCCCTTCTGCACAGTGAACGCCATGAACGATGCCATCTGCTGGTGCATAAACGGCAAACTCCATCTTCATTGCCTCAATAATGACCAACGTATCACCGGCAGCCACTTTGTCGCCTGGCTCAACAAGGAGCTTCCAGATATTTCCGCTGATATCAGCGGAGACCAACTCACAACCTTCTGCAACCTCGGCAACACCGACAGATGCCTCCTGGCTGCTCTGCTCATGAGCACCTGTCTCGTTCCAAAGTGCGACTTCCTCATCAAAGGCGGCCTTCTGCTTTTCCTTAAAGACTTCCAGCTGAGGCGCAATGTCATCGAGAAATTTCTGATAGGCGCCAAGATCAAACTCCTCCTCGACGATATCGATCTGCAGAGCTCCCTCACGAAATGCTTCCCGCATTCCGGTCAACTCTTCTTCAGAAACTGGATAGAAACGGACCTGATCAAAAAATCTCAGCAGCCACGGCTTGCCATCAACAAAGGTTTCGTTTTTCAGGAACTTGTTCCAGATGGGCAATGTGCGGCCTACAAGCTGATAGCCGCCGGGAGAGTCCATCCCGTAGATGCACATATATACTCCACCGATGCCAACTGTTCCTTCAGCGGTAAAGGTGCGCGCAGGATTGTATTTGGAAGTCAGTAACCGATGACGGGGATCCACTGGAACTGCACAGGGGGCTCCTAGATATACATCGCCTAAACCGAGCACCATATAGCTAGCGTCATAGATGATGTCGCTTACCTGTTGAACGCTATCAAGACCATTAATGCGACGAATAAACTCCACATTATTGGGCAGCCACGGTGCCTTATCTCGAACCGACTGACGATAACGAGATACTGCCTCCAACGTGGCACTGTCTTCAAAGGCCAGCGGCAGACGAATAATCCGGGTTGCCACCTTCATGTCACCAACCGGAGGCAGCGCTTGCTCGATATTGAGCAAGGTTTCAATCAGGACTTTCTGGGAAATTACTCGGCTGTCGTAGTTCACCTGCAGTGAACGGACCCCTGGGGAAAGCTCGATAATCCCATTAACCGGATTTGCCTCAAGCGCTTGCATTAAGGCGTGAACCCGAAAGCGCAGGGTCAGATCGAGAATATTCTCTCCATATTCGATCAGCACATAGCGATCGCCGGCCTGACGATAGGCTACGGATGGGCATCCCGGCTTCGCTGGCAGCTCGGCAAGCACGGTTTCGGAGACCGTGTTTTCCTGAACTGCCGCCACATCACTTTGGGGCGCAGCGGCAATATCCTGCAAAGATTCGATTGCGCTGTCCTGGGCAATCTCCAAAGCAGCGGCCTCATCAAAGCCAATACGTCTAAACCGGATTCTGTCCCCCGGCTTGACCTGGCCAACTTTCCATAACTCTGCCTTACAGATGGTTACCGGACAGACAAAGCCACCGAGACTTGGGCCATCTCTGGTCAGGATGACGGGCATATCGCCGGTGAAATTGATACTGCCAATAGCGTATTCACAATCATGGATATTGGATGGGTGCAAACCCGCCTCACCACCATCACTGCGTGTCCAGGTTGGCTTCGGCCCGCTCAAGCGAATACCAAGTCGGTTTGAGTTGTAGTGCACTTCCCAGGAAGCAGCAAAGAACTCATCGATTGATTCAGCGGTAAAGAAATCCGGTGCGCCGTGCGGACCATAGAGCACAGCAATATCCCAATCAGATGAATACTCCGGCAGCAAAGCCTGTGGAGCGGGAGCCGGATCATAGGCGGGTTCAGGCGTCGGACAGCCCGGACGGAACTGACATATCTCAAGCAGATCGCCATTACGCAAAGGCCGGCCGGCGTGGCCGCCAAACTGTCCCAGTGCGAAGGTAGCTTTGCTACCAAGATACTCTGGGACATCTATACCGTTTCGTACCGCAAGATAGGTGCGACAACCTGAAGAAGCTTTGCCCACATTCAGGACTTGGCCCGCCAGCACAGTCACCGGCTGCCAGAATGGCACAGGCTCGCCATCCAGCAGGGCCTGACTTTGCGCTCCAGTCAGTGCAATTAATGCATCGCTATGGAAGCGTAACGACGGACCAATAATTGTGCATTCCAGGGCGGCGGCGGCCGCATCATTTCCTACGATCCGATTCGCCAGACGAAATGCATAATCATCCATCGGCCCGGACGGCGGAACACCGATGTGCCAGTAGCCGGTGCGGCCCGGATAGTCCTGAATGGTCGTATAGGTTCCAGGGCTTAGCACCTCCATGGCCTGAGGCGCGTAGGCGAAGCTATCCAGATAGCGTGTCGATACATCACCACTGATAAATTCCTTCGAAGCAATGATGCAACGCAGGTAATCCAGATTGCTGGCGATACCACAGATGCGCGTACTGTCTAATGCATCGCGCATTGCGGCGATAGCAGCGTCACGGTCAGCCCCATAAACAATAAGCTTGGCCAGCATAGGGTCGTAATAGGCACTTACCTCTGTACCGGTATCCACCCATCCATCAACACGAATATTTTCCGGAAAACTCACCTCAGTCAGCGTGCCAGGTGATGGCTGGAAGTTACGAACCGGGTCCTCCGCATAAAGGCGCACCTCAATGGAGGCCCCCTTCGGAATGATAGACATTGCAGCGATATCCGGCGCCGTGCCTGCTGCGGTCAGAAGCATCCATTCCACCAGATCAACGCCGGTCACCGCTTCGGTGATACCGTGCTCAACCTGTAGTCTGGTATTTACTTCGAGGAAGTAGAATTCATCGCGTGCACCATCATAGATAAACTCGACTGTGCCGGCAGACTGGTAGTTAACAGAGGCACCCAGACTGACGGCGGCTTCCATCAACTGCTCACGGGTTGAAGCTGGCAGGCCGGGGGCGGGTGTCTCCTCAACAACTTTCTGGTTGCGGCGCTGAATAGAACAATCGCGCTCCCCAAGCGCAATTACATTGCCACTCCCATCTCCAAATATTTGCACTTCAATGTGCCGAGCGTGATCAATAAAGCGCTCAATAAAAACGCCACCATCACTAAAGAAGTTCTGCCCAAGACGTTGCACGGATTCAAATGCAGCGCGCAGGGCGGGCTCATCGTCGCAGCGGGACAAACCAATTCCACCACCTCCAGCTGTGCTCTTCAGCATCACCGGGTAGCCAATTTCCGCTGCCGCCTGCACTGCCTCATTGATATCTTTCAACAGTCCGGTACCCGGTGTCAGGGGCACCCCCGCCTGTTCGGCCAGAGCTCGTGCCTCATGCTTGAGGCCAAACTGACGTAACTGGGTTGCTGTCGGGCCCACAAATACGATTCCCGCTTGGGCGCAGGCCTCGGCAAATTCTGCATTCTCTGACAGGAAGCCATAGCCCGGAATAATGGCCTGAGAGCCGGTTTTCCTTGCCGCATCTATAATCGCCTCGTCCTGCAGATAGCTTTCGGCAGCGGCAGAGCCTCCGATATGAACGGACTCATCCGCCTCACGAACGTGCATGCTGTTGCGATCGGCGTCTGAGTACACCGCCACACTGGCAATGCCGAGACGTCGCAGAGTACGAATGATACGGACGGCGATTTCGCCGCGATTGGCGATCAGGACTTTAGTTAGCACGATGCTGCACACCTTCTTGTACACAAGACTGAGCACAATGAACGCAAGCGACGTGCCAACCTGACACTAGCAATGGGCCGGGCACCCAAAAGGCATGTTTATCAAGGAGTTTTCTTAATTTGAGTCAGGCAGGATTGGCCAGCTTCCGCTCACAGCCCGGGAGGCCGCTCGCACCATCAGGAAGCAAAACACAGCAATGATGCTTCGTCACAACGCAAGCTCAGTAACTTAGATAGACCAGCAAAGCATCATGATCCGATACCACTTCAGCAGTTCCCCGGCTGCCATTCAGTAGCCCATAGCGGCCGGCATTGCCGCGACTGACTTCTGCACGCACCAAGCGACTACGTAGTTTGGGCGACAGCAAAATATGATCGATAGCCTGGGGCTGACAGCGGTAGATATAGGAAAATCTCTGCTCCTGCGTAACTGCCTGCCAAACCGACCAGAGTGGTGGCTGATCCAGAATACCCAGCGGCACCGCATAGTCATCACTGCCGGGCGCACTATTGAGATCCCCGATCAGCATCAACGGCCTTCCCTCAGCCACCCGTGCCTGTGCCCAGCCTCGCACCATACGCGCCTGAGCTTCACGCTTCTGCCTGACCCGTGGTCCCCGATGGACATCATCAAGACCGTGGCCGCTACGCAGGTGCAAGGCCAGCAGAGCAAAGGGGAAAGGCTTACTGAACTCCACCTGCAACGGCGGCCGACTGAACAACCAGGAGCTGCCGTCCCTTTGCGTGGAAAAAAATGGCTTCACCTGTGCCACTTCCATCGGCGATCGATACATCACTGCAACATCGATGCCGGAGACATCATTGCCTTCCACAAGCAGTGACTGATAGGCAGGACCACCATCATCCACAATTCGCTGCGCCAATGCTTCCAGCAGTGACAGGGAGTCAACTTCCTGCAATGCGATGACGTGGGGATAGCGCAGCACACTCTGGATGTGTCTCGACCAGGCCTTGATGCGCTGCTGGCTCTGTACTGGGGACATTTCTTTGCTGGAAAAGCGCCACATATTCTGAGTGGCAATACTGATTTCCCTTTCGGCCGCTGCGCTGACGGCCACGATGTGCTCTGGAACGGGACACTGCGCAGGAAGCGCGGGTGCCAGCATGGCCATAGCCAGTACCAGCACCCTTGTCCAGATCATGCAAATACTCAGGGGTGACGGACCGTTGCCTCAGCGCAAACCTCAGTCGCTGACTCTCCCGCTGGCTGTCCCTCTACGGCTGCTTCCGTGTCTATGCATAGCAGCACCTTGTCGCCCGGTGCCGGCACCGGATCAAGGCGAAACATCATCATATGCAAGCCACCACTCTGAAGCACAACCTGACCGCCTGCCGGAACTACCACCTGATCCTGACGCACCATCTGTTTGCGGCCGCCGGCTTCAACCCAGTCATGGATTTCTGCCTCCCTGGCCGAGTCAGATCGCACAGCAGCAATAGTCTGCTCCTCCGCGCCAGTATTCCGCACCGTAAAATAGGCCGCAGTGGTACGCGAATTAGGTGGCACCGCGCGCACCCAGGCATCCTCAATAACCAGCTCGGCATAGGCCTGAGGGGCAATAATCAGAGCAACGGCAACCAGTGTCCTTTTAAAGCAAGCTACGAACGTCATTGATCAACTCCTCACCATCGAAATCAGATTTAAACAACTTGCGAACCCGCCCCTGCTGGTCGAGCAGGTAGACAAAATCGCTATGTGAAAACAGGTAGTCCTGCTCCCGCCCGGGCTGCGTATCTTCCTGCAGATAGACTACCCCATAACCACGGGCCATGCTGGCCACTTGCTCAGCAGACCCGGTCAGGCCAATCACCCCCGGATCAAAAAAAGCCAGATACTCCTTGAGATAGGCCGGGGTATCGCGCTGAGGATCAAAGCTGACAAACACGACCTGCACCTGCTCTCTCTGCCGCTCAGTCAATTCCTTCCAGACACCTACGGTTCGTGCCAAAGTCGCCGGGCAGATATCGGGGCACTGGGTGAAGCCGAAAAACATCAGGCTCAGCTTACCCTGCAGGTCCGCAGGGCCGAATGGCTTGCCGTCCTGGTCCACCATGCTGAAATCGCCTCCCAGACGAGTATTCACGGGAAGTTCAGTACGCGGCTCTGAGCAGGCTGGCAACAACAATGACAAGGCGAACAGGGTGAAAATAGCGGTAATCCGCCCAACGGCAACATTCATCGGTCTCTCCGGTTCGCGAAACAGGGGGCACAGGGTATAATCCCGCCCCCTTTTGTCCAAGCTTTGGCGGGTCGGTTCCCCTTATGGCGAACAAATTGGCTATGGAGAATACAGTGGTACAAAAACTCTACATCCAGACCCATGGTTGCCAGATGAATGAGTACGACTCGTCGCGCATGGCGGACTTGCTCGATTCCAGCCATGGCCTGGAACTGACTGACCGGCCGGAAGATGCGGATGTACTGCTGCTGAACACCTGTTCGATCCGTGAAAAGGCTCAGGAAAAAGTGTTCAGCGAACTGGGTCGCTGGAAGCAGCTGAAGGCCAACAAGCCGGAGCTGATCATCGGTGTCGGTGGCTGCGTTGCCTCTCAGGAAGGCGAGGCAATCCGTGAGCGGGCTCCTTATGTGGACGTGGTATTCGGCCCACAGACCCTGCACCGGCTGCCCAATCTGATTAACGAAGCGCGCTCTGACAAGGGCTTTGCCATCGACGTCAGCTTCCCGGAAATCGAGAAATTCGACTCCCTGCCAGAGCCCTCCGTGGACGGTCCCACCGCCTTTGTCTCGATCATGGAAGGCTGCTCCAAGTACTGTACTTTCTGTGTCGTGCCCTATACCCGCGGCGAGGAGGTTAGCCGGCCGCTGGCGGATGTGCTTGCAGAAGTCCGCCACCTGGCCGATCTGGGTGTGCGCGAAGTTAATTTGCTTGGTCAGAACGTCAACGCCTACCGCGGTGATGATGGAGAAGGTGGCATCTGTGATCTGGCGGAGCTGATCGTATTGATCAGCAAGATCGACGGTATCGGCCGCATCCGCTACACCACCAGTCACCCGGTGGAGTTTTCCGACAGCCTTATTGCGGTGTACGAGGAAGTTCCTGAGCTTGTCAGCCACCTGCACCTGCCAGTGCAATCCGGCTCTGACCGGATTCTGGCCATGATGAAGCGCAACCATACCGCGCTGGAGTATAAGTCCAAGCTGCGCCGGCTAAGGAAAATCCGCCCTGATATTTCATTCAGTTCGGACTTCATAATCGGCTTTCCCGGTGAAACCGATACAGACTTTGAAGCGACCATGAACCTGATTGCCGATATCGGCTTTGATACTTCGTTTAGTTTTATCTACAGCGCTCGCCCTGGCACCCCGGCCGCAGACCTGCCGGACGATGTGCCGATGGAGGAGAAAAAGCAGCGCCTTGCCCTGCTCCAGCAACGCATTTTGCAGAATGCCCAGGAAATCAGCCGACGCATGGTGGGTAGCCGCCAGCGGGTACTGGTGGAAGGCGTGTCAAAAAAGGATCCAGGGGAGCTGCGCGGCCGCACCGAGAACAATCGGGTGGTCAACTTCCGCGCCCCGGATGACTGGATCGGCCATTTTGTCGAACTGACCATCAGCGATGCCATGCCCAACTCCCTGCGCGGCACCGATGTGGTGCTGGCAGACCAGCGTCAGCCGCTGGCCCACTCAGCGCTTGTCTGACACCGCCCGGCGGTATGGTTTTGCCAGCTGCCGGTATAGCGTTATCCTCAAACATTGATCGCCGCCCAGGGGGCCCAAGACACCGCTTGAAGACTCAATCCGCAATCCGCACCGTAAGCCTTGAACCCTATGACTCGCGCCGTCTGTCCAGCCTCTGTGGCCGCCTTGACGAGCACATCAAACATATCTCCGGACGGCTTGGCATCGATATCAGCAACCGCGGCAACGAGTTTCATTTGCAGGGGGAAGAGCCCGCTCTGCGTGTCGGCCAGCAGGTGCTCAGGCGCCTTTATGAGCAGACCACCGGCGGCAAGGACCTGACCCCGGAGACTGTGCACCTTTATCTGCAGGAATCAGGCGCCGAGGACAATACCGCCGACCTGCCCGCAGACGATCTGGTTATCCGCACCCAGCGTGCCAAGATCAAGCTGCGTGGCGAGCATCAGCGCGAATATGTGCGTAAGATCCGCCGCCACGACATCAATTTTGGTGTCGGCCCGGCCGGTACTGGCAAGACCTGGCTGGCCGTGGCCTGCGCTGTGGAAGCTCTGGAAAGAAATGAAATCCAGCGCATCATGCTGGTGCGCCCTGCCGTGGAAGCGGGCGAAAAACTGGGCTTTCTGCCCGGCGACCTGGCCGAGAAAATCGACCCATACCTGCGCCCTCTGTACGATGCCCTTTACGAGATGGTTGGCTTCGACAAGGTAGCCAAACTGATGGAGCGCAATGTCATTGAAGTGGCGCCGCTGGCCTATATGCGCGGCCGCACCCTGAACGGCAGCTTTGTCATCCTGGATGAGAGCCAAAACACCACCCCGGAACAGATGAAGATGTTTCTGACACGGATTGGCTTTGGCTCACGGGCAGTGATTACCGGCGACATGACTCAGGTGGATTTGCCCAAACACATCAAATCAGGCCTGAATCATGCATTGACAGTGCTGGAAGGGGAAAAGGACATCGGCGTCACCCGATTTGACAGCCGCGATGTGGTTCGCCACCCACTGGTACAGCGTATTGTTGAGGCCTATGAGCGCCACGAAAATGACACCGATTCCAGCCGTTGACCTGCAAACGGACCTGCCGACTGCAGGCCTGCCAGCGGCGGGCATGGTGCAGCTCTGGGCCCAGACCGCAGCCAGACTGGCTGGCGGCGCCGTTGGCGAAATCGCCATCCGCATTATCGATGAGAGCGAAAGCCAATCACTCAATCACGACTACCGCGGCAAGGACTACCCCACCAATGTGCTGTCGTTTCCTTTCGAGCCCCCCGAAGGGATGCCGGAAGAGATGCGAGCAGAGCTGGGTGAAGGCATTATTGGGGATATCGCCATCTGCGCTCCGGTAGTGGCACGCGAGGCACAAGAGCAGGGCAAAGCCAGCGAAGCCCACTGGGCTCATATGGTCGTCCACGGCGTACTACACCTGCTGGGCCACGATCACGTTGATGACGCTGGTGCCGATATCATGGAAGCTCTGGAAGTCCGCGTGCTCAGCGAACTGGGCTACGCCAATCCCTATTTCACCTGAAATTATCTGAATCACAGGAGTTGTTATGCCAGACGAGGTTCCCGACAGTAGTACCGGCCGAAGTTGGCTGGACCGGATCTCCGAGTTCTTTGGCAGCTCGCCAACCAGCCGATTAGATCTGGTCGAGCTAATGCGCTCTGCTCGCGACCGCGAAGTGGTTGATAGCGACACCCTCGGCATTGTTGAGGGCGCTTTGGAGATGGCGGACATGAAGGTGCGTGATGTAATGATTCCGCGCACTCAGATGGTGGTGATCCGGGCTAGCAGCGAACCACGAGAATTCCTGCCTTCAATTATCGACTGCGCCCACTCACGCTTCCCGGTAATCGGCGATGACCCTGACGAAGTACTCGGCATTTTGCTAGCCAAGGACCTGCTTCCTCTTGCTCTGGACCCGGCGAAAATGGAGCGTTTCAACATTAAGGATCATCTGCGCCAGGCTTTGATCATCCCGGAATCGAAAAGACTCGACTCCCTGTTGCGAGACTTCCGCATCAGTCGCAATCACATGGCCATTGTGGTTAACGAGTACGGCGGCGTAGCGGGCCTGGTAACCATCGAGGATGTGCTGGAACAGATCGTCGGAGAGATTGAGGACGAGCACGATATAGACGAAGATGATTACCTGATCAAGGAGCTCGGTGATGGTGAGTTCACCATCAAGGCTTTGATGCCGATTGAAGATTTTAACGAGCACTTCCACAGCAAACTCAGCGAGGAAGAGTTCGATACCATCGGTGGACTGGTACTGCAGCGATTCGGCCGGCTGCCTGCGCGGGACGAATCGGTAGAGTTCGGTGGATTCTGTTTCACCGTGCTAAGCGCCGACAGCAGAACAATAAGACTATTGCACGTGACGCCAGTGGGGAGCACCAATGATACCGAAGCCCGCAACGGAGACGACCGGCCTTAAATCCGCACCATGGGTTTGTCTGGGGTTTTTTATTGCCTACCTGCTTATCCACCTGACACTTCAGCATGATGAACTGGAGCGTCAGCAGGACATGGCAGACTGGTATCAGCAAAGCGGCCTGTTTGAGCTGGAGTGGGAAAACTATATTTCCTGGCTGCGTATTAGCGGGCAGATCAGCAAAGCCGAGACGCTGGAACAAGCTCGCGGCAATGGGGACAGCATTACAGTTTTCCGGGCAATGGCCTTTGACCCGGCCTTTGAAGCTGAAAACCAACTGCGCGGCGACCAGTATTGGGACTATCAGCAGATGGAAAAGTGGCGTGGAATGCGCGACGCATTCCGCGAACGGTCCAGTGAGCTACCCGGCGTGAAAGCAGGGCTCAACCCCTCGGCACCACGCCCATCCACCTACCTTACCTGGCATTTTCTACATGAAAATCTGTGGATCTGGATGGTGGCACTGCTGGTTGCCATGCCCTTCGCCTGGCCTGTAGAAAAGGAACTTGGCCATGGCAAAACTGCGGTGCTGTGGATCGTCACCGGAGTAGTGAGCGGACTCATCTATGTTGCCTTCCTGTCCTCCCGGTATCTTCCCCTAACCGGTAGCACGCCAATGGCCGCGGGACTCATTGGCATGTATGTGGGGCTATTCGGGTTACGCAAGCTGGATTTTCTATGGTTCGATCCACGTCAGAAAAAAATACGTAGCACTGCTTTGCCCGCCGCTGTAATTACGCCTTTGTTTTTTATCCTGCCGGTTTATGAAACCCTGTCCGGCGGCTCCGCAGCTCATGTATGGGTGGCACAGATAGGCGCCCTATTGGCAGGTGCCGGCCTGGTTCATCTGGCGCGTCAGGCGGAAGTGCGTGGCGCAGAACAGCAAGTTGATGAAACAGATGACAGCGAGCGGCAGCTCCGTCAAAAACTGACCTCGGCCTGGGCATCAATGTCGGCCATGGCATTTCGCGATGCAGAACAGCAGTTCGAAGCGGCCATGCAGATGGATCCAAATCAGTTCCTGCCGCTGACCGGGCTGTATCAGATCCGCAAACTGACACCGGAATCGGATAGCTTTCATCAAACCGCCCGGCAAGTACTGGACGCAGACATCAGCGATGAAGGGCTGCTGCGCCAGCAATATAATATTTATCGAGACTATGTGAAGCGCTTGGACAGCGATGAGCAGATACCACTGGAAACCCGAGTGCGATTGATCGCCAATTTGAGCAAGCTGGGCGAAACAAAGGAGGCCGATCGACTGGCAACGGTTATCGAGAAACAGGGCGACAGACACCCGATGCTTGGCAAATCACTGTCACTACTGGCGCAAGCGTTAAGCAATAGTAATCAAGCGCGCAGCAACCACTTGAAAATGCTTGCCGTCAGACTTACCGAAGAATCCGTCTAGGTTCACTGGAGCGCCGGCTGCTAACCGGCGCCTGCCAGACCAAGCTCTGAGCGACATTGGCCTGCGATTTCACGAATCCGGTTGTCCGCCCGGTAGCGTGTTTCCACAAACCGGATATATTGCTCGGCCTTGGCAGGCAACTTGAACTCCGTGGCCAACAGTCGGGCAAGGAATAGATATGCCTCCGGAATGCCCGGCCAAGTGGGCGCCCGCTTGTGAATATCCAGCAACAAATTCACCGCCACCTTGGGCTGCCCCTGCTCGGCATAAAGCTGTGCCATTTCCCAAGTCATCTGCACCGTATTGGGCTTGAATGCCGGGTCAATTTCGCGGCAGCGCCGTAACAGGTCTATGGCCCGGGTGGGGTGTTTGTTGTTTAGCAGCACCTTAAGGTAATTGTCAGCGAACTCCAGCTGCTCCTGCCGTCGCCCCAGCGCATCCAACAGACGTTCGTACTGCTCATTGAATTGCAGTGAGTCCTTATGTTTTTCCAGCTTGGCTTTGTACATGTTAACCAGCTTGTCAAAACGCCCCTCGCGAATCATGACTGCTTGCCGACGCTCCTCTTCCGGCCGGCGGCTGCGCCGACGGCGCTGGGCCCCTTCACTCAACGACTGTGACTCATAGCCAAGATTCTTTTGGTGGCGACAGATCAGATAACCGCTCAGATGAATGGTAACCAGCCACAACCAACCGATAATCAAAGCGGCCACGGGCCAGGACAGAAATCCCGGAAGTAGATCGTAGGCAATACTGATAAAAATGGCGCTGGCGGTGTGCAGGAAAAACATCACCGCAGCCATAGCCGGATATTCGAGACCCAACGCCAGTAACGTTGCCAGCCAGCGCTGAGGGGTAAACAACGCGCTCAACACATTGCCCTGCAGAAATACCTGAATCAGCAAAGCCGGCAACAGGAACCAGATTGCCAGAGTCATCAGGCTGCCCTGCAGCATGCCGTAGGTTATATAGGCATATCCGCTGGCAGCACCGCCGGCAGCAAATACCAACCACAGCTGGACACCCATGGGCCAATGCTCTGGCTTCAACATGGCCTGATAGTCCGGCGCCTTCATCATGCCGTCGGCGCTTTGCTGCATCACGTCTGCGCCGTAAATGCCGAACAGCAAGCCAATAGCCGCAGCGATAGCCAGCCCCGTCAGCCCTCCGGGCACCACGGCCATCAGAACCGATACCGCCGCCAGCACCACGGCAGAGTTTTTCACCAGAGGGTACTCAATAAAATGCGACAGGATTTCCCAGAACGGGTCCTGAGCAATGCGCCGCCCCACTTGCCGCAGGGGCTTATTGGTCAACAGCGAACGGGCGCGGCCACCGTCGGCGGTGTCATCCGAGGCGACACAGGTATCGCAGAACAGGATGCCATCATCATTGTCGTACCACGTGGCCTGTTCGCCGGGATGGTACTTACAGGTCTGTTTCATTATTCTCTCCCCGGTCCGCCAGCCCCAGCTATATTGTCACCCTTATTCCACAGGTGACCTTATTAAGCCTTAATTCTTAAAGCAATCCGGTGTACTTCTCAATGGATAAGCTGCTGTTAGCCCTGATAGCCGGTCTGCTCTACCCATTTTCCTTCTCTCCCTGGGATTGGTGGCCGCTGGTATTGCTGTCCATCGGCCTGTTCTGGTGGAGCCTGAATGGCGCCACCGCACGGCAGGGTGCGCTACGCGGCTTGCTGTTCGGCCTCGGCAGTTTCGGTGTCGGCATCAGCTGGCTACATGTCTCCATGCACCAATATGGCAGCACCCCTATGTGGCTGGCTGTGCCGATGACAGGCCTGTTTGCCACCGTGATGGCCCTGTTTCCCATGGCTTTGGGCTGGCTTACCGTGCAACTGGGCCGACGGGCACTGGTGTTTGTCGGTGGCTGGCTGCTGCTCGATTGGCTACGCAGCTGGCTGTTGACTGGTTTCCCATGGCTATACCCCGGTTACGCCATGATCGATACGCCGCTCGCAGAGCTGGCGCCTTGGGGTGGGGTATGGCTGGTATCACTGATTACCGTGGCCAGCGCTGTCTGGCTCACCGAGCTAGCCAAACGACGCGCCCGTCGGGAACCGGCGCTACTACTGCTAGCCGTGGCAGGCTGGGTGCTAGCCCTGGTGCCGACCTCCTTCACCGAGCAATATGGCGACCCGATACCGGTCGCTCTTGCCCAGGGCAATGTGCCTCAGGATGTGCGCTGGCAGCTGACTCAGCAAGCCGCCACCCGTCAGATCTATGCTGATCTGACCGCCCAGGTCAGCCCGGGCCGATTGCTGATCTGGCCGGAAGCGGCAATCACCGAATTTTATCAGGATGCCGGTACTTTTCTGCGCCAGCAGGGCAACATAATGGCAGACCAGCAGGGCGCCCTTATTAGCGGTATCCCGTGGCGCGAATGGGGCAGTGACGGCGCGGTTTATTACAACAGCGTCACCGTACTGGGCGGCGGAGAAGGCCTGTATCACAAACAGAAGCTGGTGCCCTTTGGCGAATATGTCCCGCTGCAGAGCCAGATCCGCGGCCTGATCCCCTTTTTCGACCTGCCCGCATCAAGCTTCTCCCGCGGCCGCCCGGATCAGGCCAACCTGAGCGCGCTGGGCCTGACCGTGTCGCCATTTATCTGTTATGAAATTCTCTACCCCTCCCTGGTCGCGCAACGCAGCCACAATAGCGATGTGCTGCTGACCATCAGTAATGATGCCTGGTTTGGCACCTCTGCCGGTCCGCACCAGCATTTTCAGATGACCCGCATGCGCTCGCTGGAAACCGGGCGCTGGCTACTGCGCGCTACTAACAACGGGATCAGCGCCACAATCCGTCCAGATGGCACGGTGGCTGAGCGCTTGCCACAATTCCAGCGTGCCCTGCTGGAAACGGAGGTGCGCACGGTCCGTGGTACTACACCGTTTATGCATAGCGGCCCATCCCCGGTGTTATTGCTCGCCATGGCAATGCTGGCATTCGGCAGAAGGCGGCGTCCGATGGGCAGCACCAGCGATTGAGTATCTCCTCTGAATACAGCGCCTGCGATAGCTATACTCTTTGGCATCATTAACATTCCTCAATTGCTTTCGTATACCCATAGGGGTATAAAGTCGGCATCGTAATGCACAGGGAGATCTGCCATGCAGAAGCCAGATGTGAAAGCTTTTTTCGATCCCGATACCTTTACGGTCAGCTATGTGGTCAGTGATCCGGCCACCAAACAATGCGCCATCGTCGACTCGGTGCTGGACTACAACCCCAATGCTGGCACCACCGATACCGGCTCCGCTGACCAGATCATCGACTACATCAAACAGCAGGGACTAAGCGTGCAGTGGCTGCTGGAAACCCATGTCCATGCGGATCATCTGTCTGCCGCGCCCTACCTGCAGGACAAGGTGGGCGGCAGGCTGGCCATCGGTAGCCACATCCGCACGGTTCAGGACACCTTCGGTAAAGTATTTAACGCGGGCAGTGAGTTCCAGCGCGACGGCAGCCAATTCAACCAGCTGTTCGATGATGGCGACACATTCAAGCTCGGCGAGATTGAGGCACATGCCATGCATACCCCGGGGCATACGCCGGCCTGTATGACCTACCTGATTGGTGATGCGGCCTTTGTTGGCGATACCCTGTTTATGCCGGATTACGGCACCGCACGCTGTGACTTCCCCGGAGGCGACGCCGCTGTGCTGTACCAGTCCGTACAAAAGATTTTCGCCCTGCCCGAACAGACACGTATGTTTCTATGCCATGACTACCTGCCTGCCGGGCGCACTGAATACGTCTGGGAAACCACCGTCGGCGCGCAAAAGCAGCAAAACATCCATATCCATCAGGGTATCAGCGAAAACGAATTCGTCGCCATGCGCACCAGGCGCGATGCTGATCTGGACATGCCACGCCTGATTCTGCCATCCGTACAGGTCAATATGCGCGCTGGGCGCATGCCGCCGGCGGAAGACAATGGTATCCAGTATCTGAAGATTCCGGTTAACGTGTTGGGGCGCAGCTGAACGGCGCCACCACCCTATTCGGAGAGGCAAGAATGGAATATCCGCAACTGAGTTCAACTCTGACCGTGGGCCCGCAGATTCGCCCTGAGGATTTGCAAGCGATTGCCGCAGCCGGTTACAAAACCGTGATTAACAATCGCCCCGACGGTGAAGCTATGGATCAGCCACAAGCGCAGCTAATGGCGCAGCAGGCAAATGCCCTGGGGATGGACTATTTTCATCAGCCAGTGGTTGGCGGCATGATCGGTGACAAGGAAATTGAAGAGTTCAGCCGGCTGATTGAAGGTGCAAAAAAGCCGGTGTTCGCCTACTGTCGTACCGGCACTCGCTGCACCGTTCTATGGGCCCTGTCGGAGGCCGGCAAACAGGCACCGGAGAGCATCGTTAATCGTGCCGCTGAAGCAGGCTATGACATCAATGGCCTGCTGCCACAGCTTATCTCCCGCTGGCAGGACCAGCATGGCTGATCTGCGTCTGCGGCGTCTGCTACCCGCTCTGGAATGGCTCAGCACCTACCGGCGTACGGATGTAATTTCCGACGCCATGGCTGCCCTGATTGTCACCGTCATGCTGATCCCCCAGAGCCTCGCCTATGCCATGCTCGCCGGCCTGCCTGCGGAGGTAGGTCTGTACGCCAGCATGTTGCCTCTGCTCGGCTACGCCCTGTTTGGCTCCAGCAGGACTCTTGCGGTGGGGCCGGTGGCCGTAGCCTCCTTGATGACCGCTGCCGCGGTCAGCAAGGTGGCCGAGCCCGGCACCGACCAGTACCTTGCTGCCGCAGTGATTCTTGCGGTGCTATCCGGCGTCATGCTGTCCGCCATGGCAGTGCTACGCTTAGGCTGGATTGCCAACCTGCTATCCCACCCGGTAATCGCAGGGTTTATTACTGCTTCGGGCATCCTGATTGCCACCAGCCAGCTCAAACATATTCTCGGCATCTCCGCCGGTGGCCATACACTGATCGAGATTTTCTCGCAGCTTGCCCCCCAGGTAGCTGCCACGCACATTCCCACTTTGCTTATTGGTCTGAGCGCACTGGCCTTTTTGTTCTGGGCGAGGAAAAAACTCAAACCGCTGCTGCAAAAACTGAAACTGCCACCACTGGCAGTTGATTTACTGGCCCGCGCCGGCCCGGCTCTGGCAGTGATTCTGTCCACCGTGGTGGTAGCACGCCTGAATCTGGATCAGCAGGGGGTTCGCGTCGTTGGCCATGTACCTGGAGGCCTGCCTGAACTGGGCGTACCACAGTTTGATGCCGGACTGTGGCAGGCACTGTTGGTGCCCGCCTTTCTGATCAGCTTGATCGGCTTTGTTGAATCCGTATCCGTTGCCCAGACACTGGCGGCCCGACGTCGCCAGCAAATCAATCCAAATCACGAACTAGCCGGTCTGGGCGCGGCCAATATTGGCTCGGCACTTTCGGGTGGCTTTCCGGTTACCGGTGGCTTCGCCCGCTCCGTGGTCAACTTTGATGCAGGCGCCGTTACCCCCATGGCCGGGATTTTTACTGCCATCGGCATTGGCCTGACCACCCTGTTCCTGACCGGCTGGTTTACCTTCCTGCCCAACGCCACTCTTGCCGCCACCATTATCGTCGCGGTGCTATCGCTGGTGGACTTCGGCATCATCCGTCGCACTTGGCAATATTCGCGTATCGATTTCAGCGCCATGATGCTGACCATGCTTGGCGTGTTCACCATCGGTGTTGAAGCCGGCGTGGTGATGGGCGTGGCGACTTCCCTGCTATTGTTCCTGTGGCGTACCAGCTCACCACATATTGCGGTAGTGGGTCAGGTTCCTGGCACCGAGCATTTTCGCAATGTTAATCGTCATAAGGTGATCACCAGCCCCACTGTGCTATCCGTGCGAGTTGATGAATCGCTGTACTTTGCCAATGCCCGTTTTCTGGAGGACTCGATCTACAAGTCAGCCTTGCAGAACCCGCAGACACGACATGTGGTGCTGCAATGCTCTGCCGTCAATCTGATTGATGCCAGCGCCCTGGAAAGTCTGGAAGCGCTTAGCCAGCGACTGCAGGACGCCGGCATCATGCTGCACCTTTCCGAGATCAAGGGGCCGGTGATGGATGCGCTTAACAAGGTGGATTTTGTCGAGCACCTGAGTGGCAATATCTATCTGAGTCACTACTCGGCACTGGCGGAGCTGGATCCAGAGACCACACTCTAGCCGCGGATTTCATACCACAATAGCGCCAGCCACTCGTACCAGATTTCCGGCAACAGTAGTAACGCCCCGGCAGAAGGCATCCATGCCGGGGACGGCAACCTGTCCACCGGCGCCGCTATCACCTCGATGCCGGCGCGCTGAAACGAAAGCATGGCGCGGGTCATATGAGCCCGGTCGGTAACCAGCAACACCTGATCAATTCCCTTGCGCTGCAGTAGTGCAGCACTATTACGAGCGTTCTCGCGAGTATTACGACTGCGCTCCTCAAGCCAGATGGTCAGCCCAAATCCCTCACTGGCATCCGCCAGCAATCTGGCCTCGCTAACCTGCCCCTCCGTCGGTGGCCGGCCACCACCACTAATCAGCAAGGGCAACTGCCGCTGGCGTGACTCCTGCAAAGCGCGGGCCAAGCGGCGCAAGCCCATACGAGAGGAACGGCGCTGCCGGCCGCGGCCCACCAGGCCACCACCCAATACCACAACGCAACGGGGCGTAGCTTCACTGTGGCTGCGTAAAGGCAAAGGCGGGTAGAGCTGCCGCACGATCGCCGGCAGCGTCCCGGCAACCAGCACCAGCACCAGCACAGCTCCAAGATTCATCTGCTTGCCGCCGCCATCTGAGCCCTGTCTGCTAAGAGACTGGTCATGTATCCTATGCCCCTTCTTATTCTTGTCAGTTGGCCACGCATTCCGATGGATACACAGTATCGTCCCGAGCAGATCGAACAGGAAGCCCAGAAGTACTGGGAAACCCACCAGACCTTCAAGGCCATTGAAGACCCGTCCAGGGAGAAATACTACTGCCTGTCCATGTTCCCCTACCCTAGCGGTCGGCTGCACATGGGGCACGTACGTAACTACACCATCGGAGATGTGGTTAGTCGCTACCAGCGCATGCAGGGCAAGAATGTACTGCAGCCAATGGGCTGGGATGCATTCGGCCTGCCCGCAGAAAACGCCGCCCTGAAACACGGCGTGCCGCCGGCCAAGTGGACCTACGAAAATATCGACTATATGAAGGGCCAGCTCAAGCGTCTTGGTTTCGGTTATGACTGGGATCGGGAAGTCGCCACCTGCCGGCCGGAATACTACCGCTGGGAGCAATGGTTCTTTACCCAGCTGTACCAAAAAGGCCTTGTGTACCGAAAACTGTCCACGGTGAACTGGTGCCCCCATGACCAGACCGTGCTGGCCAACGAACAGGTTATTGATGGCTGCTGCTGGCGCTGCGACACACGGGTGGAGCAGAAGGAAATACCGCAGTGGTTTATCAAGATTACCGACTATGCGGAAGAACTGCTCAACGACCTTGATCAGCTGGATGGCTGGCCGGAGCAGGTCAAGACCATGCAGCGAAACTGGATCGGTCGCTCTGAGGGCGTTGAGATGGATTTTGCTTTGCAAAATGACTCTCCGCTGCGGGTTTATACCACACGCCCGGATACCGTCATGGGGGTGAGTTATCTGGCTGTGGCTGCTGCGCACCCACTGGCCAGAAAAGCGGCCGAAGAAAATGCGCACGTTGCTCAGTTTGTTAACGAATGCCTGCAGTCGAAAGTGGCCGAAGCTGATATCGCCACCATGGAGAAGAAAGGCATCTTCACCGGTGTGTATGCGAAACACCCGATTACCGGCAACCCAGTGCCAGTATGGGTGGCCAACTTCGTCTTGATGCATTACGGAACCGGCGCAGTGATGGCGGTCCCGGCCCATGATCAACGGGACTACGAGTTTGCCAAAAAATATCAGCTTCCCATTCAACAGGTTATTACGCCGCTCAATGGAGAGGCCATCGATCTAGAGCAGCAGGCCTTTACGGAAAAAGGGGCACTGCTCAACTCCGGGCAATTTGACACGCTGACTTCACAGCAAGCTTTTGATGCCATTGCCAGCTGGCTCAGCGAGCACGGTCTTGGCGAGCGCAAGGTCAACTATCGCCTGCGCGACTGGGGCGTGTCCCGTCAGCGCTACTGGGGCGCACCCATTCCGATGATCAACCTGTCGAATGGTGAACTGGTGCCAGCACCGGAAGACGAGCTGCCGGTGCTGCTACCAGAAGACGTTGTTATGAACGGCGTAACCAGCCCGATCAAGGCAGATCCGGCGTGGGCAAAAACCACCTTCAATGGCGCGCCTGCAACGCGGGAAACTGACACCTTCGACACCTTTATGGAATCGAGCTGGTACTACGCCCGCTACTGCAGCCCGGACAGTGACAACGCCATGCTTGATCCAGCCAAAGCCAACTATTGGCTACCGGTGGATCAATATATCGGTGGTATCGAGCACGCCATCCTGCATCTGCTTTACTCGCGCTTTTTTCATAAGCTGCTACGCGATGCTGGCCTGGTCAATAGTGACGAGCCGTTCAAGCGTCTGCTGTGTCAAGGCATGGTGCTAAAAGACGGTTCCAAGATGTCCAAGTCGAAAGGCAATACTGTCGATCCTCAGGAGCTCATTGAACAGTACGGCGCTGACACTGTGCGCCTGTTCATCATGTTTGCCGCACCCCCGGAGCAATCCCTTGAGTGGAACGATGCCGGTGTCGAAGGTGCCAATCGTTTTCTCAAGCGACTATGGCGACTGGTTGCCGAGCATATTGAGCAAGGGTCTGTTGCTGCACTGGACACATCAGCACTAAGCGATGATGCTCGCTCTCTGCGTCGCAAAACCCATGAAACCATCGCCAAGGTCAGCGACGACATGAGTCGGCGACTGACTTTCAACACGGCCATTGCCGCAGTCATGGAGCTGTGCAATGAGATCAGTCGTTTCGAAGCCTCTAGCGAGCAGGACCGCGCTGTACGTCAGGAGGCACTGGACTCGGCAGTACTGCTGCTGGCACCAATGGTGCCCCATATAAGCCATACCCTGTGGTTGGCACTGGGACATCAGGACGCGGTGGTACAACAACCCTGGCCAGCAATTGATGAAAGCGCGCTGGTAAAAGACTCCATTGAGCTGGTGGTGCAAGTTAATGGCAAGGTGCGGGCAAAGCTTGATGTACCGGCAAGCCTCGACCGTGACGGCATTGAAAAACATGCCATGTCGGCCCCCAACGTGCAGCGTTTTCTGGATGGCCTGACAGTACGCAAGGTTATTGTCGTTCCGGGTAAGCTGATCAATATTGTGGCGAGCTAATGAAGATACTAGTGGTGCTTCTCAGTCTGACCCTGTCCGCATGCGGCTGGCAGTTTCGCGGCGAAGTAGCACCACTGCTGCTCGATACTTTGACCTTGCGCGGCGCCGAAGCACGAACTCGCTATGATATTGAGTCGGCGCTGCTGAAGCGCGATGTAATGGTTACTGATGCCGCCCCCATCACGATGCAACTGAGCCAGGAACGCTGGTGGAAAAGAACAGTTGTGGTAGATGCCCAGGGCCGTTCTGCGGGCATTGAACTACGCTATGAACTTCAATGGCAGCTAATCGATGCAGCCGGACCACCCCTCACCACACGTCGTCAAGTAGTCCTCACCAGGGTTTATCAGGTGGACCCGACCAATGCACTGGCCACCAGCGATGAGGAGCAGCTGACTCGCGAAATTATGCGTCGTGATGCTGCTGAGTTGCTGATGCGACAACTCACCGCAGAAAGTAATTTGCTAAGCCTGCCCGCCGCCAACGAAGGCCTTTAACCGCCATGCAAATTCGCGCCGAACAGCTAGGCAAACATCTACAACAATCATTGCTACCCGCCTATCTGATCGCCGGTGATGAGCCATTTCAGCTTGGCGAATGTGCTGACCTGTTGCGTCAGCGCGCACGGGAGCAAGGCTTTGATGATCGACAAATCTTTACTGTCGTAGATCGGTTTGACTGGCATGAGCTGCGCAATGAAACCCAGAGCATGGGCCTGTTCGGTGGCCGGAAGCTGATTGAACTACGTCTGGGGGAAAAACGGCCCGACAAAGACGGCAGCGCCGTGATCTGTCAGCTGCTGAATAATCCGCCGGACGATATTATGCTGCTGATCACCGCCAGCAAGCTTGATCGCAGGCGGGACGTTGGCAGCAAATGGGTAAGCGCCGTCGATAAAGTGGGCGGCATCACCGATATCTGGCCGATTGATGCCGGCCGCCTGCCAGGATGGATTGAGCAGCGCTGTAAGCAGCGAGGGCTGCAAGCAGACCGTGACGCCATCGCCTTGCTCAGCGAACTGAGCGAGGGCAACTTGCTTGCCTGTGCGCAGGAGATCGACAAACTGGCGCTATTATTTCCCGACCAGTCCGTTAGTGTCGGCGAGCTACAGCAGAGCGTTGGCGACTGTAGTCGTTATTCCATTTTCGATCTTACCGATGCATTAAGTCGCGACCCTGGCCGAGCTCTACGAATCCTTGATGGGCTGCGCGCCGAAGGCACGGACGAAGCACAGATTCTTTGGGCGCTGGCCAGAGAGGCGCGCATTTACGAAGCCTTTGTCAGCGGCCACGGCAGCAGCCAAAGACTGCCCCAGCAAAAAGCCGCCGAAGCAGAACGCCACGCCATTCATTTGGGACTTCCCGCCATTGGCGCAGCTCTCGCTCTGGCTGCTCGGGTTGACCAAAGCATCAAGGGTATGCGTCCAGGTGACCCGCGTAGCGGCAATACGGCTCTCACTCTAAAACTGGCCGGCCAGCCACTACCTGCGATCTTCGAGCTGATGTAGGCAAAAACTGTGGTAACTTCCTGCATAGATCAGGCAAAAGGAGCTCGCCATGCACAAAATTATCTTCCGGGGACAGATTCAGGCTGGTCAGGACAGCGCCACTGTTCGAGAGAATCTGGGAAAGCTCTTTCGTATTGAAGATGCTGAGCGCCTGGACGGACTATTCAGCGGCAACCCGGTCACCATCAAAAAAAGCCTTGATGAGGCCGCTGCCCGCAAATATCTGGCTGCACTGGAAAAAGCGGGTGCCAGAGTGGAAGTTGACCCACCTCTACCCGATCTGACCGGCGAGGGCGTGCCAGACTTCACTGACTTCCCGGAGATGCCCGCCGAGCAGGATCTGAGCTTTGCCACCGTGATGCAGTCGTTCTCCGGGGAGCCGGAGCAGCCAGCTGAGCAGCCCCAGTCGGACAGCGTGGCAGCGGAAGTAGCGCAAGCTCCGCAACAGTCAGGACGGCGCAATTGGTGGCCACTGGCTGCCGGTGCGGCAGCCGCACTGGTGGTGGCAGCCATGTTCATTTTCTGGCCAGCGGATACTTCCGCTCCCATGTCTTCACAGGAACAGGAAAAGCTTGAGGCCTTGTTCGCCATTGCCGGGGAAGGCAGCGATGAAGAATTCAGCGCGGCACTGGCCAGTGTCAGCGATCCGGATATTCGCAAGGCCATGCATGAACTACGCGCCATGGTCGCCTCCGTTCAGGATATCCCCATGGATCAGCCAGCACCGGAGTTTGATATGGAAGCCCTGCGCAATATTGCGGAAAACAGCAGTCAGGCTGAGTTTGATGCAGCCGTTCAGGCTGAAGCGGATGTCGATGCAAGACTTATTCTGCTGGAGCTACGAGCAGCCCATGAAGACGGCAACGGTGAATAATTTTGGCCCGGCCAGACCCGGCAGCGGTTGGCCACTGAGCCCATCATCCAGTTTTTGCTTTCACTAAGACAGGTAAACCATGGCGTCACGCAGTCAGGATACTTCATCGATCAGCTTTACCGCCCTTTACACCGGTCACGTCTGGTATGCCAATGGATTGTCTGCACCGGCGTTTCACACCCGCCGCGGTAGCTTTTTCTATCATGCTCTGGCGCCTTTCGAGTATGTGGGCGGCAAAATGGCTGGCGGCAATATCCGCACCTTTCTGCTACAGCGCCATCACCTGATTGATGAGTTGGTGCGCGAAGCCATTGAGCAGCGCGGCGTTAGTCAAATTCTGGAAATCGCCTGTGGTTTATCTCCACGCGGTTATCGATTTCGCCAGCAATATCCGGATCTGACTTATGTGGAGGCAGACCTGCCCGATATGGCCGCGCGCAAACACCGGCTACTGTCTTCGCAACATTGCCTGAATGATCATCACCGGGTAGTGCCGCTGAATATTTTTTCTGTGGATGGCATTGATGCGATGGAGACTATTGCGGAGAAATGTTTCGACCGTAGCAAGCCATTGCTGGTAATAACCGAGGGGTTGGTAAACTACTTCTCACTGGAGTCCATCAGTCCATTCTGGCAACGCCTGCAAACGCTGCTATCCAGCTTTGCCGGCGGCACTTACCTGACTGACAACTATCCACTGTTTCACGACCACCCGCTGCACCGCACCATGAAAACTCTGGGCGGCATGCTGGGCGCTGCCTCACGCAGTGAAGTCAGCTTCCATTTCGGCAGCGACGAGGAAGCAACCGAGTGTTTCCTCAGCTGCGGCTTCAAGCAAACCACCGTGCACAACCCGAAGGACTACTACGATCGCCTGCCGATTCCACGCAGCCGGGGCAATCCATTTGTCCGCGTTATAGAAGCCAGAACCTGATCAGTCTCCTGGCCGCCAACCATTGGTAATCGGATAACGCCGGTCCTTGCCAAAGGCCCGGCGAGTTACCCGTGGCCCGGTCGGCGACTGACGGCGCTTATACTCATTGCGATCCACCATGCGCACAATGCGGTACACCGTGTCGCGGTCATAACCAGCTCGAATCACCGCTTCAGCGCTGTAATCCTGCTCAACGTACAGCTCCAGAACAGTGTCGAGCAGATCATAATCTGGAAGTGAGTCCTGATCCTTCTGATCCGGCGCCAACTCTGCCGAGGGTGGCCGCTCAATAACCCGTCGTGGAATAATGTCTGTGCCAGCTTTCTGGTTACGATATTCAGAAAGTCGATAAACCCAGGTTTTCGGTACATCTTTCAGGACATCGAAACCACCAGCCATATCCCCATAAAGGGTCGAGTAACCGACGGCAACTTCACTCTTGTTACCGGTAGTCAGCACTAATTGTCCGGTTTTGTTGGATAACGCCATCAGTAATACACCCCGGCATCGAGCCTGAAGGTTTTCTTCCGTGGCATCCGCCGGCAAGCCGGAGAATGGCTCGCGCAGAATATCCATAAATGCATCCACCGCCGACTCGATCTCCAGCACCTGATAGCCGACGCCAAGATTCTTTGCTTGCCGGGCGGCATCTTCAAGACTCATTTCCGAGGTATAGCGAAACGGCATCATCACCGCGTTGACTCGATCTGCACCAAGGGCATCCACGGCCACCATCAGCGTCAGCGCCGAATCAATCCCACCGGACAGCCCAAGAAGCGCTCCACGGAAACCATTCTTTTCAATGTAATCTCGCGTCGCCAGCACCAGCGCTTGATAGACGCTGTCGAGCTGATCGGGCACAGAGAGCTGCTCGCCCTGCAGTTCCACACCCTGCACTGCAGCCTGAACATCCACGGGCACCAAAGCTTCGCTGAAGAACCCTCCTTGCACAGCTACGCTGCCATCCGCATTGACTGCAAAAGAGCCACCATCAAAAACCAGCTCATCCTGACCACCAACCAGATTGCAATAAATAACCGGCAAGTTGGTTTCCCGGGCACGGGCACTGACCTGCTCAACCCGTTCATCATGCTTATCGCGACGAAAAGGTGAGGCGTTAATATTGATCAAAAGCTGAGCACCGGCGTCACGGGCCGCCGCCGCCGGGCCGGTGTGCCAAATATCCTCACACACCGTTAAACCAATCTGCAGGCCGCCGACTTCAATCAACATCGGCTGATCACCGGTGTGAAAATAGCGCTTTTCGTCGAACACCCGGTAGTTCGGCAAACACTGCTTGAAATACTCTTGCTGCGGACGAAGCTCTCCGGGACGCAGCAACCCTGCCACGTTATAACGCCGACCATTACGCACGGCGGGATAGCCAAGCACCAACGGCACACTGACCGCTGAGGCGATATGCCCCAGGGCTTCTTCAATACGAGTATTCAGACTTGGCCGCAGCAACAGATCCTCCGGCGGATAGCCGGTAAGACACAGTTCCGGAAAAATCACCAGATCGGCGCCCAGTAGACGCCGTGCTTCCTCACAGGCAGCAATGACCCGCTGGCTATTGCCCTCGATGTCTCCCACATGAAAATTACGCTGGGCGATGACCACTCGCATGCCGATACTCCATTTGTCATTTCCTTGCCGTGGTAGCGATTGTACTCTGTAACTCGCATGGTCTGCGTTACCTGAGGAGGCGCTTAATGGGACTAATACGGTTATTACTTGTTGCTGCCCTGATCTGGCTGGTCTGGCGGGTAGTTCGCCAGACCCTGCTGGGGGCAACGCGGGAGGGTGCTGCGCCACAGGACCAGACTCCACAGAGCCAGAAAATGGTGCGCTGTGACTGGTGTCAGGTGCACACCCCGGAAGCCCAGACAGTACGCCTGGAGGAGCGCCACTTCTGCAGCGAAGATCATCGCCAGCAGTGGCTGGAAAAGCACCATGACTGACCGCTATATCTTTTGGACCCCTGCCCGGGTCTATGCTGCCTATAGAGTGGTACTGGCAGTGATTCTGGTGGTGGTGTTTTATCTGGCTCCCAGCAGCGTCATGACGGACACGGGGCAGCCGGCGCTGTTTATCTTCACGGCGGTGATTTATCTGATAATCACCCTGATTTCCGCCGCATTGATGTCGCCCCTGCGTCGGCGCTTCCCTAACTGGTCATCATTGCTGCCCATCGTCGCCGATATCGTGCTGCTGACATTACTGATCCACGCCAGCGGCGGCACCAAAAGCACGCTGTCTGTCTTGCTGATGGTCACCGTTGCCTCTGCCAGTATTCTGCTTCCGGGCCGAGGCGGGTTATTGGTGGCGGCCCTGGCCAGCATGACTGTGATGTTCGAGCAGTTCTGGTTTTCCATTCAGCTTAATCGTGGCAATCCATGGCACCTGACTGAATCCGCCATGCTTGGTTTCGCCTTCTTTGTCACCGCCATCATTATTCATCTGATTGCCCAGAGGCTGGCACTAAGCGAGGCGCTGGCAGAAACCCGCCATAAGGCAATTGAACAGCTGGAGGAGCTGAACTGGCAAATCATTCAGCGCATGCGTACCGGCATTATCGTATTCGATCGCAGTCAGCGCATTGTGCGGGCCAACAAGGCCGCTGAAGCACTGATGGTGTCTGGCTCGGGCACACTTATCAACAGCTTGCTGCCACCGGCCCTGATTTCTATGCTGCGCCAGTGGCACAGCAACCCCATGCAGCATAGGCCTGCGGTCCAGCTGATACCCGGCGGCGCCACCGTGCTGGTACGGTTCGCCATGCTTGAGAATGAAGTTCAGCCACTGACGCTTGCCTTTCTGGAAGATCAACGCAAGCTTGCCCAAGAAGCACAGCAGTTGAAGCTGGCATCTCTGGGCCGCATGTCCGCCACCATCGCCCATGAAATCCGCAATCCCCTTTCTGCCATCAGCCATGCCACTGGCCTGTTGGCAGAGGCGCAACTGGAGGATGGTGATCGACGGCTGCTGGATATCGTTTCCGCCAATGTCGCCCGCATGAACGGCATCATCAACGATGTACTGAATCTGTCGCGGCGACAGAGCAGCGCCGCAGAACGGATTGTGTTATCTGAATTCATCGGTCGCATCTGCAAGCAGTGGCATCAGCGCGGCAAGTCGGATCAACAAATCCGCGCCAGTATTCCCGCCAACTTGAATATCCGCTTTGACCCCGGGCAGCTTGAGCAGATCATCGACAACCTGATCGGCAACGCTTTCCGCCATGGTGGCGAAGACGCCTGCGTGGAGCTCAGCGCCGGAGTCCAGAAAGACTCCGGCTTACCCTGGTTAAAAGTCTCTGATGACGGCCCAGGCATACCTGAAGGAGTCCGCCCTAACCTGTTTGAGCCATTCTTCACTACCTCTCATCAGGGCACTGGGTTAGGCCTATTTGTCTGCCGCGAATTGTGTGAATCCAATCAAGCCCAACTTGATTTGGTCGACACCGTGATCGGCGCCAGCTTTATGATAACCTTCGCCCATCCGGACAGAGTATTTCAATAAAGGGACAACATGACTCAAGGCACTCAACGCGTTCTGGTTGTCGACGACGAGGCAGACCTTCGCGAACTACTGGTGATTACCCTAGGAAGAATGAAGCTGGAGGCGGAAGCCGTCGGCACACTGGAAGATGCATTTCGCGTAATGTCTGAATCTTCCTTCGACCTCTGCCTGACCGACATGAATCTGCCCGATGGCAACGGCATTGATCTGGTGCGTCATGCCAGTCGGCGCTATCCGGACATGCCCATCGCCATGATTACTGCCCACGGCAGCATGGAAACTGCCACTCAAGCCATGAAGGAAGGGGCCTTTGACTTTATTGCCAAACCCGTCACCCTGGACCGGCTGCGTCAACTTATTGATGACGGTCTGGATATCCGCCGCCAGGGGCCGGCAGAGGAATCCGTAGAGCAGCTGATCGGTGATCACCCGATCATGCAGGCGTTGCGCGAACAGATCGGCAAGTTGTCGCGCAGTCAGGCGCCAATCTACATTGCCGGCGAATCAGGCAGCGGCAAGGAGCGAGTTGCCCGTTTGATTCATGGCGTTGGCTCGCGCCGGGAAAAACCTTTTGTTGCGGTTAACTGCGGCGCCATTCCTTCCGAACTGATGGAAAGCGAGTTCTTTGGTCACCGTAAAGGCAGCTTTACTGGCGCCTACGAGGACCGCAAAGGGCTTTTTCGGGAAGCAGACGGCGGCACCCTGTTTCTGGATGAAGTTGCCGACCTGCCCTTGCATATGCAGGTCAAGTTGCTACGTGCCATTCAGGAAAAATCTGTTCGGCCAATCGGCGAGTCACGTGAATTTCCCGTCAATGTCAGGCTACTCAGCGCCACCCACAAAAGCCTTGCCCGCGAAGTTGCGGAAGATCGCTTCCGACAGGATCTATACTATCGACTGAACGTTATTGAAACTCGGGTTCCTTCGCTACGTGAAAGAGCCTGCGACATACCAGCGCTGGCGAACCATATTCTGGGACGACTATGTCAGCTGTGGAATCTGCCGCTACCACAAATCACTGACGATGCCTGGCAGGCATTAAAGAACTACCCTTTCCCCGGCAATGTCCGCGAGCTGGAAAATATTCTTGAGCGGGCCCTCACACTATCTGACGGTCAGCAGATTGGCAGCTCTCACCTGCAACTGCCAGAAGCCGATATCAACGAAATTGGCCAGCCAGGCGGTGCCCTGCCAAGCCGCCCAGCGGGCATGCCGCTGGAGGATTTTTTGCAGGAGGTGGAACGCACCGAGCTGCTGCGCGCTCTGGAAGCAACCCACTGGAACCGCACTGCAGCGGCGAAAAAACTTGGCATGACCTTCCGCTCACTACGTTACCGACTGCAGAAGTTATCGCTGGATCAGGGCGGTGACGATGAAGAAGACGAAACCGAGTAAGGGGCAGGATTACAAAAGGGCGTCTCGCCACTGATTAGCTCAGCCACTAATCTTGCACTGGCGGGCCCACAGACCAGACCATTACGAAAGTGTCCGGTATTCACCCACAGTCGATCATGGCTGTCCGGCACCTGACCGATAATCGGCACAGGGCGCTTGCACCCCGGGCGAATCCCGCTCCACTGTGCCAGCGGTTGCTCCTTCTGCAACACTGGCCACAGCTGCGCAACCGTCTCCGCAAGCTGCTTGCATGCACGCTCGGTGGGGCGCCCATCCCATTGATCCGGCTCCACGGTAGATCCGGCCAGCAGCAGGCCGCCTGAACGGGGAATCAGGTAGCCCTGCTCAGTCAGCAGCACTTTCTCGGGAAAAGCTTGCGGTGCTTGGTACAGTAACATCTGACCCTTTACCGGATAGGTTAGCGACACCAGCTCAGGCAATAACTTGTGACTCCATGCCCCCGCAGTAATAAGCGCATGATCGGCCTCCAGCACGCCACAACTGGCTTCCAGACGCACACCAGATGGAGAGCTGGCAACCGCTTCCACATGGCCCTGTAACCAACGAATAGAGCTTTTCTGGACCAGCATGGCCAGCCCCTTAAGCAAGCGCGGATTACGTATCCGGGCAACGTCGGGCAAGCATATTGCTGACTGCTCTAACCATGGAAACCAGCTCGCCGCAGCATCCGCCTGCAGAGCAATGTTGTTCGATGCCGCCCAGTCGCTGGCCTGACGCTGCTCAGCCCCATCAACCAGCACCACCATGCCACCACCCAGCAGCTCCGGGTCCCTCCCCCCGGCTTGAATAATACGTTGCTGCCATGTGGCGTAATCACGCCGGACATTGCCAGTCAAAGGCAACAAAGAGGAGGGATAACGCCAGGGAAACAGGGGCGATAAAATGCCACCGCCAGCCCAGGAGGCGGACGGGCGGGCTGGACCCGCATCAAGCAGGGATACCTGCCAGCCTCGGTCGCTCAGCTCCAAGGCCGACAACAGACCAGCGACACCCGCGCCGACAACTACCACACGCGACACAAACTACTCCAACCCTGCCCCGATAAACCCTACTACACCCCGATAAAAAAGATTACTTCCAGGGGTTGCTGCCCGGTGCACAGGTTGTGTCGTTGGCCTTGTCCAGACAGGTCTGCCCCTGATGATCAATACCAATAGCGCCGGTACCGGCCTGCGGCCCCTTGGGTACCGCAAGCAGAACAATCTCCTGATTATTAGCGGAGATAGTGGCACTAAAAGTATAGCGGTCTGCTAAAGGCATGGTTGCTGGCACAGTATAGCCCTGATAGCTGAAGCGCTGCGCCCGGTAGGCCTCGGCACCAGCCATCAATGACATCAGTTCTCCCTGGGCACGCTGTTGGTTAGTAGCCTGAACCTGCCGGGTGTAGGCCGGGTAAGCCACGGCAGCAATAATGCCGACGATAGCCATCACGATCATAAGCTCAATCAGGGTAAAACCTGCCTGCCCCATTCGCCGTTCACTTTGCATAGAGCACCTCATTAGATTTACTTAATCCAAGCATACCTCAATCAGGCGGCCAACTGGCAGCAGGTCCGCACACTGACAGACACCACATTGTTTGTCTGACAAGCCTGCCCGCTGGCCACCGACTTCCTGCCAACAGACAACCCTCTACATTGAGCCTTTCTGGAAGAGCCATGGAGGCCGCCATGAAAGGCATCACCCTGATTGAGCTGATCTGCGCCCTGGCCATCATCAGCATAAGCTCGCTTATCGCCGCCCCGGCCTTTGACCGGATGATTCAACAGCAGCGGGTTGTGCACAGCACTAATCGCATTATCGGCCTGATGCAGCTGGGCCGCAGTGAGGCTCTGAGTATCGGCGAGGTCATGCTGTGTGACGCCCGGCAGGGCTGCAATGACTTCGACCATACGGATCTTCTAGGCCTTTACCGCACAGATAACGCACAAAGCCCGGAGCGACTCCTTACCCGGCTACAGCTGCCTGAAGGCGTTAGCGTGCGCTGGCGCCGTTTCCGCGGCAATGCCTTGATATTCCGCCCCGATGGCAGGACCCATTATCAAAATGGCCATTTTTTTATTTGTAATAGCCATGCGGCGAGAAAAATCATCATGAGCTGGTCAAGCCATGCACGTATCGAAAAGGCGGAACCAGATCAGGAGTGCGGACAGATTTAACTATTACCGTACCAATAAAAACCGGGCCCTGAGGCCCGGCTTTTATTGCTCTTCACATCACGGTGCTGTGGCGTTCGGGTCAGGCACCTTATCGGCCTCACTCGGCTGCAGCTGGTACCAGCTACCGCGGCGCACCCCGGTATTGCCCAGCGACTCATCACCGGCCACCTCAGTACCGATAATCACCAGCACTTTCTCACCATCCGACAGCAAGGTCGGGCTTGGTGGCGGCACATCCTGAGCAAGCTCTTTACGGCGATCGCCGCCGAGCTCACCGTCATTAGTCAGGGAGGCACCCTGACCACTGACCAGATCCACCACATAGAGGTAGGTAGTACCGATTCTCACCGCGCAGTCATTGCCATCCAGAGAGCTATCGTCAGCTGAAGGCTCATAGGTGGTGAAGAAGATACGGTTATTGAACACCACCGAAGCTGACAGGGACTTCTCTCCATCACCAACCAGCGGCAACTTCCAGCCCACCTTGTCTGGATCTGCCGCACCACTACTACTCAAAGTATCAAGCGTCGCAGCAGTTATCAGTGAGGTCGGCGCAGAACCGGCGAACTTGTTCGATGAGTCACGCTGTACGCCATCGTCGCGGATCACAAAGAAGTAGTCGTCCGTCTTCTCCGACAGCGGATGAGTCCGGTAGCCGGAACCAATAGAGATGTAGAGGCTCTCCTGGGTACCGTCTTCCGAACGCACATAGCTGATTGACGGTGCGTAGTAGAAGCGACGGTTATTGGCTACACCAGTGCCGGACAGATCAGCAAGACGACGCACCTTGGAAGCAGTCACGTTGGCATCATCCAGATCGACACGGAACACCTGGCCGCCTAGATCAGCGAAGTAGAAGAAGTCTGCTACGCCATCAAAGTTACCATCCACCACCGAAATGGTTGACGGTACGCTCCACTTCATGGAGGCCACAGAGGTAGTCGCACCATTCGCCCCGGCAGACCACAGCAACTGACCGGTCAGCGCATCGACAACATAGATTGCATTACCCATGCTATCGCCCGCACTTCGAGCAGCATCCTGCTTACCATCATGACCAGCCGGATCATAGCCGCCACCGAACACCAGCGCCGCACGCTTGACGCCACCCACCTTGACCTGAGTCAGAGTCGGCTGGGACCAGGTCTGGCCAAGACGTTCGAAACCAGTATCACCACGATTAATCTGCCAAAGCATTTTCGGCGAAGTGCCGGTGGCATCCAATGCGTAGTAACTGGTACCGCCACGACGCATGCCACCATAGATATACACCTTGCTAGGCGCAGAGGACGGGCTTGCACCCGGACGGCGCCATGCGGTCCAGCTTCCATCCATGCCATAGATCTGACGATCATTGTTGAAAGCCAGTCCAGGACGGTTGGTGGTGAACTTGTTCGCCTTGCGAATCATTTCATTCGGCATGAAGGCCCACACTTCCTGGCCCGTCTGCGAGCTGATGGCGCGCAACATGCCATCGTTACCGGAGACGAAAATGCCGTTGTTGTCACTGCTACCACCATAGTTCACCAGCACTGGCTCACTGTGCAGCGGGTCACCCCAGGAGACCTTCAGCATGTCCTTGAGTTCGGTCACCTGCTCCTCAGTGGCAGAGGAAGGCAGGCCATAGAAGGTCGGGGTATTGTCGTTGAGCCAATCAAGCTGCTGCATGGCACCGAATTCATCGGTGTAGAACAGGCGACGGTTCGCGACTTTCTCCCGAGCTCCACCCTTGCGCACATCCGCGCCATCAATGGTGGAACTCCAGAAGCTCTTGGAGTTTTCCGAGAAGAAACCGGTAGCCTGATCAACCGCCGGGCCATTGGTAGCGCGGATCTGATCATCAACCACGCGATAGCGCTTCAGGTTGCCTTCCCAGTAACTGGACTTCTTCGGCTCAAACACCGCGTAATATAGCTGGTCCAAATGCTCAAGGCGGTTCATCTGGTTCACCGCCACACCTGGCGCGGAGAATGAACGGGAATTATCGGCAATCAGGTTAACGATATCGGAGAACGCCTTAACCAACTGATCACTGTCATCAGCGTTAATAGTGCCATCTTCGCCATCCGTGGAGACCCTCTCCATGTCCGAGCGATTACCACCCATGTAAAGACCAATGTTGTAAGTCTTCACCTTGGTCTTTTTGGCGTTGTTATCGCTGTAAAGATAGTTCGACACCTTAACCTGGCAGTTATAGGAGTTATTGCTTCCACAATCCACAAAGCCCTGGTTACCTGGCTGGTCATTGCTACTGGGCGACCCGTCAGTAAACAGAATAACGTGGTTGCTCTCGCACTGGTTGTTTACATTGATCGGAGAGACGTACTTGCCACCGCTAATAATCGGTTCTTCTTTGACGCAGAAGGTCTCCAGATCACATTGCTCTTCATAGATCGGCTCCCACTGGAAGTAGGTTTCCTCTCGTTCGAAGTAGGTCGTTTCACGGGCCTGATAGGTATACTTTGCCTGCTGATAGTAACGACGCCCCTCCCAGCACTGATTTGTTCTTGTCCGTCCGATTCGGACACGGACTCTGTCCCGGTAGAAATTGCTATCGTTCACTTCTGGGCAGTTCCGCCGGTCAGCACCACTGTAGATGGTGATTGTCTCTTCCCAGTCACTCCAGCGGCGGCAGTCGCTGTACCAGGTGTTACAGGTGTCACCGAAGGGCAGATTTTCCCACTCAGAAAAACGGCGGCAGTTCTGTGAATCATCCAAATCACAGGTGTCTCCGCTAGGCAGAGTAGTCCAGTTACCCCGTTCCACACGACAGGCGTCACGATTGGTATCGCACCAGTCGACAATTTTTTCCTCGTCTGCGATCTCGCTGGTGCACAAGCCATCGTTGACATCACAGAAAGCCACTTCCTCCGGATCTTCCTTGCCGATCAGCACATCACGGCAACCCACCTCACGGGTGTCTTCCTCCAGACAGATGGAAGTCCTGGCTCCATTCTGCGCGGTGCCGTAGCGGGGCTCCATACCCATCATGTAGCGAGTAGCTTCAGCATAGGCGCGGCCGGTGGGCGTATCCCCCGCAGGCTGAGCTCCCGGAAAGTCGCCGCGTGTGTTGTTGCCCGCGTCATTGAGCTTGGCGATTTCTTCCAGCATCACGGCTCTGGAACCTTCCGTAACATCCGTTACCGGCACCAGTACGCGGCCACCCTGCTGACCTACGCCATCATATTTATCCCAGATATCATTGATCCGGTAGTTGAACCGGCCCAAGCCAAGGCGCACACCATCGGGTACATCCTCAAGCATGTCTTTCAGAGCGCTTTGCAACACATTGATACGGCGCTTGGTGTAATCCGAACACCAGCCGGCGTCGTAGCCACCATTGCCACTCACAGAGTTCTCGCACCAACGCATACTGCCCGACGTATCCAGCATGATGAATACATTGGCAATGGGTTTGTTCTGGTCGTTATCGGCCTGAGCAGCAGAGAAGAAGATTTCTGTGTCATCCGCATAGACTGCCGTTGGCGATAACAACACCGCCAAAGCAATCAGTGAAGCCTTTCCTAACTCGCGTATTGTTTTCATACCCCACCTCACTGGATTTCACTGCCGGGGACCATGCCCCGACGGAGAGCCTGCTGAACATGCCGGTTACTCAAACCGTAACCTACCAACGTACTGTTACCTTGAATCGTTAACTCAAAATCTGCGATCAACACACCACCACCGCCAGCACTACTAATCTGGTTTCCCGAGGTAGCCGAATATCCGGTGGAAGCGGCCCGAGCTTCAGCTCTGACCAAACCGCGGGAGTCAAAGCGGGAGGTATCGGTACACGCAGTGGTTGTTCTGCCTCCTTCGGTAATACACCAGACCAGAGTGTTGCCATTGAACAAGTTAACAACCTGGTCGTAATCGGCACCGCTAGCAGTATCATTGAACTCGGAAATGCTAAACAGGGTTTCTGCTATGGCTGACTCGGCCGCTTCAAAGGCAATGGCATCCAGTTGCACACCGGTAGCCACCTTGGCGGAAAAGGCGCTGGAGCGCATGGCAGTCACACCAATAATGGAAATCACCAGCAGCACCAGAAGAGCTGCCATCAACGCCATGCCTTGCTGTTGATTGATCGTCTTCATAGGGTTTCCCAATTCAGATTGCGAAGCATCACCGTGGTGAAAAATACACGGCGGGTAACGTTATCGGCACCGGTATTAATCTGGCGATCGTAAAGCTGCCAGGAACGAGTTGCATTCTGTGGCAGGGCCGGACTATTCGAGCCCAGCAACAACCCCAGACGTATAGCGACCACAGGACGAGCGAGACCGGCAGCGGCACCAGCGCCGACATAGGCAAAGGGCCCTGCCACCTCGTCCTGCACCGTATCGACGCCATACTGCACGCGGAACCCCTCGACACCATCGAGTAGCACCACATCACCGCCACCGAGACTGCCATCACAGCGCAGCTCACCGGCGGCGTTGACAAAGTAGATATTGGTCAAGGCAACGGGCACTGCACTGACCGAGCCCTGGCAATCTTGAGTGCCAACGTAACTCACCTGAATGCGATCGAAAGGATTCCCGTCGACGCTGCCAGTGCCACCAAAAATAATACCGTCGTCATTGGCCACCGTCGCGCCACTATAGCCGGCCCGACGAATGTCATCAGACAGAAAACGCAGCGCCAACTGGCCGTCATCCAACACCCGCGCCAGGGACTGCTGGGTGATAAAAGTACGCTGGTTAACACCGAATAACTGGACCGCAGCCAGAGTGAGCATGGAGCCCAATACCAGCGACACCATCAACTCAACAATACTGAAGCCGTACATGGTTTTTTTCATGGCCGACGAGCCTCCATAACCACGCATGGCTCAGACGTGCTGATCACGTCACCTACGAAACAGTCCGCCGGAGCAGCGCCCTGCCAACTGACCACCACACAACTCGGGGTGCCGACACCTGTACAACCATCCCGGGCCGCTATCATGCCCAGCGGCAGAGTGTTGCTGACGATCCAGGAAAGCTGTGCAATATCAGCCGCAGCCTGAACATCCGGCGTACATGCCGCAGCGCCCATACAGGCCGTAGGAAAATTGCCACCTGACGCAGCCGACGTAGCGGGCCAACTCGTGACATCGAAGTAAATATCGCCCGCCGCGGTTGCCGAGTTAACCAGCAGGCGCTCCAGCGCATCCTTGGCCACCAGCGTTGCCTGCGTTCGGTAGCTGGCCGTTTCCGCCCCGCGCAGAGCAAACATCTGCATGCCGGCATAACCAAGCACACCCACAGCGACCACCAGAATAGCCACAAGAATCTCAATCATGCCGACCCCTTGCTGGGCCTTAAGCATTTTCCGTGCGGTGACTTTCATCAGCAGGTCCCATCCGTATTAGTGACTCGACCGAACGGCGATACCTGAAGCACCCGGGCCCGGCCAGAGCTGCTACACAAATCAAACCGGGTGCCCCCGCCGGCCATTAATCCATTGGCCTGAAAAACCATTTCCAGAGCACTGGCTCCGCCGGTCTTGGTGATATTCACGTCGCCGCTCTGGGGAAAGGAAGTATCGCGCTCACTGCGCTCGCTAACCGGAATCACTGCGGGATACAGATACTGCACCTGCCAACCGCTGGCCCAGCCACCTGCAAGGGCCTGAATACGCACATCAATGCGCAGATTAACTGCCTGATTGCGTGCGGTATTAACCGCCGCCACCAAGTCTGATGTGCTGGCACGCAGACGTGAATTCGCCTGGGACGCCTGAAAGGAGGGAACAGCGAATGCCAGCATGATGCCGAGGATCGCCACCCCGAACATCAACTCGAGCACTGTTACTCCCTGTTGTTTGCGCATCTTTCCGTTCAATTCTGCCTCCCGACTATGCGACATCCTGACTACAGTGGTGTGCCCACTAAGGATTACCATGAGTGCAGGCTAGCGGTTCTGCAGAGAAGTGCCATTCATGGCAGACAAGCGGGCAGAGCGCCTACCTGAACGGTCGCCCTGAACAGACAAGAATCCTGACTAATAACAAAGGATTGTGACGCAGTTGGCGGTTTGCAATCTGGCCGGCGGCGGCAGCTTAGCCGGAAGTGATATCGCGCAGACCGCGAGGCAGGGAGAAGCGGATGTTTTCTTCGCGGCCAACCAGCTCCTCCGGCTCATGGCCGCCCAGTTCACGCAGTCGGGCCACCACCCGGCGCACCAGCTCCTCCGGGGCGCTAGCGCCCGCGGTGACGCCTATGCGGCGGCAGTCAACCAGCCATTCCGGATCGATCTCTTCAGGGCCATCAATCAGCAGCGCCGGGGTGCCGCAGCGCTGGGCCAGCTCGGCCAACCGATTGGAGTTGGAGCTGTTCGGCGAACCCACCACCAGAACCCGATCACATTCCAGCGCCAACTGGCGCACCGCATCCTGACGATTAGTGGTGGCATAGCAGATATCTTCGCGCTTTGGACCCAATATGGCGGGGAACTTGCTGCGAAGTGCGTCGATAATCCTTGCGGTGTCATCTACCGACAGGGTCGTCTGAGTGACGAAAGCGAGCTTTTCCGGGTCTCTAACCTGCAGACTGGCAACATCGCCCTCGTCCTCCACCAGATACATCTCGCCGCCAAAGCTGCGATCGTACTGCCCCATGGTGCCCTCTACCTCCGGGTGGCCCTGGTGGCCGATCAGAATCGCTTCGCGACCTTCGCGGGCGTACCTCATCACCTCCATGTGCACCTTGGTAACCAACGGGCAAGTGGCATCGAATACCTGCAGCTGGCGCTGACCAGCCTCATCCTGCACCGCCCGGGCCACACCATGGGCGGAGAAGATGACAATCGCATCTTCCGGCACCTCGTGCAGCTCGTCGACGAACACCGCACCACGCTGGCGCAGGTCATCCACCACAAATTTGTTATGCACGACCTCATGGCGCACATAGACCGGGGGCCCAAAGGCAGTCAGGGCCCGATTAACAATCTCTATTGCACGATCGACTCCAGCACAGAAGCCGCGGGGGTTGGCGAGACGGATTTCCATGGCGTTACCCCTATTACAAACGGATCGTTACCGGCTGCTCCGGCACATCGCGCTCTACGGTAAGAATCTCGACTTCAAAAGTAAGATCCCGGCCGGCTAACGGATGATTGAAATCCACCGTCACCCAGTTATCTTCGATCTGACTGATGACTCCCGGCAGCTCGGCACCGGAAGCATCACGAAAGCTGACCACCACGCCAGCCTCCAGCGTCATTCCCTCAGCAAACTCATCCTGACGAAACTGCTGAATGTTGTCCGGGTTATAGGCGCCAAAACCTTTGTCCGCCTCTATATAAACACTGCGCTTGTCGCCCGCCTTGAGGCCTAGCAGCGCGCGCTCAAAGCCTGGCAACAATGATTCATCACCCCAGACAAAAGAAGCTGGCTGGCCGGAAAACGTGGAATCCATTTCGGTGCCGTCCATCAAGCGCACCGCAAAATGCAGTGTCACCCGGGTATCCGGCCCGGCCCTAAGCTGGTCAGTCATGAAGCACTCTTATTGCGGCCCAAAAACATATCGACGATCAGTAATACGGCACCCACTGTGATGGCGCTGTCAGCGACATTGAAAGCCGGAAAGTGATAGCCGGCCCAATGGAAATCGAGAAAGTCGACCACATGACCCAGAGTCACCCGGTCCCACAGGTTGCCCAGCGCACCACCAAGAATCAACGCCAGGGCAATGGCCACCATGCGCTCGCCACGCAGCTTTAATAGCCAGCCAACGATCACCACGGAAGCAACCACCGCAACCAGGGTAAAGAACCAGCGCTGCCAACCGCCCGCTTCTGCCAGAAAGCTGAATGCAGCACCGCTGTTATAGGCAAGGGTAAAATTGAAAAACGGCAACACTTCAATGCGCTGATAAAGCTGCAGTGCATTTTCTGCCAGCGACTTGGTCCACAGATCAATAGCCAACACTACAGCACTGAGCCACAGCCAAAGCAGATTACGATATTGCAAACCATTACCGGATTTAGGCTCACCCACGGTGTCACGCATAATGACGCACTTCCCCATCTCCATCGACGTTATCAATACAGCGGCCACACAGTTCAGGATGAGCTGCATGCTGACCAACATCCTCACGGTGGTGCCAGCAACGTGCGCACTTTGTATACCCAGAAGCGCTGATGCTGATTTTCAGACCAGACACCAGAGAAGCGGTGAGATCTGCCGGCGCCGCACTTAAGGGCTTAAGCGCTGCCGTTGATGTAATGGTGACAAAACGCAGCTCATCTCCAAGGCGATTAAGCAGAGCAGTGAGTGAGTCATCAGCATAGAGCACTGCATCCGCTGCCAGATTGGCTTTCACCACTTTCTGGTTGCGGGCATCTTCAATGGCCTTGTTTATGGCTTGCTTGACCAGCAAAACCTGCTGCCAGAAGTCACGGCCCAGCTCCGCATTCATCGGCAACTCCGCCAGATCACCGTACCATTGCTCAAGGAACACAGATTCACTGCGCTCACCGGGCAGGTGCTGCCAGATTTCTTCGGCAGTGAAGGACAGGATTGGCGCCACCCAGCGTGCCAGCGCTTCACTGATGTGCCATAAAGCGGTCTGACAGGAGCGCCGCGCCAGAGAGTCCGCCTGACAGGTGTACTGGCGATCCTTGATGATATCGAGATAGAAACCGCCCAGATCAATGGAGCAAAAGTGATGCACTTTCTGATAGATCTGATGAAACTGATAGGTCTCGTACAAACCGACGATTTCTTGCTGCAATCTGGCGGCACGGTCAACCACCCAACGATCCAGCGCCAACATATCCTCGTTAGCCACCGCATTCTCTGTGGGCACAAAGCCATTCAAATTTGCGAGCAAGAATCGTGCGGTATTACGAATACGTCGATAGCTGTCCGCCATCTGCGCCAGAATGTTCTTCGACACACTCATCTCGCCACGATAATCCGTAGCCGCAACCCATAAACGCAGAATATCGGCACCCAGATCATTGGTCACTTCCTGTGGCGCAATAACATTGCCGAGCGACTTTGACATTTTGCGGCCCTGCTCATCGACGGTAAAGCCGTGCGTCAGAACAGTGCGATAAGGCGCTGCGTCGCGCACCCCGAGACTGGTCAGCAGCGATGACTGAAACCAGCCACGATGCTGATCGGAACCTTCAAGATACAGGTCCGCCGGACAACCCAGTGCCGGGTTCTGGTCTAGCACGGCAAAATGGGTAACACCAGAATCAAACCAGACATCCAGAGTATCGGTGACCTTGCTGTAACGCTCCGCATCAGCGCCGAGCAGCTCACTGGCGTCCATTTCAAACCAAGCATTAATCCCGCCCTGCTCAACGCGTTTGGCTACTTCTTCAATAAGCCGAGGCGTCTGCGGGTGAAGCTCTGCGGTTTGACGATCAACAAACAGGGCGATGGGCACACCCCAGGTGCGCTGACGGGAAATACACCAGTCCGGGCGATCTTTCATCATGCCTTCAATACGGGCCTTGCCCCACTCCGGCAACCACTGCACTTCATCGATAGTCTCAACAGCGCGCTTGTGCAGGCCAGCGGCATCCATACTGATAAACCATTGCGCCGTGGCGCGAAAAATCAGCGGGGTTTTATGGCGCCAGCAATGTGGATAGCTGTGCTGAATTTTTTCGTGGGCAACCAGACGACCTGCCCCAGCAAGCGCATCAATTACCGGCTCATTAGCCTTGCTGACATGCATGCCACCAACCACACCAAGGTCGGCGATAAATAGGCCGTTGTCCTGTACTGGATTGAATACTTCCAGGCCATACTTCTGACCAACTATAAAGTCATCCTGGCCATGTCCTGGCGCCGTATGCACACAACCGGTGCCCGCATCCGTGGTGACATGATCACCAAGAATAACTGGCACCTGTCGATCATACAGTGGGTGGTCCAGCAGAAGCCCCTCAAGTTTTTCACCTGTAAACACGGCGGATCTTGAAACATTTTCCAGCTTGGCTCGGGCCAGCACATCGTCTGCCAACGCTTCAGCAACCACCAGTTGCTTTTGCACGCCATCACGCTCGCCACTAACAACCACGTAGTCCAGCTGGCCATTTAATGCCACCGCCATATTGGCGGGAATGGTCCATGGTGTGGTGGTCCAGATCACGATTTCGGCATTGTCCGCTGTGATGCCACTGCGCACGGCAAAGTCGGACGCATGGGCAACAGGAAAACCAACATCGATGGCATGGGAGGTCTTGTCCTGATACTCGACCTCCGCTTCCGCCAAAGCCGAGGCGCAATCGAGACACCAATGCACCGGCTTGAAACCCTTGGTTAAATGACCGTTCTCAACGATCTTGCCGAGCGCGCGAATAATATTGGCTTCGAAATCGAAGTTCATGGTCAGATAGGGATTATCCCAATCGCCAAATACACCAAGGCGAATAAAGTCCGCTTTCTGCCCTTCTACCTGACTGGCCGCATACTTGCGGCATTCATCGCGAAAAGTTTTAGCGTCGACTTTCTGGCCGGCTTTACCGATTTTCTGCTCAACCTTGTGCTCAATCGGCAAACCATGACAATCCCAGCCCGGCACATAGGGGGCATCAAACCCGCTCAAACCTCGCGACTTGACGATCATATCCTTGATGATTTTGTTCACGGCATGGCCAATATGAATATTGCCATTGGCATACGGAGGGCCGTCATGCAGCACAAATCTGGGCCGTCCTGCAGCCTGCTGACGAATCTTCTGGTACAGGTTTTTCGCCTTCCAGTCGTCCAGGCGTTTCGGTTCCTGCTGGGCCAAGCCGGCCTTCATGGGAAAGCCGGTTTCGGGAAGATTCAGCGTAGCCTTGTAATCGGTCATGAATAACAGTCCGTCATGATTGGCTGAAAAACGCTTTCGCGTTATCGATATCGGCATGGATCGCCGCACTGAGCGACTCCAGTCCGTCAAATTTTTTCTCTTTACGCAGAAAGTGGAGAAACTCCACTTCCAGATAGCGACCATACAGATCGCCAGAAAAATCGAGCAGATGTACTTCCAGTCTATTATCTACGCCGTTCACCGTTGGCCGGGTGCCAACATTGGCAACTCCCTGTGCACCTTTAAGCCCAGCACCGTTGACTCGCACCGCATACACGCCTGCCACCGGGGACTGGACCCGGCGCATGGCCAAATTGGCAGTTGGCACGCCAATCTGACGGCCCCGCTTGTCACCATGCCGTACCCGCCCACTAATGGTGTAAGGGTGGCCGAGCAGTTGCGCGGCCTGCTGCAAATCACCCTGCTGCAGTACCGTACGGACACGGGTACTGGAGACTCGCTCACCGACAACTTCAAAGGTCGGCGTATCACTAACGGTAAAACCGTGCAACGCGCCGGCCTGCTGCAAATAGGCAAAATCCCCGCAGCGGTCAGCGCCGAAGCGGAAATCATCGCCCACCACCAGAGACTGGATACCCAGCCCCCGTACCAACAGGTTGTCGACAAACTCCGCAGCACTCTGACTGCGGAAACGTTGATTAAATCGGCAGCACAGCACCTGATCGACTCCCGCCTGACGCAATGCACGTACTTTGTCGCGCAGGGTCATTAGCCGTGGCGGTGCTTTTTCCGGGGTAAAAAACTCAGCCGGCTGCGGCTCAAACAGAATCACCGTTGACAGCACCTTGCTGCGCCGTGCCTCAGCAATCACCTGATCAAGAATCCGCCGATGACCAGTATGCACACCGTCAAAGTTGCCGATAGTGGCAACGCCGCCCCGGTGGGCGGGGCGCAAATTGTGCATTCCCCGGATCAGTTCCATCAGCGTCTCAATACATTGAAGCGCTGGATTATACGGGCCCGCGCCGGAGGTGACGAGGTCTCAAACCGAGTAATCCAAGACCAAGGAAATAAGCCAGCGCGCCAGCGGCCACCACAGCGACAATAAAGCTGCCGCGCTGCCAGGCCAGCCCCGTGTGCCACAGGTCGCTGTGCCCGTTTAGCCACCACACCACGGCCACCATTGCCGCCGCACCGCCCAGCAGACGAACAAAGAACGCAGTCCAGCCTGGCGATGGTCGATAAACTCCCGCTGAGACAAGACCGCGATACAGCAGTGCCGCGTTAAGCCAGGCAGATAGCGCCGTCGCCATTGCCAGACCCACATGGCGTAGATGCCAGACCAGCAGCAGGTTAAACACCATATTGGCGACCATGGCAATAATGCCGATACGCACCGGAGTTTTAGTGTCCTGACGGGCGAAGTAGCCGGGCGCCAGCACCTTTATCAGCATAAAGGCCACCACCCCGGCGCTGTAAGCCTGCAACGACAGGGACGCCTGATGAACATCGAAGGCGCCAAACTCGCCGTACTGGAACAACGCCGACAATAACGGCTTGGCCATCACCAGCAAGGCCAGGCCGGCAGGCAGGCCGAGCAGCAATACCATGCGGATGGCCCAATCCAGCGTCCGGGAAAACTCCTCCGTAGACGCTGCGGCATGCTTCTTGGACAGACTGGGCAGAATTACCGTGCCAATGGCGATAGCGAAAATACCCAGGGGCAGCTCCACCAGTCGATCAGAGTAATACAGCCAAGTGACCGAACCGGTTTCCAGCAACGACGCCAGCACCGTATCCAGAAGCAAATTTATCTGGCTGACTGAGACACCGAAAATGGCCGGCGCCATCAATGCCAGAATGCGTTTCACTCCAGGATCCCGCCAAGAAACCTGCGGCTTGGGCATCAGCCCGAGACGAGTCAGAAATGGCAACTGGAACAACAATTGCGCCATACCGGCAATCAACACCCCCCAGGCCAGCGCCACGGCCATGCGTTGATCGCTAAACAACGGAGTCAGAAACAGGGCGCTGCCGATCAGGGAAATATTCAGCAGCACCGGGGTAAAGGCGGGCACCGCGAAGCGCCCCCAAGTATTCAGGATCGCTCCGGAAAAGGCGGTCAGGGCAATAAAGAATAGATAGGGAAAAGTCAGGCGCAGCATTTCCACGGCCAACGCCCGTTTGGCCGGGTCATCGCCAAAGCCCGGCGCAAACAGGGTAATCAGCAACGGAGCACCAACCACCCCAACCACCGACACCAACCCCAGTGTCATGCCCAGAGTTCCGGCCACCCGGTTAATCAGCAGCTGAACGGCAGCCTGAGTGCCATTGGTACGATATTCAGACAGCACCGGCACAAAAGCCTGATTGAAGGCTCCTTCGGCAAACAACCGGCGCAGAAAATTGGGAATACGAAAAGCGACGAAGAAGGCATCTGTGCCAGCTGAGACGCCCAGATAACGGGCCAGCACCACATCACGGATCAGGCCGAGGACGCGCGAAAGCATGGTCATGCTGCTGACCACCACAGTAGACGCCATCAGCCCGCCTTTTTTGTTCTGTGCGCCCTGCTGCTCCGTCATGCTGACCTGATCTGACCGATAATCGGCGAAGGTTAGCGGATGGACGGATTCACCGCCAGCAGGCCTATTTCTGCCTTGACAAGAGCCAGACCCGACGGCATAGTTGCGGGCCTTTCGGGCAGGGGCCCGGATTTCCCGAATCCCTCCCGCAACGATAAACCCAGAAGCCGCCCGGCTTTAACCAGATATATAGGAGCAAGACCTTGGCCAACTCACCGCAAGCGCGTAAGCGTGCTCGTCAGGCGGAGAAGCGTCGTCAGCACAATGCAGCAATGCGCTCCATGGTGCGGACCTACCTGAAGAAGGTAAACGCGGCCATTGCTTCCGGTGACCAGCAGTCTGCTCAGCAAGCATTCTCTACGGCTGTATCGGTCCTGGACAAGGCCACCCGCAAAGGTAAATTCCACGTGAACAAAGCTGCTCGTCACAAGAGCCGCCTGAACGCGAAGATCAAGGCAATGGGTCAGGCTGCCGCCTGATTGTTGTTGCCCTGATCGGGAATAAAAAGCCGGCCTTATGGCCGGTTTTTTTATGGCTGCTTTTTGGGTTGTTTGGAGTTGGGCAGTGAACGTCCCGCCCCTCGAGCCGGCGACGTTCACTGCCAAGCCCGAAAGAATCAGAAAACAACCATGTTATCCCGATGAATCAACTCAGGCTCACTGACGTAACCAAGCACGTCCTGAATCTCGCTGCTTTTGCGCCGCCGAATCAGCAACGCCTCTTCCGCATCGTAGTTGACCAACCCACAGGCAATACGCTTGCCACTCTCATCCTCGCAAGAAACCATCTCGCCACGAGAAAACTCACCGAAGACATCCACCACGCCGACTGGCAGCAGACTCGAGCCAGACTCCTGCAAGCGCAAGACCGCACCGGCATCCAGCACCAGACGCCCTCGCATCTGCAGGTGGCCAGCCAACCACTGCTTGCGCGCATTAAACACTGAAGTATCCGGCAGTAGGGTGGTTCCAGGCGCTGCACCCTCGGCAAGGGCCGTCAGCACATCGGGGCTGCGACCAGAGCAAATATGGGTGCTTGCGCCAGAACGGGCAGCCAACTCAGCGGCACGAACCTTGGTGATCATGCCACCACGACCCAAACCACTGACCGAGCCGCCAGCCACTAGCTGAAGATGTGGATCCGAGGCCAGCGCCTCACGAATCATTGGCGCGGAAGGATCAGAGCGAGGATCACGCTCATACAAACCGTCCTGATCCGTCAGAATTACCAGACGCTCTGCCACGGCCAGATTGGCCACCAACGCCGCCAGCGTATCGTTGTCACCAAAACGAATTTCGTCAGTGACCACGCTGTCGTTTTCATTGATCACTGGAATCACCCCAAGGCCAAGCAAGGTCATCAGGGTGGAGCGGGCATTCAGGTAACGCTTGCGATCAGACAGATCATCATGGGTCAGCAGAATTTGAGCGGTATGCATGCCATGGGTCTGAAAGCAGGTTTCCCAAGCCTGTACCAGGCCCATCTGCCCTACCGCTGCGGCAGCCTGTAATTCATGCACAGACTCCGGCCGGCTTTTCCAACCAAGCCGGGATATGCCCTCAGCAACCGCGCCGGAAGACACCACCACCACCTCGATGCCACGCTGACGCAGATCGGCCATCCGGTCGACCCACAACTGCATCAACGCCCGATCCAGTCCCTGACCATTGTTGGTCAGCAGGGCACTGCCAATTTTGATTACCCAGCGTCCGCGACGCTCCATAACCACTCCGTTTATCAGCGCTCGTAGATGATTTCGACGTCGTAATCGTCGTCGAGTTCACCTTGTTCACGGGCTAAACGACGCTGATTCTTAAGTTCCTGTACTTTCTCGCGGGCCTCTTCCTCAAGGCGCTCGCGCAGGCGCCGCTGCTGCTCAGCATAATCACCATCTTCCAGCTCCCGCTGGCGCCGCTCTTCAATGGCATTCATCAGCGCATAGATGAGATCCTGGCAGCCCTCACCGGTGGCCGCAGAAATACGGAATACCGGGCCACTCCAATCAAGACGCGAAGTGATATCGCCAGCCACTTCATCAATCTCTTCTTCCAGCACCAGGTCGCACTTGTTCAGCACCAGCCAGCGCTCCTGCTCAGCCAGCGCCGGAGAGAACTTTTCCAGCTCATGGGCGATGCCGGTAATAGCAGCTACCGGATCGCTTTCATCCGGCGGGGCAATATCAACCACATGCAGCAACAGTCGGGTGCGGGCAAGATGCTTGAGAAAACGAATGCCCAGACCAGCCCCTTCCGCCGCACCTTCGATCAGACCAGGAATGTCCGCCATAACGAAACTGCGGTACTTGTCGACTTTGACCACCCCCAGATTGGGCACCAGGGTGGTAAAGGGGTAGTCCGCCACTTTCGGCTTGGCCGCAGACACGGAGCGAATCAGCGTGCTTTTGCCCGCATTGGGCAAACCCAACAGCCCCACATCGGCGAGCACCTTCAGCTCCAGGCGCAAATTCCGTGACTCGCCCGGCGTGCCCTTGGTGGCCTTACGCGGCGCGCGGTTAGTGCTGCTTTTGAAATGGGTGTTGCCTAGACCACCACGACCACCCTTGGCAACCATGACGCGCTCACCATCCCTGGTCAGATCCGCCAGCACTTCATCGGTATCTGTTTCGACAACCGTTGTGCCAACCGGCACGCGCAACAAAATATCCTCGGATGACTTGCCAGAGCATTGCCGGCCATGGCCGGCCTCACCGCTACGTGCCCGGAAAATCCGGTCATAACGGTAGTCCACCAGAGTATTCAGGTTACTGTCGGCCTCAACAAAAACAGATCCACCGGAACCGCCATCCCCACCGTCCGGACCGCCGTACTCGATCGACTTCTCGCGACGGAAGCTGACACAGCCATCGCCGCCTTTTCCGGCGTGCACTTCAATGACTGCCTCATCTACGAACTTCATAACTCACTTCCGCCCAATGGAACTGTCTGATACGAAAAAGCCCCGTCAGGATTACCTGACGGGGCTTTTCACTTTCTTCAACCAGGTGTCAGGCAACCGGTTCGATGGTAACGAACTTACGGTTGTTTGGTCCCTTCACTTCAAACTTCACTCGGCCAGTGGCGGTAGCGAAGATGGTGTGGTCACGGCCGAGGCCGGTATTCACGCCTGTGTGGAACTGGGTGCCGCGCTGACGCACGATGATTTCACCGGCATTCACCAGCTGGCCACCAAAGCGCTTTACGCCAAGGCGTTTACTTTCTGAATCGCGGCCGTTACGGCTGGAGCCCGCTGCCTTCTTATGTGCCATTGTTCATATCCTCCGTCGGATCGCCGATCAGGCTTTGATGCCAGTAATTTTAACTTCCGTAAACCACTGGCGATGGCCAGCTTGGCGACGGTAGTGCTTACGGCGACGAAACTTCACGATGCGAATTTTGTCGTGACGGCCCTGGGAAACCACCTCGGCGGTTACCTTGGCGCCAGCAACACGGGGCTGACCCACGTTGATGTTGTCACCATCAGCCACCAGCAGAACCTCGTCAAAATCAACGTTTTCGCCAGTGCCTACTTCAAGCTTTTCAATGCGCAGGACATCGCCCTGCTCGACACGGTATTGCTTACCACCGGTCTTGATTACTGCGTACATAACACTTTCCTTACATAGCCCCCGGCGGCGGACCTTACGGGTCACTTGACGAGCCACGGCGACGGATTGAGTTCAGGGGCGCGGATTGTAGGCCATCTGCACCCCGAAAGGCAACGGTAGCGCCCTTTCACCTTGACGCGCCTCCCACCCCTGCTAGCATTGCCGCACTTAATCCGGATGCCCCCATGGAATTCAAAGATATCTACGCCGTTGTAGCCGACGATTTCGCCTCGGTTAACCGCTTTATCAGCGATCGCCTGAACACTAATGTGCCGATGATCAGGGAAGTCGGCGAGTATATCGTTGGCTCCGGCGGCAAGCGTCTGCGGCCACTGGTGGCCATACTGTCAGCCCGCGCCTGTGGTTACACCGCTGACAAGCATATCCACGTGGCGGCTATCATCGAGTTTCTGCATACCGCCACCCTGCTACATGACGATGTGGTGGATGAATCCAGCCTGCGCCGCGGCCGACCAACGGTAAACGCGGTGTGGGGTAATGCTGCCAGCGTATTAGTGGGCGACTTCCTGATCTCACGGGCCTTCCAGCTGGTGGTTGAGGTCGGCGACCTGACCCTGATGGACATCCTTGCCGACAGCACCAACATCATTTCCGAAGGCGAAGTGCTGCAACTGATCAACTGCCGCGACCCGGCAACCAGCGAAGAGCGCTATATGCGCGTGATCCACCATAAAACCGCGAAAATGTTCGAATCCGCCGCGGAAACTGGCGCGGTACTGGCGCTCGGCAAGCAGCAGCCGGAGCTACGCGACAATCTGGCAGCCTACGGCCGCCATCTGGGCATTGCTTTCCAGCTGGTGGACGATGTCCTTGATTATGTGGGTGATGCGGACGAGCTGGGCAAAAATGTGGGCGATGATCTTGCCGAGGGCAAGCCGACCCTGCCATTAATTCATGCCATGCGTCAGGGCACCCCGGCGCAGGCATCAATGATCCGTGACGCCATTCTCAAAGGTGGCCTCGATAAACTCGACGAAATTCTTGCCGTGGTGCGCGACAGCGGCAGTCTTGAATACACCATGGCCAAAGCCCGCGAGCAAACCGAACTAGCCTTGGCCGCACTTGTCAGACTTCCCGCCTCTGCCTACCGTGAGTCGCTTGAAGCACTGGCCCGCGAGGCCGTTAACCGTCATTTCTGATGACCACCCGAATGACCAAGGAGCCCCACCCATGATTCGCCTGATCAGTGCCGCCCTGCTCGCCAGCACCCTGTCCGCCTGCGCCCTGAGCCCGCAGATGATCGATATCGTGCCGAAGCCCGAGGTGGTAACCCGCAATGCCGGCAACAATCAGGCCGTCAGCGTGTCCACCTCGGACCAGCGCAGCAGCCCGGAATTCGGTACCCGCGGTGGCGTATATGGTGAAACCAGCCTGCTGCGCGCCAGCAATGACATGACCGGGGCGATCACCCTGGCGGTTCGTCAGGGCCTGCAACAGCAGGGCTTCAATGCTTATAACCCGGCTGACGGCGCCAGCGCACTGGAAGTTCGCGTTGTTGAGTTCAGCTATATCCCGGAGGAAGGATCGGTGGTCAACCGGGTAGACGTAAAGGCCGAAATACATGCCGTAGCACGCAACAATCAGGGTGATGAATTCCGTGGCGTATATCGTGCCGGCAACACCTACGAACAACCACTGACACCATCCGCCAAGCGCAACATGATGATGCTCAACGAAGTGCTTGATCGCGCCCTGCGCCAGCTACTGGCGGATGACAAACTGCTGACTTTCCTTAGCGGCAGCGTTACCGCCCCATGACCCTGACCTGGCAAGGGCTGTTCTGGCTGACCCTTATCTGGTCTGGCTGGCAGCCCTTTGACCAGACCACCTGGGCACTGGAGGTCGCACCGGCGCTGATGGCTTGGGCCATTTTAGTTGGCACTGGCAGGCGCTTTGCCTTCACCCCAATGATTTACACCCTGATATTGATTCACTGCATCATTTTGATGATAGGTGGCAAATATACCTATGCGCTGGTGCCTGCCGGGGACTGGCTATCCGACCTGTTCGGTTGGTCACGCAATAACTACGACAAGCTCGGCCATCTGGCTCAGGGCTTTGTACCAGCCATGGTAGCCAGAGAGCTATTTATTCGCCTGAAAATAGTTAGCAGTGCTGGCTGGCGCTTCGCCTTGATCGTGCTCAGCGTGCTCGGCATCAGCGCTGCCTATGAACTGATTGAATGGTGGGTTGCTTTGCTTAGCGAAGAAGCCGCCGAATCTTTCCTCGGCACACAGGGTTATGTCTGGGACACCCAGTCGGATATGTTCATGGCCCTGCTCGGCGCCATTGCAGCACTGCTGGCGCTGGGAAAGTGGCATGACCGACAGATTGCCCACCTTTAAGCTGGCCATGGATTACGGCTCTGAAAGCAACCGCTGATTATGCCGGGATCGTGGACGTTCCAGCTTCGACTTGAAGCAGCTGGGAATAGTCGCAGAACTGCGTCACCTGCTGCAGATGGCATATCAATCTCTCGGCAAGATGGTTTTGCAGATCAAACGGGTGCAAGCCGACTCGCAACACGCTGCCCGTGCGCCTGGCCAACGCCAAATTGAACTGATTGCTTGCAGAAAGAAACATCGTTCGCATGGCGTTATCCGCTTCGTAGCCCGTCAAAGGCAAGCGCTGATGAAATTGATCGGTCAAACGAACCACACCGCTTAGCGTTTCCATCAAGGCAAACGGTAGTGCCTGCTGCGCCGTCCTGTTGAGCCGACCAACCGCCCAGGCCGGAGGCACATACAGCGGCCCCAGCGGTAAATCATGCTCGGCAAACCAGGCATGACAGCGCAGTATCAGTGACATCAGCTCATGGGAGGGACGGGACAGGTGCTCCGCCGCATCGCGGGACAGCATCAAACTGTGCAAGTGATGAAATAAAGAGCGGCTTTTTCTTGCCCGATGATCCCAACCATGGCCCGCCAATGGGTGACCCGCCGCAGCCAGGCGCCGCAACCATGCCAAATCATCCACACACCAATGCCGACCGGGCACTACCAGCAGGGTGATATGTTGCGGCTGCAACTCAGGCACGGACACAAAAAGCTGAGTCAACATGGCGCTGATCGCAGGCCGTGTCTCCGGCATCACATCATGGATAGACAATAGAGCGCGCATCAGATCTCAGCAGTGGCCGCCAGACGGCGCAACAAGGCAAAGGTTGGCGATGGCAGAGGACGAGGCAAATGGGCCGCCTGACGGGCAGCAATTCGCAGCACCTGCGACCATTGGCCAAGGCTCTGCTCGTTTATTTCCCGCGCCGCCCGCTCTCCTTCCAGCATCATCTGCCGCCGTGCTTCCCGCGGCATCTGCTCAAGCCGCCGCAACGCCAGCAATGGTGACTCATGGGCATGCATCACGAAAAGACCGCCAGCCAGTTCCGGCCAATCGTTAATGCCGCAGGCCGGCGTCACCATTACCAATCGACGCCGCGCCATAGCCTCCAGCGCAACCGTGCCGAAAGCCTCTACGGAAGATGGCAAGATTAGCAAATCATGTTTATCCACTTGCTGGACCACAGTTTCGCGCGAGCACCAACCATGGAAGCTGAGATTGCTTTGCTGGCGCACATGACGCTCAACCATGGCCCGCAAGGGCCCATCACCAACTATAGAAAACTGCAGGTCCGGCCGTGCCTTCGACAATGCCAGAAACTGATCCAGATTTTTCTCCGCCGCCAACCGGCCGACAAACAGCACATGCCTAACCTGTCCAGCGGGCTCAGTTATCGGCGTTTGAATAAACTGCGGCGCTAGCGGCGTGCCAACCAGATGAGGACTGAAAATACCCAGTTCACGCAGCTGACTCATCATCGGCTCGCTAATCGTTGCCACCGATGCTGCACGCCGAAACATCCAGCGATTAAGCCATCCGAGAGCACGGCGGGCGACACCAGCGAACCAGCCACGCCAGTAAAGATTGACCAGACTGTGATAATCGGTCTGATGGGTTACGCACACAGGAATACCAAGACGGGCTGCAATCCAGCTGGCTGCGAAAGAAAAAACTCCTGGGCCAGGAATGACAATAACGTGGGGCTTCATGGTCATGATCCGCTGGGTCAACCAGCGCATTCTTGGCAAGAATAAACGTTGCGTGGGATCGCCAGGCATCGGCAGGGACAAACCCTGACATGGATGCGGCTCATCCAGTCGCGGCGACACCAGTTCAACCTGCGCAACCCGCGTCTCAAGATGGGCCACCAGGTCCTGAAAATAGGTGCCGACACCATTGCGTCCCTGAATGGCATCCACAACAAACAGAATTCGAAGTTCGCTGGTTTTCATGGCCGCCAGTGTGGCCCGGCCATGTTCCGAAAATATGACAGCGATGGGTCAAATTGTTAGCAGCTATACTCACCGCAATGAGCCATCAACCAACTCCACCAGACGACCATTAAATACATGACTCATGATTCTGGCCATCTCCGGTGCCGCCACCTGCATGTCGCCGGCAATCCACTGGCGCAGCCCCGCCAGGGAAGCTCCAGACACCATGCTGACAACAATCTCCACCTGCTGACGATCCACCGGCTGAACACCTCGCTGGCGCAGCAGCGCTCCCAGCACGCGAGCAAAATAACGACGCAGCAGGGACAGGCTCAGATCCGATTGGGCCGGGTCTGCCAGCAGGCGCAGGATATCCGGGTGCTGCCTGGCCACCACCATGGCCATCAGATTGATTTGCTCGGACAGACTATCGTCGAAATTCTGGAAAAGCGGCTCCGCCTGCTGCCAGAAACCGTCGAACAGCTCGTCCAGCGTGGCCCGGTAAAGCTCTTCCCGATTACGGTAGTAGCGGTACAGGTTTTGCCTCGACATACCCGCCTCTGCCGCCACCTCCGCCATCTTCACCCCACGGTAGCCGTGGGCTGCGGCCAGCCGGATAAAGCCCTGCCGGATCAGCATGCGAGTACGCTCATCCGCGTTTTGGGCAGGACTACTTGACAGTTCGCCATTGGTGTCGCGTGTCACAGCCGCCACTCTTTGCCATAAATAGGGTGTTTACTTTGTCCCGGAGCGACCCCAATGGCAAGCCTGCCAACCGACAATATGGAGCTATTCAATGCTCTGAAGAAGCGCCCTTACATCGCCTGGCCAACGGTGATCCTTCTGCTGGCCTGCCATACGGTGATTTTTTCCAGCTGGGCACTGGTGCTGACGGAGCAGATGCCACTGTGGGCGGGCTGTGTGGCCAACAGTATCGCCATGTACTTCCTGTTCAGCCCCATCCATGACGCAATCCATCATGCAATGAGCACCAACGACAAGATCAACCAGTTCTTCGTCTACTTGATCCTGCTGCCGATCGTGCCCTTCTCTGATGGCCAGATGCTCCGTGTCGGACACATGATGCACCATCGCTTTGCCAATGAACCGGAGAAGGATCCGGATCACTTCACCATGACCGCCCCCCTGCCCGCGCTGTGGATCTGGTTCTTCTGGGACTTTAACTATCTAATCTACTACCTGCGCAACAAGGAGCGGTTCGCCAAGATGTACGTTGGCCATCCGTTACGTGACACCATCATGGTGTGGACCCTTGCCTTGGCTGTCGGCTGGTTCTATCCGATGGAAGTAATCTTCCTGTGGCTGATCCCGTCAAGGATGATGGCGTGGACAATCGCGCTCGTGTTTATGTACCTGCCCCATTATCCCCATGACATCGCCCACAATGATGCCCCCTATCAGGCTACTCATATGCGTCGCGGCCTGGACTGGCTGATGACCCCACTGATGGCATGGCAGAACTACCATCTGGTTCACCACCTTTACCCGACGGTGCCGTTCTATCGTTACCGTCGCCTGTGGAATGCCCGGCAGAAATTCCATGAAAGTCATAACCCGTCCACGGTGGGGTCCCTGTCCCTGCAGCCGGATCGGATCAAAAACGAAGTGTCATCTGCTTGACTTGTTTTAGTCCCATGCTTGTCATCCTTGATGATCGGCATGGGACTATATCGTGACCAACAGGCTCTCGTTCTGGCACCTGTTCTGGCGCAGTTTCTTCCCCGATAGACACAGCGCCTACCGACAGTTCTCTCTGCAGCGTGTAGCAATAATGCTACTGTTCTGGCCGGCATTTCTGACAATAGCCCTGATCAACCGCCTGTCCCTGTGGCTCGACACCCTGCTATTTCCTGAGTTCGAAAATATTGAGATTTATCAGCCCGTATTTGTTGTTGGCATCCCACGCAGCGGCACAACATTTCTACATCGATTACTGGCAGCGGACGACGAACGATTTACCACCACCGCACTATGGGAGCTGATATTCGCCCCTTCCATTTTGCAACGCCGTTTCTGGATCGCTTTTGCTCACCTCGATGGTAAATTAGGCAGGCCATTTTCCCGTCTGCTGCATTTTCTCGAACGTGCAGCACTTGGTGGCCTGGATGGCATTCACAAAACCGGACTACTTGACCCAGAGGAGGACTATTTAGCGATGGCTCCCCATTTGGGCTGCTTCTTACTGATCCTGCCTTTGGGTGACGCGTCCCTGTGGAAACTGGCCCATCTGGACACAGCCGTAGATCAAAAACAGCGCAGACACTTAACCAGCGTGTACCGTCAACTGATCCAGCGACATCTTTATGTTCATGGCGCGGACAAAACTTTCCTGTCAAAGAATCCCTCTTTTACTCCCTGGATGGAAAGCCTGAAGGACGAGTTCCCCGACAGCCGCTTTATCGCTTGCATTCGTTCTCCCCAGCAGGCCTTACCCTCACAGATCAGCTCCATACTGCCCGGTACAAAAATATTTTCCGGGAAGCCAGACCTGAACTGGTGGCGAGATGGGTTAACCGACATGCTGCTGCATTACTACGACATACTAATGCAGCGCCATCAACAGTGGACCGAGAAGGAAATTCAGATCATCAGGATGAATCAACTTGCCAGCGCGCCGATGACATCAATCGGCTGGCTATACAAGAATTTTGGCTGGCACATGGGCGAGCCATATCGACGCTGGCTTGAAAGTGAGGATGATAAAGCCGGAAGCCATCGCAGCGGGCATCAATATACAGCAAAAAAACTGGGAATTGATGCCGCTGACATCGAGAGAAGATTTCATCAACCGATGGATTACTTTCAGCTAGCCGACCGCCCTTGTCAAAATGGTTTCAGTCGAACTGACTAAAGTCAGGCTTACGCTTTTGCATAAATGCCTGCATCGCTTCTCGAGCCTCCGGCGATACCAAACGCTTGGCAAAAGCATCCCCCTCAATGGCCATATGGCTGCGCAACCGCTCGTCAAATGGCGCACGCATCAGCTGCTTGGTTAAACGCACTGCTGCTGCCGGCTGCGCAGCAATCCTCGCAGCTTGCTGGCGAGCATGTGGAAAATACTCGTCATCGGATAAACGGGCATTAGCAATGCCCAACTGACAAGCACGGTCAGCATCAATAGTTTCACCCAGCATGAGCAGCTCGGCAGCGCGCTGATGCCCAATCAATAACGGCAAAAGGTAACTGGAGCCCGCCTCCGGGCACAGGCCCAGCGAAGTAAACGGCATCTGCAACCTGGCGGATTCGCCCACATAAACCAGGTCACAGTGCAACAGCAGTGTGGTACCAACACCCACTGCAGGACCATTAACGGCAGCAATTAACGGCTTGGGGAAAACCGCCAGCTTAGCCAGCAAAATCATTACTGGCGCATCTTCACCAAGTGGCGGGTTCTGTAAAAAATCCACCATATCGTTACCGGCGGTAAAACACTCCTGAGTACCGGTAATCAGCAGTGCGCGGATTAAAGGATCAGCCTCAGCACGGTCAAATGCCTTGTTGATTGCGGTATACATAGCGTGGGTCAGTGCATTCTTGCGATCGGGCCGCTGGATGGAAACTTCCAACACGCCACCACTCTCACTGACAACGATTTCTTTACACTCTGTCATTACTCTCTCTCAGTCTCGATCAGTGCCCACAAATACCTGCGGCATCCCGTCATCCCCGACACAGACACTGACGTTAATGGGACTACAGCAGACACTGCAGTCTTCGATATAGCACTGCTCTGATACGGAGCAATCGATTAACAATTCGATCGACTCGCCACAGTAGGGGCAGCCACAAAATATGCTCTCAAGCACAGCGGTAACTCAACCGTTCGCGCAATGGTTTAATCCAGTGTGGCTGGCCACTCTCAGGCCACGGCACAACCGCTCCATTGCCCCACACGGGACCAGGCCAGCAGGGATCACCTTGCTGCCGGGCGATGATATGAATGTGTAACTGCGGCACCAGGTTGCCAAGAGCACCGATATTCATTTTCAGCGCACCGGTCAGGGACTGCAGGTGCAGCGCACAGCGATTCACCAGATCAAGCAACTCATGCTGCTCGTCAGCATCAAGTTCATACCACTCGCGAATATTATCGTGCTTTGGCACCAACACCAGCCAGGCAAAGCGCTGGTCGTTCATCCAACGAATCCAGCAAAACGTCGTCTCACCAAGGGACCGGGTATCCGCCAGCAGGCGTGGATGCAACTCAGCCACTAACGATATCCAGCATTGCGGACCCACCCAGCAATGACACACCACCATCCAGAGCAACCACCTGCCCGGTCATATATCCCGTTAACGGGCTAACCATCAGCATGGCCATCTGGGCCATTTCGTCCACCATGGAGAACCGGCCAAGCGGCAGCCGGGTGCGAATCTCATCGCCCTTGTCTGCTGCCAGCAGGTCGCCGCCAACCGTGCCGGCGACATAACCCGGTGACAGCGCATTAACTCGCACACCGCGCTTGCCCCACTCGATAGCAAGGGTCTTTACCAGCATGTCAACGGCGGCTTTTGCAGCACAGACATGAGCCTGATAAGGCATGGGCATCTGCGACTGCGGCGCCGTAATGGCGAGCATCTTTACGTTGCTGCCAGCCAGGTGCGGGAAGGCTGCCTTGAAGGTGTGAAATGTTCCCTTCAAATCAATATCCACCACCGCACTAAAACCGTTACTACTAATGGCCTCCGCCGGGGCGAGAAAATTACCAGCGGCGCCGGCAACTACTATTTCGTATGCACCAAAATGGTCAGCACCTTGTTGCGCAGCTTCATTCATCGCCTCTGCATCGCGAACATCTGCAGAAAAGCCGATTGCCTCTCCACCGGCCTTTTCAATCATCTCCCGGGTTTCATCAAGCTTCTCAAGCCGCCGACCGACCATCACCACGCGAGCACCATGAGCGGCAAGCATGCGGGCAATACCCTGATTAATTCCACTACCGGCACCGGTGACCAAGGCCGTTTCGCCGGCCAGCATGTCCCGGGGAAGATACAAACTATGCATTATCTATCTCCTTGCCAGCACCCTGGTGGCACTGTCCGTTCAGTGATGCCAATTCAACGGCGATAGTCGGAAGGACTACGACCGGTCCAGCGGCGAAACGCACGGGCAAAATTGGATGCATCGGAATAACCCAGCTGTACTGCAATATCGTCGACGGTGATTTCCGTCTGCGTCAGGTATTCAACGGCCAGCCCCTTGCGCAGGTCGTCGAGAATTTTCTGATAGCTGGTACCCAACTGCTGCAGCTTGCGCTTCAAGGTCCGCGATGACATGTGCAGGTCGGAAGCGGCCTCATCCACGGAAGGAAAGCGACCTGACTGCGCCAGAATTATCCGTCGCACCTGGTTGAGCAGCTTTGGTGGCGACTTGATATTCGCCATCTCTTGTTCGCACTGAGCCTCCGCCATTCTTGCCAGACGAGGGTCGGCGAAACGTAGCCTCTGCTCCAACCGCGATGCGGGAAAACGCATTTGGTTATATGCACAGTCAAATAGCACTGGCACCGGGATCAGCGGCTTCATGCGCGCATAATAATCCGGCTCAGGAAAAGCAAAACGTAGCTCGCCGTCCATGGGCACTTCACCCAGTAGCTTCAGCCCCATAAAGTGAAAACTACTGAACAGGCTCTCCACCACAAATGGCTGCAGGTCATTCAGTGCCACCAGCTCATCCAGCTCCAGTATCGCCGTATCCCCCTCCACCTTAAGCTGCAGGTCAACGATAGTGGTACGAGTGCGGAAAAACTTTACTGCCAGCTCCACCGCATCACGCAGTGTTTCACTACTCATTGCGGCGTAGCCAAGAAAGCCATGGGATGACAGCGTCAGAGTGGCGCCAAAATCCCAACCAAGCCAGGGCGCTCCGGTCAGCTTCATGGCGCGCCTTATTACATCAACAAAATCCTGTAATGGAAGTCGTGCAGACGGATCACGAAAATCCGACTCGCTGGCATCATCGGGCAACAGGTCCGCCGCCTTCACCCCGTAACGCTCAACCGTGGCTAACAATAACGGCGCGTACTCAGTGGAGACGGAGTACTCGTCCGGATTCATTTTCAGAATGGTCATGCGATGAACTCTCTAAGTCGGCGCCAACACATGGCGCAAAATGACCGGCTAATGACACAAGATAACCTCGGCCCATTGCCTCCTGCAAGGCAAACTGGCCCTAATGTCACATATCAGGGAGATTTCTTATGACCGCTCATGCTGCAGTGCTTTCCCGGCCGGCCATACAGGTGCGTCGACTTGGCCTGAAAATCAGCGCCAGCGTGCCAAAGCATTTTTTTGCGGACGACCCCTTTCTAAGTGCCTTCTACGCGGCCATGTCCACCGTATTTCCAGATGGCGAGCGCTTTTTCATTGACTCGGTGCGGCACTACCAGAAAGAGCTCTCCGACCCTAACCTGATCAGCGAGGTGCGTAAGTTTATCGGTCAGGAGGCCCATCACGGTCAGGAACACGAAGCTTTCAATGAATGGTTAGAGGAAAAGGGTTACCCCATCGCCCCGGTGCTAAAGCGCGTTCAGGAAGGCCTTAACATGGCCCGCCAGCGCCTCGGGCCGCGTCAGCAGCTGGCAATGACGCTGGCTTTGGAGCACTTCACTGCAATCATGGCCAATCAGTTCCTTACCCGGCCAGAAATCTCTGAAGCTTTGCACCCGGAGATCCGCGCCCTGTTCAGCTGGCATGCGGTGGAGGAAACCGAGCACAAGGCGGTGGCCTATGATGTCTATCAGGCCACCGGCGGTGGCTACTGGAACCGGGTATTGATGATGGTTCAGATCACCATGCTGTTCTGGATGCGTATCACCGCAATCACCCATGCCTACCTGAAAAGCGAAGGCAATGGCGGCCTGATGCGCATGCTGCGCGGTGGCTGGTGGTTGGTCGGCAACCCGGGGCCGCTGCGCCGACTGATCCCTGAGTATCTGGACTATTTCCGCCCTGGCTTCCACCCCTGGCAGCACGACAACCGGGCATTGATCGCGCCATTTCAAGATGAACTGCAGGATCGAGTTATCGCTCGTAACTGACATCCGTGAACGGCACTGATCTTTTTCGTCAGTGCCGTTCGCCAATCACCTTGATAGCGTTGCCTCTCCCGCCCCGAGAGAGGACTTCCCAATGACTAATCTGTCCGGCAAAACACTGTTTATCACCGGCGCCAGTCGCGGCATTGGCAAGGCCATCGGTGAACGCGCCGCCCGCGACGGCGCCAACATCGTGCTGTTTGCGAAAACCACCGAACCACACCCTAAGCTGCCCGGCACTCTGTACAGCGCCGCTGAGGATATTGAGAAGGCAGGTGGCAAGGCATTGGTGTGCGTCGGCGACGTGCGCGAAGAGAGCCAGGTGGCTGCGGCAGTGGAGAGCGCCGTGGCAACCTTCGGCGGCATCGATATTCTGATCAACAATGCCAGCGCCATTTCCCTGACAGGCACCGAAAGCACGGACATGAAAAAATACGATCTGATGCACCAGATCAATACCCGCGGCACCTTCATGACCAGCCGGCTATGCCTGCCACATCTGAAAAAAGCAGCTAATCCCCATGTACTGAATCTGGCACCGCCTCTGAATATGAGCCCGATGTGGTTCGGCCGCCATGTGGCCTACACCATGGCCAAGTACGGCATGAGCCTGTGTGTGCTGGGCATGGCGGAAGAGTTCAAAGGCAAAGTAGCCTTCAATGCCCTGTGGCCGAAAACCGTAATCAATACTGCAGCGGTGAAGAACCAGCTTGGTGGCATCGCAGAAGTCACCCATGCCCGCCAGCCGACCATCATGGCGGATGCTGCCCATGCCATCCTGTGCCGGGACGCCCGCAGTTGCTCGGGCAACTTTTTTATTGATGAGGACCTGCTACGCAGTGAAGGGGTAACGGATTTCCGCGCCTATCAGGTCGATTCCAGTCTACGGGAAGACCAGCTGATGCCAGACTTCTTCCTGTAATTCGCCTGACAAAAAATGTCAGGCTGCGCCCCACACCGCCAGCCGAATTGCTCAGGGTAGCACAATGGCCTGCCAACCAATTGTTTTAAAACAATAATTTACCAGGCAGGCTTTGGCACGGATCTCGCTTCACTTGTTCAGACAAACGAATCTGAGCAGGTGAAGCGCATGAGCAATGTTATCAAGCTAGGCAGCAAGTCACCGCAGCGCGCCGTAGAAGCACTAAATCGTATGACCGGGTTGGTGTTCGATCACTGGCCTGAGTCGCTAATCGGTCTGACCCCTCAGGATGAGCCTGAGCGCCAGCACGATAAAGGCACGGTGTTGAAGCTGGCCCGACGTAGCGCCAGCGTTTGATTCAGTAGTTGGAAATCAGCTTATCCTCACGTCGCAGGGCATTGCCCCGACGCTGCACAAACAGCTCATCGACCTGAAAACGCATGGACGGGTCTGACAGGCGTACCAACACCTGAACCCTGCCTACTTTGCCGGTAAAGCGCATCCGCACAAGTCCAGACATAAGGTTGCTGGACTCGCCTGTGACCGAAGATCGATCGATCAGGCAATCATGCTCACCGGACTCGTCGTCATAACGCATCAGCAGGCTCACCTCGCCTGTGGCGCCCATCACCTTGATCCAGCTGGCCACATTGAACTCCGCCTCCCAAATCCGCAGCTTTGGTGGACGCCCCTCTTCCCAGATTCGCGCGGGCACATCAGAAATATGTTTATCAATCATCGCAGCACCACCTTAGGCCAAGCTTGGGGTAAGCATAAATCATTAGCCAACCCCCATACCGTGCACTAGCCGACCTGGTAAAGTTGACCCGCTTCACACTAGTGAGCCCTTTAACATTTTTTCTGGCGTGCCCAATTGTCTGACAGGCAAAGCCGGCCCACGCCGCTATCGCCCCTATTCTGCCTGCACTGCAACCGCAGCCAATTTTTTCAACCGTTTACGAGGGAGCCATCATGGGCGAACTGAAAGATATCCGCGCACAGCAGGAAAACCTGGTCAACCGAGCCCGCGAACTGGGCAACAAGCTTTACCTGGCCGGTCTGGGCGCAGTGACCAAGGCCGAAGCCACCTCGAACGAGCTTCTTGAAGAATATGTTGCCCGTGGCACCGCTGAGTTCGGCGAAGCTGCAGACAGCAAGCCCAAGGCCGTGCTGGCTAGCCGTGGCGCTCTGGCTGCCGCTCGCGAGCTGCTCGAAGCTGCTCCTGAGAAGCGCAAGGCTCTGTATGAGCGCTTTGTTGACGCCGGCCGTGGCCAGCGTGGCGAGAAAGCCGCTGAAACCAATGAGTTCGTGTTGGCAGGTCTGGGCGCAGTACAAACCGCCCGCGAAGAGAGCGAAAAGCTGTTCAATGAGCTGGTCGCTACCGGCGAGCAACGCGCCTGATTCTTACCTGACTGAATATCTCCGTTTTTGAGGGGCCTCTGGCCCCTCTTTTTTTTGCCCATGGAGCGGCGCTAGCGGCTAAGATGGATCATTCGCCAGGGCCACAGGATCAGATCATGGCAAAAGAAAAAAAACCCTTCGGCGCCACCACCCATGCTGGCCGACTGTTAAAGCTGACCGGCATGACCACCTCCATTGCCTCACGGGTGGCAGGCCATCAGGTCAAAAAGCTGTTTCAGGATGAAGCAGCACAGCAGCGCGACAGAGAAAAGCTGATGCGTGATGTGGGTCGTCAGGTGGCGGAAACACTGGGCCAGATGAAGGGCGCAGTAATGAAGGTCGGGCAGATCGCCTCACAGATGCAGGATCTGCTTCCTGCAGAAATCGCCGAAGCCCTGACTGTGCTGCAAAAAGCCTCTGCACCGATGCCTTTTTCCATTATTAAACGTCAGCTGAAAAAAGAACTTGGCGACGACCCGGCCAACCTGTTTGCCACCTTTGAAGAAAAGCCTTTCGCCGCCGCCTCAATTGGTCAGGTGCACCGAGCCACCTTGCAAGATGGCAGCGCAGTAGTAGTCAAAGTTCAGTATCCCGCGGTCAAGTCATCCATCGATTCAGATATGCGACAACTGCGCCGCATCCTCCGACTTGGCGCCCTGTTCAAGGTTAACGAAGCGACTCTGGATGCCATCTTCAGCGAGATTCGTGAGCAGCTCGAGGAAGAGCTGGACTACGTTCAGGAAGCTGCCAACCTGACAAAGTTTCGCGAGTTCCATCGCCCTGAGCCGTGGATCATTATTCCCGAGGTGGTCGATGAACTAAGCTCAGAGCAGGTTCTCACCTTGCGCTATGAGCCAGGCGACGACCTGGATACCGTGGAGCATAGCGATGCCTACGATCAGGCCCTGCGCAATCAACTTGGCTCGCGGCTATTTGATGCCATGGGCCGGGAAATGTTTCTGCTCAGAGAAGTGCACTGTGACCCTCATCCGGGCAACTTTGCCTTCAGGCCGGATGGCAGCGTAGTGATGTACGATTTCGGCGCCGTGAAACGCATTCCTGAAGAAGATATCAAAGCGCTCAAGGATCTCACTCTTGCTGCTTACCAGGGCGACTACGAAGCGCTGGATAAACTGCTAGTGGATCTGGATGTACGCAAGGGTGATGGCCCCCGGGTGGGTGGTGACTTTTACCGCCCATGGGTGGAAATGCTATTACCCGCTTTTGGCAACGAACCGTTCGACTTTGCCAACTCACGACTGCATATTGAGCTGGTCAAGCACACTCGCGCCGTGCCCTGGAAGTATCTGGAGTCGTTCCAGCCATCGCCACGTACTCTGTTAATTAACCGGGTACTGGGCGGCCATTACTGGACCTTAAAGCGGCTGGGTGTGAACTATGCGTTCCGCGAGAATGTGGAAAAAACACTCGCTGAAGTGAACTGATATGGCGGGCCACTGAAACGGCCCGCCGATGCATCAGCCCTGAGACAGCAGCTGGCGCAAATCAAGCAACGCCGCATTGGCCCGGGAAATATAGTTAGCCATCACCAGAGAGTGGTTAGCCAACACGCCGAAGCCCGAGCCATTCAGAATAATCGGGCTCCAGATGGTTTCCTGAGTGCCCTCCAGTTCGCGAATAACCTGCTGGTAGCTAACCATCGCGTTCTTCTTGGCCAGCACATCAGCAAAATCATGCTCTGCTGCCCTGAGAAAATGGATCAACGCCCAGCAACCACCTCGGGCCTCGTAGAAAACATCATCAATATCCATCCACGGAGTTTTTTCACGCTTGCTATCAACCTGCCCCTCAATGGCCTCCTGGCCAACACTCTGGCTGAGCTGCTGGGACATGGCACCGAGCCGATTCTGAACATCTCCCAGCCAATAGGACAGATTATCCGCCCGGGCATAGAAGCGTGACTCATTTTCACCCAGCCGGGACCGATAACGTTTCAGCGCATCGATACCGCGTCGGTACTCCCGCTCGGTGGCAGGGATGGCCCAGCTGGCGTTATCAAAGTTGAACTGTGGCTCGGCCCTCATCAGGTCGGCGTCGTCTTCGCTCTGTGATTGAGAGCGGCTCATATCACGGCGCATCACCCGGGTCATGTCACGGATTTGCACCACCACACCAAACTCCCAGCTAGGCATATTATCCAGCCATAACCGGTGCGGCAGCATGTCGTTGCTAAGATAGCCACCCGGCTTATCTAGCAGGGTTTCAGCAACCATGATCAGAGCCGACGTGGTGGCATCGCCAGTCACAGCATCCGGCACCACCTCCACCACTACCAGATCCGGCTCCTGGCTCCAGTACCATCCCAGCCCGGCATCCACCAGCAACAACAGGACTATCAACGCCACCGCTGCCCGCCAGACGCGGTTATTACCCGGGTCCAGCAATCTATCGCCCACCGTCTCGGTCATATTGTCTGGAAGTTTCATGTTACTCCTGCTGATTATCCCGAATAGTGCCTAGACTACCCCAGAGGCCTCAACGACAACAGGCAAACGAATCACCACCGCCGCCGGCTGCCCATCCTGACGGGGCTGAAAACTGATTTCGCCGCCACAGCACTCAACGATTCTGCGCACTATAGATAGCCCCAGTCCGGTACCTGACACGCCATGGTCACCACGCAAAAAACGCTCTCCCTCACGACCTGCCATTTGCGCAGGCATGCCCGGGCCTCCGTCCTCAACGCGCAGATCTAACATCCCTCGGTCTACCGTTGCCTTAACCACAATCAGGCTGCCAGATGGCGAATAGCGAATGGCATTATCAACCAGGTTACGCAACAGCGTGGCAAGCAGCTCCGAATCCAGCCGAACCTCTACCTGCTCAACACCCTCAGGCTCCAGAGCTAACTCCTGTTCGGCAGAATCGGCGTGGGGGAGCATGTCTGCCAGCACTTGACGCAGTACCGGCATCACAGCAACAGGGCGACTTTCAACCGCTATATCTGCATCCAAACGGGCGAGAAACAGCAGCTGCTTGACCGTACGAGCTGCCCGATCGATTCCTGCCTGCAACTGATCGAGGGCATGGCCCCGCTCCGCCGTTGACTCAGCCCTCTTCGCATTTTCTGCGTGCAGCCGCAGAATGCTGAGCAACGTGCGTAGCTCATGGGCGGAGTCATCAGTGAAGCGCTTCTCCCTTGCCAGCACTTCATCAATACGCGCCAACAGTCGATTGAGCTCCCTGACAAACAAATGCAGTTCGGCCACGTCACTACCGTACTCAAGGGCTTTCAGGTGGCGCTCGTCACGCTCACGGAGAGCCCGCTCCAGCTCCGCCAATGGGCGCAAGCCACGGCGCAAAGCCCAAAGCAGGGCGAGAATCAGAAAAGGCCAAACCAGCAGGAATGGGGTTACGATTGCGAGCATTGCCTCATTAGACAACTCATCACGCACATGTTGCTCTTCGGCCACCATAAGCCATTTGCCATCGCTCAACGGCTGGGAAAATACATGCCAATGGCGCTGTCCCACGGTCTGCACGGAAACGCCAGGCACCAGGGGGCCCAGCACTTCATCCAGCGCCACTGATGTGCTGAACAATAGCTCACCCTGGGCAGAAACATGCTGCACTGCCACGTAGCGCTCATAGCTATGCCCGGGCGCGGGCAAGACACGCACCGTCAGCGCTGCTTCAGCATCACTTTGCTCCAGCCAGCTGGCCAACAGTCGACCACGCTGAACCAACTGGCCATCAAACAGCTCCTCTACCTGGTGTCCGGCAATCCAGTAAACCAGTGAGGTCACAAGAATTCCTGCAGCAAACAGAACCGCCGTCAGGGAAAAAATAAGAAAGCGTCGAATAGAGAACATCAGCGTGTCACCAATTGATAACCGACTCCGCGCACGGTGCGAATCAGATCGGTGCCGAGTTTCTTACGCAGGTGATGGATATGCACTTCCAGAGCGTTACTCTCCACGTCCTCTGACCAGCCATACAACTCTTGCTCCAGGCGATCCCGGGTCAGCACTCGCCCGGCATCACGTGCCAGCGCCATCAGCAGCACAGTTTCACGACGCGACAGGGCCACCGGCTCACCATTCAAGACCACCTCAAGAGTGTCGCTATTGATCGCCAGCGTCCCCACCACAATCTGCTGCACGGGCTGGTCCGCAAGACGTCGCATGCGCGCGCGAATACGGGCGCGCAGTTCATCCATCTCGAAGGGCTTCACCAGATAGTCGTCGGCCCCTGCATCCAAACCTGCCACACGGTCCGGCAACTGATCGCGGGCAGAAAGAATAAGCACGGGAACCGGGTTATCGCCGGCCCGCAAGCGACGCAGTGCCTGCATGCCATCCATTCCCGGCAATCCAAGATCTAGCAGCACCAGGTCAAAGTGGCCATTCTTCAGGGCGCCCTCCACCTCACTACCAGAGGTAATCCAGTCAACGGTGAAATGATCCGCCCGCAAAGCACACTGCAAACCATCACCAAGCAGTTGATCATCTTCGACCAGCAGAATCCGCATTACCTGTTCCTCTTGATACTGACTAGTCCCAAAGACCCCAATAGCGCACATTCTGGGCCTGCAAAAAGGCCTCGGCATCTTTTCCACGCAGCAACGCCAGAGTGGCCAACATCCCGGCCTCGGTACAACGGGCAGCGACCACAGTAATGGAATGTGGTCCGCCCTCCACCGGCCAACCACTGAGCGGATCAAGAATATGACTATAGCGTTTGCCGGCGCGCAGCAGAAAACGGCGGGTATCGCCGCTGGTGGCGACGGCGCCCTGGCTCAGGGATATCTGCCCGGCCACGCCGTCATTACGAAGATTTTCAATGCCAACCTGCCATGGCTTTTGTGCGCAAGCGACCAAGTCGCCGCCAAAATTGATAAGCAGGTCAACGGAGGTGTGCTGACGGGCAAGCAACAGCGCCCGATCAACCGCATACTCTTTACCGATGCCACCCAGATCGACCTCCATGCCGGCGGGCATACGCAAACGGCCTTGCTCTCTCTCAACCTTATCCCAGCCGATCAGCGGTAATAGCTGCGCCACTTCCTCAGCGGAAGGAATTCTGTCGGAGCCGTCAAAGCGCCAAACCCGGCGCAACACTCCGGAGGTGATATCGAAGCGGCCGTCACTGAGTTGCCAGCAGCTATGGGCGTAATCCAGCAAGCGTTCCAGCTCGTCGTCCAGCTCCACCCACTCGCCATTGGCGTCACGGATCCGGGCAATGATGTTGTCATCCCGATAACGGGAAAAGCGCTGCTCGACTCGCCAGGCTTCCGCCGCCACCAGATCGGTTACATGCTGGGCAAGCACCCTGCTGACATCACGCAACTGCACCTCGCAAGGGCTGGCCATGGCTTCAAATCGGCCAATCCAGCCCTCGCGGGTGCGACTCAGTCGGGTTTCTCCGGCCATCGCCCCATCTCTGCTTACCAGTAGAAGCGATAGCCTACCTGACCAATCACGGCACTGACATCCGCAGCATCGGTGTCACCGGATTGTTGCATGAACTCAAGTCGTGTATCCCACCTGCGTCCATTAGCCAGCTCGCGACCAAACTTCACCCCTACGGTGGTATCGGTCAGCTTGCCAAGGCGGTAATCACCACTGGCGTAATCGTTACTGGCCACAATCGCGTTATAGTCGACCTCGGTGAGGGACTCATACCAGAAGTCCGCCTCGGTCTGGGTGTAGTAGCGCACGTGTGGCTGAACGAACCAGCCGTTCTCCAGCTGCCAGCGATACTTCAAGTCGAGGGTATGAGAGCTGATGCCCCAGTCATCGGTCATAAACCGATAACCGACAGCAATCACATCATCGTTCTCTCTGGAATAGCGGTTCTCCCAGTAAAGTGCATGCTTGGTGCGCGAATCTGGACGCAGCTCATAAACCTGACCATCGCCAGGGCCAATGTTCGCGCCGCCGAGATCTTCCGCCTCCAGAGGCAGCCCGGTCAATTCGTCAATCAGTGTCACCACCTTGTAGGGGTCTGTCATATAACCGCTAGCCGCTGACACATTGTAGTTCAGCTGCATGATCCAGCGACGGTTCATGACCTGTGTCCAGCCCAGCAATGCATCAGTTACTGTGCGAGACTCACTGCTGTCCAGACGCAAACCGTCGCTCTGCAGGGTCAACGGGTCAGGCACACCTCCAACCGGCTCGATGGTGTCGCTTTCCAGGCCAAGCAGGAATGAAAGTGTGGTGTTTTTCTGATTCAGATCCAGGCTCAGACCCGCATTGGCACCGACCGAGAAGAAGTCATATTCATTGGAAAAATTCAGCCCGCTGGTAGCCCGCAGGTTGCGATTAAGCAGCCAGCTGTACTGGGCGCTCACCGCCACACGGGTGTCCTTGAATGAGTCATCCAGAGGCACATCACCGGCATTAACCTGATAGACGTCTTTACCCGACGGACTGGTAAAGGTTTGTGGCGCCCCCAACACTGCGGCACCGTTATGTGAATTGCCAGTCAGGGAGTCCACCGTCAACTTCAGATCCAGTTTACTTTCGTTCTCGAAAGTACGGCTGGCTTTAATGACAGGCTCAATCGCAGAAACACGATCGGTTTCCGAGTAGAGCAACATAGTGCCGTCTACTTTCCACTGATCCGTTGGCGCATCCGCTGCCAGTGCAGGCACGCCCAGCAAAGCGCAGCTGGCCAGCGCCAGAGTCTTGGCCACAGAGCCGGCACAAGCCATTGATTGATTTTGCTTTTTCAGTTGCATCCGCAGCCACCTCCACCAAATCCACGACCACCACTGGAGCCTTCCTTGGAGAAGTAGATATGGTCATCAAAGGCATCATCGAGACCGTCCGCTTCACCGGGAATCATCGCTTCACGAGCCAGCACATCACGCTCCCAGGGATTTACCCCAAGATTCTGACAACCGGCCAGTACCAGCAGACAACTTGCTGCCACAATTAAACGCATCATCATTTCTGCTCCTCCAGCAGCCGGCGCAGCCCGGCTTCATATTCATCAGTACGATCAGCACGGAAGCCAATATGGCGGGCCAACTCCTTACCATCCGGGCCAATCATCACGGCGGAGGGCATACCTTGTAGCTGATACTGCTCTGCTAATCCGCCGGCAGGGTCCATCACTAAAGTAAAGTGGGCTGCATGGTCGGCCAGAAAACGTTCTGCATCTGCGTGACGACGATCAACATTAATTCCGACAATTTTCAGTCCCTGTGCGGCATACTTCGCCTGCATCTCATTCAACCAGGGGAAGGACTGTCGGCAGGGCACGCACCAGCTGGCCCAGAAATCCAGATAGATAACCTTTGCCTCCGGATACAGTGCCGGGGAAAATTGTTCCGCCGACAGTTCCTGCTCAGCCGACAATGCGGGCAGCGCAGCACCCGCCACAATAAGGGCGATAAAGACATTCAAGGTTCTTATAAAACGTAGTCGACGCATGATGGGCTCCAATTCAGACAGCCCCAGTTTCAGCCGGCTGCCTTAACGCAATCTTAAGGACCTGTCCGCCACTGTTAAGATAGCGTTAAGCGAAGTTACGGAAACTTGTCCACTACCGGGATGTCCACCGGGTCGACAACGGAGACACTGATGTACAGATTTTTACTCGCCATCGCCGCCAGCATGCTTCTGCTTATGGGGCAGGTTCACGGCAGCCCCTTTACAGGCACTCAAGACGATATCCCGCTGGCCAGCGATGCCATGCAGGTAAGTGCCTTTGCGGAGCCTGAGCAGCAGCAGATCCGTGTAGTAGTAGACCTTTACCCGGGCGTTTACCTTTATCAGCACAGCCTGGGCCTGCGCCTGCTGGATGAAAACGGCAACCTTCTGAGTGACTTTGCTGACTTTCAGCCCCCCGCCGGCAAAGCCAAGGTCGATGAGATATTTGGCAACGTAGAGGTCTATTACGACCAACTGGAATTCACTGTTTCCCTGGATAGCGTGCCCCTGGTGGCCACAGTGCTGGAGCTGGACCACCAAGGTTGCCTGGAGAATGTGCTGTGCTACACCCCGCAAACTGCTCGCATTCCGCTGGTATTCGTTGCCAAGCCAGAGCCGGTGGCAGTTACCGCCAGCAGCGCTCAGGTCAGCTTTATGGATACACTCACTTCAGACAGTGCCGGCGCGTTCAGTGACTGGATGGGCAGCCACGGCCTCGGCATGGTGCTACTACTGTTTTTTGCCGGCGGCCTGCTGCTCGCTTTCACCCCCTGTGTTTTCCCCATGATTCCAATTCTATCCGGAATTATCGCCGGCGCTGATAATCCTGGAGCAGGTCGCGGCTTCATGCTTAGCAGTGCCTATGTGCTCGGCGTGGCCGTTCCCTATACCATCGCCGGCCTGCTGGTCGCCATGTTTGGTGCCGGCATGAACCTGCAGTACATACTCCAGCAACCGGCTGCCATTATTGTTTCGACCATCATCTTTGTGGTGCTGGCGCTGGCCATGTTCGGCCTTTACGAGCTGCAACTGCCAGCCGCGCTGCGCAACCGACTTAACTCCATGGGCGAAGGTCGCAACGGCGGATCGCTTTGGGGCGCCGGACTGATTGGCGCAATTTCCGCATTGGTGGTATCCCCTTGTGTGACCCCGATTCTGGCCGGTGCACTGGTCTACGTTGCTGCCAGCGGCGATGCACTTACCGGCGCACTTAGCCTGTTTGCGCTATCCATGGGCATGGGTTTTCCGCTGATTATGTTCGGTACCGGAGGCGGACATTTGCTGCCTAAAGCCGGCGCCTGGATGGAAGATATCAAACGCTTTTTCGGCGTGCTGATGCTCGGCGTGGCCGTCTGGCTGCTTGGCCGGGTGATACCAGCCAGCCTGACCCTGGCACTGTACGGCCTGTTGCTGACCAGCTACGGAGTCTGGCTTGGCGCACTGGAACCGGTTCAGGCCGGACAGTCACGGCTTAAGAAAACTCTGGCTCTGGTGATGGCACTATACGGCGCAATCATGCTGGTGGGGGCCGCTGGTGGTGGCACTGACCCGCTACAACCGCTTGATCGACCGGCCGCTGTTGCAGAGGTCGGTACGGCCGCTACTGCAGCGCACGGGGCATGGCTGAAGGTTAAGGGTTCAGATGCATTACAGCAGCAGCTGGATCAGGCCCGGCGCGACGGCCAGCCGGTGCTGGTGGACTTTTATGCCGACTGGTGCGCGGCCTGCAAGGTTCTGGAGGAGAAGACCCTTAACCAGAGCGATGTGCTTGCAGCTCTGGCAACCCGGAACTACCGCCTGATCAAGGCCGATATTACCGAAGTCAACCGTGACAACCAGGGGATCATGCAGCGATTTGGCATTATCGGCCTGCCTTGCCTGATTTTCTTTGATAGTGATGGCAATGAGGTCGCTGGTAGCCGCATATTAGGTGAAATGGGACCAGAGTCCTTCGTTTTACACCTGAAAACGAAGGTATCTGCAGCGAACACGCAGTGATTTGTAACTAGCCTTGTAAAGCCCTTCCACCTTTGGGCGTTTCCCCCTAGACTTCCCGGTCATATGGAAAAAGGTGCCGATTCGGCACCTTTTTCCTCCAAGTTCAGCACAATTAACGAACTTTTGCCCGGGAGCAGCCACTTTGGCGACGATTCTGGTACTTCATGGCCCCAATTTGAACCTGCTCGGCAGCCGCGAGCCGGACACTTATGGCCACCTCACTCTGGCACACATCAATCAGTCTCTGGTTGATCAGGCCAAGGCTCGCGGGCATCACCTGCTAAGCCTGCAGAGCAACGCCGAATACGAGCTGGTCGACCGGATTCAGGCCGCCCGTAGCGAGGGTGTAGATTTCATCCTCATCAATCCGGCGGCGTTTACTCATACCAGCGTGGCGTTACGCGATGCCCTGCTCGCTGTGGCCATCCCGTTTATCGAAGTGCACCTGTCCAACGTGCATCGCCGCGAAGCATTTCGGCACCACTCCTATTTTTCCGATATTGCTGAGGGCGTCATCGTCGGGCTGGGCGCAGACGGTTACCGCCTGGCCCTGGATGCCGCACTCTCCAGGCTCGAAAAACCCTGAACTGAATAAACCGAACTGAATAACAGGAACTGGACATGGATATTCGTAAAGTCAAAAAACTCATTGAACTGCTGGAAGAATCAGGCATCGATGAACTGGAAATCCGCGAAGGCGAAGAGTCCGTTCGCATCAGCCGTAACAATCGCAGTGCAGCAGCTATGCCCATGCAGCAAGCCTATTACTCGCCTGCTCCCGCAGCGGCACCAGCGGCTGCACCTGCGGCCACCCCGGCTGCAGCAGAGGTTGCCAGCCAACCAGCTGGCCACAAGGTTCGCTCCCCCATGGTTGGTACCTTCTACCGCTCCCCTTCTCCAGAGGCACCATCCTTCGTGGAAGTGGGGAAAACTGTCAAAGCAGGCGATGTGCTGTGCATCATCGAAGCGATGAAAATGATGAACCAGATCGAAGCGGACAAGTCCGGCACCATAGAGGCCATTTTGGTAGAAAACGGTGAGCCGGTGGAGTTTGACCAGCCCCTGTTCAGCATCGTCTGACGGGGAGATACGTCATGCTTGAGAAAGTTCTGATTGCTAACCGCGGCGAAATTGCCCTGCGTATTTTGCGCGCCTGCCGCGAGCTAGGCATTCGCACCGTCGCCGTCTATTCGAAAGCGGACCGTGACCTGATGCATGTTCGCCTTGCAGATGAAGCTGTTTGCATTGGCCCGGCACCGAGTAGCCAGTCCTATCTGAATATTCCTTCCATCATCAGCGCCGCCGAAGTGACGGATGCGGATGCCATCCACCCGGGCTACGGTTTTCTTGCGGAAAACGCAGACTTCGCAGAAATCGTGGAGCGCTCCGGCTTTACCTTTATCGGCCCGCGCGCGGAAACCATTCGCCTGATGGGCAACAAGGTTTCTGCCATCGAAGCCATGAAGAAGGCCGGCGTGCCAACGGTGCCTGGCTCAGGCGGCCCGGTGGGTGAAGATGCCGACGAAGCACTGCGCCTGGGTCGGGAAATAGGGTATCCGGTGATCATCAAAGCAGCAGCAGGTGGTGGTGGCCGCGGCATGCGCGTGGTGGAAAGCGAGCATCAGCTGCTCAACGCCATCACCTTGACTCGCTCGGAAGCCAAAAATGCTTTTGGCGACGACACCGTATATATGGAGAAATTTCTCCAACATCCGCGCCATGTGGAAATTCAGGTACTGGCTGATGGTCAGGGCAACGTGGTGCATCTGGGGGATCGGGACTGCTCTCTTCAGCGCCGCCATCAAAAAGTGGTAGAGGAAGCGCCCGCGCCGGGCATTCCTGAGGACATCAAGCAAGAGGTTGCGGAGCGCTGTGTCCGTGCCTGCCTGGAGATCAACTATCGTGGCGCCGGCACCTTCGAGTTCTTATACGAAGATGGCCACTTCTACTTTATCGAGATGAACACCCGAGTACAGGTAGAGCACCCGGTCAGCGAAATGATCACCGGCGTGGATATCGTCAAGCAGCAACTTTTGGTTGCAGGCGGACAGGCCCTGCAGATTCGCCAGTCTGATGTGGTCATGAATGGCCATGCCATCGAAGTGCGAATCAACGCTGAAGACCCCCATACCTTTACTCCAAGCCCGGGCAAGATCAGTTACTTCCACGCTCCGGGCGGTAATGGTGTTCGCGTCGACTCCCACATCTATTCCGGCTATACCGTGCCACCCTATTACGACTCTCTGATCGGCAAGCTGATCACCTGGGGGCCAGACCGGGCCACCGCCTTTGCGCGCATGCGTAACGCACTGGAAGAGGTCGTGGTAGAAGGCATCAAGACCAATATCCCGCTGCATCGCGACAAAATTTTCCGCGACAAGGGCTTCGCCGCCGGTGGTATCGATATTCACTATCTGGAAAAAAAGCTGCGCACCCAGTAACACTCATGGTTCATCCGTCCGTACTGGTTCGGATGAACCATGGCATAATCGCGCCTCGCTGATTATCGGGAGCCCCCATGGCCTGGCTGCAAATTCACATCCCCTCGGACGCCGGCCATGCCGAGCCTTTGCAGGACCTGCTCGCCGAACTGGGTGCGGAGGCGGTGACCTGCACCGACGCCGCTGATCAACCTATTTTCGAGCCGCCCCCAGGTGCCACACCGCTGTGGCAGCAAACCGTAGTCACCGCCCTGTTTGACAGGGACACTGATGCCAATCTGCTGCGGGCAGCGATTGAGTCTGCATTGGGCCCGTTGGCAGACTTCCATCAGGAGATAGTTGAAGACCAGCCGTGGGAGCGGGCCTGGATGGAAGACTTCAAACCCATGCAGTTTGGTCAGCGCCTTTGGATCGTACCCAGCTGGAGCGAGGCTCCTGATCCGCAGGCGATCAACATAAAGCTGGATCCCGGTCTGGCATTCGGCACCGGAACCCATGAAACCACGTCGCTTTGCCTAAGCTGGCTGGATAGCGCCAACGTTGCCAACAAACAGGTTCTGGACTTCGGTTGCGGCTCCGGAATTCTTGCCATTGCGGCACTGCTACTGGGAGCGGAAAGCGCCGTAGGCTGTGATCTGGATCCACAGGCCCTGCTGGCAACTAACGACAACGCCGCAGCCAACGGCGTCGATGGCAAGCTGCGCTGCTACCTTCCAGAAGCCATGCCGGCAGGCGATTACGATCTGGTACTGGCCAATATTCTTGCCGGGCCATTGGTAGAACTGGCCCCGCTGCTGACCGGCTACTGCCGCTCCGGCGGTAATTTATTGCTATCCGGCATTCTCGCCGATCAGGCCGAATCCGTAATGGCAGCGTATGGCAACCATTTTGAGCTCTCCGCTGTGGCTCAAAAAAATGACTGGGTTCGCATTCATGGGGTACGCCGCTGAGAAATTTCACCGCATCCTGATCACGCGGCTTGCCGGCGGCGCCCGGCTTGGGTAACACTGCGGTTAATCACCGAATAGGGAGTCTGTCGACGGCATGGCAGCGCAATACAAGACCCAGTGCCCACACTGCGGCGCTCAGTTCCGTATCAGCGAACAGCATCTGGCTCAGGCCAAGGGTGCAGTGCGCTGTGGCTCCTGCCTGAAGGTTTTTCAGGCCACCGATCACCTGATTGAAGGTAAGCCCGCAGCGAAGCCTGTAAGCCCGGCGAAAAGCGCCAAGCCTGCGCCCCCTCCTGCGGAGAAGCCCGCTGAGAAAAAATGGAGCCTGACCGAGGATCTGTCATCGCCGCCGGCCACCCAGGCCACTCCCTCCGCCAAGCGCTGGATTATGGACGACGATATCAGCGACGACATCGATGACGAGATGCCTGAAAAGCTGATCGATGAGCCACCACCCTCCAACATCCCATCGAACGACACCCGCCTGTCCATGGGAGGCTTGGAACTAAGCGACTCGTTTATGTCGCTGGACAGTGATGACGATGACAGCCTGAGGGATGAAAACTTCTCCGACATGGCTGGCGCCGGCAAGAAGATGCAGAGCGAGGATAGCGACGAGTCCTGGGCTGAAAAGCTGCTGGAAGAGCTGGAAGACAAGCCAGCTCCGGTTGAGGTACAGGCCGATAAAATGTCGCTCGCCGAGCGCTCAGAAGATCAGCAGCGCAGGGAAAAACAGGAACAGAAGAAGCAGCGCACCACTCAGGCGAGTCAGAAAAAATCCGATGACATGCCTGACTGGGCCATGGACTCAGGAGGCTTTTTTGACGATGACTCTCTAGGCGCACTGACAGATGGCATTGATGACGGCGACGACATCGCGGCCATTGATGTCCCTGCAATTGAAGAGCGCAAACCCGGCAAAGTAAACCTGCCTCTGGAAAGCATCACCGAGCAAAGCGGTGAGCTGCTCAAGTGGGGCGCGCTGTCGCTGGCTGCTCTGCTGGTGTTTGCCGGCCAGTATCTGATTTTCAACTTCAACGAGCTATCGCGTACGCCGGCATGGCGACCGTTTTATGCCAACATCTGCGGCGCCGTTGGCTGCAGCCTGCCCAACCTGTCCAACGTCTCTGAATTGCGCGGCTCCAACTTGATAGTACGCGCTCACCCGCGGGCTCAGGGTGCACTGGTGGTTGACGTTATCGTGTTCAATGACGGGCGGTATGCTCAGCCCTTTCCTCTAATTGAGCTGGGCTTTACCGACCTCAACGGTCGCGCCATTGCCAGCCGGCGCTTTCAGCCGAATGAGTATCTGCGCGGCGAGGCCAGCAATATGACGGAAATACCACCAGGCGTTCCGGTGCGCCTGTCTCTGGAGATCCTTGACCCGGGCAGCGACGCCCAGAACTACACCTTGCGGCTGCTACCACTACCTCAGCAGGGCTAAGCAGATAGCGGCCCACCGGGCCGCTGACCACAAACGCCGCTTTCCCCTACGCCTTTGCTTGTCTATTATCGCTGCCCCTTCAAGCCTTCCGGCGACGGAGTACGAAGATGCGGATCGGCCCCTATGAGCTGAGCAACAACCTGGTGCTGGCGCCAATGGCTGGCGTCACCGACCTGCCGTTTCGCCAGCTGTGCCGCAGACAGGGCGCAGGCCTGATCGTGTCAGAAATGCTCACCAGCGACCCGTCGCTATGGCATTCCAGAAAAAGCATGCGTCGTTTACCACACGCCGATGAACCCGGCCCCGTATCCATCCAGATCGCCGGCGGAGACCCCGCCATGATGGCGCAAGCGGCACGTCAGAATGTTGATCTCGGCGCCCAGATTATCGACATCAATATGGGCTGCCCTGCCAAGAAGGTTTGCAAAAAGCAGGCAGGCTCTGCATTGCTCCAGAACGAGCAATTGGTGGAGAGAATCCTTCAGGCCGTGGTCGGCGCCGTCAGCGTCCCGGTAACCCTGAAGTTCCGCACCGGGCCAACCCCGGAAACACGCAACGCGGTACGCATTGCCCGGCTTGCCGAGGCCTGTGGCATTCAGGCTCTAGCCTTGCATGGCCGCACCCGAGCCTGTCGCTTCAACGGCGAGGCTGAGTACGACAGCATCTCCGAGGTGGTAAAAAGCGTGTCAATTCCGGTACTTGCTAACGGCGACATCGACTCGCCGGAAAAGGCCCGCAAAGTACTGGCATCCACCGGAGCCGGTGGTATCATGATCGGCCGCGCAGCTCAGGGTAACCCTTGGATCTTTCGCGACACCGCCGAATGGCTGGCAACAGGCACATTGCCGCCCGCCCCGACGGTGCAAGAGGTGCAGGCTCTGGTCACAGAGCACTTGCATGCGCTGCACGAGTTTTATGGCATCGCCGCCGGTGTCCGGATCGCACGCAAGCATCTGGGCTGGTACACGGCCAACTTGCCAGGCGGGGAGGATTTCCGCCAGCAATTCAACCGTATTGACGATGCTGGAGCGCAGGAACGCGCAGTCGCGCATTTTTTTCACAATCTCAATACTGTCACTGACCGGGTTCGCTTTGGTCGGTACGGTGAAGTATCTCTCGCCGATGGATGCGGCGGTGACCAGAACGGAGCAAAGGCCGCATGACCTCAGCAGTACGTAAATTTGACTCACTTGATACCCCCGAACAACGCAAACCAGAGCTGACTCTGGCCCAGGCGGACAGTCGCGATACTTTACGCAACTGTGTACGCCGCTCGCTGAACGACTTCTTCCGTAACCTTGACGGCGAAGATGTCAGCGAACTGTACGATACGGTACTTGCCGAAATGGAAATCCCACTGCTGGAAAAGGTGCTTGAGTACACCCGCGGTAATCAGACACGTGCCGCTGAAATGCTCGGCCTCAACCGTGGCACCCTGCGCAAGAAACTGAAGCAATACGGCCTGCTATAACAGCAGCCCAACGACCCGAGGGGCAGATTTTCTGCCCCTTTTCGTTTTCAACCAACCACGATCAGGATTTTCCGATGAGCAAGGCAGTAGAACGCGCGCTGATCAGCGTTTCCGACAAAACCGGGCTGGTGGACTTTGCTGCCGCCCTCGCCGCCCGCGGCATCAAGCTGCTGTCCACCGGCGGCACCTTCCGCGCCCTGAAGGATGCCGGTATTGCTGTGCAGGAAGTGTCGGACTACACCGGTTTTCCGGAAATGATGGATGGCCGGGTAAAAACCCTGCACCCGAAAATCCACGGCGGCATCCTTGGCCGCCGCGGCCAGGACGATGCCGTCATGGCCGAACATGACATCGGCCGAATTGATCTGGTGGTGGTCAACCTGTATCCGTTCAAGCAGACCGTGGCCAAGCCGGACTGCTCTCTGGAAGACGCGGTAGAGAATATCGACATCGGCGGCCCGACCATGGTCCGCTCGGCGGCGAAAAATCATGCTCATGTCGGCATCGTCACCAACCCATCAGATTACCCTCGAGTGCTAGCAGAGCTGGAAAGCAACAATGGCGAGCTGAGCCTCGAGTTCCGTTTTGACCTGGCTATCAAAGCATTCGAACACACAGCAGCCTACGACGGCGCCATTGCCAATCACTTTGGCAAGCTTGTCGGTAACGGTAACGCCCATTTCCCGCGCACTATCAATCTGAATTTCAACAAAACTCAGGACATGCGCTACGGCGAGAACCCGCATCAGAATTCGGCATTCTACACCGAGGAAAACCCGGCCGAAGCATCCATCAGCACTGCCCGGCAGCTGCAGGGAAAAGAGCTTTCTTATAACAACATCGCCGACACTGATGCTGCGCTGGAATGCGTCAAGTCATTCGTCAAGCCCGCCTGTGTCATCGTCAAACACGCCAACCCCTGCGGCGTGGCAGTCAGTCTGGATGGCATCGGCCAAGCTTATGAGCTGGCCTATCAGACCGACCCGGAATCTGCCTTCGGTGGCATTATTGCCTTCAACCGTGAGCTCGACGCGGCCACTGCAAAATTGATTGTTGATCGCCAGTTTGTTGAGGTAATCATTGCTCCGAAGGTTTCCAAAGAGGCCCTTGAAGTGACGGCGGCCAAGCAGAATGTGCGCGTACTGGAGTGTGGCGAGTGGGGCGCAGAGCGTATCGCCGGCCTGGACTATAAGCGCGTCAATGGCGGTCTGCTGGTGCAGGATCGCGATAACGGCATGATCACTGAAAGCGACTTGAAAGTGGTCACCAAGCGGGTGCCCACCGAAGCAGAGATGCACGATCTCATCTTCGCCTGGAAGGTGGCCAAATTCGTCAAGTCGAATGCCATTGTCTATGCCAAAGGCCGTCAAACCATTGGCGTTGGAGCAGGCCAAATGAGCCGCGTGAATTCAGCCCGCATCGCGGCGATCAAGGCCGAGCATGCTGGACTGGTAGTTAAAGGAGCGGTGATGGCATCCGACGCCTTCTTCCCGTTCCGTGACGGCATCGACAATGCAGCCGCCAACGGCATCGCCTGCGTAATCCAGCCAGGTGGCTCAATGCGCGATGCGGAAACCATTGCCGCCGCCGATGAACATGGCATGGCCATGGTGTTCACCGGCATGCGCCACTTCCGACATTAAAAGCCGCCACTGACCGGAGTACAACGCGATGAAAGTATTGATTATCGGTTCTGGTGGAAGGGAGCACGCACTGGCTTGGAAGGTGGCTCAGTCTGCGGATGTCAGCAAGGTCTTTGTGGCCCCTGGCAATGCGGGTAGCGGCCGCGAGGCCAAGGTAGAGAATGCCGCCATTGACGCGCTGGACAAGCAGGCACTGGCAGAGCTGGCCATCCGCGAAGGCATCACTCTGACCATCGTTGGCCCAGAAGCGCCCCTGGTGGACGGTCTGGTGGATTACTTTAAAGCCAAAGGTCTGAAGTGCTTTGGCCCGACCCGTGGTGCCGCCCAGCTGGAAGGCTCGAAAGCATTCACCAAGGACTTTCTCGCCCGCCACAATATCCCCACCGCCGGTTACGGCAACTTCACCGACCTCGATCAGGCTCTCGCCTACCTGAAAGAAAAAGGCGCGCCGATTGTGATCAAGGCGGATGGACTGGCCGCCGGCAAGGGTGTGATCGTCGCCATGACCATGGATGAAGCCGAAGCCGCTGTACGCGACATGCTAGCCGGCAATCGTTTTGGTGACGCGGGCCACCGCGTGGTCATCGAAGAGTTTCTGCAAGGTGAAGAGGCCAGCTTTATTGTTATGGTCGATGGTGAGCACGTCCTGCCCATGGCCACCAGTCAGGATCACAAACGGGTTGGCGATGGCGACACCGGCCCAAACACGGGTGGCATGGGGGCTTACTCTCCTGCTCCGGTTGTTACTGCAGAAATCCACGACCGCATTATGCGCGAAGTGATCTATCCCACCGTGCGCGGCATGGCTGCTGAAGGCAATCCCTACACCGGCTTCCTCTACGCCGGACTGATGATTGATGCCAGTGGCGCACCTAAAGTAATCGAGTTCAACTGCCGCTTCGGTGATCCGGAAACCCAGCCCATAATGATGCGGCTGCGCTCGGATCTGGCGGCACTGTGTCTGGCCGCAATTGACGGCAAGCTGAATGCAATGCAGGCAGATTGGGACCCACGTCCGGCACTGGGCGTGGTTATGGCCGCAGGGGGCTACCCGGACGACTACCGCAAGGGTGACCGCATCGATGGTCTGCAGGGCGCAGACAGCAGCGACCTGAAAGTGTTTCATGCAGGCACCGTGGAGCAAGATGGCCGGGTGCTCACCCACGGGGGACGGGTGCTCTGTGTCACCGCGCTAGGTGAATCAGTGGCGGCCGCACAGGCGCGCGCTTATCAGGGGCTAGCTGGAATTCATTGGGCGGATTGCCAATACCGTCGTGATATTGGCTACCGGGCAGTTGCTCGTGAAATGCCTGTCTGAGGTGTCTCAAGGGTTGGACTTGTCACCGCTATCACTTTCATAATCGGGTTCGTACTTATCAGGGGGCGGGAACATCATGGCAGACGCGGACATTAATCTGGAAAGGCTGCACGACTTCATTCCTTTCGACTGCCTGTCTGAGTCCCACCTGCGTGATATCGCCGGCCAGATTCAGGTACTGAATCTGGCTCCGGCCAGGGTTCTTTTCAAGCGGGGAGAAAGCTCGGACTTGGCCTACTTCCTGATTTCGGGTGCACTCGACCTGATTGATGCCAGTTTTCAAGTACGCAAATTTCCCGCAGAGGATGACGAAAACTATCTCGCCATCGACAATTACGCCCAGCACAGCGTCAACGCAATCAGCACCGAGCCTTCCGTGGTCTATGCCATTGAGCGGGACAAGCTCGACTTACTGATGACCTGGACCCAGGCCGCTGAGTCCATGCTTGAAGAAGACGATGATAGTTCCGAGCGTGACTGGATGGATGCCCTGCTGGCATCAGATCTGTTCGCGCAGATCCCGCCCCAGAAAATCCAGTCCCTGTTTGTGAAGTTTACGGAGCGGGCAGTCAAACTCGGGGAGCAAGTAATTCGCGAGGGGGAACCAGGCGACACCTTCTTTGTTATCAAACAGGGCAAAGCCATGGTCAGCCGCACACAGGGAAGCAAGCAGGAAACCCTGGCCGCCCTGACCACTGGAAATTTCTTCGGCGAAGATGCCTTGATCTCTGACGCGCCGCGTAACGCCACCGTCACCATGACCAGCGACGGCGTGTTGATGGTCTTGGGCAAGGATGATTTTCGCTCACTTCTGCAGGACTCCGTTATCCGGCATATCACACAGGAGCAGGTCGACAGCCTCGAGGAAGAGGGCGATCGCGCCGTTGTCCTGATTGATGTGCGGCTGCCCATGGAGTTCCGCCATGACCGCAGTTCCGGTGCGCGCAATATCCCGTTAAATGAACTGCGCAGACAGATACGCTCTTTGCAAAAGGCGTTTGTGTATGTGCTGTGCTGTGATGGCGGCAGACGCAGTGAGCTTGGAGCCTATCTGCTTACCGAAGCCGGCCTTGACGCCTATGTGCTGGACCGACCCAAGGCAAAGGATGTTGCGGAAAATACTGCGGACGACACTGATCAAGGCTAAGACCTGCATGAATTGGCATCTAGCCGTCGTACTATGGCTGGCCAGCGGCATCGCGTTGGCTTCTGCCCCTCCCCCTTATGCTATTGATGATCCGACTGACAGCGCCAGAATTACTATCTATGCCGAATATCTCGCCGACATAGATGGAGCCCTCACGCTGGACGATATACGCAGCGGCGTATTCGATGATCAGTTTATTCCAGCGAGACGAGGCACCGAGCGACTAGGCTTCCATAAAAATCCATTTTGGCTTCGGCTGGCAATTCGCAATGACACTGATCGGGATTTACAGCGGATACTGGAATTATCCCCCGGATTTGGCTCCAGCATTACCTTTTATGAAGCATTAGAAGGCGCCTATCGAGGGCGGCAAAGCGGCACCGACCACACACCTCCATGGGCAGATCTGCGCAGTCGAGACCAGCTTTTTCTGATTAACCTGCCCGCTGCAGAAACCCGGCTCTACTACATTCGCATCATGCCAACATTGTCTTTTGGCTTTTCCCTTCACTTGCACGACATCACCGAACAGGGTGCCCGGCAACTCAGTAGAAACATGCCCTACTTGCTACTTGGGGGGTTGGTATTTGGGCTGATTATTCTGTCCGCCGGGCTGTGGTTTTACACCCGTCAGTCCCTCTATATGCATTACTTTCTTTTTCAGTCCAGTGCACTGGCCGCCATTGCCGCTGGCACCGGCTTTCTTGGCCTGCTCTGTTGTTCCAGCCCTGGTTTACAGCCACGTATAGAAACCTTCACAGAGTTAATCGCTCTGTCATTTGCCGCACTGTTTACCCGAGAGTTCCTCAAGCCCGGTCAGAAGCTTCCGCGGATGGATCTGGTTCTGCGCCTGATAGCTATGGTGTTTCCTGCGCTGGCCTTATTCAGCCTGTCACTGCCAATAATGAATGCCGGGATACTGGCCTACTCCGCCTGGTTGCTTGGCGCATTGGTAATGGCCGCCACCGGCATCGCGGCGCTATACGTCAACTTGCCGCGGGCAGGTTTATATCTTCTTGGCCGAGGCAGCCTGCTCGCGGTGGTGACTATTTCCTTGCTTGCTGCGTTTGGCGTGATTCCCATGAACATGCCTTTCTCCCTGTTGATACTGTGTGCCATGTCGGTGGAGGCTGTGTTGTTTGCCATCGGCCTGATGATGCACCGAGAACATTCCCTGCGCGAACAACTACTCGGCCAGCAGCGGCAGATGCTGGATGATTCAATGTGGCGTACTCGTAGCGATACGCTATCGCGCGTCAGCCATGAAATCCGCACCCCCATGAGCGGCATTCTGGGCATGGCAGAACTCCTTGAGGACACACCCCTCACCCCCAATCAGAAAGAGTGTGTTCGCTCGATCCAGTCTTCCGGGGAAAATTTACTGCGCATCATTAACGACGTGCTCGAGTACTCACGGATTGAACAGAGCGGCAGCGACCTCAACCTTGAGCGTTTTGATCCCGGCGAGCTTGTTATGGCGGCGCTGGAGCTGTTTCGGGAGCGCGCCGAAGAAAAGAAAATCGAGCTGATTGCCCACATTCATTCCAATGTACCAGCCATGGTCGAAGGTGATCCGGGCAGGCTGCGGCAGATTCTGACCAACATTCTTGCCGCCTGCGTGCGCCATGCCGGAGCGGGCGAGCTGGTTGTTGATGCCTCTCGCGACCCATCCGGAAGGGCAGACCACTTGCGCTTTGAATTCGAGGGCTCTGCGCTTAAGCACATCGACGGCAGCCTCAACGCTCTTCAGGACCGCGATAGCCTCGGTCAACACGACGCCACTGACCTGGGCCTCAATATTGCTCATCAGCTCAGCGAAGCGATGGGTGGTCGTTGTGGTTTACGCGATGGACGCAACGGCCAGTTATGCTGGGTCGCCGTCCCGTTGCCTGAGGTCTATTCAGAGCAACCCGAGCAGTCCGAAGACAACAGCGCCAGGCTCACGGGTAGACACATGCTGGTTGTTGACGACTCCAGCACTGTTACCCGAGTCATTCGCCATCAGGCACTAAGCTGGGGAATGCGGGTCACCGTATGCCACGACCCACGCGAAGCGCTGGCCAGCATTCGCATGCAGGCCAACCTGAAAGACCCCTATGACATTGTTCTCCTTGATCACCTGATGCCAGGCATGAACGGCATGCAATTGGCCACCCGAATTCACGAAGATCCACTTATCATTCACCCTTTGGTGCTGGTCATGCTCACCGGCGTGCAGGATGCACCAACCACTAATCTGGCTCGCAATGTCGGCATTCATAAAGTGCTCACCAAACCGGTTTCCGGTCGAGTCCTGCGCCATGCTCTTAGCGAAGCCCTCGGCATACTGCCTGGTCCAGACAGCCATCACGAAGAACCATCCATGCCGGACCCTTCATTAAGAATTCTGGTGGCGGAAGATCATATGCTTAGCCAGAAGGTAATCCGCGGCATGCTGGGCAAACTGGGATTGGAAGCAGATCTTGTCAGTAATGGTATCGAGGCACTGATAGCCTATGGAGAAAAGCCCTACGATCTGATTCTGATGGACTGTGAAATGCCGGAGATGGATGGTTTCGAAACGACCCAACGTATCCGTGAACTGGAACGTAAAGACGGCAAGCCCGCAGTGCCAATTATTGCCTTGACCGCCCATGTCCTAAGCGAACATCGCCAACGCGCCCTGAGTTCAGGAATGAATGCACATGTGGGCAAGCCCGTCGAGCTTGGCAACTTGGCGGAGATCATCATCAGATTCACCCGCAAGGCGACAACAACTAGCTCAGACGCTGGCGATACTGGGCCGGGGACTCGGAAAACCAACGACGAAACGCCCGAGTAAACGAGCTTTGCTCGGCAAAGCCAAGCAACAGGCCAATATCCGTTAGCGATAGCTTTTGGTCCTCCAGGTAAAGCTCCGCCAGGGTTCTACGCAAGCCATCCAGCACTTCCTGAAAGCCCTGCCCCTGCTTGCGCAATCTGCCCTGCAGCGTTCGCTCGGCCATTTGCAAACGTGATGCAACCTGTTCGAGCGTCGGCTCTCCCTCTGCAAGCAAGCGATAAATTTCACGGCGCACTGCAGCGATAAGATTGGTACCACTGTCATAGTCAGCCATCAACTGGCTGGCCTCACGCTCCATTAACCCACTCAGGCCCGGGTCTGCATCCCGTAAAGGCTGGGACAACAAAGCCCGCGACACCTCTAACCCATCAAAAGAAGCAGCAAACTCCACCGGGCAATCGAAATACTCTTCATAGCGGGCAATGTCCGCCGGCTTTTGGTGGCGAAAGCAGACTCGCAGTGGTGCTGCAGGCACATTTATCAGTTGCCGGGCAAACGTGACCCAGCCAGTGATTGCTGCCTCAACCAGATAGCGCCCAGGCTCACCCGCAAGCGGACAGTGCCAAACCAGCCGCAGCACATCATCCTCCATCTGTGCTTCGGCGCGCCCCAGATTGCCGCTAAGCTTTTCAAAACGGATCAGTTTATCAATTGCTTCACCGATATCCGCACTGGCTAGAATCACATAGCCAAGCACCTGATAGGAGCGCGCCCGGACCAGCCGGCCAACCTCAAACCCCATTCCCGAATCATCGCAGCGATTGAGCAGCACCAGAAACAATCGCATCACGTCTACCAGCGGCAACATGCCATCAACGCGGCCAAGCAAGTCGGCAGGCAACCCGGCCTCGGCCAGCAGTTCGCCCACATCAAGCTTATAGTGTGCTGCCAGCTCCGGCAGGATTGAGGTCAGATAGGCCACCGATAAACTACGGTCCGTCCCGGCGATATCTGGATTTAACGGCGCACGAGGTGACGTCACTGAGCATCTCCAACTACCGGCATACCATCCGCCGGCACCGCGCGGCTTTGACACCAGTTCCGCAAATCAGCAATACGCTCTGCCATGGTCACGGATAGCGGTACGGTGCTGGCGATCTCTTCCAGCAACAGCCCACTGGACAAAGCCACCGAGCGGGCACGGGCGTTATATAAGGCAGACACCACTGCCTGCTCAATCTCTGCACCGGTGAAACCCTCGCTGGCGCCCGCCAGCATGGTCAGGTCAAACTGTTGTGGTTCCTGATCACGCAAACGCAGATGAATACGAAAGATTTCCTCTCGAATTTCCAGGGACGGCAAATCAACGAAAAAAATCTCGTCCATCCGGCCCTTGCGAATCAATTCCGGCGGTAACCGATCAATCTCATTTGCCGTCGCCACCAGAAAGACCGGCGATTGGCGCTCCGCCATCCAGGTTAGCAGAGTGCCAAGTACGCGCCGTGAGGTGCCCCCATCGTTATCTCCGGAAGCAATACCTTTTTCAATTTCATCTATCCACAACACACAGGGCGCCATGGTCTCCGCCAGCGCCAGCGCTTCGCGGACATTGCGTTCGGACTCGCCAAAGAACTTGTTATAGACCGCCCCCATATCCAGACGCAGCAGCGGTAAATGCCACAGTCCGGCAACGGCCTTGGCGGCCAGGCTCTTGCCGCCACCCTGAACACCCACCAACAAAATGCCGCGTGGGTTATCCCGCTCATTGACACCACCGATGAAAGCATCGCGGCGTCGCCCCAGCCACGCCTTCAGCCCTTGCAGGCCACCAACATCGGAGAAACGTGCTGTGTCGTACTCAAAACTCAGCACCCCCCCCATGTCTAGCAGTTCAAAACGGGCGCGATTAATCTCTGGCAGATCGGCCTCGCAAATGGCGTTGTCATCGGCAATTGCCCCGCGAGCGAGACGGCGGGCATCATCCCGAGTCAGACCACGCAGGTTGCTAATCATGCGCGGAATAACATCACCTTTGGCACTAACCCGCTGACCACTTTGTTGCTGCCAGCGTCTCGCCTCTTCCTGAACAATAGCGCGCAGCTGACTATCATCAGGCAGCGCCAGACTAAAGCTGGCACAGAATCGCCGGATCTCTGCTGGCGCAGTCAGTTCATGACTGATCAGCACCAAGGTGTGGGCGACCTTGTCGTGATTCAGGGCAATTTCCTTGATCAGCCTGATAACCTTGGGGTCATCACCAATGAAGGGATGAAAGTCGCACAACGCATAGATGCCCGGCTGGTTGGTTTTGCGGATATGCTGCAAAACCTGCTCAGGCTCAACGGTGTCGGTAAAGGCCGGCGCATCGGAAAACTCCAGACGATTCAGCCCCTCAGTAACCGCCCAGTTGAACACTGGCCGTGATTCCGCCATGCCGATCCGGGTGAGCAAATCCAGTGCCCGTCGCTCTTCCCAGGTTTCGATAACAATGACGGGATAGCGGGAATCAATCAGCAACCGCAGATCTTTCACTTCTTTCACGCCAACTCCCCCCGTTTTGGCGGTATCCTAGCACGCGACGCACAGACACCGGACAGCATCATGAACATGCCCCGAAGCCGGCAGCTCAGCCCTCTGGACAAGTTGCTAAGCAGCGCCGACAACGCCCTGCGCACCCTTACACCGGGCACCACCAAGGCGGAACGCCAGCCACGGGATGACGCCCCTGCGGCCGCCCTGAAAGACCCGGACAGGCACCACATTGCCGGCCTGATGCGCATCAACCATACCGGAGAGGTGTGCGCCCAGGCGCTGTATCAGGGGCAGGCCAGCACCGCCAGCCTGCCCCATGTTCGTCATGCCATGGAACAGGCGGCCCGTGAAGAAGAAGACCATCTGGCCTGGTGCGAGGACCGCCTGCGCGAGCTCAATAGCGCACCCAGCAAGCTGAACCCCCTGTTTTACGCCATGTCATTCGGCATTGGTGCGCTGGCCGGACTGGCCGGGGACCGCTGGAGCCTGGGCTTTGTTGCCGAAACCGAACACCAGGTGGTGCGCCATCTGGAGGATCATCTGCAGCAACTACCCGCTGATGACCAGCGTAGTCGAGCTATTCTGGAGCAGATGCGCGTAGACGAGCTCAAACATGCAGTCACCGCAGAGGGTGCCGGAGGCGCAGCCCTGCCACCGCCAATCCGCAACATGATGTCGTTAATGAGCAAGGTGATGACCTGGAGCACATACCGAGTCTGACCCAGATAAAAAAGCCCGGCCAAGTGCCGGGCTTTTCAGGTTGTCGCTAAGCGCAACAGATCAGTCAAGGTTACGGGAATAGAAAATCTCCAGCATCTCTTTTTTCAAGCGGTGCTCGATATCTGCCAGCTCCGCATCAGAAAATTCCTCACGGCCGGCGCCAAACAGATAGTTATCGATATCAAAGTCCTTCAGCAACAGCTTCGAGTGGAAGATGTTTTCCTGATACACGTTAACGTCGATCATCTGATAGGCGTTGCGGGTTTCCTCGGTGAGGAAGTTCTGGATGGAGTTAATATCGTGATCGATATAGTGCTTGGTGCCATCCACATCACGGGTCATGCCACGAACACGGTAATCAATGGTGACGATATCCGAGTCAAAACTGTGAATCAGATAATTCAGAGCGCGCAGCGGTGAAATGACACCACAGGTCGACACATCAACATCCACACGGAATGTGGAAATACCATTATCCGGGTGTGACTCCGGATAGGTGTGCACGGTCACGTGGCTCTTATCCAGGTGAGCAACAATGGTATCCGGCAACGGACCAGGCGCTTCTTCATCGAAGTCCGGGTCAGTAGGGGGCGTTTCGTGCTCTGCAATCAGCATAGTTACGGACGCGCCCTGAGGATCGTAATCCTGCCGTGCCACGTTCAGAATATTGGCACCAATAATTTTGGTGACGTTAGTCAGAATTTCAGTCAACCGCTCGGCGTTGTACAGCTCATCGATATACTCGATGTACTCCTTGCGGTGCTGCTCTGTCTTCGCATAGCTGATATCAAAGATATTGAAGCTCAGGGACTTGGTCAGATTGTTAAAGCCGTGAAGCCGGATCTTGGGGTTGAGATCTTTCACTGTTTTCCTTCTCTACTCGCCAGAGCGGGGCGCCACCGACGGCACCCCATGGATATCAGCCACCCGCCGGTTCACGGACAAAGCGACCACCGGAGATCGGAGGGTGATAGATGATTTGCACCACCACACCCTCTGGATCCAGACAATAGAAGCTGCGCGCACCGTCCCGATGCGTACGTGGCTCCGATTTCATCTTGACGCCGGCATCTTGCAGAAAGGTGAACCACTGATCCACATCTGCCGGCTGATTTACAATAAAGCCAATATGATCCAGTCGCTGGGCGGCGGAGAAATCTCCCTCCTGCCAGCGATGCAGGGCCAAGTTGTCGGCCCCTGAGCACAGATAGACGTTATCCGCATCAGGGCGCCACTCGACCTGCATAGCCATCAGGTCGACATAAAATCGTTCGCTTGCTTCGAAGTCACGACAGAACAGCGCCACATGGCGCAACCCGGCATGCTTTGGTCGCTCAAGCATCTTCCTGCTCCACACTGAAACTATGCTCGATAGTGACACCAGCACGGGACAGCATGATTGAACCAGAACAGTATTTGTCGGCGGACAACTCCACCGCACGCTTCACTTGCGCGTCCTTCAGGCCGCGGCCGCGCACCACAAAATGCATGTTCACGCGTGTAAATACCGCCGGCACCTGATCCTGAGCACGCTCCGCAGTCATTTCGCAGCGGCAATCGGTAACGTCCTGACGGGCCTTCTTCAGGATATGCACCACATCAAAAGAGGCGCAGCCACCTACGCCCATCAGGATCATCTCCATGGGTCTTGCGCCACGATTCTGACCACCGTGATCCGACGGCCCATCCATCAGTACTTTGTGACCGGTTTCGGACTCCGCCTCAAAACACACATCACCCTGCCAACGGACTACAGCTTTCATCAGCCACCTCGATATGCCGAAGGGCGCGCAGATTAACACAACCCTGCCGCGCCACCCAGTATCTGCCCACATCCAGCGGCGATCGCGCCACTCTAAGAAAAAGGTGTGATGCACTCCCTTGGCAGAGGGGGTGAAAACGGGCAAACTCGGCCCATTGTCACCACTGTGAAGCCTTATCGGATCCCCATGACAGAGATCTTCAACAAGATCATCCCCAATCTGGACCACTTCCTGGCCCACTGCCATCGCCGCAAGTACCCGGCGAAGAGCACTATTATCTACGCGGGCGACGAGTCTGACGCGCTCTACTACATCCTCAAGGGCTCGGTCACCGTGATGATCGAGGACGACGATGGCCGTGAAATGATCATGGCCTACCTCAACGAAGGTGATTTCTTCGGTGAAATGGGCCTGTTCGAAGAGGCCGCGCGCTCTGCCTGGGTCAAGGCCAAGACCGAGTGCGAAGTTGCCGAAGTCAGCTATGCCAAGTTCCGCCAACTGGCCCGGGAAGACGCGGAGATCCTGTTTGCCGTATCTGCCCAGATAGCCGGGCGCCTGCGCGCCACCACCCGCAAGGTCGGCGATCTGGCCTTCCTCGACGTTACTGGCCGGGTTGCCGGCACCCTGCTGGAGCTGTGCAAACAGCCCGACGCCATGACCCACCCGGATGGCATGCAGATCAAGGTCACCCGTCAGGAAATTGGCCGCATTGTCGGTTGCTCCCGCGAGATGGTCGGCCGGGTACTGAAGAATCTGGAAGATCAGGGGCTGGTGTCGGTCAAGGGCAAGACCATGGTGGTGTACGGCACCCGCTGATCTTTGATCTCCCTCAATGTTGTTAGCGGAAGGCCGCCGGGCCATCATCTAATTTTTCGATGATATGCCGCGTGATCTACAGCTGTTTCTTCTTTACCCGCCCCAGCAGAATGGAAAACCTCTGACCACACAGGAGTTTTCCCATGCGCAAGTTTATGTTTGCCACCCTGCTATCCGCAGCCGGTGTAATGGTTGGCGGTGTCCATGCCGCTGATAAAGTCACCTCTTTTACCCTTGACCCCATGCACACTCAGGTTCAGTTCAGCTGGGACCACTTCGGCTTCTCATCACCGGGCGCGATCTTCAAGGTGGTCGAGGGCGAGATTCTGGCCAACGAAACCACCCCGGAAAAGTCCTCCGTGTCAGTAAGCATTCAGGTAGACAGTATCGAAACCGGCGTGCCCCTGCTCAACGAACATCTGCTCACCCTGCCGGAATACTTTAAGGTTAAGAATCACCCCACCATCAGCTTCAAGAGCAGCGCTATTACCAATGTGGATAGAGATGCCGAAGAGTTCGATCTGGTCGGCATCCTGACGGTAAATGGCATCAGCAAGGAAGTGGTGTTGGATACTGAGGTGAACAAGATTGGCGAGCATCCAATGTGGGACAACGCCCGTGCACTCGGTTTAAGTGCGGAGACTACGATCAAACGTTCCGACTTCGGCATGGGCAAATATGCCCCCGCCGTCAGTGACGAACTAGAGGTAAAAATTACTCTGGAAGCCATTGAGACCAAGGGCTATCTGAAGAAGCTGGAAAGCTCGAAGTAATCGCAGTCATGGGCTCTGCCTGAGCCAGAGCGGCTCGGGCAGAACTACTCAGCAGCGAAAAACTCAGCGTCACCGGGTGACGCCTCAGAGTGAAGCCACGTAGCTCCGCACCGCCTCTGCCGGAGGTAAATCTCCGGTCCATGAAAGCATCACCTTGCCGGCCTGCTCAGTCACTTGCTGCTGGCCGACTAGCTGCGCCACCCGGCGCGCAATAGCCTCTCCCGAATCCACCCAGCAGATGGTCGGCCAGAGCCGCTCCAGCATGGGCCTGAGCAACGGAAAGTGGGTGCAGCCCAGCACCACATGACTGACAGGTTGCGGCCGCATCAGCCAGTCATCCAAATGCTCTGCCAGGCTCTGCGGTTCGCGTCCGCAGGCTAGCCAGTCCTCTGCCCACTGCACCAACTCGACACTGCCGAATCGCCGCACCTGACAACCTACTGCGAAATCGCGAATTAAATTATCGGTGTAGGGTCGATTGACCGTGGCCGGGGTAGCCAGCAAGCCGATCTGACCACTGTCGCTGGCTGCAGCGGCTACTTTCAGCGCCGGCACCACACCCACCACCGGAATATCCAGCGCCGCACGCAGCGCTGGCAAAGCCAGCGTGCTGGCCGTATTGCAAGCCACCACCAGCAGGCGGGGCTGATGCTCAGCGACCGCCTCGGCACACACCTTCAGCACCCGCTCAACAAGGGTAGCGTCATCCTTGTTGCCATAGGGAAAGCCGGCACTGTCCATCAGGTAATGCAGCGGCAGACCCGGCAGGCGCCGACGAATTTCCGCAGCCACACTAAGACCGCCAACGCCGGAGTCGAATACTAAAACCGGGGAGCTCGCTGTCACCATGAAGAATCCGGCTAGCCTCAGAACTGCTTTACCGCAGCACCGTTACAGGGAAAAAAATCTTTTCAGCTCGGCGCCCGGGTCGGCGGCACGCATAAACGCTTCGCCCACCAGAAACGAATTAACCTGACGCTGGCGCATGGCCGCCACATCCGTGGGAGCAAGAATGCCACTTTCAGTCACCAACAACCGATCGGCTGGCACACGGTCGAGCAGCTTGAAGGTATTCTCCAACGACAGCTCAAAAGTGTGCAGATCCCGATTATTAATACCAATCATCGGCGCACCCAACTTCAGAGCCCGATCCAATTCCTCACCGGTATGTACTTCCACCAGAGTATCAAGGCCCGCTTGATTGGCAGCTGCATATAGCTCGGCCATGGTGTCGTCTTCCAAGGCGGCCACAATCAGCAGGATACAGTCAGCACCAATGGCACGGGCTTCCCATACCTGATACGGGTCAATGGTGAAATCCTTGCGCAACACCGGCAGCGAACAGGCAGCTCTGGCCTGCTGCAGATAATCCTCATGACCCTGAAAAAAATCCCTATCAGTCAACACCGACAGACAAGCGGCACCGCCTTTTTCATAACTGGCGGCAATCTCTGCAGGGACAAAATGTTCTCGAATCACCCCCTTCGATGGCGACGCTTTTTTTACCTCGGCAATCACTGCAGGCAAACCCTTATCCAGTTTGCTCTGCAAGGCTCGGATAAAACCGCGGGCCGGGGGCTGCTCGCTAGCCTGCTGCTTTATTTGTTCAAGCGACTTCGTTTTAAGCCGCTGGGCCACCTCTTCCTGCTTGCGCAGCAGAATGCGATCCAGAACCGTACCTGTGATCTTCACTGAATATCTTCCTGCTGTTTGAGCAGCGCGGTGAAATCGCGCAATTGGTTCATACGCTCACGGGCTTCGCCGTTATGCACCAGGTCTTCCGCCATACGGACGCCATCTTTCAGCGAGTTAGCCACACCAGCCACATAGATAGCAGCGCCAGCATTCATGGAAATCACATCGGCGGCCTTCTTTGCTGCGTCAGTGCTACGCTTACCAAAAGCATCGCGAATCAGAGCCAATGACTCCGCCGCATCGGCAACACTCAGACCAACCAGCGAAGCAGAGGTCAGGCCCACATCTTCAGGGGTAACGTCGTACTCCTTAAGCTCGCCATTACGCCACTCGGCCACATGGGTACTGGCCGCAATACTAAATTCATCAAGCCCATCCATACCATGAACCACCATGATGTGCTCACCACCAAGACGGCCAAGCACCTCAGCAATGGGCCGACACAGGCGCGACGAAAACACCCCAACCACCTGCCTTTTTACACCCGCCGGATTAGTCATCGGCCCAAGAATATTGAAAATTGTGCGCAGCCCTAGCTCACGTCGCGGGCCCACAGCGTATTTCATCGCGCTGTGATGATTAGGTGCAAACATAAAACCAACACCCACCTCCCGCACGCACCTAGCAGTCTGCCCGGGATTCAAGTCAAGGCGTACCCCGGCAGCCTCTAATACATCAGCTGCTCCACTTTTAGAGCTCACAGAGCGACCACCATGTTTTGCCACATGGCAGCCTGCCGCAGCAGCAACAAAGGCGGATGCACTGGAAATGTTGAACAGGTTGGCGCCATCACCACCGGTGCCGACGATATCGACCAGATAAGGGAGCTCACCAACTTCTACCGGGGTCATCAGCTCACGCATTACCTGCACTGCGCCGGTGATTTCATCGATGGTCTCGCTCTTCATGCGCATACCCATCAGAAAGGCACCAATCTGAGCATCAGTGGCAGCGCCAGTCATTACCTGGCGCATTACTTCCCGCATCTCTTGCAAACTCAGATCAAGATTTTCGACCACCCGGCCCAGTGCTTCGCGAATATCCATCAACGCTCTCCCAGCAGGAAGTTCTTCAGCATGGCATGGCCATGCTCGGTCAGGATCGACTCCGGGTGGAATTGCACACCCTCCACATCTAGCGTCTTGTGCCGCAACCCCATAATCTCTTCCATGCTGCCATCATCGTTTTGTGTCCAGGCGGTGATCTCAAAACAATCCGGCAGACTGTCTTTTTCCACCACTAGTGAATGATAGCGAGTTGCCGTAAACGGTGATGGCAGGCCGTGAAACACGCCCTTGCCATTGTGATAAATCGGCGAAGTCTTGCCATGCATCACCTGACGTGCCCGTACCACCTTTCCACCGAAAACCTGCCCCATACTTTGATGGCCAAGGCAGACACCAAGAATAGGCAACTGACCAGCGAAATGCTCAATCGCTTCCATGGAAATACCCGCCTCGTTGGGCGTGCACGGCCCCGGCGAAATCACCAGCCTATCCGCTCCCACGGCAGCTATTTCATCCAGCGATAACTCATCGTTGCGCTTGACCACCACTTCGGCGCCAAGCTCTTGCAAGTACTGGACAATGTTGTAAGTAAAGCTGTCGTAGTTGTCGATCATCAGCACACGAATCATGAGCGCACCTCCAGACCGGACAACACCATATTAACGGCGGTAAAAATGGCCCGCGCCTTGTTCATGGTTTCTTTCCACTCCAGTGCCGGAACAGAGTCCGCGACCACGCCGGCACCAGCCTGCACGTACAGACGGCCATCGCGAATTACCGCGGTGCGAATGGCGATTGCGGTATCCATTTCACCATTGAAACCGATATAGCCCACCGCGCCACCGTAAACCCCACGCTTCACCGGCTCCAGTTCATCAATGATTTCCATGGCGCGAATCTTCGGCGCCCCACTCAAGGTGCCGGCCGGGAACGTTGCCTTCAATACTTCCAACGGGCCGAAGCCTCTTTTCAGCTTACCTTCGACATTGGAAACGATATGCATGACATGGGAGTAACGCTCCACCCTCATATTTTCGGTAACCCGAACAGTGCCCGGCTCCGCAATGCGGCCAACGTCATTACGGCCCAGATCAATCAGCATCAGGTGTTCAGCGATTTCTTTAGGGTCGGCCAGTAGTTCCTGCTCCAGCGCCAGATCTTCCTCTGCCGTGCGACCACGGCGACGTGTGCCGGCAATCGGCCTTACCGTCACCATGCCATGCTCCACCCGGGTGAGAATTTCCGGCGAGGAGCCTGCAATATGAAAGTCATCCAGATCCAGATAGAACATATACGGCGAAGGATTCAGATAACGTAGCGCCCGATACAAATCCAATGGCGACGCATCGAATGGCACCGACATACGCTGGGACGGCACCACCTGCATGATGTCTCCTGCCAGCGTGTATTCACGAATACGCTCAACACCCGCCTTGAAATCCGCCTCTGGATACTCGGAAACGAACTCCTTCTCCGACAGCGGCGCGGCACGATGCGGCTCTGGCTCCGCCAGCGGCGCGCGCAGTTTTGCTTCCAGCGCGTCCAGTCGTCTTGCTGCCTGCGCCAGCACGCCAGCCTCGTTCGGATCCACCAGCACCAGTAGAAACAGACTTCCGCGCAGATTATCGAATACGACAATTTCTTCAGAGCGCATCAGCAGTATGTCTGGCGCACCGATGGTATCCCTGCCCCGCGCCGGGCCGAGACGAGGCTCAAAGTAGCGCACGCTGTCGTAACCGAAATACCCCACCAGGCCGCCGTTAAAACGTGGCAGGCCTTCCACTTCCGGGGCTCTGAACTGCTGACGGTAGTTTTCGATAAAGGCAATCGGATCGCCCTGCTCCACCCGGCTGCCATTTTCTCCACTGATCTCGATGCGCTCGCCATAGACGCGGATCACTTCTGTCGCCGGCAGGCCAATCATCGAGTAACGCCCCCAGCGCTCACCGCCCTGAACGGATTCAAAAAGGTAGGTATAGGGCCCTGCGGCGAGTTTGCGGTAGGCGGACAGCGGGGTATCAAGATCAGCCAGCACTTCACGCACCACGGGCACGCGGTTGAAGCCGGCATCAAGGTATGTGTGGAGCTGCTCCGGACTAACTGGATAAGTAGTATTCGATGGCATAAGTATTCCCGGTATTCTGCTTTGGAGGGCATGCACAGACGGTCTTGCCGGGAAACCCGGCAGGGCTCAAGTCACCATCGCCAACGGGCGGGGATGACGGTCAGGCAGGTTGCTGCAACCGGAAAGTGGGCCACCGACGTATCCTGATTCATATCTCGGAAAGTAATGGTCCGAATTGTAGCGGCATTGGCACAAGGCGGCTACCAGAGAGAGACCTCCAGAAAACCGCCTGCTAACGACAATGCTTCTTGTCTGCCGGGAGTTCCTTGCCGCCCTTGAGGCGAATCACGGTCTTCTGCAGCAGGACGTTGTTGGGCAGGGTATAGAAGTGGCCATCATCATCTTCAAGGCCAAGATAGATCAGCCCCATCTGTACCACCCGTCCGGTCACCGTGTTATCCCCATCCAGCACCCGAACACGGTCCGCAAGCCGGAATGGAGCGCCGAAAAACAGGATCAACCCAGCGGTCAAATTACTCAAAATCGACCAACTGGCAAAAAGGGCGATCCCGACAATAGCGAACAAAGAAGAAGCAAATACGACAAAGCCTTGCCCGGAAAACCCCCACACCACGCCAAGCAAGATCAGGGTTATCAGCACGATCAGCGCATTACTAAGAGCCTGAACCTGAAATACGCGCCCCGGGCCGTAGTCGTGGCGCTTGGCGAACTTGCGAAACAGCCGGCGCAACAGCCTCATAACCAAATACATCCCTAACAGCAAAGCTGCGGAAACAAATAAATTGGTTAAAGTACCTGTCATGGTCATACATTGCCCCCGCTGATACCCGACAACCTCAATAATATTTTGCCAGCGACATTTTACTGAACGGGCTCAACTCGTCATTGCGGCCATCACGAATTTTCTCCAGCCACTGGGGGTCCTGCAGCAGGGCGCGGCCAACCGCCACCAGATCAAACTCATCAGCAGCCATCCGGCGCAGCAGTTCATCGATCCCCACCGGCGCAGCCTCACCGCCCATGGCCATGCCGGCCTCACCGATAAAGTCGTCATCCAGGCCAACACTGCCCACGGACATGGTTGGTTTACCGGTCAGCTTCTTTGTCCAGCCGGCCAGGTTCAACTCTGAACCGTCGAACTCTGCCTCCCAGAAGCGACGCGTGGAGCAGTGGAAGATATCCACGCCCGCTTCCACCAGCGGCCCAAGGAAGCGGCCAAGCTCATCAGGCGTCTGAACCAAACGGGCGCTATAATCCTGCTGCTTCCACTGGGAGTAACGCAGAACAATAGCGAAATCCGCTCCCACCGCCTCACGCACCGCCCGCACGATCTCTACGGCAAAGCGACCGCGATTTTCCAGCGAGCCGCCGTATTCATCATCACGCTGGTTGGTACCTTCCCAAAAAAACTGGTCAATCAAATAGCCGTGGGCGCCATGGATTTCCACACCATCGAAACCCAGCGCCTTGGCGTCCCTGGCGGCTTCAGCAAAGGCTCTCACCACATCATTAATATCCTGCCTGGTCATGGCATGGCCAACCACCTTACCGGGCTTGACCATACCGCATGGGCTGTAGCCGGGGACGTCCTTGTCCGGGCCAATGCCGGGACGGCGCACCGAGCCGACATGCCAGAGCTGGGGAATAATCTTGCCGCCGGCGGCATGCACCGCCTCGACCACCTTTTTCCAGCCATCCAGGGCCGCGCCATGGAACGCCGGCACCTGCTCGTAGCCATTGGCTGCCTTGTGGTTAACCGTGGTGCCCTCGGTGATCAGCAGACCAACCCCGGCCTCCGCGCGGCGACGGTAGTAGGCCACTACCTCGTCGTTGGGAATGTAATTTGGCGAACGCATACGGGTCATCGGCGCCATGGCGACCCGATTGGCCAGATGCAGGGATTTGCACTCGAACGGGCGAAAAAGTGGGCTGGTATCAGTCACGAAAACCTCGGCATCAGGGGCGACAGTCGCCCGACATTAGTTTTAATTTGCAACCTTATTGATAAAGGTTGCGTTTTGCAACCATATTGCAGAAACTGGCCAACATGAACCGGCCAAACCCTGCCACCGACCCCTGCTCCCTCGCCCGCGGCCTCGCCGAGGTCGGTGACTGGTGGTCGCTGATGATCATCCGTGAAGCCATGTACGGCACCCGCCGCTTCTCGGACTTTCAACAGAACCTCGGCATTGCCCGCAATATCCTGAGCGATCGGCTCAACAAGCTGGTGGAGCGGGACATTCTGCGCAAAGTCGACGCCGGCGAACATGGCACCCGCTTCGAGTACCGCCTGACCGACAAGGGGCGGGATCTTTTCGTAGTGCTCACTGCCCTGCGGCAGTGGGCCGACAAGTGGGTATTCCAGAACGAGCCGCCATTCCTTCTTGTCGACCGCATCAGCGACCGCCCGGTACAACAGGTACAGGTGCTTGACGCCGACGGCCAACCGCTAAAGCTTCATCAGGTAGCCATTGCCGCCAGCTGACTTTATGCGCCATTAAAGCTCGTTCTGAATCCTTTTGTAGCCCTGAACCAGTCGTAGATTCGTTTGCGCCACATCTTCAGAGAAACTTGATGCATCCGCGCGCACCGGTTTAATGGTGGCCAGATCAGCCGGTTTGCGGATATTGCTGGTGGATGGAATATGGAAATTCTCCGGAATCACTACTCCTTCCACCACCGAGTTGTGCCGCACCACAGAACCCGCCCCGACTTCGCAGTTAAACAGCACAGAGTTGAAGCCGATAAACACATTGCTACCGACCTTGCAGGGACCATGGACAATGGAGCGGTGGGCAATCGAAGTATTCTCACCGATCTCGACTCGAGCACCCGACTTGGAGTGAATAACCACTCCGTCTTGAATATTGGAGTTATCCCCTATGACGATGGGCTCCATGCCGCCTTCCGCATTAACCTCATCGGCGCGAATCACCGCATAGGGTCCAATAAATACATTTTCACCAATAATAACCTTGCCACAGATAATCGCCGTCGGATCCACGAACGCAGACTCCGCCACCACAGGCAAATCGCCACTCGGGTTTTTACGAATCATTCTCTATTCCCCAGTGACTAGCTAACCGATGCCAATGCCGCTCTCATGGCATCAATCACCACGTCATAATCCGGACGCCCATAAATTGCTGAACCGGCAACAAAAGTATCTGCGCCAGCAGCAGCAATATCGGCAATATTGTTTTCACTGATTCCGCCATCCACTTCAAGGCGTATAGCCAAACCACTGTCATCAATCAAACGACGAACCTTCTCCACTTTCTTCAATGTGCCGGGAATAAATGACTGACCACCAAAGCCCGGGTTGACGCTCATCAGCAGAATCATGTCCAGCTTGTCCATCACATACTCGAGGCAATCTGGCGAGGTGGCCGGATTCAACACCAGGCCCGCCTTGCAGCCCCGTGAACGGATCAGCTGCAACGAGCGGTCAACATGATCACTGGCCTCCGGATGAAAGGTAATGATGCTGGCCCCAGCGTCGGCAAACGAATTTATCAGGGAGTCCACCGGACTAACCATCAAGTGCACATCAATGGGCGCGGTCACACCATAGTTACGCAGCGCCTTGCATACCATCGGGCCAATAGTCAGATTCGGCACATAGTGGTTGTCCATCACATCGAAGTGCACCACATCGGCGCCGGCGTTTAGCACCGCATCAACTTCTGCGCCGAGCCGGGCGAAGTCAGCAGATAAAATAGACGGAGCAATCCAGTAGTCCTGCTTGGCCATAAAAACCCCCGAAAAAATCAGTTCGCGCGCAAATACGCATCCAGTTGTTCAAGTCGCTGGGGAGTGCCGATATCCCACCATGCCCCGGTGAAGTGCTCGCCACTAACCGCATCATGGCACATCGCCGCACGCAACAGCGGTGCCAGTTTCGCTTCACCGTCGGCAAGCTCATAAAACAAAGCCGGGCGATACACGCCAATCCCGGAAAAAGTCAGCTTCGACTTGCCATTGTCACGGACCAGACCGCGGGAATCCAAACCAAAGTCACCGTTCGGGTGATGTTCCGGGTTAGTCACCAGCACCAAGTGAGCAAGGCCGACCGGCTCATGCAACCGGGCGAAATCAAAGTCTGTCCAGATATCACCATTAATCACGGCAAACGGCTCATCACCGAGCAATGGCAGTGCCCGACGAATGCCGCCAGCCGTTTCCAGCGGCGTGCCCTCACGGGACCACTCGATCGATACACCATAGCGACTGCCGTCACCCAGCGCAGCTTCAAGCCTGTCACCGAGCCAGGCGGTATTGATCACCAGTTGGCGAAAGCCAGCTTGCTGCAAGCGCTCAATGTGCCACTCAATCAGACTTTTACCACCCGCCGGCAGCAATGGCTTGGGGGTGTGATCCGTCAGCGGCCGCATGCGCGTGCCGAGGCCTGCAGCCAGGATCATGGCCTTCACAGACCAACTCGATCCATCAGGGCGCCAAGCGGAGCCAACTGCTCACGCCGGCTGATTACGGTACGCAAATAGGCCGCGAAGCGGGGCACATCCTGCAGGTACTTTGGTTTACCGTCACGGTGACAGATGCGGGCAAAGATGCCGATCACTTTCAGATGCCGCTGCGCGCCCATCAGATCGCAGTCATACAGAAATTGCTCAAATGAAGCGGGCACTGGCAACTCAGCTGACCGCGCTCGCTGCCAGTAAAGCTCAAGCCAACCCAACACCCGCTGCTCCGGCCAACTAATAAAAGCATCTTTGAACAGCGAGGTGACGTCGTAACTGACTGGCCCGTATACGGCGTCCTGAAAATCGATAATGCCGGGATCAGGGTCACTATCCATCAGGTTACGTGGCATATAGTCCCGATGAACATACACCTGACCCTGACTCAGCGCCCGCGCCACCAGCAGCTCAAAGATGGTATCCAGCTCGGCCCTCAAGCCGGCATCTATCTCGATGCCAAGGTGGCGCTTCAGATACCACTCGGGAAATAGCTCCAGTTCACGGCGCAGCAGGGCTTCATCGTAAACCGGCAGCACATTGGGCTGACTGACCCGCTGAATCCGGATCAGTGCATCAATGGCATGACTGAAGCGCTGGTCTGCATTGTCTTCGTCAAGCACCGTCAACCAGGTCTCGGTGCCCATGTCCGGCAACAGCAGGAAGCCTCTGTGGAGGTCCTGGGCAAGGATATGCGGCACATGCACCCCGGCATCGGCAAACAGCCCGGCAATGCGTACAAATGGCCGGCAATCCTCCTGCGGCGGCGGCGCATCCATACCAATAAGGCTGCGCTCACCATCGCCATCGACAAATTTGTAACGAAAATACCGCCGGAATGAGGCATCCGCAGACGCCGGCTGACCACTGAGCGGCCGGCCAATTTGCGCAGAAACCCACTCATCCAGCGCCGATTTGCGCTCATCCTGACCGGTTTTAGTGTCGATCTGCCCTGTCTCTGTCGCCGGCTGCATTGCCACCCTCTATCCAGTAAACTGCCGTCCGGCTTTTTACCTGTTCCGGATTGCGAATGCCACTGCGCCCCACCCGATTCCTGCTGATTACCAGTTTGCTGGCAGGCCCGGTGCTGGCTGACGATCTGAACTGGGTCAAACGCAAGGAGATGGAATCCCTGCCGCAGGAGATGCAACAGCCAATCCCTGCCTGGTGCAGTGGCACCTACTATAATCCGGCGCTCGCCAACCCGGCGAGCTCTGGCGACACCCTGATCAGCGCAGAACGCTCCCAGTTCGAGATGGATGGCGACGCTGTACTGGAAGGCAGGGTAATCATCGAACAGCCCGGACGCACACTGAGCGCCGACTTCGCTCGCTACAACCAGAGCAGCGGTGACTTCTCCTTGGACGGAGATATCCAGCTGGACACCGATAGCCTGAGCTTTCGTGCCGACTCTCTGAGCGGAAATATGAAAAACCGCCAAGCCAACCTGCTCGGCGCCCGCTATGCGTTGTATGAACAAAATGCCCGGGGAGACGCGGATAAGATTGACCAGAACGGCCAGCAAATTGTTATTGAGCGTGGCAGCTACACCACCTGCGCGCCTGGCTCCGACGGCTGGCGGCTGAATGCCCGACGCATTGATCTGGACCGAGAGAAGGGCTGGGGTGAGGCTCGCCATGTGGTTTTGCGGGTAGAAAATGTGCCCCTCGCATACATCCCCTGGATTACCTTTCCGATCGACGACCGCCGCAAAACCGGCCTGCTGTTTCCTTCCTTCGGCACCTCGGATAGTGGCGGCTTCGACATCAGCCAGCCGTTATACCTGAACCTTCACCCACAGGCGGATGGTACGCTCGCTCCGCGCTATATCGATGGCCGTGGCAATGGCATTGATACCGAGTTCCGCTACCTGACCCGCCTCGGCCAGGGCGACCTGGTGTACGGCCTGCTTAAAGAAGACAAGCTATTCAACGATGAAGACCGGGTAGTTGCCAGCTGGAACCATGAGGGCAGCCTGGACCGCTGGCTATTCAGCACCGACGTCAATTATGTTTCCGATGATTTTTACTTCAAGGATCTGGACACCGGCCTTGAAGTCGCCTCGCTCACTCACCTGCCTCGAGAAGGTCAGGCGGAATATTTCGGACGGCACTGGCGCTTTCTCGCTCGTCTGCAAGCCTGGCAAACCATCGATCCAACGCTGGCAGATGACGACCTGCCCTATCGTCGCCTACCGCAGCTTAGCCTGACCGGCACGCAGCCCATTGCCGGGCCGCTAGCCCTCGACTGGGCCAGTGACATCACCGTATTCGACCGAGATGCCTCCCTGCTTACAGATGATATCCGTGGCCAGCGCATTCATCTGCAACCGGCGCTGACAGTTCCCCTGGAAGCCTCATGGGGTTATTTACGCCCACGAGTTCGTTTCTACGAGACTGCCTACTCGCTAAGTGGCGTAGACACCCTGCCATCAGATACTCCGACCCGCTCGTTATGGGGCACAAACCTCGACGGCGGCCTGTTTCTGGAACGCCCCTTCGCCTTTGCTGGACGTCAGCTACTGCAGACTCTGGAACCGCGCATTTTCCTGAATCATATTGAACAGGAAGAACAGTTTGATTTGCCGGACTTCGACAGCGGCCGGCTAACCTCATCGTGGGACACCTTGTTTCGGGAAAACCGCTTTACCGGCTACGATCGCATCGGCGATGAGCAGAGCGGCACGCTTGGTATTACTTCCCGCTTTGTCGACCCACAACGGGGCGACGACCTGTTGACTCTGCGTGCCGCACAGAAATTCCATCGTCGTGACCGGGTAGTGGAATCAGGCAATGTGGATCTGCCAGCCAACACCTTGCAGCAATCAGCGGTCGTGGCAGACGCCACTCTGCAGATTGATCAACGCTGGTCCATGTTCGCCGAGACCCAGTGGAACTCTGAAAAAGACCGCCGGGAGCAGAACAGTCTGCGCATTGCCTATAGCGACCGCAGTCGTCTGCATCTATACGCGGGCTACCAGTACCGGCCCATTGATAATATCCGCCAAACGGAACTCGCAGCCATGGTTCCTGTCCACCGCAACTGGAGTCTGATCGGGCGCTGGCTGCATGATCTTGGCGAGCGACGCTCTCTAGAAAACGTTTCCGGAATTGAGTATCGCGACTGCTGCTGGCGCATCCGCCTGATCAACCTGCGCGAACTTAGCGACCGTGATGGCGATACCACGCTCGACCCAGAACGCACCACGCTGCTACAGATCCAAATGGTTGGTCTGGGTGGTTTCGGCGGCACCGTCGACACGCTGCTGGAACGCGGCATTCCAGGCTACAGGAGAACCCAATGATTCGATTTGCCAGCCTTGCCCTGCTCCTGTCGGCATTGGCATTTTCCCAATCAGCTAGCGCCGAGGTTGTCACGCTGGACAAAATTGCCGCCGTCGTTGACGACAGTGTCATCATGGCCAGTGAGCTCAGTGCCCGCGTCGCAGATATTCGACGCAATATCAGCGCGGAAGGACGCCCGGCACCACCGGACGACATTCTTCGCACTCAGGTACTGGAGCGCATGATTGTCGAACGCATCCAGGCGGCCCAGGCTAATCGTTTAGGTATCCGTATTGATGACACCAGTCTTAACGAGGCTCTGACAGGCATTGCCCGGCAAAACGGCTTCAGTCTGGAAGAATTTGCCGCGCACCTGACCTCCGAAGGCTATCAATGGGCAGCCTTTCGGGAACAGCTGCGCAGTGAGATGGCAATCAATCAATTACGCCAGCGCAGAGTCAGTCAACGTATCCGTATTACTGACGGCGAGCTCGACCGATTTATCAGCTCGGAACAGGGCCGCCAATTATTTGAAGCAGAGTTTCGCCTGGGTCACATCATGGTGGCCGTTCCGGATGGCGCTTCGGAAGATCAGCAGCGCAAAGCAGAGCAGCGCGCCAATGACATCATGCAGCGCCTGAAGGAAGGTGCGGATTTCTCCGCTCAGGCAGCCGAGTTTTCAGACGGCCAATCCGCTCTTGAAGGTGGGGACCTCGGCTGGCGGCCAGCTGCGCAGTGGCCATCCCTATTCGCTGATGCGGTGATCAACCTGCAGGCGGGGGAATTGGCTGGGCCACTACCCGCCAGTAACGGCTTTCACATTTTGAAGATGATTGACCGACGTGGTGATGAGCAGCAATTGGTGGACCAGTACCTGGTGCGGCATATCCTGATCAGGCCGACTACTTTACGTAGCAACGAAGAAGCCCAGCGCTTGAGTGGCGAGCTGCACGATCGCATCATTCAAGGTGAAGACATGGCCCGTCTGGCACGGGAGTTTTCCGACGACCCGGGTAGCGCACGCAGCGGCGGCAGCCTTGAGTGGGTATCTCCCGGTGAAATGGTAGAAGAGTTTGACCAACAGATGCAGTCAATTCCCGCAGGCCAGATCAGTGATCCATTCCGCACCGAGTTCGGCTGGCATATTCTGCGAGTTGAACAGGTGCGCCGCGCCGATATGAGCGAAGAATACCGACGGTTGCGCGCTCGGCAGGCGTTGCACCAACGTCGCTTTGCGGAAGAGCTGGAGTTGTGGCTAGCTGAGCTGCGTCAAGAAGCTTACGTAGACATTCGCCTCTGATGAGCACTCCTGTTGCGGTGACCTGTGGAGACCCGGCCGGCATTGGGCCGGACCTGATTTTGCAGTTGCAGCAACAGCTTCCCGACACCGCAATGGTTGTGCTCGGCGATATGGCCGTTCTTGAGGAGCGAGCCCGCCAGCTTGGTCTGAGCGTGTCTCTGCGGGACTGGCAACCGGGCGACCCGCTGCCGCCTGACTGCCTTGCCGTATGGCACTGCGACAGTGGCGTCAGGGTGCATGCTGGTCAGCCTGACCCAGCCACGGCGCGCAGCATTCTGACTATTCTGGACCGCGCCGCAGACGGCTGTCTGGATGGTACATTTTCCGCCATGGTCACCGCGCCACTGGCCAAGCATGTTATCCGTGAAGGCGCTCAGCCGGACTTCATCGGCCACACCGAGTATCTTTGTGCACGCGCTGGAGTAACACGGGTAGTCATGATGCTGGTGGCTGACAAACTGCGCGTCGCCCTCGCCACCACTCACCTGCCTCTACGTGAGGTAGCGGACGCCATTAACAGCACCTCGCTGCAACAGACCATCAAGATTCTGGAGCATGACTTGCGCAGCCATTTCGGCATAACTGACCCCAATATTATGGTACTGGGACTGAACCCTCACGCTGGCGAAAACGGCCACCTTGGCGACGAAGAGCAGCGCATCATTATCCCGGCCCTGGATCAATTACGCCTCCAGGGCATAAAGCTCACCGGCCCGCTGCCGGCGGATACCGCCTTTACCCCCCGCCACCTGCAGGGTCATGATGCGGTACTAGCGATGTACCATGATCAGGGCCTGCCGGTACTGAAGTACGCTGGCTTCGGCGAGGCAGTCAACATTACGCTGGGACTGCCGTTTATCCGCACATCCGTGGACCATGGCACCGCCTTTGATCTGGCCGGCAGCGGCCGCGCAGATTCAGGCAGCCTGATTGCCGCCACCCGGCTCGCTGCCAGACTGGCGCGGCAAAAAAATACTCAGGAACAGTGAATATGCAGCATCAGGCGCGCAAACGTTTCGGCCAGCACTTTCTCACCGATACCGCTCTGGTAGAAAAAATGGTTCGAGCCATTGCTCCCACCGACGAGCAAATTGTGGTGGAAATAGGCCCGGGCCAGGGCGCCCTCACCTTGCCGCTACTTGATCGCATTCAGCATCTGCAAGTAGTGGAGCTGGACCGTGACCTGATCACTGAACTGGAACGCCGCATTGCCAAGCAGCGAATTACCATCCACAGTGCCGACGCCTTGAAATTCGACTTTTCTTCGTTGGCACAAAACGGCCAGCGAGTCCGAGTGGTGGGCAACCTGCCTTACAATATTTCCACTCCCTTGATGTTCCATCTGCTTGATCAGGTCGATGTCATTGAAGACATGTGCTTTATGCTACAAAAGGAAGTTGTCGATCGACTGGTTGCCTCACCCGGCACTGCTGACTGGGGCCGCCTGTCTGTGATGATTCAGTATTACTGCCAGAATGATTATCTTTTCTTTGTACCGCCCACTGCATTTTCACCACCCCCCAAGGTTGATTCGGCGGTAGTGCGGCTAACCCCGTATCGCCAATTGCCTCACCCGGCGGATGACGTGGACGTACTGCGTCGAGTTGTGGCGCAGGCCTTTACCCAGCGCCGCAAGGTGATTAGTAATGGTTTGAAGTCTTTTCTCACCAGCGAGCAGATTGCAGCAGCCGGCGTAGACCCTGGCCTGCGTCCAGACAGTATTGGTCTGGCTGGCTTTGTATCCCTGGCCAATCAAGTCAGCCGGCTATCTTCAGCCGCCCAACCGGACAACCACCATGCAGGATGATCCGCGCTACCACGTTCGCGTGTTTGTACAAACCGAGTACCTGCCTGAGCAAAGCGACCCGGAGGGACATCGCTGGGTGTTCGCTTACCACATCACCATCCGCAACGAAGGTGAGCAGGCCGCCAAGCTACTTACACGTCATTGGGTTATCACCGATGGCGATGAGCGGGTTCAGGAAGTGCACGGTGAGGGTGTGATTGGCGAACAGCCCAATCTGGCGCCAGGACAAATCTTTGAGTACACCAGCGGCTGCGTACTGGAAACCAGCGTCGGCAGCATGCATGGCAGCTATCAGATGCTGGCTGAAGATGGACACTGCTTTAATGCCGATATTCCAGCCTTTACCTTGGCACCACCACACAGCCTGCACTAAGGAGCCTGCGTGAGCACCTACGCCATCGGAGATCTGCAGGGCTGCCTTGGCGCCTTTGAACGCCTGCTTGAACAGATCAACTTCAAAGCCGGCGCAGATCGACTATTGCTAGCCGGCGATCTGGTGGCTCGGGGGCCCGACTCCCTTGGCACATTGCGCAAGGTTTATGGACTCCGCGACCATCTTCGCTGCGTCCTGGGCAATCACGACCTGCACCTGCTAGCCGTTGCTCATGGTGCTGCACCGCTGAAAAAAAAGGATCGCGACCTGCAGGCCATTCTTGACGCCCCGGATGGTGATGAGTTGCTTGGCTGGCTACGGCAGCAGCCACTGATGATTGATATCCCTGAGTTTGATGCAGTGATGACCCATGCCGGCATTCCGCCGCTGTGGACACTTGATCAGGCGCGTAGCCGAGCCAGAGAAGTGGAAGCCGTGTTGCACAGTGATCAGTGCAAAGATCTTTTTAATAATATGTATGGCAATGAGCCGGCCGGCTGGTCAGATGCACTGCATGGCGCCGACAGGTTGCGGGTCATTACCAATCACTTCACCCGCATGCGCTTTATCAATGAAGCTGGTGAGCTTGAACTGCAAACCAAAGGCGAGGCGGCTGCGCCACCGCCGGGCTACTTTCCCTGGTTTGACCACCCCAAAAGAGTTCACTACAGCACCCGGATCCTGTTTGGTCATTGGGCTGCGCTAGCCGGCGACGTTGCCATCGATGGCATTGAGGCACTGGACAGCGGCTGTGTCTGGGATGGCTTTTTAACTGCGTTCCGACTTGAAGATCAGCAACGCTTCCAGTGCGACTGCCGCAAACACAAATAGTGTAGCGGCAAGCCTCACCACATCAGATCATCCGGAATTGGATAGTCCGCATAGGGATCATCGTCCGCCTGTTGGCCAGAATCACGTTCATGACGCACCACCACAACGGCCGCATCCCGCTCAGCAATCTTGTCCGCAATAGCCGTGGGCACCACTTCAAAGCCATCCGCCAGACGCACCACGGCAAGCATGCCTCGGGCCAGCTGATCTGCGATCAGGGCGCTGACATAAATCTTCTGAATTTTTTTGCCATCAACAAACTGAAATGATTGCTCTGCCCCTCGACGGTCGACCCGATGGGCCTCAATCAGCTGACGAATCTGCGCAGCAATCTCCTTATGACGCTGCTGCGCCTGACGCTCCGCATTCAATGCCCGGTCGCGCTCCGCCTGAGCTTCGCGGGCCTGGCGCACTGCTTGCGCCGGGTCTTGCGCTTCACCCCGAGCAACCTGCTTGGCCTGCTGGCGCTTGGCATGGTCTGCCTGACGAGCCTTCTTGGCGTCTGCCAGGCCCGCTTTGAGCAGCTGATCTTTCAGGGAACCGGCCATCTCTACTCCACAGTAACGGTAATAACCCGGACATTATGCCCTTGCTCAGAGAAACAGCCCAAATCCATGCGGATACGGGTAAACTGCACACCATTGCACTATCGCCTGACACCCAGCCCAGCTCACTGGAATAACGACATGATGTTTACCGATTTTGCCCTGCATGAGCGCCTGCTGCGCGTCGTTACCGAACTTGGCTTCAATGAGCCGACACCGGTCCAGCAAGCCGCCATTCCGGTGATCATGAATAATCGCGACCTGCGCGCCATTGCCCGCACTGGCTCGGGGAAAACCGCTGCCTTCCTGCTGCCCATGCTGCACAAGCTGTATGGCGACCCAAAGCCGCGCACCGCCACCCGGGCGCTGATCCTGCTGCCCACCCGTGAATTAGCCCAGCAGACTCTGAAGCAGGTCACCCAGTTTGCCCGCTACACCTTTATCAAGGCCGAGCTGGTCACCGGCGGTGAAGACTTCCGCATCCAGGCATCACGCATGCGGCGCAACCCGGACATCCTGATTGGCACACCCGGTCGTATGATCGAGCACTTCAACGCCGGCCATCTGGAGCTGGGTGACCTTGAAGTGCTGGTGCTGGACGAAGCCGACCGCATGCTCGATATGGGCTTTGCAGAAGATGTGCTGAAACTGGCCGGCCTGTGCAATAGCGAGCGGCAAACCCTGCTGTTCTCGGCCACCAGTGGAGGCCCCGGACTGGATCACGTTGCTCAACAGGTACTGCGCGAGCCGGAACAGCTGACCCTGGACGATGTCCGGTCTCTGGACATCCATATCGGCCAGCAAATCATCACCGCCGACGATATCAGCCACAAAGAGCGCTTGCTGCAATGGCTGCTCGCCCACGAGGAATATCGTAAGGCAATTATCTTTACCAACACCCGTGTTCAGGCCGATCGTTTAGGCGGCGTGATGGTGGCATCGAATATCCGCAGCTATGTGCTACACGGTGAGAAAGACCAGAAAGATCGCAAGCAGGCCATGGACCGATTACGCAATGGCGATATCGATGTATTGGTGGCCACCGATGTGGCTGCCCGGGGCATCGACGTTGGCGGTCTTGATCTGGTGATCAACTTTGATATGCCTCGCAGCGGTGACGACTACATTCACCGCATCGGCCGCACTGGTCGCGCAGGCGCCAGTGGCCTGGCCATTTCTTTTGTGCTGACCAACGAATGGAATTTGATGGCGAGCATCGAACGCTACCTGAAGCAGAAGTTCGAACTACGCGTTATCAAGGAGCTTAAGGGCAGCTTTCAGGGCCCGAAAAAACTAAAAGCATCTGGCAAAACCGTTGGCACCAAGAAAAAGAAGAAGGATGGCAATGCTACGAAGGGCAAAGCGAAGCCGGCCAAGAAGCCGGCACGCAAACCCAAGGCGCCGGCAATATCTAATCCTGGTGGCATGGCGCCGCTAAAGAAGAAAAAGTAACAAGGCAGCTGTCTATGGCCAGAATACTATTTACCTGGGAAATGGGTGAGGGTCTCGGCCACCTGATGCCGATGCGGCCGGTGTTTGAAAGGCTGGTCGAGAACGGCCACCAACTCCTGGTAGCAGCAGCTGATTTGCGCAGCGCCCGGGCTGCGCTTGGCCATATTGCGACAACTATCGTACAAGCACCGATGGTCGCAGACCGGCGCTACACACTGGGCCGGCCGGCAGAGGGCGCAGCTGATTTGCTGGCTATGAACGGCTTTCTTGATCCGGAAAGCCTGCAAGGCCGACACCATGCCTGGCGCCAATTGGCCACGCTGCTAAAACCCGACGTACTCATTGCAGACCATAGTCCCGGTGCCCTGCTGATGGCCCGCGCACTGTCCATTCCTGCTATTCATACCGGCACGGGTTTTTCCCTGCCTCCGGAGTGCCGGCCGGTTCTATTTCCCGGATTTGAGGCGGCACCCAATATCGTTCGTGAGGAGGCGCTGCTGCCACACTTCAATGCTCTGGTAGAACAGGATGGCGGCACGCCACTATGCATGCTGGCGGACCTGTATAACCGGGTAGAGAAAAAATTCCTGCTTACTTTCGAAGAAATTGATCACCTCGGCCCACGCACTGGGCTACGCTACCTTGGCGCCAATGTACCCAGTGACGGAGAGGAGCCTGAGTGGCCAGCGGCTGGCAAGCAAAAGGTTTTCGCCTACCTGAAGCCTTTCCCGGCCATTGATCAGTTTCTGCAAGCTGTGAACGATATGGAGCTTTCACTGCTGATGTTTCCTGATCGGGTAGACCCGGCCATTCTCAAGCGACATCAAAGCAGCAATATCCGCTTTGTCAGTCAGCGGCAGAATATGCGCACCCTGATGGAGCAATCTGAGCTGCTGGCATTTAATGGCAATCACGGTACCGCCGCAGCAGCTCTGCTGGCTGGAGTGCCCATGCTCGGCTTACCTTTGCATCAGGAGCATGAGGGCTGTTGTCGACGCATTGTCGCCTCCAATCTGGGTACTGCCCTGTTCCGAAACCAACCGAAGAAAATCCGACCCATGCTGGAGTCACTGATCGACAACCCGGAGCAAAAGCGTATCAACCTGGAAGTGGCGCAGCGTTATCAAGGCTTTGATTATCAGGACAGCGTGGCCTACATGGTCGCCGCCACAGAAGAGCTGCTCTGATGAACAGACGCGAGTTTATTCGTAATAGCGCCATGGCGCTGGCGGTGTCACCGTTTGTCAGCATCGCCGGGTGTGGCCGCAAAACAGTCACCGACTTCGCCATCGTCGGCTCCGGGCCGGCTGGCATCGCACTGGCGGATAAATTAGCTCAGGCAGGTAAACAGGTAGTAGTTCTGGAAGGCGGACTACGCCAACAAAGTGAAGCACTACAGGCCATGCATGAGGTTGAGCCCGGCCAATGGGGCCTGTCATATAACTTTGGCTGGGCCACCCAGCGCATGCTTGGCGGCACCACCAATCTTTGGCAAAGCCACTCACCGCGGCCCCATGACATTGAGCTGATGTCCGCCAGCCAGCGGGGATATGGTGTCGACTGGCCGATTACGCCAGCGCAGCTGCGCCCATGGCTAGCCAGCGCTGAGGCCTGGCTACGGATCAGGCCGGCGGACCCAGCCAACAATCCTGACTTGCCGCTCAATCCCTACATCGAAAGCAGTGCCGCATTGCGGGCTTTCTTGCAGCCCCACTACCAGACCCTTGAGGCCGGTGCCTACGGTATGTTTAAACGCTCAGGCATGGATGCGTTGCGCCTGCTCAAACACGGCGAGATCGACCGGGTCGCGGCGCTGAAGACCGTGGCCATTCACCCCGGCACCACAGTCCGGCGAATACTGATGGATGGGCGGCGAGCTCGGGGACTCGAATGTGTCGACCAGCAAGGCAAGGCATTAACTGTCGAGGCTGGCGCCATCATTGTCTGCGGCGGCGGCATCCAGACACCCAGGCTGCTTTGGAATAGTGCCGCCGAAGGCATTGGCAATCACAGCGACTGGCTCGGCGCCGGCTTTATGGATCACCCTGGGCTGCGACTCTACGGCCACCGTGACAAGCCGCTGCTGCCCGCCGGCGCCGCTGAAAGTCATCTCCACGTACGCGATATGCTGTTCAACAAAGCGCACCATGGGCTGGGCGGAACACTCCTGCGTATTGGCCTGATACCGGGGCCGGAAGGGAGCGAATACACGTTGATAGAAAGCCTGTTTGAACAGGCTCCGGAGCACAGCAACCGAATCGTCCGGGGCGCCTCCAAGGATGCTCTGGGCGATCCTCTTCCCAAAATGCACTACCGCCTGAGCGATCTGGATAAGGCCACTATTGCCCTGGGCCAACGCCTGCAACGCACTTTGGCCGAGCAACTGGGGGGTATCGACTCGGCCAGCCCGTTCCGGCACTCATCTCACCACCTGTGCGGGGCAACCCGGATGGCCAAAGACCCGGCGGATGGCGTGGTCAACACAGACCTGCAGGTGTGGGGCACGGACAACCTGTATATTGCCGGCAGCAGTGTATTTCCAACCAGCACCACTGTACCGCCTACCCTGATTCTGACAGCTCTGGCCCAGCGGCTTGCAGACCACCTGATTAATAACCCCGCGTGAAGGCCGGAACCGGTTCACATCCCTGTCTTATCTGTCTAATATGACTTAGCGAACTCAGTAGCTGAGGTCACGCGCCTTTGTCCGTGGCCTGGAGCAACACAGCCGCCACTACCACCCGTCAACAAAAGGATTCCCACATGAAGCAATTTCAACGCAAGCGCCTGGCTCAAGCCGTTGCCGCCAGTCTGGCCATCGGCGGAGCCTCTCTGGCCTACGCAAATTTTGTCGAAGTCACCGAAAACAACCCTTTCAGCGCCATCACCTCTACTGGTTCTCTCCCATCTCTGGTGATGATGGACCTTGATAATGACGGCGATCTGGATGCAGTGCTCTTCCACCAAACTCAGGACGACTCCTTCCCCTACAGCAATTACGGTAACACCAGCGTTTGGGAAAATACCGGTTCCGCCTCTGAGGCCGCATTTACCCAAGTTTCTGATACCGAATACGGCGGCTACGGCACCGGCGACAACATTACCGTTAACCCGTTCGCTGGCGACTACAACAGCTATTACGGTCATCCGGTATCCGCTGCCGATGTGGACGGCGACGGCGATCTGGACTTTCTGGGCGGCCAGGAGAACACCTACTCGTCCACTCAGGTGACTTTTGGTCGGGTTAATACGGATTCTTACGGCGTAGTGACCGGTGTTGACGTATACGAGACCTACGAGAGCGGCAATGACGGTTATGGCAACTTTGACAACTCGTTTTACGGCGTGACTCTTGCCCCCACCGCCGCCGCATACGGCATGGCGTCATCCATCGCCGCTGGCGATCTGGATAACGACACTGACGTTGACCTGATTGTTGTTGATGCAGGCACACTGCGCCAGTACAGAAACGACGGCACGAGTGCTTACGGCGTATTCCAGTTCAATGAGGTTATCGGTGACAACTTCCCGTTGGGCCTCACCTCTCCTTATTACGGAGCCCCGATCGTACTGCACGATGTCGATGATGACGGCGATCTGGATCTGGTAATGGGCACTGTCGACGCAGCGCCGCTGCGAGTGTTCGTCAATGAAGGCTCTGCCTCCACGGCCGACTTCGTCGAGCTGGAAAACACCTCTGGCAGCATCGACGTGACCTCTGGCGGCTGGGCCTCACCGAGCTTTGCTGACGTGAATGGCGATGGCCGTGCAGACCTGATTGTTGCCGAACTGTCCTCCCCCATCATAATGGAAGCCTCAGCTACCAGAGTGATCACTGATGAGCAGGAAATTCGCGTATTCCTCAATAAGAAAGACTCAAGCAGCAACAATGACTTCCTTGGCAGTCTTGGCGGTGCCTCACTACTGGCTGGCCTGATGTTGCTATTCAGACGTCGGAAGTAATTCTCTTCGGGCAGTACTAGCACCTGCAAAGCGCCCTCCCTCGTGAGGGCGCTTTGCATTTTCAGAGAGAGCACATGGCACACTGGGTAATCGGTTGGGAGTTAGGGCACGGCATGGGCCATATCATGCCGCTACGCATGCTGGCCCTAGAGCTGCTACGGCGCGGCCATAAGCTAACCTTTATCGTTCGTGATGTTGCTGTTGCCCAGCGAGCCCTGAATGAACTGCCAGTGGTGTGGTTGCAGGCTCCACAGGTTCGCTACCAGCCCTGGGAGCTGACTCGCACCGACTGCTACTCGCAACTACTTGGCAATATCGGTTTCAACAATCCGACCAGGCTCACCGCGACCGTGCGTGGCTGGATTGATTTGCTCGCCCCACTTAAAGCGGATGCCGCACTACTGGAGTTCGCTCCCTCCGCCATGGTGGCCTGTGACCTTCTCAGTATTCCCTTTGCTCTGCAGGGCAACGGCTTCTTCTGCCCCCCGGCGGTAAATGAAGGCTTTGGCATCATGCAAAGCAAAATGCCAGCCGCGGCCAGACTGGCAGAGGACGCCGCACTACTGGATAGCGTCAATCAAGTTATTCAAGCACAGCATGGCACGCCCCTTGCGCATATAAGCGATCTGTATGGCAAAGCCCGTCATACGGTGCTAACCACCTTCGCCGAACTGGATCATTTTCAGCGGCCGGCTGGCCCGCATTTCAGTGGCGTCTGGGTGCCGGAGCAGCAGAAACAGGCAGACTGGCCAAAGGGGAAGGGCAAGCGCATTTTTGCCTACCTGAACACGCGCCCGGGCGTGGAAAAAGTACTGACCATGCTGTCTCGTTCCGGCATGCCGACCCTGATCCATTGCGCCGGACTGGAGAAGCAGCACCAGCAGCGGTTCACCAGTGATAGCTGCCAGTTCCTTGATGGACTGGTTGATTTACGCGCACTGGCTGAACAGGCAGACCTGGGTGTATTCCATGGCAACCACTCCACCACTGCTCTGTTCCTACTGGCAGGCACACCGACACTACAATTACCGCTGTATATGGAGCAGTTGATGTTCGCCCGCTGCGTCAAAGCACTTGGCGCGGGCGAGCTGATTACTCTGGATCGCCCGGAGCGAATTGCTCAGGCGCTTGACGCCATGACACTTAACCCTGCCTATACAGCTGCAGCACAAGCATTTGCCAGTCAATATGCTGGCTTTGACCAGAACGTTGAAATAGAGCACGCAGCCAGCGCTCTTGAAGGCGCCATGCAATAGAGCATCCTCTCTTGCTCAGGAGTCACCATGGAAGTCCGCTTTGCCCAGATTGAACCTACCACCCGCTGCAACTACACCTGCGGATTCTGCGTCGGCCGACATATGCCCCAGCAGGACATAGCACTGGATACCTTTCGCAGCTTTATCAATCAGGTGGAAGGTTTGCAGGCACTGGAACTACAGGGTGAAGGTGAGCCTCTTCTACACCCTCAATTCTTTGACATGATCGCACTGGCGCGGGACAAGTTTCCGCAGCTGGAAGTTTCCATGATCACTAATGGCTCGATGTTTACCCAGGAAAACATTCAACAGATTCTTGATCATGGCGTAGCACGCATATTTGTATCGCTTGAATCGGCAAAAGATCAGGACTTTCAGCGCATACGTGGCGGCAAGCTGGATCGAGTTCGGCGCGGCATTCGCCACTTGATCGCTGCACGTAATGAGCGAAATATGCAGACTCCATTGATCGGCCTCTCTGTCACCGTTTTACGCAGCACCGCAGGCGAGCTGGAAGCAGGAATTCCAGCATTCTACAAAGAGCTCTCTCTGGATGGCGGCATCAACATCCAGGCACTGCAGACCATGCCCCAATACCAGGCCATCTACGACCACAGCATGAAGGAAGAAATTGTCGACCGGGAGGCAGGCAATATTGCCCAGCGAGCAATCTCCTCTAGCGAGCTACTGCATGAAGCACTCAACGATCGTCAAAACAAGAATCATATCGGCTTCTATGAGCGGCTGTATCAAAGCGTGGATATGCGCTTTCAGTGCCCCTGGCTGATCAATGGCGCCTACCTGTCTACCGACGGGAAAATGGTGGCCTGCTGCCACATTAAGAATTATGACCATCACTCTTTGGGCAACGTCTGTGATGGAATTGAATCAATCAAAGCTCAACGGGAAACAATGCAGGAAGACCTAAATCGGGGGAATATTCCACAGGCTTGTTCCGGCTGCATAATCGCAAAGACCATCGCAAAAAACTCGCTCAAGGCCATAAGCCTGATACAAACAGGGGGCGATAAACGCCCCCTCGCTTAACCGTCTGGCCCATCAATCAAGGAAGGCCATCATGCGATTGCGAATAGTGTCCTGACACTCGCGGATGATTTCACGAACCAACTCATCACAGCTTGGAACACTGTGAATCAAGCCCTGCACCATGCCAGACGTCCAGACACCATAGTCAATGTCGCCCTCAGTCAGCGCCACCTTGCCTTTGACGCCAGCAACCATATCGCGGATCAGCTCGAACTGCATATTCGCTCCCTGTTCGCGCTCAATCTCATTTACCTTCTGCGCTATCTTGTTCTTGTAAACACGGGCGGTATTTTTCAAGGGCCGATAAACCAGCGCGGTATCCAGCTCACTGGCCTCAACGATGGCACGCTTGATATTTTCATGCACCGGCGCTTCCTTGGTGGCGAGGAAACGAGTGCCCATATTAATGCCGTCAGCTCCCAGCGCCATGCAGGCAGCCATCTGCGCACCAGTGCCGATACCACCCGAAGCCAGCATGGGAATTTTCAGCACAGCCGCTGCCGCCGGCAACAACACCAGGTTGGGGATGTCATCTTCACCCGGGTGACCGGCACACTCAAACCCATCGACGCTCACTGCAGCAACACCTACCTTCTCTGCTTTCAGTGCATGACGAACCGAGGTGCACTTATGAACGACCTTGACACCGTACTGATTAAACACCGGCAGGAACGGCTCCGGATTACGACCGGCCGTTTCAACCACCTTGATGCCAGACTCGCAGATCACCCGAGCATACTCTTCGTAGGGCACTGGCTTAATCGTCGGCAGGATGGTCAGGTTGACTCCAAACGGCTTGTCGGTCATTTCACGGCAGCGTTTGATTTCTTTTTCCAGATCTTCCGGGGTGGGTTGGCTCAGGCCAGTGATGATGCCCAGCCCACCGGCGTTGGAAACAGCCGCTGCTAACTCGGCAAAACCGACATTCTGCATGCCGCCCTGAACGATTGGATACTGGATGCCCAGCAATTCGGTAATACGGGTTTTCATCAACTTCTCCTGCAAATTGCCGCCGCTAGCCGGAGGCGGGATGCAGTCATTATTCATGGCCTGCCTGGACGGGCAATGACAGGTTCAGTCAGCAGAAAGGTTCCTGAGGCTAATCAGGATTGATAAATTTACAACACAGTCAAAGGGCACTGATGTTGGAGCCCTCAGAGCAGATCAGAGCATTCATTGACATAGTTATTGAGAATCATTATCGTTTTGACATCCTCTTACTCAGGAACACACTATGCTGATTATCCGTACCTCCGCCCTGCTTACCGCCAGCCTACTGCTGTCTTCTCCGTCGCTTGCGGATGATCCCACTGACCACTTCAAGGGCAAGCCATCACCCACCCTCACTGAGGCGATGACAAACTTCACCGAGTACAACAAAAAACTGGAAGCGCTGCTGGCGCAGGACGAACTTTCAGCAAAAGACATGCACGAAATCCATGTGCTGACCTACACGCTGGAAAATGCACTGCAGAAAATCGACGACTCAGTCGATGAGCTGGAAGAAATGCTGGAAGACGTGCACAAAGGTTCCGAGCATGCCGACCCAGATAAAGTTAAGAAACAGGGCAAGGGCTATCTTGAGCTTTCCCGCGAACTGATGCGCTAACACCCGACTCCCGTCGCCAATATGAACAGGCGACGGGAGGCATTCCGTCAGCGAGTGGCGGCGATAAAGTCAATCGTCACCTTGGCCAACGCCTCTCCCTGATCCTCCTGCAGGAAGTGACCACCGTTCTCAATGGTGGTGTGCGGCTGGCCTTCACAGCCTGGAATCAGCTTGCGGATCACCGGAGCGGCCGCCGCAGTAATCGGATCCTTGTCGCTGAAAGCAGTCAGGAATGGCTTGTCGAACTTGAACAGCACTTCCCAGGCCTTGCGGTTGGCGGCGGTGGCCGGGTTGTCCGGGGTAGTGGGCACCAGCGCCGGGAACTGGCGGGCGCCTTCCTTGTAGGACTCATCCGGAAAAGGTGCATCGTAGGCAGCCACCACCTCTGCGCTTAACGGCGTCGCGCAGCCGGACTGGATAATCTTGCCGGTGGCAAACACCGGGGTCTCCTGAGAAAACTTCTGCCAGGCCAAAAACGCCGGGCCGGGATCGTGATCACCGGTGGGCAGCATGGTGTTAGCCGCCACCGCGCGGGCAAAACGCTCCGGGTGCTCGGCCAGCAAACGCAAACCAATCAACCCACCCCAGTCCTGACAGACCAGCGTAATGTCGGTCAGATCCAGTTGCGTGAGAATGTTACTGGTCCAGTCAACATGGCGCTGGTAGGTGTAATCGGTGCGCTTTGACGGTTTATCGGAACGACCGAAGCCGATCAGGTCCGGAGCAATCACGCGATGGCCGGCGGCCACCAGCAGCGGAATCATTTTCCGGTACAGATAGCACCAGGTCGGCTCACCATGCATCAGCAATACCGGCGCTGCATCGCGGGGACCCTCATCAAGGTAGTGCATGCGCAGCTCGCCACCCTCGGTGTCATCCACCATCAGGTAGTGTGGCGCAAAATCGTAACCGGGAAGATTCTGGAAATGTTCGTCAGGGGTGCGCAGCGCTTGCATGGTCAATACTCCTTTTTATTGTCATCAGATTCAGTGCTTTTGTATGGGAAGGGCCGCCATGACCCCGTCCACTAGTTCGGACAGGCGGGCGTGATCAGGATGGATGGTGCTATCCACCAGCACACCCTGCAGACATAGCAGCAGATGTCGGGCCCAGCGACGGCAGTCGCAGTCGGCACGCAGTTGGCCTGCCTGCGCGGCACGTTGCAGGCAATCGGCAAAGGCGTCTTCGAGCAATGCGAGGCCACGATCCAGTTGCGCCCGCACCGCGAGATCCGTGGCGGATTTTTCCAGCGCGGTATTGGCCAGCAGGCAGGCCATCGGTGGCCGCTGCTCGCTGATGTAGTCGTAGGTGGAATCGAAAAACCGGCGTAACCCGGCCAGTGCATCCTCGGCGCGCAGATAGCGATCGATGCGCCACTGCACCACCTTGGCGATGTAGTGGTCGAGGACGCTGGCAAACAACGCCTCCTTGGAATCAAAGCGGTTGTACAGGCTGGACGCAGTCAGGCCGGTGGCCTGCTCCAGATGACGGACGCTGGTGCCGGCAAAGCCGTTCTGCCAGAACACCAGCATGGCGCGGGTCAGCACATCAGATTGGCGAAATCGGGGCGGTCTAGCCATGCTTGGTCCATTTTGTAACGATTGCTACAAAATGAACTCGGCAAGCCTCATGGTCAAGGCCTGTCAGGCCAAAAACTGACTCAATGCCCCACGGCCCCCACCAGCGCTGCCCTGGTACGACGATCACCAAGGAAGTACAGCGCCAGCCCGAACATAATCACTAGCGCCCCGACAATCACATTCAGTCCCGGCTGTTCGCCGTTGAACAGGGCGCCGAGTAGCAGCGCCAGCACCGGCGTCATCAGGGTAATTAGCGCTACCGTGGCGGCGGACAGGCTGGCCAGAACCTTGAAGTAGCAGACGAAGCCAATCAGCGAGCCGCACAGGGCCAGATACAGCACTGCCCAGACGCCATGCATTGCCTCGCCAACGGTAAAGCTCTCGCCCATAACGAACCACAGCCCCCAGAAACAAGGCAGGCTGATAATCAGCGACCCCAGCGTTTGTGGCAGCGGCCCGAGCCCGGCGGCAACCTGCTTCACGGCAATGCCACTGACACTGAACCCGGTCACCGCGCCGAGCAGTAACAGGATGCCGATCAACTGATTGCCACCCTGCAGGGCATCGGCAAACACCAACGCCAGACCACCGACACCGGTGACACAGCCGGCCCAGTGCCAGAGATTCAGACGCACCGGATTAGGCAACAGCTGCAGCATGAAGCCGGACAGCAATGGCGCCAGCCCGAACATCACCGAGATCAGCCCCGAGGCCACATACACCGATGCCAGATAACTCAGCGACATGGCGCCAAACACGCCCGGCAGCGCCGCCGCGTAACTCTTGATTGCCAACCGATCCCAGCGCAGACGCTGGCCCAGCAGCCACAACCACGGCAGACCGACAGCCACCGCCAGCATCATGCGCAGCATCACGGCGGTCACCGGCATAAAGGTTTCCGCACTCCATTTGATAGCAAGCGGTGTGGTGGCCCAAACCAGTACAACGATCAGATAGGCGAGCCCGACAGGCACGGTTTTTCTCCTTGGTATGGGCAGCGGGCACCGGGCACAAAAAAAGCCGCAGGTGCTTTACGCTGCGGCTTTGGTTGAATTCAGTACTATGAATCAGACAGCCGGCAGCGCTCCCCCACACCAGGCGCGGGCGACTCGCATTGCAACTTTCAGCATTGGTTGTTTGCGGCTGCTCTTCATCGTGCGAACATCATCTGCATTCAGTCCGGCACAGGCAAGTCACAAATTGAAAAATTATCTGGTGGGGGGAGCCGTGCGCGATCAGCTGCTCGGCCTCAAGGTCACGGAAAAGGACTGGGTGGTGGTCGGCGCCACGCCGGAACAGATGCTGTCCCAAGGGTTTACTCCCGTGGGCAAGGATTTCCCGGTGTTCATTCACCCGCGTAGCGGCGAGGAATATGCCCTTGCCCGCACCGAGCGAAAGGCTGGTCATGGCTATCACGGCTTTACCTTCAATGCGTCCCCTGAGGTAACGCTGGAAGAGGATCTGCTGCGCCGCGACCTGACCATCAACGCCATGGCCCGCGAACCGGGCGGCCCACTGATTGACCCCCATGGTGGCTTGCGCGATCTTAAAGGACGCTGGCTACGCCACGTTTCCGAAGCCTTTGCTGAAGACCCTCTGCGGGTACTTCGAGTGGCCCGCTTTGCTGCCCGCTACCACTGGCTTGGCTTTCGTGTCGCCGAAGAAACGCTAACACTAATGCGCCAACTCAGTGACAGTGGCGAACTGGCTCACCTGACTGCCGAACGGGTCTGGAAAGAGACGGAGAAGGGCCTGATGGAGCAGGACCCGCAGATTTACTTTGCCGTACTGGAACAGTGCGGGGCACTGCAGGTTTTGCTACCAGAACTGGCACGACTACGTGGTGTGCCACAACCCGCTGCCCACCATCCTGAAATCGACACACTGGAGCATCAGTATCTTGCCCTGAAACAAACGGCGCTCATGGGGCTGCCATTGACGGCACGTTTCGCAGTGCTGGTGCACGATCTTGGCAAGGGCTTAACAGAGCCCGCCGAGTGGCCGCGGCATATCGCCCACGAGGAACGCAGTGCCGGGCTCGCAGAGCAGGTTGCCACTCGACTCAGGGCGCCCAACGAGTGCCGTGATATTGGCGTATTAGTGGCCCGTTTCCACACCCACTGTCACCGGGCACTGGAACTGAAAGCAGAAACGGTATGGAAGCTGTTCAAGGCTCTAGATGCCGTACGCCGGCCGCAGCGACTGGAATTATTTCTCGGTGCCTGCGAAGCCGATGCCCGCGGCCGACTTGGTTTTGCCGAACGGGACTACCCACAGGCGGATTACCTGCGTCGCGCCGCTGAAGCGGTAGGTAACGTTGATATCAATGCAATACGGGCACAAGGTTTTACTGGACCGCAATTAGGCGAGGCAATCGACAAAGCCCGTATTCATTTACTGAAGGAGCTCAAGCAGACATGGCTAACCCTGTCGCCCTGATTACCGGCGCTGCCAGACGGCTCGGCGCAGAAACTGCCCGTAAACTCCATCAGCGCGGCATGCATCTAATCATTCACTATCGCAATAGCGCCGGTGAAGCGGATGCACTGGTCGAAGAGCTGAATCAGATACGCCCGCAATCGGCCTGCGCCCTGCAGGCCGATCTGGATAGTCCCGATCAGGTGCGCGCCCTTGCCAACACAGCCGTCCAGAAATGGGGGCGACTGGATTTACTGGTCAACAATGCTTCATCTTTCTATCCAACCCCAATGGGCAGCAGCACCGATGAGGATTGGACCAGGCTGATAAATAGTAACCTGCGCGCCCCATACATCCTCACCGAGTCGCTGGCCCCGATTCTGGCGGAACACAAGGGCTGCATCATTAACATTATTGACGTCTATGCAGAAAAGCCGCTGGCCCAGCACACCCTCTACTGTATGGCCAAGGCCGGTCTTGCCATGCTAACCCGCAGCAGCGCCCGCGAGCTGGGCCCGGATGTGCGGGTCAACGGTGTATCGCCGGGCCCTATCCTGTGGCCGGAACAGGGTCAGGACAACCAGTCGTCAATTATTGCTGCCACAGCGCTCAAGCGCTGTGGCGCCCCCACCGACATTGCCGCTATGGTTACCTTTCTGGCGCTGGATGCACCCTATGTCACCGGGCAGATTGTTGCGGTGGACGGCGGCCGCTCGTTGGGATTTCAAGGAGGATGATCATGCTTCGACTCGTTGCTCTGCTGGCACTGCTGCCGGCTAGTATGTCAATAGCGCAGGACCTGTATCGCTGGACCGACGAAGATGGTCGTGTCCATTTCGGTGATCGTCCTCCTGAAGACCGTGCGCCGGAGCAATTACAGCTCAAACCCCAACCACTGCTTGGTCAGGACGATGAAGTGCGGCAACGGTTCGAGCGGCTAGAGCGGCTGCGCAGTGGCGAAGAGCAAAAACAACAAGAAGAAGAGCGCTTGCGCCAGGAAGAGGCCAAGCAGCGTAGACAAAAAATGGCGCCGCTTTGTGCCCAGGCGAAACGGGATCTGAAAGCCTTGAGCGGGCGAGTCGTGTATGTCGACGAGGATGGCGAGGGTCGCGACGTGTCTCTTGAGCAAGTCGCCGCTGACCGGAAAAAGGTGAGTCAATGGATTGCCGAAAACTGCACAGAATAGCTATTGCACTGGTGCTGCTAAGCCCACTGGCACAGGCCGGTGTTTATCAATGGCGAGACGAACAGGGACGCCTGCACTTTTCCGACAAGCCACCCATAAATGATGACAGCGCTTCCCTGTATGCCACCGCAGAACCTGAGAGCCGGTCAGGTGTTGTGGAGTTCCAGCGCGTCGACTTCAATCTTAGTGAAGCCGCAGAGCAGCAGGTACGGGAAGGGCTCAATGCCATACTGTCGCTCTATACCGGCACTCTGGGCCTGGATGTACGCGGCGATGTCTCGGTAAAACTCTCTCTGATCGAAAGCAAACAAGAGTTTGATCGCTGGCTGAGCGCGCGAACCGGCGAGCCTGTCGGTGGTTTAGTCAGTGGCGTGTACGTTACCGCCACCAAAGAAGTGGCGGTTTGGAACTGGGCCAGCGAAGAGCGAGTGGTACAAACCATTTTGCACGAGTCCAGCCACGTTATTCTGGCCCAACTGGCGCCCCGAGCGCCGAGCTGGATCCATGAAGGCATGGCCCAATATGTGCAAATGCTTCAACAGCGTAACAATGCCATTGAGATAGCCCCCTATCCGGCAGCAGCCGCACGGATTCGCAACTGGGTAGAAGGTGGCGAATTAGTTAGCCTGCGCAGCTATCTGAACCTGCCGGAACAACGCTGGCGGGAAATGGCTCACAATATGGATGCCATTCCCTACAGCATTGCCTGGGGCATGGTGTACTTCATGATGTCATCACCGATCGGCCAGCAAACTCTGCGCCGGATACTGCATGACATGGAAAAAAGCGGCCAATGGCCCACAGCAGACGCAATTGATGCTCGCTACCCTGGCGGCCTGGTGAAAATGGACTATGATTTTTTCCGCTGGGCCCAGTCAGAAATGACCGCCCATCGTTATTAATCGACAAAAAAACTCAGGGCCAAATAAACGGAACCTGCCACAGTGATTGGGCAGAAAAATCCTTGCCCGCCAAAAGCGCTGTATAGGAACTACCACGCACCGGATGCAATTCAGCCGGGGCGATATCTGCCAGCGGCTTCAATACAAAAGCATGCTTGAGAATTTCATCACGGGGTAACTCAACGCCATCAATCAGACCGACCCTGTCCCCGTAGGTAAGAATGTCGATATCCAGTGTCCGGCTGGCAAACTTTTTCTCGCCCCGAGTGCGCCCATGATCGGCCTCGATAGCACGCAGCAGGGACGACAAATCACCCACCGCCAGATCCGTATCAATGGCCACCACCAGATTGAGAAACGGCTCGCCATCAAAGCCAACTGCGGCACTCTCGTATACCGGGCTCAAGATCAACTGAGAAAAATGCTGCGCCAGCGCATCTAGCCCGGAACGAATATTGCGCTCACGGTCGATATTGGAACCAAAGCTCAGGTAAACCCGTGTCATGCCTGTTTGTCACCCCGTTCAATAATAATCCCGACGTCCTGCGAGCCACGCAGAGCACCGGGCTTGGATACCCGCAATCGCAACCAGGGCACTGAAAACTCTTGCACAACAATCTCGGCGACGCGCTCCGCCAGAGTCTCAACAAGCTGGAACTCGGAGGCTTCGATAAAGCCAATCAGCCTCTTACCGACAGCCTTGTAATCAAGCGCATCATCAATATGGTCACTGGCCGCCGCGCGGCGGATATCGGTGGCCATCTCCAGGTCCAGACTAACGGTCTGGCGGATACGACGCTCCCAGTCAAAAATGCCAATCACCGTTGCCACTTTCAGGTCACGGATATAAACGATGTCCATAATATGCCTCGTTGCGGGGTCAGGGTCTGAGCAGTCTGGCCGCAGCCACGTCAGGATTTAGCGAAGAGAGTGCCATCATGCACGCATCCTTCATTACATACGGGGCTGTTCAGCCGCGGTCAGTTCAGGCAGTCTCTGTGACGCCGAGGGACGGAGGATTATAGCCGGTGGATTTCGCCACATTACAGGATCATGGGCTTATTACTGCCCTGTTATGCATCGCTGCCTATCTGGGCGGCTCCATTTCCAGTGCCATTCTGGTCTGCCAGCTGTTCGGCTTGCCGGATCCACGTACTCAGGGCTCCAATAATCCCGGCGCCACCAATGTATTGCGACTGGGCGGCAAACCCGCAGCGGCACTAACACTGGCCGGAGACGTTCTGAAGGGAGTGATTCCGGTTCTGGCAGCGCTCTACTGGCTGGAGCTACCCGTGCTGATTGCCGCCCTGACTGGCTGGTTTGCCTTTCTGGGCCACCTTTTCCCGGTATTTTTCCGCTTTCAGGGAGGCAAAGGCGTGGCCACCGCCTTTGGCCTGCTGTTTGCCCTGCACTGGCCCACCGGCCTGCTAACCGGCGGAATCTGGCTATGCCTGTTTGCCCTCCTCAGAATTTCCTCACTGGCATCCATGGTTGCCTTTGTCGTTATGCCCGCGGTTATTGCCTTCTGGCTGCCCGCAGCGTTCTGGCCCATGGTGCTGCTTAGTGTGGTGCTGATCGGCCGGCATCACGCCAATATCCGCAAATTGCTGTCCGGCGAGGAGCTCGGCTTTGGCAAACCGAAACCGCGTCAATAGTGGATCTGGCGCATGAAGCGGCCGTTATCGTCATTGAATCTGCTGCGCACCTTTGAGGTCGCCGGGCGCCATCTCAGCTTTACCCTCGCGGCGGACGAACTGTGCATCACCCCTTCTGCAGTCAGCCAGCAAATGCGCAAACTGGAAGAAGATTTGGGCGTTGCCCTGTTCGAGCGCCAACCGCGCGGGCTCATCCTGAGCGAGTCCGGCGAACGCTACTGGCGAGATATCCAGCAGCACCTCGATGGCATTGATCGCAGTACCCGCGCCCTCACCCGGCAATCCAGTCGCACTCTGCGTGTTAGCCTGATGCCGCCGCTGGCCAGCCGCATCGTGCTGCCACGATTAACCGATTTCCAGCAAAGACATCCTGATATTGAGCTGCGCCTTGATGCCAGCCTGCGTTATGCCGATCTCGGCAAACAGGATATTGATCTGGCCATTCGCTTCGGCCAGCCGCCCTGGCCCGGCTGCGTGCACGAGAAACTGCTCGACCTGTATGTGCTGCCAGTGTGCCCGCCAGCAATGGCTTCCGAGCACGACCTTTCCCATCACCCGGAGCGATTGGCGCAACTGCCGCTGATTCAGATGACCGAACGGGCCGATAGCTGGACACGGTTTTTTGCCATGTCCGGGCTCGGCAAGCCCTGTTCTGACAAGCAGTTTTTCGTGGATGACTACCCGGCGGCCATTGAGGCGGCGGAAACTGTGGGAGTCGCACTGGCGATTCTGCCGCTGGAGCAACCTCTACTGGATAGCAAGCGGCTAGCCGCCCCATGGCCCGCCCTGGGGCCACTGCCGGAGTCGGTCTATGCAGTGATGCGAGAGGACCAGGCCGAGCGCACTGACATCCAGACTTTTCTCAACTGGCTAAAGACCCAGCTCGACAGTCTGCCCGCAGCGGTTAAGTAAAACTTAACCGAGTCGTAAAAAGCATCGTTTGTCGCCCTGTACGTTTGCCTTGATGATGCCGGACATCCAACTTGTGGAGCTGCCGGCATGACCCAGATTTCCCTTACCACTCCCATTCAGCTCAGTGACTGGCGCGATCAGGAACTGGCTGACCTTTTCGCCACCCTGCCAGTCGGCGCAGCACCATCAGGACACCTGCATGGAAAGCTGTTTGCTGTCCATGGCCTCACCTTTCTGCCCCGCCCGCTAGCCCGGGGGCTTTATGCCCTGCTATCTACCCCACTTAATCCGTGGCGCGGCAAGTCTTTCAGCAATGACAAAGGCAGTAATCATTTGCTGTGGCTGAACGGCCCGGCACTGGGCCATTACCACATCAGCCAGCAAACCGGCGCCGACGGGCAGCACTCTCTGTGGTTGGACTACAACGTCGAACGCAACCCGGCGCTACTGCGCCGTATCCGCGGCGAGGCACGGCAGCTACGCAAGGATCAGTGGCTGTGCCGCATGCTGTGGCAAACCGATCGCGGACAGACAACCCTGCTGTGGTTCACCTTGCAAGGAGAGTAATGTGGTTGCCGAAAAGCACGACATCATTGTTATCGGCAGCGGCTTTGGCGGTGCCACCACCGCGGCAAAACTGGTTTCCGCCGGCGCCAAGGTGACTTTACTGGAGCGTGGTCCATGGCGTGACACGGATGCTATCCGCGCCGCCAACATCAGTGCACGGGCGCCACTACCAGCGGGAAAGAGTTTTTTCAGCCATGCGCTACGAAGGGTTTCTGCAAGCTGGCTGCCCGGCGGACAGATAAACCTGCATGGTGATGGCCTGTTTGATCTGCATTACGACAGCCAGCTCAGCATGATCTGCAGCAGTGGTGTTGGCGGCGGCTCCCATGTTTATTCCGCCATGAATGTGCGCCCGGCAGAAGACTACTGGGATGGACATCATGATGCCCTGTCAGGCACCACAATTGCCGCGCACTACGACTGGATTCTGGAAAAAATGGGCAGCCGCACAGTGGCCAGCAGCGACGCACTGGTGCCGAACAGCATCATCACCGACAGCCGCCGCCCAACATGGATGAACGTCGCCGGTGTGCGCCAGCCGGAAATGGGATTCCGGTTTGCTCGGGGGCGATTCAGCAACAACAGTTTTTTCGGCAGTCAGGACAACAGCAAAGTATCACTGGACGAGCGCCTGCTGCTGCCGCTGCTTGAGCGCGGGCTGAGCGTACGGGACCGCCACGAAGTGATGGATATCTGCCAAACCGATCAAGGCTTCCGCCTCACCGTTAAGGACAATCAACACAACCGTATCCGCACCCTGCTGGCAGGACGCGTGGTGCTGGCCGCCGGCACACTTAACACGCTACGACTGCTATTTTCCAGCCGCGCCCACGGCAGCCTTAACGGCATGCCGGCACTCGGCCAACGTATCGGCGGCAACGGTGATGTACCGGCCTACTGGCCATGCAACGAAACCGGGCGGGACTATTCCACTGGCACACCCTGTCACGGTCGTTTTACTCTGCAAGATAACCATACTGACCTGACTCGCTATGGCCTGAACGGTGTCGACCGGATTCCCATGCCATCCTCATTGCGGGCAAGACTGAAGCGAGACCTGGTACTAGTCGGCATGGGCGCCGATCAGGGAGATGGCACGGCCAGCTGGCAAGGGAGCCGACTGAAACTGAATTACCCGCAACGCAACAGCTCCGTGCTGGCAGATATCTATACCGCCTTTGACCGAATCAGCTCACTGAGCGGCAAGAAAGTATATTTTCTTCGCGATCGACCAATCACCGTGCATCCATTTGGTGGCGCACGCCTTGGCCAGAGTACGGCCGACAGCGTGATTAACGCATGCGGGGAAGTACACGACATCCCGGGACTGTTTATCGCCGATGGCAGCGCACTGCCAGCTGCGCCGGGTGTACCGCCCTCGATGACCATTGCCGCCTGGGCAGGTCATATTGCAGCACAGCTTATTTCCTCGTCACCGTCAACACATCAGGAGGTCGCATGAGCGACATTCAAGCAGCCGTATTTCGCAAACGTACTTTTACCCTGCCGCTACTGGGCCGATCTCTGGCAGCTGCGGGCATCACCATGCCGATTCTCATCCATGCCCTGATTCGCCCCTCGTTGTCCCCGGCTTTGCGCGAGGAAATTATGCTCGCCGTGACAAGCGTTAATGATTGCCGCTATTGCAGCTGGGTGCACACAGGGCTGGCGCTGGAAAATGGTGTTGATATGGACTCCCTGAATGCGCTGCTTGGCCGCGATCTTGGCAGCGACCCTGGCAGCGTTGAAGAGCGAGAAGCAGTGGCCATTCTTTTCGGAAAACATTTTGCCGATAGCGTGCGCCATCCATCCAAAGTAGCTCGAGACAAACTGCAGCAGCATTTCAATGCCGGCGAGCGACGGGAAATCATGGCCTATATCCATGCCATCTATTTTGCCAACCTGACCGGCAACAGTGCGGACGCCGTGCTGGCGCGGCTACGCGGCCAAAAAACCGAGGGCAATTTGCTGGTGGAACTGATCGCTGCGTTGCTTGGCGCTCCGGTACTGGGAGCAATTTGGCTAAACAGTCGCCGCTCTGGCAAACCGGTTATGGCGGAGCTGTAATACTTGAACAGACCAGCTGCAGAGGCCGTCAGCCGATGGTGCCCTGCGGAGGCTGCAACTCTGCTAATGGCCAGCGCGGCCGCACGCTGATTGCCAGGCTTTCAGCATGTTCGCCGGCGGCCATACGCAGCGCCCCCGCGAAGGCAATCATGGCGCCGTTATCAGTGCAGTATTCCTGCCGCGGATAAAACACTCGCACATTTTTTTCGCCCAGCGCTTGTGCAAGGCGCGCACGCAGCCGTTTGTTAGCACTGACGCCACCGGCCATCACCAGCGTTTTCTGACCGGTTTGCTCCATGGCACGACGGCATTTGATCACCAGCGTTTCTACCACCGCCTCTTCAAAGGCGCGGGCGATATCCGCCATATCCTGATCACTGAGTTTGCCGTCGGCATCACGGCAGCGGCTCATGGTGTTCATGGCAAAAGTTTTTAATCCGGAAAAACTGAAATCCAGGCCAGGCCGGTCAGTCATCGGGCGCGGGAAGGTGAAACGGGCCGGTTTGCCCTTTTCAGCCAGCGCAGCAATGCGCGGGCCGCCGGGATAGCCGAGCCCCATCATCTTGGCGACCTTATCAAAGGCTTCGCCAGCAGCATCATCGACGGACTCGCCCAACGGGATATATTGACCCAGCGACTTCGCCTCCAGCAGCAGGGTATGGCCGCCACTGACCAGCAAGGCGACAAACGGGAACTGTGGCCCACCCTCCTCCAGCAGCGGCGCCAGCAAATGACCTTCCATATGGTGTACCGGCAGCGCCGGCACTCCCCAGCCAAAGGCCAGCGCTCTGGCAGTGGAGGCACCCACCAGCAGGGCTCCGGCAAGACCTGGACCTGCGGTGTAGGCCACCCCATCAATATCTTCTGGCTGACAGCCAGCCTCCTCAAGCACTTGCCGGATCAATGGCAACACCCGGCGCACATGGTCACGACTGGCCAGCTCTGGCACTACCCCTCCGTACAGGGCGTGCAACTCCACCTGACTGAACAGGGCCTGACCGAGCAGGCCCTTATCGGTGTGATACAGGGCGATGCCGGTCTCGTCACAGCTGGTTTCAATGCCAAGAATGATCATGATCGAGGGTAATACCTGCCATGGCACAAGGGTGGGGGGAGCAAGGATAGCCGGGATTGGCAGTCGCTCACAGCAAATCGGACCATTTCTGCTGTTTGCAATCCGTCAAGGCTCGGGTAGAATGCGCGCCTCTTTGTCGGTACCCGGTGGTATCGGCCCGTATTCAAGTACCCTCTGGAAGGTGATTGCGCATGCCGCAAGTGAAAGTTAAAGAAGGCGAGCCGTTTGACGTTGCACTGCGTCGTTTCAAGCGTTCCTGCGAGAAGGCCGGTGTTCTGGCTGAAGTACGTCGCCGCGAGTTTTACGAAAAGCCGACCCAAGAGCGCAAGCGCAAAGCTGCTGCCGCTGTAAAGCGTCACCAGAAGAAGCTGCAGCGCGAACAGCTTAACCGCAAGCGTCTGTACTGATCCTTCGAGGAGAGGCCGTGAGCGCCCTCAAAGATCAGCTGACCAACGCGATGAAAGAGGCCATGCGGGCCAAGGATCAGCACCGGCTGACCGTAATCCGCATGGCTTTGGCGTCTCTGAAGCAAGTGGAAGTCGACGAGCGCATTGAGCTAGACGACGCCCGCGTGCTGGCCATCCTCGATAAGCAGATCAAGCAGCGCATCGACGCCAGCACCCAGTTCCGTGATGCCGGCCGCACCGATCTTTCCGACAAGGAAGATATCGAAGCGGCCATTTTGCGCGAATTTATGCCCGCCGCCCTGTCCCAGGACGAGATCAACAGCGCCATTGACGCAGCCATCGCCCAGGTTGGCGAAACCGGCATGCAGGCCATGGGCAAAGTGATGGCCATCCTCAAACCGCAACTGCAGGGCCGGGCTGATCTTGGCGCTGTCAGCGGTCAGGTCAAACAGCGGTTAGTCTGAACACCCTCCCTTTTTACGGTGTCGCAGTGATCTTCTACGGTCTTTGCCGTGATCCTGTCCTTCCGGGACACGCCGTGAATACATCCCTGTAGGCTCCTCTCAGACATCCATGTCTTCGAGGGTCCCGGAAGGACAGAATCACGGCAAAGACCTCGCATCGTGCAACTTTCATGTCCGCAAGAAGCGGGATGCGAGCCCAACCAGAAGCTTCTTCGGTTACACTGCCGCTTCGATCACCACACCCGACACCCCATGGCCCGGATACCGGAAAATTTTGTTCAAGATCTACTCGCCCGTACCGACGTGGTGGAGCTGATCAATGCCCGGGTGCCGCTGAAAAAAGCCGGCCGAAACTGGATGGCCTGCTGCCCGTTTCATCAAGAGAAATCCCCATCCTTCACCGTTGCCCCGGACAAGCAGTTCTATTACTGCTTCGGCTGTGGCGCCACCGGCAATGCGGTGGGTTTCCTGATGGAATACGAGCGCCTTTCATTCCCGGAAGCCGTCAAACAGCTGGCCGACAAAGCCGGACTTGAAGTCCCCCGGGAAGATGACAACCGGCCACAACAAAGCGCTGCCCAGAAAAGCGCGCTGCAACAAATGTACGACCTGCTGGCCCGCGCCGATCTGTTTTTCCGGCAACAGCTGAAAAGCGCGCCGGAGCGCACAGTCGCTGTCGACTACCTGAAAGGGCGCGGCCTCAGCGGTGAAGTAGCAGCCCGTTACGGAGTGGGCTTTGCCCCGCCCGGCTTCGACAACCTGATGAGCGCCCTGTCACTGGACCAAAGCGGCCTGCAGCGGGCTGAAGAGGCCGGCCTGCTGGTACGTCGCGAGGACACGGGCCGGGTCTACGACAAATTCCGCGACCGCATAATGTTCCCCATCCGCGATGCCCGCGGCCGCACCATCGGCTTTGGTGGCCGGGTGCTGGGCGATGGCAAGCCGAAATACCTGAACTCCCCGGAAACCCCGGTATTCCATAAAGGTCGAGAGCTCTACGGCCTGTGGGAGTGGCGCCAGAGTCGCGACAAGCACAATCAGTTATTCGTGGTTGAAGGCTATATGGATGTCATCGCTCTGGCTCAGCACGGCATCCCCAATGCGGTTGCCACCCTGGGCACCGCCACCAGTGGTGAGCATGCAGAGAAGCTGTTCAAACAGGTGGACGAAGTGGTGTTCTGCTTTGACGGCGATGAAGCCGGCCGGCGCGCCGCCTGGCGGGCTCTGGAGAACACCCTGCCGGTACTGGAAGACGGCAAGCAGGCCCGCTTCCTGTTTCTGCCCGATGGCGAAGACCCGGACACATTGGTGCGCCAGCAAGGGCGCGAAGCCCTGCTGGCTCTGGCCGCGGACGCCCCCGGCCTGGCCGAATACCTGTTCAACCATTTGTCTGAAGGCCTCAATATCAGCAGCGTAGACGGCCGCGCCCGGCTGGCGCGGCTGGCGCTACCGCTGATTCGCCTGCCCCGCGGCGAGTTCTACCGCAGCCTGCTGCGCAAGGAGCTGGCCAGCCTGACACGACTGGATGAGGCGGAGCTGGCCATACTGGCCAGCGACCCGGAGCCAACGCCACCAAGCGCCCCAAACACGCCCCCACAACAAGCTCATATGCCACCGGATTATGATGGCCCGCCACCATGGCTGGATGCAGAACCCGCGTATCCCGATACCGGCACAGCCCCTCATCGGCGTCAACCGCAGCGCAGTGCAGCGCCCTCCAGGCGGCTACGCCTTTCACTGGTGGAGCGCCTGCTACTGATTTTGGTTCAGCATCCGCAGATACTGAGTGAGTGCCCCCTGCCACCGGGCGTCGAAGAGCTGGAAGAGACACAGATGGACGTTCTCATTCAGGTCATCGACCTGCTTACAGAACAACCAGAAATGCCCGGCCCGGCACTGCTGGGCGCGCTGATGGCAATGGATCAGGGCGAATTGATCGCCGAAGTGATGCGCCAATCCGAGCAGGTGCCGGCGGACGAAGCCGCCGCCCTGAATGACTGGCGTGGCGGCGTTACCGAGCTGGAAATCCGCTGGCTGGAGCAATCTCTGGATCGGGCCCGCCATGCCGAGAGCCCGGATATCCACCTGCTGGCAAAACTCAGCACCCAGCTGGCCGCCGCCCGCCAACACCAGCGCCGCCGCCTCGACTGACCATTACGCAGCTGTGGCTGGCGAGCAGAGGCAAAGCAGCCTATAATGCGCGGTTTCTCAGCACCCTGAGGGGAACGACAGTCGCGCCCCGTGGTCAGTGCTGTCATCCCCCTCGTTCTCACAGGCATAATTCATGGCAACCGAGAAAGAGCAGCAACAATCCCAGCTCAAGCTGTTGATCACCCTTGGCAAGGAACAGGGCTACCTGACCTACGCCGAGGTGAATGACCACCTGCCGGATTCGATTACCGATACGGATCAGGTCGAAGACATCATCCAGATGATCAACGACATGGGCATCCCGGTAGTCGAAAAGGCTTCCGATGCCGAACAGCTGCTGATGGACGAAAGTCCAGACAGCGGCGATGAAGTGGCCGCCGAGGAAGCCGCCGCCGTACTTGCCGCAGTAGAGAATGAACCAGGCCGGACCACCGACCCGGTGCGTATGTATATGCGCGAGATGGGCACGGTCGAACTGCTCACCCGTGAAGGCGAAATCGAAATTGCCAAACGTATCGAAGAAGGCATCCGCGAAGTTATGCACGCGGCAGCTTTCTGGCCCGGCGTTATCGAAACTGTTGTCGCCGAGTTCGACCGAGTTGCCACAGAAGAGCGGCGCCTGTCGGATATCATTGCCGGCTATCTTGATCCCAACGATGATGGCGCCGCTGCCGTAACCACCGGCAATCACAACGGCAGCAATAACCGTGACGAACCATCCTTTGCGGCAAAGGCAAAAGCGAAAGCTGCTGGCGAAGAAACGGACGATGACGACTCAGATAGCGATGACGATTCGGACGAAGATGATGGCAGCCTGGATCCGGTATTGGCGGCCGAGCGCTTCAACGAGCTGAAGAGCCGCTTCGAAAAACTTCAGAAGTCCCTGAAGCGCAATGGCCGCGACCACAACAGTAGCGCCAAAGCTCTTGAGTCTCTGGCCGAGCATTTCACCCTGTTCAAGCTGGTTCCAAGGATTTATGACGACCTGCTACGTCAAGTCCGCACCTCCCTCGATATGATTCGCAAGTTGGAAAAAGAAATTATGCTGGCCGCGGTAAAGCGTGGTCGTATGCCGCGAGCTGACTTCATATCTACCTTCCCCGGCAATGAGTCCAACTTGTCCTGGGTTGACGAAGTAACCAGCAGCAAAAAATCCAAGGCTTGGGCAGATAGCCTGAAAGCCGTGCGCGAAGATATCGCACGAGCTCAGCGCCGCGTGCAGCAATTGGAAGAAAAATTTGGCATGCCGGTTTCCGAAATCAAGGAAATCAACCGACGCGTATCCATTGGCGAGGCCAAAGCGCGTCGCGCCAAGAAAGAAATGGTCGAAGCCAACCTGCGTCTGGTTATCTCGATTGCCAAAAAATACACCAACCGTGGCCTGCAGTTCCTCGACCTGATTCAGGAGGGCAACATCGGCCTGATGAAAGCGGTAGATAAATTCGAGTACCGTCGCGGTTACAAGTTCTCAACCTATGCCACCTGGTGGATTCGTCAGGCAATCACCCGTTCGATTGCTGATCAGGCCCGCACCATCCGTATCCCGGTACACATGATCGAGACAATCAACAAGATCAATCGGGTGCAGCGTCAGATGCTGCAGGAAATGGGCCGAGAGCCCACTCCGGAAGAACTGGGCGTGCGCCTGGAAATGCCGGAAGACAAGGTTCGCAAGGTGCTGAAAATCGCCAAAGAGCCGATCTCCATGGAAACGCCAATTGGCGATGATGAAGACTCGAGCCTGGGTGATTTCATCGAGGACGGCACCATCGAGTCGCCCATTGACCGAGCCACCATGATTGGCCTGGAAGAAGCGACCCGTGAAGTGCTGGCCAACCTGACCGGCCGGGAAGCGAAAGTGCTGCGCATGCGTTTCGGCATCGATATGAATACCGATCACACCCTGGAAGAAGTCGGCAAGCAGTTCGACGTCACCCGTGAGCGGATCCGTCAGATCGAAGCCAAGGCGCTGCGTAAGCTGCGTCATCCGTCACGCTCGGAGCACCTGCGCAGCTTCCTCGACGGTGACAACTAAGTTCCTCTGAGGTAAAAACAGCACCGGTCCGCTCGGGCCGGTGTTTCTTTCGGGCCTATAGCTCAATTGGTTAGAGCAGCGGACTCATAATCCGTTGGTTGCAGGTTCAAGTCCTGCTGGGCCCACCAAATCCTGTTAAGGCGCTTTGTAGCCGAACTCAGCGATGTCGTCTTTGCACACCCTCTGAATCAGCTCAATTCCCTCATCAAAATCGGCGAATAACTCTTTAGCCCCTGCATTCTTCGGGCGGTGGCCTTTCTTCGCACCGAACGAGCGAAACTCATCGGGCAGCGTTGCGGGGAGACCTAGCTTCTCGGCGAGAGTCGTCAAGTCTTCCTGAAGATGCTCGAATCGAACCATAAACTCTGTCACCGGCTTGCCATCAATCTCGGTGCGTTTGCGATTGCGGCCCAACGCCTCGGGATCCTTGAACAAAAAGCTGCGAAACTCCGCAAGGTCCAGATCCTCACGATGACGATTACGCCAGAAAAAGCGACTTACGGCGCGATCAAAAGGGCTCCGCACAATCGAGAACTTGAAGTAGCTTTGCCAAACATCTGCCGGCACCTGATCGCGAATATCCTTTGCCCATATATGGTTAAAGAACTTGCTGACAGGCTGCCGCTTTCTGATGCGAGTCACGTAATCACCAAAGGAGTACTCAGCAATCGGCTTAAGATAATGCTGCGGACCACGATAACCCAGGGATCGCCGCACCTCCTCATCCACCGAGCTGATGGGGGTGATGATATCCTCTTCGCCACAGTACTTTGAAAGGGCTATTTCAAGACTAGTACCTGCTGTCTTACAGGTCTTGATAAAAATGAACTTGTGCTTGTGTGACAGAATCACGCCCGATACCCCTCTCCCCGCAGAGAACTGATTCTAGGCATAGCCGCAGATATTGTAAAACCAATACCAATGGACGGCCGCAAAGCAGTGGCAACGATGTAAAGCGAGAGGCCGGATCAAAAAAAGGCCACGCTACGCGTGGCCTTAGGGGTTTTACCGAACAACAACTACTCCATCAGCGCAGCAACTTGGCACCTGTGAATACATCACCCGTAGTGAATAGCTCCGTAGCCAAGGCCGGATCCAGATCATACAGGTCCTCACTGCCGATCAAGTCGTGGTACTCCTTCTCCGGCACCGCACGACTCTTGACGATGATGCTGTAGCTACTCTCGGGCAAAAGTGGATCGCTAATACCAGCCGGAGGCGAAGGTAGTGTCACCTGGCTTTCACCCGCAGGGGTATGGATGGTCCAGTGTGACTGGTAACCCGCACCACCAGCAGCGCTATGCAGCTCAACCGTATTCACACTAATAAATGGATCACTACCTTTCTGCGTTGCTGGTATCCAGCTAATCTGAGGATTGCTGCTGCTGTCCTCCTGTGTCGCAACGATAGCCTGATACTGGAAGCCGGTTGCCAGTGATGCGAGGAAAGTCCCGGCATTGCGCTCCGGGAAATCACCCGGATACCAGGCCTTCCAGTTTTCTGTGAATGCCAGCACAGCGCTTGGCTGTGCCTGAGCTGGCAGAGATATATCCACACCAGGCACCATGGCAGCATTGGCGAGAAGAGCAGGCTCATACTTAAATGGCAGGGTATACAAACCGCCCAGCGAAACCCCAAGAGTTACAAAGTCACCATCAGGAGCGGCGAGCGTGCCAGCAAAGGCGACCGGAATACGGTCAGTCGCCAGCAGTGACACCGCGACTTGCTCACGCGGCGAGGAGTAATCGTTCCAGGCAATGGTGGTATAGCTTTGTGCGCCAAGCGACTGAGCACTGAGCAGGCGACCATTACTGTCAACTTCGAAAGCCCACAACTCGCCATCTATCTGAGTGCCTGCCGGTGCATCGAAAGCCAAGTCCTCATAGAAGGTGCCAGCGTCCGAGGCGGGATCAATGAACAGGGAACGATTATCCAATGAGCGCCCCTGAGCATCTAGCAGTCGCAAGCTGACCCTCGTGCTGGTCGGATTGATCTGGAAACTGATCTTTGAGAGCGGCGCCGTCTGGCCAAGACTGGCGAGCCTGGCCTGCAACGTCACATCAACACCAGGAGCCACACAGTAGAAACTTTCCCAGGCGTGACCATCCTTAAACAAATGCACATCCTGAGTACCACTCAAGCCGGCAAACGCCGCCTCGCCGTTCGCATCTGTGGTGACAGTGGCCCCGGACTGATTCAGCTGCGCAATCACGCCAGACAAAGGTGCACCGGCCTGGTCACGCACCAACAGATTAATGTCTCCACTGGCACCAAGACCCGACACCAAGCTACCACACACGTCCGGCGTGTTACCGACATTCAATGCCAATACATCAATGTCAGACTCGTACTGGTAAATACTATCTATTGTGAAGGTGTCATCTTCCGTACCCCACACTCCATCTGCACCGGGACGCTCCGAACCAGCTGACAATAGATCGCCGGACAGATTGAAGAAATAGACACCGTAGTAGGCAAAGTCATCTGAAGTTCCCCAGGTGCCGTCACTGCCCGGTGAGTACGCAGACCCCTGGCGAATAATATTGCCATTGGCGTCATGCTCAGAATACTCAACATTACTCACCTCACCAGCGAGGGTGTAGTCAGTAGTGAAAAGCGGATAACCGTTGACGCCTTCCTCAATAATGCTATAGCTGGACAACTCCAACTGATCCGACTCATTGAGATAATAATAATTCAGGCGATAACTAGAGGGCGTCAGCTCAACGATTTCCGTATAGAACAACAATATATCAGCAGCATCGAATCGTTGCTGGGTTCTGCGCAAACCATCGAACGAATAGACCACGTAAGCACTAAGGACATCATCGGCGGTAAACCAGATGCCGTCCGGGCCCGGCGCATTGAACTGATCAAAACCGCTGGCCGTGGCAACGCTATAGTACGAGGTGCCAATGGTGTCATCCTCGGTGAACGGCGTTTGGTCAGCACCGAACGAGGAGCCATACTGATCGCGATACACACTCACTGACAAGCTGGGATCGTAGCTGTAAACCGCATACCGATTTAGATGCGCGTCACTGAATGCAACCGCAGTGGGCGCCAGAGACGGATCAAAATACAACTGCTTGGTGATGTTGCCTTCGGCATCATAATCGCGAATCCAGTAGTTATAGGCACCAGGCTGATCGTCTGCGGTGAACCACTTATTATCTGCGCCCTTACTCTGCATGTCCGCACGGCGGGTCTGATAGCCTTCAACACTGTACTGACTGTAGCTATACCCGAAGAGCGTTTCATCTCCACTCAGCCAGATGCCATCCGGCCCCATACCACCACTAGTGATTTGCCCAGAGATTACTGGATTGCCATTCTCGTCTTTCAAACTCACGACAGCGGTTGCGGAGTCATCAGCGGTAAACCAGGTGGCGTCACCACCTCTATTGCTGTGCGTGGCGACAATAATATTGTTGCCCGCTGCGTCGTAGCCATAGTAGGTCCAAGCCTGCACGGTATCGTCGGCGGTGAACCAGGTGCTGTCTGTACCGCGAGCATTATAAGTAGCGGTATAGCGGGGCTTAAAGTCATCGCCCAACTGGGTCATGGTATGTTGCTGGACGTTGTCATCCGCAGTAAACCAGATTCCGTCTCCGCCAGCGGTATTGTAGATAACAGAGCCCACACTAACGTCGGTTCCGTTGTACGTTAACAGAGAGTAGTTCTTAACCCGGTCATCCGCGGTAAACCACAGACCATCAGCACCGGCAGCATCATAACTTACCACCTGACCACGATTCCCTTCACCATCGATTACCGTCACCTGATAACCCGCGGTGCAGCCCGGAGAGTCATCCGCAGTGAAAGCCAGGTTGTCGTTACCCGTATCAAGGCACAGGATAGTTAGCACCGCACCCTCGCTGGCTCCCTCATACTCGAGCACAGCGCTAGTCGGAAAGTAAATAGTCTTGCCAGAGTTATGCTCCCCTGCAACATCATCCTCAGTGAACCACATATTGTCCGGTCCAGGATGGGTAAAGCTATAGGACACACCGGCGGGGCCATACGGAGAAACAGTGTAGGCCTGAATAAAATCGTCTGCGGTATCCGGCTCTCCATCCGCACCGAACCTCATCTCAACGCTGCGGTACCAACTCAGATCAGATGAGTACTGGTCTAAGTAATAGCTCAAAGAGTTGCTATATATGTCGCCGACAGTGCTCAGAAAATTCTCTGGTTCAGGGGCGAACACCTTTGCGCGCTCCGCATCGCCAAGCTGGGCGAATAGAGCTGCGATCTGGCTACCCGGATTAGTTGGCGATGCTGCCGGCGCTGTTGGCACCATGCCAACCGGCACAGACGGCTGCAAGTTCAGCGCAGAAAAATCGTAAATCGGTGCTGGCTCATCACTTTCATCTTCACAAATAATGCTGACGTTACTAACGTCGCCAGCCAGCGTACCACTGCCATTTGTGACGCTACAGGCTTGCCCGGAGGGGGCACCAGTAACCACGACGCTCCAGTTGCTGCCGCTATCCATTTCTTCAAGTGGGGTAAAGGTCACCGCACCATTACCGTCACTACCATCGTGGTAGAAAACGCCGCCCACACGGGTTTCCCACAGCACGGAGCCAGAGGCACCACTAATAGTGCCTGCAATGCTGTATGTCGCTCCTAAAACAATATCCGAGCACACGATGCTGACGTTACCGACATCAGCGCTTAACGTGCCGCTGCCATTTGTCACTTCACAGGTTTGCCCTGAGGGGGCACCAGTAACCACGACGCTCCAGTTACTGCCGCTATCCATTTCTTCAAGTGGGGTAAAGGTCACCGCACCATTGCCATCACCACCATCATGATAGAAAGCGCCGTCCACACGGGTTTCCCACAGCACGGAGCCAGAGGCACCACTAATAGTGCCTGCAATGCTGTATGTCGTTCCCAAAACAATATCCGAGCATACGATACTGACGTTATCGACATCAGCGCTTAACGTACCGCTACCATTTGTCACTTCACAGGTTTGCCCTGAGGGGGCACCAGTAACCACGACGCTCCAGTTACTGCCGCTATCCATTTCTTCAAGTGGGGTAAAGGTCACCGCACCATTGCCATCACCACCATCATGATAGAAAGCGCCGTCCACACGGGTTTCCCACAGCACAGAAGCGGAGGCCCCACTGATGGTGCCTGCAATGCTATAGGTGTCGCCTGAAACCACATCGTCCTGACAGCTGATCTGCACGTTATCCACGTCCGCGGTTAGCGTGCCACTGCCATTAGTAACCGTGCAGGTCTGTCCCGCTGGGGCAGTATTAATTACCACGCTCCAGTTGGTGCCTTCGGCAAGCCCATCACCGTAGGTAAATGAGACAGCGCCATTGGTATTGCCACCATCATGATAGATCGAGCCGTCTACACGCGTTTCCCATATCACGTTAACGCTATCAGTGGCGCCACTGATGGTGCCGCTAATGCTGAATGACGGCGGTGGCGGAGCATCAGGCAAACTGGTGCTGAGGTTGCCGTCCTTCACCAAAGTGACAAGCGCGGCATAGTCGGCCAACGCCGGATCGTCCTCAATAGCCTGCTTCAAGTCATCCAGCAGGCCATCCCAGCCAGTGCCGTCTGCTGCGAAGGGGGTGGTAAACGGGTTGCCACTAGCCGGCACGGTAAAGCCAGCGTCGGTCAAGGCATCAACCAATTGGTCTGCAGCGGCATCCACATCGACGGGGGTGCCGGCAAAAGCACTAAACCAGGCAGCCGGAGTTTGCGACGTCGCCTGCGCCAGCGCCAGATCGGTCAAGGGGGTAATGTTGGTTGTGCCAGTAGTGGAGGCATAACCATGCAGCGTTACCGGAGGTGTCCCACCACTCACGCGCAGGGCACAAGGCAAGGCAGAGCTGTCAATTTTGCCACTCCAGCTACCGTCTGCGTCGGTAGTAACTGCCTGAGTAAAACTGCTTCCGTCTGCACAGCGCGCAGTGACGGTGCCGCCCACAATCGCCGCACCTACTGCAGCTGTACCGGAAAGGGTCGAACCACCGCCTCCGCCCGAGCCACCACCACAACCACTGAGAGCCAGAAAAAGGCTGGCCACCAGAGACACCGTCCAAGGGGTTTTCACCGAATAGCGAGGTTTCATGTATGAGTCCTTCCCGATTGCATGCATGCTGACAATATTTACGGCCTCTACCGCGACTGTGGCGTAGACCCGATACCGGGGAAACCGCAATTGTCTGAAGATGCTACCAATACATAAGAAGCAAAAACGCCCCGCAAACAGGGGGGTATCAGGCATGAACATCAAACACAAATGAGAGTCACTTGCATTTACAGCCCTATCCCCCCACAATCCCGACCCGCTAAAATCTTCCCTCCAACCGCCCACGAGGTACCCCATGTCCCTGATGCTTCCCGCTTGGCTCGTCTCTGGTGGCCCGGTTATGTGGCTGCTAGTGCTGTTGTCACTGGTTGCCAGCGCCATCGTAATTGCCAAACTGATTCAGTTTGCGGTGGTGCGCCCTCTGGCATCAGCCAATGGCGACAGCGCTCTGGCACTACTCAGGGAAGGCAATGTTGAGTCCGCCCTTGAGCAAGCCCAAGCCGGGAAAGACCCTGTTAGCCGGACCTTGGCTCAGGTATTGGCAGTCACCAACAACTGGGAGGAGGAAGCGCTGCGGGAGGCCCGAGGCCAGATTGAAGGGCTGCGTGGCGGCATGCGCGCGCTGGAACTGATTGCCGCAGTGGCGCCGCTACTCGGCTTGCTCGGCACCGTGTTCGGCATGATCGAAGCGTTCCGCGCCCTGGAACAGGCTGGCTCCCAAGTGGACCCGTCCCTGCTATCAGGAGGCATCTGGGAGGCACTACTTACCACCGCAGCGGGGCTTAGTGTTGCCATCCCTGCTCTAGCAGCCTTTCACTGGTTTGATAGAACTCTGGAGCGGCTACGCTTTTTGCTGGAAGACCGCCTCTCCATCACTGTCAGCCTGCTTCATAAAAGCTGACCCTCAATGCGCCTCGACCTGCCGGCTCGCAAGCCAACCAGCATTGGCCTGACGCCACTGATTGATGTGGTGTTTATCCTGTTGCTGTTTTTTATGCTGGCCACCCGCTTTATCGACCTGACTCGCCAGCCACTGTCAGTGGCGGTAGCGGGCGAAGAGCGACTGGCGCAAGACAATGTGCTGTTAATCCGAGTGCTCGGCAATGACGCCATTGAGCTGAATGGCACTCCTATGAACCTGTCGCAGGCTCGCCAGCAGCTGCAAAGCAGGCGCGCTCAGCCAGTCTATGTGGACAGCACGGGAGAGGCCTCCTTGCAGGACGTGCTACGGGCCACCGATATGCTGCAGCAAGCCGGCCAGCATCAGGTTCATCTGGAGCTGCTGCCGTGAAAAAACTTTCCTTGCAGCCAGCGCCCAGCCAGCGCCCGGACATCGAGCCGGTGCTGCCTCTGATTAATGTGGTATTCCTGCTACTCATTTTCTTTATGGTTGCTGGCCGACTGGCTCCCCAACTGCCTGCGGAGATTACCCCACCAGAAAGTGAAACAGCCAAAGGCACGAGCAGTGAAGCCATCAGGCTGGTGGTCGACCGTGACGGCAATCTTTATTGGCAAGACGTACCCATGGCACTGGCGGACATGCCAGACAGGCTAGATGGCATCAGCAAGGACCGACCGATACAGCTGCTCACCGATGGCGATATTCCCATAATCCTGTTACGCCCGGCGCTAGCTGCATTGCGCGACGCCGGCATCACCGATGTGTTGCTGGTAACCCGGAGCGCTCCATGACCCTCAGGCAAAAGCTGCTCGCCTGCGGGCTGGCAGTACTGATACACCTGCCGCTGTTCTGGCAGTTTGGCGAGGGTCTGCAGCATGGTGATAGCAATGCTGTCACGGCCAGTCAGGCGGGCATCACCCTGAAGCTGGCAGGTCCACCGGCAGCACCTCCCGAAACTGCGCCTGTGCCGCCGACCGCCACGCCCCCTGCAAAACCAAAGCCGATAGTGACTCCGTCGCCGGCAACACCGACGCAGCCAGTGCAGGCGCCTCTCCAGGAAAGCTCTGAGGACAGCACCGAAGAAACGGGAGATGCGCAACCGCAGGCTGTCGGTGGGCAGACCATGGGGCTCAGTGGATCATCGGAAGATGGCGCCAATGAAGATGCCCTGGCGCGCTACAAGGGCATTATTCACAACCGTATACAGCGCCTGCACCGATACCCCCAGCAGGCCCGCCTGCGTAATCAGCAGGGCACAGTAGAGGTCACCTTTAACGTCGCCGCCGATGGCACAATCGGTGATTACCGAATCACCAGCAGCTCCGGAAGCGCCTTGCTGGATCGCGCCGCAGAGCGGCTATTCAGCAGACTAACGCTACCCGCACCAGACCCATCCATCCTCGGCGAACTGACGGAGCTAACCGCACCGGTAACATTCACGCTCACCGCCAGATAGCGCTTGTCGCCGAAAATCTACCGTTCGCCGGCTTATGCCATAAAAAACGGAGTTTGTGACACAAATCTCGGTCTGGCCATATGCCTCCAGTTTGCTATGATCAAACTATGAAAACTAATGTGACTCTGTTAAAGGCTCTTCTCGCAGCTAGTGCCTATTTGCTCAGCACGACAGCCACAGCAGAAGATGCGGCGGATATCCTGATCAATCAGGTCTACGCGGGCGGCGGCGCGACGCTGTACTGCAAGGAGCCTTTCAGCCCAAGAGACCGCGGCGTGAAAGCGGACTCGATTTATGGCAGCCATCTGCTACTCAGACAGTTCAGCTGCATTACCGCTCGACAATGCTCCAGCAAGCCCGGCTACGATACGGTAGCCGGGGATCTGCATAACATGTACCCGATTCAGCGCAGCACTGAAGTGGATCGTCGGGGAAGCCTTTTCGGAGACCTTCCTGAAGACAGCAGGGAGAACGAGTGCGGTTACCAAAGTGCCTTCCAGACGTTTGACCCGCCAGATCACGCCAAGGGGAATGTGGCGCGCGCCATGATTTATATGCATCGCCAACACAACTTGCCATTAGTCGGCAATCTGGAAATGTACAAGCGATGGAGTCAGCTCGATCCGCCAGATGACGAGGAAAGAGCCCGCAATGGCGTTATTGGGCGCATTCAGGGCAACCGCAACCCTTATATTGATGACCCGGAACTGGTTCAACGACTGGATAATCTGACTAATCTGAACCGCTAACTATGATGGGCAGAAAACACATATAAAAAAGCCGGCGCATGCGCCGGCTTTTTTACTTTTCACAGAGCTACCTCAAAATGCTTCCACTGGCAGGCTCATCATAGTACCGCTACCAGCGCGCATCTGCTCGGCCAGCGACTTCGCCTTCGGCAGCAGACGCTCAAAGTAAAACTGGCCGGTAATCAGCTTGGCTGATTGCAGAGGCTGATCAGCATGCTGCGCTGCCACAGCCATCATTCTGGCCCACAACCATGCGTAAACGACGTAACCGAATACATCAAGATATTCACAGGCGGATGCACTGATCGCATTGCCGTCAGCACCTGCCTGAGCTATCAGCTCCGAAGTCAACGAGTCGAGCATATCCAATGACTCCGCCAGTTGATCAAGCTGCTTGCCGATCACCGCCACATCACGATTGGCCGCCAGCCATTCACGTGCATCAACAAGAAATGCCTGCACGGACTTGCCACCATTTCGTGCCACTTTACGACCAGCCAGATCCAGCGCCTGAATGCCGTTTGTACCTTCATATATCTGAGCAATACGGGCATCACGAACAAACTGCTCCATACCCCACTCGCGAATATAACCGTGGCCACCGAAGACCTGCTGGCCAATAACACAGGTTTCCAGTCCTCGATCCGTGAAGAAGGCCTTGGCCACAGGTGTCAGCAGAGCAACACGATCTTCCGCCTTCGCTTTTACAGCAGCGTCTTCGCCGAACTTTGCTGTATCAAGCTGCAGGCCGAGATACGCTGCCAGCGCCCGACCGCCCTCATTCAAAGCTCGCATGGTCATCAGCATGCGGCGCACATCGCCGTGATGAATAATTGGGTCCGCGTTGCCAGCGGCGTTTTTAATCCCGTCTGCGGAACGACCTTGCAGGCGGTCCTTAGCGTAAGCCACCGCGCTCTGATAGCTCACTTCGCCCAAGCCGGTACCCTGCAACCCAATGGACAAACGCTCGTAGTTCATCATGGTGAACATGGCGGCCAGCCCCTGGTTTTCTTCACCTACCAGCCAGCCCTTGGCGTCGTCAAAATTCAGCATGCAGGTGGCGGAACCCTTGATGCCCATTTTGTGCTCAATGGAACCACACTGGACGCCGTTACGCTCACCAACCTTGCCTTCGGCATCGGGCAGAAATTTCGGCACCAGGAATAGGGAAATACCTTTGGAGCCTTCCGGCGCGCCAGGCAATTTAGCCAGCACCAGATGGATAATGTTATCGGTGAGGTCATGCTCCCCACCGGTGATAAAAATCTTGGTACCGGAAACCTGGAAGCTGCCATCACCATTCGGCACAGCCTTGCTGCGCATGATGCCAAGATCGGTACCGCAGTGCGGCTCGGTCAGGCACATGGTGCCGGCCCATTCACCGCTATACATCTTCGGCAGATAAAGCTCTTTCAGTTCCTCGCTGGCGTGTGCATCCAGGCACAGGGTGGCGCCATTGGAAAGCAGCGGATACAGGGCGAAAGAAGTGTTAGTGGCATGAATCATTTCTTCAAACAGCACCGACAAACTCTTCGGCATGCCCTGACCACCATAGGCTGGATTGCCAGCCAGTGCGGTCCAGCCGTTGTCCGCGAAAGTTCTATAGGCCTCTTTAAAACCTGTCGGTGTGGTTACTACTCCGTCATCCCACCGGCAGCCCTCTTCATCACCACTACGATTGAGTGGCAAAAGCAGGCCTTCAACCATCTTGCCGGCTTCTTCAAGAATGGCATCGGCCAGATCACGGGTAACTTCTGCCGTTGCTGGCATCGACGCCCACAGCTTCTCTGCCTCGAAAACATCATTTAGCACGAAACGCATATCATCGAGCGGCGCTTTATAGGTCGCCATAAATACTCTCCTGAAGTTAACGGCCTCAGCATTCGAAACCGGCAAGTCACTGTTACCCAGACAACAATGCCCGCAAAGCGGGCATTGTTGTCTACTTCATGCTAGATCAGATCACTCAGAGTGACAGCTGCTCTTCGGTGATTTCCATCAGGCACTCAAGACCGCCTTCAATGGCGCCCTTGTGACCCGCGGTACGCGGCAACAAACGCTTGAAGTAGAAGCGTGCAGTGGCCAGCTTGCCCTGATAAAAGTCTTGCTCAGTAGTGCCAGCTGCCAGCTCCTGCTGGGCAACCTGCGCCATGCGGGCCCAAAAATATGCCAGCGTGACATATCCGGAATACATCAGATAATCCACAGAAGCCGCACCAACGTTTTCGATGTTCTGCATCGCCTTGGCACCAATTGCCATGGTGATATCACCCCACTCCTTGTTGTATCGGGCCAGCGGCTCAATGAACTCTTTCATTTCCGCAACGTCGGCCTGCTCCTGGCAGAAAGTGTGAATTGTCTTGGTCCAGACACGCAATGAAGCACCCTGAGTTTGCAGGATTTTGCGGCCCAACAGGTCGAGCGCCTGAATGCCCGTGGTGCCCTCATAGATAGTTGAAATCTTGGCATCACGCAGGTTCTGCTCCATACCCCACTCGCGGATAAAGCCACTACCACCGCACACTTGAATACCGTGGATCGCAGATTCAACACCGGCTTCGGTGAGGAATGCCTTGCCAATCGGGGTCAACAACGCCATCAAGCTGTCTGCTTCCTTGCGGGTTGCTTCATCTTTGCCGCGGTAAACAATGTCACCAAGCTGCGCCATGTAGTACACCAGTGCGCGGCCACCCTCAGCGAATGCCTTGCAAGTCAGAATCATGCGTCGAACATCCGGATGCACAATTACAGGATCTGCCGGTCCATCCGGATTTTTCGGGCCAGACAGTGAGCGCATAGCGAGACGCTCACGGGCAAACTCTACCGCACCCTGAAATGCCAGCTGGGAATGGGCGACGCCCTGAATTGCAGTGCCAAGGCGGGCAAAATTCATAAAGGTGAACATGCAGTTCAGGCCTTTGTTCTCCGGCCCAATCAACCAACCCTTAGCGCCATCAAAATTGATCACGCAGGTGGCCGAGCCATTGATGCCCATCTTGTGCTCAATAGAGCCACAGGCGACTGCATTGCGCTCGCCTGCAGAACCGTCTTCATTGACCAGGAACTTCGGCACGATAAACAGAGAGATACCTTTGGTGCCCTCCGGCGCCCCCGGCAAGCGTGCAAGAACGATATGTACAATATTCTCAGCCATATCGTGCTCACCGGCGGAGATCCAGATCTTGGTGCCAGAGATTTTGTAGGAGCCATCTGCCTGGGCTTCTGCTTTGGTGCGCAACAAGCCCAAATCAGAGCCACAGTGAGGCTCGGTAAGGCACATGGTTCCAGTCCACTCGCCGGTTACCAGCTTGGGAAGGTAACGTGACTTTTGCTCATCGGTACCATGCTCTTCAATGGTCGCCACGGCGCCATGAGACAACCCCGGGTACATGCTCCACGCCCAGTTGGCGGTGCCGGTCATCTCGGAAATCGGAATGCCTGCTGACGGCGGCAGGCCCTGCCCGCCAAACTCGGGATCGCTACCCATCGATGGCCAGCCGCCCTCCACATACTTGGCATACGCCTCTTTGAATCCCTTGGGAGTGGTAACCACACCATCATTGAAGTGGCAGCCTTCCTCGTCGCCGGAACGGTAGATCGGTGCCAGTTCGTTTTCAGCAAACTTGGCGCCCTCTTCAAGTAGCGCGTTCATTAGCTCGCTATTGATCTCTTCAATGCCGAGCGCCTGATAATGCTCGTCCAGCTTAAGAACCTCGTTCAACGTAAAGCGGATATCGCGCAGGGGAGCTTTGTAATGTGGCATGGGGTCACCTCAAAAAACGTTTGTCAGGTCAGGCAGAGCCCAGCGGCCCTGATTTCAGGGGGACAAGTCTAGCCCCAGCCAGTCGGTAGTCCCAGCATGTTGCGTGACCACAGGGTCAAACGACCGTTTGAATCTGCTTCCGTGGCATAATCGGCCCCACACTGTGAAAAGCCGGTAAAAGGACTCCCCATGCTTGATAAAGAACTGCTGGAAATTCTCGTCTGCCCGGTCAGCAAAGCCCCACTGATCTGGCTCGAAGATCGCAATCAGCTGGCCTGTAAGGCTAGCGGTCTGGCCTATCCCATTCGCGACGGCATCCCGGTGTTGCTCGAAGAAGAGGCCCATCCCCTGTCTGACGAGGAATTGCGCCAGCTGTGAGAGCCCGCCTAGCTTTACTACTGCTGCTATGTGCGACTGCTCACGCAGAGCAGACTCAAGCACCAGACGCCGAGGTCAAAGCCAATCGGCTCTATCAGGACTGCCTGCTTGAGGCGATCAGCAAAGCCGCGCCAGACACCCCTGCGGCCACCCTGATTGGCTGGTGTGACCCGGACGGCCAGAGCCAGAAGCAGCAAAATGAATATGCGCTACGCGCCCGTTTGGCGCTGGAGAAATTGAACGAAAACAACCCATTCGTGCTGACACCCCATCGGCGCAACTACCTGTTGCCTATCAGCTACTGGAGTAACCCTGTCAGTAATAACCCGCTGATTGCCGATGATGAACTGCAACACCATGAAGCAAAGTTCCAGATATCCCTTAAAGCGCCTCTGCTTGATGAGTTCTGGAACGGCGCCACGCTGTACTTCTCATTTACCGCCACTTACTGGATGCAACTTTACAACAGGGATCTTTCTCGTCCTTTCCGGGAAGTCAATTACGAACCGGAGCTGTTTATTACCCGTCCAGTAAACTGGCAATTTGGTCCGATTGATTCAGAGCTGCTGACCTTCGGCTATTGGCACCAATCCAACGGCCGGGATGTACCCGTATCTCGCAGCTGGGACCGACTGTTTGTCAGCTATATTTTTCGCACTGGCAGCTGGTATGTCTCAGTAAAACCATGGTGGCGTATTCCGGAAAGTCAGAATTACCCCGTTACCAGCCCAAAGCGTGATGACAACCCGGATATCGAACGTTACCTGGGCCACTTTGATCTCAATATTATTAAACCGATGGGCAACCACGTGCTTGAACTGCAGCTGCGCAACAATTTGCGCACCAGTGATAATAATGGCAGCGGTCAGATTGAGTATTCCTTTCCAATCAACCGACGCTTCAAGGGATTATTGCAGGGCTTTACTGGCTACGGCGATTCGCTAATCAATTACAACAACTACGAGAACAGAATATCCGTCGGCATCTTGCTGACAGATACTTTCTGATCAATACCAGACGCTGAATAGCGCCTGTGTTACCAGGGCGGAAAACCCGTACAGGGGCTCCTGCCCAGCCACCGGAACTGCGACACGGATATCTCGAAAATCCTGATAGTCAAACTGATAGTGATCCAGAGACAGTCGCAACATAAATCGGTCGGCATGCTTCCAACGGCCCTTAAAAAAGGTATAACCGGCAGCCACGCCAAATGAAGTCGAAGTAAAGGTGCTCAGCTCCTTATCCCGGGCAAGAAAGTTCTGCGCATCCTGAAACGGGAAAAGATCACTATAGAAATCCGCCGCACCCTGATCATAGTGACGGGCTCGAAACTCAAGCTCCCACTGTTCCCTCCAGGGCTGCACCAGTACCAGACCCCAATCTTTTGACGCCACACCCCAGCTATCAGAGTACAGGCGATGCTCCAAGTGCAGCCCCGCACGCCATGGCAAATAGTAGCTGGCGCGCAACGCCGTCGCCTCGCTAGTACGCGTCTCTGGATAGACCTCGGACTGAAAACTGTAACCGCTGCCAACCAGGTAACGTACTGAGCGATAGGGATTATTCAGATAGCCTTCGTCGGTAACAAACTCATGGCTCAGCGCTACCAGCAGATTGCGTGTCACCACCTGGGTTACGCCCATTCGATACTGCTGGCGCACCGCTTCCTCTTCAAAAGCAGGGTCGCCACTGCGACGTACGGTGTCATCGCCCCGCGCATAGCCAAAGCTGAGCGTGGTCAAATCACCGAAAAAGTCCTGGCTGGCACCAAAGCTGAGGCTACGGGCAGAGAAGTCACTTTCCTCACTCTGGGTCCACTTGATCGAATAAATTGCCTTGCCAGCCAGATAGTCTGCACCGACGGAATGCTCCTCACGCTCTTCGCTGTAAGGGCTGGCGGTGGTCACCACATCAATGGAAGCCGCAGAGACCTTGTCGGCATAGTAGTTGGCGCTCAATGAAACCCGTTCGGCGATATTCTTGCGGACCAACACGGAAGGACCATCAATGGTCATGCCGCCACCTTCATAGCGGTGATACAGGGCATCAGCCCGCTGCTCCGGCAATACCGCCGCATGGCCCCAAGTGGACAACAGCAACACCACTAACAACAGGCTTGTTAGTTGCATCCGCAACCGCCTCCACTGCCGCCTTCAGCCCCGCGAGCTCCTTCCCGGGCCTGATGCACATGGTGCTGATACGCAGATGATGCCGGATGACGATCCATCGCCATCACCGGGTCTGCCAGTCGCGCCCGCTCATAGGGCTTCAGCCATGGTTCCGGCGCACAGCCGGCCGCAAACAGACATAGCATCAACAGCACGGCAGTTTTCATTCCAGCACCAGCGCCTTGATCTGATCACTGTAAATATCTTCAAAGCCGGGCCGATAGGCTCTATGCAGATGGCGCAGATTCCCGTCACGATCAACAAGAATGGTTGTCGGCATAGCATCAACGTTATACAGCTTGCTTACCGTACTGGTCGGATCAAACAGAATAGGAAAACTCACCGGGATCTGGGCTAGCAACTTCTCCGCCATTTCTTGCTTCTCATCCACATTGACGCCCAGCAGAGTAAAACCATAGTCCGCATACTCCTTGCTAAGCGTTTCCAGATGGGGCATCTCTTGGCGACAGGGGCCGCACCAGGAAGCCCAGAAGTTGATCATCACCACACTGCCACGCAAATCTGACAGCTTGATGTTCTCGCCAGAACGACTCTTCAAGGTAAAGTCCGGTGCGGGGCCAGATACATCTGCCGCCAAAACTGTTGAAGCAAGCGTCATCAGCGCTGTCATTATGACTATTCTAAGCATCACTACTCTCCCCTACTGCGATAACATCAGGTTTCTTGTTCCAGCCCAATGGTCTTTAGAAAAATCCGCCCAGCCCGAATGTCCACTCCAGATTATTGGTAACCTCATCGCCACCAAACACATCCACTTCAAAAAGATGGTTGCGCATTTCCATGCGAAGATTAAGCCAGTCCGTCAGCAGCAGGCGATAACCTGCGCCCACATTCAGGGTGAAGTGGCTATCTCCGGCAAACTCGGTACTACCTGCCCCGCCCACAAGATAAAGGCCATTGCTAAACGCACGATTGCGTCCCGCGAACGCCTCACCGGGCAAAACCGTATAGCCAACCGAGAAGTTGTAGTAGCGCAATACTCTCTCATCATCAGTGAGTAGCTGTACGCCGCCGCCAAGCTTTTCGAAGCTGGTTTCACCGGTTTTTGCCTCGGCCATAGCGAGCTCAAAGAAAATATCCTCCGACACATGCCAGGCCGCACGCAAACCAAGCACCGGCGGGGTATTGAAGTTATCCACCGCAAGAAAGCCGGCATACACGCCAACCTCAATATTTTCACTGTCTATCTGTGCCTCACTGATCTGCCGGCGCTCAATACGCGGATCGATCAATGCCGAGTCACCCTGCTCTACGGCAAGCACGGGCATTGCCATTGCACTCAGGCAAGCACCTGCAAAGAAACTCAGAACAACACACTGAATCCGGTTCGCCATTCTTCAAACTCATCGTTGTTGTTGTCAGTGGTGAGCACCACATAGTTGCGATACTCAGTACGCAGTAAAAACTCGCGCGTCAGATAAATCCTCAAGCCGAGTCCTGCGTGAGCGCCACGCTCACTGCGAATGTCCGATTTCACCAGCACGGTACGAGGCTCAACTCGAACGGAACCGGCTCCAATAAGTACATAGGGCGATATACGCCATCGCGGATAGAGATGATGCTGCAAACCCAGATTGATCAGCCGGGTATTGGCAAAACTTCCCGCCGCTTCAGTCCACATCAGATCGAGCTGCAAATTTTCAGTGAAGGCATAGCCTCCATGAACTGTCAGAGAGGTGGTGTTATCCAGCTCCCCTACCATTACTCCCAGCTCACCATGAGGACGAAAAAAGTCTTCAAGACTGCGCTCTTCCAGGGCAACGTAGTTGCCGGTTTCATCCAGAGTACGGGCAAGCTGTTGACGATGCACCCAACCTGTCTGGCCACGCGGGGTTCGCACCTTGATCCACTGGGTACGGCGCTTGATCAGCGTGACCCATGCACCCTGTTCTGCCACATTAAATACGGGATAGCCCCGACCCGGGCCCGTGTGTATATCAATATACGGATCGGCCACCTGCACACGCCACTCCTCGGCCATTACCAGGGCGGGGGCGCACATCAACAGCAAGAAAATAATCCGCCTTATCGCCACAATATCTGTCACCTCTTGCTTGCTGCGATGCCTACTGTGGCACAGCAAACGGATCGTTATAATTCTGCGCACCGATGTCCAGCCATTCGGCCAGCAAGCGGAGCTCAGCCGGATCAAGCCAGCCCTGATGACTGCCGCCTGTTAGAAATAAAGGAAAGAATCGGCCAAACCGCGAAGCCCCGGCGATCATCGGCGCACCGATCTGCACTGGCTCTTGAAGAGGAATGGGGTTGTCATCCTGATCCAGTACCAAATTGCCCTCTTCGTCTGTGACAAACACCGGATCACCATTATCATCCAGCACCGGCACCAACTGATCTACCAGAGCGCCGTCGACCAACTCAAGCGTATTGTCGGTAAACAGTAGCTCCCGATAGCTAACCAACTGTGAGGCTGACTCGGGGGCGATTTCCGCAGTTAGCTCCAGCTGCCCCGGGGGCACCTGCAGCATATCAGCATCATCGCGACGGGAATGACAGCTAGTGCAGGTGACATCCGTGGTCACAGCTTCAATATTCACCTGACGGGGCAGCTCCCACAACGGCTGGATATGATCACGGTAGTCAATCACAGTGCGGCACAACGGCGTCCAGTCATCAATGCAATCAGCATCCGCCGGCACAGGGGTTTGCAAATCGGAGTAAAGCAACTGCATTGAGTCGTCTGGCACCCGCACTACAGGATCTGTCCAGACATCAACAAAAACCATATCCACGGAAGGCTGCAGGCGATCGGGCTCCACTCGAGTGAGCACCTCCGCCATGCTATCTCCGGCATCGGCAAATAGCTGAGGACGGGTATTGGGAAACGGAGAACCGGTTACCGGCGCACCTGGATTGATGCTGGCTGGCTGCGCATCGACGCGGCCATGGGGCGCTGGCGAGCCGGCCTCATGACAACCGCCGCAATAAACTTCCTCACCCGGGCGAACGCTAAGCCAAGCGCCATGCTGCGAGCCTATGCGCCGCCCACTGGCATCCACCAACTGAACATCCAACGCGACGTTGGCCGGCACCTCAACCCGAACAGAGCCATCCGGCGCCACCGGCACATAACCCACCAGTTCACGCATGCCGAACGCCGCCAAGCGACCAATATCAGCGCCATTGACCATCACAACATCGCGATCCGGCAACAGTACAGCCTTGGCAATTCGCAGAAAGCGGACGCTACGCTGCTCAGCAGTGACCAGCGCCGGGTCAGCAAACTGAGCCAATGTGGTGACGCCTGGCGGCAGCTCCACCAGCGGATCAAACTCTCCGGCAAAGTCATATACGCTGCGAATATTGAGAATCCCGGCACCGCGCTCTGCCAACACCAGATCACGATCAATACCTGGCACCCCATCTGCCAGCGCTGGCGGTCGCGTGCGCGCCGCCAGCACCACAGCTTCTGTCACCATGACGCCATCACGGGGCGCCACTACCGGCAGCTGCCGGTTGCTGACCTGATCAAAAATCCACAGCCCATAGGCAGGCTCAGCTTCGACAATATCCGTGATATTTATATTTTCATCAGTACAGGCCAGCAATTCCTCAGTAACCGGGTGACGTAGCCGACAGGGAGCCCAGGCTGCCAACAATCGTCCGCTGCCATCTGCCAGCGGAGTCAGTGCGGCAAAGCGGCCAGAAACCGCGATTTCATCATCACCTGTAAATGGCAAATCGCCAAGCAACTGCTCAGCCTGCAACGCAGCGCCGGGCACCAGCGGCTCGTCTATATTGATAAAGTCTCGAAAATCTATCACTAACGGCTGCGCTGACCAGGTAAGACTCTCCGTTGGCCTTTTCATCACCAGCAAGCGACCGTCTTCCAACAACGCCGGGTTGGTATATAGCGGAGCCGGGTCTTCCTGAGCATGACTGTCGGCACCGTAGAGAATATCCACAGCGCCACCATCAGGCCTCATGGCATAGAGATTGAACTCATTCACAGCACCATTGTTGTCCCAACGCACCAGCAACAGGCGACCATCATTCATAACAACAGGAAAAAGATCATGACTTGGGTTAAAGCTGATTTGACGAATATCACTGCCGTCACTGTTCATAACATGCAAGGCCAGCCCGTTAACCCGACGGCTTTCTTCCTGAGGGGAGAACTGTGGCTTACCTTCATCAAGCAGGCGGGCACGAGACTGACGCTGGCGGTCAGAAACAAACAAAATGCGACCGTCAGGCAAATAACGCGGCATCAGGTCCTGAGCTTCCTCAGCGATCAGGTCGCTTGAAATGATGCGCCTGACTTCATCCGTGTCGGCGTCATACTCCCAGATATTCCAGCGGGGCTGTTCATCGTCGTCCGCACCGGGAATCTCCGGGGCACGCAAAGAGAACAGCAGGCGGCGCCCATCATAGGAAGGGCTAAGGTGCTTCACGTCGTGAGGTTCAGCAAAGATACGCTGGGAAATTCGTCGCTCTGCGGCGCTGGGTGAGGCAGCCTCTCGTATTACCAGCTCTCCACCGGCATAGAAACTGTCTGGTTCCCTCTCATTGCGCACCAACATGACGCCATCCTCATCCAGCGGCGCGCTACGCAGCACATAGGCCACGGGCGCCTCTCCCAAACGGGGATCGACACCACCGGTCTGGCTATCTCCCAGGCAGCCAGACAAGGTGAACAGCATCACAAAAATGATGCAGACAGAAATCCATACCGAACGTCCGTACCTGATAGTCACCTCTAACCCTGCCGTTTGTCCGCTTATCGCTACCGTGCAAGTATCGTGCATGTCCTCACTGTAAATCTGCGCTGTACAGCACAGTCAGCGAACCTTTACTTGCTGCACAATGTATTTATACAGATATGCACTGGCACAGACATTGCGTGCCAGAATAATGCAGCTGCACCAAATCAGGTAATCGGGGTTGTCATGGAAAGGATATGGATACAGCAGATCGTTGTTGCCCTGCTCTGCACAGCACTTGCGGGCATCTCGCTGGCCGGGCCACGGGAGCAGGCTAAACAGCTGCACGACCGTCTCACCGGCACCCCGGCGGCTGAGCCTCTGCTGATTGAGCTAGCGGCCCTTATAGAAGACGACCGCGAGTATGACGCAGCCATGCGTGCCATGCAGGAGGATGCATTCTATGACATCACGCTGAAGAACTTTGTGATGCCTTGGACCAATGAGCAACAGAACGTTTTCGCCCCACTAAATGATTATGTCGCCACCGTTATAGGCATGGCCCGTGATGGCATTGATTTTCGCGAAGTACTATCCGGCGATATTCTCTATGCCGGAGATAGCACCGCGCTGAACAATGATGGCTACAGCGTACCGGCCGTATCCGCATCCTCTAACGCCCATTACGAAGCACTGGAAAATCAGCGGGTACCGTTGCAGGACTATTTGATCCAACAACAACAGTCAGCCATATACGGCATTCCAGCAAATGCCACAGCAGGGGTCATCACCAGCCGCGCCTCGTCGATGGCCTATTTTGTTGCAGGAACCAATCGCGCCATGCTGCGCTTTACCTTGATGCACCATCTGTGCCGTGACATGGAGCAGATGCATGATATCAGCCGCCCAGCGGATCGGATTCGTCAGGATGTTACCCGCAGTCCCGGTGGAGACAGTCGCGTTTTTCTAAACAACTGCGTTGGCTGTCACAATGGCATGGACCCGATGGCGCAAGCCTTTGCTTACTACAACTGGACTGGCGAAGAAGGCACTGGCAACGGCCAACTTGAATACACTGACGACAGTGTACAGCCCAAATACCTGATCAACTCCAATAACTTCCCTTATGGCTTTGTCACACCGGATGACCGCTGGGATAATTACTGGCGCAGTGGCCCCCATAGCGGCCTGGGCTGGTCTGCATCCTTGACCGGCAACGGCAATGGCGCCAAGAGCCTCGGTGAAGAACTGGCTAATAGCGAAGCCTTTGCCACCTGTCAGGCACAGAAGACATTCCGCGCAGTGTGCCTGCGAGGCCCCACTTCGGCGACGGATGTTAGCCAGATTGAAAGCATGACCAGCAACTTCCGTAACAATGGCTACCAGCTGAAAGACCTTTTCGCTGATGCCGCCGTTTATTGCATGGGCGAGTAAGGAGACCTCCATGATGATCCTGCGTTTACTCTCGCCAATTGTGTTGCTGGCCGCCCTGGCCGGATGCGGTGCCGACAGCGGCGCGCCGGTAACCAGCAATCCACCGCCACTGGGCGAGGATGCTGTCAACTACAGTGGGCCAACGCCGCGTAGCGCTGATGTTGCTGCTTTCAAAACCCATGTATGGGACAACCTGGTACGGGTTGATCGCTGTGGTGCCTGCCATGACGCCGGCGGTCAGGCCCCCGCCTTTGTGCGGCGTGACGACATCCATCTTGCCTTCACTGCGGCCAGCACCGTGGTCAATCTTTTTACTCCGGCCAACTCACAGCTGGTTAGTAAAGTAGGTGGTGGGCACAACTGCTGGCTGGACAGCGACCAAGCCTGTGCTGAATTACTTACCACCTGGATCAGCAACTGGGCGGGCGCCAACGATGGTGGCGAGGTAGGCCTGATAGAGTTCGCATCACCGGTGATCCGTGACGCAGGAGAGACGCGATACTTCCCCAGGTCGTCCAGCGACTTTGAAACCCATGTCTACCCGCTGCTAAGTAACTTCTGCTCGGAATGCCATACGCCGCAGGCACAGTCTCCGGTATCGCCCTACATTGGCCATAGTGATGTGGAAGCGGCCTATCTGGCAGCACAGGGGGTCATCAATCTGGATCAGCCATCTGCATCACGGGTGGTGCAGCGTCTGGCTAACGATAACCACAACTGCTGGAGCGACGACTGCAGCGCTGACGCCACCGCCATGAGTAATGCCATTGCCGCACTGGCAGGCACTATAGAGCCACAGCAACCACCAGAAGAGCTGGTTTTCAGCAAAGCACTGAGACTGACCGACGGCATCCTCGCTGCCAGCGGTGGACGATTCGATAGCAATATCATCGCCCGCTATGAATTCCGCACCGGCACCGGAAGTACCGCCTTCGATACCAGTGGCATAGAGCCGGCCATCAACCTGACCTTAAGTGGAGATTACGAGTGGGTTGGCGGCTGGGGCGTTCGTATCAATGACGGCAAAGCCCAAGGCAGCGTTTCCGCCAGCAGTAAATTGGCCAACCTGATTCGTGCCAGCGGTGAGTTCACTCTGGAAGCCTGGGTGATTCCATCCACACCAGCGCAGGACGATGCCAATATCATCAGCTACTCCGGCAGCGAGGAAATTCGCAACGTTACCCTGGCGCAGGAACAATCCAGCTATAGCGCCCTGCTACGCCACGAAGGCACAAACCTCAATGGCATGCCGGCCATGCTTAGCCCTGCCGAATCTCTGCAGGCGACCCTGCAGCATGTTGCTCTTACTTATGACCCCATCAATGGCCGCCGGCTATTTATTAATGGTGTGGACAGCGGTGCTATGGATCAGCAAAGTCCAAGCCTGCTCGGCTCCTGGGATGACATCTATGCGCTGGTACTGGGCAGCGAAGCGGATGGCAGTCGACAGTGGCAAGGCGTACTGCGCTTTGTGGCTGTACATAATCGCGCCCTTACCGAGCAGCAGCTGGCACAGAATTTTGCCGCCGGTGTTGGCGAGCGCTTCTTCCTGCTGTTCAGCATCGGCGAACTGATCGATAACGACGACAGCTACATCGGTTTCGAAGTATCACGCTTCGATAACTACGCGTACCTATTTGCTGAGCCGTTCTTTATCGTCCTTGGAGAAGATCCGAGCCCGCTGCCGGTTGAACTGCAAGGCATGCGCATTGGCATCAATGGCCGGGAAACCGGAGTGGGTCAGGTCTGGACCAATCTATCAGCCACTCTCGGCGGCGCAGACTGGCAAGCACCACTGCAACCACTGTCAAACCTGGGCACCGTTATCGCTCTGGAAAACGGCGAGAGTCAGGATGAATTCTTTCTCACCTTTGCCACCCTTGGCGAACATGAAAATGTCTATACCGATAGCGCTCCCCTGCCAGTGGTGATTTCCCCCGGCGCGGCGCGGCCATCGATTGGCTTGCGCACCTTCGACGAAGTGCACGCCAGCATGAGTGCGGTCAGCGGCGTTGCCATGACCCAGCCGGATGTGCGTGACACCTTTAACCTGGTGCGTCAGCAACTACCCATTAACGAGGCAGCTGATGGCTTTGTTACCGCCCATCAGATCGGCGTGGCTCAGCTTGCCATTGAGTACTGCAACGCGCTGGTTGAGGAGGAATCCGCCAGGCCAGACAAGGAGTTCTTCGTTGGTATGGATTTCACCGTCAACGCTAATGCCATCTCTGATGAAGACTGGCAGGCACTGGTGATCACACCGCTGGTCAATCGTATGGTTGGCGACAATATTGATACTCAACCGGCCGCCGCCGCAGTCAGCGCAGAGCTACAAAGCCTGCTACTTAGCATGGCTGATAACAAGCCAGTGGGAGACCCGGACGGCATTGCTGATGGCTTGGCGCGCTGTAATGGTGCCTGCCCCGCCGATCAGTCACTGATTGCCACTAAGGCCGCCTGCGCTGCAACGCTGGGCAGTGCCACACTGCTGCTGCAATAACGGAGGCCATACCATGAAACGCAATCGCCCCCTGCATCCGGATGCTCCACTGCAACTGACTGAACATGGCAAGCCGATGAACCGGCGTGAGTTTATCGCCAGAGGCATGCTGCGTGGTGCCGGGCTGGTCAGCAGCATTGGCGTGATGAGCTTATTCAGTAATCCACGGGCCGCCTATGCGGCTCTGGCGCCGGACCTTGAAGCATTAAAAGCCCCCTGCGGTATTGCTGTGGCCGGTGCCGGTAAAATTCCTTTTATCTGCTTTGATCTGGCCGGTGGCGCCAGCATTGCCGGTTCCAATGTCCTGGTTGGCGGGCTTGGCGGACAGGAAGACTTTCTATCCACGGCTGGCTATTCACGTCTCGGCGTACCCGGCAATATGGTGCCAAGCTTGCCCGGCTTTATGAATCGGGATTTCGGCCTCGCATTCCATAGTGACTCGCAGTTTCTCGCCGGCATAGCCGAAAAGGCCGGGACCCGCTCTGCGTTCATTAACGGTGCTGTAATCCCGGCACGCTCCGAGAATGACACCGCCAATAATCCACACAACCCGCTGTATGGAATTTTTCGGGCTGGCGCCAACGGCGAGTTGCTTGCCACCGTCGGCTCGCGCAGCAGCGACTCAGGGGGTAATTCAGTCTTCCCACCCTCCATGTTTGATTCCTCGGCGCGACCCACAAAGATTGATCGCCCGTCCGATGTTACTGGACTAGTTAGCACCGGCAAGCTGGTGGGGCTACTCGATCAATCCGATGCGGTAGCAGTGATGGAGTCCATTGCCCGTATCAGCCGCATGAAGCTGGACAGCGTTTCCCCAGGCCTCGGCATCAGCGGTGATGATGTACTGCGCGACATGATCGAATGCGGCTACATCAAGGCCGCGGATATCGCTGATCGATTCGGCGACCCCGCCGCCCTGAATGTGGATCTTGATGCCGACATAGTTGGTGATAGTGGAATTTTCTCAGCGGCTGAGTTTGCCAGCGACGGAGAGTTCCGAAAAACCGCCTCGATTATGAAGTTAGTGGTCAATGGCTATGCGGGTGCCGGGTGCGTCACCCTGGGCGGATACGACTACCACACTGGCGAAAGAGGTACGGGCGAGTTACGTGATCTACGCGCGGGCCGCTGTATCGGGGCCTGTCTGGAATATGCTGCACGACGTAATACACCACTGATGGTTTATGTATTCAGCGATGGGTCCGTAGCGAGCAATGGGCGCATTGATGACTCTGTTAATGGACGAGGCAAAGGTGAATGGACCGGTGACAGCTCTGCCACCGCCGCTTCGTTCTTTCTGGTGTATAACCCGGGCGGGCAGCCACAGCTGGTGGATAGCAGCGGCATCCCTCTGGCACGGCGCCAGCAACTGGGTTACATGCGCAGCGACGGCTCTGTGGAAACCTCCGCAACCCCGGCCGCCAACAACCCTAATCTGCTGGTGGAAGCAGTTCTACTTAACTACATGGCGTTGCATGGAGAAGTCGGTGAATTTGCAACACGTTTCCCGACGCATAGCCTTGGCAACTCGGTCAGCCTTGATCGTCTGACTGCGTTCCAACCCATCGTCAGTGGTACCATTTTTTGACCTTCCAACTGGCGAAAATTTTTACATGATCATGCGAAGCCCCCTACTGATACTGCTTCTGTGTCTATGGCTACCCGCTCAGGCACAGTGGCACAGTGACAGCTGGGATAGCATGGGCACCCGAGCCACCCTTGAGTTCTGGCATCAGGGAGATCACGGCAAAGACATAACGGAGGCCATACGACAGGAATTCAACCGTATTGAAAATCAACTTTCTCCGTGGATTGCGGATAGCGAGCTGGCCCGCTTCAATCGACTAGCAGTGGACCAGAAATTTTCCCCCAGCGATGAGTTTCGCTTTCTTTTAGAGCGCTCCAGCCTTTACAGCACCACCAGCAATGGCGCCTTCGATATCACCTTTGCCGGTGCCGGACAGCTATATAACTATCGCACTGCCGAAGCACCGGACGATGCCGCACTGCAACAGACAGTCATCGGCATGCAACATATTCACTGGCATGAGGATGGCAGCATAAGCAAAGACCATCCCTCAGTGCGGATTGATCTTGGCGGCATCGCCAAGGGTTATGCCATTGATCGCGCTGTTGCCATTTTGCGCGCTCACAATATCGACAATGCATATCTCAGTCTTGGCGGAGATAGCTATGTGCTTGGCCAACGGGATGGCCGTTTGTGGCAAGTTGGAATTCGTCATCCGCGCAATTCCAAGGCAGTGGCTATTACCTTGCCGCTTACCGAGATCGCTGTTTCTACATCCGGGGACTATGAACGGTTCTTTGTTCGCGATGGTGAGCATATTCATCACATTCTTAATCCACATACCGGCAAACCTGCTGGTGATATAATGAGCGTCACCGTACTAACCGGACAGGGCATCGACGCGGATGCGTTATCGACAACAATCTTCGTTATGGGAATCGAAGAAGGCCTGGCACTAGCTAATCGCATGCCGGAGGTATCGGCCATCATCATTGATCTTAAGGGCAAGGTGCACTATTCGGACGACCTGACCGGCCACTAATATCAGCGGCTACGTTTCTCTCGCACCATCAGATTCTGTAAGTCTCCCAGAGCGGCCCAGCTTTCAGCGGTAAAGGCCTTCAGGCGCTGGCGAGTGGTTTCGATCTGCGTCATCGCCAGCAACTCGATTTGCTGCTGCTGGCGACCCAGAAGCTTATCACCGCGCCCTTCAAGCTCGCCGATTTCATTATAAAGGCCGGCCAACTGATGACCGAGCGATACCACCCTATGGCTGTCACCGCTGGCCGCAGAAGAAACCCGGTCAGAAAGTACAGCGGTTTCCTTGAGAAGCGTATCAAGCTCCTTTAACTGACTCTCTCGCTGCCATTGCCGTGGCACACTGTTCTCTTGCAACTGCCACAAAAGCAGGCCCTTCTGTAATGCCAGTCTTTCGCGTAGTTCCGGCTTGATTTTTTCTGGCCAACGGGACATCAGTGTTTCTACTTCATCGACCGCAGCCAACAGCTTGCGCTCATCTTCGCTGGCGAACATGGATAGATCATTACTCTGCTGACCATGCTTAAAGCGCTGCTCCATTTTCTTCAACTGCTGTGGCCAACCCGCCTGCTCGAGAGCAGCCAACATATCCTCAGCCAGCGGCACCTGCTCGCGGTGTTTGCGCACCTGTGCCGCAACCATCTCCTCGATAGCAGGCAAACGCTGACGCCAGCTATGTAATAAATGTATCTGCCGCAACTGTTCGTGATAATCGCGCCATCGACTATGAAAGTCATGGGAGGCAAAAAGATGACGGAAAGTGGCGAAACTCTCCACTCGTCCTGGCTTGAACGGCGGCAGGCCCTCCATGGCGGTAGACCAGACTGGCTCTTGAACCAGATCAGCAAACCATTGCCCGGAACGAATCTGCTGCTCCAATTCGGCCAGATAGCGATAGTGCTCGGTATAACGACTGATCGCATATCGATAGCCAGTCGCCGCCCTGCCGAAGTCGCCCAGCACCTGGAATAGCCAAGGCAGAGACAGCAATGCTTCCTGAGTTTCTTCAAACTGCAGCGAGCGCTCAGCCAAGGTCTGCAAAGACCCCAGAGCGCGCGCCGGCTCGTCGCTGGCAATCCATGCTCTTCCATGTAGCAGCAATGCGGTTTCACTGTAGGGACCATCAAGCCTTGCTGCACGCAGGACTTTACGGGCCTGTCTGGTCTGACCGGTGCGCAAATAGTGGACTCCAAGGGCGAGCATTGCGCGATCTTTGAGAGCATTGGTTTCGTCATCGCCGGGCGGCAAGTTGGCCACCTGCCAAAGCAGCCCCTCCCCTCTATCACCATCGCCGCTGTTGATGCGACTTACCGCAAGGTTGTAACGCAGATAGGCACTCAGTGAGTCTTCATTAAGATAATCGAGTGCATCACCGGTTTCCTCAAAGCGCCCCATACGCATCAACAAGCGAGTACGCAGAGCATGGAACTGACGATTCAGCTGCTCTGGCGGAGTACCAATCTGCTCATCCAGCAATGCCAGTGCATCCGTATAGCGCTGCTTGCGATAATGCAGCTCCGCCAAATGCAACCAGATACTTGGCGCAAGCGCCGGATCAACACTCTCCGCCAGTAATTTGCGAAACAAAGCCTCTGCCTCATCGGGCATGCCGTAGTGAGCATAGAGAGCGCCAAGTAGCACCTGAGCCTGAGGTGCCTGGGTTGGCAGGGTGCCGGTCTCCAACGCCATCAGCGCCTGACTCATAGCGGCGAACCAGTTCTGCTGGTAGTAATCGAACAGGATCGCGCCATAACCCGGGTCTACCACCTGATGGGGGCGGTCGATACGGTTACTTGCCATCAATGGAGCAGACAGCAAAAGTACCAGCAGCACAAAGATCCCGGATCGACGCATCGTTACTGCCAGCTATGCAAAACAAATACGGGTTGCTGGGCGGCGGCGTCATCTTCCATGCGCAGCTGTACAAACTGGCGACCATTACCCTTTTCAAACTGCAGGGTTACCGCCCGTCGATACTCCCGGTTGCCCGGGCCGCTGCCACTTACAAAGGCGGTTAGTTCATGGCTGCCATTGCGAATGTTTGTCACGTGAAGCTTCTGAATGGCGCCGGTCTTCAATGCCTGAACTTCACGCTCTGTGTATAGGTGACCATCAATGGTCTTGCCATCCAACTTCAATGTAATGGAGTCAGGGCTGAAGTACTTGCCCACATCCAGAGAAACAAAAACCGCCAACTGGGTATCTGCAGGGAACAACAACTCTTCCTCCAGCAGCAACAATCGGCGATTGATATCCAGTACATCCTTACGAAACTGGGCCAGATCCTGATCGAGCTCGCCGGCGACAACACTGCACACCAGTACCAACCAGACCAGCAAACCCTGCCATAGCCTTTTCATATGCAAACCCCAAACTCACCTTGTCGGAAATCTATCATGACTCAGCGCTCAAGACGCAGACCGAATTCACACCATCCGAGATTACGCTTATCCAGGCCAAGCGCTTCACGTCGCCTTGCCGGAGCTCGGCACAGGCTGGGGCAGTGAAACTCAGGATTACCCATATGCTTAACCATTCCGGCATCGCCGTCGTAATTGGCGCCAGTCAGGGCATTGGCCTTGCCATGGTAAAAGACCTGCTAGCCCGCCCTCAGGTAAAACGTGTTTACGCTGCCTCACGGCATGCCATGCTTAGCGTGCCACTGGGGACCCTGACGGAAGAGTACGGAGATCGACTGCAAGTTCTTTCCCTGGACAGCACACAGGAATCAGACATTGCCAGTCTTGCCAATGAGGTACGCGAGCGAGACCAACGCTTGCACTGGCTGATTAACTGCGCAGGACTGCTGCATGATTCGGCTAGAAATATTCGCCCGGAGAAAAGACTTGAACAGATAGATATGGCACAACTGGAGGCGATTTTCAGGATCAATACCTTTGCACCTATTCTGCTGGCAAAACACTTTCTAGCACTGCTGAACCACGACCAACCGGCGTGCTTTGCGTCAATTTCTGCCCGGGTTGGTAGCATCAGCGACAACCATCTCGGTGGCTGGTACAGCTACCGAGCCAGCAAGGCAGCACAGAACCAATTCATTAAAACTTTTGCCATTGAAGCCGAACGGCGAGCTCCTAACCTGACATGTCTTGCGCTCCATCCGGGCACCACCGATACCGGCCTGTCCAAACCATTCCAAAAAAATGTTCCACAGGAAAAGCTGTTCTCCACTACCTTCGTTGCAGAGCGCCTTCTGGATATCGTGTTCAGCCGGCCGGCGGCAGACAGTGGCAAATTCCTTGCCTGGGATAACAGTGAAATTACGTGGTAGCACGCACCACTCGATTTCTGCCAGAACCCTTCGCCTCATAGAGTGCCTGGTCAGCCAGTTTGATTAGATCTCTGGGAGATTGAGCGGCATCAGGCACCACAGTCGCCAGGCCGGCACTGATGGTGATGCGGAGCTCTTCTCCACCACCAATCCTGATACGATGGGCGGCCAGCACTTCCCGGAAGCGATTAGCCTGTTCCAGTACATTAATATCAGTATTGGGCAGCACCACAGCAAACTCCTCGCCGCCATATCGAGCGACCATATCAGCGGGGCGCTTGAAGTGTGATGTCATAAGTGCCGCCAGATCACGTAGACATTGATCCCCAATCTGGTGGCCCCATGTATCATTGAGCTTCTTGAAATGATCGACATCAAACAGCAGCATACTTATAGGCAACTGTTCACGGGCGGCACGCTGCCACTCATGCCCCAGATAGTCATCCAGTGCCCGACGGTTGGCCAGCCCGGTTAATGGATCGGTAAGACTGAGCGAGGCAAGCCGCTGGTTGGCATCACGCAGCTCCTGGGTGCGCTCCTCCACCAGTGACTCCACAATCTGGCCGCGACGCTGTAGCAACCACAGGTAGCCGCAGACAATAATCACCATCAGCGTTCCCACCAATAGCGCCGCAATGGGTAGTACGGAAATCTCTGCCCGGACCATGCCCCAACCAGGCGACATCTCCAGCTGCCACTGACGGCCAGCAAACTCTTCCATCATCACCTGATAACGATGGCCAGAGGGTTTGCCTCGCTGAAGAAGCACTCCCCCCTCATCCACATCAACAATTTTTAACCAGCGCTGCTTGTCGATATTCGGGAAGATGCGTGAGACAAACTGGTCAATGCCGATCACCGCGACGACAAAGCCTCGTAATGCCTGACGCCTTTCCACAACAGAAGCAGGCCGCCCTGCATAAACAGGCAGCGCAATCATTACAGCAACGCTATCTGCGTGATCCGGGTGTAGCAATAATGAGGGCGCAGACATGATCAAGTTGCCACTATCCCGCGCGGCCTCGATTGCAGCGAATCGTCGAGGGCGACTAGCCAGATCGATACCAGCAAGTATCTCGTTATCTGCCTGCGGCACGATAAATTTTATAGGGAAATATTCTGTACGCACTGGAGAAGGTAAACGCTGCCGACCATCGTCCACATAATAGATTCGCCGACCAAGTACTGCCTCGAATTCAGCACGCTGCTCATCAGATACACGCGGCACCCACTGCAGATTCTGCACCAGCTGATTGCGCTGCAGGGCGGCCTCCGCCACGTCCTCAAAAACAATTGCAGGCAGTGAATCCGCATAGCGGATCACATCTCGCAGGGTATAGAGTGCCTCCATATTCTGACGCAGCTCGCTACGCAGGAACCGCGCCTGACCATCTACCTGCTGATGAAAATGCTGCTGCGCCGCCCGGTAATCGAGCCGAAAAAGCCATGCTGACACCGACAAGGTGAATAGCATCCCCGCCACAGCCAGAACAATCAGCATACCGCGAGAGCTAACCAAGCCCTGCCATACGGGATCAAAAACCCGATGACGATCAATCATCTACCCGCCCCTGAAACCCAGCTGTCACCACACTCCCCTCTTACCTGGCAATCCTGTTTCCGCTAGTGTGCCACATTCGGAATGAACCAAACCTGAACGGATGATTAACTGATGAACCATGCCCAACGCCGCGACATCGTGCCCATAGACCAGCGCGGTCAACGGATACTGGCCGGCATACTCCGCGCCATCCTCAAGACCCTGATGAAACCCATGTTCCACCCTCGAGTGCCCGCAGTGTGGTTACGGGCTGGCATGCGCCTGCTGACCAGCAGCACGCTGAACGCTACGGGGATTCGCTTTCAGCCCCTGCAACTGGGTACCGTTCGGGGAGAACTCGCCGCACCGGCACAGACCGGGCCGCAAGCCATCCTTTATCTTCATGGTGGCGCCTACTGTGTTGGCAGCCCTGCCACACACCGAGCCGTCACCTCCCATCTGGCGCGGGCCACCAGCGCCTCAGTATTTGCCATTGATTACCGGCTGGCTCCAGAGCACCCCTTTCCCGCTGCCACGGATGATGCGCTAGAAGCCTACCGCTGGCTGCTGGATAACGGTTATTCGAGCACGGATATTTTCATTGCCGGAGACTCCGCCGGCGGCGGACTTACGCTGGCTACCGCCCTACAGATTCGCGAACTATCGCTACCCATGCCCGGAGGTATTGTCCTGCTATCCCCTTGGGCGGACCTGACCAATCCGGAACAGAGCGCCAGCAATCAGTGCGATGACGTTATGTTGAGCTGGGCAACACTGGAGCACTCCGCGCAATCCTATGTAGGCGATGCACGCAGCGGGCCGCTCGCCTCTCCCCTACTGGCGGAACTGGACAATCTGCCACCCACTCTGATCATTGTCGGCAGCGACGAGATCCTGCTGAATGACTCAGAGCGCTTATATGAAAAGCTGAAAACAGCAGGCACAACGGTGTGTCTGTCTGTGTATCAGCAGATGTGGCATGTCTTCCCTGTTCACGCAGGCATGCTCGCCAGCGCCGATCTCGCCATCAGTGAAATGGCCGAATGGATCAGCGGTAAAACACAGATCAGCCCGGCGGCCAGCTAAACGGCCGCCCACCCAGCACATGGATATGCAAGTGGAAGACGGTCTGGCTTGCACCGGCGCCATTGTTCACATTCAGGCGAAAGTCAGTCAGCCCCTCCTGCGCGGCAACCTTGTTGGCCACCAGCAAAAGATGGCCAAGCAAAGCTTGATCTTCCGCGCTGGCATCACTGAGCTTGGCAATCGGCTTTTTCGGAATTACCAGAAAATGCACCGGCGCCTGAGCATTGATATCGCGAAATACCAGCGCATCATCATCTTCATAAATAATGTCTGCGGGAATTTCTCGCTTGATGATCTTGGAAAAAAGTGTATCTGCCATTTCGCCCCCTTCAGAATTCTATGACTTCAGCCTTGTCTGCATCCAGGGTATAGCCTGCCAGACCAAACTCCGTTTCAGCAGGCTCTACCTTCAGCGTGCCAGTAATCCACAATGCACCAAAAGCGTCGTCCACCGGGACACCCTGACCCTTCATTTGCACCAACACAATCTGGTTGCGGGGCGGCGGCGGCGTATGAATGCAGGCGCCAAAGTAAGGAACCAGCAAAAATGTTCTGACTTGCTCCGCGTCACCATCCAGAGGTACAGCATAACCCGGCATGCGCACATGCTTGCCATCAAGCTCTGCCACCAGCGGCGCCTGATCCCACACCTCACGAATTCGCTGCATCATTTTTTCGGCAATCGGATCTCCATCCTCAATTTCCGTGATGCCGGCAAACTCTTCAAACAATGACTGTGGCTGCCAGTCCGCCGGCACCAGATCATCCCATTCCAGCTCCCGCGCTGTTTGTGCTGAAACGACACTGGCGCTGAGCAAGCCAAACCAGACGACAATAGTCGTCGACAGCAACCTTACGTTTCCAAATGCAGTGATCACAAACGCATCCCCAAGCCATCTGTCAGTGATTGCCGGTAGGCGCGCCACGCGGGCCACACTCCAGCCAGCAGCGCAGCCAGCATAACCGCTGCAATCAGGATAAATTCCTTTGCCACTGGTGACCACAAGGTCAGCGCCAACCCCAGTCGGGCGGACACCCAGGGCGCCGCCAGCAGCGAAGCAAGCTGCAACAACAGCACACCTGCCAAAACACCCAACAACGTTAACAGCAAGCTCTCGCCAATAACCAATGCAAAGATCTGCCAGGGCCGGGCGCCGATTGCTCGCAGAATAGCCATTTCCCTGCGTCGTTCATTCAAGGCAGTGAGTAGAGCGGTCAACATAACCACCACTGCCACCATCACCACCATCCAGGCCACCAGGGCCAGAGCGTTCTCCGCCAGCGCCATCATCTGCCACAGCTGCTGCAGTGCCACACCCGGAATAATCGCCAACAACGGCTCTTCAGCCGCTGTATTGATGGAACGTTGCACCTGAAACACAGCGATTCGGGATTTCAGGCCTACCATCAGGGCGGTTACCGAACGTGGCCGCAGATCACGCTCGCGCACCTGCTCAGCCGTCAGCCTCATCCCCGGCAACGGCGCACCCGCCAGCCAGTCTGCGTGAATCGCCTCTATCCCCTGCAATGAAACATGTACTGTGTTGTCCACCGGCGTACCGGTAGCAGCGAGAATACCTACAATCCGAAATGGCTTGTCGGCATGATCAATCAGGCTGACCTTGCCTCCACCATGTGACAGGGCAATCTCCTGACCCAGTTGATAGCCCAGTCGCTGGGCCACATTTGCACCAACCACCGCATCAAACAGATCGTCAAAAGGCTCGCCATCGGCAAACTCAAGGCTGCGCTGCCGCGCATAGCGGTAGTGATCAAAGTAGGCCGCGCTGGTACCCAATACCGGAAAGCCCCGATGTGAGTCACCCAATGACAACGGCACAACCCAGTCCACCTGAGGCTGCGCAGCAATACGCTCAACACTTTTCCAGCTGACATTGGCGGTAGGCTCGCCAATACGAAAAACGCTGTACAGCAGAAGATTCAGCGGCCCGCTGCGCGCCCCAACTATCAGGTCCACCCCGGAAACCGTACTGGCAAAACTGTCACGCACCTGATCTCGCAGTCGCTCGACCCCCAGCAGCAGTGCCACACTCAGGGCCATCGACAAAACCACTAATAGCGCCGTACCGCGACGATTAGCCAGACTTTTGCCAGCCAAACGAATCAACATCAGCAAGATACCCCATCAGCACGGGCCGATTTGTTCAGCTCCCGCAAGTCCAGCACGCGGGAGAAATGCTGCGACAAACTGACATCGTGACTGACAAACAGTAATGCGGCCCCGGCCGCCTCACACTCTTCCATCAGCAACGGTATAAAACGATCTCGGTGCTCACTATCCAGCGCAGATGTGGGCTCATCGGCCAGCAACAATGCGGGCCTGCCGAACAATGCCCGAGCCGCTGCCACGCGCTGTTGCTGCCCCACGGAAAGCGCCGTGGCCGGACGCTGCCACAGCTCCTCAGGCAGGCCCAGGCGTTCCAGAAGTCGCTCCGCTTCTGCTGTTGCCGAGCCGGAAAGCTGCTCCGCCTGGCAACGACGCGAAGCAGAGAATTTAGCCGTCAGCAGCACGTTATCCAGCACTGAAAGATATGGCAGCAAATTGAACACCTGAAAGATAATGCCGAACTGATCCGCTCTGAGACGATCCCGTTGCGATGATCGCCAGCCGCTTACCTGCTCACCCTGAAAGATAACTTGCCCAGCCTGCGGTACCGCTATGCCGGCAATCAACGATAGTAGTGTGGTCTTGCCACAGCCACTGGGACCAATGATAAAAACCCGCTCCGCCGCTGCCAGGGAAAGCTGCCCAATCTGTAGCACAGGCTCCGAAGCCCCTGGCCACTGGTAACTCACATTCTGCAGGGAAAGCAAATTACTCATGGCGCAGACGACAACACAAGTACGGGCGAGCGACGATTCAGGCTGGCCACTTCGGCGCCATACTCGGTCACCGCCTGTGCGTTAATAGTCACCGCCGGAAGCCATTCGAACAGCTGCACTGTGACTTGGTTAAGATATTTCGGGCTGGCACAGGAGAACTGATATTCGATAACAAAGTCCGCATGGCCATGGTGGTGATTCTTTTCATCAGTAGATAGCAGCACACTCTCCACCTTGGAAGACTGCACAACGCAATCGGCTCTGGCATCCGGCATGACGATCTTCAGAGGGGCGTTAAACTTCTCTGCCGCCTCCCTGATGGCGGCCTCCTGTGCAGCGGATGAAGGGGCATGCTCAAAACCGAGCACATCCATGGCCGGCAATGTCAGCAATACACTTAATTCCCCTTCCTGACTGGATACCAGCAGCTCGCCCTGCCCGTGCACATGGGTGCCGTGCGCCTGAAGCAGGGGCGCAATAGCCAGCAAAGACAGAATCAGCCATTTCCATTTATTGGTCCGATTAATCATCAGGCACCTCTCCTTACCCCGCAGCCTCGTTACTCAAAGCCAGCATCTTGATCCTTGCCAATAGTCTGTCAGGCAGGCTGTTATCAGTCGTATCCACAATCAATACCATACGACTATCATGATCCGGGCCCGGCCATGCGGGCAGACTACGTGGCTCGTCCATGCCCTGGGCGACCGCTTGCACCAGTAGTGGTCCTGCGTCTCCTGCAACCTTGAAAAGCCCCTTAAAACGAAGCAGCCGCCGTGCATTTTCACCCAGAACCTGCTCCAGAGCGCGCATCAACGACCAGCGCTCCAGCGGCTCGTCAATGCGCATACTGGCTGCGTGAATGGTGCTGTCCGCATGGCGCAACGACTGCAACGCACCCGCGGGCAACGCCATACCCGCTCCTGCAGCGGCGGGCCGAAAGCTGGTTGCATCGGTCAATCCAGTAAAGCGGCAGCGTGTTTCTGCGGCATCATCAAGCGACAAATCAGGCAGCTCACCTGGCTGCATTGACTCAATACGCGCCGCAGAGTTCAGTCCGGCAAGGCCCGCGCACATCTCCAGTTGTTGCGCCGCAGATGCTTGATCCGCGTGGGTCATCAGTAGCACATCCGCCACCAGCACCTGCTCGATAACTTCAGGGAAAGCCTTCAATCCCTCTACGCCACGCCGCATATCTACGGTGGTGATCACCGAGGCAAGACGGTAGTGGCGCTCGAGAAAGCGGTCACGCATCAGGGTTTCGATCAGCCCCCAGGGATCTGCCGCACCCGTGGTTTCAATAATCAGGCGATTAAATCGGGGTATCGAAGCGGATCGACGGGCCATCCACAGGTTGCGCAGCGTGCTGTTCAAAGTGCCTCGCACCGTGCAGCAGACGCAGCCACCAGCGAGCAGTGTCACCGGCACCGAGCGATCTTCGATTAACTGATCGTCAATGCCAACATCACCCAGCTCATTGATCACCAATGCGGAGTCGGGGTAGTGCGGTAGCAAGGCATTCAGCAGCGTTGTCTTGCCGCTGCCGAGAAAGCCGGTCAAGACAAATACCGGCAGCCGGTCAGCGTTCACTGAGCGCACTCCGGGCACAGCCCACGCAGGGTCATCTCCACATCCTGGAGATCAAACCCTTGCGGCACGGAAGGGGCCCGAGCTTTAGCATCCATGCAGAAAACCATACCGCAGCCGTGGCAGTGGAAATGAGCATGGCGATGGTCGGTATGATTCTCCGCGCTAAATCGCCAAACACGATCCTCGGAGCTGACCTTATGGGCTACACCTTGGTCGACCAGCCAGTTAAGCACCCGATACAGGGTGACGCGGTCACACACCTCCGCCAACTGCTGTTCTAACTCGTGATGGGATAACGGTCTTGCGGAAGCGAACAATCGAGCCAGCACTGCACAGCGTGCCCGAGTAATACGAGCGCCATGTCTGGCGAGGCACTCACGGGCGCGAAGATCAAAATCGGAGCTATTTGTCATGGCCGGCATTCCAGCAAAGTCGGGCTGCAAATGCAACTGTGTGGCAAGTATGAAATTTGGCCGCCCCTGGATCAGGGACTGCATCTCAGGATATCTGCAGGGGATAATTGGTTAACAACAGAGCAGGAAGATCGAAGAATTATTTTTCCAGCAGGGCGTGAATGCGGGCATCCTTATCACGCCATAAATGTGCCACCCAGTCGTGCATATACTGTCGAAAAACCGGGTCATTCTCGTAATCGCCCTGCCATAACGCAGGGTCCAGATCACGGATAAGAATATCCACTCGGACACGGGCAACCTGCCCCGACAGCAATGCCCAAAAACCGGGAGCTGGCTCATCGTCATACACTACCGTCACATCCAGCAATGCGTCGATCTGCTCTCCCAGTGCCGCCAGCACAAAGGCAATGCCACCGGACTTTGGCCTTAACAAATGCCGATAGGGCGATTGCTGTGCAGCCTGCTTGGCCGGGGTAAAGCGAGTGCCCTCCAAGTAGTTAACAATGGTCACCGGTAAATCGCGAAACTTTTCACAGGCCGCACGAGTAATGGCCAGATCCTGACCTTTCAGATCAGGACGGCGGGCGAGAAACTCCTTCGAATAGCGCTTCATGAACGGGTAATCCAGCGCCCAGAATGCCAGCCCCAGAAACGGCACCCAGATGAGTTCTTTTTTGAGAAAAAATTTGAAGTACGGAGTTTTCCGATTGAAGGCCTGTATCAGAGCCGGAATATCAACCCAGCTTTGATGGTTACTGACAATCAGGTAAGAGGAATCTCGACGCAGAGTTTCCGCACCACTAATTTCCCAACGAGTTGGCGTCATCAGGGCAAAGATAGCCTTGCAGCCTTCCGCCCAGGTTTCCGCCACCCACATAACCGAACGGGACAGCAGGGCTCGGGAGCCGCGGGTAGGCATCACCAGCTTCAGCAACGCGAGCAACAAAAGAGGGCCGATGAGGACAAGCGTATTGAGCAACAACAATAATGTTGTGGTCAGCCCGATCAGCGTAGACAGCACGGCAAGTATCCTCCATGAGATGCCGTTGCATAATAACCAAGCCCCAGCAGCCGCGCCAACTCAGTAGCATGCGCCTGATGGGGCTTCACTTCCCGGATTTATCAGCCCGCCAGGCGAGTACTTCGGGCCTCCGCGATTCCAGAAACCGCATTTAGCACAGCCTGCAATGCCGCAGATGTAGTGTCATCCGCCAGTGCGGCGGCGCTAACCATATTGCCGTCAATCTGCATGCGCACGCAGGCAAGTGCATTGGAGGCGGTATTGTCACCCAGAGAGAACTCGTCAAATGATTCCACACGGATGGCCACACCTAACTCCAGCGCCAATGAATTCACCAGCGCCGAGACCGCACCACTACCTTTGGCCACCAATACACGAAGCGGCATACCCGAAGAGCCGGCCACGGAAACTCTGGCTTCCACCACATCATCACTGCGATGCAGGTCATAGCCCTGCAGCTTCCAGCCATCACGAATACTCAGATAATGCTGATTGAACAGCTGATGGATACGGGCACCATTAATCTCGCCACCATCCGACTCTGCTTCGCCTTGAACAATTTTGGAAAACTCCACCTGTAGCCAGCGCGGCAGGGTAATGCCGTAATCTCGCTCCAGCACATGCACCACTCCACCCTTGCCTGACTGCGAGTTGATCCGCACCACCTCTTCATAACGACGACCGACATCAGCTGGATCAATTGGCAGATAAGCCACCTGCCAAATATCACCTTCGTCGTAACGGGCCAGACACTTACGAATCGCATCCTGATGGCTACCAGAGAATGCTGCATAGACAAACTCGCCGGCATAGGGATGACGAGGATGCATGCGAATATCCGTCACCTCCTGAACCACCTCAACGATGTCTTTCATGCGCGAGAAATCCAGCTGCGGATCGACTCCCTGGGAATACAGATTCATCGCCATGGTAATCAGATCCATATTGCCGGTGCGCTCGCCATTACCCAGCAAGGTGCCTTCAATACGGTCGGCGCCGGCCATCACACCAAGCTCAGCAGCCGCCACGGCACAACCACGGTCATTATGAGTGTGCAGGCTGATGCGCACATACTGGCGCTGCTGCATGGTATCGATCACCGTCTCGACCATATCGGCAAAAACGTTCGGTGTACTCATCTCTACCGTTGCCGGCAGATTGATCACTACCTTCTGACCGCCCTGCGGCTGCCAGACATTGTTCACCGCATCAATAACTTCCACGGCGTAATCAATTTCGGTACCGGTGAAAGATTCCGGCGAATACTGGAAGGTCCAGTCGGTATCCGGGTACTGCTGCGCATAATGTCTGACCCACTCCGCCCCACGAATGGCAATCTGCTTTATGCCGTCGCGATCCAGACCAAACACCTGCTGGCGTTGCACCGTGGAAGTGGAGTTGTAAACATGCATCACCGCGCTCTTCGCGCCCTTCAGGCTTTCGAAACTGCGGGCAATCAGATCCTCCCGGGCCTGAGTCAGCACCTGCACGGTAACGCCGTCGGGGATACGGTTCTCTTCAATCAGAGCACGGACGAAATCAAAGTCGGTCTGACTGGCCGCCGGAAAGCCCACTTCAATCTCCTTAAAGCCGACCTCCACCAGCAGCTGAAACAGCTTCTTTTTCTGCGCCACCGACATGGGTTTAACCAGCGCCTGGTTGCCATCACGCAAATCCACCGCACACCAATCCGGAGTGCGACTGATAACCTGATCCGGCCAGCGACGGGCAGGCTTGGCAATCGGGGCATAGGGGCGATACTTGCGGTGGTCAAACGCCATGTCGGTCTCCTGAGCTTGAATTTGCGGCCGGACAGACCCCTTGTGAGGACCTGGCAGGCCGAGCCGGCGGCTTACTTGTGATACTCCAGCGGCGACAGGACACATTGTGGCGAAAAGGCCGCGCAATGTGCTTGCAAATATCACCGATTTGGCGCTCCATATGGATATATATTGCCAACAAAGCATCAAAAGAGACGATTTATTGCCAATATGGTCAAAACAACGCACAAACTGGACCGCTATGACCGGCAAATCCTCGCCGCGCTGCAGGCCGATGGTAGCTTGACCAATCAGGAACTGGCCGAGCGGGTGGGACTGTCGCCCTCGCCCTGCTCCCGCCGGGTTAAGGCACTGGAAGAAGCCGGGATCATCAGCGGCCGCACCACCCTGCTCAACCAAAAGGCACTGGGGCTGGACCTTACCGTGATCCTGCAGATCAGCATGGACCGGCATACTCCCGAGCGTTTCGAGAACTTTGAGCGTACAGTGCGCGGCTTCCCGGAGGTGCAGTACTGCTATCTGGTAACCGGTCAGGACGCCGACTATCAGCTCAAGGTAGTGGTGCCGGATATGGATGCCTATCAGCAGTTCCTGCTTGGCAAGATCACCCGGATTGAAGGCGTCAGTGGTGTGCATTCCAGCTTTGTCATGCGCAAAGTGATAGATTCAACCGCAGTGCCCCTGGAATATCTGACACACAGCTGACAGGAGGAGCTTTCGAGTGAAAACGCCTAAACGCCTGCTGCCACTGCAGGAAGAAGGCCTGATCGACGAAGTGCTGGTGCAGCTGAAAAGCGGCAAAGAAGCGACCGTCTATCTGGTGCGTTGCGGCGACGAGATACGTGCCGCAAAGATGTACAAAGACGCCGCCCAACGCAGCTTCAAGCAGGCTGCGGTTTATCTGGAAGGCCGCAAGACCCGCAATAGCCGTGACGCCCGCGCCATGGCCCGTGGTTCAAAATTTGGTAAACGTGTCACCGAAGAAGGCTGGCAGAACGCCGAAGTCGATGCCCTGTACCGTCTCGACGCGGCGGGCGTGCGCGTGCCCAAGCCCTATGGCTGCTTCGATGACGTGCTACTGATGGAGCTGGTCACCGATGATGAAGGTGATGCGGCGCCGCGCCTGTGCGAGCTGGTGTTTTCACCGGAAGAAGCGGTGGAGCTGCACCATGAACTGATTCAGGAAGTGGTGCGTATGCTATGTGCCGGCGTCGTCCATGGCGACCTGTCCGAGTACAACATCTTGATGGATCCGTACGGCCCGGTAATTATCGATCTGCCGCAAGCCATCAATGCCGCCAGCAACCCCCATGCGGAAATGATGTTAATGCGGGATGTGCAGAACCTGGCGGACTTCTTTGGCCAGTTCGCACCGGAACTGAACAAAACGCGCTACGGTCTGGAAATCTGGCACCTGTATGAAGCCGGCGAACTGACCCCGGATAGCGTGCTCACCGGCGAAGCAGAAGAAGACCTGCATGAAGCGGATCTGGTCAGCGTGCTGCGCGAGATTGAAGATGCACGGCTTGAGGAAGAGGCCAGACTGGCGCGCATCAATGCAACAGATGATGATAGCGAATGAGTTTTGCGAACCTGATCCTTCACTACAGATGGAGCACCCTATGAAACAGAATGTCGGCAATATTGATCGTGCTTTCCGGCTCACCGGCGGCATCGTTATTATCGCAGCCGGAGTTTATTTTCAGAGCTGGTGGGGCGCAGTTGGCCTGATCCCCCTGTTCACCGGCACCACTCGCTGGTGTCCCGCTTACCTGCCGTTTGGCATGTCCACCTGTAAAGTGGAGAAAGCTGACACATGAGAGGTACATTCTTTGTCACCGGCACTGATACCGAAATTGGTAAAACCTGGGTCAGCTGCCGGCTGCTGGAGAGAGCACAAGCACAGGGTCTGAGCTGCTATGGACTCAAACCCATCGCTGCAGGTTGCGAGGACACCGCAGACGGCCCGCGCAATGAAGATGCGCTGGCGCTGATGGCATCCTCATCAGTGAAGCTCAACTACGATCAGGTCAACCCGGTGGCACTGAAGGCGGCCATTGCCCCGCATATTGCCGCACAGGACGAACAGCGCACGGTGACTGCCGAGCGACTTGCCGGCTATTTGCGCGGCACGCTAATGAGCCACAAGGCAGATCTGGTTCTGGTGGAGGGGGCCGGCGGCTGGCGAGTGCCCCTAAGCTATCGCGAAGCGCTATCCAGCCTTCCTCACATCATGCAGTTACCAGTAATTCTGGTAGTGGGCATGAAGCTTGGCTGCATTAACCACGCGCTGCTGACCGCGGAAGCCATTCAGCGCGATGGCCTGCAGTTATACGGCTGGGTTGCCAACGACCTTGGCAAGCCAATGGAACGCCTGGAAGAAAACGTCGCAACCCTCGAAGCCCTGATCCCGGCCCCAAGGATCACGCTTTAAACGACGCCGATGGAACGCAGGTAATCGTCGTAGCTGCCATGATAATCAGTCACGCCACTGGCGCTCAGCTCGATAATACGGGTCGCCAGTGACGACACAAACTGACGATCGTGGGAGACAAAAATCAGCGTGCCCGGATAGTGCTCCAGCGCCAGGTTAAGCGCTTCGATGGATTCCATATCCAAGTGGTTGGTGGGCTCATCCAGTAGCAACACATTGGCGTTGATCAGCGTCAGCTTGCCGAACAACATGCGCGCCTGCTCACCGCCGGACAATACCTTGACGGTTTTGCCGATATCGTCGCCACCAAATAGCATCCGACCCAACGCCGCCCGCACCACCTGCTCGCCACCCTTGGTCCAGCGGGCCATCCAGTCGAACAGGTTTTCGTTACCTTCAAAATCAGCGCTATGGTCCTGAGCGAAGTAACCCAGTTCAGCCGCGTCCGCCCATTTGATGTCACCACTGCTGGGCGTCAACTCGCCCGCCAGCAAACGTAGCAAAGTGGTTTTACCGATACCGTTCGGGCCGATAATCGCTACCTTCTCGCCCGCTTCAATTTGCATCGACACATCGCTGAACAGGGTCTCACCATCGTAGCCGTGGCTAATGCCATCCAGCGTGACCGCCTGCCGGTGCAGCTTCTTGTACTGCTCGAACTTGATATACGGGCTCACCCGGCTTGATGGCTTCACTTCCGCCAGCTCGATCTTGTCGATCTGACGGGCGCGCGAAGTGGCCTGCTTGGCTTTCGAGGCATTGGCAGAGAAGCGGCTGACGAAAGTTTGCAGCTCGGCAATCTGTGCCTTCTTTTTTGCATTATCGGAAAGCAGACGCTCGCGAGCCTGAGTCGCCGCCGTCATGTACTCATCATAGTTACCGGGGAAAAGCCGCAGCTCACCATAATCCAGATCCGCCATATGGGTGCAGACACTGTTCAGAAAGTGACGATCGTGAGAAATGATAATCATGGTGCTGTTACGCGCCGTCAGAATATCTTCCAGCCAGCGGATGGTATTGATATCCAGATGGTTAGTGGGCTCGTCCAGCAGCAGTACATCCGGGTCCGCAAACAACGCCTGGGCCAGCAACACGCGCAACTTCCAGCCCGGCGCAATGGCGCTCATTGGCCCCAGGTGCTGCTCCACAGGAATACCCAAACCGAGCAACAGATCACCAGCACGGGACTCAGCGGTATAGCCGTCCATCTCAGCGAATTCCATTTCCAGATCGGCAACCGCCATGCCATCTTCTTCGCTCATTTCCGGCAAAGAATAAATACGATCCCGCTCCGCCTTAACCCGGGCCAGCTCCGCATGGCCCATGATCACCGTGTCGATAACGCTGTCCTGCTCGTAAGCAAACTGATCCTGACGCAACTTACCCAGGCGAGTATCCGGCTCCAGCATCACCTGACCATTGGACGGCTCCAGATCACCGCCAAGGATTTTCATAAAGGTGGACTTGCCGCAGCCATTGGCACCGATCAAACCATAACGGTTGCCCTTGCCGAATTTGACAGAAACGTTCTCAAACAGCGGCTTGGGGCCAAACTGCATGGTGATATTGGCGGTGGAAATCATGACTCAGGCACATCCGGCAGATCAGTGAAGCGCCGGGGTCCGGCACAGAAGGGGCGGCATTGTAGCGGGTTGGGGGCGACAAGTATCGGCTAGTGGGCA
>NZ_JAFMPS010000050.1 GCF_020667895.1 Alcanivorax sp. 1008
ATCGTACCAATATGATATCCGGCAGCAGTCGAGCGTTCGCTCAGGAACCGGAAGTTCCGATAACAACAACAAGGAAATCGATGATGCGCCGCACCCGCTTGTACCCTGCCCTGCTGCTCGCCTGCCTTGCCCTGCTGGTCCAACCGGCCAGCGCCCTGGCCAGCGATGCGTATACCTATGCGCCCAGCTTCCAGCTGCGCAGCGATCTGGAATGCTGGCCGTCCATGCCGGGCAACGGCGAGAACTCCGGCGAGTGCCGCTCCAGAGCCGCGTTTGAAGCCAACCCGCCGCCGATGTTCTGGGAGGAGCACGTCATTACCCATAACGGCGTCACCGCCAAGTTGATTACCTACTGGGTCTACTACGGCAACCAGAATAACTGCAGCACCTTTGGCGGTGGCCATGTCGACGACTGGGAGCGGATCACCGTGCATCTGCAGGACGGCAACCTGCGTCACGTCAGTTACAACCAGCACAACGGTCGCTACACCCTGGACGCCGCTGACGTGCCGCTGAAAGACGGCCGCCACCCAGTTGTCTACGTCGGCAAGTATTCCCACGGCGGCTACCATGATCAGCGCGCCCGCTGCACGCTTGACGGGCTGTGCTACACCGATGGCAACTACTGCTTCTACTGGAAAGATCCGCGCGGCCCGGGTGTGGAATGGACCCCGTCGCTGCTGCCACTGACGGAGCTGAGCCCCGCCGCGGTGTTCCCCGGTTCCACCAATCCGCGCCAGAGAACCCGGCCCGAGTACGATACCGTGTGCCGCGCCGACGGCGGTCAGGATGTGATTTTCGGCATCGGTCTGGAAAACACCTGCGAGCGCAACCCGGCCAATCTGAAAGATCCGGCCCTGACCCTGAAACAGATGGCGGTAAACGATCTGGTCAGCACGCCGCTGTCGGTGACGCCAGCCTACGGCGGCAACGGCGGCAGTGCCTTTGATGATCGCCAGCATATTCCGCTCGACGGCATCGCCTATCTGAAGCGCATCACGCTGCGCACCGGCTCGCGCGTTGATCAGCTGCAACTGCAGCTGGTGTCGGGCAGCGGCAATACCCTGACCTTCAGCCACGGCGGCAACGGCGGCAACCTGCGCAGCCTTGAGCTGGCGCCAGGCGAGGTGATCAAGCAGGCGGAAGTACACATCGGCCGGAAAAATCGCTCGGACCGGGTGTTCTATCTGAAGCTCACCACCAGCACCGGCCGCACGCTGGCCGGTGGCAGCCAGACCAGCAAACGCTTCGTGATTACCGCACCCGCCGGCCAGCAGCTGGTGGCCAGTTATGGCCGCGCCGGCAGCGAACTGGATCGGATCGGCTTTGTCATGATGCCGGAGTGAGGTAGCCGCCGGGGCTCGCGTGGGAGCAATCCCGCGCCACCCTGGGCACGCCTCTCCGTGCGGAGAAAAATAACCGAACCAGAGCAAATTATTCCGCCTTTGTGGCTTGCTCTGTTAACTGGTTCTGATGTTTTGAAGCCGCTTTGAGGACGCGATCATAAACCCGCTTCTTCTCTGCAAGGCGTTATACCGAGGTAATTGGCGGCCAATGACACCGCACCGATCAACCGGTTTTCTTCCGGAACGCCCTGATCTAATATTCCGTTCGCACCGACTGTATAACTACTCTGCCAAGACCCTTTTTTTATTTCAGGGATGAATGCTCCGCATGACTCGATACAGCTGCTTGCCGGCCTGGTTAGCGCTCTTCGTTCTGCTCGCCAGTTGCGGCGGCGGCTCAAGCCACAGTCAGGAACCCTTCATTCCGACCCGGATTGAGTTGCACCACAACTACGACCTGCCCTGACCCCTACAACTCTGAAACTGGAGAAACTACTGATGATGAAATACCTACTCGCCCTTGTTCTGCTTCTGCAAGGCTGCTCCACCACACCAAGGGCGCCTTTCGATTACAACGAAGTCAAACGTGTGGGCGTTGTATCCATCATGGGGGACACCGCAGGCTATTACCGCCTGGGGATGACGGTTTTCGGCAATAACAGAGGCGAGTTCAAAGTCGCTGACGCCAACCTTGATGCGCTATATCAGGAAAATATTGAACGCGCGCTGGCAGCAATGGAGCGCTATGAGGTAGTCCACCTTGAGTACGATCCTGCAGCACTTATCGCAAGAGAGGAAGAAGAGGTAAAACGATCCTTTGGCGACGCCCTCTGGCAGAGAGCGCACTGGAAACTGGCAGATCACCTAAAGGAAATGGCTGGCCAGCATCAACTGGACGCCATTCTTGTGCTTGCCCCCGGCAGAGCCTATACCGGCACCAACGTCTCCCCAGAGGGAATATCCGTATACTTTGGAGGCCTTGCCGGCAACGTAAGCTGGTGCCACATTGGCGCCTATTCCAACCTGTCTCTGGTGAATGGAAAGGATGGATTTGTGGTGCAAGCCCGCAGCGTAAAAAAGGAAACATCTTTTCTGGAAGGCTCGAATGATTTTCTGGCCGGCGAGCCTAAAGTCACCCGCAAGTTCGATGCCCACACCTGCGAAATTGGCGAGTCAGGCCCAACTGGCGCCCAGCAGGAGGACTTCCACAATACTTTCAAAACGGTGATTACTCCGCGGCATCTGAGCAATACGCTGGAAAAACTGATGAAAAAGCAGGAGATTCAACGTCTTACCCGCCCGTAGATAAAGCCACAGAGGGCTAAATAGAGCACCTAGCCGACGAATGGCCTTGCCAAAAGCCAACTATTTGGGGTTTATTACCCCACATGCGGAGAATCTCATGAACGGCAAAGACCTGACCCCATTCGTTGACATGCTCAGGCCTCAGCTGCGGCTGTTGCTGGAGAACGGTGTCAGCTATCAGGAGCTTGTCGCCCTGCTCAAGCATGAGTACGTATGCGTGGCGGCGGACCACTTCGGCAAGGATGGTCGGCCCACCAATGTCTCGCGCATCAGCTTGCTGACCGGTCTTGATCGCAAGGAAATCAAACGCCAACTGGATCATCGCGCCGACGAGAGCGACCAGCCCGCGGTGGAGCGTACCGACCGGATCACCCGGGTGCTGTCCGGCTGGCACCGCGATTCCCGCTTCTCGGACGGGCAAGGCAATGCCCATCCGTTAAGCAGCGCCGCTGCCGGAGATTTCTGGCTGCTACTCAAGGAATACGCCGGCGATGTACCCCACACCGCCTTCCTGAAGGAATTGCTGCGCCTGAATGCTGTCACACAGGACGGCGATATGATCACCGCTCGTGCGCGCACCTTTATTCCCCCCGGCAACGATCCGATCGCCACTCGCCGGGCTACCGAAGTCATTCATGACCTGGGTTCGACCCTGAATCACAACCTTTACCCTCGCGATAGCAAGCAGGCCAAACGATTTGAACGTCGTGTTGTGGTCGAGGGCGCGGACGCCGCGACGGCCCAACGTTTTAACACTCTGCTGGCAGATCAGGGCCAGCAGTTCCTGGAAAAGCTGGACGACTGGCTGAACCAACAATTGGAACAAAGCGCCCGCGACGAGGACAGCACGCAACACTGCCGTCTCGGTTTGGGCATGTATCTGATTGAAGATTACGGAGATAAAAAATGAAAACTTTTCCTCGCTGGATGCAGTGTCTGACCGCCGCGAGCGTGATGACACTGGCCGCCTGTGGTGGCGGCAGCCAGACTGCGGGCATTGATGGCAGTGGCGCACCGTCGCCAGGCGTCTCCGCAGGCCCGATCAATGCGTTCGGCAGCATCTTGCAAAATGGCCGGCGCTATATTGTTGACGGCAACACGCAGATACGAATCGACGACAACCCGAGCACCTCTGACTTGCTTGAGGTGGGCGAATTTGTCGTTATCACATCATCCAGCGTTGACGGGAACGGCAATCCGATTGCTGACACTGTCACCCAGGAAACCCTGCTCAAGGCCAGCATCACCAGTATTGATGCCATAAACCAACGCTTCAATGCGCTGGGACAGACTGTGCAGGTTCGTGCAAACACGGTGGTAGATACACGCTTCACTTCTGCCACTGTCGGCACTGACTTCGATCGACTTGAAGTCGGAGATGGCGTGGAGGTCAGTGGCTACATTGCTGCCGATGGCGTGATCATCGCCACCTACGTCGGCTATGAAGATAATGTCAGTGAGCCCCGGGTTATTGGCAAGGTATCCAACCTGAACAGCGGAAACCTTACCTTTGAGATTAATGGACTGGTGGTCGACTACAACACTGCAAGCCTCTCCTCTCTGCCAAATGACATGCTCGCCAATGGTATCGCGGTGCGTGTTCGCGGCAGCCTGAACGGAGACATTCTGGAAGCAGACGAAGTGAAGGGCTTCAGCAGTGGTTTCGATGATCTGGAGGATGGCTCCGAAGCTGAACTCAAGGGCGTCATCACTGAGGTCAGCTCCAGCAGCCAGATTGCAGTGAGCGGTATTCCCGTATCCATCAAGGCCGGTGCCGAGTTCAGTGGTGGCGATGCCGGGCAACTGATTGTCGGAGCTATTGTTGAGGTCGAGGGCATCTGGTCAGCAGGCGGCATTCTGGCGGATGAAGTCGAGTTCGAACAGGAAGATAACGTACGGATCGACGGTCAGATCTCGGCCATTAGCCCAACTAACCTGCCGCTCAACGAAGGAACCATTAGTGCACTGGGCCTGACTCTGGTCTCCAATACCAGCACCAGCTATGAAGATAACAGCGAAGCTGACGAAGAGTTCTTCGGACTGGACGATCTGGCAGTGGATGACTACGTTGAGCTGCGCGGGTTTATAAGTGGTGACACTCTAGTGCTTACCGAGGTTGTTCGTGAGGATATCGACCTGCCGCTGGTAGTGGCCCTGCGCGGTCCAGTCACAGGCACTACACCTAATACCTCTTTGACCATACTCGGTGTGCCGGTGGATGTTTCTTCCAGTGATTTTGAGGACGACGCCAGCGCTTTCTTC
>NZ_JAFMPS010000051.1 GCF_020667895.1 Alcanivorax sp. 1008
GCTATTGCAGCAGGTGAGCAACTAAGCATTGCCGCAGACAAAGTGCAGCCGATACCGAGTAGCGCCTATCCGGTTGCCGCCAGGCGGCCACTGAATTCGCGCCTGGCAACCGACAAGCTTCGGTCCGCACTGGGAATAGATCTGCCAGACTGGCAGAGCCAGCTGGAACTCACTTTGAAAGAGCACCTGAAGGATAGAACATGAAGGGAATTATTCTTGCCGGCGGTTCCGGCACCCGTCTTTATCCGATCACCCGTGGCATTTCCAAACAGCTGCTGCCGATCTACGACAAGCCGATGATCTACTACCCACTGTCGGTACTGATGCTGGCGGGAATTAAAGATGTGCTGGTGATCACCACTTCAGAGGATCAGTCGGGCTTTCAGCGCCTGATGGACGATGGCAGCCAGTGGGGCATCAATATTCAGTATGCGGTGCAACCCAGCCCGGATGGTCTGGCACAGGCATTTATTATCGGTGAGGACTTTATCGGCAAGGATAGCGTCTGCCTGGTGCTGGGAGACAACATTTACTACGGCAGAGGGCTGAGCAAGATTTTGCAGAATGCCGCAACGCGCACCCGGGGTGCCACCGTATTCGGCTATCAGGTGACAGACCCGGAACGCTTCGGCGTGGTCGAGTTCGATGACAACAACCGCGCCATCTCCATTGAAGAAAAGCCGCTCAAGCCCAAATCCGACTACGCGGTTACCGGCCTGTACTTCTACGATAACGACGTTATCGAAATCGCCAAAAAGGTTAAGCCCTCAGAGCGCGGCGAGCTGGAGATTACCAGCGTCAATCAGGCCTACCTGGAGCGGGGCGATCTGAATGTGGAGCTGCTCGGCCGCGGCTTCGCCTGGCTGGACACCGGCACCTTCGATTCCTTACATGAAGCTTCCGCCTTTATCGAAACTTTGGAAAAGCGTCAGGGACTGAAAATTGCCTGTCTGGAGGAGATTGCCTGGCGCATGGGGTATATCGATCGTGACAAGCTGATGGAAGAAGGGCAGAAGCTCAAGAAGAACAGCTATGGCGCGTATCTGGTCAAGTTAGCGCAAACAGGCAAATAAAGGTGCGACTATGATAATCATCAGCACCCGTATTCCCGATGTAAAGCTAATCGAGCCAAAAGTGTTCGGCGACGAACGCGGCTTCTTTATGGAAACCTGGAATGAAAAGGCCTTCCGCGAAGCCGGGATCAATGTTGCCTTCGTTCAGGACAATCACAGTCGGTCGGTCAAGAACACCTTGCGAGGCCTGCACTATCAGATCAAGCAGCCACAGGGGAAGCTGGTGCGAGTTACACGAGGGGAAGTGTTCGATGTGGCAGTAGATCTGCGCGTTGGCTCGCCAACCTTCGGTCAGTGGGTGGGGGAGTGCCTGTCGGAGGAGAACAACCGCATGCTGTGGGTGCCGCCCGGATTTGCCCATGGCTTTCTGGTGACGAGTGATACGGCGGATTTTCAGTACAAGTGCACGGATTTCCACTCTCCTGAATACGAGCGCTCAATTTTCTGGAACGATCCGACCGTAAATATCGACTGGGGTGTGTCAAGTCCGGACGGGCTGCTGCTGTCGAAAAAAGATAAGAATGCTCAGAGTCTGCAGCATGCTATGACCGAACTAGAGGAAAATTCTCAAATCAAACCAGAGACAAGTGCTTGAATGCTTAAACAACTTAAAGATCTCTACTCACTCCTTACCGATCAGCAGCGCAAAAAGCTTCTCCGGCTTCAGCTATTGGTAGTGCTGATGGCAGTGGCAGAGCTGGGAAGCGTGCTTTCCATTGGTCCTTTTATGGCCCTGGTGGGAGATATGAGTCTCCTGCAGCGTGAGGGAATAGTGGGGGATATCTATCGCCTAAGTGGCATTGATAGCCCTCGAATTTTTATGATTCTAGTGGGTGCAGCTGTTTTACTTTCGTTATTGGCGGCCGCGATCATCTCCATACTCACTATCTGGCGTCTCTCAATGTACGGATCTATTGTCGGTGCAGAGCTCAGTAGTCGTCTATATCACCACTACATGCATCAACCGTGGCTTTTTCATGCATGCGGCAGTAGTAGTCAGCTCACCAATCAAATAGCGCAGGAATGTACTCGAGTCACCACAGGAATCATCAATCCGCTAATGCAAATGAATGCCCGCATCGTGATGGCGACACTGATGGCGATAGCTATTTTTCTATTTAACCCTGCTGTCGCGATCACTGGGCTCACGGTGTTCGCAGTCGCCTATTTGGCGATGTACAGAATTGTGCGACAAAAGCTCATCAGAAATGGCGGCATCATTACCTCGTCTCAGCGACTTCGATTTAAGCTAATGGGTGAAGGGTTCGGTGGCATCAAAGACGTGCTTCTGCTGGGCAGGCAGCAGATTTTCACAGATCGATTTGACTATGCCAGTGCCCGCTTTGCCGATGCTCAGGGCAAAAGCCAAGTAATGAGCCAAGTGCCACGCTTCGTGATGGAGCTGGTAGCCTTCGGCGGCGTAATCTTCCTGATTCTTTACCTGCTCGCTGCTTACGACGGCAATTTGGGCACTATACTGCCAGTGCTTTCAGTTTATGCTCTGGCTGGGTTCAAGCTGCTTCCGGCATTTCAGCAGATATACAGCAGTGTCTCCAGTATTCGAGGCAGTCTGACGGCGTTCGAAGGGCTGCGAGATGATCTCAGGGCGAGCGCAACCGCGACGCTGCAGCTGGCGCGCAGTGAAAGCGGTCAAGAGCACTTAACCCCTCGCCAGTCCATCGAGATCAAGAACGTGCAGTTCACCTACCCGGATAAAGCTGAGCCTGCGCTTCGAGATATAACAATGACCATAGGAGTAAATAAAGTCATCGGCCTTGTAGGTGCGTCAGGCTCGGGCAAGTCGACAGTCATTGATATCCTGCTCGGGTTGATTCAGCCGGACAAGGGGCTACTGGTGGTAGATGGTAAGCCGATTACAAAGCAGACCCTGCGCTCCTGGCAAAATTCCTTGGGATTCGTACCTCAGTCTATCTTTCTGGCAGACAGTAGCATTCGCGAGAATATAGCATTCGGATTGCCTCTTGAGCTGATTGATGAAGAAAAAGTCAGAAGGGCAGCCAGCATGGCTCATTTGGATGAGCTAGTAGCGGAGTTGCCGCAAGGCCTGGACGCCAGAGTTGGAGAGCGAGGGGTGCAGCTGTCAGGTGGTCAGCGTCAGCGTATCGGCATTGCTCGTGCGCTTTACAATGATGCGGATGTCCTGATTCTTGATGAAGCAACCAGTGCGCTTGATGGCATAACTGAAAAACTGATTATGGATGCTATTCATGACTTCTCTGGAAAGAAGACTATAGTCATGATCGCGCACCGACTTGCCACGGTGCGCAAGTGTGACATTATTTATTTTCTTGAAGGTGGTTGTGTAGTGGATAAAGGAAGCTATACAGAGCTGATCGAACGCAGTCCAACCTTCAAGAAAATGGCTCAGAATGCATAGATAAGTGGCAATATAGAAAAAGGAAAGGAAAAAATGGAATTTCGCAGTTTTATCCGAAAGGCTTTCCAATACTTTGATATCGACATTCATCGGATATATCGAGATGACTCGCCTTTTATAGATCCTGCGCAAGCAATGATTGCTTCTGTCTTGCATAATGGAAAGCCGTCTAGATTTCTGGTTGCGGACAGGTTCGATGTGATACAGAAGCATCATGCAGATGGGAAGTTCTACGAGCAGGACTTGCTTGACGTGCTAGCGGAAAACATTAAAGAGGGAGCATGCTTTGTCGATATCGGTGCAAATGTTGGGAATCATTCAATATTTGCAGCTGCCCATCTTGGTGCATCGCGAATTATTGCCTTTGAGCCGATGAGACTGCAGCACGCGATTCTTTCTATTAATGTTCTGTTAAACGAACTTCAAGGAAAGGTAGAGGTTCACAAGCTAGCGTTGTCGGATCGTACTGAATTTT
>NZ_JAFMPS010000052.1 GCF_020667895.1 Alcanivorax sp. 1008
TCCGACCCGCGCCTCCATCTATACTCCCCTGAAGTCCCCCGCCCGGGTGGCGAAATTGGTAGACGCATGGGACTTAAAATCCCTTGTCCTTCGGGACGTGCCGGTTCAAGTCCGGCCCCGGGCACCAAATAAGGCCAAAACAAAAGGGCCTCACTTAATACATGTCAATCAAAGCGTAAGTCCTGCGCTATTACATTTATAGTGCGGCTGACTGGGAGATCCTGGCTTGCCCTGCCACTTGTCTCAAATCCATACCTTCAGCGCCACGTAGGCCGTTCTGAGAGTTTCGTACGGCATGTGTCAGGAGCGCATTGAACGTCATCGCGCGGAGGGCTTTTTGCTCTTAGTTTGATCCTAGACAACAAAAAGTGCCGCTCTACTCACTAAGCTACGCTCAAAGTCAGGCCTCGAGCAGTTTCGTGGGGCTAATGTCAGCTACCGAATGAGTGGCGATAGAGAGAGCCGTGGAATGGATGGAATAACCCCTTGAAGCATTTCCGCCAATTAATCCTTTGTTGGCCTGCTGTTTGGCTCCTGCTGCCGTGCTCAAGCGTGCTGGCAGCGGATGAGGACGGATACCAGTTGGGCAGGGGCTATCACATTAGTGAAGCCTTGACCGTTGGCGGCTACTTCTCTGCGGAATACAAAAAGTCTGACACTGAGGATTACCTGACCTTAGAAGACCTTGCCGTATTGGGCTACGGCAAGCTTAGTGACAAACTTTCTTATCTCGTTGAACTTGAATCCGTAGATTTCTACAAGGTCGACTTTGAGGCGGATACCGACCGTGCCAATACCAAGCCGGCGGTAGAGCGTTTGTATGTGGATTACGATTACGCTGACGTAGCTTCTTTTCGTATTGGAAAGCAGCTTACCCCTGTTGGCTTCTGGAGCCGTCAGCCAATCAATGTATTGCGGGAAACCACGTCAAGCCCCCTGCTTACCAGTCAGATGTTTCCCAGATTCCTTTCCGGGATTGATGCGAACGGCTTTCTGCCATTCGACGAATCGATCTCCTATCACCTGTACATGCAGGCTAACGGGGATATCGACGATCGCTACGTCAATATTGATGTGGATAAACACTTCGGGATTTCCCTTGAGAAGGAACTGTTTGAAGGTGTGCAGCTAGGCGGCAGTGTCGGCTGGTTTGAGGAGGCCAATGAAGACACGACACGCTATGGCGCTATAAGTGCCCGTTATAAAAAGGGTGCCACCACGGTGACTTCGGAAGCAGTCTGGGTAAGCAGTGACCGGCTAGCCCTGCCTGCTGCCGATGCGTCTGCGGTCTATCTTCAGTGGGAATATGGATTTGCCCCCAAACATACCATTGTTTCCAGAGTCGAATACCTGGACGACAACAGGGTGAATGATCAGGCCCGGATTGGTGTTATTGGTTATAGCTTCAGGCCGGTTTATCCGGTTTCTTTAAAGGCCGAATTTCAGGCTGACGCCGATTCGAACAATGACCTGTTCTTGACTTCTCTATCGGTGCTTTTCTGATGAGAGTGCTTCTACTGCTCATTATTCTGATGGTGCCGATGGGTGCGGGTGCATCTGATTATGTTGTTGTGGTGTCCAAGGATAGTCCTATAGATTTTGTTGATGGCAGTAAGGTCAAGTCGATCTTTCTTAAACAACGCAAGCTATACGGCAAAGCCAGACTGATCCCGGTGAACCTTGTAGGTAGCAAATCGCCGAGGCCGTTATTTGAGGAAAGAGTCCTTTTAATGAGTCGAGAGGAAATCAATAACTATTGGATAAGGGGGCATTTTGAGGGTTTGACGCCACCGGCTACACAAGCTTCTCTTGAGTCTATTAAGCAGTTCGTAAAGACCGTCGAAGGGGCAATAGGCTATCTTCCCAAATCCATGCTTGATCCTGGCTTGAAGGTGGTGCATGAGTTTTAGGAGCAAGACAATTGCAATTCTCATCATACTGAGCCTTGCCCCATATGTAATTACCATGACCGTTTTAGGTCATGCTTATCGAAACGATACGGAAGACCGGTTGCTTTCTGACATGGAGAATCACCTCAATCTGATGGTGAGCAGTCTTGACCGGAAAATCCAATCTCTTGAAAACAACATGAAATTCATTGCCTCCCTTGATGTGATGGATGATCTTTTGACCATGGACTTAGACAGGAGAATCCTGAGCCTGCTGATCTCCAGGAAGCAGGATCTTCAACTCGACGGCGATTTCTTTGTCACCAATCTTGAGTCTGTCGTTATTGCATCCAGCGCACCTGAGGAAATTGGCAGGGCCTTTGAAGGAACACCATTTTTGACTGTGCCTGTTATGTCCAGCTTCGAAGAAAGAACCATTGGATACCTGCACGTTAACTATGAAAATACCAACCTGACCAGATTGTTTTCCGATGATCGAAACCTCCATTTCACATTGGTGGCGAGTGGCCACAGAGAAGCCGACGATACAGCGCTGGTTAATTCCTTGGTGGTTGAGAAGAGTCTTGTCACCAGGCCAGAGATGTCGGTCTTGCTCGAGCAAGACCGCGAGTTTGCGTTTTCAGCCCTGAGTGATCTTTCCGGAAGGCTTTTTTTGGCGCTTGCATTTGGTGTGATTGCGATAGTGTCGGTGGCCTATTTGGTCGCAGGCTATATGATCAAGCCTGTGACAAATCTTGCCAACGCGGCAAGGAAAATAACGGAGACGCAGGATTACAGCCAGAGAGTTGATGTTGACCGGGCGGATGAAATTGGGCAGTTGTCGGCTGCTTTCAACCACATGCTTAGCGGTATTCAACAGGCGCTAGAACGCTTAAGGGAAGAAAGCATCAATCAGCTTCGCCTGGTGGAGGAAAAAAGTCGTTCGGAGATGCTACAAACTCTGTCCAATAAGCTGTCGAAATACCTCTCCCCACAGATCTACCAGTCAATCTTCAAGGGGGAGAAAGATGTCACACTAGGGTCCTCCCGAAAGAAGCTCACCATTTTCTTTTCCGATATCGTAAGTTTTACCGATACTACTGACCGAATGGAATCGGAGGACCTGACCCAGCTTTTGAATCAGTACCTTAGTGAGATGACAGTAATCGCTTTGGAGTATGGCGCCACAATAGACAAGTACATCGGCGATGCCATTATGATTTTCTTCGGTGACCCTCAAACATTAGGGGTTCCAGAGGATGCTCAGCAATGCCTTAAAATGGCCATGGCAATGCAGGAACGCGTCCATGAGCTAAAGAGCGAGTGGCGTAACGCTGGGTACACCAGTCCATTTGAAATAAGAATAGGGATTCACACAGGGTATTGTACGGTGGGCAATTTTGGCACAGAGGCCCGAATGGATTACACAATTGTCGGTTCGGCAGTTAATTTGGCCAGCCGAATTGAATCTGCCGCTGAGCCCAGCACCATATACCTGTCTGAAGATACCTATCTTTTGGTCAAAGAACAGATTCCGTGCATTAGCGTAAAGACATTCACGCCGAAAGGCTTCCATGAGCCGGTCAAACTATATAAAGCAGTATTCCAGCATCCGGGTGCTGGTGAAGTAACCATTCTTGAAGAGCGCGGGCTGAATCTGGTGTTTGATCCTGCTTTGATTTCCGATAAAGGTAAAGATCAACTGAAACAATTCCTGAAAAAGCTGACGGATGAGGGTTCTTGACTTGAGTGCCGGAATAGAAAACGCCTTACCCTCTACATATCTATCATGCAAAAGGTAAGGCCTGTTCCATCACTTTCTAAAAAACGCTTTTATCTATCCTTGCGAATCAATGCAGAGTTTTTGCTCTTATAGTTCCGATCCGTCATTGCGGAAAAAGCCATTGGTGATTGCTATGGCTGTGCCACCGGCGGTGTACAGGGTTCCGCTGAAGGTGCCTTCGTAAACGGCTCCGGCAGAAGTTACGTTAA
>NZ_JAFMPS010000053.1 GCF_020667895.1 Alcanivorax sp. 1008
CGACGGCCTACGCCCGTCTGGATCTGGGGGAGGCTGCTCGCCGGGAGCTGGATATTCTGGATGGGCAGAACCCGCCGCCAGCCGCTCGCGAGCAGATTGCCCAGTTGCGCCAGCAGCTTGGTCTGGCGGATGAGGCCCGCCGCCTGAAAAAGCGGATTGCCTTCGTCACTGCGGAAGCTGGCTTTGACGATAACGCGGGGAGTTACCCGAAGGATTTTGGCTTTGCGCTTGTAAATGTTGACGAGATAGCAGCGCCTTATGCTCAGATTGCTGCAGGAGTACGTCAGCAAATCGATAGGCCCGCGAATCAGCGCCTGACCTTTTCAGCAAATACTCAAGCCAAGCGTTTTGATGGCCATGAAAATATAAACAAAGATGCTAGCCAGTTTGATCAGAACTTTATTGGTGGCCGGGCAGAGTGGAGTCGTGACCTGGATGGCCAGCGTGAAGTGGCCGTAGGTGGAGACGTTGGGTACCTGCAGCTAGATGGCGAGCACTACTATACGTATTTCGGTGCGGATGCAGAGTGGCGCCATCAGCGTAGCGCGGAGACTCGAACTCTGCTTACGCTCGGCCTGCGCAACATGCAGTTTGAAAATGACCAGTACGATAACTTGATGTCCCGCATCCGCGCAGGTATCCGCCATCGCCTTACCCCATCTTGGCAGCTTAGTGGCGATGTGGCCATGGAGTACGAAGCGGCCAAAAATGATGTTCGTCCGGGAGGAGACACACTGCGCGCCTCGCTCACAGGCTCAGCGGCATGGATGTACCGCCCTTCCGAGAGGTTGGTCGGGGATGTCAGCTTTGCATATTCGGAATACACGAAAATCTATGGCGCGGCAGCGCCGTTGGACAAGGTGCGCAAGGATGATCGCGTTCTGATCGGACTTAACTGGGACAAAACCTTCCAGCGCTTCTGGAATTTGCGCGCGCGCGTGCAATACCGTAATCAGGACTCGAATATCACCACTTACACCTTTGATCAAACCAGTGGCAGCGTGTCTCTGACACGTTACTTCTGACACGGAGGTTCATCATGAATGCCAAGCGTTTTTTCAACTTTTCTCTACCGGTATTGTTGCTCTGGTTAGTGTCGTTACCGCTCCATGCGGCAACAGAGGCGGGGCGAATTCTTTTTGCTCGCGGCACGGTGTCGATTGTTGATGCAACCGAATCTTCCCGCGGTGGCGGCACGGGGTCGGTGTTCCATGAAGGCGATAGGGTAGTAACGGGGAATAATAGTATTGCCCAGCTGCGCATGACTGATGGCGCGCTGACCGCGCTACGCAGCAATTCTGATTACCATATTCAGCGTCAGCGATTTGATGAAGAAGCAGACGTCTATGAACAAGCGGGACGACTGATTAGTGGCTGGATGCGATCAGTCACTGGCGCCATCGGCGCTCGTTATCCGGGCAATGTTTCTCAAGGCACCTCGGTGGCTACCATCGGTATTCGTGGTACCACCTATCAGGTTATTCATGTGCCGGAAGAGGGCTTGGCAGAGTTCCCCAACCTGCAACCGGGTACTTACGTTTACCTTGAGGAAGGTCAGGTAGAGGTCAGTAATGAAGCGGGCTCGCGGATTGTCACCCCTGGTCAGGTGGTGCGCGTTGCCGGGCCAAAAGCCACGCCTGAGCTGGCTCCAGAATTGACAGAATTGTTCCAGTCGCAGGTACTCTCCGGTATGGGAGGCGACGAGACTGATGGGCTTACTGTTCGCGATTTAATTGACGGAGAACAGGACCAGATCGTAGACAATATTGATGATCACGAAGGAACGGGACCGGCAACGCCGTTCTCAGGCACGGTATCGGGCGTGGGCGCGTTTGGTGGCAGTTTCGGTCAGGCCGGCCGGGTGTCTTCAAGCAATCTGTTCTGGACCGGCGAGCTGGAAGGCCGCTATGTCGAGGCGATGATTCTTGATGCCCAGAACGGCGAGACTACCGAGCCATATGATCTTTCCGAGAATGGTAACGGTTCGGTGACCGGCACCCAGTATCGTCAGATTCAGGGCGTGGAAGGTATGGCAGCCCAGATTCACTGGGGCTTGTGGACAGAGGGCAAGTTCGATGCGTTAGACCCAGGTGGTTTCGAGGTTTCGCCAACGGGTATCTGGCACTACATGTTTGCTGACAACGCTCTGGAGAATGGCAGCAGTGAAATGGCTGCCCTGGGCTTGACTGGCCGTTATGCCTATAACTACATCGGGGGCACTGAGCTGAATGCCGTGGACAGTGATGGCTTGCCCGCCCAGATGGTGGCCACCGTTGATGAGGGTCGAATCCTGGTTCATTTCGACAGTCTGACCATGGATATCGATATGACCTTTGATAACGGCCAGGGCACACTGCGACTGGTGGGCAGTGGTGATGTAGGCAGTTTCTATAATGCTGGCATTTACCTGAGTCCTACGGATACTTTTGATCCAATCTCCGGAAATATTGGCGGAACGTTCGTGGGCCAGCAAGCGGAAGGGATCATTAGTGCGCTGACTATCAGCGACTTTTCCGAGTCGACTATGACTTACTATGGCACCGCCGCATTCCAGAGCGAGCTGACACCGGCAAGAATATTCGGTGGTGTTTCAGTGCTGTCTGACGGCTTTGGCAAAGTGGCTACCGTGCCTGACTTTTGGCAGATGGAAACCGGCGAGAATGCAAATGGTGTGTTTGCGGACCAGTTGGTATTCGGTGAGTCCACCACAACCTATATCGCCACCGGCGCCAGCCCGTCTCCGGACCAGCAGAGCGGCATTGTCATCTATAACTCTCCGGGTGATTCGCAAAGTGGAGTTGCCACTGAGGTTTACTGGGGCATCTGGGATGAGACCAACTATGATGTCGTCGACAGCTTTGATAATTCCGCCACGCCGACCTCGGACTGGCATTATATGGTTGCCAGTAATCCTCTGACAGAGGACATGGTGCTGGCGATCGGTTTGACTGGACAGTACACCTATAACTTTGTCGACGGCACGCCGCTGGCAGACGTCAATGGCACGCTGCCTGATCTGGTAATTCAGAATGGCTCTACCGTCGACGTGAATTTTGACACTATTGTTAGCGGTGGCATAGCAGTCGATATTGCGCTCCAGAGCACAAATCTGGTGGGCAATGGTTCGTTGTTTGATCTGTATGGCAGCGGCATCAGTTTGACGGATACTCAGGACCAGCTCGGCTTCGGGTCGTTGACCGGGACGTTTGCCGGGAATCAGGCTGAGGCACTGGTTGGTGGTGTGTCTTATCAGAACGATACGGACGCCTACTATGGGACTGCGCTGTTTGAGAAGGGCCCCGGCCCGGCTATTGGGCAGTAATCAGAACCAATCAAATTTCCGCTAGTAAAAGCCGCCACTTGATGTGGCGGCTTTTTTATTTGCGCAGAAATATTACCGAGTCACTGATCATATCCGGCAACTGCATCCGGTAATGGTTGGCGATCCAGTTAAAGGTGGTCTGCCGATAGAAGCTCACATGGGTTGGGTCCCGGCGGTAGTGCCATGTGTGAAAATCAACACCGTCATCCAACAGGCTGGTCATGATGGCTAGCACACCAGTTGGTGTAAGCAGGCTGGTCAGTCGTTCGAACTCTCGTGCTGGCTGATGGAAGTGTTCCACCACTTCTGTACAGGTGACGAAGTCATACTGTTGATTTA
>NZ_JAFMPS010000054.1 GCF_020667895.1 Alcanivorax sp. 1008
TTACTCATACTACTAATGAGAAGGCGGTATTCTATTGGGGCTGCGTATAACCACAAGGACTGATCGGGCCGTTAAGCCTGTCATTCGGGCCAATCGGCCTGTTTTGATGATTTTTTACCCATGCCGGTTGGGAGTATCAATGTTGATATCGCTTCCGCATGTAGCTGGATTCCGGTCAGAAACGCGGGTTATTCTTCCCGCCGGCGGCGCCCGCTATTCAGGCGTTGGAGTTTAGACATAAGGAGTAACAAGGATGAAGGAAAGTCTCGGTTCGCGAGTGGGGCGCTTGGTCAGCGGTGGGTTCAATGCGCTGGTCGATGCAGTGGAGAATGCCGCGCCGGAAGTGGTCATGGAGCAGGCAACCCGAGAGATCGACGGGGCTGTAGATGAGGTGCGTGCTGAGCTGGGCCGCGTTCTGGCTAACCGCCATTTGGCGCAGAAGCGCCTGGTCGAAGAGAACCGCAAGCACAGTGAGTTGGTCGAGAAGATCGATTTCGCAGTGCGAGAGGGTCGCGATGATCTGGCCGAGGTGGCCATCGCCCGGCAGATGGATGTTGAAGCGCAGATTCCAGTGCTCGAGACGGCGATAGCCTCAGCCGGCGACAAGGAACGCGAGCTGGAGGGCTTCATCAGTGCCTTGCAGGGGCGCAAGCGTGAGATGATGGATGAGCTGAGGGCGTTCCGCGAAAGCAGGGCAGCGGAACAGACTTCCGAAGCAGCCCGGACTTCCGGTGCCGGCGCTGGCGGCAAGGCCGACCGTGCAAGTGAAGTGTTCGACCGGATTATGGAGCGTAACACGGGTCTTGCTGGCGCCGGTGCTATTGATCGCAAGGACGCGGCTAAACTCGCTGAGCTTGAAGAGTTGTCCCGCAGTAACCGGATCAAGGAGCGCCTCGCCGCGGTCAAGGCAAAATCAGGCCAATGATCAGCTTCATGTTTCTGGCGGAGAACCTGCCGTTCGCCGCCGCACTGCTGTTGCTGCTGGCCATCGGCACCCTTGAGGGTGTGCTGCTGTTTTTCGGCGTCGGCTTTGCCTCGGTGCTGGAGTCACTGGTACCCCAAGTGGATCTCGATGGTCCGCCGTCACCGACTGGCGAGGGCGCGCTGTCGCGTCTGCTCGGCTGGTTGCATGTCGGTCGTGTGCCGGTACTGATCTTGCTTGTGGTGTTTCTCGCAGCATTCGGTCTGGTTGGTCTGCTGATGCAAGGCATCCTGCATGCCGTCACCGGGCTGCTGTTGCCGTCCTGGCTGGCCGTGGCGCCTGCCCTTGTCCTGTCGTTGCCGGTGGTCCGAGTGGCTGGTCAAGGCATTGCCATGATTATCCCTAAGGATGAAACCGAAGCCGTGACTGAGAGCAGTTTCATCGGACGTGTTGCGGTGATAACCCTCGGCACTGCCCGGCAGGGCGAACCCGCCCAGGCCAAGCTCAAGGATATTCACGGTTATACCCACTACGTGATGGTGGAGCCGGAAGCAGCCGATGATGCTTTCGCCACTGGCAAAGCAGTGCTGCTGGTCAGCCAACAGGGCGCGGTGTTCCGGGCCATCGTCAATCCGAGCGGCGCACTGGTTGACTGACCCTCTGAATTAACGAAGAAAGGAGTTCTCGATGTATTTCAATATTCTTGATGCAGCAGTGATTGCCGGCATTATTCTTTTTACCCTGATTGTTATGGGGCTGATCCTCTCTCGCCTGTACCGCCGCGCTTCCAAGGAAGTGTCGTTTGTACGGACCGGTTTTGGAGGCCAGAAAGTCGTGCTGAACGGCGGTGCGTTGGTGTTGCCGGTCCTGCATGAATCCATTCCTGTGAACATGAACACCCTGCGCCTTGAAGTTCGTCGCACCGGCGTCCAGGCACTGATCACCCGTGACCGTATGCGTGTTGACGTTACTGCCGAGTTCTACGTGCGGGTGAAGCCAACCGTGGATGCGATCGCTAATGCAGCGCAGACGCTCGGTATGCGGACTATGAATCCAGAACTGCTGAAGGATCTGGTCGAGGGTAAGTTCGTTGATGCCCTGCGCGCAGTGGCGGCGGAAATGGGAATGGAAGAGCTGCACGAAAAGCGTGTCGATTTTGTTCAGAAGGTACAGACGGTGGTGTCCGAGGATTTGCTCAAGAACGGTTTGGAGTTGGAGTCGGTGTCGCTGACCGGCCTGGACCAGACCAGCTTTGAACATTTCAATCCGCAGAATGCTTTTGATGCTGAGGGCTTGACCAAGCTGACTGAGGCGATCGAGATGCGGCGGAAAAAGCGTAACGACATCGAGCAAGATACCGCCGTTGCCGTGCGTCAGAAAGATCTGGAAGCGCAGCGTATTACCCTTGAGATCATGCGTGAGGAAGAATACGCCAAGCTGCAGCAGGAGCGTGAAGTGGCGATTCGTCGGGCAGCACAGGAAGCCGAAATTGCCCGGGAGCAGGCAGAAAACATGCGTAATGCCGAAGAGGCCCAGATTATCGCCAAGCGTCAGGTCGATACCTCTCGCATTGCTGCGGACAGGGCAGTTGAAGAGCAGCGTATTGAGATGGAGCGTGACGTAAAAGAGCGCGAGATTATCAAGCAGCGTGCACTGGAAACCGCTGAGGTAGATCGGCGCAAGACGGTTGAGTTGGCAGAGCAAGATCGTGCCATCGCAATTGCCGAACGCTCGAAAGCCCAATCCGAAGCTCAGGCTGAAGCGGATAGGGCGCGGGCTGCTGCGGTAAAAGAAGAAGAAGCGGTTATCACTGTTCGGGAGACCGAGCGGGCCGAACGGGTCAAAAGTGTTGAGCTCGTTGAGGCGCGCAAGGCTGCTGAGCGTGACGCCATTTCGATCACCGTGGCTGCGGATGCCGAGAAGCAGGCGGCGGAAGATCGTGCCGAAGCCGTCAAGACTGCCGCACAGGCGGATTCTGACAAGTACCGCATTGAGGCCGAAGGTCTGGCTCAGGCAGAAAAGCTCAAGGCCGAAGCAGCCGCCAAGCGTTATGAAGTGGATGCTGCCGGTAAGCGGGCGATCCATGACGCTGACAACCTGCTATCAGCGGCTCAGATCGAGATGCAGTTACGCATGGCACTGATCCGTCACTTGCCGGAAATCGTCCGTGAAAGCGTCAAGCCGATGGAGCGCATTGACGGCATCAAGATTTTCCAGATCGAAGGCCTCAACGGTGCCAACGGGCGTGCTGCTGCAGAGGGTGAAGCAGCCAGCGGTGGCAGCAGCAATCTTGCCGATCAGGTTGTGAACAGTGCACTGCGCTATCGGGCGCAAGGACCGCTGCTCGATTCACTGATGAACGAGATTGGTCTGAACGGTGGTGACATCAATGGTCTGACCGCGAGCCTGAATCCGTCGGAGTCGAAATCGAAATAGTCGTTTTGTTGGAACAGATAAAAAAGGGGGCGCCACTGGACGCCCCTTTTTTATTGTCTGGCGTTTAGCGCGACGTCAGGTCTCTGGCAATGGCGATGATCTGCATCTCGTCGGTACCAGCATAGATCTGCAGAATCTTGGCGTCACGCATTAGCTGCTCGACCCGTGATTCGCGCATATAGCCATAGCCACCGTGGATTTGCACCGCTTCGGTGGCCACCTGCATGGCGCTCTGTGCCGCATACA
>NZ_JAFMPS010000055.1 GCF_020667895.1 Alcanivorax sp. 1008
AAGGTCTATGGCAATCTTCCCGCGGGCACTTGGGGGACATATCCGTTGGTTGATATGCATACAGGCCCTGGTGGCCATCCTATAGATGAGTTTATCGCGCCGCCGTCGCCCTGATTAAACACCGTCAACGTAGACAGCCGCCAGTGTGATCCCCCCGATCCGTCAACTGGCGGCGATTCAGGGGGGGGGTAGTAAGCCTCTGACAGTGCCTTAGGATGCATAGATAGACAAAAAACTTGCACCTCCAGACATTCTGCCCCCCCCAAGCTCCAGCGCGCTGTGAACTGTGGCACAGTCGGAGCGTGCGGGCCTGCCATTCGCTGTTGCACAGCAGAGTTCAGACCAACATGCCATGAATAAGTTCGCTGTCTATGTGTGCGGGTAGGTTTTGACACGCCAAACCCGTTCGCTTGAGCAGTGTTCCAGCGTCACTGGCTGGCAAGCCTTGTCAAGGCTCCCGCATTAGCTTGGCGGCCAGGCAAAGTATCCCCCTATGGAGTGCAGGAATATGTTTAACGACTTTCGATTTTCAAGCAGGCACGGTTACCCGAACGGTCTTCGGGTGGTCTTGCTGTCCTTTTTTATGGTTCTGTTCTCCTCGAAGGCCTTTGCTGCCTTCGCAGATGATTTTGTGACCACCTGGGAAACCACCGTGGCCAACGAAAGCATCACTATCCCGATGCAGTTCTCCCCTGATGGCTTTGACGTGGATTGGGGCGACGGGTCTGCCATCGAATCAGTCAGCGCTGGTGTCGCACCGTCACACACCTATGCCAACCCGGGTGTGTATACCGTGCGTATCATGACGGCGCCAGGTGCCTCACTCAGGATCTATTTTTTAAATGCCGGGGACAATCTCAAGATCCGCTCCGTTGAGCAGTGGGGAACGTCGGATTGGTCAAGTTTCCGCTTGGCATTCTACAATTGCACAAACATGAGTATGAATGCTGTGGATGTTCCAAGCGTTGTTGGTCCTGACTTCTTTTATGCTTTTTATTACATGCAAGGCGAATTTAACGCCAGCATAGGTTCATGGGATATGTCTGCAGCAACGAACACAGCGGGTATGTTCAGTTATGCTAAGAAATTAAACGCAGATCTGAATGGCTGGGATGTGTCGCAGGTGACGAACATGGAATCGATGTTCAGCGGTGCCCGAAGCTTTAACGGTGATGTGAGTGCGTGGGATGTTTCTAGCGTCACGAAAATTAATAACATGTTCGCCGGTGCCGTAAGCTTTAACGGTGATGTGAGTGCGTGGGATGTTTCTAGCGTCTCGAACATGCACGGCATGTTCGCCGGTGCCGAAAGCTTTAACGGTGATGTGAGTGCGTGGGATGTTTCTAGCGTCTCGCTCATGAGTTCCATGTTCCAAGGCGCTGCCAGCTTTAACAGTGACTTGAGCGCCTGGGATGTTTCTCAGGTCACGAACATGAGATTCATGTTTTTTGGAGCAGAAAGCTTTAACAGCGATTTAAGTTCCTGGGATGTTTCCAAAGTGACGAACACGGCCTTCATGTTTAGCGGTGCATCAAGCTTCAACAGTGATTTAAGCGGTTGGGATGTTTCCCATGTCACAAATATGGAGGGAATGTTCCACTATGCCACAAGCTTCAACAGTGATGTCAGCGGCTGGGATGTGTCACAGGTCACCGGCATGAACTCCATGTTCTGGGGCGCGGAAAGCTTCAACAGTGATGTCAGCGGCTGGGATGTGTCACAGGTCACCGGCATGGGCTCCATGTTGCGGGGCGCGGAAAGCTTCAACAGTGATGTCAGCGGCTGGGATGTGTCGAATGTCAGGAACATGAGTGCGATGTTCAGTGGCGCAGCGAGCTTTAACGGTGACCTGAGCGGCTGGGATGTGTCGAATGTCACGAACATGTGGGGGATGTTCCAAGATGCCACGAGCTTCAACGGTGATGTAAGCACCTGGAACACGTCCCAGGTCAGGTACACGGCCTATATGTTCAACGGTGCGTCAAGCTTCAACAGTGATGTCAGCAGCTGGGACATGTCCCAGGTGACGGACATGACTGCAATGTTCAGTGGCGCAGCGAGCTTTAACGGTGACCTGAGCGGCTGGGATGTCTCGAATGTGACGAACATGAATGCGATGTTCCAGGACGCCGCGAGCTTCAACGGTGATGTGAGCACCTGGAACACGTCCCAGGTCACGAACACGGCCTATATGTTCAATGGTGCATCAAGCTTCAACAGTGATGTCAGCAGCTGGAACATGTCCCAAGTGACGGACATGACTGAAATGTTCAGTGGCGCAGCGAGCTTTAACAGTGACCTGAGCGGCTGGGATGTGTCGAATGTGACAACCATGAATCAGATGTTCAGGGATGCTGCCAGCTTCAACGGTGACGTGAGCGGCTGGAATGTGTCACAGGTCACCGACATGAACGCCATGTTCAGGGGCGCGGAAAGCTTCAACGGTGATGTCAGTGGCTGGAGTACCGGCAATGTCACCGATATGGGAGGCATTTTCGCCAATGCAGCGTCGTTCAATGGTGACGTGTCTGGCTGGAATGTAGGCCGGGTGTCAAACCTGTCGGATGCGTTTTCAGGCGCAAGCAGCTTTGCCGGCGATCTCAGCACCTGGAACATCTCGAATGTGCAGTACATGTACGGCATGCTTTCCAATACCGCAATCAGCGATGAAAGCTACGAAGACATGCTGACTGCCTGGTCAGCTCTGGACCTGGAGCCGGGCGTAACGCTGGGCGCATCCGGCCTGAGCTACTGTGATGCGGAAGGCGCTCTGAGTGTATTGAGCGAAACCTATGGCTGGATGATTGACGGCGCGGTGCGTGACTGTAGCGAGGAACTGCTGGCTGATATCAGTGCGGCGGCTGACGGCAATGACGCAAGTGGCGTCACCATGGATGTTCTGAACGGCATCATCGGCCTGACAGGTGTCGATCCGAGCCAGCTTG
>NZ_JAFMPS010000056.1 GCF_020667895.1 Alcanivorax sp. 1008
GCCCCGGTGATTGAAGTGTCTGGCCGCACCTATCCGGTGGACGTGCACTATCGTCCGGCGGAAGCCGAACGCGAACTCAGCCGTCAGGTGGAAGATGTGCTGCGCGAGATTGAACAGCTGGAGCGCGAGAAGGGCAGGCCACCGGCCTGTGACGTGCTGGTGTTTCTAAGCGGCGAGCGTGATATTCGCCAGCTGCATCACCACCTCAAGCGCTGCGAATTTCGCGATACGGAATTTTTGCCCCTCTATGCACGGCTATCGCCGCAGGAACAGCAGCGCGTATTTTCAGCCCATCGTGGTCGCCGGGTGGTGCTGTCCACCAACGTTGCCGAAACCTCGCTGACCGTGCCTGGTATCCGTTACGTGATTGATGCTGGTACCGCCCGCGTCAGTCGCTACAGCGTGCAATCCAAGGTTCAGCGCCTGCCGGTGGAGCCGGTGTCAAAGGCCAGTGCCGAGCAGCGCAAGGGCCGCAGTGGCCGGGTGATGCCCGGTGTCTGTTACCGGTTGTATGACGAAGATGATTTTAATGGTCGGCCAGCCTTTACCGAACCGGAAATCCGTCGCACCAATCTGGCTGCAGTCATTCTGCAGATGGCGGAGCTACGCCTTGGCAATATCGCCAACTTCCCCTTTATCGATCCACCGGAAGGCAGTCTGATTCGTGATGGCTACCGGTTGCTGGAAGAGCTGGGGGCAATGCATAAGGATCAGCTAACCGCGACAGGCCGTCAGCTGGCCAGATTACCTTTAGACCCGCGCCTCGGACGCATGCTGATTGCCTCGGCATCACTGAGCAGCCTACGGGAAGTGCTGATTATTGTTTCGGCGCTGGCGGTGCAGGATCCACGGGATCGGCCGCCTGAGGCAAGGCAGCAGGCGGATCAGGCGCATCAGCCTTTTACTGAAAAAGAATCGGACTTCCTGTTTTTTCTCAAGCTGTGGCCATGGGCAGAGGAGCAACGAGAAGCACTGTCACGCAACCAGTATGAAAAGCTGCTCAGGAAGAACTTTCTTGCTCCCTTGCGCATGCAGGAATGGCGTGACACTCATCACCAGTTACTGCTGCAGTGTCGTGAGTTGCAGCTGTCTATCAATCAACAGCCGGCAACCTTTGAGCAAGTGCATCGAGCGTTGCTTACTGGCTTGCTGGGTAATGTGCTGAAACGCACCGAAGAAGGAGAGTGGCTGTCTACCCGCAGCCGCAAACCGCAGCTGTGGCCCGGCTCTGCCATGTCGAAAAGCAAATCGCCCTGGCTGATGGCCGCCGAGCAGGTGGAAACCTCGCGCCTGTTTGCCCGCACCTTGGCCAAGATCGAACCGGAGTGGATCGAGCAGCAGGGCAGCCATCTGGTTAAACGCAGTTATCTGGAGCCGCACTGGTCGAAAAAACGTGGCGCGGTAATGGCCACCGAACAGGTCAGTCTGTTCGGCCTGCTGATTCGTAGCGATCGCAAGATCAACTATGCCCAGCACGATCCGGTGCTGGCCCGTGAGCTGTTGACCCGCGAAGGGCTGGTAAACGGAGCGCTCAGTCGCGAACCGGCCTTCGTCAAAACCAACCGGGAAACCATCGAAGCCCTGCAGCAGGAAGAAAACAAACTGCGCCGCCGCGATCTGCTCGCTGACGAAGAAGCGCAAGTGACGTTCTATGATGAGCGCCTGCCACAGGACATCGTCAGCCTGACCCATCTGGAAAGCTGGCTGCGCCACAAGGCCGATGATGCCACCCGCGCTGCGCTGATTATGAGTGAGGACTTTTTACTCGATGGCCAGCATGCGGCGGACGAGCATCAGTTCCCCGCCAACCTCCATGCCGGCGACGTGCAGTTTGCGCTGGAATACCAGTTTGATCCCGGCAGCGGCCGCGACGGTGTCTGGATTGTGGTGCCGGTGGCCCTGCTTAATCGCCTTGAGCCGGTGCACCTGGACTGGCTGGTGCCCGGCTGGCTGAGTGATCGCATCGAAGCACTGATTCGTGCACTGCCAAAAGCAAAGCGCCGCAACTTCGTGCCGGTGCCGGACTATGTGCGTGCCGTGATGGCGCGTCTTACTCCCGGCCGCGAACCGCTACTGCCCGCGCTCACCCGTGAACTGCAAAGCCTCACCGGCGTGCGCATCGAACAGGAAGAATGGCCGGAAGATACTCTGCCAGCGCACCTGCGTTTTCATATCCGCGTGGTCGATGGCGAACGCACGCTGGCCGAAGGGCAGGATCTCGTCGCGTTAAAAAAACAATTCGCCGAACAGATACAGCAAGTGGTGCCCGCGGTGCTGCCCGACGACGGCCCCAGCGGCCGCGACTGGGTGTTCGGCAGCTTGCCGGAATGGAAAGACAGCCCCCACGGCGGCGTCGAAGTGCGGCTGTGGCCGGCACTGGTGGATGACAAGGAACAGGTCACCCTGAAATGGCAGAGCGACGCCAGCCAGGCCGGCTGGCTGCACCGCTGGGCCAGTGCCCGGCTGATCTGGATGCGCCTCGCCGTGCAATATCGCGAACTGCGCCAGCGCGGCGAAAAACTGCCCGGCTTCCAGAAAGCCGTGCTCGGCAGCAACGCCAAAGCCATCCTCGACGACGCCCTGCTGCGCATCGTCGCCGACCACTTCCAGCTCGATGAACCGATCCGCGACGCCGCCACCTTCGCCGCCCGTATGCAACAACACAGCGGCGACATCGTGCC
>NZ_JAFMPS010000057.1 GCF_020667895.1 Alcanivorax sp. 1008
GCATGGTGATATTGGCGGTGGAAATCATGACTCAGGCACATCCGGCAGATCAGTGAAGCGCCGGGGTCCGGCACAGAAGGGGCGGCATTGTAGCGGGTTGGGGGCGACAAGTATCGGCTAGTGGGCAGGTTGTCAGACCAGCGGGCTCAACCCAGCCACTCTACCAACTGCTGGTTCATCTTCAGGCGCAATCGCTGCTGCAACATTCCCTCGAATACCGCATCCAGGCAATGATGCTCACGCACCAGCGGCAATGCCGCCTCTGCTTCGGCAAAGAACTGCTCCTGATATGCAGGAACCAGATAGGCATGCTCCCACCAACTGATGATGCGAGGACGTGCAAGCTGCATCAAAGGAGCCGCAGGCAGCTTCTCCGACTTGGCTGCATTGGCCTGCAAGGTGGCCGGCATCAGGTTCCACAGGTCGTTATTGCTCCAGCGAGCCCACGGGAAACAGTGATCCACCTGATAATGTCGACGCCGTAAACTACGATCACTCCAGACACAATGAATGTCCCGGCCCTGCTTCACCAGCGTATCAACGAGGCTGCGCACCACCCGCGTGTCACGCTTACCCTCCTGCCACGCAAGAGCAGCGCGATAACTGGAGGCGTCATAGCGCACCCCATCAAAGCGGGGCATCAAATTTTCCCATTCATTAACGATGGCAGGCTCTAGCCAGCAGGCAAAGCGACTGAAGCAGTCCCAGAGCAGCGCTGGGACTCGAAACACGCCAAATCCAGATAGTGTTTCTGCATCAAGACGAAACTCTGCCAAAACGCTACGCCCACGGACCGGCTGACTCTCGAATACACTGCGATTGGTGCCGGGCCAAGTTATGTAGCGCACCGGCATACGGGTGATCGTTGCCACCGCATCTTTTATTGCACCCGAAACACTGATTGCAACATCACCGGTAAGGGCTTGACCCACTCTCAGGTCAAATGGGGAAACTTCAGCCAAACGGTAGAAACTTTCCTTCGCGAAATCATATCCGCGACTACCCGGAGACTGACGAAGCTTATGCTTGAGAATCAGCGGCTGATAAAGTCTGATCCAGTAAAGGCCGACCAATCCAAGAGGAATATCCACCCAGACATCATCTCGACGAATCACCATCCCTGGCAAAGTATCTGCTATCCGGGTCAGCGCACGCAGCAAGGCAAGCTTGTAGGTGGAGGCTTTATCGTCATTGACAATGATATGTCGAAGAAGTGGCAGCGCGCCGGTTCCATCATCAGGTAGTCGGAAGACCAATGCCTCCCAACTCACCTCCAAACGACTGAATGCATCCACATCAGAAGTCGCATCAAGCATGAGTAGCGCGCGATTACACGCCAGCGCCTCCAGCTCCTGCCTACTGACCGCATGGAAATTTCTATCCAGATCATCGGCACCATGACGAAGAGTAATGACCAGCATGCCGCCCGGCGCCAGAAGCTCGGTGAGAATACGAAATGTACGTTCACGATCCGCCGGCTTTAGATGCATCCATACCGCAGACAGCAGAATCAGATTAAATCGATAACCAAGTGCGCGCACTTTGCCCAGCTCGGGCAACGCATCATCCAGCCATTGAACATTATTTCCAGTCGTAGCCTGTTCGCCCAGACTGCGCAGGCCTGCTGACGGCTCAACCGCCAGCACATCCCATCCCATGGCGGCAAGCGCGGCCGCATCACGGCCGCTGCCCGCACCCACGTCCATGGCAAACCCCGGCTGCTCCGGTAAGTGCCTCAGCCAACTGCGGTGTACCTCAGCAAAGCGCACCGACTGGTACTGAGCAAAAAGGCGCTGCGCGTGCTGGCTGTAAAAATCACTCATGGAACATCATCAGTCCTCGGGTATAGCACCCAAGGTAAGCATTTTTCTGACGTCGTCCAGACTTTTCCTGCATGCCGCAGCCTTGCATCAATGCATGACCACTACATCGATCATTCTACCCCACTAGCAAGCAAGCTGATTGCGACAGCTTGCTTGCCAAGCATGGTGTCAGCTGTGATCAGTGCGGCAGCACCCACTGATCCACCTTGAGGCCCTCAGGCGGAGCCACCTGCGCAGAGGACGGGCTGCCCGGGCCATGGCCAGGTGCTATCCAGTTGCCAGGAATATTGCCGAACACTCGCTGCAGCGGCTGGCTTGGTTGACGCCGTGGGTCGTCTTCCACATTAATCGGCCGCCATGCCAGTGCGTCTACGGTCAGGCCATCTTTGGCATTGTCATGATGACAGCTCAAGCAGAAGGAATTGTTAGTGGAGTCCGGGCGCGGCTGACCATAGCGCAACGGGCCTTCGGGGAAATTGATGGCCTCGCGCAAGCCACGGGTGCCGCTGGGGATATTGGCCAAGTGCGCGCCAAAGTCGCGGGTATAGTTAGTAAAGCAGGCATACTGGCTAGAGGCGGCCAACCCGGAGTTGAGCGTCTCACCAACCTGATTGTGAGCCCAGGAAGGATAGCGGC
>NZ_JAFMPS010000058.1 GCF_020667895.1 Alcanivorax sp. 1008
GCGGTGGACTTCGGCGCGATGCGTGCCTGGTTACCCATGCACAGCGAGCAGCCCGGCATTTCGGTGCGGGCACCGGCGCGGCCGTAGATGTTGTAGTAGCCTTCTTCGGTCAGCTGGTGCTGGTCCATCTTGGTCGGCGGGGCGATCCACAGGCGGGTGGGCATGGCGCCGCTTTCCACTTTCTCCAGCAGTTTGCCGGCGGCGCGGAAGTGGCCGATGTTGGTCATGCAGCTGCCGATGAACACTTCGTCGATCTTGGCGCCAGCCACGTCAGACAGCACCTTGGCGTCGTCCGGGTCGTTCGGGCAGCACAGTACCGGCTCCTTGATCTGATCCATGTCGATTTCGATGACGGTGTGGTACTCGGCATCCTTGTCGGCGCGCATCAGTTTAGGATCGGCCAGCCATGCTTCCATGCCGCGGATACGACGCTCGATGGTGCGGGCGTCGCCGTAACCATTGGCAATCATCCACTTCAGCATGGTGATGTTGGATTTCAGGTATTCAGCAACGCTGGCTTCCGACAGGGTGATGGAGCAGCCTGCGGCGGAACGCTCGGCAGAAGCGTCAGACAGTTCGAACGCCTGCTCGACGGTCAGTTCTTCCAGACCTTCGATTTCCAGAACGCGACCGTTGAATACGTTTTTCTTGCCGGCTTTGGCTACGGTCAGGTGGCCTTCTTTAATAGCCTGCAGCGGGATGGCATGAACCAGATCACGCAGGGTGATGCCCGGCTGCATTTTGCCTTTGAAGCGCACCAGTACCGATTCCGGCATATCCAGCGGCATCACGCCAGTCGCGGCAGCAAAGGCTACCAGGCCGGAGCCAGCCGGGAAGGAAATACCCAGCGGGAAACGGGTGTGCGAGTCGCCACCGGTGCCGACGGTGTCGGGCAGCAGCATGCGGTTCAGCCAGCTGTGAATAATGCCGTCGCCCGGACGCAGCGATACACCGCCACGGTTCATGATGAAATCCGGCAGGGTGTGGTGGGTTTCCACGTCAACCGGCTTCGGGTAGGCGGCGGTGTGACAGAACGACTGCATAACCAGATCGGCAGAGAAGCCGAGGCAGGCGAGGTCTTTCAGTTCGTCGCGGGTCATCGGACCGGTGGTGTCCTGGGAGCCGACGGTGGTCATCTTCGGTTCGCAGTACATGCCCGGACGGACGCCCGGCAGGCCGCAGGCCTTGCCGACCATTTTCTGGGCCAGGGTGAAGCCCTTGCCGGTGTCGGCCGGTTGCTCCGGTTTGCGGAACAGATCAGATGCGGGCAGACCCAGTGACTCACGGGCCTTGGAGGTGAGGCCGCGGCCGATGATCAGGTTGATACGGCCACCGGCGCGCACTTCGTCCAGAATTACGTTGGATTTGTGCTGGAACTCGGCAATTACTTTGCCGTCTTTTTCCACCTTGCCCGCGAACGGATAGATGTCGATCACGTCGCCGGTGTTCATGCTGGATACATCGCACTCGAACGGCAGGGCGCCGGAGTCTTCCATGGTGTTAAAGAAGATCGGTGCGATCTTGCCGCCGATGCAGACGCCGCCGGCGCGCTTGTTCGGCACGTACGGGATGTCGTCGCCGAAGTGCCACAGCACCGAGTTGGTGGCGGATTTACGGCTCGAGCCGGTACCGACCACGTCACCCACGTAGGCAACCGGGTGGCCTTTGGCTTTCAGTTCGGCCATTTGCTTGAGCGGGCCGATTTCGCCGTCTTTCTCCGGGAAGATGCCATCACGGGCATTCTTCAGCATGGCGTTGGCGTGCAGCGGCATGTCCGGGCGGCTCCAGGCGTCCTGGGCCGGGGACAGATCGTCGGTGTTGGTTTCGCCGGTCACCTTGAACACGGTGACGGTCATCTTCTCGGCCAGATCCGGGCGGCTGGTGAACCACTCGGCGTCGGCCCAGCTTTGAATCACTTCTTTGGCCAGTTTGTTGCCGGCTTTGGATTTCTCTTCCACGTCGTGGAACGCATCAAACACCAGCAGGGTGCCTTTCAGGGCTTCCGCTGCGGTCACGCCACACTCGGCGTCGTCCAGCAGGTCAACCAGCGGGGCAACGTTATAGCCGCCCTGCATGGTGCCCAGCAGCTTGGTGGCGTGCACGCGGGAAATCAGCGGGGAGGTAGCGTTGCCTTTGGCAACGTCAGCAAGGAACGCCGCTTTCACGTAAGCGGCCTGGTCCACGCCCGGCGGAATACGGTTTTCCAGCAGATCAACGAGGAATGCTTCTTCGCCTTTTGGCGGGTTTTTCAGCAGCAGTACCAGTTCGGCAACCTGCTGTTCGTTAAGCGGTTTCGGCGGCACGCCTTCGGCGGCGCGTTCTTCAACATGTTTGCGATAGGCTTCAAGCACAATATTTCCCTCGTCTGCTGTTTTGATTTCTTTTGGAAATCAAATGATTAGGGTTAATTCCGGGGGTGGCAAAACGGCGCGATTATAGAG
>NZ_JAFMPS010000059.1 GCF_020667895.1 Alcanivorax sp. 1008
TGATTCTTGATGGCGCCATGGGGACCATGATCCAGCAATACCGGTTCGACGAGGCCGCCTACCGCGGAGATCGCTTCGCCGACTGGCCATCGGATCTCAAGGGTAACAATGACCTGCTGTGCATTACCCAGCCGTCGATCATTGAAGATATTCACCGCGCCTATCTTGAAGCCGGCGCTGACATCATTGAAACCAACTCGTTTAATGCCACCAGCATTGCCATGGCCGATTACGGCATGGAGTCTCTGGCCCGGGAGCTCAATGTCAGCGCCGCACAATGCGCGCGGCGGGCAGCCGATGCGGTGATGCAGGCTGACCCATCACGGCCACGCTTCGTCGCCGGGGTGCTTGGGCCAACCAATCGCACTGCCAGTATCTCCCCTGATGTCAACGACCCAGGCTACCGCAACACCAATTTTGACCTATTGGTGGAAGCCTATCTGGAATCCATTGACGGGCTGGTCGAGGGCGGTGCCGATGTACTGCTGATCGAAACCATTTTCGACACCTTGAATGCCAAAGCGGCGGTATTTGCGGTAATGAAATACTGCGATGATCATCAGATCGATATTCCCATGATGATCTCCGGCACTATCACTGATGCCTCAGGACGCACCCTTACCGGCCAAACCACGGAAGCCTTCTATCATTCCCTGCGCCATGCCCAGCCGATCACTATTGGACTGAATTGTGCCCTCGGAGCGAAAGAACTACGCCCTTACATGGCTGAGTTATCGCGCATCAGCGAGGGCTTTGTTTCCGCCCACCCGAACGCCGGCCTACCAAATGAAATGGGTGAATACGACGAGTCTCCAGAGGCCATGGCGGCAGAGATTCGTGACTGGGCCAGCAAGGGCTACCTGAATGTGATCGGTGGCTGCTGCGGCACCACTCCGGCTCATATTCGTGCCATAGCCAGTGCTGTGGGGGACCTGTCACCGCGAGTGCTACCGGAAATCGCGCCAGCCTGCCGTCTAAGCGGACTTGAGCCCCTGACTATCGACAGCGATTCTTTATTCGTCAACGTCGGCGAGCGTACCAACGTCACGGGCTCCAAACGTTTTCTGCGTCTGATCAAGGAGGGTGATTACGATACCGCGCTGGATGTGGCCCGTCAGCAGGTCGAGGCCGGAGCTCAGATAATCGATATCAACATGGATGAAGGCCTGCTCGAATCGAAAGAATGCATGGTCCGATTTCTCAACCTGGTCGCAGCGGAGCCGGAAATCTCCCGAGTGCCGATCATGATCGACTCTTCCAAATGGGATGTTATTGAGGCCGGTCTGAAATGCATCCAGGGCAAAGGCATTGTTAATTCCATCTCCATGAAGGAAGGCGAAGCCGCATTTATTGAGCAGGCCCGTCTGGTTCGTCGTTATGGCGCAGCAGTAATCATTATGGCCTTCGATGAAGACGGCCAGGCCGACACCCGCGAGCGCAAGACCCAGATATGCACCCGTGCTTATAAGTTGCTTACCGAACAGCTTGGCTTTCCACCCGAAGACATTATTTTCGATCCAAATATTTTTGCCATTGCCACCGGCATTGAGGAGCACAACAACTACGCCGTGGACTTTATTGAAGCAGTCCACGATATCAAGACCACCCTGCCCTACGCGCTTATTTCCGGTGGAGTATCCAACGTTTCGTTCTCGTTCCGTGGCAATGAGCCAGTGCGTGAAGCGATTCATGCGGTGTTCCTGTACCACGCCATCAAGGCTGGTATGGACATGGGCATCGTCAACGCCGGTCAGCTGGCCATCTATGAAGACATTCCTGCGGAGCTGAAAGAGGCCGTCGAAGACATCGTTCTCAATCGCCGTGAAGACGGCACCGAGCGCATGCTGGATATCGCCGAAAAATACCGCGGCACCGGTGCCGGCAGCATCCGTCAGGAAGATCTTAGCTGGCGTGAATGGCCGGTCGAGAAGCGCCTGGCGCATGCATTGATCAAGGGCGTGGCGGACTATATTGATGAAGATACGGAAGAGGCGCGGCTGAAAGCAGAGCGCCCGCTGCACGTCATCGAAGGCCCGTTAATGGACGGCATGAACGTGGTCGGCGACTTGTTCGGCGAAGGTAAAATGTTCTTGCCCCAGGTAGTCAAGTCAGCCCGGGTAATGAAAAAAGCTGTCGCTTGGCTGATGCCCTACATGGAGGCCGAAAAAGAGTTGCTCGGCACGCAGCAGGAATCCCATGGGCGCATTCTGATGGCGACCGTGAAGGGAGACGTGCACGACATTGGCAAAAATATTGTTGGCGTTGTGCTCCAGTGCAACGGTTACGAGGTTATTGACCTTGGCGTCATGGTTCCCTGTGACAAAATTCTGGATGTAGCCAAAAAAGAAAATGTGGACATTATTGGTCTGTCCGGCCTGATCACTCCAT
>NZ_JAFMPS010000005.1 GCF_020667895.1 Alcanivorax sp. 1008
GAGTAGGTCTTGGAGCTGACTATGCCCTGAATGATGGTTGGGCTTTAAGGTTTATGGCAACGAGCTTTAGCGAAGATGCAGTGGCATTTAGTATCAACATCATGAAGCGATTTAACGTTAGTGATAGTTCAAGAGTGAGATAAAAGAATCAAACAGAGTCTTATTTGATTTTGATGCGGTCTTTATCTGGCATTTTTGTTAAAACAGGTGGGGTTGCCAAGTGTTTTGGCTGTGAGGTTCGCAGTCAACTCATTAAAGCAACCCCGCTTGAAGAACGAGCATCAATCCATCATTTAACTTAGGCTGGTGCTTCTGGATTGCAGGCATCATGTGCCTTTGCTGGCCATTACCGGTGGTCTCTTGCCCCGATGCTGACGGCATTTCCTCGATAGCCGATGTCGCCGCCCATTGCGGAGCAGCATCTCGACACAGTCAGAAAGACCAGTCCTGATGGCGTTGATCCTTGTGTTGATATTGCTGATTGCCCTTCACTACTTACCGAGCAAAGGCGCCGATCTAATCGTCTGTCGGTGACGAGGTGCGCTGATACCCAGTAGCTTGTTGATGCAGGACGATCCGCGCCGGCAACCGATACAACCACCGGCCAAGGTCTATGGTAATCTTCCCGCGGGCACTTGGGGGGCATATCCGTTGGTTGATATGCATACAGGCCCTGGTGGCCATCCTATAGATGAGTTTATCGCGCCGCCGTCGCCCTGATTAAACACCGTCAGCGTAGACAGCCGCCAGTGTAATCCCCTCGATCCGTCACCTGACGGACCGCCTCAATCCTGAATTCCTCGGGATCACGCCGGCTGCTCATAGATACCCCTCTGAACGCCATAGCGTGTGCCTGAAAAGTGTCTTGTACATTGGTGGCGACTCAGGTTGTCTAACCTAAGATGCGAGCAAGGATGTGCCTATAAAATACGCTCAAAAAGGGTGACTACCGTAGACGAGCTAGCTCGGTCAGATCTTTGCCCTATGTAACTTCTCTGAAGTGGGCAGCCAGAGACGGGTAAATGCGGGTTTCAAAAGATACCGATTTAAATTTACCAACTTTATTTGTATGAAATGTGCCAATTTTTGGCCGACCTCACTACAATTTACCAACTTTATTTTTTCGACAATCGGCCTGAATCCCTTATAACAAGGGGTTAAGTGCAGATTATTTACCAACTTTATTTGTATATTACAGGTCGCCCGGTAACGATAGCGGCTCAGGTTGGCCAGGGAAGACCCCGCTACCGAACCGGACGATTAAACTGGTTAAAGTGATGGAGCTTCCATCCGCGCTGCCGCGGGAGATGATTTCTCATCGTGGTTCGAGTGTTTAATTTCTGCAAGCGTAGGCTGAGACTCCCCTTCAAAAGAGGGAGTTGGAATGTCCTCCAGGCAGTAACGCGGCGCTTTTGCACCCAGAGGGGTTTCAACTGACGTTAGGAAAACTGCCTTGTTCTCTGCTTGGCGAATCGCAACCAATGTGGGGACATAAACTGGAACCTGCGCTTCATTGATGTCTGTGCTGTACATCTGCGAGTAGGCGCTGATCATGTGATCGCTGGACATGATTCGGTCCTGGTAGTTCTTGCCAGGGGAGATCGTCATGCCTGCAATCATTTCGATAGAAGAGATCGCCCCTTCGGACATCGCGCCCACCAGGCTTCGACCCACTTCTCCGGACAAAAATGCCTCTGCGCTTTCTTCCCCACTCGGACGGATGCCATCTTGCTTTTTCAAAGGCCGAGCCTCAAACGCCAGCCGCTCACCGGTAACAGTGGTGGCACGAAGCACAACGTAGCGGTAGTAAGCAATCTTCGATTGGTCAAGCCAGCTACCAAGGAGCGGAGGGAGTTGGTCCATGGTGGTTGTGCGTTCCTGTGCGGGGTTGCCATCGCCGGGAAGAATGGTAATAACCTGGTCCGGTCCATTCAGAAGCATGCTGACAGTGAAAACACCATTTCTCTGCCATTCTTCCGGGGCGCTGGGCCGGCGGGGCTGGATCTTAACGTGAGTCGGCAAGTAACGCAGGTGTGCCTGTCCAGGGAAGTAACTAAGCACCTCCCCCCAAAAGGCGGAGTACACCTTCGGCTGATCGCCGTTGCCCTCGCTGACCTGGTGGCATGACTTGAAGAGCATTGTGCCTCCAGCCTGCACCGCCGGCGCAGTGCCTTTGCCAGAAAGAAAGTTGGGCATTTCATAGCGCGGCGATCGCCGACTGGCGGCATTCGGGTCGGGGCGAAGAAATACACGAATCGGCGCCCCAGTAAAAAAGTCAGTACCAAAGGCGCATTGCGGTTCGCTGGAGAGGTCAAACCCGCCGATAACCATCGCGATGGTCTCCCCGCCGCCCGTGTTGCTTTTGGCTCCCTTGCGTTGAGCTTCAACGCTCTTCGAGAGGTTCTTGAGGTGTGCCAGAGATGATGTGTTTGCAGTCATGGGCTAACTCCTAAGGATTCCCTGCTATCAAGCTCGGGATTATCGATGTCATGATCATTAACAATATCGGCATCGTCAGCCGGGGTGGGTGCGAGTGATTCGCAAAGTGCCTCGAATGATGGGATGAGCAAATCGCCCGCGACATCTCGCACGGCCCTGTATAGCTCCGCCTCTACAGACTTGGATTGATGGTGAGGCGGCCGCAACGAGATAATCTCATCCTGAAGTAGCATGCCCTGTGGATCTGCCTGTATGGCCCCGGCTGCATGCAGGCTCACGAGTTTTTCGAAGGCCGCCTTTTCATTAAACTCACCGCTCTCAAGCATGAAGGATGTGGGTGAAATCCCAGCAGACTGCAGCAGCAACAAAACACCTTGGCGATCTATGGATTCCTTTCGGCGCGCGCTAATGCTGTATGGCCCGGTCTTCACTTTATGCCCATCGGTAAACCCACGAGACTGCAGGTACGACTTGATTTGCTCACTATGGGTCTTCGCTCTTTGCTCGGCGAAAGTCAGCAAGGCCTTCCAGGCGCCATACTCTGCCACCATCATGTCGAGTTCTGGAGATGATTCTAGTAGGACGGCCTCGTCAAGAAAGTCCGGCGCTGCTGGTGTCTTGCCGGCAAGAACATACTCTTCCCAGTAGAAGTCTCCCGCATCAAGAACCTCGGACAGTATCCCCGGGTCGTGGCGAACATTGACTAGACGGGGGATGCGTCGCGGGGTGTCCAGTACGCAGAGGGCGTAGGCGTCAAATTTCACGCCTGCTCTTTTGCCTTCATGGGCATATTGGTGCAGTTGGCAGCGATATTCGAGCGGCGCGCCTTGGGAGAAAAAGTGGGCAATCTCGCCAGGAGCCTTGTAGTCAATAAGAATGCGCGCATTGCCAATCCGCCAAATGGAATCTAGGTTGCGGCGCACCCATGGATGCGTGGCGTCAGGGGCAAGAGACTCAATGGCATCGATGGCCTCCTGGTCTACCGTCGCGCCGAAGCGATGCAAGGAGAGGGCTTCAATATCATCTTCAAGCAGCGTACCCCAAAGCATTGGCCCTACCGGTCTTTGAGGGTGATTGAGAAGTAGCTTGTCTCGGACGATGTCTCGATCGCTTTTGAACGTGTGGATGTGCTCACCCGTTCGCGCAGTGCGCTGGGCCGCTACGAGGCTGCCAATGTCGGAACCGCCGAAGCCTTTTAACCGGTCAATATGCCAAAGCAACCGGTCGGGCTCCTCGCGCGCGACGATCTGAAGCCATTCCTCTGCTCGTTTGTGCGGGATATATCGGGCCTGTGGTAGTGCCCGGATCGCTGTTAAGGGTGACATGGGATAATCCCGTATATAGTGTCTTATACGAAGGACTGTAGCATGAAGAGAGGTCAAAAAAAAGCCGGCCGTGTCGGGGGGGAGTGGGCCGGCTGCAAAGTGCAACAAGTTATGAAAGGGGCCTGCAAGGGCAGCAGGCCATGACCACTATAATACATAATATACGGAGGCAAAAGAAGTAAATCAGGGCCGGCTAGGGGGGCTATAAGGCTCTTTCGGGGCTGAATTTAGTGGGCTTCTTTTCGGCTTAAACCTGCGGTATGATACGCCAATAGGGCATTATACGGGATATTTTAGATGACTAAGAAGGCGTTGGGTGATGATCAAGCGCTGTTCAACGAGCGTGAAATCCGCACCTTGCAGGGCGTTAATAGAGCGCTAATGGTTGCAGTCATTGTGCTGGCGGTCCTTGTGGGCGTCCTCGGGATTGCAGTATGGGGCGCGGGCGCGCTTAAGCCGGCTCCTCAGTATGTGGGCATTACCAACGATCTGCGTTTCGTCGAGCTTAGCGCCGAGACGGACCCTGTTCTTCAGGATGCACAGATCACGGCCTTTGCTGCTCGAGCGATCCAGTCGTGCCTAGCGTTTGATTTTGCGAATTATCGAGATCAAATACTTGCTTGTACCCAGCGGCACTTCACCGCAGAGGGTGAAAGGGCATTTCTTCAAGCGATGACGTCGTCAGGAACCATTGAACTTCTGAAGAATGAGCGTCGAGTGTCTAGGGCTGTGATAAAGGGCGTGCCCGTCATCTCTCGAAAGGGTAGCCGCGGTACGGTTTACGCTTGGGAAGTGACCGTGCCGCTCACGCATGAGCTTGCTAACAATGCGGACACTCAGCGTCGCGAACGTATCGCCAGAATTCTGATCGTCAGAGACAACACCAAAGCCCTCCATGAGGGGGTCGGGGTGACCCAATTCAACATGGAAATTGACAGAGGCAAATAATGATTCGAAGAATTATCTGTACTCTGAGCCTTATAGCCATTGCAGGCGCCGCGTCTGCGCAGGATCGGCTATCTGCCATTGCAGAGGAAGAGGGCGGGATGTCGCCAACCACAGAGGGCGCTATACGAGATACGATGCCCGTGCCTCCTGAGGAGATCACGATCTATCGCCGGTATTCGGATGATGTATCCCGGGCGGTAAACGAGCCTCTTCGCCCGCCGGCCCCAGAGGTGCGAAGCGTTAAATTAAATACGGGGCCAGGAGCCCTTCCGCCTGTCATTCAGGTGCAGCCTGGGTTTGATACGACGATTAATTTCGTCGATGTCACCGGCAATGCCTGGCCGGTAGTTGAGGCTGGAACCGGGCGTCCTGACAACTATATGGTCAAGGTCACTGCAGAATCGTCGGTTACGATACGGCCAACAGCGGCCTATCAGCTAAGCAATCTACGAGTACACCTCAAAGGGTATCCGCGTCCCCTGGCCTTCACCATGCTGCACGATGCCTCGGCCGTCGATTATGACGTCACGGCAATCATGCCAATCATGAACCCAGAGACAGATATCGCAAGAATGGTTCAGTCAAGGATCCAGTCTGAGGCCCCCGGCCTGCCGGAGGCGGTATTGACGCAGTTCCTTGATGGCGTCGCAGTGCGCGATGCTCAGCGCATTATGCTGACCGGCAACAGCAAAACGGATGCCTTTTGGTACAAAGGTAAGTTGATTATCCGGTCACCGCTAAGGCTGATGTCTCCGAGACCAACAACCAAGCTGGCGGGGCACAGCGGATATGCTGTGTATGTCGCGGAGCAGGCCCGTGCGGTCGTTTTGCTCATCGATGAGAGCACCGGTCAGCCCGTTCATGTACAGCTATCGCTTACCCAAGACATTCGAGAGAAGTCAATGCAGGCAGCCGCGGGAGAAACTCGATGAACCCACTTAAGGCTATGTCTGCGCGACAAAAAATCGTCCTGGTGATCTTGGGCGTATTCGCCCTGTTGTTCTTTGTTGTTGTCGTATCGATGTTTGGCGGCGATGAAAGAAGTCAGCTCAGCGAAGTGCAGGGCGGTGCTTCCGTAGGAGCTGGTGCTGGCCAGGTTGTCGAGGGTGAGGAAACGGACGCCTATAACGATTTGAACGTTGACTATCAGATCAGGCAGCAAGAAGAGTCCAGGGAAACCGGCGAGCAAGTGGTCGCGCCCATTTCGCTGGACCTTTCTGTTGAGACGACCACAAGTCCGATCGCTCAAGGGCCATCGGTAGATCAAATGGCGCAACCAGATCTTGAAGCGCAGAGACAGCGGGCGGATGCAAGAGCCCAGGCTGTCCAGCAAAAAAGAGCTTTTTTCGAGGCCCTCCTGCAGAAAAAATCTAATTCCTCTGCAGCAATACAAAGCGTCCCATCGCAATTTTTGGCGGAGGATGGTGGCTCTCAAGGCGGGGCTGTCACGGGCGGGGCAAATGTCGTCGCAACAGGGATGGGCCCGTCAAGTCAGCAGCCGGTGAGCCGAAGCCAGATCACACCAGGCGAGATTGAATTTGCCGTAATCCAGACGTCGGTCACATCAGACAGCCCCTCCCCTGTGAGGGCGGAGATTCTTTCGGGGCCTCTTAAGGGTGCCGTGCTCGTCGGAAATTTTACAGCTGGCAGAGATGGTCTGGTTGTAGCGTTTAACAGTATGTCTTGGAAAGGAAACTTCGCCAGCGTCAGCGCCGTTGCAATCGATGCGGAAACCGCAAGAACCGCGATGGCTACGGATGTTGACTATCATCGAATTCAGCGTTGGGGTTCGTTGATGCTCGCGGGTGCTGCCAGGGGCGCAAAAGCAGTTGTAGAGCTAGAGAGCGATGTGACAGTCCCAGCTGGAAGCGACACCGTCATCAAAAGTAGAGACCAATTAAGTGACGGAGAAATTGCCATGATGATCTTCGGCGAAGCCGGCGATGTGGCAATTGAGATGCTGAAGCGTAATTTTGATCGCCCTCCAACTATCACGATCGACCAGGGGACTACTGTAGGCATGATGTTCATGGCGCCTGTCGATGCTCCGTGGCTGCCGGCTAGAAGGTAAAATCATGACGAATGGAAAAGATGATTTTAATGACGACGATTTCTTCGAGCACGAACTGGAGGGCCTCGCCGGGGACCTGCAGACGCTCGATACAGAGCCGTTGTTGTACCCCGAGGAAGTTCATCCTCTTCGCGGTGGCGAGGGCGTGGCGAGCGAGGTAGAGCAGAATCCGGATGACGTATTTGACAGCTTTGACGCGCAGGAGACGGATTCTCATGAGGCGAGTGGCGGCCCAGATGAAGATGATGGGTTTATGGACTCGTTCGATGCGTTTGACGCCCAGCCCATCGACCAGACACCTCAGCCCCCTGTCGACACGCCGTCCGGTGGTACTTCAGATCCGGCAGAGGAGATGTCTTGGCCTATAGATGAGACGCCTGAGCCAGAGGTCCCGACTCTTGAGGCGGACAGCTCGCAAGAGGTTGTGCCGGAGGTCATTTCCTTCGAGGAGGAAGATCCATCGCCGACGCCTGAGGCTTCTGGGAGTGACGCTCCTCCAGCAGGCCAGCCGGAGCAAGACGAAGATGAAGATCTTGCATTTGGAGTCGATGAGCACTCGGCATCCCCCAGCCGCGGCACCCTTAGCACGACGAAGATAGCCCTGATTGCAGCGCCCATCATTTTGGTGGCGGTGGGGTTTGGTGTTTTCATTAAATACCAGCAGCTAATGGGCGGGCAGCCATCAAGAAACGCAACAAATTCCGCGCAGTTTGTTCCAGCGCAAGAATCCGCCGTGCTGCCCGCGCTCGAGTCCGCGCCAGCACCGCAATCTACGCCTGCTCAGACTGCTGCTGAGCCACCGCCAAGTCGCGCACCTGTAGAAAACGATCTCTTTGCACCAGTTGCTCCTGTGGATGAGGCTCCAACTCCATCCAAGCCTGCTCTGCAGCGTCAAGATGTTGCCACCACTGACGATACGGTAATCCCGCCAGGCGGAGCATTTTCAAGCAGTTTCTACGAAAGAATGGGAGACCCCCGCGTGCAGTTCAATCCTCAGAAAGTAGTGGTTGAGCCCGCCGGTGAAGATGTATCCATCAAACGTTCTGTCGCAGGAGATGCTCCTGCCCAAAGCGCATCGGCTGTAGAAACTGTTGATAGTGGGCTCGGCGGAGCGACGGAATGGCTAAGAGCCCAATTCTCTGCTGTTCGGGAAGACATGGTCGCGATTAACACCAAGCTCGATAGAGCCGCAGAGGAAAGAGAGGATCTTCGCGATGGCCTAGATGGCTTGTCTCGCCGGGTCAGCGCACTCGAAAGCCCCTCGCCCGCACAGCGGCCAGCAGGCCAGTCACCTGCCCCAGTTTCTGATGGCTCCGCCAGAATGCGGATTATTGGCTTAATCAATGGCAAAGCATGGGTGGTCGTTGGAGAAGACGTTGTTACCAGGACCATCCAAGCTGGCGATAATATTCCAGGCTTTGGAGAGGTCTTAGAGATCCGGGATGACGCCTGTGGTGTGAGGTTCGTTGGCGGCCAGAGAGTCTGTATTGAATGAGTGGCCAGACGGTAAATATCGCAGAGCTTATCGCGACGTTCGATGCGTTAAGAATGCTGACATTTGTGCTGTCTGTGCCGATGGGTATTTGGGCCATTGTATGGGCGGTTATGAAACTGCCGTCCCTGGGCGGTGGGGCACGAGGGGCATCGGCTCCTGTAACGCCCGCCCAAGTCATCATCGCATGGCTTGCAGGCGTTTTTATGCTGTATTTCCCGACCACACTTGATGTGGCATCGGAAACAATCTTCGATACCCATCCGTTTTCCTACGCTCAGACGACGGGAAGCATGATGGGGAATACGAAGATGGCATACGCGGTTATCACGTATGTCAGAACTGTAGGCATCATGGCCGTTCTTTACGGTTTATGGTTGTTCTACAGAATGGGTTCGCCCAGTCCCGGACTGCAGGTTACCGGCGGCAAAGTACTATCTTTCCTGATCGCAGGGGTGCTCGCGTACAGGATCGATGCCGTCAACGATGCAATAGCGGTCTTCGGGTTCGATTTATTCAAATTCATCGGTTACTCAGGTTAAACGTCAGGAGAAGGGATATGAAAAAGCAAAGTGTATTTACGTTGATTAAGGCGGCTATCTTCGCCGTGTTAGCCATTTCGGTACCAGCTAGTGCTCAGGCAGCTTCGGCAGCAGATATCCTGCGAAATCTTGCAGATATTGGCCCCGCAGGCGTCCTGGCTATCACGGCGCTGTCCTACCTGGTAGGAGCGGTGTTCGCTTTCTTGTCTGTCATGAATATGGTGAAGATGGGGAACGAGCGCGAAGAGAAGGGCCCCCTTATTGCCAAGGCTGCTCTGTTCTTGTTGGGCGCGGTATTTCTTATCAGTCTGCCGTCCTTTATCGAGACCGGAGAAGACACCGTATTTGACGGTGGCACCACGCGCGGCAGCTCGCAGGGTATTGACGGGTTCTAATGAGCACCATGATTGGAGCGCCACGATCGCCGAGCAAGCGCCTGTCGGGTAAAGACCGGCAGAGCGCGCTCGCGTCGGCAAAGGGGGTGTGCGCCTGTTGCGGGTTAACGTCGCTAAAGTACCAAGAGGCGGTTGACCTAAACGGGCGGCACACAATCCTCTGCCCATTTTGCTTTGTTGCTGAGTCTATAGATCGCGGAGAAGGCAAGGGGCGACTTATTTGGTGCCCCGAGCTAAGTCAGGCTCAGCTAAATCATTTGGTGGTCGCATGTTGGATGGCGAAATCCCAAGGCGATAAACGCGGGGTCGCGGCGGATGGAATCCTGGCGCAGCTGTACGCGAAGCACTACGACCTCGAAGAGGTTATGTTCGATGGTGCCAGCTACCCCGCAAAGATGGCGATGGCGCTAAGAGGTATTCCCCAAGAGCTATACGACCAGCGTAAGCAGTTTATGCTCTCCGTTCGATTCTTGCCTGCGGAAAAAGCATTCTCCGAGCTGGTGGCATACTGGAAGTCGTCGGAGTGGAACGCAATTACCGATGACGTATGGAATGCTCTTTACGAATCCGCCAGACGGGCCAAGTGATGTACTGGGCCGGCGATACGTCAGAGTTCATAACCAGCGTATGGCTTTTCGATAACCCGGTAGAACCGGGAGATGGGTGGCTGTCTGTTGAGGGGCGGCCACCGGAAAGAGAAGGCATTGCCGGGCTCTCCAAAAAGGGAATGGACTCCGTTCTTATTACAAATGTTATAGATAGCATTCTTCACGGCGTCCAAGGCGCTGGCGACGCTCTCCGGCCAACGGAGTTTATATCCGGAGAAATAGATCGAGTAGCAAGGCTCGCTGGGATAGAGCCTGTCGGGCCGAAGGCTGCGCAAGTTCTTAGCCAGATTCTCTCTCGCTCCCTTAGGCTGGCGCAAAAGGTGTATGACTTTTCGGTGCCTGGGAAAACGCTTACGGAAACCATCGCCCCAGCAATAGTAATAGATCAGAAGTATAGCAAGCCGATTAGGAAGGCGAGACAGGAAGCGGATAGATCGCTACCAGTGCAAACCTTCGCCAGAACCCCTGGAATGAATCGGGCGAGGCTAATTACGCCGTGGTCTGATGTTGCTGATGCGATCAGCAATTTGGTACTTCCACTCGGCAAATGGCAGACAACGAGGGCCAGCGTTTCCGACCTTGAGTCTCTTGCTGAGATAGAGTCATTTGCAACGGTTGTGGCAATCCGTGCCATTGGCAGCACCGTGCCAGATATTATTGCAAAAACTATCCCAGAGCTTGCGTCGGGGCAGACAGTTTGGGTTCCCGCGTCGGCCGCGGCCTGGATCGCTTCAATGTGTGGAATCGAAATCGAGGAAGCCAAAAGAAGTGAGGCAGGGCTGCTATGGGCCGACGATGACGCCATCGCAATCCCGCAGCTTGGCAAGATCGCCAGTTGCACTATTAGTGCGGATGTCGTGGTCGGAGCTCATATTGATGCCATTTGGACAGGGTTGTCGCCGGGTGCAAACAACACGATCGTCAGGTGGTGGCTGATGTGGGCGGTGAGGCATTGGATGCTGGCCACTGCTGTCCAGCTACAGGATCACGGATGGGTCATTACAGATGTTGGCGTCGGCTCGATAGGCGTTGCCGGCAACGAATCGCAAATGGACGACCTGACGTATGCCGCTGTCGCCTCTGGGCTTATATATCAGCACAAGGGCGTAAAGAGCCCCATGTCCAATGTGCCGGATAAGGTGGCGCCCGCTGGCAAAATAAATTCCACCAACTCTGTGCATGTTGCTCAGATACGTGCGGCCTCAGGAACCGCCTACCCGGCGGTTGCGATGGAGCTTGACCGTAGTAACGAGATGCAAACCGAAGCAGAAAGAAAGCAACAGGTCATGCAGATAATTGGAAAAGTACAAGACGGCGCAGACGACTTTAAGCTGGAGTAAGAAGATGGGATTCGTTGACGGTGCACTGAAGGTTGTTAGTCAGATCGTAAAAGCAAATGCCAGAGATATGTGCGCACTCGAGAGCGTTTGCGGGCCGACTACATTTGTCGCGATCGACAGTAGCCTCGTAACATTTATCGATGTTAGGGGGATGACTGCCATTCCCGGAGATGAAGAATACAAGCAAGCACACGCGAAGTTGGTTAACGCGCTTGCGTCGCGGCTTAAGGCGCCTGGCCACAGCTTACAGGCGGTGTTCCAGCGGGACCCCGCGCACACGCCTCGGGCCATCGCCGAGGCCATCCGGCCCAGCAAGGAAACGCATAAAAGGCTAAATATGGACGCTACGGTTCTGCACGAAAGCACCGTGAAGCAGTTGTCGCGGTGGTGTGTGGACGAGAGAACGTATTTCGTTCTATGGACCCATCCCGCAGCCGTATCGTCTGAGATAATAAAGAAGGCCGGCGCCGAGGCTAAACAGGCAAGAGCAAAGGCCGCAGTGAATGCGCCAGATGCCATCGACCCCTTTGTGTTTATCGAAGCACTGAGAGCAAAGCATGATTCGTATGTAGATAATGTGATCCAGGCGCTGACAAGCTCAAAGATCAAGGCCGATAAAATACCGGTGGATTTGGCTGTAAAGGAGCTTCGATACAGCATCGACCCAGATCATACGTCGCAAGATTGGCGCCCGCTTCTACCAGGGGGCAAAATCACCCCGAGAGAAACCCCTGTCACGCAGAAAAAAAGGGAGAAGGGGAAGGGTGTTAGTGATGCCTCCGACGTGGCGTACCCGAAAATTGGGGACCAAGTGGCTCCCCGGCCCATTGTCAAGAATGAGGATGGTAGAGGTTATTGCCAGATCGGTGACCTGCAGTACGCACCCATGACAATGGAGTTGTTCCCGCAAAGCCCAATGCAGTTTGCTGCGCTTTTCAGCTCAATCCCGGAGCACGTGCCCTATCGGGTTAGCTTCCACGTTGGCTCTATGAATGACGGTGGAGTTCTAGCCCTCAAGCAGACGCTGGCCACATTCTCAGCCTTTGCCAGCGCGAGGAACGCCGCAATCCGCGACACGATTAAGAAAATGAAAGATCAAATGTCGCTGGGAAAACCATTTGCGACACTGAGAGTGACCTTCGTTACATGGGCAAAAACAACCGATGAGCTTCAAGGCCGAGCGGCGGCATTGGCACAAGCGGTTCAGGCATGGGGCCAAGGCGATATTCGCGCGGATGCCTCAGATCCAGCAGAAACGATGTTGAAAAGTGCGCCAGGTATGCACCCATTCCCGCCAACCACCAGGGGCTACCCTCCGCTGTCGGAGGCTGTTGCAATGCTGCCAATCGATAGGCCAGCGTCTGACTGGAAGGCCGGTAGCATTCTCTTCAGGACCGAGGATGGAGTCGTTTGGCCATGGGAGCCTGGCAGTAGCAAGCAGACTCGCTGGAACGAGCTGGTGTTCGCGCCACCAGGCATGGGTAAAAGTGTGCTTTCCAATGCAATAAACCTAGCCATTCTTGGCAAGGCGGGAATGGAAAGGCTGCCTCGCCTGGTTATCCTGGACATTGGTCACTCGTCAAAAGGAATGATCAACCTTATTAAGCACATGCTTCCAGAGAACCAGAGAGACCTTGTGCTAGAGCATCGCATGGTTAATAGCATCTCGGAGGCGATCAACCCGTTTGACTTGCAGCTGGGGCAAAGGGTGCCAACGTCGATGCACAGGTCGTTCTTGGTCAACTTGCTGACCACTCTTGGGACTCCTGTTGGAAGAGACACGCCGTATGAAAATATGGCTGAGCTTGCTGCCATGACCGTTGACGAACTATACAACCAGTTCGCTGACCAGAATTACGCCAAGCGCTATACGGAGGGCACAGACCCTTCGATTGATAAGGCGGTGGCTGAGCTAGGCATTTCACACGACGAGGATACGTCGTGGTGGGAAATCCGGGATGAATTCTTCAAGCGTAACAAGATAGATATTGCCAACCGTGCGCAGCGATACGCCGTGCCTGTAATGAACGATGCTGTTGCCGCTATGAACTCGAATGAGACGATTAAGGCAACGTACGGTGGGATACAGGCAGAGTCGGGTGAAAAGCTAACCGTGGCGTTCGGTCGCCTGATCGGAGCCGCCATTGGCGCATACCCAATCTTCGCAAAGCCAACGGTGCTGAACATCCGAAAGGCGAGAATCGTTGCAATGGATCTTCAGGATGTCGCGCCATTTGGGGATGGGCCTGCAAAACGTCAGACAGCGGTTATGTATATGACCGCTCGATTTGTCGCAGCTCAAGACTTCTACCTCCATTTAGAAATGCTCGGGACCTTTGACAGCGCATACAGGGGTTACCAGGCGGAACGTATCGAAGACATCCACAACGACGTAAAAAGACTGGTCTATGACGAGTTCCATCGGACGGGCCGTATCTCCACCGTGCGAGACCAGGTGGTTGTCGACAAGCGGGAAGGTAGAAAGCATAACGTGCAGGTCGCGCTCATCTCCCAGGATATATCGGACTTTGATGACATTATGGTGCGCCTCGCAAGTAGCATATTCATTGTGGGCAGCAGCAGCCCGGGTGATGTTGAAGAGCTTGCACGCAGGTTTAAGCTCGGCGCGTCTCAAAAAGCGGCTTTGCTGGACGGGAAGGTGCACGGTCCGCGAGCCGGGGGGTCTAGCTTCCTCTTTCTATATGAAACGAAAGATGGATGGAGTAGCCAAGTCCTCAAGAATACAAGAGCTCCAGAGGAGCTTTGGGCGCTATCTACAACAAGGGAGGATAACGATCTTCTCAAGCGCCTCACCCAGCAGTTTGACTATTCAAGGGCTCTGAAGATGCTTGCGGATCGCTTCCCAAATGGATCGGCAAAGGAGTACATCGAAGAAGTTGCGAATCGTCCAGACGTAGTCGCAAGGGCGGGAGGGGACACAGCGTCAGGAGCTGTTGCTGTGGTGGTCAGGGAGCTAGTCGACAAGACCAGGGCGGCATAACCCCCCTAGTTGGCGCGAAGGAAGGCGGCAAGCTCGGAAGGGTCTGCGCGGACAATGGCATCGCTCTGAACGGCGGCAGGGTTCCCATATTGCGCCTGGGCTCTGCTGGATGAGTGCCCCATTAATACAGCGATCTCTGGCTCTGATAGGCCGGCATTTTCCAGATTGCGTTTGAATTGATGGCGGCCGCTATAGAGCGTTATTTGCTTTGAGTCCGTAGTCCCGCCTTCTCTGCTGGCGCGACCAAAAACATTGTTATTTAGATTTTTCCAAAAAGACTTAAATGCTTGTTCGGTTGGACAGCTTTGGCGAATTTGCCCTATCACTCCTTGAATGAGGTCTATTTCCGCCTGTCCATAAGCCAGAAGTGGAACGGTGCGAGTTGCCGGGCCGTCTGGGGTCGTGAAGTCCGTTGGCGATCGCTGCTTCCGCGTGAGCACGTGAAGAGCCCAGCCAGAATGATAGCGAAGCATCGAAGCATCTGACCATTCCACAGGGCGAAGCCCGGTCAGTACGGTTGCTCGTAGCCAGTCGAGCGCAAAGAAGCCGTGCTTGAGCCGCCTTCTCGAAACCCATTCTCGAAGACGTGAGAAGTCTTCCAGCGACACACCTCGATCCCGCCGGCTCATTAGGCTGGGAGGGTGATTAAGGTCGGTGGGAAGAAGGTTTCTGGCCGCAGCCAGGTGTCGCGGCAGCTCAGTGGCGACCATGTGTAAGGCTGTTCTGCGGTAAAGGGACCAGGTGTTGGCGCTGACGTTCCCGCCAACGTCGCTTGCAAGCCATCGGCAGACCTTTAGCCAGTCCGGGGCGAACAGGACAGATGCCTCGACTTGTCCTGTCGCAAGGGCGTATCTGCGCAGCAAGCCATCAGCGATGGCCCGGTAGCCTTGTGGCTTGTTCAATGAGGTCATAGCGTCTAATATACTCCGTAGAAGGGGTATTCTACAAAGGATTTACTAGATATGAAAAAGTACATATCAACTTTAGCCGGCGTCGCCTTGCTGGCTGGATGTGCGTCGAAGCAGGCTGTCATATCAAACGAGTACGCCTTTGAAACGCCCAAGTACGAACAGATTATGGTCGAACTGGCCGAAGATAATGCGAGCCTGCTCCGTGCGCTGGTAGAAATTAAAAACGCCAAAACGGTGAAGGCTATGACACCAGCTCAGATGGCTCAGGTCGAGTGGCAAAGTAACTATGTCCCTGATGGCTACGACAAGCCGATGTCGCTGGAATATACAGGCCCTATTTCCAACCTGGCCCGAATGGCCGCGGATGCCGTTGGAGCAGAGTTCCGCATTCAGGGCAAGCAGCCGATCCCTGACGTCATGGTGCGGGTTTCCGCCCGTAACTCTACCGTCATCGATGTCCTAAGAGATGCTGGTGGACAGATGGGCGGCGCCGGGCGATTGATGGTTATGCCTCACTCGAATGTTATTCAGGTCACCTATCTCGGCGAAAAAGGCGAGGCCCAAAGATGATTAGGGCTACGCTGATTGCCGTTATGGCAACATTGCTGCCGCACATTGCGGCAGCGGAAAATCAGCCAGGCACTCCTGCGTATAGTGGGATATTCCCGGTGCCCACCGAGCTGAAAGATCATGACCGGTATCTCAATTCTTTGCTGAAGGTCGTTCCGGCTGGCGAGCAGGATGAGGAAGGCGAGGAGGACTCACTGCGGCTGCAGGCGCTGCGCGTTTCGGCAATGGAATATGGCAGTGATGCGGGGTTCTACTGGCAGGCCCATCAGTTCGATCGTTATCTCCGCCACCACGAAAAGAGCCTTGACGAAATCTTTGACTTCACCGCGCTGATGGTCAAAGACGATGGCGGCAGATTACTGCAGCCGGCTGTTATCTCGGAAAGCGTGCGTGTGGCTAAAATTAGTGACAATGGCCAGGCCATCCGCACCGTGGCTCATCACTATAGAGTTCTACAGCCCGCCAGATTCGCTCTGCAGCCCCCTACCTGGCGCGATTACTTACCGGTGTACGCGCAGCCGCCTCAGAGTCGGCTCATGGTCAAGCCGAAGCCTAAAGAAGTCAGCCTCTGGAGGGAGTTTGTTCTCGAGGGGTTCAGGGCAGGTGTTACGCAGGCCGACCTGACCATTAGATCGAACATGGCCATGCTCGCCCGGGATAGAGCCGGGATGGTGAGGTACCACATTCTTCTTCAGCAGGGGCTGGTCGCGCCTCCCGAGATCGACTCCAGATATCAAGGGGTAACCGGCGGTGGCCGCGAAATGGCAGTTGAGGATCGAGTGCTAACCATTCGCGCCCCGGCGGCATTGAATTCAAATTCAGGAGACTGGGAGCCCATCCCCAAGCTGCCGCGCTTCGAGTATTTGAATATCAGCATTCCTGGAGAGGACGCAGACAATGGTTGAAAACCTGAAGTCGGTCGCGTCCGCTATCAACACCCAGCCAACAAAAGATGAGATATCTGCCCTTCTTATCGCCGCAATGAAGACAGACGGGTTTGGAGATCTTTACTTGGCCAGCGATAGAGTGCCGGCGGCGAAGATCCACGGGAAGCCAGTCATGCTGTCGGCGCGAAAGTGGATTCACGGCGAAATCGAGGAGGTAGTAAGGCATTTGGACGGCCCGAGCGGGCCTGCGAGGCTCTTGCAGGGCAACCAGATTGATCGATCGTTCGAGGTCGTTCACAGGGAGCCGGGCGGCAAGGCAGAAAGATTCAGGTTCCGCCTGAATATGACGGCCATTCGCTCGGGGCGTGGGGATGCCGGATTTGCCATAACAGCTCGCGGCATAAACTGGATGCCACCCAAGCTGGACCAGCTGGGTCTCGAGCCAGAAATAAAGGAGCAGCTGTTTCCTCGGCAAGGGCTAAACATTATTGCCGGCTCCACCGGCGACGGGAAGTCGACAACTCTGGCGGCCGCCCTGCGGGACTTAATAGAAACCGATGAGATCGGGAAGGTCATCAATACCTACGAGGAGCCGATCGAATTCGTATATGACGGTTGCCAGAACCTTTGCTCGATAGTTCATCAGTCAGAAGTGCCGATCATGGTTCGTTCTTTTGCTGATGGCATAAGGGCGTCGATGCGTCGAAACCCGGACATCATTCTTGTCGGCGAGTTAAGGGACAATGAAACGATAGCTGCCGCGATCGAGGCCAGCATGACGGGTCACTTGGTGTGGGGCACTTTGCATGCAAACCGCGTTGCCGATGTTATGCGCAGAATGGTTTCCAGGTTTGACAAGGAAGAGCAGGCGTCAAGGCTTGGGGACATCATCTCGAGCACGCGCCTGTTGATGGTTCAGCGGCTTGTGCCAAAGGTTGGCGGCGGGCGCGTGGCATTGCGCGAATATCTTGTATGCGATGACGAGGTCAGGGGGATGCTATTTGAAGCAAGCCTGGCGACTATCGCTCATACGGTAGATGGGCTCGTCCGGGAGCGGGGAAAGACGCTACTAGCCTCAGCGAAAGAGGCGCACGCTGCAGGCATGATAAGCGATCAGGTACTTACGCACATGGAGAAGACTGGATGAGCGAGCACCAGGAAGACGACATGGTATGGGCATTTGCGAGCGAGTGGCCAAGGGTGGTGGGAATGGATTTTCGCCCTCTTGCCCTATGGTTCCTCGCACTGCTGGTTCCTTATGTGTGGATTGTTGCTCTTTTGGTGACAATCCTCTTTATAATAGCTAATATGCGGGATGAAAACCCGGGATACCTAGTGAGGCGAATTCAAATGAGCTCTAAATTCTCCACCCCTTTATGGCGCCGGAACTATGCAATTGTGGCGCTTCTTGCCTCTGGCATTGGCGCCGGAACCATGCAGGAAGCCTCTGCGGAGTTCGTGATTATCGATGGCCAGGGTGGTGCTTGGGAGCAGGTCGAAACCCGGCACACCACCGCGGAAAAAGGCTCAGATGCTTCTCGCTATTACGAAAACCCCCTTGTAGAAGGAGGCTCAGAGGGTGTGCCCCTCTCAATAGCTCTTCAGCAGGTGTTGCCGGCGGGCTGGTCTGTATTTTATGGGGATGATCGGCTGAAGGATGTCCCTGTAAGTTGGGCTGGCGGAATGTCGCTGGTCGACGTACTCGCCAATTTGGCACAGGACCACGGACTCGATCTGGAGGCAGACTTCGACAGAGAGCGTTTGTACGCCGCAGTTGCTCGTGATGGTGGCCGTCTGCGCTTGGCTGGCAAGTACGCCTCAAGCCTAAAGCCTGGTGAAAAAGAGATCTGGAAGATAGCTCGGGGCGAGCTATTGACGGGCTCGATCCAACGGTGGGCGGAGCGAGCCAGCTATACCTTGGTATGGGAGCTGGCTGAGGACTATCGCGTTGTCGCCGATGCGACATTTACAGGCACCTTCAGGGATGCGATTGATCATTTGGCCCGGAGCTACAGACAGCAAGGGGCAATGAAGACCGTCGAATGGGTGTTCAAGAGAGGCAACAAAGTTCTTGTGGTACGCCATTTCGACCCCCGAATTGCGGCCCCAGTTGCCATCGAAGATGCCGCCCAAGAGAAAAGTGGAGAAAGAGAATGAGCCGGTTAATCGTTGCATGCGTAGTTAGTGGTGCGATCTTGCTTTCCGGGTGCGGAACCCGACTCACCGCTGAGACAGAAGCTGATATTGCTGAGGCGCACGATGCCGTATTGGAGGCGAAGGCAAATGGTCGTCGCGACTCCAGCCTGGAAAGACAGCTCGTCCGCGAAGAGGACGAAGTCTATGTTGGCCCTGGCGCGATGGTGATAAGAGATAATTTGCCCTCGGGTTTCGATGAAAGAGTGGCGATCACGGAAGCCGTTCCTGTGCCGATCTCGGTTATCGCTGAAAGAATTGGTCAGATGTCCGGGTATAGAACCATCGTTTCGCGGGAGGTCTATGACTATTACGAGACACTAAAGGACTTAAGTAGCGATGAAGTGGATGTCCAGCAGGCGGTTGCTGATCCTGGTGCTGCGAATCTGGCTGAGTCAGCAGGGTTGGGCAAGGGGATCGGCCCGAAGATGCCAATAGCGTTCAAGGGTCGCCTTCGGGATCTTTTGGATCGAGTTGTCGCGGGGCTGAATTCCTACTGGAGGTTCGAGGAGGAAACCGGAACCATTTGGATCTACCGGTACGAAACAAAGACGATGAGAATATCGGCCATAAACAATACGTTGTCTGGCCAGGCTACGATGTCCAACACCTCGAGTACCGGGGATGGCGGGGACGCAGGTCAAGGCGGGTCAAACACCCAATCGCAAACTCAGATCAATATTTTTGATGCTGTTGCTGCCGGGGTAGAGGGTTTGCTCTCCGCTGACGGCAAGTCCACTGTCGCCAGAGAGTTTAGCTCCGTCACTGTTACTGATACCCCTGAGGTCATCCGTAAGGTTGAAAAATATATTGCCAACGTCAATCGGACTCTTACACAAGAAGTCGTTATGGACGTCACTGTGCTGTCAGTTCAATTGTCCAATGAAGACGAACGCGGAATCGATTGGGATCTTGTCTACAATTCAGGCCAGAGCGCGAGCTTTGGCATGACAAGTGGAGGAGGCGTGGCATCTCCGGTCGGGTCATTGACCGGTGCAATCTTGAATACCGCCACCGGCACTGCGGGCAAGTACGCGGGTAGCTCGATCGTCGTACAGAATCTTGCCAGACAGGGTGATGTCTCAGTTGTAACGACCGCAACATTGAGGACCTTGAATAATCGCCCAGTGCCCATGGCTATCGGCGACAAGATTACTTATATCGCATCTTCCTCGACGACTATTGGCGACGGATCGACCACCGGCGCCCTGAACACTGAAGAGCTATCGGTGGGATTCGCTTTGAACGTGAACCCCCACGTTCTTGATGACGCCGAGACAATCTTGATGCAGCTAGGGGTGAACATTTCACAGCTAAATGAGCTTAAAACGATCACGCAGGGAACATCGCTAATTCAGGCGCCAGATGTTTCATCGAGGGATTTCCTCCAGAGCGTCTCGATTAGAAGTGGAGAAACATTAGTTATTGCCGGCTTCGAGCGGATGACAGACGACATCGAAAGGCGCGCAATGGGGCCTAGCGCGAATTGGTGGCCATTTGGTGGTGGGCGTGCGGCTGGCAAGAAGCGAGAGGTTATCGTCATTGTTATACAGCCGTTCGTTCAAAATGGGGCGAAGCGTGTCGCGCGGTTCTAAAGGGGCTCCATCATGTCTGTGATATCCGTAGGGGGGCAGAAGTACGCAGTCGATATGGACTGGCGTGCGCTGACTTCAGAAGAAGAGGGCCGTCACCAGGCGGCGAATAGGATTGCCAAGGAAGCCGGCAAGAAATCATTCGCGCTGTGCCATCCGGATGACCCTACTGCCGATGATTCGGTGGGGTTGTTTGCGGACAGCACCCCCGCCGGAACAAAGTCCCTTGCGGCGGCGATTGTTGCATCAGGAAAGTACCCGGCTGCCTGCGCCTTTATTATGCCGGCCTCGGAGGCTGGCGACGTCTGGTTCCTTGCTATTGCAGGAGGCTTGCCCGATCCAAATACTGATCGCATTGTAAGCAGTGTCGATGAGTGCATGGAGAGTATTTCGTCGGCGTTTATGTTTGAGGACAGCGTCCCAGTGTATACCTCGCTGCAGATGGATCTGCGCGAAGGCTATGTAAGGGAGCACCTGGCTTTAGCGGAGCTGATTCCTGATCATGGATCCGCGCCGAAGCCGATTAAGGTCAAGGGCAATGCAGTCCTGGCAGCGGTTGTTTTTGGCGCCATTGTTATTGTCGGGTTGATCGTAGCTTTGATGCTTTGGCCGTCCGATCCGCAGCCCAAATTAAGTCCTGCTCAATTACAGGCGCAAAAACAACAGATCGCCAAGAAGCGGGCTGAGGAGGCGGTCGCCGCCCTGGTCCAGAACATTTCAGGTGGCGTAAAAAGAAAGTGGGTCAAGCCAGTCAAAGAGATGTTCTGGGATCTTCCCATTAACCTTGATGGCTTGAAGATGAAGGAAATACTGTGCACGAATCAGCCTGAGTGCACTGTAACGTATATCAATGCAGGTCGCATGAGCGTGCCAGCCTTTAGGGGCAGGTTCGAGAGCGTGGCGGACGATATCGCCTTTGCTATCGATGGGAAGGCCGCGACGTTAAAATTCGATTTCGGTGATCGCCAAGCCCCGGATATTATTGAGCCAATTCGTGTCGAGCCTGTTACTAAAGACGATGCGATTGCATTGATCAGCAATGCTCCGGCTGCCAGAGAGTTTGGAGAGGAGCTATTGATCAGGCTTCTGAAGCTCGAGCAAGCCTACCCCGCTGGCTGGACAAGGTCAGTTCAGGTGCCGAAGGCCGCGCCCAATATGCCCGCGCCAGGCACTCCAGGGAGTCCCGTTAGTGCGACCATCATGGTCGGCGGAATTGAGGTTAGCATCCAAGAGTTGTGGATGATGGGCGCGGTGCTCGACCTCTTGGATTCCCCATATATCTTTATTGAAAAGTTCGAAGTGTCAGGGATAGACGGGCGCCCAACGGCCCGGCTGTCCGCAAAATATATTGTTCAAGATAGCCGTGGAGAACAGAGATGAGCGTCAATAAATCGGTTTTGCTTCTGCTCGCTGGTATTGCAGTGGTGTTTGCTAGTCCGGTTCGGGCTGATGGTTTTGTAGATCCAGCGATGCAGGATAGGGGCGACGCTCGGGCCGCGTGGGAGTTGGAGTACGAAAGTGATGGCCAGGAATACCAGCCGATTCGAGGCGAAGGATCAGGCTCCGCGCAGGTGGGCTCGCCAATCGGCGGTGACCCAGACGGAGACGGGAGTATTGCCACCAAAACAGTCACAACCACAGAAACCATTACGCGGATTCCTCGCCCCCCCGTGGAAAAACGTGTCTGCGACGTAACCGACACCTGTGACAGGCTTGATACCTTGAGACTGATTGATGAGATGCAGGAAAAAATGGCTGTACTAGACGCGGAAAAGAGACTTGCTGAGGCGCGAGGCGCAAAAAATAAGGCCCTGTGTGAAGAGGCAAAGGCATGTGCGGGCATTGTGAGCTTTGACGCTGCGGGAATTACTAGCTCCACCACAACAGCATCAGTGGCGTCCATCTACGGTGCAGCATCTACAGGCTATACTGCAGACATTATCGTCAACGGGTCCAGGGTGTCGGTTTCCGAAGGCGATGAGACTCCTGATGGTTCCACGGTACTGTCAATCACGCCGAATGCTGTTGAGGTCGCGGCTCCTCGTAGTGGAGCCAAGACGAGATTGCCGTTCGCCGGCGGTATGGCAGGGCAATAAAATGTCTAGCCCGGCCGTCGTAATATCAGAAGACAAGCTACCTCGCATTCGCGGGCTGGTGAAGGGCGCAGCGAGCGCCATTAAGCCAGATGTCAGCCGACTGATAGCGTTGCTAGAGCTTGTCTCGGACGGTGGTGACGAAAAGAAGGCAGCCGTCACTATGGTTGCTGAGTCACTCATGGCGGCCAAGAAGGATGAGGTTAAGGCCGCTGCGGGCATTCTGAGGCAGCGGTTTGGATCAGAGTATCGTTTCGTAACGCCTTTAATTGTTAGAGACCATCTGTTTAAGCAAGTTCTTGAGCGGGCATCTGTGGTCGCAACGGACGAAGAGGACTCAAAAGAAGGAATACAGCTTGATACGGGCGCCCAAACAAGAGCGTTCGAAACGATCATGACAAAGGCTGTCCAGCTTAAAGTCACGGATGTGCATATAAAAATTAGTCCGGCCGAATCCAGGGTTGCGTTTAGAATTTTCAAACAACTCGAGGTCCAGCCATTTGGACACTCAGAAAAGGATTTGACGGATATCGTGACGTCGGCCTATAACCACCTTGCAATACCCAGTAGCCGATCTGGCCAGTTCAGCTCGACAAAGCGCATGTCGTGCATGATTGAAAGAAAGATCGCAGGTGAAATGTACCGGTTCAGATATCAGCATGCGCCCATTGAGCCCAAAGGGGTTGAGGTCGTTATGCGACTTCTTCCTATGAGCGAGAAGGAAGCCAAGGCCCTCTCATTCGAGCAGCTGGGGTACTCGGACACCCACGCAAAGTTGATACGTAAGGCTACTGCCCGTCCTGATGGCGCGGTTCTGGTAGCGGGCACCACTGGCTCAGGTAAAACTACTACGTTGAAGCATGGCATAATGGGCGTCATGGAGCGCCGCCCTGGGATCAGTGTAAGAACCGTAGAAGATCCCGTAGAATACATTATCCCCGGAGCATCCCAAACCAGCGTAATCAGAAATGACAGTGACGACGCTTCCGGAGCGAGAGAATTTGCTCAGACAATTCGCGCGATCATGAGAATGGACCCCGACATTATTATGATTGGTGAAATTAGAGATAAGGACTCCGCTGATTTGGGCGTAAAGGCGGTTCTTTCGGGGCACCAGGTCATGTCCACCACTCATGCCGCTTCCGTTCTGGATGCAATAAGTCGTCTTATCGACCTGGGTGTTGAGAGAAGAACCATTGCATCGCCGAACTTTCTCGGAGGACTGATATATCAGCGTCTGGTGCCCGTGCTGTGCAGCTCGTGCAAAATTAAGTATCAAAAAGGGATGAAGGTCGCGGGCCGTAGAGAGTTTGAAAAAAGGATGGAGCCCGTAAATACGCCTGGCAGCACAATCTATATTAAGGGCCCCGGTTGTGTGGATTGCTCGCAAAGAGGGATTGTTGGAATAACCGTTTGTGCTGAAGTTATGACGCCGGATGATGAGTTTCTCGACCTTATATCGAAAGGTGAGGACATAGGTGCCAAGCGCCACTGGAGGGAGCAAAAAACACCGGATCCATTTGATTGTGTCGGGGCTCCGGCCTACTACCACGCCATTCTTAAAATGCGGGCAGGGATGATATCTCCCGAGGACGTAGAGGATAATTTCGGTCTTTTTGAGAGCGATACGATAGCAGAGATGTACGCAAAATATGGATTCAATGCTGTAAATGAAACACATCCAAATGTAAGCGTTGTCGGTGGCCATCCAGCCCGAAATACATCGGCGGAATAGTAGGGAATTACCATGGTTGATACTGCGGACATCGAAAGAAAGTGGCTAAGAATAAGTGCGTTTGGGGCGGATGCTAGAAGGGGAGTGTACCGCAAGATCGTGATGTTCATGGAAGAAAACCAGGCGCCAATCGAGGCCATTAGGGTCATGAGAGCGCAAGCGCAAAGACGTAACGCGCCCATAGGCAAAATTCTCGCCAGTGTTGAAAAGTCTATTAAGGATGGCAAATCGCTATCTGGCGCATTTGCGCCTTGGGTGCCAGCAAACGAGCTTGTGTTTATGGCGGTTGGGGAAACGGCAGATACGCTCGCGGTCTCCCTAAGGCTGGCAGATGAGATGATGACTCAGAATAGGGCCTTAAAAAGAGAAATTATTGATGCCATTAGCGGCCCACTTTTCCAGATCGGCGTAGCAGCGTTATTGGTAATTGCATTTAGTCTTGGCCTGGCGCCAAAAATGAAGCCAATGATGGACAAAGTTGACGTCCCCCCTGATGTGACAGTCGCGTTTTTTGGATTCGCGGACGCAGTCCAAGTCTCTTGGCCATTTGTCCTTCTCGGGATGATTGCAGTAATTGTTGGGATATACGTCGCTCTGCCGAATTGGAGCGGACCTGTGCGTACGAGAATAGATGGATATATCGCGCCATTCTCAACGTATCGCTGGGTGCAAGGATCGATGTTCCTGATATCTCTGGGGGCGATGATGAAAGCGGGAGTCGCTCCACGTGAGTCGATTTTGCAGTTAATGGGAGTTTCAACAAGATGGTTCCAGTATCACGCAAGAAGGATGCTTGGCAAGATCGCCGCTGGCAACTCTGTAGCGGATGCGATGGCCGATGGTTTGCTTCCTCGTGCTATCGCTGAAGACGTCGTCGACTTCGGTGCGCTTTCCGGATTCGAGCGCGCCATTGACGCTATTGGACGCGAATCCGTCGCTGACGTGAGAGTCGAGCTCGCATCGCTAGGTAAAAAAGTTGGCATAGCAGCAAAGATGGTTATCTTCGGATTTGTTTTATGGGCTCTGGCCGCTTTTGGGCAGTTGATTATGGCGATTCAGGCTTCCCTGGGGGTATGAGCAGATGAACAATCGTAGCGAGGGTTTTACGCTGCTCGAGGTGTTGCTCGTTGTCGCATTGCTCGCGATTGGTCTGCAATTCGCATTCGGTTTATATCAAACCGCTGCAGATGACTGGTCCGCTGATGAAGCCGCAGCCCTTGCGTCCGAGATAGATCAGCGTGCAAGAGCCTATTACACATTCAAGGACGATTACGCGACCCCGCCGATAACAACGGCGCTGGTAATCAACGAGGGTCTTGCGCCGGAGCAATATGTGGACCGCGCAGGTCCCACAGTCGTATTGCCTTGGGGCTCAAACCTTACGGTGGAAGTTAATGGAACGGATTACCGGCAAGTAATTCCAGTGCCGGTCGAGTTGTGCGTGAGATTGATATCAAAGGTTGCCAATCGATTCTGGAGAATCGAGGTGACCGATAACGGCGGCGGTGGAGCTGTCGACGTAAAGAACGTTCGAACTCCAACGGATTACGATCCTGCTGTCGCTATTGCAGCGTGCAATCAGGATCAGATCCCGTTGGTGCGTTTGTACGGTAACTAGCACTACTAACCCAAGCAGGAGAAACAAAATGATGAAGAGTAAAATGAACAAGGGCCAAGCGGGATTCACGTTGATCGAGATCCTGCTGGTGATGGCAGTTGTCGTAGTTATCATTGCCGGTGCGTTCGCGGTCTATACCCAGCTAACCTCGAGTGGAACGGCGCAAGCTGAATCGACTGCCCTTGCGGCCACGCAGGCCAAAATTCGCGAAGTCTACGGCACCAACGCTCGCCGCTACACGGGTTTGGGCGAAGCTGACGTCGCGGCAGGTCGCATGGCACCAGCATCCATGCTCAGCGATACTGACGCTGACGGGGTTCCGGATGCGCTCGTAAGCGGCTTTGGTGCCTTAATTACTATCGCGCCAGTTAACGTTAACGGTGCAAACGATGGTTTTTCGATCACCTACACCGACGTTCCCTCACAGGAATGCGTTGATCTCGTTCCACGTCTCGCAACCCAATTCAAGTACATCCAGGTGGCAGCTGGTGGCGGTCTGGCCGCATTTGCTGCTGCTACAGCCGTTGGCGGTGGCGGCGTTGCACGAAATGCATTTTCCGGCGGCGACCTTGACCGTGGTTACATGATCGCGCAATGCAATTCTGCGGCCACTGTTGATCTGTTGCTGGCTACAAACTGAGGTATGAGCATGTCGCCGCGACAAAATGGGTATGTACTTGTTAGTGCAATGCTGGCGCTTACGCTGGTAAGTGTAGGTATGGTGTTTGTGCTAGGTCAGCGTCTTGAGTCGCAGATCAGGGACGAATCCCAGGCTCGAGGCCGGTATCTTGCTCATTACAATAGCGGAGTCAGAGCTTTTATATCAGACCTTGGTGCGCAGTCAGTCGTTTCGTCTGGCTGTGCCGGGGCGCCATGCATTATTGCTGGAACGTTGTGGCTGAAGGACTCAGACGACTGTCCGGACGCCACTGCGGCAGGCGTGGTGAGTGTTGAGCCATATCTCGAATGCTCATTCCCTGACACCTACGCTGGAATTCAACCAAGAACTGCTATCTTCGATACTGGCACTGCAATACACGCAGTTACGTACATGGGTACATTCCAGGGAGCTCAAGAAGAGGTCCGAATGGATCTGGCCCAGCTTGCTGCATTGGCTGCGGTATCAGAGCAGCCGAGCGTTGGTATGAGCACCGTGACGGGCGCGGGCACACCTATCGGCACCCCGCTGGCAGGGACGGCGTTCTTCCAATATTACGTCTACGAGGACGGTCTCTCGGTATGGGGCTACGCGGCAGGGCAGGCGGCTCCCCCGGCTGATGGAGAGCTTATAGCTGAGGCAAATACAGCGCCAAGCCTGGATGCATGGCTAAGAACGGACGGCTCGAATGCCATGCAGGCCGACCTCGACATGAACGGAAATGACATACTTAATGCTGGCACGGTCAATATGATTGATGGTGTCGTCGAGTCAGTCGGATCAAACCTGTCTGAGGCGATTTATTTCGGCGGACTTTTCCGGCACGGCTCATTTTTAGAAAAGCCAATGTGCGATCGAGACCCGGCGAACAACCCGGGAGGGGAGGGCACCCCCCAGGCGTTCGTCACCACGTCAGGCGTTGTGTATCAAACTGATTCTACGCAAGGCGGCGAGGCCCTCCATGGTTTTCTCGCATACGCCGTTGACTGCACGGGAAATAGTGTTGCCGGGCTAGACAACGATCAAGACCGTTGCGGCACGACCCCGGGACCAGCAGATCAATACTGGCAGATTAAGGCGTTCGCTCTTACAGCGGGCGGTGCGCCTCAGCCACTGGAAGATCCTGCTGGGCAGCCGGACCATATTGGTGCCTTCCCCACATTTACCCGGTGTTACTGGCCATGATTAAGAGAATGGTGCGGGCTGTGACCATGGCGACACTCATGGTCCTCGCTGCATCTTCGTATGCTGGGAGCTGCTACAGAGACGCTGCTGATGCGTCTCGCGTCGATGAGCTGGTTTTGAAGGCGGTGATAGAGAGTCTTTACGAAGGAGCATCATCGAGAAAAATGCTCATCGAAACCGCCATCGAGCGAAGCGCTAAGCACAATGTTAATCCTGCCGTAGTGCTTGCTGTTATTCACGCGGAGTCTGCGTTTGATGTTAATGCGTTATCTAGCAAGGGCGCCCAGGGATTAATGCAGATAATGCCGGCCACTGCAAAATGGCTAGGCCTGGTCAGCCCTTTCGATCCCGAGGCCAACATTGATGCCGGGGTAAGGTATCTAGCCTATCTCCAGAGAAAGTTCGATCGTCTTGAGCTGGTTTTAGCTGCCTACAATGCTGGCGAAGGAACGGTGAGACGAAATAAAGGCGTCCCGCCATACAAGGAAACTCAGGAATACGTTCGCAAAGTAAATATGTTGAAGAACCACTATCAGGGTGTTGTAGAGAGATCTAAGGCGTCGAGTAATTCGGCGCGCTGCAGAAGCGCATCCGGGATCGCGGCAGCGCTGGCCTCCGAGCTGAAAGCACGCGGAAGCACATGGGAAGCAGTGGGAGCAATCTTTAGTGAGAACCCCGATGCGCAGCGCAGGTTCAGGAAAAGAGTCTATCAAAATTGGAAGACTGAACTTGCTGGGCTTGGCTCTCAGCCCTAATTGGCTGCTTGAAAGTAAAAAAATCTACTAGCGCGTTGCAATTGGTAGCGCGCGGCATGGCTAGGTATTTGGAGGTGTTATGAATTGGGCCCAAGAAGCGACCGTTGTAGGACTTGATGATGGCTACAACAATATTAAAGTAGTGACCGCTGACGGTTTTAAGATCAGCGTGCCAAGCCGTGCAAAGGTTGGAGCCAGCACTCGCGTAGCGCTGGATGGAGCCGGGGATGAGACGGGTGTATTCGAATACGAAACGGAAGGGACGAGGTACAGCGCCGGCGATGTCCAGGGTGATGACACAACCTTTGATCAATACGCCCATAGCCCCCTCAATCGCGTCCTTGTGCATCATGCGCTAAGGGTGGCGCGCGCACAGGGCGGAATAGATGGAGGCAAGGTAGCCATTGTCTCTGGCATCCCAGTAAGGGAGTATTTTACTGGAGCGTCAAGCAACCCTAAAAACGAGATGTTTATTAAAAAGAAGCAAGATAATCTGGCCATTCCCGTTGAGGCCATTGGTGCGGACTCAATAGAAATAATGCAGAACCTCGTTACTGCTCAAGGCTTTGCCGCCTGGTTTGATTGGGTTATTGAAGTAACCGGTGACGAGGTGCTTCTCAACCCGGAAAAGCGCCGTGAAAGCGTGGCGATAGTTGACATCGGCGGTCGAACAACCGATTTTGCCGTGATTTCGAATGGGACGGTGGACACATCGGCGAGCGGTAGTATTAATTGCGGCATGCTGATGATGAGAGATTATTTGCGTAACGAGATCAAGGTCAGCCTGAATCTGCCAGCAGCACCAAGTGACGTAAGGATCGACGAGGCAATCAAGACCGGCCGTATAAAAGTGCATCACGTTCATCACGATGTCGCGCAGATTCTTAAGGACGCAGAAAATATGCTGGTCTCAAGAATAAGGACTGAGACGAAAGTAAAGCTGGGTTCGGGCCAGGAGCTTGACCGCGTAATATTTATTGGCGGTGGGGCCAAGGCTCTCGATGAGAAGGGGCTCCTTAAGGAGTGGTTCGTTCACCAGGAGCTCTCGGTGGACCCCTTGTTTGCCAACGCTTCCGGGATGATGAAGTACGGCCGTTTCGTGGCGTGAGCGAGTTATCCATGAAAAAAAGAACGGTCACGCTAAGGCCGCGGGTGACGGGCACGCGCCGCGCTACGGCGGACGATATCGCAGCGGCGATTATCGCAATAAAGGACGGTGGCTGGTTTGATGGTGAAGAAGCCAGGCAAAACATCGTTTTCGACTGCTATAATCCAACGCATGCAGCAGCCCTGGAGGTTCTCGGGCAATTTATCCCCAGAAAGCGAGCAGAAGTGTTGCGTGCAGCGATGATGTTCGCTGCCTCTGGCGGTGAGGCCCGGGTGGTGACAGCGCCAGTTGCTGAGATAGAGGCAGAAACCGCTGAAAAGGCGCCCGAAGGTGAGGTCGGTCGAGAGGAAGATAAAAAAATAAAGGTAGATCCGAGCCTAAAAAGTCTTCGCGGAATGTTATGACAGGGTGCTACTGCACCACCCTGTCATAAAGTCCTTTCCAGTCCGTATCATTTCCGATTGAGCCATCGCCGCTTTTCCCGCCAAACGGAAGGTACTTGTCGTCAAAGGTTTCACGAACCATGTTGTTCATTGCCCTGTCGGTTTCACGGACCGAGTCATTGGCTTCACCGATTCGTTCATTAATTGGATCTCTGACTACGCTAACGGCAGACTCAACCGCTCCGCAAACCCCCTTCTCAATGAAGTCTTTTAGCGCCCCGAGCAGATCGATCCCACCGAGGAATTCAAGATTAATAAGGCCGCCAATGCCGCACTTCGAAAGCAGGGACTGGGGCTTGTCCATTTGGTAGCTCTTGGCAACCTGGCTGGCATATTCATACGATGAAACCCCGCAGGTTGCCATGCTAATCGATGGCATCGTGAGGAGTGCCGTGAGCGCAAATACTAGCTTGTAGTTCATTCTGCCGCCTCTGATGTTGTGTTGGCGAGGGCCCTGAACAAGGCCTCAAAATTCTGATCTGAGAACACCTGGGTAAGAATATCGTGGCGGGCCAGACTGTTTAGTCGACTCATCACGGTGACCTTCCAGGTGTGCTGATTAGAGTCGTTTGGGAAGTGTCGCTCTGAGACGCTGGTAATAAAGTCGGGGTGATATCGAGTCAGAACCTGAATAAAGAGAAGGCAGCGCTCAAGGCTCATATAGGCAAGCACCCCCAGCGTGTCATCCAGCCGCTGTACATACTTCGCCGTATTGCCTTCGGGGTCCTTTTCTAGCGCCGTTGCGATCCGAAATATCCGACCAGACACTTGAGGATCGGAGTCCATGACCCAGCTTTCACTCATGCTGAGTCTGATCAGGGCATCTTTTGCTGGCTCCGGAAGGCGGGCCAGAAAGGCTTGGACATGCTTCTGTGCGATCATAGTCAGGCTGCAGAAAATCCTATATTATGGGTATCATACGGAAGAACCTACATTGTTTCCAGACCTGGTGGCCGCCATGATCCGCATTCTGACAATCACTGCCGTGCTCTTTCTGCAGCTCCTATCAGCAGCCTCGGCGAATACATCCCGGGAGGCCTACCAGATTGCAACGCCCGATAATATCCAGGCTGTAGAGCAGGCTCTTGATGACAACCTCCGAATCGCCCCGGAGGACTTTTTCGATGGCCCTGCTGCCGATGATTTGAGCTATCAGATGCTTTACCAGCTGTTCGGCACCCCGGTGCAGAGCGTTAGAGATGCATTTTTCGGCGGTAGTGGGTTCAACTCAGCAGCTATTGATCAATACCAGGGCGGCACAACCCTGCTAACCAACCTGGCGAAGATCATGATTGCGGTCTCAATGATCGTGGGCATGATCCTTTTGACGTATATCATCATTATTGGCTTGCTTAAAACCAGCCAAACCGGTCAGTTTCTTGGCAACTGGGATTCGGTCATGCTTCCAATGAGGGCAACGTTGGGTTTTGGCCTCAACTTGCCAATGCCTGCCTTCGGTGGTTTGAATGTCGCCCAGGTTGCAACTCTTGGGGTCGCGTTGCTTGGGATCGGCATGGGTGGAGCTGTCTATAAATATGTCCTGAATTCGTATACCTCTACCCCAATCACGATGACCCAGGGCGGTTCGAATACGGAAGATCTCGTCGGTAAGCTAATCCTCTCGAAAGTGTGCGAGAGGTTTCTTGTTAAGTCTGGCTTGGCGGATGAGGCAGGCGGGGCATACGAGCAGTTTTCAATGCCGGGATCCGCGAACAAGTACCTACTTGTCGGGTTGGATGGTGCCTGTGGGCAGATGGCGGTGGCGGGAGATATAGGCTCTGCACAGCAATCCTCAATAAACAGCGTTGGCGCTAAGAATGTCATCACTGCCGCAGACATCGCCAAGATTAAAATACAAAGAGATATAGGAAACAAAGTTATAAGCACTCTGTCGGGATCCGCCATAAGATCTATCGCTGACGATATCGTTTCTGGAAACATCACAGAGGCGACACATAGAGCAAGAAGGGACGCGATTCTTGGGCTTACTGCAGACATTCAAAGCGCCGTAACAGCTGGGTTGCCAGCTTGGTCAAACGAGCAGCGCAGAGAGGGCCTGGAAAAGCTGAACCGCTTGGGGTGGGTCGGTTTTGGATCTATCTACTGGACCCTAAACGCGGAGCAGAACAAGATCCATGACGCTGTAGTAAGCGCGATCCCCAAGATCACGACTCCGGGCGAGGGCGTTAGCGGATACGAGGCTGGGTGGCTAAGTAACGACGCGGTCATGACTGAGTTCACTGCGGTGATGGCGCGCGCTGACAAATTTAACAAAATTGCCGCGACCATGGCTGACGCGATGAGTCAGCTGCAAACAAGGAATGACTCAGAAAGCGTTTTGGGGAGGATCGCTAATGTCTGGAACTCAATCACAAATGGCGCGACAAGAATCACCTACAATCTAGGAAGTGGGGCGCTAAAGACAGGCACATACGGGCTGTCCCCTGGCGCCTCGGCGGGAAACTATGATCCGATGCTCGAGCTCAGAACGATGGGCAACACGATTCTCACTATTGGCACAGGGCTGGTAGCAGCTGACTTCGTATCCAAGTTTATGGGCGATGACGAGGGCTCCGATAAGGTAAGGGGTAAAGGCGGTGCTGCAATAAGCTGGGCCACCGGGCTGGTCGCCACGTTTTCAATGATGTTGCTGGCGATTGGGGTTCTGTTGGCGTACGGCATTCCTTTGATGCCATATATCTTATGGACTATCGCCATGGTCGGGTATTTAACCTATGTAGCCCAATCGGTTGTTGTCGCGCCACTGTGGTCGATTATGCACATGACGCCAGATGGCGGTGATGTAACGGGCAAAGGAGGAAGTGGCTATCCCATCCTAATGAACCTGGCGCTGCGCCCGGTCTTGATGGTGACGGGCATGGTGATGGGTATCGCGATATTCAGAGTGAGCGGCTGGCTTGTTAATGAAACCCTCCTTGAGACGCTGATATCAACCCGGGAGGGATCGTTTGGGCTTCCCCTTACTCCAATCGTAGGAATGGTCGTCTACACACTGCTAATGGTGGTCGTGGCATATATGAGCTTCTCTCTATCATACGAGCTGCCCCGCGCAGCCCTGCGATGGGTGGGTGTAGATGACACGATGGATCTTGGTGAGAGAGAGGGGCAGTCACAAACGCTCGCCTTCTTTGCTACGTCTGGGCGAAACCTTGGAGGGTTCAAGGCAGCGGGAAAATAAAAAAAGGGGCCTTAGGCCCCTTTTTTATATTAAGTGTGACGTCGATTAATTGCCCGTGGGCCGCAACTCAACACCTTTTGCGTTGATCAAAGTAAGGTCGTACAGACGGTATAAATCGGGAATATGCTTTAGCGCCCGCATCGCGGCCACCGCGCTTTGCACATGATCATTTGTTAGAGATTGCACCCATGCGTGCTCGCTACCGGAGAAGGTAACCTTGCGACGTTCGTTTGATGTGTTTCGGTAATCGATGATGAGAGTCTGGTGAATTTCCCGAGTCATTATCCGCCCCTTGGTTTTAATAGATCCCTGATAGTGTCGACAAGCGTGATTTCATTTTGACAGCATACGCTATTGTCCTTACGACGCGGCCAATAATAGCAACATAGTCCTAAAAGTCGATAGGGGAAAAGAGAAATATGACGATTCTAAGAAGGGGCGTCCGCGGGGCCCGAAAGCCTGGCGGCATGATGCCAGGTGGGAAATTAGCATATAGACAATTGGGCATATATTCAGGATCATATAAATGATACGTGATAAATAGTAGGTAAACATGAAGAATATTCACAGGGTTTTTTCTTCTATTGTCTTGCTTGTGGTGGGGCCATTGGCTTTCGCGGCATCCGACGAAGAATGGCAGTGTCCGCTTGAGGGTGCGCAAGAGATGGAGGTAGAGCTCAGGGTCGAGCAGGCTCAGACCGGATTTTTGGTGTCGGCCCTAGAGGCGGCCGATGCTAATGGTGATGGCCTGATAACCAGGCGCGAAGCTGGGTCTGTCAGGGGGGTAATTGCTGACTTTGATGATATTGACGTCAATCGCGATGATCAGGTGACCGTTCAAGAGGTTGCGGACTGGCTCAGATCGAGGCTAACCCTGCAGGCGCGAGTCATGATGAGAATGGGAGATGCAAACAAGGACGGAGTTGTAACCAGAGAAGAAGCAAACAGGTATCCCCTTCTGAAGAAGAACTACGAACAACTGGCCGCCGGCGGGGACCAATTGACGGAAGACGAGATATTCTTGGCGCTTCTTGATGTTGCCAGGAAGGCAGATTTGGGTGTTGCTACGAAGGAATAGTAAGCGTGCCGCTTACAAAGGTGAGCGCTTTGTACCATGCGCTCTCCTCCTCATTTTCCCATGCCGCCGCCGGCATATAGAGGTCATGTTTTTGCAAGGCGGTTGAAACAAATGCGTTAACCTTGTCTTCAAACCCTGCAAGCGCTTCCTCGTAGGGCAGTGGGTAGTAAGACCCGCTCATCGAATGGTGAACAGTAACGCTGCTTGAGTCTGAGTAAGTAATGTTGTCCTGAACATGCTTGAGGCATGTCTTGAACAGGGGGATGTCCTCAATAAGGTCGGCGTATGAAGCTCGGCGTACGTCGGTGGGATAGGAGTCCCGCTCTTTCGAGCGATAAAGCCTTTGCCGGCCATTAATGTAGGAGGTCGCGCACGCAAGAAGGGTCCCGAAAAGTGTTCGTTGCTGGTGTTTGAGCCTGCTCTCCGTCGGGTATGTGTATTGCGAAAGAAAGAACCAGCCTGGATACGCATTTTCAAAAATCTCCGGGAAGGGGAACTGCCCGAATAAGACGTCGAAGGCGGCAAGGTTGATTGGCGCGTCGTTGTCAGAGCCCTGTCTATCGCTGCCCCGCGAGAAATCCATATCAGAAACCCCCGCTGCGGACCGAACAGACCGGATGGCCTCGTCTATCTGGAAGGCCATGCCTGCGTGTATGAGCAGGGCCAGAATATGTTGGTTATGTTCTCGTGCTAATGATACCGACATGGGCTTGGCAGCGTGAGGGCCCTGGCTGTGGCGAGCGGCGACATGCTCAAGAAACGCAGCAGAGAGAAGTCTCGAGTGATAAAAGCATAGTGACGTTGCCATCTCGAATGGTGACCCAAGGGATGTTTTCCCCCCCCAGCCGTCCTGCTCGCCGCCAAGGCGAGCTATGATTCTATTTAGCTCTGAAGCTGCATTCTGGGCAGCTGCCAGAGTGCGCTCGCAATCGACCTTGGCCGCTTGCTGATCGGCAAGAATGGATTCAAGCTCTGAGATCCGCCCAGAGAGCGCCTCGTTTGCTTCAGGCCCAACGTCCACGGAGCGAAGAAAGTCTTTTTCACCATCCAGAAATGTCGTCATAATCTCTGTGAAATATACTATGTACGTGAAATAATGACCCATAACGGGTGCCCGGGCAAGAAGGAAAGCAGATGGCCAGAATCAACCCTTGGGTTATACACAGAGCGATTGAGAGCCTTGTGCCGGATGTCGACTTTAGGCAGGCCGCGCGAGATGCTGGTGCGAGGGTGGCAGAGGATCTCCGGGTTGCTAAACACAACAAATTGGTTGACCAGCGAAACAAGCTGGCCAACAAGGCGTGGGATCTCGCCGTTGAAGCCCAGGAAGAGGCGAACCGCGGTCATGCGTTGCAACGAGAGGCGACAAAGATATTGTCCGCCACGAAAGCGGGCTTGTCTCGCGTTGCGCCCTTAATCGAGTCAAGAAAAAATGAGGCGCTTGATCTCTACGCTACAGCAGATATGGATGCCGGATCCGAAGGTACAACGCGAAAATCGAAGCGTGGCGGTCATCTGGCATTCGACTCCCTGTTCCATGTAATTCGAAGAACGTTGCCGAGAGGCCTCCCGCAGTTTGATGGTATTGAGCTAGTCGGCTATGACAATAGTTACTTAGGCTGGAGCCGGGCATCAATTTTGTGGATGTGGGCTATGGCCCCTTCCATTCATAGGGCGACGCTGCATCCAGTGATGGCGGCAAGAATGGCCCCGGTTATGGCAGCGCTCCTGGATATGGAGAGGGAGAGCGGGAATTACAGGAAAGAAATTGCCTATATGTCTTCGGCAATGACCCACTACGCAATCGGCCCTGCATCAAAGCATCGCGAGGATTGGAATGTGGCCAGATGTTTCTTTGAGATGGCAAAGAATGCTCAATATGAAACAGACGAATCTGTTATTCCATCAGGCTGGGTGCAGCCTGGTTTGGTCAACGAGGATCCGCTGATCTATTTGACGGCAATGATAAATACCACTGCCGACGCAGAACCACTTTTCTTCGAAAAAGAAACGGCTATAAATGCCCGCAAAGCGCTTAGTGTTGCCGGGGAGCGCGCGCATGGCAAGTGTGCCATGACAAGTGTTTATGAAGTGAAGGTGGACGAGCTAAAGCAGTATGAAAATGGTGTCAGCGTGTGGCAGATTGGCAATATACGCAACTCGGGAGCCATCGCCAGGCTGCCGTTATTATATCGCGACCAGGATCCATTGCCGGCAGAGCACGTGCCTCTGAGGAGGTCAATTGTAGGAGGCATGCATGGCGAGGTAATGATGCTTGCCGGGCGCTGGCCGGACGGATCAAGGGATGCCAATGACAAATCTCAGAAGACGGTCTATGAGATGTGGCTAAAGGAAAATGACGTATCCGAGGAGCTAAAGGCTGATAGTTTGCTGCTTAAACAAACGTAGGCTCAGACCTGTTCTCATTCAGAAGATTAATAAGAGCTTTAGCAATCAGTTTTGTAGTGCTTGAATTATGAAGAATGCGCATCTTTGAAAGCCGAGCTTCATGGTCAATCCCCGCTGACTCCGCCACACCCATCAAACTTTCAAGAGTCACCTCTAGTCCATCGTCTATTATCGAACTCACGCTCCTCGCGATACGCAACAGGAATCGATCATCAGCGTTCATGACATTTAACAAGTTCTCGAGTCCATCCGCCCGTGTTTTGAAAGGGCGTTCAAGCGAATTCGTCCCGGCAATCTTGGCACGATAGAGCCCTTGAAAATTAGGGGCGTACCGATTGGGGTGAGTTGGGTTAGGAATGAGAGTGATGCAAATATCTGAAAGGTCAGGGTCCAAACCGCAAATATCGGAGTAGAAATAGTGGCGTACAATAGATTCTAGTAGCTTATTGTTGGAGCTGTGCGCTAGAGCGCCAGCCAGGCCGGAATCAAATTGGGTTTCGCCAAGGTCTTCAAGCATCTCGATCCAGGCGGGGATGGATACGGGAATCTCGAATGCCGGCGCTCCAGATGCCGCTGGGATGCCAACCCGTTCAACTAATGTCACTAGAGAGGGGCTACCGGCAACATCGAGAACTTTTGCAAAGCACTGTTGATCAGTTTGCAGTATCAACGAGGCGATTTGGTGGCCTGCGTAAATCTGCCAGGTCTCTAAGACGGCGGCTTGGTTGGAGGGCTCGAGCGGTGAAACCCGCGCGCAAAACTCACCAGATGAGTCTGGGATGAGCTCGCCAGAATCTGTGATCGTCGCAATAAACGTTGTCTCAGGTGCGTAGTCATCGTTGGCAACGACCTTCAGGGGGCGATCTGATAAATTGCGGAAAACGTATGGTGCGCGGTGTTTTTGTCTACTTGCTTCTGACGAACGGCGTAGTCCCCCTGTAAAAACCATTTTCTCCAAAGAGCGCTCAGCAGGATCGGCGAGCATATTAACTATAATAGGAGGCAGCTCGTCGAAGTAGGCGCCTCTGCGCGGCCCTAACCCTGAAGGGAAACGTGGAGAAAGCGCCATTGAGTACAATGGGCCGGCCCGATATAGCGTGCCAAGAGGCATATCAAAGAAGTGGAGGTCTACTTTTTCATCATAATGAAGAAGGCCACTCTGAATGGCGTCAGGGTGGGACTGCGCAATGCGATCGAGCTTCCCAAGGGCTGCCCCGCCTATAGCTCGGCATTTGCTGGATGCAAGCCCTAGCATCTCATGCGGAGTGCTGTCTGGCCCGTGACTAACGGTAGCGGAAAAAATAAACGCCGCGTCAGATAGTTTGTGTGCCGGTGCGCTATCACGGCCATCTTTTCGCCAGGGGCTAGAGTGAGCCAAGCATAGAGCGGCTGGAGATAGCAGGCGTGTTTCAAAACTCCCGAGATCGTCACGAGATGGCAAAGTCATGGCGTGATCCCACATCCAGCCAGAGCCTCGGTTAAGCAAGAACTGAACCCCACCGACATCTCTTATGTGGCTATCCTTTGATCCGCCTGGGGAGTGGGCAACGATAATGGAAAATTGCTGTTCCTCTGGTTCACTAAAGAAAAAGTTCTGAGGAAAGTTAGGGTGCCAAAGTAGAAAGGCGGACTTTCCGCAAAATACTGAAGTAGGCCAGAGGTAGCGCACAATTCGGGCCGCATGAGAGGCGACTGCAGATTTAACGGCGCCGGGTGACATCGAGGCGTCCACGTAGATGCCTGGAGCAATACTCCGAAGAAGCGCTGGGAATGTCTTTCCGTGGCGAGAAAAAGGTTGTGAGAGCCTGTGTAGAATGTATTTAGAGGGGAGAGATGTTTCCTCCGAAGAAAAACCCGGGGTTCGACTGGGCAAAAAATAAAGCCCATCAAGGCAAGGAATGCCGGCAAGCGATCTACCTGGTTCAATGCTGCCTATCATTGCTCACACTCTGATTATTGGGTAATAAGAAAAGCGGATCCATCAGCTACTGCTGACTCTCGAACAAGGCCCGATGCGGTGCAGTAATTCATTACACCGTTGAATGCCGGCTCAATACAGGGAATCGGAATGGCATGGCCTACGCCTTTTTCCCACTCATAATGAGAGCGTATCGCTGCGGTTTCGATGCTCGGTCTTTGGATGCCGCAGTCGCTAATGATATACCAGAGAGTGCGATTAAGGGGTTTGACCCAAAGAAAGATGTTGGGAGGAAGATTGCCATTATGCTTAGCCCTTAGAAACAAGGCATGGGTAAAGGTTGTCGAGAAGCCGTGCTTACTCAAAATGCTCGAAACCCGGCGGTCGGATGAGTGCTTATGCAGGACATCGTTTGCCATCTTGTCTGCAGCGGCGAGATCTCCCTGCTTTCCAAAAGCAAGGCCGAACGCTTTGATTAGTGATTCAGCGGTATCAAAATCGAGGCATGCCTGAGCCATCAGCACTGCCAAGACTCGCCGATAGTTAATATCCAGTGCTGAGAAGTTAGAAATGGGCCCGCCAAGCTGAGAGGTCAACGCTTCTCGGAGCCTTTCCGCATCTACTACGCCATCCCGAGGTTGCCAGCCAGGCACTTCATCATTATTCGGTGTAAATCCTGCATAAATCTTATTCTCGATAAGCCAGTGATCAGGCCTGGTCCGCCAGGCATATTTTCCCTTGGTGACGACGGAGTCCTTTTCTGGATGGATATGCGTGAACATTGCAACCTGGGGGTAGTAAGGTGCCTCCTGCTTTATTAGGGATTCAATATCATGTTTTCGAGAGGGGGCTAGGTTGGTTAGATTCCGCCAGGTGATGTAACCGCCAAGGCTGGCGATCAGCAAAAAGAGAAACCATCGGTCAATCTGCCAAAGGCGATTCTCAATCCTCGAAACAAGTTCGAATGGAATCGCCTTGGCGGGGGTGCTTTCCAGGTAGCTGCGAATTGCCTGAACATCTGCGCTTGCCTGGGCCGGCAGGGGCAATACATCAAGCACTATCACCTCTGCGTGCCGGATTGCCTTCCATGGGCCAATGACAACCTCAGGCTTGAACTTGATCAGGGCAAAGAACCCGAGAATGAAAATGATGCCACCAATCAATACATAGATTGGATCTGAGGCTGGCCCTTTTTTGTCACTCATGCGGTGTATCCTCTGCCATGGAAGGCATGCCTGTCGTCGATGAGACCGTCTTGCTGTGGGTTAAAGAGCGAGCACCTAAGATGCTCCGTTCGATGTCCTTGGCGGAAACGTACCATGGTATCCATAGGGCCCATGAGGCAACAAAGGATCGCACCCCGCCAAGCCTGGCATGCTCAATTTGCCAGGATCTGAATGCGAGCCCCCAAGCGCGCACAAATGCCCCGGTGCTGCTTAGCATAAAAACGATAGCGAATACTGGCAGCCCCATGACAGTCCCGAACCCGGAGATAAAGGCGTAGCCAGTAATCGCCAGAAAGCCCAGCGACATCAAATACAGCACAAGAGATGCTGTGGTGATGTGCGCATGGATCTTTTTAAGTCGGTCGGCGGTGATGCCCTGGCTGTCTATGGTGTCAAGGAATGCACGGTGAAGCGCTACGGTGTCTGTCTCCGGTATCGCCGGACCCTGATCAGGTGTAGATCCCTTCGCTTGCCGAAGCATTTCCTCGGTTTGCCGCATTGGCCCTTTGTTGTAAGCAATGCCTGAGGTGTACGCGCGGCGCAGTGCAGTCCCTACATAGAAGAAGGGGTTTGCAAACCGCCACGCACTTCTGGACTCGCGAGCCATCAGGGCTTGAACCGGTTAAGCATAGAAGAAATGATCTCATTGATTCTGGTGATGAGGTCGTCCAGCGCCTCCTTCATCAATTTCGTTTGTTTCGCCATTGGTGCTACCAACGGGCTCATCGGCTCCTTGTCATCGCTAAGAAACCTGGTGGAGAGCACTGCGTCGGCCTTGCCCATAGAGTCACCAATTGCCTCGATGTCCTCTCTGAGTGATGGATGGCGCTCGATGAGATCGGAAACAGCGTCCGCATTGGCCAGGAGGGGTTGCAGAGCAAGCAACGCCGTCTGCGCCTTTGTGCAAGCAGTAGAGGTCTCCCGCCGCATTCTTGATATGTTCTCATGGTTCTCAGCAGAATTTACCGTGTCTGGTTTTATCGGCCGGCCTTGCGCCCCCTCGCCTGCATCCTGGAAGTGCTGATAGTGGTCAGCAAGCTGAGTAACGGCGGCCCGGTAATCCCGAGCATGTTTCGATGCTTCCCGTATCTTGGCGTCAGCCGCTTTCAGCGGGTCAGGGGATTGCCGTGGTCTGGCATTGTTAAGCGCGCTGGCGGCAGCTTTGACCTTTTCGGCAGCGCCAGAGGCCAGCTGGCCAAGCCCCAGAGAGATCCCGCCGGCGCCCTGTGGCTCGCGGCGTTTCTCTGCAACGTCCTTAGCGTCGTGTTTCACAGCGCCAGCCTGTTGATCGGCCAGCTGCCGCCCTCTGGCTGCCATGGCTGGAGAGGATGATGAGTCATCCATCTCGATGTCACTGGATGGCTGAGGCGAGCCCTCGGGCTGTGCTTCTGTTTGTGGGGCGACCAGAGAGCTTGCATGATCAAATGTCGCAGGTTCGGCAGGCGGCTGGGGGCTTGCCAGCTCAGCCTCAGCGGATGCGCCATTTGCAATGTTTTTAAGGTCATCCAAGACCATAGGGAAGGTGTTAGGCTCGACCTTTGTATAAAGGTCCCCGGAATAGTCGCTTTCGGGTACTTCGGAATAAACAAGCGCTCTGTCCCCAGGCGCAATGCGCCAAATGCCAGATGGGATCTGGTGCATTTCGTCGTCGATCTCCCCGATAATTACGCCATCTGGCACGTGCATAATCAGGTGAGGAGAGTCAGCATCATTCGGCATCATGATAGAAACTGTGTCGCCACCCAGCTGGGTCACTATGTCGTGAATTTGCTCTTGCTTTAGCATAACGGCAGTCATAGATCCTCCTAAGACCTTATCTGTTAATTTGTACGGGCTTAACTTCGCTGGCCGTTGCGGCCCATGCGCCTTTCAGTTTTCCAGCATTACTATTTAATTGCTCCGTGAGGGATACGGCTGACAGCATCAGCAGCTCATCATTCTGTTTAACCTGCTCTACAAGAAGATGGTTCTGGAAGGCGAGCATGACAAGCTGCTCTCTCAGAAGTGCTTCCGGCGACATAAGGCTTTCTCTGACTGTCCGCTTCCACTCGGGGTTGGCGTACCTGCGCTCAGCCTCAAAGCGAAGCACATCCATCTCGGAAAGGCCCTCGCCCGCGCTATTGCGCTGCAGCCAATCCTTTATCCAGCCGGTAGGGTCTTTTTCCTCCTGCGCTGCGGCCTGGAGCATCCGTCCGAGCTCAACGCTACGCACCCGAGAGCTCATGACCCGGTTGATTACTGACTCGCTCACATTGGACTTGGCAACAAATTCGGCCTGCGCAGCCTCGTAGAGCTTTCCTTCAGGCGTGTCCGCTGCCTCTGCGGCTAGAGCCCGGGAGGCAAGGATGGTGCCTGTGCGAAGCCGGTTACGAAGCGCCATCGCTGCCTGCTCTTCGTCCTTGCTGTAGCCGCCATTTTTGATAAACGTTGCGGCATTGAGGTCCTCGTTGTTCTCGCCAAACTTAGCTCGTCGCTGGTCTGTTTCTGCAATCAACTTTCTGACTGTCTCGCGATTTTCCATCAGCTCAGTCGCTGAACGGCCAGACATATCACGGGTCATTCTGTCGGTACGATCTTTTGAAGCCACCGCAGCGACGCCCCCTGCGTCATTGACGCAGCTTGCGGCATCCGGCCGCGCAGCAAGTACAACCTCACGATTATGGATGTCCGTCATGGCTCCAGCGATCCTGTCCCCGGTCATGCCGATAGCAGTCGATGTGGTGCTGGCGCCTTGATTCATTGCAGCAAATAGATCGCCACCAAACGCTGACATGATCTTGGTGAGAATCGGTTTCAGCTGGCGGACGGCTCTCTTGATTATAGAGCTGGAGCTGAATGCATGCGCATCCTGTGGCATGAGCATAAGAACAGCGGCAACACCTGCCACGGCTGATACAGGAACACCGTACCGCTTGCTTATCTCCTCCTTCTTCTCATCTGTAAGCTCCCCGGACTCATGGATTTCCTCGGCGATCTTTTCGAACACCTCGTCTTCGGAAAGGCTTTCATTCACATCGGAGTGCTCGCTGCTGCTCGCGTGCGCAGTATCGTCATCTTCTTCCTGGCACTGGCTCTTGATCGCCGGGTCAGAGGGAAGTGCAGCGCGCGTTTCCTCTGCGCCCTCCGCTGCTTCGGAGTCGCGGCCAAAAATGCGGGCGAAGAATGATCTGCGAGAGATATCGTCGTTGCTCATTGTGGGTTCACCTTAGAGTCGCTTGCCTGCCATGATCGCTGGAGATCGCCGGCAGATGTGGCTAAATTCAGTTGATTTGAAACCGCACGAAGCAGGGATGCTCGTTCTCGCTGCTCGTGAAGATGAAATCTAAGATAGGTGTTAAAGGCGAGCGTCAGCGCGACTGAGCGGTTAAGGCTAGTGTCTGAGACGATCAGCCTACGGCGGTTGTTGCCGGCGGGGTGGTAGTGCCTGGCAGCCTCAAAATTCAGCAAGTCAATAAAGCTGGAGGTGCCGTCCGGATTCTGCTGTTTCCAGACCTCCGCCAGATCAGGCGCTTCTTCGCCGAACATTTCTGCAACTTGGCGGGTAGGGAGGCGTACTCTCCGGTTTCGGATATCATCAAGCACGGCGATTGCCATATTCGATGCGCTGGCGATGAATGCCCGCTGAGACTCCAGTGCTTTATCTCCCGCGGCTTCTTGTAGGGCATCATCATCTGATGTCCATGCGCTAAGGCTTGCTGTGGTCGAGGCAAGAAAAGCAGCAGCTGCCTTGGCCTCTTCGTCGGTATATCCGGACCCTTTGACAAAATTGGCGGCCGATAGAGATTCGTCCCCGCCATCCTCAACCGCATTTAATATTGTCTCCGCCACCACCTTGGATCTGCTTTGGCGGCGAGAGTCCAGACTGGCGCTTGCGGCTTGTTGGCCATTGTCGACAGCAGCTTTAGCCACGCGCTGACTCGCCGCGCCAACTATTGCTGGGTATGTGGTGTCTGCGCAAACGGGCTCGGCACTCATGGCTGCGTTAGAGATTCGTTGATTGTGCTCTGCCACCATTGTCTTGCCGATATGATCGCCCATGGCGCCCATGCTCATGTTCATCCTGTCGTTTTCTTCTTTCTTCGACTGTTTGATCATGTCGGTCATCATCTGCATGCCCATTTCCCAGGCGATCGGGAATCCGCCTGTAAAAAATGTGGTGACGGCTTTGAGGATCTTTTTTAGCAGGCGTTTTCTCCAGCTGCTTAGCGCATACGCTGGCGTGGCAGCCACGAGAAAGAACGCCGCTATGCCGCCGCCGAGCAGGCGCCTGCGCTGGCGTCGATACCGTTCTTCGCTGGTGATGTTGTCCTGCTCTTTGCCAGGGTTCTTCATGGCATAGGACCAAGGCCAGGAGGGGAGAAGATGGCGGATTGCTCGGTGCTAGGGTCTTTAGCTATATCCAATGCACCATCGCACTCGGCTTTCCGTTGCGGAGACTGTGCGCTGTAAGCCGCAAGCATTGCCGTGGTTTGAACCACCTGAGAGACAACAATCGGAAGTAGTGCCTGACTTGTCGTGAACGCTTTCGTTAGCGCACTTTCGCAACTAACTTGCTCCCGGATGAGGGATGCACAGTAGATCTTGCTCGACAGGCGAAGCATGCTATTTAGCCGTTCTTTGTCTGAGCAAGTTGCTGTTTGATTCCCTGCGGTCTGTCCCAATGTCTCTGTGGCCGAGATTGCAAGATTCACAATGTGGCCACAGGCCTCCTCGAGTCCAGCCAGAGGGTCTCCGCGGCGCTGCAGGGTGAGGGCGACATCGGCCGTTGCCTCTGCCAGAGCATCTTCGGTCGCCAGCAAGTCTACGTCTTTAGTGTTGAGAGGGAGCTTCCGGCGGCTGGAAATGGCTGGGAGGCCTTCTGCTGCTACAACGGCAGCAATGCCAGCGGCCATTGCGCTTGTTGCCTGGCGAGGATCGGCGCCCGCCCGGGCCTGTAGCGCGGAGGATTTCACTAACGTTGAAAAAACAGCAGAGGCGATAGGGCCGGTGTGTGGGCCTGGGGCTGGCAAAGCGCTAGTTGCCGCTCCAACAATTTCGGTCATCGCATTCTTGATGCCGGCTGGGTCGGCAGCCATAGAGATCGCTACCTGGACGGCCGGGCTCAGCGCCTCTATTGAGGCAATCCAATTCTGCAGTGGCCTGGCAGCCATCAGGATGGCTCCGGGGATGGCGCCGACGTCGGGGCGGAGAATGCTCCGTTGAGTCCTAGCTGGTAACCGGTGGACATATCAACGAGCGTGGGCTCCATGAGGCCCTCGGGGATCTCGTCACCCGGCGTGAGCATTTGGCAGAGGGCCGACCACTGCTGGCGGACGGACGTAAAATCGGCGATACCGTCAGGCTTGGGGTTAGGAAATAGATTGCTCCACAAGTACTGGCAGAACAGAGCGCCAACGCCGGCCGGCGCCGCTGTGTTTGATGGTGCCGGCATGGCAACAGCGAGGGCGCCCGCGTCGTCATAGCCTCTCATTACCCGGAATGGAAAGGCGCGAGTGCCCAGGGAGTACGCAGCAAAGCTATTTACAAGGTAGAGCAGGGCTGGGCCGAGGGGGCCTTCTGCATCGCCGCTTACCAGATTTGCCAGGCTTGCCTCCTGTCCATCGACGAAAGCAACGGGCGGAGAGCCGGCCCCGCCAAAGTGGGCGGAATAGGTCGCGCTGATAATCTCTCCGAAGCTGGCCATGAAGTATTCCTTAAATCCTCTGTATACAGTATATTCTAATGAATGACCAAGGGTTTACAAGATAGCAATGCCTATGAATTTCACAGCAGAGGACCAGTGGCGGGTGGGCCTGTGGGTCTCAATGGCGGCAGCCAAGGGGCTTATTGACGATATGGTCGATTGTTCGATCTATGGCGCTTTCCCTCTTATGTCGATGAACGCCTCGGCTGGTGCTGGGCTGGCGCTAAATACGATTGAGGAGCCTGCCCGCCCGGTGCTGACGTTCCCTCTGGGGCTTGAGTGGCTCGTTTCGCTTCCATGGCGACGCCTTGTGCTGTGTGAGGAGGGATTGTTTCTAGTTGGATTGACCAGCACAGGTGCACCTTTCGGCTTCGGATTGAGGCTCGATCGGGCGGCCAGGGCTGTATTTAATCGGGCACCGGCTGTGGCCGATTTAGGCGTAATGCGCCCAACAAAAAGAAACGAAAAAGTGATATGGGGCTGGAAGGGCAAGCGTGTTCTCACTCTCGAAAACCGAGGGGCTGCGCCGTTAGTGCAGGCTATTGATTCACTAACAGGATGAGATTGCGATGACTGTAAAAGATATTGGTGGCGTGACTGGCTTGATCGGCAAGGAGCCCGCTCGAGCGGCCGGAAAGGCCCTTGAGATGAGGCAGGATAGCCCCGTGGCGCCCGCTAAGATGATCGCTGGGCTGGATATGTTGAAGGGGTCGAGCCTGGACCGTGCAGCGCAGATTCCGCTCGCCCGCGATGCGCTTCCGCATATTACATACATCGCGGCTGGCGGCGGGGTTACTGGTGAGGCGGCTAAGTATGCGACCAAAAAACTTATCGAGGCGCGGACGCCTCGAGCTGAGCGCGAGGATCTGTCTGTCGCGTACGAGCGCTCGGTTGGTGTGATGAACGGACCAGGAGTGCCGCCACAGTGACTGCTTTCGTTAAGCCTGTTCGCGGCGCGTCCTTTTGCTTTGTTGACGGGTCTTGGCCGGATTTCCGATCTCATCTTGCTAAGTCGCTCGATAAGCGGAAAAAGACGCTTTATAACCAGCTTCTAAAGGTCATGGACGGGGAGTCGGTGGAGGAGGAGAAGCTCTACGCCAACCAGGCAAAGGCTTTCGCAGCTGCCATTGCCGTCCTTTCGTGGCATCGACGCCTTGCCTCGGGCAAACGAGGGTCAGCTCACAAGTCTTTGATGAAAATGATTGTCAGGCCTACGCCATCGGCATGGACTACGCTTTCTGTGGACTACGCGCAGGCATCTCTGGTTCGCGACAAAAAGACCGGGATTATCGTGGTTAACAAGCCCGCCGAAAAAGACGGAGACTGTCTGCTTCTCGATGCCTACATCGATGCGCTCAGCGCGGTCCACTTTCACAACTCATCTGGAGGGGCCTTTCTGTTCGAAGGGCGCCAGCTGATCAACGTAGGGTGGCAAAGAGGCCGGAAAAAGTTCGACGTCAGAGCTCTGCTGCGTGAGCCTTATAGGTTGATTCGCGCTCCCTCAGTTGCTCGCTGAGGTAGCGCATCCCCGAGCGACGTAGGGGTTTCGATTCCCTTGTACGGCCTCGATCCTAGTGTCAATAAGGCACTCAACGTCCGAAACAGGGTCTTCCTGATCCCATCGTTTTAGCATGCTGATCATGTCATCAGGAATTAAGACCCGATGAGTGGTCATCATGTAAAAATGGACCCTCGCCACATCACCCCTTACGGTCAGGGGCGGCTCTACAACCTGATCGTAGACCTCGAAGTCGCACTGGCCAAAATGTCTCGGCTCTCCACGTACAATACCAAATCGATAGTTGCTCCGTTTTAGATTGACGTAGCCGATCGCTGGCCGCAGGTTATGAAGGTCAAACGCGGCTTTTTGAAAGTCGGGATCGTTGGATTCACAATAATCGCGCCCAGACTCCCAGCATGACCGCCCCGCGCCGATCCAGGAGGCCGGGACAATGTGCTCAGCCTCCGTCCGCCAGCTTCGCTGCCCCATGCTGCTGTCGGTGTATTGGCATCCGGCGAGATCTGGCTGGCGGGATTCATACTTGCAACCGCAGTAAAACGTACGCGGCGAGACCTCCCATATCCGGTACATCTTGGTTTTGGCGTCCGTCCATGTGTTTGGGTATCTGACATGCTGGCGGATGGGTGGCGTTGGCTTCCAGTTGGGCAGAGACTCGGATGTCTCGCGCTGTACTTGCCGTATCAGCTCTTTGATGGCATCAACCGGGGTGAGTCGGTGTCCTGTAACGGCGGCCGTGATCTGCATCAGAAACAGTGAAAGAGCGACAGCGATGAGGACTCCAATCCAGACATTGCGATTCATGTTGTGCCTTTTTTATCCCGTAGTATGTACTATATAATAGACAAAATAGATGCTGTCTGGAAGAATGAAAGATATCCACAGAATCGGTGGAAAACCTTGTGGACAACTGCTCTGGGAGTCGGAGCTGCAAGCCAAACACAGAATGGGTGATTTATGATCAGTGCCGTCCAAGAACCCCAAGTCGTGATATACAAGCTCGACCCCCGGGATGCCATTACGGTAGATCCGGCGGCCAATCTACTCCATCAGGACCCGGAGTGCCCGGCGGCTGCGGGTGCGCGATGGCCTCTGATGAAAGATACTCTGCCGGATATCGCGGTAATGGAAGGCCCTCATTGGTGCCCCGCCTGCTCCGGCCGGCACCGCTCGGTGTAAGGAGGTGTTATGAAGAAGGCCCAGATCGACATTCTTACTGGCGGTAACGCGGCATTGATTCCGTCGGTCGAGGCAATCGCTGCCATGCCTCCGGTGCCAGGGGAGCAGGTTATCCCTGTTGCGGAGGCTGACGCACATCTGCGCCTAGCCGGCGTCAAGAAGACGCCAGAGGACAAGATTGTCGACACCATGGCCGATCTAGGCTGGAGCGGACCTCAAATGGAGGCGCTGCTTAAGCTCAGATTCCCTGAGTCTTTCCGGGCTAATCTCGGTGATGAGATTGGCGACATCGGGTCATTGTCCGAGTAGCCCCATGACGATAGACGTCGCATCACGCAAAAGAGAGTTACTTCAGCGGGTCAGGTCCCGCGTTCAGCGTGGAGTGCCAGAGGGGAATCTGGACCTGGCCCATCTCAAATCTATTCATCAGCACATCTTTGACGGGGTTTACTCCGACGCCGGGGAGACCCGAAAGGAACCAGGTAGTTTCAAGGGGCATCCGTCGGTCCCTGCCGAGGGCCTGGAAAAAGCGCTGCAGAAACGGCTTCGCCGGCTTCGCGACGCTGGGTATCTCGAAGGGACTCGAAATAAAGATGAGCTGATTAACGAGGTGGCAGATCTATACGTCGACCTCAATGGCGCAGCGCCATTTCGCATGGGTGGGACGCTGGCCACCAGCTTATTTATTCGCGGTGTCGCGTTACGTCTTGGCGTGGACGTTGACCTGACCCATGTAAACCAGGCGCAACTGGACTTTGCTATTTCTCAGGCTCTCGCAGGCCGCAAGGATGGCATCAGGGATCTTATCTCGCAGAGCGCCACGACAGCAGATTGGGTGAATACAGCCCCCCCGTCGGTTGCAGGGCCTCAGGCCGGCGCTGATGATATTCGAGCGGAACCAATGCTGGCGGCTCGGCACGGTGCTTTCCAGAGCGATGATGCGAGAACAGCGGCGATCACCTTGGCGGCGATGGTAAAGGTCATACTCTCTGAGATTGGTGCTGACGACGCGCCTAAGAAGGATAAGCAGGCCCTGTTCGAGTCTCTAAAGGCTGATGCTGCTCAGCTGGTGAAATACCCGGATGTGCTTCGCGAAAGGATCATCCTCTTGGCTGAAGACGCCAAGATGGTTCGAAAGAAAAACGTCGCGCCCAAGTATGACGGTGGCATCGAATTTACATTGGGCCACCCCAAAATCTAACGCCCAGGTGAATCTCCCTTTTCCCGCCTACTGAACATCCCTACTGAAAATAACCATAATGTGGCCATTTGGCCAAGTTATGGTATTTCGGTGGCCACATTATGGTATTCCAGCAGATATTCGCCAAATAATGGTGTTTCGGTGCGTAAAAATGCGCTCGATCATGGGATATTGCCAGTTCGGAATTAATGTAGAATATGCCGCATGTACGGCCATTTGGGTCAGGCATCACTGAGGTGGTAGCAGATGAAAGCCAAGAATAGTCGCGGCTCTTTTCGAAAATGGGAAGGCGAGGATGACCGCACCCTTATTCATCATATCCAGAGCGTGACAATGCCTGCCGCGGCAGCCAAAGAAATGCACCGCAGCCGAGAAGACGTTTTCCTTCGAACCATGGAAATGGGATTGAGGCTTCGCGGCTGGCGGGATCTTTCGCCTGGGATAGTTGCCGCCGCCGCATCGAGCAAGCCGATCGCCGAAAGGCTTGCGGTTATTTGTGATGCGGAGCAAGACGCTTACGGGTCGCTTGAATTTCTCGCTCAATTTCTCCGCGTCAGTGAAGAGGATCTGAGTGGTTTTGCATCCCAGATTGATAAAACTGAAGATTTTAGCGAGAAGCAGGGCAAAGCGCTGTTGAAGATGGCAAAGACTGGGAAGTTTGCCAACTTGAAAGCGTTGGCAGATGAATGGGGCAGATCGTTCGTAGATGTTGTAACCAAGGCGAATGCCCTGTCAGTTGCCTTGGAGGCTCGAGGCGGCTGGTCGAAGGCTGCGGTGGCGGCAATGCTGGCCGGTAATGAAATGACTCATCAACAGTTCGCCTATAAATACAAGGTAAGCGAGAAAGAAGTGCGTGTTCGTGATGCGGTTCTTCATCGCCTGAAGATCCGGCCAGCGATGGACCGCAATTTTGGATTCGGCGTGCAGAGCCGGGAGTCCGTCCGGCGGCACATGGAAACTCTGGACGAATGGTCTGGCAGGCTGGAGGAGGAGCGGGATGCGCACTTTTCCCAGAAGCTCAAGGAAATCGGGCCGATGTTCGGCATCGTAGATGCTGCCGACGTTTTGGGAGTTGATGCGCGCTACGCTAAGGCGCTGTGGAGCAAGATGCAGGAAAAGGGGGAAGTGAACCCTATCAAGGCAATTCGACAGCCAGATCCTATTAGTCAGCCTGAGATTGACGCTGTGAAAAGCATGGTTAAGGACAACCAGTCAACTGCGGCCATAGCCAAGCTGCTGCGTAGAGATGTGGCTTGGATGGATGAGTGGCTCAAGGCTAACCCGTTATAGGGCGGATACTCAGGGATCACGGTGAGAAGCTGGCATCACTCGCAGGGCTATCATCGTGAATCCTGGCTTGCTTGCGAGCCAGCAGGTCATCTTTCAATCGATTGATTTCAGACTGCAGGCCGTGACGTCGAAGGTCATCGAGCGTGTTGCCCATCAGCTGCCACCGGTCACCATTCAAAGCGTGCACCTGGAAGTTCAGCTCATCCGATTCCTCAGATGACTCGAATACGGTGACGCGGAATGTTTTGCCACGATGTTCGATTTCCTGTTCCAGCCGAATCGGTTTCCACCAGTTATGCTTGTCGCTGAGGTGATCGATTCTGTCGCGCATGTCGTTGAGTGATAGCACGCACAGCTCCCCCATGACAGCGTCCGCTCCATCCGCCGGGGTGACGGCAGGATCCGGGCGTGCAACCACGGCAAGCCGCCAGGCGCCGTTGCAATCTGTCAGGCACAAAAAATGATCCCGCTGCCAGGCGCCCTGGGGGAAATGCTTACTCGCTTCCCTGAGTGTGACCGCCTTGCCCATCAGGCAATCAATGTCGGATTCGCCGGTATGAAACGGATCCCGGGCGTCGAGCTTCTCCTTCATCTCGATAATGAGCTGCTCGATCTGGTCAAGGCCCAGCGTATCAAGGCAAACGGCGATTCTGGATTCTGGGCGGTCGGTCATGGATGTCACCATTATTCGGCGTGGATGAGGACGGTGCCGATCGCGCGCTGGCTCGCGATGTAGTCACGTTCAACCTGCCTGGCCAGGCCCGGATCAGACTTGACGCGCAGGACAGCCTCTTTGGTGAGCGGATTGTAGGTGGCGATTCGAGGGCCGCCAGAGGAAACAATCAGCTTGACCAGAAGCAGTGGTAGCCGGGTAGCGAACCGGGAGGTAGGTGCCAGGCGAGCGATATCCCAATAGCGCGGCTCGGACAGCCGGCCGGCTGGCTCCCCTCGATCTTTGTTCAGCACCGAAGGTGGGACGGAGAACACAAGCGTTTGCAGGACCGTGTGGCGCTTGTCGAGCCTGGCCGCGCCTGCAACTGCAGCTGTGATTTCGCCAATGACCACCCACTTGGGATATTGCAGGGCTGCCGAGAACAGAACCGGTTTCGCCGGCGGCAAATTCTCGTACATGGTCAGGCCCAGCTGCGCACCGGTAACAATCACCGTGGCGACACCTTCATCCAGATCCTCGAACACCAGGTGGGAATAATGCGGCCCCAACACGGTAGTCAGCTGCTGGCGGTCATAGGCGGTAGCGTCAAGATGATGCGAGTGGGTGGCGGGCTCCCAGGAGATCGCATCACCAAAGGCGTGATGCAGGGCCGGACCGATCTCTTTTGAGTATCCCTTCCATAACCGAGCATGCCGGCCACGAATACCCCGTCGCTCGCCGGTTGCGCGCGAAATCACGCAAATGCGGCTGCCACCCGGGAGGCCGAGCTCCATGCTCAGAGTCCTGAGCGCCTGAGGCAAGGCCTTGCCAGCCCCAGAGAATCGGTCGAAAGCCCTGATTGGCAGGATGTCGCGATGGGTGTCCATGGCCATTCCGTTGTCTAAGTCCCGTGTAGAGTATATCATACGGGATATAAGGTAAAAGCCACCGTTAGGAGCCGCCCATGTCTGAGAAAGAAAATCCCCTGCTGCCCGCCCATCTGGCTACCGCAGATGTGATCCCGCTGATTATTCCGCTGACAGTGTCCTCCGGCGGCCAAGTGTTGAGCGCGCTCACCGGTGCGCCCGTAGCGGTGGGCAAGAGAGGCATGCTTGAGGATTTCGAAGGACTGCTGCCCACCAATGCCTGCATGTTGACCGCTGAAATCGGCACGCTGGTATTGGTGCCGCGGTCGAAGATCCTTGATGCCGAAGATCACACCAAATCAGGCACCAGCAAGCTGGCGGAAGGCTCCTTCCAGATCAAGGCGTCCGAGGGGACGATTATCGCTACCGCCCGGCCGCTGGCGGAGCTGTTTGCCGACCTGATGATGCAGGGTTACACCGACACCATTACCATCCCCAAGGCCGAAAAGGTCATTACCATGGGCGATTCGCCGGTGTATAGCGTGCCGGCGGCCATCCGAACAGACAATGGCGGACCGCACAGCATCAGTATCGAGTGCGCAGCCGTTGGGAAGGCGCTGGTCGACCTTGAGGCGCTGGCTGAAGGCGCTGGCGCGGCTATCGGCGGCGTGCCGGCGCAAGTCAAAGGAGCCGGGCACATCAAGGTTGGAGCCCAGTGCTCGCTGACCGTGATCCCCACCGATAATGAGCGTGCACAGGTAGATCTGCAGGAGTCTGCCCAGGTAGAAGGCTCCGCCCTCATGGTGTCATCCAAGGACAAGGGCGTTGTCCGCGGCACCGACGTGTCCTGCTTCGGCGCCGACGGCGTCAGCGTTACCGCTACTGAGCAATGCCGCGTCATCCATGGTCGCGACGGGGTGGTCGATGCCGATGTGCCTGGCGCAGTGGTGTCAGGCCTGAGTGGCACTCACACGCTTGGTGCTGGCGCTGTCTCCACGCTGGTATCTGGCGAGCAGGTTGCCGGGTCCGAGTCTGTGCAGGTGATCGAGCAGGGAACCCAGAAGGGCGGCCAGCATGCCGTCCAAATCGGCAAACGTGGTGTCGTCGTGCAGGAGGCCAGCCATTACGCGGTGCAGGACGCCGGTGATCAGGCTCGCCAGACTGCCGGGCATTTCGCAGTAATGCGGGCCGGCAACCAGGCCGTCCAACGAGCCGGGGATGACTGCCACTTGGTGGCCATGGAGTTTGCCAAGCAGACCGCCGGCAATCGGGCGACTCTGATGGCAGGCCAGGGGTCCACTCAAACCGCCGGGGATGACTGCATCTGCACCCAGCGAGGCCCTGGTGGCACCGTAACGCTCGGCAACCGGTCAGTGTTTTCCCTGCGTGGGGATGACGGCCAGCTGCTGTACACCCTTACCGCAGGGGGCGACTTCGAGGTGGGGGTTGCCATGGCTGTCACCTCATCAGGCCTGGTGCCCGCCCATGAGGCCGGGGAAAGCCCTGTGTTGGTGGAAGGCCAGATTTAGCCATGGCCGGCAATGGCCGGAGTCCTGTTGAGCAGATCAAGGCGCTGCAATCAGAGGGCACCAATCCGACGTTAGCGTTTATTGATTCGCCGGTAATGGGCGACGATATCCACGTCAATCTGGATCTTTTTCATAATGAGACAGTCAGGCTCGGTTTGCGTGGCAACCAATGGGTGCCGCGCATGCCTGAAAGCGTCCTCATGTCCAATGAGTTCTTCCTGATTCTGCAGATCGACCCGGCCAAGATTCCTGGGTTCGAAGGAGATATAAACAACGCAGTCCCGCCCGCTCTATATCTTGACCGCCGCTCGGAGGAGATCAAGTTAAAGGCACGAGACTGGGTCTATGGTGCTTATTTTGAGAATGTCGAACTCGCGATCACAGCAGCAGCAGTGCGATTGTTAGGTGGGGACAGGTCCACCCAGCTTGCGAAGGCTGTATTGCACGGGGAAGACAGGATTTCTATTGATGTTTCTGATCGGCTACGGCAGCAAGTCAGGTACTTGAACTCTGCGCTGGCACCGGTCAGGGCAAAATGGCTGGCGGATCGTGTTCAACAGTGGATGGATGCTGGCGGACAGGATGTTCATCCTACGGTCGACGTAAAGGCGGCAGAGTGGAAGACAGGCAGCGAATACGTGTTAAACACCTGCGTTGGGGCGGTGCCGGTCATCGCGCGAACGCATGACGCAATAAAGTGCTGCTACGACAGCGCGTCAAGGATTGAGTGGCACAAGAAGCCATCACAACCGTTCTTTGACATTGATGTCCCCATGACGGTTGCCGAGGTTGGCCATGTTGATGGAGGTCATCAGTATCTTGTGGGCGCCTCCACTGTTACTGGCGAAGACGCGCAGCGACTGATAATCGGGCGCCACGCAGAAATTCTCTGGGACGAGCTCAGGTCACTGCTCGATGGCACCTATCAGTTAGCGCCATACCTCGCTGAGGGGAGGGACCAGCTAATTAAGGGGGTACATAACCGGGTTCAGCGGTGTATAGCCATGATCAGGACTGGGCTGATGGCAAATGGCACTGCCCGAGAATACACCATCCCTGAAAATGAGCGCCGAGGCTTGCCTGACGTTGAATCCTGGCTGACTGCTGCTGCTGAACAAATCCGTGATCAGGCAAAGCCGATGCCGGCAGGGGGCTGTCTGTGACGGATATCGAGCTGACAGCCATGCAAATTCGGGATCTGGTTGTGCATCGCGACAAAATCGCCTCGGCAATTTTTTTCGAGCCAGAACCGCCGGATAAATGGCTCCCGAAATATTCCTTCGAACATACCAAGAAGTTGTCTCCGATAGTCCTGTATAGGCGCCATACAGAGGTTCAGCCATCTGCACTTGTTGATGTCCTGGGTAGTTGCGAAGCGGGATGCATTGGTGTGTTTGATATCCAGAAGGTGCTTCCCGAGCGAACCGGCATGAAAGGGCCGGTCTACATCTACATCGAAAAGCCGTTTCGCTCGACATTTAGACCCGGCGAAAGATCTTCTTCAATGACATGGGTGTTGGCCCGTAACACTCGTGAAATTACTGATGCCGTTTCAGAGCGTCTGAAATTTTCGACAAGCAGAATGGCGCAGCCGCTCGACCGCCTGCTGTGGGGAACGAATGAAATTTTCGACCCTGCCGGAATGGAGGCGGGAGAGGCTATGTCGACGAAGTTACTCGCCTCGCTCGATTATCACAAAAACATGCGAAATGCGCTGGTCGCCAAGTGGCTGCGCCAACAGGTTGTGGATTGGGCTGTGGATGTCGCCTCTGGCAGGCCAGGTTCCAATCATGCTCATCTTTTTTCGAGGATTGATTCAAGGGGTGGCTATCCCGCCGAATCAGTTCGGCAGACGTTATTTGGTCCGGTTGTCTTTTCACATGCGGGAAGCGAGATCACCTCGGGCGATCGGTCAGCCGTAGCCATTAAGATTGATCTGGCAAAGGGTGATGTGGGAGCCATCTATCGGGTTGCCATGACCAAAACTCTCGATGAGAGGTCATGCAAAAGCCCGTTCCGGAATGAAGCCTCCTATGCAGAGCTGTCCAGTCCATGGGATGCCATTGATCTATACAGTGATGCCTGCGCGAGAGTGGCGTGGCAGGAATGGAAAGCATTCCTTGACCTCACAATGCTGGCGATCAGCATCGAGAACGCATTCGGCCGAGCGTCTCTTCCACGCTCCCCATTGAGAAAAGTAATAGACGCCGCCAACTCAATGCTTCTGAGGCTTGGGCTTGGAGAGGGAGATTTGATTCAGGCAAGCCAAGTCCAGGCGATATTCGATGCGTCGAAGCGAGTCCCTATTGACGATCTTCCTGGGCGTAGGCCAGCCGAGCAGGATATGAAAAATGACCCGGTGGTGGCGCCATGAGCAGCTTTATGGAGTCCACTGGCGTTGATCTTGATGCCCCGGCGGGTGAGATTCGGTGGGCGGGGCTCACCTGGCGTACTTTCAAAAGCGGCATCATGGAGAGCCAGCCCGTATCTGAGCTGGAAGGCGTGCAGCAGTTTCCCCGGGTGTTTCGTCGCACCGGGCCAGACCGGTATCACGCAGCGTGGCTAGACCCCTCTCTTGGCCGAGAGAGAGTGATGTACGTGTATATGGCCGCTGGGAGATGGGTGGCCTTCCCTCAGGATGAGGACAAAATGGATTTCGAGCAGCACGCCATCTGTCACGCTGAGCCACTTCTAAGGCGAGAGGGCTTTCAATATCTTCAGGACACCCTTCGGGCGATCCGGAACTACTACATTGGCCACGAATACTACGAGTCCATGGCGGAAGCGGAAACCAGATCGGAGATCGCCTGGATTTACAACGAGAACCGTTTTCACAGAACGTTGATGGATGCGGTTTTGCAGGCTATAGATGATGCCCTGTACTCCAGGGATGCGCGCGCCAGATACCAGAATCTGCCTGCAATGATCCCGGGGCAGACACATCGCGATACATGCCTTGAGAGCCCATGGCAATCAGATGAGCTGGTACAGATACCCATCGGAGCGCAATCATGGACTGCACCGGCTTATATCGTCGATATGGGGTTCAAACTACCCTCCTCGCCGGACAAAAAATCGCTTGGCGCGATTACGCTCAGCCCTAAAACGGCAAGCATTGAAATTCAGTCGTTTCATCCAGATTCTGAATGCGTAGCGATTAGCGTGTGTCCTCTGAATATCGAAGACACAGAGCGGCTCATCCCCGCGATGACGGCAAGGGCGATGTCTTCGCTGGTCGGAATGCTGGCGGATCAGACGGACACATTGCGGGCGTATGGTGAGGCCATGGCGGGTGTGATTCGACAGGTATATGGCCAGGAAAAAACATCCATCTATCAGTGGTGGATCGAAGAGCAGATTGCCGCCACAAGAAAAAGTGCTGCGGACCGGCTGGCGGACCTGTCTGTAGAGCTCGGCATTCCCTGGCAAGCCAAGCTGCTCGGCGCGGCGACGATGCCAGAGCGCGATATGGGGGATGATTATCATGTCAATCCTGTGCCATGAGGCTCAGTCCGCTGAGGCCATATCCAGGCGGGCCGGCCTTCAATTACTGCTAACCAGAACCGGGCTGCTGGACAAACCTTTCGAGGAGATGCGAAAGATCTGCCCGAGCATGAAGGTTGCCTTCTCGAATCCAGGCATGAAGGTGGCGGTGGTACAGACGCAAGAACTGGCGGCCAAGCTAGAACCCCCTGTTGTCGTTGCTGCGCAAGAAATCTGGATTGGGTATTTGCAAAGGGAAGGGGTCGAGGCGTCAGCCATTGGAACAGTGTTTATAGCGTCCTCTCAAAATGAACTCGGTGTCGTACTGAAAAACGTTGTCACAGGGACTCGTAACAACTATGAAGTCGGCGCCATTATGGGGGCCAATGCGCGCAGGCGTGCTGCGCTTTATCTCTTCGAAAACAAGGCCGCCATGGCGGATTCTTATCAAAGAGATTCGATCATGCTGGGCGCCTCTCGTGCGGTTGTCGAGGCTATTGAGGGATGGCATTCCGGGGCGGGTTCCAGGCTTGACGCAATGGTTTCAGAGGCGGTGTCCAGAAAGGCGGCCCAGTGGGATGTGCCTTATCCAACTCTGTTCGGATGTGTCCATGCGAAGCAGGTAATGAGGGAGGGCGAATGCCGGCAGGGTATGCCGGCCAAGGATTTGAGGGCAAAAATAACCAGAAATGAAGCAGACACGCTCTGGGTGTGCGATATCAAGGCTCCGGCCACCAATGGAGCGCCTGGCTGGCAAACGGAGATGGTGCATGTTGCGGACCATCGTGCTGCCTTGGAAGTCAAAGCGACCGGGCAGGCCATGGCGCTGTGGCTGGATATTCGGATCGGATTTGAGATGTTTCATTGGGTTGCCGAGGCTATCGGGCCTGATGACATTCGCAGTGGAGCGCTTGTGATGGCAGGGATTACTGCCGGCATTCGTGGTGCCGCGGCGCTTTCAGGTCGCGCAATGTCAGTATGGGACGCCAGTGGCATTGCTATGGAAATTACGAAACGTAATCGGGACAAGTCTAACGCCGAGAGAAGTGAAGAGGACAATCACAGTGCCAGCAGCAAGCCATAAGCAAGGACCATCGGAGGCCGCCTCCAGGCAGGAGGAGACCCAGGCGCTTTTGCGCGCTGCCGGGCTGGATGGAGCCCCTTTCGCGTTGCTGGAAAAAAAATGCTCATCGATGAATGTCGCGTTTTCCAACCCAGGAATGAAGGTGGTGGCCATCGATAAAGGCGAGTTGGAGGCCAAGGCGCGACGTCGATCCTCTGCCGGAGGAGGCGAGGTATGGTTCGCCTACATGGGCAACAGAGTAGACCCTGGCTCGGCATCTGAGAAGATGAGTAGCAGCCTCAGCAGGCAAGACATGGCCCTCAGAATCCATGACCTTTTGATTAAAGACACGATCGCCGCGGATGCCGGCAAGAAAATCGGCAATGCCGCCAAAAAGCGCCGCAGTCTTGCGCTGACCGAAGGTCGGGCCACTCTCGCGGAGAGCTACATGCGAGATTCGTTTAATGCGGCCGCCGGGCGGGCTGTCATGGAATCTGTCAGGGCGTGGTGGCAGGGCGGCATGCCAAGGCTGGATGAGCTGACGGCAAGATTGGAAAATGATGATGCGCATGACGACTGTTATCCCGGTTTGTTCGGCGATGTTCCGTTTGAGAGATCGTTTCGTTCGAGCAACAGTTTTCCAGAGCCTCCGGAATTTATTTTCGGGAGCGAGCCAACGTGGTCGACAGAGGATAATGAGGCGTGGGTCAAAGTTATGACCCCTGATGCTGAGGGACTAGGCGGATGGCAGAGCGTAAGCGTGGTGACCAACGATCTCAGGTCCGCGCTTGAGATTGATGCAATGTCAAAGGCGATTAACCTTTGGGCACGCATTCGCGTAGGGTTCGAGATGGTTCGATGGGTGGCTCAGACAATCGGCTACACAGACCCGCGCAGCGCCAAACTGGTTTCCGCGGCCATAAAGGATGCCGTCCTGGGCGCCGCCGCCATAACGGGCGCGTCGATGTCGAAGCGGATGGCCTCAGAAATTAGCGCAGATATTGTCAGCCAGCATTGGCAGCAATCGGCCCGGAGTGACGACGAGAACATTGCTTCTGCAGGAGTGATGCCATGAGCTGGGCGGATATCAAAACACCGGCAAATCCGGATTGGCCGACTAGGATTATGGTGGGCGAGTGCGAGTGGGAGCATCGATACAACGGCACCTACATTGCCAGATCGAAAGAAGATATGTTCCAGCCGCCGGATCTTTTCCCTCTCAAGGGAGGAGGGTTCTACGCTGCAGTGCTGAAAAGTACCGATGGGGCCAAGCAAGCTATGAAGGTCAGCCGGATGAGCGATGGCATCTGGGTGGCGCAGCCGCTAGTCAAAGATGGCACGTTTGATAAAGATTTAGCAGAAAATATCATCGGCATGAAAACGATGAGGATTCAGGAGGTCTTTCAGGAGATATATGCCGGGACTCGGTATGCCAGGCAAAACCTGAATCGACTCGACACGCGCGAAGGCATCAGGCTGGTTGCTGCGACAAAATTAATCGCCCTAGATGTCACGGAACAGCTTGCCAGGTATGGCCTGCAGATGATGACCGAGCCAGCCTCAGCCAAAGCCGAACAAGGCGTGGTTATTCGGCATATATACGGCGGCACCGTCACCCAAAGCGCCCTGGACAATGAGCTCTGCGAGGTGGTGCATCTGGGCAGGAGCATACCCTGCCGGGTGGACACAGGGCTCACATACGCGGAAAACAGACTGGCCTTGCTTGGCCGTCGTCGGTATCTGGTAGAGATCAGGGATGGCGTGGTGATAACGAAGGCCACCGCAATCGGCTCTGCCGTTGAAAAATTTCGCGCAGTGAATCCGGCGGACGTGGGGTCATTGTTTCTGGCTATCTTCTCATCGAGCATTGCCGCTGTGATTGATGAACTTGCTACTCAAGATCAGGATCTCAAGAGCTTTTATGCAGCAGTCGCCTGGCTGCAGGAACAGGGAGTAGATCTTGATCTGGCGCTCATCGCACTGGAAGAGGCCCGTGACAGCTGGAACAGGCGAGTGGCGGAGGATGTGTATAACCACACAGTGAACATAGCCTTCAACCTGGGCCTGTCGGACCGAACTGACGAGATCGAGCCCCTTCCGGTATTCGCACCGCTGCGAGCAATGGCCGGCATTGATGCGACAGTGTCGCAGCCAGAGTCGTCGGCCCTGCCAGGGGGTGGGAATGTCGCGCCATAACAGTGCTGAGCTGCGGTCTGCTCTCGACACGATGGCAGAGCTGAGGTCTGTTCTCGACGCGATGGGCGAGAGAGTTTTTGAAACGGGCGCCGTCCGCCTTGAGGATCGAGATGGGGGGCGGGTGTGGATGCTTGAGTGGGATGACAGACCGCGCGCCCTGATGTCTCGCAATGTCATGGTCTATCACGATGCTGGGTCCTCCACCGCTCAAGGGCTATCACTCCGTGGCGTTCGCTCCACCGATAGGAACCGGTGGGTGGTGCTGGAATCAGACGGGCACGCCGATCAGTTTGAGATGGTCATATTCGACAGCCTCGAGGCGGCTGCCGGCTATTATGCCCGGTGCCTGCTGGAGGTCGAGGTTGAGCCGCTCATGCCGCGACCTTACTGGAATCAGATATTGGATGAAGCCCCGATCGCGCTAATCCCACGGGACACCCCGGTGCTGGCGGAGATGATTTTGACTGGAATTTACGAGACGGTGCAGATCCAGAGCCTGCTCGCTAGTCGGCTTCGAAAAAACGTTGATTGGCTCGGTGCCGCGATCGGCGCCGGGCACATGAAGGATTACGTTTCGATAGCGGGAGAGAGCGGTGTCAAAGGCACGCCGGTGTTCGGCCGGGAGCTTGCTGCGTTGGAGGAATGTTGCGAATTGTTCGATGGGACCGGTATCCGCAAGCTGCTTTGGCATGGTGGTGTGATCGACTGCAAAGTTTGCGAAACCAGCATGATTGACCAGGCTCAGGAGTTTTTTAGGATGGACCTACCTGAGGGGCGCCCACTTCGTGGCCCTGGGTCATTCAAGTTATGGGTCGCCGGCGCGGAGTTGGAGATATATCAGCGAACTGTGCCGGGCGGAGTGCTTTCGTCTGCGTGCCGCAGCACCAACGAACTCGGCGAGTTCGATAGCCGCACCATGAACCTCGTGGCGAGTGCTGATCAGAATACCGGGCTGCTGAGGTGCCTCCAGTCCTTCCCCGTTTCTGTTCTCGAACAGTACGAGAAGAGCCTGCAGTCCATGGCCTTCGGCATCAGCCGCGCCGATCAGGGTGGGCCTGTTGGCTCGGTGATGGCGGCTGCGATAGAAGATCAAACCCGTCGGGCGGTAGACATCATATTGACCGGCAACACTGAAGATATGCGCACAGAAATGCGCGCTGCGCTGGGCTCGCTGGATGCAACATGCCCGGGCTGGCGGAGCCGGCTGAAAGAAGCCGTTAATCTGGCATTTCATGTAGAGGTATCGCCGGCGCCTGAGTGGACGCAACACCAGGATATGGTACAGTGATTCACATAACCGATAGTCGGAACCTTAGGAAGATTCATGTCAAATACGACCGGGCGTAGCCCGAATAATCGCGTTACGGAAGGCAACCAGAGTCGGTCGCGTGAGCGTCGGCATAATCAGGCCGCATCGTCGGGCCCAGGGTTATTCTTGGGGGTGGGCGATGGACTGCGTGTTACTCCCAAAAAAGCATTTAGCCCTATATCTGTTGCTGAAGTTGTTTCGAACGAGCCGTACGTCCTGACCGTGACGCGGGTGGAGCGTGCTGACGATTTGGCGTTGAAAGGGCTTCGGGTCGCGACGATCCCGTCTCGGGTGCTTTATTTCGACACCACCCGTGATGCCGATTTCCCTAGTGGGAGAAACTGGATATTTGCGCATGGCGCCTCGGCTCGCGCGGTAGAAATGTCTCGTGGGAAAGGCCAAAGCCTAACAGTGCGCCCGCACCCTGATGCAGCGAGCGAAGACATTCGCCGTTCAATCGAGTCCGGCTTCACGGTGAGGTTTACTGGTGAAGAGGATGACATGGGCGCGCCGGTGCTCGCTGTGGCAGCAGATGCTCCCTGGGTGGTAAAGCCGCTCGAGTCTGTAGGCAAGGACTGGTGGCGATCGCCGATGCGATGCTGGATGACAGCGCTGGAGGAAGATTTCCGTTCCGCGCTTGATGTCGAGGCTGATGCGCAGCGGTACCTGGCAGCACTGGCGCTGGAAAATTTGGCAGGCGATATGTTTCGCGAGCGAGTCCGGCAGATTGATAGAGGCAAGTTGCCGTCGGACCAGTACACCCAATTCCGAGAGCTGCAAGATGCCATCGGGGTGCTGCGCCGTCAGGAGGAGGCCAGATTGGCTTCGCCTTCTATTTTGAAGGCTCTTGATGATCTGGTGCCGGAAGTACTTGAACGAGTTGTGAGTCGCGCCAACGAGCTCAATAAAGAGCTTGATCCGGAAGCGGCACCAATCGGCATGAATCCCTAACAATCTCCGGTGAGGATGATATGAGCAACGACAAGATTCGCGTCCAGGTGAGTCGGGAAGTTACCAGCATCGATACGCATGTCGTGTATATGACTCAAGAAGAGTTCGATCGCATGAAGGAGATCGATGAATTGCATGAAAAGGCCGAGTACGCGATTGGCCTACCGCATGCTCTACTTGATGGCGACGAGGTAATGGACTCTGCCCTTCGGTCTATTGAAATAGGCACGGAGAAAGATGCGCGCCACGAGGTGCTTTTAGCGGATGACGAGTCTGCTCATTCCATGGTGGTCGATTAATTCCGTTCTCACGGGAGGCAATATGGAAGCCGATATTCTCAAGCTGATTAGGTCCCTGCTCGATGAGAGCAAACAGTTGGCGGATGATGTCCGTGCTTTAGACCCTCGGCGATGCTGGCTCTATACCGCGAACGAAGCGCCGGTCAAGACGACGATTCACTGGGTGCTGCAGGACTTTCGGTACCGCGACGATCGGACGCCTGAGCAACGGGCCATGCTTGGCCCCCACAAAAACCCTCGGATTGAGCGGTATCCAGGGATATGCGCTGTCGATCCTGAGACCATGGCCCGGGTCGAGCGGATCAATACCACCAAGAAGCGCCTTCAGGATGACATTCAGGGCTATCGAGCGGAGCTCAGCGTCAAAACGGGCGAGAAGCTGCTGAGCGGATTAAACCTGAAGCGTGATCCTGCGCTACAAATGATGCTGGGCGACGCCGGCCTGACGCGGGTCAACCTGATGAAGATGTACCGACATTTGCCGGCTTTCGTTGAGCCGGTGAAGTCAGTCAATTATCAGCGGGTTCTGTCGACCCCGCACGTAAAGACCCTGACGTCAGAGCAGCTGATTGCCTTGATCGATGCGCGGATCGCCAAACTGCGCAATGACGGCACATCCAGACGGGCAATGCTTGAGGCGCGTGAGCGGGTGTTGGATGAGCCTGACGTTCACTATGCCAAGGTCAGGACTGTCGCCCCCCAGTTGCGGGCGAATGTGGCAATAGGTCGCGGTGGTCGAGACAACACCAAGGTAGTGCAGGCGGCCATGCCGATATTCGTGCTTGGCGATGTGCTGCCGACGCATAATGGCGCAACGCTGCCGACGCCGCTTCTGCCAGAGGACCAACAGGCGATGGAGGCTGAGCTGGGGGAGCGTACCAGAGTCAGGAACCAGAAGATTCTGGAAGACGTGGAGTTTATCAAGGACCTGGGTATTCACCGCTACATTGAAGGGAGGTCAACGCGCGCCATCTTCCCTAAGGACGAGGACGAGAACGATATCGTCCCGGGCATGCGGATTTAATCCAGATAGGGAGTGCTGTCTAGGGTACTAGATAGGGGGATTGTGGCGCCGAAGAGGAGGGCGGGGCGCAAGCGCCCCTGACGATCAGTTGCAGTACGTGGTGCTGCCAATTTTGTTGCAGACCGTTCCATCGGACCCGTACGTAGTGTTGCCGATGCGGTTCACAGTGGATCCGTCGGAGTTGTACAGGGTATTGCCGATCTGTGTCGACGTGCTGCCGTCCGAGCCATACGTCGTATTCCCAATCCTGTTTGAGGTGACCCCATTGGAATTGTAAGTCGTATTGCCGATGGTATTGGATGTGCCATTCGGGCCATAGGTAGTGTTGCCAATCTTGTTGTAGGCCCCAGGCGAGCCGTGGAGGTAGTCGCCTGCCATGGCGCCACTACTGAGAAGCAGGGCCAGAGCCCCAAGCAGTGCTGATTTCATTGTCGCTCCCGTCAACGGCCAGAAAATTGGCCTTGTACTCCTACGATGCGCCTTTTAGCCCGATCTTCCAAGGCCCCATTTTCTCGAGCGTGCAGCCCCGAAGCAGCCGTTAGGTAGAGTTGCCTTGAGCGCGCTTGAATACATTTTGAAATCCGGCGATCGTTTGTTGTAGACGCGTCTGACGCGCCCCAAGCCCGTCCCCGCCCCCCGAGGCACGCGCTAATTTTTTTGATTTTCTGTCGGGAATCCGGCAAAACGTACGAGAGAGAAATCCACAGGGGGTCACATGACCAGGCTTTTGACGCTAATCTTTACCTTCATGATGATCGGCGGGTGCGCTTCATCTGGCGGGGTCACAGAAACAACATCCCCAAAGCGTGGTGCCCCTGTCAGCGTCGCTGACGACCCTGCCTCACAGCTCCGATACGTATTCGAGCTTAAGGCCAACCTGGGCGAGGGGGAGACGACGCTCGGCTCGGGCTTCCTCCATAAGGGAACAGTGATCACTAATGCGCATGTGGTCGCTGACGCCAAATGGGTCGACATCTACGACCAGGGCGGGGAGCATGTCGGCACGGCCGCTTACGCCCTCCACGTAGATAACACGAACGATATCGCAATCCTGCCTCTTCCCGGCAACTCCGCCGAAGGCATCCCTTTGGCCGGTGGGAATGTACGAACCGGAGAGCCCGTCTGGGCTTTCGGATCACCAATGGGCTTTCGCAATACGGTCTCGAACGGCATCGTATCCGCAGTCAGAGAAGTCGAAGGCAAACAGCTCATCCAAATCACCGCCCCCATTTCAACAGGCTCATCAGGCGGCCCCGTGCTTAACGATGCCGGCGAAGCAATCGGCGTGGTGGTTTCGACCTACCAAGAAGCGCAAAACATCAACTTTGCGATCCCAGTCACGCTCCTGCCGGCTGGCATTCAGGATCTGAGCGCACAGAAAGCCTTCCCGTCAGTGGCAGATCTGGCACCAGATGACGAGCTCTCGGCCACGGACTTGCTCATGCTGATGTCCCTTATGCACTCACAGCAGGCCGAGTACGGCGAGGCTTACGAAATGGAAATCACAAGCGACCAAGAGTTTGGAGAACGGCGTATCTTTTTCTTGACGTTTCAAGCCGACGCTTATCAATCACTCGAAGTATCAGCATGGGTAGATCGCGGAGACGTTACCGTGGGCGTGTACGAGTCGGTGATTGGTGAGGACAGAGAGCCATGGATCTTAGAAGACAAAGGTAGCGGGCTGGGCAACGCATCGATCGTTCGCGGTGAAGCGCCCAAAAAGGGTACATATTTTGCCATGCTGATGATGGATAAAGGGCTCGATCAAAAGGCGTACGTCTGGCTTGGGAATACACCGAACAATATCGCGCTAGACAAACGGTGGAAGGCGGTCTCAGAGACAGACGATACCGAGTTTTACGTTGACAGCAAGAGCATACAGCGGCCTGATCAATACGAAAGTTTGGCATTCAGCGAATTCAAGCCCGTTTCGGCGTGGACGTATCAGTATCACATTATCGAGCAGGATCTCGGCGGCTTTAGCTACAATGCAACGCTGGGACTGGCTGACTTCTACTGTAAAAGCAGGCAAGTGCAGTTCAAGCAGGTCACGCATATGAATTTGGAAACCGGCGCCAGAAAAGAGCGAGTGGCCTATCACGCTCGAACAGACGTCATCCCAGGCAGTGCCGGCGAGCATATGTGGGAATATGTCTGCCGCAAATAAAGACTGGAACCCAACGCTGAACAGTGAGGTTCAGGGCGCCGTCCGGCAATCAGAACAAACTGAGGCTGGCGGAGCTGTCGGGCTCGTCATCTTCAGCCTGACAAGCATCGTCATCCTTTTCAGAGGCCCGTTCTAGGCCTGTCACCAGGTCGTCGACGGCATGGTTCATGCCGTATTCAGAGAGGGTGTCATAGAAGCACGCCTTTGTGCTCACGACCGCATCTATCAGTTCGTCGGCACCCATTACCAGAAGGGACTCATGGATCGCGTCCTTCAGATCTCCCTGATGAAACTCCTCACCGGTTTCGCCGGCGTGATTGCTGGCGGCCAGGTACCAGGCCTTGAGGTATCGGTCCCGGAAGTCCGCCAGCAATGCGGGTTGACTCGCTGACAGGGTCGGGAGCTGGCCGGCCAGCCAGATGCGGTCATTGGGTGAACCATGCTCATCGAGTACAGCCCGCAGGGACAGGCGTGTATTCAGGACGGCCTCACGAAAACGTTCGACGGGCATACCGACAATCAGATCATCCAGAAAATCTTGGTAGCAGAGGACGGTGCTGTCTTCGCCACGTTCTTCGCCGGCGCGCTCCGCCGCGGTAATAAGGCAATCCTTGAAGCGCTGCTTTTCCGGTATCAGGGTGTAGCTTGTCATGATTCTCTCCTGGCCAGCCATCAACGAGGAACTGCAGAGCGGTGCGGCCATATTATGGTTCCAATTAAAACCATACTTTGGGCAAACGGCCAACCTATGCTTTCAGTTTTCGCGAGCGCGACGCTGCGCGGACAAACTATGGTGACATTGACACCATAGTTTGGCCAAAACGGACAACTTATGGTTTCAACTGCTGCCGCTGATCGATGCGTGCTTTTTCCTGTTCCGGGGCTGTGTTTGGCATGATACTGTCCCGCGTAGATTGTGGTGGGATGCGGTTATCATATCAGCTGTCTCGTCACACTGGAGCGAAGCCAAGAGACCTCAATCATGACTGAAACCAGACATCCCAGCATCGACCAATCAAGGGTGGCCGCACGCCGGGTCCACGAGCATTTCAATACCAAGAACAACCCGATGTCTCTCGAAGAGGCCCAAGAGATGGCTGCATATATCCTGGGCTACGAATCCTGGTCGGCACTGGCGTCCTGGGCAGGGAAAGGTGAGAGGTTTCTGCCCGACGAGTGTTTGCATCCATGGGAGCAGGAGGTTCGCCTGTTCAGGCAGGCGGTCAACCTGACAAACATTAATGGCGGGATGCGCTTTCATCACGAACAACTTGTGCAACAGCTTCGCCTCACTGCCGAGAATCCGAGCTCGGATCGGCTCGCGTACAATCCATGGACCACCAACCAGATGAGCCACACAGCCAGCAGCGGGACAGGGAAGACCATCCTGCTAGGCCGGAAAGGCTGGCGGTTCAGGCCGTCTCTGCGAAGCGAGCGGGCATTGGGGACCTTTCGAGACAGGAGCAGTGCGTATTGGGAGGAAGGCTCGATAACCTTCGAACAGTACAACCAGTATCTGAAGGCGCTTATTCAGCGACAACCGGAGAACATTTTCGCGCTCACAGAGGTGATTCACCTCCACGCGGATATAACAGGGCGCTCACCAAATCGGAGGCGAGTAGAGCAGCTTGAGCGTGCAATGAGAGAAATACTGCCATTCGGGATAAGGAAAGAAGATCTTGAAGGGGACGATGAAAACTATGTCGCCGGCAGAATGGAAACTTACGAGGGATACAATCGAGATTTCAAGGGAGCTGTGTATATCCTTGCTACCGCGCTGTACGTCCTGAAGGAGTACGAGGCCGCCGGTGAGTGGTTTCGGGCCAGCCTGCGTATCAATGATTGCAATGCTTTCGATCGCGAGTACTTCTACCTGGCTGATTTGGCGGGGCTGCGCCCTAAGGGTGATGTCCACAAGTCGGAGTGGGGGCCGGCTGCCACACAGTGTCGCAGCCCTACAAGAGACGGCCGTTAAGTCGTTGTCTGCCAGAAAGTCCTTGAAATGTTGCTTTCCGGCATGAGGGTTAACGCCTGCGGGGTGTGATGCTGGAGATGCGCTTTAACTCGGGTCAGGAATAGGCCAAGAAGTAGTCATGGTTCTGTTCATCGTTAAAGTGGTACGGAGAGTCGGGCCGGGGGCCATGGTCTACTTCATGCGAGACCACCATGACCTGGGTATTGAAATCGAATGCCAAGCAAATGGCCACATCGATCGGGTGAAGGTTAAAGAACATGACTCGATCGCAAACTCTGAAAGGTTCCTCTCGCCCCTCGGGCATCAGGATAAAGGCTCTTGTTGATCCTGGCGGCTCTCCGGGGCAAATCAGGCATTGCAGATCAACCTGGAAGCCTTCAGTGCTCGCGTAATGTTCGATGATTTCATCAGAAGTTTCGTCCCACCACTCCCTAAGATCTTCCAGCCGGTCCTCTGCAATAGGCAGGGTGGCCATTATCCAATCAGCAATCTCTTCCTCATAGACTGAGCGGATCAGGCAGCCAATGAAGAAGCCGCGAAGCTGGTCATCCTCAAGCAGCAGAGAGCGCAGGCCGGGGTATTCGTCTTTACGAATAGCCAAAAGCAGCGGGGTCAGGCCGTCGAAGAATGCCTGTTCTTCATCTCTTACGGGGGCTTTGGCGGATTCAGAAGGCCAGGGGATCATTGGATACGGGAGATTGGCGACTTGCAGTGCCGTCAGGTGATCGTAGGCTTCGGCCTCAAAGAAATCCGGCAGGGGGGCGTTGGCCAGATACGTTTTGATGTTTTGAAGCGCCTTGTCGTCAGTAGCCATGACAGTCTCCTGCTGAGTAATTCCCAGTGTAGTTGCCCGCGAGCAATTCGTCCCCTGTATGCCGCCCTGACCGCCAGCCATTAACGCGGATATTCTAGGGCGGCGCGGCCAGACTATGGTCCCCATTCCGAGTCGGTGTAGTCAAACAATAAAGTTAGTAAATAGACAATAAAGTTGGTAAATGAACTGGCGAAAGATTGGCCCTTTTTAATCCTCTAATCCCAGAGCAACCCGGGTTTTGGGGGGGTTCAGGGCAAGAGATTTACCAACTTTATTTTGTTTTGTGTGGTGGTGTGTGGCGATGGAATGCTGCCTCCAGGGTGTTTTGTTTACCAACTTTATTGATTAGCGCCGGTCGGCGGCATACTGAGAGGACAGACTATGCTGACATTGAAACCATAGTTTGGCCAAAACGGACAACTTATGGTTTCAACGGCTGCCCCCGATCGAGGTGTGCCTGGGCGGGTGATCCGGTGGGGCTGCCCCCACGGTGCGGGGGAGGCTTAACCTGGCGGGGGAATCCCATGGGGTGGGACGCCGGCGCGTGTTGTCGGAGACTCCATGCGAGTGGATCGGGCAATCGGTCGCCTGGGGAGGCGCTGCCGGCGTCGGCAACCATGATGGGGCTATCCCCGGGGTGTGGCTGTCAGCCTATGGTGCGCCTGGTTGTAGGAGGATGCCGTTGGGAGGGCGAGGTTTTTGGTTATACCAGCACTGACCGTCTTCCCCAACGGCAGGGTACCACCCTAAACCCTGTCCTCCCCATATCGGTTATACCAGCACTGACCCGCCCAACCCACCCCTCACCATAAACCCCTTTACCCCTACCAAAATGCTCTCCCGACACCCCTCCCGGGACAGGATCGTGGAGGAGCCCCTACGGTGGTGGGGGTTGCCCTAAACCCCTTGGGGGAAGCCCCAGAAAAACAAAAACACCCAGGGGATCTGGCTCTACTGCATACAATTTAGTTTGATCATAAATTAGACGATTTAAGAGGAGTGGCTCATTATTTGATAAGTTAGACACCGTAACTTATCAAATAATGAGCCACTGTCATATTGGGCCAGCCTGAAAACAGAGATGCCATACGGTTTTGTTTCCCCCAAAATGTAGAGAGCCCCCTACTGATAAGGGGGTGACCCCAGACCTGTTTGCACGTGCGTGCGTGACTTGGACAGGGTCATGGCAGAGGGTCGGGGATAAAGCCTGGCTTAGCCTTGAGGCGGGGTGAGCCTTGGTGGTCAGTGCTGGTATAACGGAGAGTGGTCTGCTGGCTGATCGAGCGGGGATTGCCGGCGTCCTGGTGATCCGGTGGCCAGGGTGGATAATCCGTGCGCGGAAAAGATTATTTGTGCAAAACACCATTAGGCCAGGATTTCTTGTGCGGTGACGAGTCGGCCAGGCTGGTCGTGTGGATTGCAGAAACTGCTGCAAGGATCGGGGAGTGTGCTGGCGGGATAATAAATGGTGGCCCGCAAAATAAGCGTCGCCGAATGAGCTATAATGCCCTCCTGTCCTTGCCGGAGCATCCAGAATGCGTCTTCTTAGGGTTGCCGTACCGCTAATCATCATCATCACTTTCTTAGCAATCTTCGTGCTGGCAATCCTTGACAAGAATCTTTCTGCGGCCGCGGCCGCAGGCGCTATTGCAATGGTGGCCGCACTCGCCCTTGCGGTGACAGTGGCCAGATAACATCGCGGTCATCCGGTCGAACTTCGATACCCCTGCGCTTTCCGGCGCGCAATCATGTATCCCCGCTAGAAAGGCGGTTTCTGCCCGCGGCCTTTCTTCACAGCAGCTGCACTACCACAGCTGTGGATTGCAGAAACTGCTGCAAGGATCGGAGAGGGTGCTGGCGGATAACTCCCCCGTTACACCATAAGTCTATAACGCGATTTATAGGACAAGTTTGTAAAAGTCGGCCATTTGCGTCCCGGAGCCGGCTCCTCATCCAGCGGGAATCCGCACCATCCCTGGCGTTATAACCTTTCCCTGCCAGCTTTTATAAAGTTCTCCTGAAAATTTATAGCTTTATCCTGAAATTCTCACTGTCGGGGCTGTTTTTTGTTGGGTGTGGCTGGCGGACCGTGGTGGTCAGTGCTGGTATAACGGGAAAATGAGCGCTGGCCACCGCGAGGTGCGGTAGCCAGGCTCGAGGTTCCATCCGCCAGGCGGACGGGTGCAGACGCTCAGATGCCGACCTTGTCGTGCTGGCGGGCCTTTGATCCGTCCGCAAAGCGGACGGGTAAGTTAAAGGAAATCCTAAGACCTCCCAGCCGTCCGCGGAGCGGACGGGTTCAGACAGGCCCTGATCATTTGCCGGATCTTCGACTCCCTTTGATCCGTCCGCAAAGCGGACGGGTACAGATGGTTTGGTTTGGCCACCGGGGGACTTCCAGACCTTTGATCCGTCCGCAAAGCGGACGGGTACAGATGATATCAGGCCTTCTATGCTTACCTAGTGTCCCTTTGATCCGTCCGCAAAGCGGACGGGTGCAGATGTTTACGAATCGTGAACCATACAGTTCGCGCCCTTTGATCCGTCCGCAAGGCGGACGGGTGCAGACGTTTATCCGAACTGCAGGACTTTTACTTTGCCCTTTGATCCGTCCGCAAAGCGGACGGGTGCAGACGTTCATGACTAATTTCATTGAATATGTATGTCCTTTGATCCGTCCGCAAAGCGGACGGGTACAGATGAAAGAAGGAATATAGGATGATCTGTTATTTCCTTTGATCCGTCCGCAAAGCGGACGGGTACAGATGCGTGCATCAGAGTTTGAGACATCTTTCGCGCCTTTGATCCGTCCGCAAAGCGGACGGGTACAGATGTGATGTTCAGTAACCACATGATGAAACTAGACAATCGGCGTGTGCAGCGTGCCATTTTCAAGGAAAAGCCTCGCCGCCGGGAACGCTCTCTTTCGGAATCTGAGCGGAATCGCTGACGCCAACACCGGCCGTGCACGAGAGGGTGGAGCCTCGAGCACAACCGGATCCATGCTGTTCGCTACCTCCTCCGGTAACGGGAACCGAGGGTCGGCTATCCAGATCGTTACCCGGTCACTGGCTCTGCGAATGCCTCGTCCAATGCCCTGAGCAAGCCTCCGCCGGGTTTCGGTTGCAATGCGCCCCATCACCATGCCACCAATCATGTCAGCGCTCATGCCGGCTCGCTCAAGCGCCATGCGATAAAGCATCAGGCGAATACTGTCAGGCCGGATATTCGGCAGCCTGGTAATAACGACATGACTCAGAACACCAGGCAGATCGATACCCTCCCACCCGGCCGGCGTGATCAATACACCGTTCTTGCTGCTTTTGAAATCAGCCAGAAACGAACGCAGGCCTGTGCCTCGCCGATGAAACTGAACCCCTTCCACGCCTTGAAGCCGCTCTTCAAGTAGCTCTGTTTCTACAAACGAGGTAGTAAGGACCAAAGTCCTGCCACCGGACGCCTGCGCGGCGCGAACCATTTTGGCGGCGTAACCTAGCCACGCATCCGATAGCACCGCTTGGCCATCGTCATCCTCGTCCGCCCTGATAAAAGGCGGCTCGACACGAGGGTCCGCCAGCACAAACTTCATGCTCCCGAACGAAGATGGCTCAAAGGTGCGGAAAAGATCGGTTTGCACAAAATGCGGAGAATCACCGCTCTTGGATGGCCGATACTGAATGCCGATATCCTGCATGAAGAGGTCAAATGCTTCAGGCATTGGGCGCCCAGGAATGCCGAGTGTCGCCGAGGTGAAAAGTACCGATCGGAAGTAACTGCCCGGCGGGCTTGGATCCTCTTCCCAGTCGCGGTTAACCACTGCCCACATCCTGGCCAGAATGCGCCCCGGAAACGCCTGTCCAACTCGCACACTCGGGAATGCTCGCACCGGTGACCAACTCACCGCCCCAGCACTGTTGGTGTCGGAAAGCGCCTGAATGACATCATGAACCTGAACGGCCAGATCGCAGAACACCGCATCGTCAGCGGAAAGATTCTCTTGCTTTGCCAGCGAAGCAGCCCGGCGGCCAATGGCATTTTTAAGGTGCTGCAGCTGCTCTCTGACGCGAGCAAGCTCGGGGCTATTGCCGGTCAGTGGGATTGCCAGAACACGATCGTCCGGCCGCAAACGGTCAATCGCTGCCATCACACCGACCATGGCATCTCGGTACCGCTTGTTGCCCGTCTCAATCGACGCGCGCTCACAGATCGATAGCGCTTTATGCAGGGGAACATCTGCCGCTATCGCGGAGTCGGCAGCGGTCGGCAACCGGTCAGCCTCATCGAAAACCATCGCAGCGATCTGCCTGTCGCTATCGAGCAGGCCTCCCCAGCGGAAGCTGTTCATGACAGAAAGCGTATGGTTCACAATCAACACATCTGCATCCTTGCTGGCGACCAAATCTCGATGGAATTGCTGGAGATCATCGTCGTCTTGCGAGAGAGACAAGCCGATTGCTGAATGGCTCACGCCCGCCGGCAAGGACTCAAGACCGGTGTCACGCAGGAAATCATCCAGAATCCCACTGTTAATTCTCTGCCCGTCTTTGCTCTCGGCCTCAACCCAGTCCAGCAATCTCTCCAGAAAGTCCGCCAGCGCGGCGTTGCCATCCGTCATCGCAGCGTCCACCAGCCGTGCGACAGAGGATGCAGACACGTAATTGCTGCGGCCAACCCGGCGAGCACTTCGAAGCACCACGCCAGTACGCTCACGGATCCATTCCGCAACCAATGAAACATCATTCAGCAGCTGCTCCTGGAGATGCCGGGTAAAGGTGCTGACCGCCACTCTCTGGCCACTGCGTGCGGAATAAGATAGCAGCGGCACCAGATAGCCGATCGATTTTCCGGTACCGGTTGCCGCCTGCAGGATGGTCAGCGCCGCTCGCCGGCTCCCGCTGGGGTCTTCACGGCAAAAAGCCTGGGCGGCCAATTGCGCATACTCGTACTGGGCGGGATTGTGAGAGAAGGACTTGCCCTCAGGGTGCCCGGCAAGGGTGATGACACCGTCTGGGCCAAGGATGGCCTCAACGTCCTCTAAAATCAGGGTCTCTAGCTGCTCCGGGGTCGCGTGGCGCGGCATGCGCTCTCCTAAAAACGTGGCAATGGATAACCCAGCCCATAGCTCGCGCCGCCACGTAGGCTGGCGTCATCAACGGCGACGTTAACGAAAAGCGAGTAGGACTGCCGGGTGGACTGGCTTCGCATCCGCAAATAGAAAGGCGCAGGCCTGGCGGTGACACGCTTGCGCATCGAGCGACCATTTTTGGCTTCATGCCGATTTTGTCTGGCCAGGTAGCCATCATTCTTTTCTGCAGCGCGATCTCTATAAAACGTGATCCGAGCGTCGGTGGCGGGGGTGGGCTCAATATTCCCCACGGTTACCAGCCCGGCCTGAGAGAGAGGGGACGTAGCATCAGCGAAGGCTTTAAGGGCATCACCGTCACCGAAAACCCGCATGCGCATTCCCAGCGAGCTGGGGGCGAGTCGGTACTCAGGCCAAGTCACCGCCAGCAATGCACCGGCCGCACGGCACCGGTGAACCGCATACAGCAGTCGCTCGTGAATTTCGTAGCAGATGCTGCGCTCGACAATCAAAACATCGATGTGCTGGGCATCATTAACCATTGGCGGCAGCCTTGGTGGTCGGGATGCTGAAGTCCGCATCCTTGAGGGCTGCAACGAGTGCAGATTGCGCTGCCTTCAACACATCGCCTTCGACCTGCAGTGCATCAAACGGCTCGAACCGAACGGCACCAATCTGAACGCGACCCTGGTTCGTGACCTCGTACACCGTCCACTCCCCGGCAACCAGGCCACAACCATTGGATGTATGGGCGCCAAGCAGCGGCTCCCGGGCAAATACGTCCAGAGCCGCCAGCAACAGGCCGAGCTCCACGTCGTTAGAGCGCAACAAGTGCATCCGCTGTTCCAGATACTGGCCTTCGGGAATGGCCTTGTAGCCGGCCAGTGGCATGCCGACAGACACGTCCTTGGATCCGGATTCATCCCGGATATCGGCAAGCTCCTTCTCGGCGTCTGCGATTTTGACGCTCAGCGATTCAACCTGTGCCTCGTCTTTTTCACGACGGGCTTTGCGCCGGGCCGTCTCAAGCTGTTTAAGACTCGCCCGCACCGACGATTGATCACGATTACCTTCCGCTTGACGCACCAGGGATTGGACATCATCGTCGCTCAGGTAGGCAGCCTGAGACCTGTCCCGGTAGAGGTCATCAGTTCTGGCGCCAGAGAAAACCTGGGGTGCAACATCGTTGCGACAGACCGCATTCCCCACCGAGAGATGGCCGGCAACAAATCCCAGCTCGCCGGCATCACCAGCGCCGAAAACAGAGAGCAGGGGATTTTTCTGGCGCCAGTACGCCTCATGGGCGACGGAGGCTTTGCTGGTCTCCCCGCTGCCCTTGATGCCGCCCAGGGTAAGAAAGTAGTGCTGATCGAGGGAGAACGGGGTTTCATTGCCGGTTGCCGCAATGACGTGCTGGCGAACCGCATCGCGCGCGCAGCGCCGTAACTTGCCCCGGATCCCGGTGGCGGGGAAGTAAAGTCTGGTACCGGAGCCGGTCATCGTGTGCGGGATAGGTGATGGCTTTCCAGAGCCCCCCTCGCGGTCCATCAGATCCTTGCTACAGGTTGCCAGGGGCTGCACGGAGGTGAGGCCACCAACCAGGACATAAGTCTTCATAATTCCCTCTTAGGATTTACTATATGCAGACCTGATAGTATCCTCCGGATATCGTGTTCGCAAGCAAAGGGGAATCATGACAACGTCACCGGCTGTCGAATTGTGGATGGAATGTCTGGGAACACCCTTGGGATACGATGATCCCGATACCGCACTGGGGCCGATCCTGCCGCAGCGCGGCGCTGGCGGGGTTATCAAGGAATATCGCCTTGGATCCGGGCGCCCGGTTTACCTCATGCTGTCCCCAGGCAATTCGGTGCTGGTCAGCGCCATTGCCCTGCCTGATCAGCCTGGTCTGACATTTGTGCCCGACGAATCCGTCGACGGCCCGCGCTACATGGCAGAGTGGCTGCTGACTGCGCGACCGCCCTATATTGTTGCGATCGCCGGCAAGGCGAGCCTCGGGCCATTCCTGACGATGACTGAAGATGAGCGCTTCGGCATGCTGTGCCAGTCTGCCGGGAATCAGTCATTCGACATGACAGTGGTCCGTCGAGCCAAGCAGGCCCTGGAGCCCTTCGACTGGCGCACCGCCGCCAGCACGCTGCACCTTATGACTCGCTACCAGGCGTCGCCTTCCGAGGCCGATCGGGAAAAACTCCGGAAAGCGTTCGCCAAGACTCCCGGCCTGAGCGTCGCCTTGATGCAGTCGGGGCTCAAACCAAATTCGGGAGAATACACATTGATGAGCTGGCTCAATCGCCAGCCGCGCCAGGAGGCCGCATGACCGCCAACACTCCCTTCGAGCTGATACTGGAACTGCTGACACCCTTCAGCATGCGTTATCCGGTCACGCTCGATGCGCTGCTCTCTGCCGCGGTATTCAACAAAACCGGGTTGATGGGAAAGGACACCATCGAGCACATCCCGCTGGCCATGGAGAAGGGGATATTCAAAGGCTCGTCACTGCAGTTGCCGAGGATCTGGCAATACTCACCGGTGTGCCGAATCATGGGATTGCGCGGCGAAGGCGATCTGTCACCTGCAGCATTTGCCCCAAAGCGGGCAGGGCGATACGTTTTCATCGACCAGCAGCGCGGCGACTACAAACGCAACCTTTACAGCCATCAAGGCATCCACGCGAAGGAGGTCAGATTCTTCGGCGTGGGCGACCCTGAGAAAACGGTCGCACTTATCCAGCACTACATTCCGGGGCTTGGGAAACGCACCAATGGCGGCGCCGGCGAAATTGTCGGCGTCCACTGGCTCCCAACCGAAGAGGACTACTCGTGGGTATTGCCTGATGGCAGCCCGGCCAGGCCGTTGCCGGTGGCTATCTGGCAAGAGATTGGTGGGGATCCGTCAGCTCCTGTGGCGCCGGCACCGGTTACCCTCCCGTACTGGGAAAGTCCAAAGGTCGATGCGGTTTCTCCTCCACTGGTGCGCTGACCCTATAATGGTCGGCAGACAGATAATGGCCGCCGTCGCCGCAACGTTTTGACAGGAAAGGATACCCATGAGCCCACCTCGATACCCTGATGGAATTGCGGAGATAGAGGATTCCTTCCCTTTCAACGTCACGCCCGCCATCGAGGGCTTGATCGAGTCTGCCGGGGCTCCAGCAGCGCTGCAGCCGGCGCTCGTTCTTGCGTGCGCATCATTTCTCAAAGCATTACCAGGCCATACCCCCGCGATCCCGCCAGAGGCGTTCGCAGCCACTATTCAGAGCGTATGGCCACAAGCAGACGATTTTGTGATCGAGAATCTCATTCAAGGGCTCATGTTGATCGCCACAAAGCACGGTCAGATCGCTGATTGATGGCGTAACGATTCGCGTCCGAAGAAATGGCAGCGCTGGCTGCAACGACAAGAATAGATAACAGAGGAACAACATGCCACTTTCATGGAATGACATCCGCACACGATCCGTCACTTTCGTCCGGGAATGGAGCGAGGAAACCTCGGAGCACGCGGAGGCAAAGAGCTTCTGGGATGATTTTTTCAGTGTGTTTGGGGTTTCTCGCCGGAGAGTCGCTGCGTTCGAGCAGCACGTTAAGAAGGCAGACGGGAAGGATGGCTTCATCGACCTGTTCTGGCCAGGCATGCTGCTCGCCGAACACAAGTCCAGAGGCAAGAATCTGGATTCAGCCTTCACCCAGGCCACCGATTACTTTCCAGGCCTGTCTGACAAGGAATTGCCGAGATACATTATTGTTTCTGATTTTGCCCGGCTCCGGATTCGCAATCTGGACACAGGCGAGAACATTGAGTTCCCACTGGCGGAGTTGCCAGATCGCCTGTCACTGTTCGGTTTCATCGCCGGGTACGAAACAAGGGAATATAAAGAGCAGGACCCGGTAAACATAAAGGCAGCAGAGCGCCTGGCAGAGCTGCATGACGCGCTACGTGACGTAGGCTATGACGGGCATGAACTCGAGGTGTACCTTGTCAGAATCCTGTTCTGCCTATTCGCAGACGACACCGGAATCTTCATGCCTCGAAGCTCATTCGAGGATTTCATCAGAATCCGGACATCAGATGATGGATCCGATCTCGCATCCAGATTGAACGAGATATTCCAGGTGCTTAACACGCCAGCGGAGAAGCGCTTCAGGAACCTGGATGAGCAGCTCGCGACATTCCCCTACGTTAATGGGCGGCTTTTCGAAGAGCACCTCCCAACTGCCAGCTTCGACAGAAAGATGCGGGAGACCTTGCTCTCATGTTGCGAACTGGACTGGGGCGCCATCAGCCCCGCGATATTCGGATCCCTTTTCCAAGGTATTATGGATGCCGACGTTCGGCGCAACCTCGGAGCCCATTACACAAGCGAAAAGAACATCATGAAGGTCATAGGGCCACTATTTCTTGACGACCTTCTCTCCGAGTTCGAAAAGATCCAGACACAGCCAGCAAAACTTCGGGTATTCCACGAAAAGCTCGGACAGCTTCAGTTTATTGACCCCGCGGCCGGCTGCGGAAATTTTCTCGTCATCAGTTACCGAGAAATAAGATTGCTTGAGCTTGAGGTCATCAAGGAACTATACGCAAAGGAAATGCAACAGCTATCAATGGATGCAGCGAGCCAATATGTCAAAGTTGACGTTGACCAATTCCATGGAATAGAGATAGAGGAATGGCCAGCTCAGATCGCCAGAGTAGCAATGTGGCTTATTGATCACCAAATGAACCTTCTGGTCGGCGAGGCATTCGGGCAGACGCTCGTCAGGATTCCTCTCGTTAAGTCGGCTAACATCGCACACGGCAATGCCTTGGATATAGACTGGAGTGATGTTCTTCCTGCTGCGAAATGTAGCTATTTATTTGGAAACCCCCCATTCGTGGGAGCCAAATACATGAGTGCCGAGCAGAGGGCGTGGACAGCCAAGATATTCGAAGGCATCCATGGCGGCGGAGTTCTTGACTTCGTTGCAGCGTGGTACGTGAAAGCTGCAAGATACATGAAAGGAGGGGCCCGCTGTGCTTTCGTATCGACAAATTCCATTTGCCAGGGAGAGCAGGCGGCCCCACTTTGGGGATGGATGATATCTCAAGGAATAAGTATTGATTTTGCACACCGGACATTCCGGTGGAGCAATGAAGCGAAGGGAGTTGCAGCCGTACACTGTGTAATCATAGGGTTTAGTCGAGCTAACAAGAAAGAACGAAAAAGACTGTTTGACTATTCCAGTGTTGATAGTGAACCGGTTGAAGCGGCCGCAAAGAACATCAATCCATACCTTGTAGACGCGCCGGACGTTCTTCTTTCCAATAGGTCAAAGCCCATCTGCGATGTGACACAGATGGGAATAGGGAACAAGCCAATTGATGGCGGGCATTATCTTTTTACAAAAGAAGAAAAGAATGAATTCATTAAGAATGAACCCGGAGCGAAGAAGTGGTTCCGGCCATGGCTTGGATCAAGGGAATTTATTAACGGGATAGAAAGATGGTGTTTATGGCTTGGCGATTGCCCTCCGGATGAGCTTCGTAAATTGCCGCAGTGCATGAAGAAAGTGGAGGACGTAAGAAAATACAGAATGGCAAGCGTCAGTGCCCCTACAAGACGACTCGCCGACACACCAACCAGATTCCATGTCGAAAATATCCCGCAAGACAAGTATCTGCTAATACCGGAAGTGTCGTCAGAGCGCAGGAGATTCATCCCAATTGGCTTTATAGGCCCCCATATACTTTCAAGCAATCTTGTTAAGATATTGCCTAATGCGACGCTGTTTGACTTTGGCATCATGACATCAACGATGCACATGGCATGGACTCGGTCAGTCTGCGGAAGAATGAAGAGCGACTACAGGTATTCAGTTGGAACCGTCTACAACAATTTTCCATGGCCTGTTGATTCAACAGAGAAGCATAGGAGCGCAGTTGAAATAGCTGCGCAGGGCGTTTTAGATACCAGAGCGAAATTTCCAGAATCAACGCTCGCAGATCTTTACGACCCGCTAAGCATGCCACTGGCTTTGGCGAAAGCCCATCAGTCTTTAGACAAGGCTGTTGATGCATGCTACGTGGCGAGTGGCGGAAAAAGCTCGTGGTCCGGAGAGGGGGAAAGAGTGGCCTTTCTGTTCGACTTACATCAAAGGATCACATCAATTCTTCTCGACGACACCTCCGACCAGGCAACTCGGAACAGAAGAAAGAAGAAATAGCCCTATTGTGGTCGCTGAAGCGGGGTTTGGCCGATTTGGCGAACTTTGCTGGCAGTGCGTCGGACGCCGAAAAAGATATTCGCCCCTTGCCTCGCTCAACCCTGCAGTTTATTCGTCTGCAGGCCAGTATGTATCCGACATACTATCTACTTACCCCCACCTTTGACACAGCATCTAGTTCCCGTATATTGTACTTCATATAAGGGTTTAAGCCCGCCGTTAGAGAATTGCTATGATCACGTTCAGCGATGCGCTGGCCTATGCCCGTGCGCTCAAAATCAACCGCCATACCCTCATTACCGAGTTTTCGGCATCCGAAGAAGGCCTGCTTCAGGGTGCCGGGCTGGCCGCAGGCAGCCTAGCTAAAACATCCTTCCCCGTTGCACAGTCATGGAACTTCCATGCCCAGGACGGGGCAATGCTGTGGGAGGGAGCGGACAGCCGGGGCCGCCGCATTGAAGTGCAGCTGCTGCAGTTCAATGGCCCCGCGCCAGAGATCGCAGCTCTCGCTCAAATCTCTGCTGCATCCGCCATATTGGCTGGAGCCAACGGCGATCTGCTGGATGAAGCTCATGATCAATGCCGCCCTATGCCAAAGATCGCTCTTCAGGAGCTTTCTCGAGTTATCGCCAGTGCGAGCAGCGCTGAGGACGCAAACGACCAAGCGCCAGCGCCAGCGCTGGCCCTGGGGGTGTGACATGGGGAAATATACCAAAAAACTATTGGCCGCCCAGGCAGAAGGGATGCTTACCGAGTTCCCGGAGGGCTCCAAAGAGTTTGATATGCTCGCTGAAGAAGGATTTCTGATTCACTGGACATCCAACGAAGATCTCAATGAGGCGGACATCCATACCCATGGTGTTGAGGCAATTTTAGGTGCAACTGAGCTCCGGATCGTACTACCGGTGCGTCCAGAAATGGCCGCAACAATATTCCACATCGTCGTAGACCACGCAAAAAAAACAGGGCCACTTAAGCCTGGGGTACTAAATGGCTTACTCAAAGGCGGAGTGCCGCTGTTGCTTGTGGAAGATGCCGACGAGCATCAAAACCGACTCTTACGTGTGATTATCCCAGATCCAGAGGGCAATATTGATGAAGGCAAAATGGCGCCGGAGTACGCGGCGCAATTTCATAGCCTTCCTGGGCGCGACCACCCCTCTGAACCAGAAAGCGGTCCAATGGTGCATTAAGGTGAGTGCGATGAAACGATTAGGATCGGCAGTTATCAGGCACAAAGATCTCGTCGAGTTCTACCGCCTGGAAGGCCGCGGGGTAACAGATGTGGAAGATGCCCCAATCAAGGTCGCGCGAATGCCTGTCAGCGGCACTAAAGACGACGTCGACATCGCAATGTACAGCGATGAACTTACGGACTCCCCATTGCTGCAACCGGTGTACGATGTTGGCGTATGGCGTAACGGCAACACCATTGCAGCCACTGGCGCTTTAGCCGGACTACCGCCACTAATGGATACTATGGCGCTGAAGGGTGAGCATGGACAACCTGACGCGCTGCTTCGAATCGAGGTCGATAGCCTTGCTGGCCTGGACGGCGAAGATGCTGACATCGCCTTTTTACCACTAGACAATGAAGATGCGTATCGATGGGCGCAGCGGACGCATGTGTGCCCGGAATCAACATCAATGAAACTGGCCGGAATGGCTCTTTACGCGTTTGATATTAGCCGACTTACTAACGACCAGGTAAACGAATTGAGAGTGCGGGCCGGCAGGATTCTGGCTGAAATTGCTAAGAAGAGCCGGGTTCATGACGATGATAACGACTGCGAAGATGACGCTCCGCCTGTCTTTGCCCCATAAATAAAGCCAAAATATTAGCCAGGCGCCGGGCCTGGCTCATCAGGATCGGCGCGCTTCTCCCGCGGCAGAAGAGATTCAGGATACGTCGCTGCCACTGCCAGCAAATCGCTGGTTTCTAACCTTCGGCTAAATCCAGCGAGCTTAAATGACTTGGCCACATATCGAGATGGATCGACCCACTCGGATGGCTTGAGCCATTTATAAAGAGCTTCTGCCGTTGGAAATAACTGGCCACATTGATAGCCCAGGGCAGGGGACAAAGTAACCCCAATAATCAATCGCCGCCCCCTCGGGCCAATGCGTTCTAACAGGTCAATTAGAGGGGACTGGGGTTGCTCTACGTCTGGGAAACGGCCAGTCGCTTGAAAGAGCATCTGTGCCCGCGGGTTGCGCGCCAAAATGCGCATTTGCTCGGAATGCTTGGCGGACATGACCGGCACCCTTGTTATGAATCGGGATTGTCGATCAATTCAAACTGGATGCCCCCGGTAAACCTCGATACGAAATTGTAAATCCACGCGCCAATAATCGTCATGATGTAACCCATGATGAGATATATAATGGGCATGACCACCAGCATAATCCAAAAAGGGGCAGGGTTTACTGGATTGCCGTTTGCATCATGCATAGGAGCATTTAGAAACAGCAAGCTCATAGGCACCAAAAAAACAATTGAGCTGAGAGCCATAACACAGGAAAACGTTAGCGCTGCTTTATGAGCCGAAACTTTAACAATACTCTTGGTCATTTGTGACTCCATTCATAATTAGTAGAGGTATCGCGAAGACCCGACCCAGACCACGCAGTGGAGGGCCCCATTCTACGCCGGCAACACTTTAGCCGAAGGAGGGCGCATCGACTGGGAGAGGAGACAAGGCCGCTCCTGGCGAAGAATCTATCTCCTTGGTTGCATAGACAAATCGCTGCACCGTGGATCTACGCAGCGAGTCGCCGATTCTAATATCGATTTCAGCGAGAGGAATACCACATGAATTTACCCCAGACATCAACTGAACTGCGGCGAGTCTTGCGCAGAGGTGATCGAGATCTATCCCGGTGAGGGAAAGACGCTCTAGCGCGAGAGGCCGTGAGTTAAAAACGAGTCGTGCAGCACCTAAAAGCAGCCCGCCCGCTCCAACCGCGGGGTCGAGGACGCGGACAGGCCCTTTTGAAATATCGCCAGATGAAATGGCAGCCATGAGATCGCTCAAGTTTATCATGGCCATGACGTCACACACATGAGAGGGGGTAAAGAATTGCCCCATCTGTGATTTATACCCTCTACTGGCGAGCTCTTCATACAAAGGCCCGAGAATATCGCTAAAGGGCTCAGACTGCCGGAGCGACCGCCCGTAGACAGCATCCAGCTCTTGGCAAAAGGCCAGAACAGCTGGAGGCTGGTTGGGGTCAGGCCTTGCTCCGATATTTGAAAGGCTAAAGTCACAGTATTCCCGCAGCGGATTGCTTTGGAATTGCCGAGTAGCCTTTAGGCAAATATCTGCCATGACATTGAGGTAGGGAACTTTCTTCATTCCCCTATGATATATATTTTACGGGACGCCAGTCTACTGCGAATGGACTGAAAATGTGAAACGATCGTTCAAGATTAAACCCGATCCGCGGCGGAGCAAGGTGCCCGGATCGCGCTTATACTCATAATCCAATAGCTTCGCCTGTTCTTGTAAGGCATGTTCTTCGCTCCCATCCCATTGTGGCGCCCACGGTGCAACCAGTCGCCGACAGAGTCAATTACGACCCGCCTGGTAAGGCGGGGACCGCCTCAGGCCGGTCTCAGCGCGGAGACGCATCCGCTGGCTCTTGCATGGGAGCGTTGTCGGCGTCGTCGAAGCCATAAACGCTATCCACAACATCGGCGAGGCCGGCAAGGGAGTACGATTCATGGTCATCTCTGCATTCCAGCGCCTCACCCTCAAAGACTACTGAGAGCTCGAAGTCGTCCAGCGACTTAATGGGGATAGCTGAGTGAAACGCATCCAGTGCAGCATCGGCCCAGCGAGTCTTCTCCACGCTGGCGTCGATCACAACATCAGCTCGACCAGGTACGCACTCGGCGTCATACACATGCAGGCGCTCGACAGGAACGACCGGCTTGATAATTACGGAAACCATCACCTTCTGAGACATTGCTATCACCCATAGGAACAATTTACCGTATGATATATCAAATACGTAAATCCTTCCTGCCTATGAAAACTTCAAAGAGCTCACCGCTTCTTTGATTCTCTCATCGGAGCGCTGATCATAAATCTGAGTGGTACTAACATCCGCGTGCCCCATGGCATCCCTAACGAGCCCCAGGTCATTGCCGTTCTCAAGAAGCACAGTCGCGAATGTACGCCTAAGGTCATGCGGGGAGAACGCATCGAGGCCTATGGAGCGCGCCCGCCGGCCAAGTATGTAGTAGACGCCATCACCAGTAAGGGCCTCCAGCCCTAAAAGCCCGTTTTTGTGTATGCGAGGAAACAACGGCGAAGACCTCATATCTCCAATAACAGCGTTGCGGTACGCCGAAAGCCACTCTTGCAGCCTCACTTCACACTCCTTGACCAGGAATACCCGCCGAGTTTTATCACCCTTCCCAATTACGGTCAGGGTAGAAGATCGCGGGTCGTAGCTATCAACCATCAATGAGGAGAGCTCAGCTCTCCGAATCCCACAGCCCAGCAAAACCGCGATCAGTGCCGCATCGCGCCTGCCAATAAGGGATTCGTCAGGATCGGCCGCGATAAACAAGGCCTTGACCTCTGCGGGAGTCAGACGCCGACCTTGCCGCTCAGACCTGGCCTTGGCATATCTGACTCTACGAATTAGCTGATATTGCCCTTGATCAATAATGCCTCTGACCAAGGCTTCGCCGGCAACGGCCTTCAGCGCCGTAAGGTAGGCCCGGATTGTTGCTGCAGAACGCCGCTGCCCAAGCGGTACTTTATCCGGTGACTTGGCTATTTGTGGCCATTCAACGCCACCGGATGGTGCGAGCTGTGAAAAATGCGCAGTGGATGATTTCGGAGTGCGCCGCAAGAACTCAATGACCAGATCTATGTGTGAAGCTCGCAGCTGCGACCACTGGAACTGACTATGGTGAATCGCCGCATCATGGGCCGGGCCACGCATGATCCAGCAGGCAATATTCAGGCATGCCTCCATTTTCCGCCGGCTGGTGAGCGATTTAAGGCCCTGAATATAGGCAACAGATGGCAACTCGTCCCGGTCAGCGGAAACGTAAGAAGTCAATCCAGTCCTGCGGCCATGAGCCGGCACAGATCCTTGGCGGTCGCTACTGCTGGTCATGTTTCCTCCTTGGGGATTCGCCCGGGGCATCAGGCATACGCCCTCCCCGGCTAAAATACATCATTACTCACGCGAATCTATATTCGCATAAGTAAAACATTAATAGAATGGGGCACCTTTATATACCGTTCATACCGGTATACCGTTGCACCATTCAGGCCGATATGACACCCTTCGCCCACTTAACATGAACGGACTCAAGAACAGGGGATTTGCCATGACAGAACAGCGCGTCACCAGCCAGGACGTCGTCTCAGCTATTCAAGCCCTCGAAAATGAAGGCGTAATCAATCCTGGTCTTCACCGAATCCGCAGCCGGATAGGGAAAGGCAGCACTGGGACCATCGCGAAGCTGCGCGCCATTTACTATGCGGAAAAGAACCGCGCGCCGGCTGGCGGCACCAACCCCATCGCCGAAGCGGTAGAAAGTCTCTGGCTGGAAATGATTAAGGCAATAGAAGAAAGGGAGAAAGTCGCGATCGAGGAATCCCAAAAGCCGCTCCAGGAAGCGCAGGCAGCAGCGGTACGCGCCGAGCTCGAAAAGGAAAAATTACAAACCCACCTTGAGGAAGCGAATAAGAGAATCGAGGAACTACTCCAAAGACAGGTCGAATTAAAGGCCGATCTACACGCTTCTCACGAAGCGGCCAACACTGCAAACATGACCAAAGAACGCGCCACCGCAGAAGCCGCTGCTTTGCGTGAGGCACTTGAGTCGCAGAAGGTAGCTATCACAGAGCTTTCAGCTGAGAGAGAAAAGCTGGCACTGGCAGGTATGGCGGAAAAACTCGAGCTCATCAACAAGGTCGCAGAGCTAAAAAATAGTCTAATGTCTGCTGGCGCTGAGTCCGCCCTACTCAGAAACCGGGCCGAGGCCGCGGAAAAAGCACTGGAGCTCGAGAAGATGGCCTCTGAGCGCCTTGGGACAGAGGTCAAGGTCGCACGGGCAAGACTTGAGGAAACCAAGGACGCGATGGGAAGGATGACTGGCCCTGAAAACGAAGCAGGAGCGCTTTCTTACAGAATTGGACGGACCCAGCGAGCACTGCTGCGAGAACATCATTTAAGAGCAAAGCCCCGTGCGTAACCAGCACTTGCTGACGCATTGTCGTGTTATTCAATTATCAATCGTTGTAACCCTCACTGGCTTAATGGCGGCATCATCAAAACTGTACGAATAAGTCACACTCATACCCTTGACGGCCTTAAATGCCGCTAAATTTATGTCAGAGAAGTTTATCGCTAATTCGCTAATAGCATCTCGCAATAACGTTTCTCCCTCTTGGGTTTGTAAGAACTCAAAATTCTCTTCGAAGGACAATGTATTCTCTGAAGCCATTTCTTTGACGAACACATTGGTGTTCAAGACGTGGCTGTAATTAAGATAGCACCTACCCGAAATATAGATCGCCTGAACCCCTACAAGCACTGTCATGTAGTCAATAGTAATCGGCGTTTGCTGCTGTAGTTCGGCGATCACGGGAGTTAGCTCTTTGCACACGGCTTTTGCATCCATCGCGCGGGCTGAAATTGAGACAGAAAGAAATAGAACAATGCATACGATTTTCATGACTCCCCCTTTAATTCGCATCGTTGCCCGAAATCGTATCACTAACAACAAAAAATAAGAGCACCCAAAACTGCAGTGCTATAAAAAAGATTGCGCCTGCCATAAAGCTACTTTCCTCTACGCCGATATTGTAGCTGACGACTGCAACCAGTATTTCCAAAGCCAATATCGAAAAATTATCCACCGATTACATCATCCACTAGACTAGCGCTCCCTAATTAAAAATCTCACTATTCGGATCAGCCCAGTCGTGACTGTTGGCAACAAAGAGTGACAGCAGAAAATGAACACCGGCCAACACTAAATGGTCACATCAATATCCCAGACTATACTGCGCCGGTGGATCATCTTCTTTCAGCATTTCATCGACAAGCCATCCAGGGAGAAACTCCACCCCTGCGGGATAGATCTCCGCAAGAGAAGCGGTGACAGATGCTGGGTCCTCAATGAACAACCTGGAAACATCGGTAAGGATGGCTGCCAGATAGATGTGGCTGTAATCGAGGCGACGTTCCCGACGGGCGATCGCCTTGTCCAAATGAGACATCCCGGAAATTGAAATTTCGGCCGCCAGCTTTGCAACGCCGTGACCCGAATCGAAGGATAGATCGTGCCGGGGCGAAAGACAGAAAGCCCGCCAAAAATCTGGATCACCGACGCACCTATTAACCGCAGACTCATGGACCGGCTGAGACTCGGCTAACATGCCATCCTGGGCTGTGGAGGACCTAGACCTATTCAGTACCGCCAGCGGCACGCTGGGCGATACTTTAATAGACAGCAATCCTGTCATGCCATCATCTTGCTGCGCCGCCTCTATAACCGGGCGCCCGGCGGCGTCTTCCAAGTAGGAGAGTCCGAGGGTTTTTATGTCCGCCGGTGCCATTACCAAATGGCCCGGCTGAACTCGCTCTCCCCCCACCATTCCATCAAAAGAAACGGCAAGCGACAGGAGTTCATCGATGTCATTTTTCTGCTCGATGAGAGATCGCACACCAGAGGCGGCATTCTGAAGCTGCATCGACAAGGGAACATTCTCATCAATGGTTTCTGCGATCCTATCTATGAGCGCTGATGCCATGCCCGATGCTGTACCCGCTACGCGCAAAGCCGATCTGGCGCCGTACCTCCAGACATCGGATATCGCTGCAACCCGAGATCGTCCGTAGTGAGACCTAATATGATCCCCAATCGAGGCCTCGCTGCCCTTGCCAACAACGAAACGCAGCGAGTCTTTATCGGCCAGGACTGATGCGAAAAGCTGCTGGAGATCTACTCCAACAACCGCCTGGCTTGGCAAGGCAGCCCCGATTCCACATGCCGTCAACAGAGATCCGGCCCCTCCTCCGACTAAAATCCTCCCATGTCCATGCGAGAAGGCCCAAGAAGAAACCCCATGAATAAAGAGAAAGAGCCTCTCGAGGCCGTACCTGCGTATTAGGGAGAGCTCTCTATCTAGCCTCTCCGCCAGCTCACTCGGCTCTGATCCGGATGCCGATACCAAGTCGGCAGTGCACTCTCGCAGTCCTCGCATCGCGATATCCGCCAGCATATCGAATTCATCCACGCCATCCGGCACCATTCGAGGGATGGGCGAAAAGGACATCCTGCTGGCCTTGGAAAGACTGCTGACTGACACCCCCCTCGCAATGGTATCAATCGAGTGGAGACACTCCGGCAAGTCACGAAAAGTCGAAGTAAGCACATGAGGGGCTGCGAGGCGCTGTCCATCTGCTAGATCGCATTGTGCCTGACCTTTGGATGAGTACATCGCCCTGGCGTGGAGCACGCTTAGATCACCGTCCGGCGTAAGCCGTACATCCATGCTGCCTACAAGCGGCACGGATAGGGTTTTCCCAATATCCTGCAGAAGGTCATTGATCTGCCCTTCCTTACTTCTGCCTGTTCGGCACACCTCAAGAAAAAAGTCGTCACCAAACATGAGCTTGAACCGCGTGATGCGCAAAAGAGCTTGATGCGTTTCACCTCGAGTGAGCTCATCAACAGAAACACCGTCAACGCCCCCGCTTAGGACAAACCAGCCACCGGTATAGTGCTCTCGTAGAAGGTGTTCAGGAGTGATTAGCAAGCCAGCCGACGTACGGCGCTGGCGACGATGAGTGGCGGCCAATAGTGTTATGAGGCCTTGATAGCCATCATTATCTTTAGCGATGAGGGTGACCCGATAAGGCGCGGGAAGCGATAGATCCAATGGCGATACGAGCAGGTCAACCCCCGGAATCGGCACCAACCCGGCCTGTTTACATTGCGAGAAGAGTTCAGGTATGCCGCGAAGGGAGTTAAGGTCGGTAATGCTTGCGTGGGTAAAACCGAGCCGAGCACATGCCTGGACGTAGTCGCCTACCCGGACTATGCCGTCGCTTACGCTGTATTCCGATCGAGCTCGAACATGCATGATGATAATCCCGTATATAGTAAAATGTACGGGATTGAAGGAAGGATATCAATGGAGCCCGAGCGCCTGCAGTCTCAAGAAAGCTCTGAAAGGCGCCCTCGGAATCGATCTGCCAGGTGAGGTCTTATCGCATCCAGGCCTTGGGTAAAGTCCTGTAAAGAGCAGCATAGCTCGGCATGAGCAAGAACAGCATCTCGAACGTCAGGCTCAAGCTCCGGCAACATACTCTGGATGGCTTCGAGCATTTTATTAGCCGCATCCAGACTGGTTTTAGGCGCACGCGCTTTGGTCAGCATAAAAAAAAGACCCTCTAAAAATATAACAACTCTCTAGTACAATACTCCTAATACTGTCATCTTGCCATCAAAGGAGGCCACATCGTGCACCAAGAGGGTGCGACATCAACTATGATGTCCGAATGTCAGATCAGAACCGTGATTCAGTTCAAGTATTTGGGCGGGAGTCATGACTGATGCTTGCACTCGGAACATCTTCCTAGCCGCCGCCTCTATTTCGTTTCCATAGGTTGCGCCAGACGGCATCACAACGCCATTTAAGTACCTTGAGCCAATAGAGTCGTGAGCTCTAAACTGCATTGCCCTGCTGTCCGCGCCATCCCGAGCTCCGCCAATCACCTTCTCAACTTCAATCTCATAGACATCCGAGTCCGCGACCCCCGGCAATGGTCCTATGTCTATGTCTGCCGCCTTAATAAGCTCTTTTCGAACCAGGAGCTGGGTGAAAATCGCCCTTCCCTCGTCTGCCGCTGCATCCCGGACGACATCAAAAACATAGAAGTCTTCGGAAACCAAGCGGGGGTCTGGAAACCTTGCTGATGGCCGGGTGGCATGGGCGAGCTCATGGATGAGCGCGTGGCACCGCTGCTCAAGCGTCACCTCTCTGTCGGTGTTGATATAGATAGTAACCAATGGCTCAAGGCGCCTATCTGTCCGTGTGTGGCCGGGAGCCTCACTCAGCGGCACGCCTTGATGAGTTGATCGAAAATAATGGGCCTTGAGCTTCGCTTCGGAGCCGCACACAAGATGAACTTTCCGCTGACGCAGCGCCCCCCGCACCATCTGAGAGAAAACCGTGGATCGCGCAAGGACCATGGCGACGTCTTCTCCGAGCTGACGGGAAATCTCCAGCATATTCATGATAAAAGGGCCTCAGGTATGTCAAGGCAGTCCGACATCTCGGAACGTCCAGCCTCCCCGGCCTGAACAAAGTACAGGTGGGAGCAAAGAGCCCCTAGCGACCCGGGCCAAACCCCATAAACAACTGCATCACTTGTTCGAAACTGGAACCTGGGAGCCAGCAAGGGCGCCCTGCTGCCGGCAGGGCGATAAGGAAGCTCCGAAATAGAGGATAGCTTTACAGGTCCGCCCAGAGCCGATTCAACGGCAGAAACCTTGGCGGAGTGTTCGCCAAGCCCTACATAGATCATCTCAATCTTCCCGCCTCTACCGACGTGAACGCAGAGGCCTGCAATGCCCGGCAGGCGATCGATCTCATTCAAATCCCAAATCTGTACGTCTTGCTCACCACCAATCATTACAAAGGCATCAGGCCCGACCTCAGCTGCCCGAAAAAGAACGCCTATCTCCTTGCCCACGCTGGCGATGAATACCTCGAGGAGGCCCTGAAGGCTCGGCTTTATCATCAGATCGCGACTCCTAGTATAGATGGCTGTGGAAGAATATCCGGCTTTGAAGCGCGATAATACCACCAGATCGCTGGCCCAGAATGACCTTCAGCGGCTATGGAAGCACTTAATATAATCCAGTAAGATACCCTATATTCAGGATTTTAACACCTTACCACTCGACAGGATGAGACAATGAGCAGCCACTCCGCCAATCTCGTAGGTTTAACTGGTGGCCCTGTAAGTAAGGTCCAGGCAGTCGCCGTACAACAGGTGGCGCATCGCCATAAAAGCCTGGCAACGCGCGTTGTTCAAAAAGAGCTCGAGCAACGCAAGGTAAACCTGCCGCTGTGGCAGCGATCTCTTGAAGAAAGCAACCGGTCCGCAGACAGGGCCCAAGAGATCTACACAGAGTATCGCGTTGCGCAGGTACTCAAATACATTGAAGCAATCGAATCCGAAAAGACCACCGGCACCCCATCAGGGCCTGACCCACATGGCAGGCACAAGGACTTGGATTCCTTGCGTGCGGAGAATGCAACGCTGCTCAGTGCGCATTTCGAAAACAACAGAACAATTGCCGGCATGAAGGAAAGCCTCCAGGTTCTTTCGAGTCAGGTAGATACCCTCACCAAAAATCGCAAACTGGAGGCTGAGAGGGCTGCCACGCTCGGGAAGGTTGTCAGCAAAGTCGGTCGGCTTACTGCCGCAACGGGGCGGCAGCTCATCTCTATGAAGAAAACCGTTGCAGCGCACGGGAGCCAGATCGATGCCGTCAACAGCTCAATCGCGTCGCACGATAGGTCAATCGGCGCCATCAACGCCGGCCTAAAAAATGCGCAAAGGGCGTTCAGAGAACTTAGAAAGGCACTGACAATCGCACCGCACCAAAAAGGCACTAGCGATCGCGGCAGCGAAAAACGCCCACCAGAAAGGATCGATGGCCATGCGTTGGTATCTGAGCTGGCGCTGTTTGGCACTGTTCTCCCAGTGTCTATTTTCCTCGCATCTATTGTGGTGGGCGCTTTTTTGGGCACGGCACTCATGTACGCGGGTCTAGCCCTTCTCTGCGCGGCTTCTATTCGCTCGACCGTCAAAACAATCACCATCTTGCATGGCGGAGACAAAAGAAGGCTGAGCCCGGCTATGCTTTGGGGTGCATGGGCATCAGTGAGCGCGCACAGTTTGATCGCTCTGTTCCTGGTGCTTTACTTGGGAGCAAAGCTAATCGCGTAGTGTGAAATGGTCTAAGAAAATACTATCTTTTAGAGAGATCGAAATATGAACGATCAGACCAGCAATACAGGAAATTTGGGCTCGCCAGAAACCAATGGCACCGAGAAGAAAATTGTCGCAACACCTGAGTCGGTTTTCGCGGCCTGCGAACAGCTCTACATGGACGCCGAGAACATTACTCGCGACAAAGTTAGCAACATGATCGGTGGCGGCTCGCCAGTTACCGTGATGCGCTATATTAATGAGTGGCGCGAGCACCGAGCAACCGAAAACAAGCGCAATAGATCCGAGTTAGAGTCCGCATTTGCGGACTTCGGGCGGCGCGTGGATTCGCTCATCTCAAAACGGCAGGCGGAGTTTGAGTCGGCTCTACTAAGGAAAATCGGCGCCGGAGACATCCTTTCCAACGAAACTCTACCCTCAACGGCCGAGCGTCCGCCCGCGGCGCAAACAGACACTCTCGTAGCCACCCATGCCGGCGATGATAAGCCCATCGTCGAAAACAATGGCGTCCAAGCTACATCGCCTGATGTCAGCCCCGCCGATGATATGAACGAGAGCAATGCGGAGGAAGGCGCCCCATTTGCCGCCGCAGAACATCACGACGAGCCGCCGCTGGCGGCCAGAGTGGCACCCGCCATTGACTCGGCCCGCCAAATTGACTCATCCGAAGACCAAGGGTTCGGTGACACGCCGGACAGCGGGTTTATCGCAGATTACGAAGATCGCATAACCCCATCGCCTTCCGAGCAAGAAGAAGAGTTTTTCCCGGCAGTTTCTGAAGGGGACTTTGAGCTACGTCCAGAGGACCTCCTGGCGCTAGGCACCGCCGGGAAGGCCGGTGCGGAGGATTTAAGCCTGGAAGACATAGACGCGGCTCTGAACTCAACCCCAGACCGAACCGATGACATTGACTTAGCTGATATCGACAACGCGCTCATCCAAAGTCAGCCGGCGGCTGAGGCGCCCATCGAGAAGCCCAGAGACCAGCATAAAGACAGTTGGCGGAGCTTCGATGCCCCCTTGCTGTAGCAATGGGTCTATATTAACTCTCATATATTGTCTATTATACGGGCAATGAGCATACCACGAGACTTCATTGCTGTAGCATGTGAAACAACCGGCTTGGACATCTGCTCCAGCCGGCTTGTAGAGATCGGCTGTGTCGAGGTGCTGGATGGCAAGATAACCGGCAAGCACCTACATACGATACTTAACCCAGGCCTTTCGCTAGGAGCTGATGTCTCAACGTCAGTCCATGGGTTGTCCTCCTCCACTCTAAGCAAGGCTGATTCCTTCAAGAAGAAGGCGTCTAAATTCGTCGACTTTATAGCTGGACATACCGTCGTCCTGTTTAATTCATCGATCGACCACACCTTTCTCGATGCAGAACTGGCAAGAGCCGGGCAACCGCCCCTATGTTTGGTTGCCCGATCAGTCATTGATGGACAGCTGCTTGCCAAATCAGTTGGCATCCAGACCTTAGCCGGTACAGCCGCGAGGGAAAGCGTGCACGGCGAGGACTCCTTCGCCCTCGAAGTCGCTGAGACGATTGCTAACAAACTAACCGCAGGCATAAAAAATCAGCCTTCAGCATCAATAGGTGCCGACATTCCCGGCAATGGCATAAGATAGCGCGAGCCTAAAAATGACCGATATGAATTACGATAAAGACATTCTATACACACAGAAAAGCACCTTCGCTGAAGTGTTGGATGTGTTTAAGAATGGTGGCTCCGGCCCTGCATTGATTGCTCTTGCAGTGTTGACCCTTTTTGTCCCGTACAGCGCTTGGGTGACCGTTCCAATTGGTGTTGTTCTTGCGCTAATCGCTGCGTCCCGAGATACAATCTCCCCTCCCCTGTTTATGCCTCGCGCCAGTAATCAGCGCGATGTTCACGATTTAGACCCGGGCAAAAGAAAGCCAATGATGGCCAGGGGGTCAACTTACCTCGGAAGCGAAGTTCCAGAGGAGGTGTCTAAACCCCGACGTGAGGTATGGAATGTCGCCGACATGGAGACGCAGCACTACCTAGTGCTAGGTACTACTGGTGCTGGTAAAACTGAATTCCTGCTCGGCCAAGTATTCAATAGCCTGCTACAAGGATCTGGCTGTGTTTATGTCGACGGCAAAGCTGAAACGAAGCTAGTCGGAAGAATCTACGCTATAGCAAGAAGACTCGGCCGCGAAGATGATGTGCTGGTCATTAGTTACTTGACTGGCAATCAAGATCTGCGATTTAGGAATGTTCAGCAACTAACAAACACTTTCAACCCGCTAGTGTACGGCTCGTCTAGCGTGATTTCCGAAATGCTTAAATCGATGCTGGCCAGCACCGGCGGATCAGGCGGCGACAGCTGGCGAAACCTTGCAGAGCAGTTTCTGGACGCGCTGGTTCGCCCCTTGGTTTTCCTGCGCGACGTTGCAGAACAGCCTCTCACTGTTGGCAGAATTCGGAGTTCTTTGGACCTCCACGGTGTTGGCGCCTTGTTCCGAGAAATTGCGGAGCTTAAGCCAATGCTAGACAGTCAAGGCATTAAAGTGCCACAGACAGTCACCGACGGACTCGCTGGCTATATCCGAAATCTGCCAGGCATCAAGGCAGAGCATGCCGATATGATTATCCATCAAGGCATAGTTCATGAAAAGTTACCGCAAACTGTAATGGACCAGCATGGCTATCGGTCCATGCAGCTGATACCCGTCCTAAGTATGCTTGCAGACGAGTACGGGCATATTTTCGAGGCGCCACGATCTGATGTTGATATGTGGGATGTGCTAACCAATAGACGAATTCTAATTGTGCTACTCCCGGCGCTAGAGAAGTCACCTAGCTCGATGGCAAACCTTGGGAAGATCATTCTTGCCGCTATTAAATCCATGCTTGGCATGGCGTTGGGCCATCTGACTGACGGCGACCTCTGGATGCAAAGAAAGTCTGCTCCGCTGAAGTCAAAAACGCCCTTCAAGATTATTCTTGATGAGGTCGGCTATTACTTTGTTGAAGGCATCGCGGTAACCGCCGCCCAGGCAAGATCGCTTGGTTGCTCGTTTATATATGGAGCGCAGGACTTGCCAGCGCTTAAAAAGGGGAATGAGAAAGAGGCTGGCTCGGTCATCGGCAATACGAATACAAAAATCGTCGGCAGGATCGAGGATGCGCAAGACAGCATGCAGATGATAAGCGCTCGCGCTGGGCACGTGTATCGAAAGGAAAACAAAGGATACGAAAAGGAAAGCACCGAGCTTGGCGTAAAGGTAATGAAATCGAAGTCCATTGGCATTGAGCGCAGAGAAGCGATCACTGTGCGAGATGTTGAGTCGCTATCTAATGGACGGTTTATTTGCATGCATGGCCCCCATCGATTCACATTTGACGCACTCTTCACCGGTGCTATTGACCTTCGTTACACCCAAAACAATACCTTCGTCGACGTTGAGCCGCCGACGCGCCAGGATATTGAGGAGTACGTTCTTGGAATGGAGCAGGCATCCGCAGCATTCGAGCGGATTATGAAGCAAAAGCCCGAGACCGAAGTTGCAGAAGATCTAGTTAATGCCTCCAAGGCCATGGACATGCTAACCGGACGAATGAACCCGCTGAATGCGGCCATGGTGGCCCTGGAAAGGTATAGAGCCGTAGCGCTCCAAAAGAAAAAGGACATGCATGACGAGCTGCGGGCGAACGCCAAGAGTATCGCAGCATCTTCAGAGTTTGGGGAGGAAGTTGTCGACGTGTTTACGACTCCTAGAGGCTCGCTTGAAAGTGACGATGAGACATCCAGCCCTCGCGAGTCCCAGGACGAATCCTCCCTTGACCGCTCTACGGTAGAAGAAAGCCTGCGCAAGCTCCACCGTGCTGCAAATAAACGATTCGGCTCAGCATCGCCAATGAGTGCCTTCGATACTCTTGCCGAGACAACAGAGGCAGAAGATAAAGAATCCAATGATGATGACCGGGCTGCCCGTGAGGCCCGCACCATTACTTCTCACATGGCCATTAGTACCCAGCACCCAGTAAATCCCCATCCAGAACGGGACAAAGGCTTGCTTATTAAATTATTGGCGAAGCTGCTCGAATAGTTCTAATCAATAATAAAATCGAGAATCACGCCATCACAATCGGGCACCTTATAGCTGTCGATGGCGTCCCGAGAAAGAATCGTGACAAAAGAGTACTCCTCGCGGTCACTGCCCATAATCGGGTAGATCACCGCTTCGAGGTGCTTGGTTGGCGGGTAAGATCTCAAAAACTCGGTCAGGAGCTCTGGCTGCCAAGAAAAACGAATAGTGCTTGATGGTATATCGCGCGGACGCCTTTTAATCGGGACATTGCGCTGCTTCAGGAACTCCGTATATGCCTCATCAAGCTGCTCGAGAAGCGCAGCCCGGCACTTGCTTATGTAGAGGATCGTCGACCCCCGCATAACATCGATATCGGTATTATTTTTGTGGTCCGATATCCCTCTAAGATAGACCTCCACAGGATAAACCCATTGCTTCTTACCTTTTGGCAGGGCGTCCATATCCTTCTCGATATGCATCAACGCGCTATGGCTTGAGTAGAATCCATGGAGGAGGCTCAGCCCTTTCTTGGAAAGAGCTGGGAGTCCGATCGTTCTGATAGGAGGTATGGAGTGAATGGGGAAGCGATCGCCAGGATCTGGAGCGTATCCAGCAGGCAGGAAAAATGCTCCGTAGCAGGCAAGCCTCATTGAAAATATCCCGTAAACAACCCATAATACGTGAAATACGAACCGCAGGAGATGCTCAACATGGTCACCAAAGTGACTGCTCGCAGCTCAACCATCATCCCCGAGAAAGGAGCGCAACTGTGCTGGGCGCACCTGCCCCGGCTCCAAGCCTACATCAGCGACTACTTCAAGGGGAAGGCTAAAGAAGAAACCAACGAGAGCGATACTGCGGGCCCGACCATCACCATCGAGACAATGTGCACGATCCTCGGCATCCAGCAGAATGTTTGGGATAAGAATGTGCGCAGCGCAGACAAAGCCAATCAGCCTATCCAGGATGTAACACTGTGTCTTTTGGTACGCTTGTACTTTAACAATCCTGGCCTGGCTTGGGACTACGTATCTCCTCTACGGATACATCAGATCCTTGGCGGCCCTCTTAAGTACACAGGGAGAATGTTCGGGCGGGAAGACGGCTCGGCGCATAGATGGGTAAGCGGTGGATCCAGTGGCAGACCAAGCGCCACGGTATCAAGACTCATGCTGCACTTCCGAGATCTGTACAACGTGCACGGTGAAAACATCAGAGGCACATGGGAAGACATGGTTAAGACTGAGTATGCCTTCCATGGGATCGATGAGCCCTTCGGAAAATCGATCGAGAAGGCTCACAGCGAGGCAGCTCAGCGCCACAGTGTCGTACTGGCAGCGCTTGCCTCAGATGATGATGAGACTAAGGAGAAATAAGCATTGGACGCTGCTGTCGCCAGGCTTCTGATGGAAGAAACTCACTCTAAGGCCGCCGAAGCCATAGACAAGAGCTTCGGCACCGGTGCGCACCTCGTCACGTCAGCACTGACAACAATGTTGATCCGGGAAGTCCTGGCCAAGTTTGGGTTACCTCTCCGGATCATTGCCTGCCGCGCGAAAGTTGTAATGTCTGATGAAAACGGAGAGCAGCCTGTCGCCACTGACGATGACCACCTAGTAATGGTGGGAAGCGGTTTTTACTTCGCCCCTCTCCTTGGCAGAATGGGCGGCGCCCGGTCCGCACCAGGAAGAAATGTATTTGTGGCAGGAAGGTTCCCAGGCCCGCATCAAGCGGACGCGCCATTTCGTGCAAGACATGGGGACCTGATTGTCACATTCTCCCCAAAAGAGGATCAGGTAAGCTGGCTCTATAGCTCTGATGCAGACCCCAAGAGAGTTGGGCCATTAGTTCGGCAGATAATTGCTGCGATTGCCGCATAGGGCGTTATCGCCCTGGCCCAGGCGTATCATCGATTTCTGGAAGAGAGTCCCAGTCCACAGTTGCATCATCCGTGATCTCAACAACCTCAGCATACTCAGCAACCGCCGTAGCAAAGCCAGCCGTTTTGTGTCCTTCCGGGCATACAAAAACTGTCGGAGGGGGCACTTGATCAAGAGCTGAAAGACGTGGTGGATAGTCGAAAAGATCAGTGAAATAAACGATAGCATCAACCTTGATTTCTTGGTCCTGCAGATATGAAACACCTTGATTGATAACCTTTGCCAGATCTGTACCGCCGCGGCCGGGAACGACAATTTTTTCTAATACATCTTCTGCGTTTTCTTCGGTTACCTCAACCGGCTCTCCTCTTAAAGACGTGTCGCCAGAGTAAACAAACAAACGAGCTGCACCGCCGTCTGCCCCCTCTGCCAGCCCTTTGGTTTCGGAGAAGAACATACGAAGCATCTCCATGCTCACCGAGCCAGAACTATCGATCAGGGTGAGGATGACAGATTCCTGCCGTTTTTGGACATCACTGCCCTGATAAAGCGCTCCTCCTAGCCCCATCATCCCAGGGTCAATGTAAAATACGGAGTGGGGCTCATCCATATCCTTTTCGTAAGACTTGCCGGCGCCGTTGATTACCTCACCAACAGCTCCCGTCCAACTGATTTTTGGCTCATTCAGTCTATCAATAACATCGTTAGCATATTCATCCATGTGCTTGCCTGGCATTATGTCGCCAATCCCGCTCTCTCGCCGCTTGTTAAGGGCGTTCTCCACCATTCTTGAGGCCTTGTTTTCAATCTGAGAGTGCGCCGACTTATCGCTTGAGTCAGGAATCCCCAGCGCATCCTTAACCTTCTCGAGCTCAGGGTTTGAGTGAAGACTCTCTTCAAGAATGCGCGCCAGATCCTTCGACGAAATCATGTGAGATGATGTGTCGCCATTCATAGACTTGTCGGTGCCTTTGCCAGCCTTCCGAAGAGCCTCTGCAAGCTGCTCTTCCGCCGACTTCACAGGGCCTGATTCTCCTTCGCCCTGCTGACCTGACTGATCCGGCTGACCCTGCTGACCCTGCTGACCCGACTGATCCGACTGATCCGGCTGGCCCTGCTGACCTGACTGATCCGGCTGACCTGACTGATCCGGCTGGCCCTGCTGACCCGACTGATCCGGCTGGCCCTGCTGACCTGACTGATCCGGCTGACCCTGCTGACCTGACTGATCCGGCTGGCCCTGCTGACCCGACTGATCCGGCTGGCCCTGCTGACCCGACTGATCCGGCTGGCCCTGCTGACTTGTCTGGCTCTGAGCGTGCTCGCGATTAATTCGATTCACCTCCCCGACCATTTCGCGGAAAATTTCTTCCTCGCTCATGGCTGCATATTTTTCGACTGCCTCGAGGCCGTGAGCTGTTTTTGCCATGATCTGTCCCCAAGGGTATTTGGGGTAGCCGATTTTTTGTCTCGCATTAATTGCGCGATCCAAAGCAACGTTCGCTGCATAGCCTCCAAGCTCTTTTGAGCCAAAAACCTGAGCAGCGTTGCGTAGGCGTCGATTGTGCTGCAGTAGAACGTGGCCTACCTCATGCAATACAAGATGGATGACCTCGTAAGTATTAGGGTTGGCTTGCTCGCTTTCGATTAGGGACTGGAGAAACGGCGCCGCAATATAAATGTGTCGAAAGTCAGTAAAGGCTGTATTTGCTACCTTCTCCATGATCACAGGGTGATCGTAGACAAAGACCGGCAGCTCTTGGAGCAACAGAGACGCGGCGCCGAATCGCGGAACAAAATGGCGGCGGCCGCGAATCGTTAATGGAATCGAGGCCCTCATCCATTCGGTGACCCGGTTCATGTGGAGCTGCAGGTGTGGGAAGTTTTGGTTTAGGACGCCACCCTTTGGTGGTGCCACAGGGGCAGACGCTATATCGCTCATCTTAAAATCTCCGGAAAAACACTAAATCACGCTGAAATCAGGGTCATTCATGCTGTCAGCGTCAGTGATTGACTCAAGGCGGGCCTCAATCGTCTGGCCTCGCACTACCGTAATAACGTCACTCAGGCCTCTGCTGTCGGCAATGGACACTGCGTCTAACCCATAGCGAGACCGGTCGGTTACCTTGCACCCGTTTTGGGCAAGGGAGATCAAAATTCTGGACGCTTTGAGCTGATGTTCCTCGTACTGCTTGGCGTTTCGGACCACTACCATTGCCGGGGTTTCTCGAGCCACATCACCGGCATCAAACGTGCTGAAGTCGTACCCGTTAGCACACAGATGTTCAAACAGGGCGGGACAAATGGCCGAGCAAGCGACCTGGGCAAGCTCATGGGTTGGGGGCTGGTTGGCTACGACAAGATATCGAACAAACATCTCATCAAGGTCGTCTGCGCCAACGCCCAGAACCGCGTGTGCAAGTCTGGCGACCTGGTCGTCAGACAGCGCCAGGGCCTCCGCCCGCTTAGGCAGCGTCGTCAGGAGACATTCCAAGGCTGACGCGGCCGCCAGATAAGCATCTGCCTGGTCAACCGTGCGGGCGCCAACCTGCGAGGCGATCTGCTCTGCCCAGAGAGCAAGATAATCAGCAATGGTGCTTTTCTCGTGGTCGTTAGGAGAATCGAGGGTGTCGCGGTAAAGCAGCTCTGTCCCACCTGAGACTTTGCCGAGGGCATCATCGAGCTGATCCTGGATCTGTCCGCCGGTGCCAAGGGCTTTCTCAAGGGCTTGAACGACGGCGATTGCCTCCCCGGTACCCGTAAACACGGTTTCCCCGACAGTAACCTCTCTCATTCCGGTCAATACCGTTTTGTTCGCCTGGCTCATGTTTTAGTCTCCCGCCACTATTGAAACCAGCCCCTGAGCGCTGGTAAGCTATTACGCATAATATACATCTTACGGGATATTGAGGCAGGGCGGAACCCATGAGCGAATCTGAAAACATCAAGGGACTTGTATCGGCTGGCCAGCTGGCAAAGCGCATGGTCATTGGTTATTTGATCAAGCTCCACGGGGCTAAGGACCTTATTAAAGAGGGGCTCATAGAGCCTAATACCGAATGGAACGATCGAGTGGAGGCTGCCTACGAGGCCGCGACCGGGGGGCTCGAATTTGATCCAGCTCTGAAGGTGACCCCGAGAGCGGCGTTCTACGCGCAGGGGTTCCCTGGTGAAGGCAAGTCTACAGCATTCAAAATTGCAGCCCGGGACCTATCTAGGCTGCTTCGCCTGAATTGCGTTGTTGACCCTAGCCCAGATTACGAGCCTGACCAGAATCGCGACTTCGTGTTCATTACGGAGAACCTGGCAGGCCAAAACTCCATCATTGATGTTGGCGGTATTCCAGATGTTCAGGAGCGGATGCTGGGCGGCAAGCCGCAGCGGTTCCTGATTAAGCGGGTGCGTGCATCGTTTGCCATCGCCTCTGCGGCCGCGGCCAACCTCATCTTGTTTGATGACATCTCAAATGCGTCGCCCGCAATTCAAGACACGATGCTGTCCATCTGCCTGGAGAACAAGTTCCAGGATTTGCAGCTTCCTCGCACTACCCTCATGGGCTATACCGGCAACTATGGCGCCATGGACGGCACCAATGCGATGAAGGTGTCTGCCGCGCTACGCACTCGTGTTCAGCTATTTAATGTCCAAGACACCTGCCACGAGTGGTGCGATCGTATTAATAAAGCGCTCGCAGGTGACCCGCTTGGCTCCGCCGGCACAGTGGCATTCCTGCGGGCCCACGGTGATGAGAATTTCAGGTCTCCGCCTCCAAAGGGCGCCAAGGGCGCGATTTACACCTACCCCGCCCCCCGCACGTGGTCATTCTTTCTGACTGAGGCTCGCGCTTTTTTGAGCATGTATAGCCAGATGGAGAAGAAGGGTGATCACTCGCTCTGGGAGTCAATGGGCTACTCAGACCCATGGGATTACCTCGAAGACAGCGCTGTTTCATCTATCGGCCCTGAGGCTGGTCACAAATATCGTGTCTTCGCGCAAATGATGTATACCGAGGCAGCCCCCCTCGCCCGTGCTTTTGTTGAAAACGGATCTCTCGACGATGACCAAATGAAGCTGCTTAAAGAGAAGGTCGGAGCGGGTCGAAATGCCGATGAAGTAGGCTTCGCCAACCAGTTTCTTGACCTAGTGATTGGCGAGGTCATGACGGATGTTAAAGCGCGAGCGCAGCAGGATTCAGCGACCTTGGCTAAAGCTCATAAACTTGTGGCTGGCGCATGTTACGGACTGGCAGCCCTCCCCATGGGCTGTACCAGCCTAGCACTGAACACGTACGGCACTAAACTGCTGAGCTGCGCTCCCAACCTGGCAGATAATCGCAAGGGCAATGAGGATGTGCTGAATACCAAAACGATCGAAAGCATCTTGGATGCTGTCACAGAAACCTGCACTGAGACAGGCCGATCACTATCGAAGTCTCAAAGCCAAGGTATCGGAGACGCCCTTGCGGGCCGCGTATATCTCGACGATGACGTTATGGCCGTTGCAACGCCGACAGGGGCATAAAGACACATGGAAGCCCCCCGCCATCTGATCGACAAAGTTAAGCAGCTCGCGAGCATTAAGGCGGTTGTCGGCGATCGTGTCAGCATGCCTAACAGATCTGGCAACGTCATGGTGTGCTGCCCATTCCATGACGACGGCAGCCCGTCCATGGTGGTTAATGTAAAGAAGAACAATGCTTTTTGCTTCTCATGCCGGAAAGGCGGGGATCCCATTGAGTTCATTCAGCGCTTCGACGGTGTGTCGTTCCGGGAGGCGCTGGAAAGTGCTGGCGATTACGCCGGCATCGACGTACGAGCAGAGCTAAAACAGCAGCAACCTGTCGATTCGGCCGAAGCCGCTGAAGCCAAGAAATTCTACGCCGCCCAGAGAAAGGCCATTGATGAGGCCCATGAGGCCTTCCGGCAAGCGCTAAAATCTGATGAGTCTGCGTATTCCTACCTCAGAACGACACGAGGCGTGTCCGACGAGGCCATTGAGAAATTTGGACTGGGCCTGGCGCCGGATGACTTCGGATTTCTCTCGCGTGCTCGTTTCAAGGCTGGCTGGATACAAGAGGCTGCCATCAGTATCGGATTGTGCAAATCATCTGAGCGTGCCGGGAACGTCTATGACCACTTCCGCGGTCGAATCATGTTTCCTTTTGAGACAAAGCCCGGCAGCGTAACTGGTTTTACTGGCCGTGCCATAGCTGACGTTAAGCCCAAATACCTAAACAGCCCTGAGTCTGAAGTATTTCAGAAGGCGGAGCTTGTCTATGGGTTGAATCAGGCTAAGGACCATAAGGAAAACGGGCCGTTTCTTGCCCTGGAGGGGCAGTTTGACGTGATCCGCTGCTGGATGGCGGGTTTCCCGGCTGGGGCGCTCAGCGGGTCGTCGGTCTCGGATGTTCAGCTTTCACGCATTTTCCGTGAATTCGACGAGATATGTTTCGTGTTCGATGGAGATGTCGCTGGAGCGAAAGCATCTCTTCGAACGATGGAGAGAATTGCTGCAGAGGTAGGGGGAAGCAAGCATGTATCGTTCGCTTTCCTTCCAGACGGTTACGATCCGGATGATTTCATAAAAGAACATGGCGCGGACGTCTTCGCAGAGCGCATTGCGCACCGCCTGACGTTTGGCCAATGTTTGTCTAGGCTGATTGTTGGCTCCAGCAAACTAACCGCTGGCTCACCCGAGTCCCGGCAAAAGTTGGTTGCTGAGTTGCGCGAATGGATGGACCGGATTGTTGATCCCGGGCTGCGCCTTGGCTTAATAGAGTCGGTAGCAAATGCAGCTGGAATTCCTCATGAGGCGCTGCTGGATGCCTTGTCCCATGAAGGCAATGATGTCGCCGATGAAGCGGCAACGGAGAGCGAGCTGCCTGACTGCAGGGTAGATCCGGAGCCCCACCAGGAGATGGAGAGCCTGATCCGACAACAGCCGGCATTCACCCTGCTCTACCTTTCAGCGAAGCATGAGAGCGTCCGCCAGCACATCCTAAATCGACAGGATGTGGCGTGCGCCGGTGGTGCACGAAAGGTTTTGCTGCAGGCCATTGCAGGGGAAGACCGAGTTATTGACGATGAGTTGCGCAAGGAAGTCAGTCGATTTTCGAAAGCGGCGGAGCATCTGATGCCTTTTGGCATCATGCTAGAAGATGATATCGATGCATGCATTCGACTGGCTGACCGGGCTTGCGATGCTATTTTGCCGGATCTCGCCAGCGCAGCCCCGGCTTCTCCAGTACCGGCATCTACATCCATTAATGCTGCCAGCGATCCGTTCGCCCTGCCATCGGTGAGTTCAAGCCAAAACACCAAACATCATGACCAGGTCGTATCACCGGATGTCGATGTAAAAAAAAAGCCTGAGCCGGTAGATAGCGATTCGGTTGCTGCGCTTTATTCCCCCCCGTCATTCTAATAGTGGCTTGCCTTTTACCTGCTGCCTGGGCATGCCGATAAACGGTGTAGGGTGAGGGAGTTAATAGGGTTTCAAGCCTGGGACATCATGGTCGTCGTCATCAAGGCCGAGGCAGGAATCAGCATCAGTGGGGTCACGGATAAAGAGTTGATGATAGTGGCCGCCAGCCACCGCTGCGATGAGTCGACTTAAACGATCCTCCCGGGCCCCTCTATTGCCTAGTGCCGCATCTTCATCAATCCATTCGCCAAGCACTTGCATGAAATAATCAATGGCAAGATGTTTGGCCTCTTGAAAGGTAGCAGCTGCGTAGCAACGCCCTGATGCCGGCCATACTTTGGTTGATGGGGCGAAGCCAAACCCTTGCGCGAATTCACCGCAAATATACGCGCGCCCGCCGTAATACCAGCGCTCGCCGTCAGTCGCAAAGCAAAGCGAGACATTGTCCTCAACATATACCTCCGGCCGTCGAGGGTCTATTGGCTTCGAGCTTGTAGTAAAGACATGATATAGCTTGGATTCGACGAAGACGCCCATCATGTTTGGCTGGCACGGAGGTAGCGCCGGAGAATGATCCTCAAACAATGATGTCTGGTAGCTGGTTCTAGCCATGCGTATCACCCTCGCTAAGTGCGTCATGTTGTGCTGCCGCTAAAGCCGCAGACATCTGTTTACATGCCTACTGTTCCTCGAGATTCCAACACAGCCGCCTCAAGGTCCCGCAAAGCCTTATCCGCGCCAGAGGGGTCGAACGTTCCGACTTGATCGCCATTTATGCGCACGATCAAGGCGCCCTCAGATAGCGCTGGTGCCACTAAAAGGTAATCAAAGACCACGTACCCTGACAGAGGCTTAACCTTTCTCGTAAACGGAATACCCTTCACGGAAACGGTAAAAGCCTCTTCAGCGCTTGTGGGCGATCCATGGAATTCGACGTCGGCAACCTCGTCGCTGTCGACCAGCACATTAATGATTTCCACTCTGGTGCCACTAGAAAGAAAATCACCTTGTAGTAGGCACAAACTGGCGCCCGATACGTGATCCATTGTGCAGGTCTCGAAGTAGAGAGAGTTCGGCCTGAGGGAAGGCTCCGACCAGCCCTTTGCCACCCCATCTTCAGGGGCTCCTGCGCAGGCGGCCACTATGGCGGCCACAGCGGAAACACCGGCGATGCTTACGTATTTCAGCATGGTGTTATTCATCCTTTAGGAAAGCGCTACGTTTAATATGTATCATAATAGATATATGCTGCCACACACCAATGCGAGAGGGAGTGATCAATGAAAAACGGAGTTATCTGCAAGGGCAAGCGACATCCAGCTGGGATGTATCCGCCAGCAGCGCTGATTGTGGTAGGTGCAGCCGTATGGGGTGTTGGCGCCTTGACGATTGGAGCTGACGTTGTCTTGCACATCATGGCCCTGGCGTCAGTGTTTGTCGGGTTTGTTGGCGTGGTAAGCGTTGCAATGGATATCGCGGGTTTCTCTATCAACGTCTATTCAGACCGCGTCACTATTCAAAGAGGGGCGCTTCTGGCGCGTGGAACCACGGAGATACCCCTGGCGAATATTGCTGAAGTCCAGCTGGATAGGTCATGGCTGACTCGGCTAATGGCTCCGTCAGCGGGGGTGATTACGTTGTCCCTAAGTGACGGTCGCTCAGGATCCCTGCCTCTATTGAGCAACGCAGAGCAAGTCGCCAGAACACTTCGAGGCTTAGCCTCCCCCGCTGGCGTCGAGAAGCCAGCGACACCAGAGTAGCTTTAAGGCTACTCCCCTCTCGCTAAAGCCCCGGGCATTTCGGCAGGTCAGCAGGGGTAAGGTTCTTAACCCCGCCGGGGACCTTGACGCAGCCAGCGAACACCCAGCCAAACATAGCAGGCGACTCCTCGGCAGGTCTCGTTGACGGTATTGCCTGGTACCAAGAACCTACCCGGCGCAGGATTCGCATCCTCGTACCCTGGGGCAATGTCGCTACAAGCTCATAGTCTGTTGATGGCCCAGATCGGACATTCAGGTTCACCGCCTTTACTTCCCCGTAAATCGGCTCTGCGCCGAATGTGTAACTCGCCCCGGGAAGGTCTAATGCTAGGGCCTCGCCCTCTACTGCCGCCATAGCTTCTGCCTTAAGCCGTCCAGCTTCAGGCGAGTACGGATCACCGCTGGACTCCGCCATCGACAGCCACTTGGCAGCGCCAATAAAGTCAGGGGGGGCATCGACACCAAACCCCTTGCCGCCTCGCAAGAGAACTGACCCAAGGACAAAACCGGCCCGTGGGATGTCTGCGTCAGCAGCTCGACCTAGATGATTCAAAGCCTCCTGATAGGAGGCGGTGGTCATCGGCAGTGAAAGCAAAGCCATCGCATAGTTAAAGGATCCGCTAGGCTCGCCATTCAATGCTGCACATCGGAGAAAATCGACCGCGACCTCAGGCCGAGACCTGGCCAGCGCGCGGTAGCCGAGCAAACCACATGCTCGCGTTGCGTATTCACCAGAGCCAAGTGCGGCAAGGTGGTAAAGGTCAGCAGCAGAGACCTGAGGCAATGGCGATATCCATTCTATACCTGGTTGCTCCTCAACGAGCTTGGCCGCCCGGTATGCACCTTCCGAATTGCCCTGTGCTGCCGCCTTTACAAAAAGGCTAAGAGCTAAAGTGGGGGTATCCTTTATGGCGAGCGCCCCGGCTATGACCGCCGCTTCATGGCTACCGGCACTAGCGGCCAGCAAAAATGCCTCAAGAGGAGCCAGGGCCTCATCTACCGTGCCGGCCTGAACAAGCAGTCCTCGCTGATAAAGACCAGATGGATACCCCTTTTCCACCAATGCATTGATGGTAGGCATCGCAGACTCTGGTGACAGGTAGTCGGCAAACGTTATCGCCGACGCGAAAGAAAGAACCAGCGCGGCGACAGCTTTAGGCGGTGTAATGTGAAAGACGGTAAGACTCATAAATCGGGGCTCTTGACGTATAATGCATAATATACGTGACTTTATGTACAGTAGGAAGGATCGGGGTGTCCGATATCGGACGCATATTCAAGATCGGGCCCGCCCAGGTGTCCGATATCGGACGCATAGTCAAGGCAATCCCTGATCGGCGTCCGATATCGGACACATTCAGGGGCATCCAATTAAAATGGCGTCCGATATCGGACAGGTAGGCGGACTGTAGTGTGTCATGTGTCCGATATCGGACGCATCCCTGCCAGCAAAGCGGTAGCAGATCCGCCCTGTGCTGCCCGATCCTGCCAGGTTGAATAAGCAGCTGCCTGCCACGCCTGCAATCAAACCGGGAGATACTTCGGAATAAGCTCCGATTGAGGCGGTCTTGGTCGCCGATCCGAGCAAGAGTAAAGACCAAGGCGTGAGTAGGTAACAGTCTGATTTTATAGGCTTGGGATCTGGCCGGACAGATCCAGAATTCTAGTCTAGGTCATTTCATTAGGAATGCCTGAGGATATTTCCGACTGCTCCGTACAAGCCGGCCAGGCTCCTGCGTAAATAATTATGCCCCCGCGCGGATGATTTTTTGCTGAGCCTGGATATCGACCGCTAGAAGATAAATGTCCGCCAAAAACGAAAATCGTAATTTTCAAAACACGTAAGGTCTTAAGACCTACATACATTTTAGGTAAAAAGAGAATGTTTAGGGATGGATCAATGAATAATTGACGTCCGATATCGGACACCAGCCAGTCAGATCGAGAGACTAAACACATCAAGAGTTGATGGATATGAAGGTTCAATCAAAACAACGAAACAGGGGCAATTAAGGAGAGCAGAATTACCGGGGAGGATGAACGCAGGACCAGGGATTGAATACATGGCACCCCAACCACTTCCCCCAAAAGAATGTATGGTGCAATTCCATCTTTATGACATAAATATGACAATAAAAGAGCCGTGCAACCCAAACTGCATTGCAGAATTCATTTTGGGTTGCACGACTGGAGCCCTCTCACAGCAGGTGATTCCCGGCACCCGAAGCACATGGCACCCCAACCGTATCCCCCAAGAACAATTTTGTGCGGCAACCAACAAGAACACCCATGCAACCCACCGCCCAACACCCGGCCACCCCCGCATTCTGCCGTCCGCTCCGCGTCCATCCTGTTGGTGTGAGGTGTATCTGTGAGGTGTATCTGTGGGGGTGTTCACCGCCCGTCCGCCAGCTACGAGATTGTATGGTTCATCTGGATCGGTGCCTGAGCGTTACGACGGTTGGGCTTCCCCCCTAGCGCCTGGCGCCCCCGCAGACGGGGCTTCCCCCTGGGGATGGGGATTGCCCGGGACGTGGGGCGATCCTGCGGCCTGGTCGAGTGTAATGGGGTGAGGGCTATGTAGCGGGGTGTTCTGTGGGGGTGTTCTGTGGGGCTCCTTTGTTCTGCTATCGAACATTTTGGTTAGATCGAGCGCGAGCGTCACGACACTGGGGCTACCCCCGACACTGGGGTCGCCTGGCATGGGCACCACCGCGGGCATACCCCACCGCGATGAGCCTCCTCAACCAGTCTGGGGCTACCCCCGTTATGCCCGGGCCTCCTCCACGGGCTGGGGCGAACCTGAGCGAGCGATTCTGGGGTGGGGTTTTCCCCGTCCGCCAGCGGCGAACAATTCTGTATTGATCGTGGATGCGTGCGCTCGCCGCCCTGGGGCCACCCCGCCAGCAGGGGTCTCTCCACTGTCATGCCAACCCCCGATCCGGGGCGAACATTACTGTATGGCCTCCCCCACCAGCGCCGTCGCGCATGGGTCTGTGCGACACGGATGTCGTCGCGGAGAGATGTGCGCGGTGCCAGCCAATATGGTGGGAGCTCAACGGACTGCGGGGGTCACCGGATCGAGGGGGCAGCCCAAGCGGCGAGCGTTTACTAACATTGGGTTTCCAACAAGAACCTGACTTGTCCGCCAATGGGCCTTGAGTCTTGGCATGTATACACGATGTATTCGTATATCTGTCCATTAGCAATCAGTTTCATTTATGAAACTAGGCCGAATGATATGCCAGCTACTGCAGTTTCATAAATGAAACTGTGTTGCCAGCTGTCTCATATTCTTATTGTTGATGCTCTGTGGTTGCGAATCACCACCCTCACCCCACCAATGGATCGGCACCCTCATAACTTTCAGCCTGGCTGGCGGACGACCAAAACGAGCTCGGGGTGTTGACCGGTCTTCAGCAAGAAGAGCTCCCAGGCAGATGCCGGTATGGGTCTGGCCCCGGGCCCATCCGTAGCTTCATAGTTCTGCCAGGTCCGGTACCGGCTTTTCCCGGTAGCGCCGATCAGGCCTGCCGCCTCATCCTGGGAGAGACCTGCCTTTTTTCTAGCAGCGACAACATCCTCTGGTGATGGCGGATCCAGCTGGCGGACTGCTTTTTCGAGTTCGTTCATGCTGTCCTTCCCCTGGGACACCGGAGATGCCCGGTACCCGGTTTGTATTTTGCCCCTGTTGCCTACTGCCGATTACGCTACTGCAGGCTGGCCCTGGGCGTCTGCCGATCCGAAGTCATCATCCTGGCGCCGCGGCGAGCCGAGTGGTTTCAGGATGGATCGCTTGACCGGCGGGATAAAGTCGCCGAACAAGTAGAGCTCCGCCGAATCCTTGTCTTCCTGAGATGGCTTGCTCATCGCCCCACGAATCAAGGTGGCATTGTAATCATCCCCCCGGGCAAGCGCCTCATCGAGCGCGTTTTCCATTAACCAGGTCTCTACTCTCTTCATGGTCATCGAGACTGATCGGTTTGTTTTCAGCGAAACCTTTGGAAAGGGGGATGTCTGGCGGCCGGTATTGGTCATGACGACATCGCCGGATCCCAGCAGCTGTCCGACTTCACCCACTCGCGGAGCCTGGTCGATGCGTTGAGCCTTTGCCATGGGTATCTCCTTAATGAGTTTCGGTTGCGACCAGGACCGTGACTTCGCCCTGGGAGTTGGTGAATGTCATCTCGGCAAATCCTTGCATATCAGCCAGGACGATGAGCGTGCCGACCGCCAACCTGGTGGCCTCATCCAGGCCATGGCGCATACTAAATTGCACGATGAGCTGATGAAGTTGATCGCGCTCCTGCTCCATTGCCTCGGTATCGGTGCTCATAATGATGCCCACATGCTGAAAGTCGGCGCTGCGTCGGCAGCCTCAAGCAGGGCATCATTCGCCCCCTGGTAATCGAGCTCCATGTAATAGAAGTCATCCACCAGGTCTTTGATCTCATCCTCCGACAGGCCGGCCTGGACAGCGGCCTCTACCGCCGCCGGATCCAGCATGTCGTACCGGTTGGCCAGGGCCATCAGCGGATGATCAATGGCGTTGTTGGCCTGGAAGAACGCATAGGAAAAGCCTGGTGGCGTGGCGGACCGGGCATTCTTTGTCGCGATCGAGCTACCGCCGTAAAGGGTGTGCATCTTGGAACCGGCGGTCGCTTCACAGGGCGCCACCGGCAGGTCGGCGTTGAACCGGCCCCAGATCAAGGTCTTTTTGGTGTAATCCTCGCCGAGGTGATGCGGATGGAAAGCCAGTCGCCAAGGCGGCAAGCCACACAGTTTCTCAATGCGACCGACAGGGTTTTCGATCGCCCAGATGGCCGGCTTGAAGTACTCAATGGCCGCCAGCGTTTTATGCACCAGACGAATCGACTTGAGCGTGCGACCGTCGGCATCCTTGGCAGCGAAGTGCCGGGCGCCGGCGCTGGAAAAGTCAGTGCACGGGCAAGCAGCAAGAATGGCGTAAATCTCCTTGCCTTCGAAATCACCGAACCAGTCAGAGAAGAAATCGACACAAAAAGCGTTGACGTCACCGACGTCCTCATCGCGCTGGATGTCGAAGCGCCAGACCTCGTAGCCGGCTTCTTCCCACGGCCGGGACCACTCACCGGTGTAGTCGAAGAAGGACAGCACGACCCGATTCCCATTCTCGGACCAATTGTCCCTGCCCTGCTCTGCCGCCTGCTCCTGCCACTGCTCGATGCGCGCCCGGGCCTGTGCCGGCGTCATCCAGCCGTTGGATTCGACCTGCTGGCGGACCTTGTCTGCCAGACGCACTACCTTTTCTGCAGCTGGCGGATCAAACACCCGGGTAACCTCGCTGTTGGCGAAGAGCGGGCCGGCGGCGGCAAAGCGCTCGACCATCGCCTTCATCTCCTGCGGCGACAGGCCCGCCAGATCACCCAGGTCTGCGGCGTGCTCCGGCGCCGTGGCCACGCCCGCATTGATGTTCTGGAATGTCAGTGGCAGTTGGGCGATCGCGTCCAGCATCATCATGACTCCTGCTTGTCTGCCGTCAGAATGACCACCTGCACACCGGTGCCTTCGAACTGATCCACCAGCATTTCAGACCAGTCGCAGTCAAATCCCGGCAGCAGGTCGTCCTTGCCCCGGGCCGTTCCGGGGAGGATGGCCACCAGCCGCCCGCCGGGCACCACCATGCTGGCGGCATGCTGCAAGTGGTGCTTCCAGGTTGCACCGTCAAACGGCGGATTCATGACCACCCGGTGATATTGCCCACCCTGCAGCGTAAGAAAGTCCGCTTTGGTGACCTGGTAACCCTTCGCTTCGAGCACCTTGGCATGCAGGTGGCTGGCCTCAACACACACCGTCTGCTCCTTGGGCATCAAGTCCGCCAGCCCGCCGGTACCGGCGCTCGGCTCCAGGCACCGATGGTGATCACGGATGTCAGCAAGGTCGATGACTCGCTCTGCCAGTGCCACCGGCGTCGGGTAGAACTGGCAGGCCTTTTCATCCGGCACGCAGCCAGAGCAAACGATTTCGTTAATGATCGATTCAGGGTCGTACTCGAAGACATACGTGCGCGGCCCACACTCCACGCCACCGATGCGCCGAAGAACCGACTCAGCCTCAGCCATAGTCGACTTACTCAAATCCCGGAAAGGCATCTCCACGGCATTCTCGATGGGAGTGCGCGTTACCCGATCCATGTGATCACGCTCGCGGTGATACGCCGGCTTCAACTCGGCAAGCAGGCCAATGACCTCAAAAGAAAGAGGTCGGCGGATCTCCGCCCATTCCTTGGTACGCTTGGTCTTGACCGGCTTGCGGCAAAGAGCCTCGGGAATGGCTGCGGGATACAAGTTGGCCAAAATGGCATTGAGGCGCCACGCCATGTCTGGATGAATCTCCAGATGCGCGGTACCGACTTTGTAGACCCGGACCTTCAGCGCGCCGCCATCGAGCACCATCCACTTACCGGTTTCGGCAAGCGCGGCCCGAAGCGCCTGGGCGCTGCTGTAATGAGGCGGCATCTCACGGCCCATGAACCTGGCAATGACACAGCGCAGGTCATTGATGTAGCCCGCCCGGCGGCTATCGATATACCCCAGAGAGTCAACCGCGTACTGAATGATCATCCGCTTGCTGAAAGCCTGGGGGTGGTTAGTCACATGACTACGGGACAGTGACTTGAAAATTCCATCGACCCGCTCGGCCAGGAACTGCTCCCGGGACAACAGCAGGTCCTGCAGCGTCGCCCGCACCGTGTCCTCCTCGAATTCAGGAGTTTTCATCGACCGTACAAGATCGTTCCAGTCGTCACGCCGAGCCTGCGGCATCAGGTCATAGACGTCAGTCAGCGCCAACGCCTTGCTCCAGTAGGCAGCATTCAGTGCGCGCAGCGCCCCATCGAGCTGGAAAATGCTGCCTGGAGACGGCCGGTAAGGCATGTCAGAGGCGTTGCCATCGAGAAAGTACCCCAACACGGAAGATCCGGAGATGGTCTCAGACACTTGCTCAATCTCGGCACGGGCGCCGCGATAACTGGCCACCAATCGGTCTACCAGGTCGAAGGACACCGGCGCAAAGAAATCTTGCACAATCTCAACGCGCTCAGCACCGGCAATATCAACTGCAGCACCCATTAGTTAATCCCCTTGTGTGGTCCATCCAGCGCGACAAACACGCCGTGCGAAAAGTTATGGTCATCTCGAACCGTCATGGACAAGCCGAGCAGTCTGGTGTGATCCCAGAGCAGCGTCAGCCCGCCCAGCGGCTCGCCGCCGTGATCATTGCGGTACTTCAGATCGGTGAGGCTAAGGCCGAGCCGGTTGCCCGAGACCCCGTCGATAAGGGCCTGCATGCGGGGAGAGATCGCCTGGGCGGCGTCCAGCTCGTCCTGCCGGCGAACATGCACCACAGGGCCGCGAGCAGCGGCCTCCAGCGCCAGCTGCGAAACAAGTCCGCGAGCGACCTTCAGTGCCAGGCGCGCATCAACGCCGGTGCAGATGCGGAGGAGCTCGCGGATCCGGCCATCGGGCAAAGTGCCGGTGCGATCAAGCTCCACCAGCTCCTGAGCACAGCTCGAGAGGTTCGCTCTGGCGAAGGCCTCCGCGTGCTGCATGGTCGTCATCGCATCCATTGCCACCCCCTTGCCTACACTCATTGGGTGTATTAAATAGCTGCCGCCATAGTTTGTCAAATGAAAAATTGAGGAATATCATTTGAAGCACCACGGAGGACGTATGACCAAACCTGAAAACCACCCTGGCCGCCAAGCCCAGAGGGAAAAGCCCCTGCAAGCTCTCTTGGACCCACAGAAAAACGCCGAAGTACTGGTGTGGAAGAAGGGGTCCTCACGGCATGGCGGCAATCAATTCTTTCTGAAGTACACAACCGCCAAGGGGAGACATACAGGCAACTTTCAGCAGATCGTGCGGAGCTTTGAGAATATCGATTACACCAAGCGCATCAGCGCGATCCGGCACGGGTTCCCGGCAAAAATGATCGGAGAGACCGCCTATCTGTTCGAAATCAAAAAGGGTGACATCTGCAAGACGCTTGGGCTGTCGAACGCAACTCTTAGTCGGAAGGTCGAAAAGGACGACCCATTGCCCGCCGATGTGTCCGAGCGGTTAGACCGTCTTTATGAAATCACCGCGACAGCGACACGCATTTTGGGAAGCGAGCGCAATGCAAAAGAATGGGTGCGCACACCCAACCAGGCGTTGGGCAACAAGGCGCCTATCGAGATGATCGGGACGGGCATCGAGGGAGACCAGATAAAGGCTGTGCTCGCCGCAATCGAATACGGCGGAGCCGTCTGACTTGATAGTCTGGCGCATATCAAGCCCTCACCGTGCAACTGATTTATCCGGGCAAGGCGCAGCACTCTACGGTGGCCGGTGGAATCACCCAGGCCTCCCAGCGCTTTATACAGGAACGACACCCTCTGTCGCCGCGCTCGAGAGCCTGGTTCATACAAACTCGACACTGCCGGATCCTATACCGCTGGTCGCCATAAAGCTGCTGCTGCCCGATGATACAGAATTGTATTGGCAGCCAGCTCACAGCGAGCTGCCGGATGGCTGGAGCGAGAAGCCTCCCGGTCAATCTGTTAGAGAGTTTGGCTCGGCGTTCCTTAGGGCCAATGACAGGCTCGGATTGATAGTCCCGTCTGCAGTCATGCCCCTGGACAACAATATAATTCTGAATCCAAACCATCCGATGGTCAGAGACGTAAGAATCATAGAAACATACGACTACAAACACGATTCGCGCATCTATGGATAGCGCGCCAAATATAGGAGTAACGCCAATGGGATCGGGCAAAATCGAAAGACTATTTTCGCTATACGGAAACAGTCAAATGGATTTTAGAGATGTACTGGATGAATCGGATATAGCATGGATTGGGAAGATGTACTCATGCGAGGACCAGATTGTTCTAGGCATATTTATGAACAAATCGTCACATGCTAAAACAGACCCGTTCGATGCCATAGTACTAACAAGCACCGGCATAATATATCGGGCAGATGCAAGCAGAAGGCCAGTCAAATTTCGTCCATGGGAAGATATAAAAGAGCTTCTTGCAGAGGGGAAACCTCACAGCATCCTTGGCTGGATAACGCTATCGAATAAAGAAACGTTGTTCGTGGGACGAAATGCAGATGAGATGTTTAACTTCCTTTGCAAGCTATCTGCGGAGATGACAGAGAGCGACACGTCAGATGAAGTGAAAGCCCTTGAAAAGGTATTCGCAAGCGAAGGAATTGGACTAGAAGACAACGAGCATCTGGCTAAGCGTCATGAAAAAGCCTTCGAGGACCGACAGGTTCTAACGAATGGCTGGGATTTTTTTAAGGCGAACTGGCTGCTTCTTATTATAGGGTTCTATATGTTCGCATTCATCATCGCCGTGATAGTCAAATAGCTACAGAGAAAGGCAGACAATCTGCGTCATCGAGTGCAGGCACGACGGAAGAATCACCGGAACCAGAGATAGGAGAGTAGACGATGATTATAGCAATCCTTGCCACCAACATCCTCATTATTTTGGCAAGCATAATAGTGATGGCGCAAAACGCGGGGCTTTACAGAATGATCAGGGCGTCGCAAAACGACCAGTCATTTAGGCTTCAAACGATAGCAGGGCAACTCTCGTTTATTGACGGGAAAATACCTCCGCGAGAAATAAGGGATCGCCAGCAGTTCTAGGGAATAGCACAAAAAGGACCTGGCACAAGGAATGGCCACCACGAAAGAGAGTGAAGACATGAATAACTCACCATCGTACTGGGATTTACGCGATCGCGAATCAATGTGGGTGGAAATTACACCGTTTAGGGCGTGCAGCTCCGAGGAAACATCCGCAGAGGAAGATGAAAACTCTCATATTATCTTCCGGGCCAATGTAACAGACGTAAAAGAGGGGCATAAATTCCCCTTCAAAGACATCAATCTAACAATAAATATGGTGGGCTCAAATAACGCACCGACCGGCCAGCCAAAGTACCCGGCAGGAAACGTTATACTTGGAGAGGATCACGCGCATTTTATTTTACAGGCCAGCCCAGAAAGACTTTCGAGAATTGTATCCTGTCTGGGATTTGTGAGGACCAGGAGCGTGACGTTTTATATCGAGATGCCGCCGTTACCGGATGACAATCTACCGGTGCCACATCCAATCAACCATCATCGGTTTATTGTTACCGTAGGGAATGACTAAAACTGCATCCACCATCAACCAGAGAATACGTAAGCCGGAGGCAAAGCCACTCAAGAGCCATTCCCGCTATTTAGAAGCAGTAGAAGTCGGCTTACGTCCGCTGATGTAACAAACCCATCGGCAAAAGAAGCGCCAAGAACCTCCAGATGAGCAGACAGTTCACCCTCAGACAAGCCTAGCGCCAAAGCAAGATCATCAAAGAAAACATTGACCGGAGAAGCCTCTTCGGCGACATGGCGCAGCGGGATGTCACACGCAACAACCTTTCCCTGTGGGAGCTCAATACGAGGAATAATAAGTCGAGGATGAGAGTCTTTAGAGAGAGGGCCCTTCTCCCTATGCCCACCTCTACTCCATCTTTGGTAGCCCGCGAAAGGGTTCTCTCGTTGAGACGATAGGCCATCTACAGGGAGTGCGCCCACCTCCAGCGAAGAAGAAACCATACGCCTTACGGGCCGTCTTGTTCTCGTGAGCTCCACCGCTGCGAAGTCGGTAGTAGCCGGATCCGGCGGCAAGGACCGTCTTGTTCTTGTAAGCGCCACTGCCGCGAAGCCGGTAGTAGCCGGATCCGGCGGCAAGGACCGTCTTCTTCTCGTGAGCGCCATTTTTCCGGAGTCGGAATTGCCGGAAATTACCGGTTGAGTATCACTGAGACGAGAGGGCGCAGCTAGTGGCTTGTAAACGTTCTTGGAAACGGGGCGCGGGCGCAATTCCGATATAAGATCACGGCAGGTGTCTTCAAAATTGTCAGGCAAATGATTAACATCGAAACCCGCCTCATGGATAAGTTTATTGCGCAGCGTTGCGATGAACCGTAAGCGCCCGAGCTGACTCTCATCAAGGCGCTCCTCCACTGAGGTTGCTTTATCGTGCAACCCCCTGCCGGATGCTCCCAAGGTCGTCTCCAGCAGCCCTTCTATCTCTTTAACCAGCGCTATGCAGCCTTCAAATGTCATGATGTACTCTCCAGCAATGAGTACCAGTATCCATGGCAGCCCATCGGCCGGCAACCATCCAGGCCAAAGCCCAAAACCTCAAGGGGCGACTACAGGGCAGTCACCTGGAAAGGGGCAAAGCCCTACCTGAACATCATATTTCCTCACATATACGCTTGCTTGGACAACTTCGGCAGCATTCAAAATAGTATGGTCGCACGCCGCAACAAAAGGACGAACAATCCCACCGCTTTCAGGCCCATCAGGGTACAGATTCAGGACCATGTGCAGTCGTCCGGCGTGATCAGAGGGATCCGTATCTACCCATGCCTTGTACGATCGGGTTTTCTTTGCGTACAAACTCAGGGCAAGGGCTGTCTTGTTGGCCAGAGAAGCAGAGCCTGGCTGCCGGCGCATCTTTGCGCTGAACTTCAATACCGCCGCACTGAGCTGGTCGGCAGAGAAAGGTGTTGGTGGGAGGTCGTCAAAGGAGCTCTGCGTCACGGTGACAAGCAATGGCTGCCCGTCAGCCCGGTAGTCACAGAGATAGAAGCAGTGCGTATCGAACGGGTTGCTTTGCGTCCAAGCACTCAGACCCCAACCGCTGGCACGCAAATGGGATCTGGACACCATTTGATCGAAATTGAACCCTCCCATACAAACCCCTTGCACCTATTGCCGTAGAAAGAGAACATAAAGTCCCACGACAGAGGCCTTCTTGCAATGAAATATCTCGTAGGATGTATATTATTCGGGGCTTTACTGGCTGATAAGGCTGTTGCCAATCCAGCATGGTTTGAAGTCGACGACGAGATGGACAGGTGTGTCATATCGCCCTTCTCACCCCGCGATATCGTCATCCAACAAAACTGCATCATGGATCAGGAAGGGAGCTATCCGGAGATGGGGATCGTAAGCATTGAGTGCCCAGACCCTAACCGCCCATCGGTGCCCGTCGCCGAACTCCCCCTGGAAGACCGGGTTAGCAGGGTATTCCTGCCCAGCGCCGAGCTGTGCCTAGACTATCTCGGGCTATATAACGAGTTAGGTGAAGAAGATTTCGCCCTGGATATCGAAGAGCCGGAGGATGCGCTCGACCCCGTTGAGGATGCAGACATCATAGAGGCGGCCGAACGACTAGGTATCAGTCTTGAGTGATACTGGATCTACATGATGTGCAAGACAAAACGTCTAACAATCTTGTATGATACCCTTTTTATGGATATTGTTCAGAAATGAACGCCAATCAGCCAGACAACAAAGACTCCTTCGACTGGATCCCCACCAGCATCACCGATGTCTGGAACGATGGGTTCCATGCTCTCCAAACTGTTGAAGTCACAATAAAGGCGCCAACGAAGACCAAAGCCCTCGCCGCAACGCGGCGACGCACGGTCAAGAGCAGGTGACAGAGGCTCGAATGAGCGACCCCACGGAAAGCATACTAGACCGAGCTCAAAGGAGGCTATGGGAGTTCGAGCGCACCATTTGCCTGGCCGGCAAAACTGAATTAGACCGAAAGGTAATATCCGAATACACCTACATGCTCAACATCAAGGCAGCATACCCCCCGGTCATAATCGATGAGATGCGATACGGATACACCCCAGGTCTCAGGCCTGAAGCCTGGCAAATGCTGGCCTACTACGAATCACGATTCAATCCGCCAGCACAGCAAGCCGATATAGCCAAGGCGATGCTGGCCCGCACAAGAATGTTCGGTGCCACCCCATTTTCATTCAGCTATGAAGAGATGCATGCAATAGCGACGGAGGGCATGGAGATTCTCTGCCCAAATCCCGCGCTATTTGCGATCGAAACCTATCTTGATGAGATTAATTTCCTGGAGGGCCGTTCGTCAGCCAGAAAGGCGAAGTCAGGCTTTCTAGCGCTTGGGCCCTCCCCGCAGGTTGAGTGAACGACTACGGCTTCCCCCTATTGCCGTTGGCCTGGTGTTGGGCTCTCCCCGATTTCAGGGGCGCAGCAGGGGGGATACGGTTGTGATGCCCTTCTGTGTTGGGGAGCATCAACGAGAGGTTGAGCAACCCTTCCAGTGTTAATGGAATCCCATGTCGTGATGGGGCCACACAATAATGTGGGGTATAGAAGAATCTGGCGGGGCCATCACTGCGACGTCGGAGATATAAATCAAATCAAAACCACCAGGAGTTACTATGTACAAGAAAATTGCGGCGGTAGGTGTAGTGTTGTCATTGTTTGCCGGTTGCGCTTCCGTTCCGATGGAAAGCCCAGAGGCATCTGCCGTGGCTAAAACCTTTAGCGCCCCGGCGCCGGGGACTGCGGGGCTGTACATTTATCGTGCGGCCGGTGTTGGGACCGCACTTAAGAAAGATGTATGGGTTGATGGCAAATGTATCGGGGAGACGGCCCCTAATATGTTTTTCTACGAGGAGGTTGAGGGAGATCAGAAATACAAGATCTCGACTGAATCGGAGTTTGGCAATAACGACCTGATAGTCCAGACCCAAAGTGGCCGGAATTATTACATCAAGCAATATATCAAGATGGGGCTTTTCGTAGGCGGGGCCAACCTTAAGCTGATGAGCGAACAGTCCGGCAAAGAAGCGATATCAAAGTTGGAACTTGCTAAAAAGGGCGTGTGTAGCAAGCGATACCGGTAACCCTGCAAGGTGATCTATGGTGCTGCGTCGCTACGCGGCGCCCGGCGATGGGGTGCAGTGCACCCCTATCGTGAACCGGAGTAAAGCCATTCTCGTGGCGCCTGCAGCCTAACGTAATAGCTAAACGCCCTTTCAGACTCCATAGCTTGCCGCGGTATTGTGCCGAGCTGTATCCGAAGCGCCACCATATTCCCCTCTCGATAGAACGCCTCGAGTGCCCGATCTGGCCCGGGGTGGAATGCGAAGACAACACGTAGGGAGTGTGAAACATTGAAAAAGCAGAACACATCCGCCGTCCGCACTTTATCCCCTACCCTGTCATCCTTATCGAAAATACCGACCCCGCAAAGCAATTCGATTTTGTCGCAGCCTGCCCAGGATGGGTCCACCGACGTGAAAGGAACCGCAATGGATGCATCGTCGCCGCGCAGGGAGATGACTCTCTGTGCGGCTCGCCGAAGGTCAGATCGTGTGGGATTAGGCCGCCTGGCATCATTAATCACCGCCAGCCTCATCGCATCATTAATCTGTGAGTAGAGAGAGCAGGAAATCCACCTGCGCGGGGCACTCTCTATCACGTAACGGGAAAATGGGACCGAGCCCTCCATGAGCTCGGGCGGAACATCACTGAGATCAATCTCAAAACATGACCGTTGAGATCTCTCGTAAAAGCGCTCCCTGGCATCATCGACGGCGTTGTGAACGAAGATCTCAACGCATAGCGATCGCCCATCACTTGTCTCGGCAATCAGGTCGGGCCTGCGCTCTTCCCCCTGAAAAGACACTGCCGGTTCTATGTCACACCTGGTAAGGCGTGCGACCTCTCCTGGAACTCGATGGGAGCGGGTGTGGGCTCTACCACTAAAGTCCGTCTGGATCTGGACGCTTTCCCAGGAGGGGACCGACAACTCCATTCGATCAGCAATGACCTGCTTTGCCCAGAGGTGTATCAGAGACTCGCCGGCACAGGTTGTCTTGGTCGAATGCCGGAAGAAAGTGGCATTACGGCGAGAGTCTCGATTTCGATTTGCTGCGGTAAGCGAGGACTGACAGTCTGGGCATATAGCGTGCGGAAAACCGTCTTCAACCTCGTCGATGTGTACGACTCGAGAGGTTCTTAGGTCAATGGCTACTTTGAAGTAATGGTGGTTCACAGAGGGGCCAGTATAAGGGGCTGCGTTTCCGCAGCCCAGGTTAAACAGGGTGGTGATCAGTCCCAGCTATACGGGTTTCGGTCATTATTGTCATTGTACCCGTCATTATCTGAATCATTGTCCAGATAGTTCGGCGTTCCATCCCGATCGTAATCACGCTGATACGGGTTCATCAGCTGCTGGCTGTTCTGTGACGGCCCGTAGTTATTACTTCTTGAGCTGTCGGGTGCAGAGCGAACATGCGGGCGCACATACGTGCCGTCGCTACGATAGTACCCATCAACATAAACATCCTGAGCTTGAACCGCGGCCGCAGCCAGAAAAGACGAGGTTACCAACAATACCGTAGCAATCCTGCGCATCATAAAAATCACCGTTCCATCAGTTAATTGAGGCAATCAGTCTAGGCTGGCAAGGAGTGCAAAACAACGGTGGGTTAATTGCAGTGGACTAAGCCATAAGCATCCGTGCGGCACGGACCACTGTTATCGGCCCGACTCGCGCCCACGGGGTCTGGGAGCGCTGTTGCGCCGTGAGCTCTACCAGCGGCACTACCGCTGGCGCCAGTGGAGTCGTCACCAATGTCCGCGACCCCACGAGGGTCGTCACGCCACACATTCCCACGATTATCGCGGGTGGTGCCTAACGCATCGGTTTGGTAGGTGGTGCCATCGCTGCAGCGAGTCTTGCCGAAGGGGTCTGCCTGGCAGGCTGGCTCTGCTGCCGCGGCACAAGAAAGAAACATTAGCGAGATCGCGGCCAGCGCAGTTGAAGGTTTCATAATGGCTCTCCGTGCCTGAAGTCTAGTAGAACAGGGAAAATATAGTATCTCAGGATGAACGTCACGCCCCGGGCGCCGGCGAGGGCTCCTCCTCATGATGATCCCAGGATTTTCGCGCGCGCTCCGCCATCTCCATTCCCGACGCCCACGAGTCTAGTTGCTGCAGCCGCAGCATCGCACCTTCATCTGGCTCCAAGTAGCCTTCTCGAGCCAAGTTCTCAATGGCCACGCGCAGCGATGCATGGGTGCCATGCCCGGAAAATCCATGGGCGTCGTAATACTGCAGTCTTACTGGCCCGCCAGCATCTGGATTGGACTCTGGCAGCACCGCAGCCCAAAGCTCAGATCGCCTCATTCGCCACTCGGTGCCAAGAAACACTCCCTGCACTGCGTGCTCCATCGCAGCCAGAATCCCTTCAAGACGAAATTCCGATAGCTGCTGAAGGGCGTCGAGATCGCCTTGCTCAAGATAATAATCAACAAGTTCGTCTAGCAGCTCACGGGCCTTATCAGGAGGAACCATCTTGGCCTGCCCACTAACGTCCTGAATCAACGCATCGACCGGGACGCCTCGCGCCTGGGCCGCATCGACAACCTCGCGCCTGAAGCCCGGAGGAAGCAGCTGCAAGTGCAAGACCAGGTGGTCGGCAGCACACAAAATGTCGTCCTCGTCGGGGGATGACAAGGCATAGATCAATTCAACATTCAGGCTGGCCCACTGGAACTCCGTATCCGGCTCAGTGCTCCCGGCATACCGCGCAGCGACGAGATCCCGGCTACTCAGGCCATAGGCATCCCAAATTCTGCCATCGGGCGCTCGGATAGCCGCGTGCATGGGCATGCCGTCCGCCTGGAGCTGGAGCAGCGGCCAACCGGTGAGCTGGTGCTGTGCCAGGGCAAAACACCAGCAATCACCGTGCGCATAGCGGTCGCAGATCGACTCGATATCCGCCTTGGACGTCTCAGAAAATAGCCCTAAAGAGCTTGCTTGCATCAAATCCATAGCGCTTCAAATCCCGTATATTGTACTATATACTGAATATATCATCTGGCAGACAGGAACGAAACACCTGCCAGCAGAACCAGAATGGAGACCTCGATATGATTAAAGCAATCTTCGCCCTGGCACCCCGGATCGTCCTGATCATGATGGCAGTGGCATCCGCCACCGCATCCGCCATGGATATGGTGGAAGGCGATGGACTGGTATATCGGGTTATTGATGGGGACACCTATATCGTCAACGTTGAAGCTCCGTCTACGTACCGAACCTTGCTGGCTACAGCGCCGCCGGGAGCTGGCAAGCACTTCAACCCCCACTACAAGAGCTTCAAAATCCGTTTGGCCAATGTAGATACGCCGGAAAGCGTTCATGTGGACGCCAGCAGGAACACGCCCGCCGGGAAAAAAGCCAGCGCCTTCGCCAAGGAACTGCTAGAAGGAAAGTTCGTGTCTTTTAAGTGCTGGACCTTTGACAAATACGGCCGAGCGATCTGCAGTGTTAGCAAGGGATCAGAAGATGTAGGCGAGACACTGATTCGTGGCGGCTTTACCAAATATGAGACCAGATGGGGCACACATCCTTATCTGCACGAAAGGTACCTCCGCGCGGCCGGGCAGTAACGGCTGATCTAAAGAGGCCCATCACCTATAATCGCTGGCGAAAACTACAACAAGACATCAAGACGGCTGGAAACCAATGAGCATCAGGGTTGCGGAGGCAAAAATGAGAATAGCTGAGAATCTGAGGGATTCTCGGACTCGCTCCCGTATGACCCAGGAAAGGATGCAAGAGCGTACTGGAATAACCAACTACTCCCGCATCGAAAACGGCATGACCACAACAGTTGGGAGATTGGCGCGCTTGCTAGAAGAGTTCGACGCACAGCGCACGCTTCTAAAGGTGGCCGACCCGGCGACTGATGCAGACGGCATTGACCGGGAGCTGGCCAATTCCAAAACACGGGCATTCATCCAGGTTGTCGGGGATGCGTGGCAGCCTGGTGAGTTTGGTGATGAGCTGATTAACGCTGTCAGGGCTAACCGGGCGGAGCGCAACTTTGGCAGCCCGCCGATTCCCAAGCGCGTCGACGGAGACCCCTCGACCAGCAACCGCACCCCGCCGCTAAAGCCGGCAACCGAAGGCGTCCTCGAGCGACTGGGCCTGCACCTTGAAGTGGCCCGGATCCGGCGAGGATTCACCGCCCGTCAATTGATCGACACCATGGCGAGTCGCGGCAACAAGATGAGTCGCAACACCCTAAGCCGCCTCGAGGCCGGAGACCCACGCACGACCATTGAGCAGCTGCTACAAGTGCTCGATGCCCTGGATCTGATTGATACAGCCTCATCTGTCGGTGCGTACGAAACGGCATTGGCCACACTAATGGCCGCGGATGAGAAAAAGACCCTCCACACCAGGTACAGGGCGCCAACGAAAAACGGAAGTGAGTTCGACTTTTAATCTGCTTCAAATATAACCGCGCCGGCATACCGGCGACAGGAGCCTTAGCAATGACCAGCACATCGAAAGAAAAAGGCGCACAAACCATTTTTGTATGGTCACGAAACCAGGAGACCGAAAAGCCCTCTTTGGTGGGGCGGCTAGTCAGCCATCCGGGTCGTGGGGCCATATTCAACTACAGCAAATCGTTTCTGCAGTCAGAGGATCCCTTTGCCCTGGATCCCGTCCACATTCCTGCACGCGCCGGCAACCACACAACCTACGACCCAAGCGGATTGTTTTCTGTTCTGAATGATGCAGGCCCTGGTGACTGGGGAAAAAAGGTGCTTCGGGAGCTTGTCCGCGATGAACCAACGGACACGGAAGCCGAGCTGCTGCTGGCGGCAAACGGCGAGGGAGTTGGCCAGCTGCTGTTCTCCGGCAATCCAGAGCACTGTGAAGTGCCCCGCCGCCGCAATGCGGTGTCTTGCCTTGAAGATATCCAAGAGGCCGCGTGCGACATCTTTGTGGGGCGCAAACCAGAAAAAGTAACCGCTGAGGTTCGCTACGCCCTGCGCCGCGGCGCCGGCCTCGAGGGGGTTCGTCCCAAGGTCTACATCGACAATCACGAGGGCAAGCAGTGGATAGCCAAGCTCAACACTCATGCCGACAGCATCAATGTGGCTTTGATTGAGCACGCCTCCATGCGCCTTGCGGCCAAGGCAGGCATGACCGTGCCCGCGACACAGGTACAGCACATCGGCCGGTACCAGTCGTTACTGATCGAACGGTTCGATATAGATAAGGACCATAACCTCAAGCATTTTGTATCAGCGAAAACCTTAATGACTGGCTTGAAGCCCGGGGACTCGCCTGGTCCAAACGGTTACTCCTATCCAGGGATTGGTAGCACCATCGACCGGGTCACGCCTGGCCAAAGCATCAAGAAAGGCAAGGAGGAGCTATTTAGACGGGCCGCCTGGAACGTATTGATCGGCAATTATGATGACCACCTCGGCAATCACGGCATGCTTCGCGACAAGACCCATGGCTACCAAATAAGTCCGCTGTACGACGTATTGCCGACCCCTCATCTCCCGGGACAGCGCCACAGCATTGGTCTCGTGAAAGGGAGCAATTTGAGCAACATCAAGAACCTTCTCGAGTGCGGCAATAAGCTCAACATTGAGAAAGATAGGGTTAGTGAGCTGCTGCTAGAAGTAGTGGCGCCGATTGAAGACTGGCGAGCAGCGTATGCGTCATACGGTGTCTCATCCACAGACATAGATATGGTGTCAGGCGGCTTTGCCAATGTTGAGATCCTTATCGAGATGCTTGGAAGGAAGCGAGTACAAGAAATTGGTGCGGCTCTCGAAGACAAGCCGAGTTCTCCGTAAGCGCTGCCGAGCCATCCAGCACATCATGCAAGAGCCGCACATCTCCGCCATAAAAAAGGCCTCCTAAAAGGAGGCCCTTTCATTACCGCTCAAGAATAAATCACGGCTTTTCGTCGATGGAGATGCTGCCCCTCATAATCTCAGTGATTTTGACTGTGTCTGTATATTCTGTATGGCCTGAAAGAGTATCAATAACACCAAAATCCGACATTGTCTCCATCGTCGCAAGTCGCCCGACTACCTCAAACGCTTGATGAAGGACCATCGGATTGCCAATGCTGGCAGCTGCCAACTCTGTCGGACAGGCTTCAGTGAATAAATGGGTAACAAGTTGCCCCACCGCCCGATCGCTCTCCTCGATATTCTCTGCCGAAATTTTCACAAAAGGCGCAAGCACAGGGTGCTGAGCCTGTGCAAAGAACATCCACCGGGAAAGCGTCTTGCGATCCTTACCGGTCAGCGCATCGCTCAGACAAACGCTGAGGTCCTCAGACGGAGGTCCCGCGTGCAAAGAAGTGGAAAGCACGTAGGCGAGAAATAAACATGCAGCTCTTAACATGGTCATTGCGTATTGCTCCTTGGCAGGCGGGGTAGTTGTAAAATTGATTAGGGAGAAGGCTTTGTTCGCTCATCATGGTGCCGGCCAGGCTGAAGAGCCGCTGGCTGGATGTGAACACCCTTGGGTGCGTATGTCACAGTGACATTCTTTGCGCGCTGAGCCTTGCCGGCTGATTCCGGCGGGGTGATCTCAAACTCAAAAACCATATCCCGGTTAGGAAGGCATGAAGGATTAAATCCTAAGTCGGAGTAATGACAAAAAACCGACACCCACGCAGTCCCTCCGGAGCGTTGTTGCTCCCAAGTCCCAGATTGAATCGATGGCATATATTGGAAAAAGCCGTAGCCTTTGTCCGTATTCCAGGTCAGGAGTCTGCCGCAAACGCGAGACCCTATGCTCCCCCATTGCGCAGCATCAGTGGAGCCCTTTGCGCTGGCAGGGGCCGGAAGAAGGTGTGGCACAAGATAGCCATTAGTAAAGACGTCCGCCGCCTCACCTAGATCGCGAGAATAATTCTGAAACGCCATCACCTCAACCCGAGACCCACGATCCTGAAGGGCACTAACCAGTCGTACAAAATCGCCGTCGCCTGTCAGCAACAAAACGTAGTCGAGCTTGTCCGACTGCATGAGAACATCCACCGCCATATCAAGATCGGCATTAGACTTAACAACTTCTATGCCATCTTCGCCTCGATACCGCTTCACCGGCTTCACCACGACCTTGTAACCATACTGCCTGGCCGCGCCCATATAGCCCCGCATCTTCTCATCATAGACACTGTCGGCCTCGCAGCGCTGAAGATCCAGTGCCAAGTAGATATTCAGGCGCATGGCCTGGCCGCCGTCTCGGCATGCCCAGTGTCGGAGCTGGTCATAACGCAACCCAAAACCACCGTTCATTGCGATATTAGAGCTATCGATGTAAACGCCTACATTCATAAAGCCACCTAAAATATGTTGTCAGCAAAGGCCTATTGCAGCCGCGGAAATGCCTCGCTAATCGCTCGGTTAATCTCTGCTGTTAGAGCCGGCCCGACATCCGCCATGTAGTCCCCGTATTTAGACATCGCCGACTTCCCAGCAGGAGATCCGTAGAAGTCAGCGAGGGCGTTTATCTCATCAAGGGTAAAGTGCTTGATCATCGCTTCTCGGGTAAGGTTTTCAAGAAGAGTAAGGTCAACCTCGCCCATAACCTTTTCGAAGTTCCGCTTTTCATGAGTAGACATTGATGCAGACAATTTATCGGCCATGGAGATCCAAAGACCTTCTACCGGCGCAGCCTCGAAATACCGGTTAGCTGCCTCTAACTTGTCGTCATAACTGTCGTCGGCCGCGTGGGCGGCATTGACCAAAAAGAAACTAGCTACCAAAACGAATGCTTTCACCATGATCTGGATCTCATAAAAAGCGTTGCTGGATTTAAGAGTGGTTTTAGTGCATGAGCCGGGGCGTGTCATACAGGGAGAGCCTCCGCAAGAACCACAGCCCGAAAACTATCCGGTAAGGCGCAGGGCGTCAGGACATCCACCGGCACCCCAAGCAGCTCGCTGAGTTTGTGCATAATAGCGCCGATGTCAAATAGTGTTGTCTCCGGCGTGGGATCGATGAGGATGTCCAAGTCGCTGCCGTCGGCATCCTGGCCACGCAGCACCGAGCCGAATATCCGCGGATTGCGCGCATGGTGAGACTCGACAATATACCGGATAGTCTCGCGGTTGGCGTCAAAGACATCATAGAGCTTCATACTTCTCCTTCCGAACACAGCACTTCGGTTGATCGATAACGACGTACGGCAAAAAGAAAGGCATCAGACCTCGCTAACCGGCGATGATAAAGGCAGCAGAATATCCTCCGGCCAACCGCTAAACCCGCCTTCGCCGTGAACAATAATCCAGGGCCGGAATATATCGCCTGAAACGCCCGCAAAAGGCTCTGGGTACAAGCGAAGGTCAACGGTATAGAGGACCTCCGCCGGCGGTGATATTTCGTCGGCAGCACGCAGTACAAAAAGGTTCTTCAGACTATCGGATTTCTGGTCCAGCGCGCCTTCGGAAAAGTGCGCATCATACTCAAGAAGGCTTTCCATTGCCGGCAACAGCATGCCTTGGAGAAGTGCTGAAAGGCCGTGCGTATCTGTATAACGAAATTGTGTTTGCGTCTGGCGCTGAACAAGCTCTAATCCTCCAGTACCGGAAACAATCCCGGAACATACGTCCGCCAGCAGCAAACCAAGAGAGGCGATATCACCCCTCTCACGCACGCCAATATCAACGGCATAGCCTGGGTCCAGTGGTAGGCAGCGTATAACGGCAGAAAAAAACACGGCCATCCCCTTCCCTTATGGTTGATTAGAAGCCATTGCTGCCCGTGCTTCGGCGCGCGCAATCATAATGGGCTCGATCGCAAACGCTGCGCAGCGGACCAAGCTCGCCGCATGATTACGTGAGCTTCTCAAGGCCTGATCTAATGGTGCGCGAGAGGATGTTCGGATGGACTCGGAAATGCCTGCGACAAAACTCTCGTTCAGCGCGATGCGCTGCTCGGCAATATCCTTCAGGTTTGCCCGAAATTGGTCGACGTCCGCTTGAGAATATTCACTGCTCGACAGATCCTCAATGGCAGTCAACGCAATCATTTCCTGCTCGATGCATCGCTGGGCCAGGGACTGGAACTCATCAGTAGAGTAATAATCGGCACACTGCGCGGCGGCATCCACCAAACCAGCTCTTCCCTCCGCCGCCACCTCCTCAAGAAACTCGCGAAGCCGGGCCGGGGAATCAATGAGGTCTGCTACAGCCGTCATCGACTCAAGAAGCATCTGTTGAGACCGCGCGCCAGCGATCAGAACCTGCTCTGCAGAGAGTATGCGTGGCTCAGAGATCTGGGTCATGGCGTTGCGAAACTGCGGTGGCTCTTGGGCAAAGGACGTGCCCGATTGAAGCGCCACCGCCACCGCGATCCCCAAGAACGCTCGTTTCATTGTAGTCCCCCCTCATGCCGGATCGGATATGCTGGAAATGGTAAGCAGTGCTGTATATCTTGTATCATATACTATCCATGGAAGGACTTGTAGAAATACGTCCTGACGGAAGACCCATCTCCAGGCCAGAGAAACATGAAGCTATTGATCGTCGAATCTCCCAACAAAGCGAAGCATATCGCCCATTTTATTGGGCCAGACTGGAAGGTCATGGCGAGCTTTGGGCATATCCGCGACCTGCCGCGGAAGGAGCTCGGCGTTGATCTGGGCAACCTGCGACCAAGATACGAGATCATTGACCGGGCAAGGGACGCGGTAAGGAAGCTCCAAGCCGCCGCAAAAGGGGCGAGCGAAGTCTATTTGGCCACCGACCCAGACAGGGAGGGCGAGGCTATTGCCTGGCATCTGGCCAGTGCCCTGAAAATACAGCGTCCTCGGCGGGTCACGTATAACGAGGTTACCGAAAAGGCGGTAAAGGCAGCCCTGGCAGATCCGCGAGAAATCGACATGGACATGGTGCGAGCCCAGGAGACCCGGCGGATACTCGATCGGCTAGTGGGTTACCTGGTAAGCCCGGTCATGAGCCAGGTTACCGGCGCGTTCGGCCTGTCTGCTGGCCGCGTGCAAAGCGTTGCTGTGAGGCTGGTTGCCCAGAGAGAGAGGGATATCAACAGCTTTGTATCCGAGGCGTACTACATCGTTCGGGCCACCTTTGTTACTTCGGTTCAGGGCAAGGACTACACCTGGCACGCAGACTGGGATCCCTCCTCCCTTCTCCAGCCTGGCACTAAGCACTGGACAGATCGTGCCGTTGCAGCCCAGGTCGCCACCTGTCGCAAGTTCCAGATCAGAGGCATCGATAAGGGCGAGTCCCTCAGGCACCCGCCAAAGCCTTTCACTACATCAACACTGCAACAAGCGGCGAGCGCATCACTGCAGCTTAGCCCGAAGGACACTATGCAGCTTGCTCAGAACCTGTTCGAGCGAGGCCTTATTACCTATCACCGCACTGACAGCCCGACGCTAAGCGACGAGGCAATGGAAGGTGCCAGAGCCTGGCTGCGGGGCAACGGGATGGAGATGTACCTGCCGGCCAAGCCTGTGCTCTACAAGGCGAAGGGCAACGCCCAGGAGGCGCATGAGGCCATTCGCCCGGCTGATATCAGCCGTCGTGAGGCCGGTACCGGCGATGCTCGAGCCGATGCCCTGTATGAGATGATTTGGTCCAGAACCGTTGCGAGCCAAATGCTTCCAGCACGCTTCGACACCGTGAAAGTGAATATGGTGGCCAATCAAACGATGCGCGGGGCCCCGATACCCTTTGTGGCCAAGGGCCGGACAATGACATTCCCCGGGTGGACAGCCCTTACCGCGGATGATGCAGCTGATGCGGCCGAAGATAAAGAAGAGGAAAAGGATCAGTTAATCCCGCCGCTGGAAGATCGATCAATACACCAGTCGGCAGCCACCCAGGTCATCGACAAAAAGACCAAGCCTCCCTCGCGATACACCGAGGCGTCTCTCATCAAAGAGTTGGAAAGGCACGGAATCGGCCGACCGGCAACGTATGCCGCGATCATGGAGAACATCAAGGGACGCAACTACATCTCGGTCAAAAAACGCAAGGTCCACTGCGAGCCTCTCGGCAGCGCCATTGTTGATCTTCTCGCCGGCACCTTCAGATTTATGGAGGTGCCATTTACGGCTCAGATGGAGGAGCGCCTCGACGCAATCGCCGGGGGAAAGGACACCTACCAGGCAACTGTGGGCTCTCTCTTGCAAGGCTTGAACCTGGAGATCGAAGCCCTGCGAGCAAAGCGGGTCAATGCGAGAGACTTTGGGGTTGTCGAGACGAAAGAGTCCTGCCCTAAGTGCCAATCCAAAATTGTTCGCAGGCAGAGCAAGAAAAATAAGCGGTACTTTTGGTCATGCATGAATGAAAAGTGCAACACAATTTACGCGGACGAAGATGGATCGCCCCTGCTGGCCCAGTACAGCCAGCCTCCTCAAAAATGCCCCTCGTGCCAGAAAGGCACATTAAACTTGTATCCCGGGCGCAATGGCGGCCCTCGCGCCTGGATCTGCAGTGAAAAGCTAACCTGTGGCGCAAAGTTTGACGACGCTGGCGGAAAGCCAAACGAGAAGTCAGAAAAAAAGACCATCATCACAGAACACCAGTGCCCATCATGCAAAAAAGGCATGCTTGTGCAGCGCAGCGGCGCCAACGGCAAATTCTTCTCATGCAATGGTTATCCTAAGTGCAAGACGACCATGAACGAGCTTGACGGCCAGCCGGACCTGGCGGCCTGGGCGAGAGAGCAGCAGCTTCCCGCCTGCCCAAAGTGCAAGAAGGGGAAGATGCGCGAGCGCAAAGGAGTCAAAGGGACGTTCTACGGGTGCTCGAATTATCCGAAGTGCAAGCACACTGTAGAGGATCTTAAAGAACTTGTGATGCAGGATGTGATTCGTGATGCCTGAAGCCGCGAAGAAAGAATCCATCGCCCAGCGCTACGAGAAGTTGCTCGAAGAGCACATTGCTGTATCGCAGCGGCTAAGCACTATATCTAGTGAGTTTTCGGAGTACATAGGCCATGCGACGCACATCCAGTCGTCATTGATTGCAAGAATGCAAAGCATGGATGTTGTAATCGACACGCTGAAGAAAATTGCTATCGACGCGCTGGGCCAGAAAGAGGTGATCAGGCGCCTCATGATTGCCCAAGAGGACATTGAGCGTGGACTCTGACGAGCAGCTGAGAGACATCATGCCGCCATACCGGGATGGCGTCACAGCGGGGTACATCGCCTACCTTGGTTTTGGTGATGCGGAAGGCCCCAAGATGACAGCCCACTTTCTTCACTCCGCCAGCACCGGTGACTGCATTGGGTTTGTACACATGATATCCCCGGATCCGGAAGACTCTGAGCAGTTCAAGACTCAGGTCTATCCGGTTACGTACAGCAAGGCGAGCGTAGGAGCGCGTCGAATAGCAGGCATCATCCGCCAGCTCAAAGAAGGTTTCTGGATGTCAGAGGCCGTGCAGTGGATGATGCTCCCGGTGGCTGGAGTAAAGACCTGTTATGGGACTGCTCTGGGAGAGTACTGCGCGACGATTGACAAGCAGTCGGCCGCCAGCATGCGTGCATTCGTGTCGTTCTTTGCTGATCGGAACGGGCTAATTATCAATCCATATCCGGAGAAGACGACACCGGCTACCCCCGATGTTATCGCCCCCCCCGCCGGCCCGGGCGGGACAGGGTAATACGGGCTACCCCCGCTGCCGTCCGGGTCAAAGTGGTTGGGCCACCCCCACAGAGAGGGTCATCCCCAGGCGAGCGGACACCACTACCGACAGGAGCCACCCGCATGAGTGCACGCACCAAACTCGTTGTGCTGAATGAACACACCCTTGGGTACATAACCCCGGGGCTTCCAACTGTTGTGCAGGCCCTGCATGCGAGCGTGTTACGTGGGGCGACCAATATAGAAGCTGGGGCAATCACCGTGATTGGGCCGAGCGACAGCGTGCGTTTGGCCTGCCCCGAGGATTTTGATGAGTACCGGGTTGTATTTGAGGGGTACGGAAATCCTGATGAGTACGAGTACGACGAGACCGGCACCCCTCCCGCCGGCCAAGGTATCTCAAGGATAAAGGGATTTGACCGCTTCAAGCTCGATGGCGAGCAGTTCGAATGGAGCGATAAAGACGGACAATACCTGTCGGCAACCGGCCGCAGGCTGGTGGACTCGGACATTTCCGTTTTTCTGCTTAACGGTGAGCCCATCATGGTAGCGGACCCGAAGACAGCCAGGACCATCTACAAAAACCTGGCCGCCGGCAATGACTCACCGGAGGATCGCGCAGAACTCCTGGGAAGCGCAGGCTCGCTGCTCGGCGTCGATCACTGGGAGGGCGAGCTTACCCTTGCCCACGCCGGCGGATCGGAGACCGCGATGCTGGCGGACCCTAGCGAGGAACCGTCCCCTCGCAACGGGTGATCGCAGCCGCTTATTAAGTTGAATAAAAAACCCCTTATAAGGGGTATAAAATTCGAGATATTGACAAAACAAAGATTAAGCATGATTCTATACCCCATATCAGGGGTACAGGATGCCACTTATGGACGCCAATGCAGCCATCGCCCGACTGCGCGAGTGGGACAATCAGGGGAAGTACGTCTTCTCGGTCGGCCTACTGCGCCAGATCTTTCACGACGATTCCGACAAGGCCTTCAACAAGGGATTGGCCAGGCTGGTTGCTGGCGGGCTTTTGCAGCGGGCCTGCCGCGGCGTCTATATCAACCCCCACGCCCGATCATTCGACGGTTACGCAATTGAGCATATTGCGATTGCCCTGCGCCCACGGGAATACAACTACGTGAGCCTGGACTCGGCACTGAGCGAATACGGGGCCCTGTCCCAGATCCCTACCGGGACGCTGACGGTGGTGACCACCGGTGTAAAAGGCAGGATCAAGACGTCTGCGGGGATCATCGAATTCACCCACTCCGAGCGTCCCCGCGCTGAGGTAATTCAGAGCATCATTCGTATCCCCAAACGGCCGCTGCGTGTCGCCACGGAGAAGACTGCCTGGCGCGACCTGCTGCGGGTGCGTGGCAGGGATCGTGCGGAAGAACTTGGTGTTGTGCCGTCCTGGTCAGAATCCGGGCTCGATGCTGGCGGCAAAGCCGGCGGCGGCGCGCGGAACAATTAACACGATGGTCGCGCCGGCGCGACCAAGGAGAGACCAATGCCCCCTACTGCTGTAAATCGCATTGATTTTGATGAGATCGTGAATCTGGCTATGCAAGAGCCCGGGCGAGCACACATGCGCCCAGTCATTGAGAAAGAGCTGATTCACTATGACATGCTGCATGCGCTGTCGGATGAGGGCCTGCTGGACTCGCTGACGTTCCAGGGCGGTACCGCCCTGAGGTTGATGTACGGTGGCTCCCGATTCAGCGAGGATCTGGACTTTGCTGGCGGTGAGGACTTTGATGGCGGGTCGCTGGAGCGTATCCGGGAGTGCCTGATGGATTACGTGGGCCGCCGGTACGACCTCCAGACGGAGGTGAAAACGCCAAAGGCGGCGGCCTTGGACAAAGCGAACCAGGGCGTCATGGTCAGCAAGTGGCAGCTGAGCGTGCAGACCGCCCCTGGCCGGCCAGACATCCCGACACAGAAGATCAAGCTGGAGGTTGCAAACATTCCGGCATACTCCCGCAATCCCCTCCCCTTGAAACTGAATTACCCGTGGCTGCCTGATGGCTACTCCCAAACGCTGGTCATGACCGAGTCAGCAGATGAAATCCTGACGGACAAGCTGGTGTCGTTACCAAGCTGCAGCTATATCCGGTACCGGGATATTTGGGACATTGCCTGGCTTACTCAGGCGCCCCGCTCGGCTGAGTGCGATGCGGAGATGCTTGCCAGCAAGATTGCCGACTACTCGGTTGATGGCTACGAGCAGAGGGTGAAAGACATTGTTCAGCGCCTGCCTGACATCGTTCGCGGCACTGCCTGTCTGGACGCCCTGCGCCGATTCCTTCCCATGGATGTCCAGGAGCGCACGCTGGACCAGCAAAAATTCCTGACTTATCTCGAGAGCACCGTGGCCAGCACGCTGCGCGGGGCCGTAAGATCGCTGCATGCCGATGACCCCGCGCCGGAATTCAGGATGTAATCAGGGGTGCCGCTATACTGCCGGCACGCACAGGAGCCCCCATGGATACTGATATCGACCTCAAACCGTACCGCCTGGCTCTCGAGGGCCTGCTGGTCACCGGCACCACCGCCAAGATCACCGGGCTGCTGGCCAAGGCCGCCGCAGATATCCGCGACAGCGAGACCCGGGACGACATTATCGCCGCCATCAAAATCGCCGAAGAGGAAGGCCGTTTCAATAAAAACTTCACCCTGCGCGATTCATACCAGGGGGAGATCAAGGAGCTGCAGCGCCACGTCCGGGCTGTACTGGACGACTACACCCCCTGGGAACAGATCGCTCGCTACAACAGGTGGGGGCCGGAGTCATCCACCGCGCTGTGCGAGAGCATCAGCAACGCATACGGCCGGGGCCGGGTCGCGATCAATGCCGCTCCCGCCAGCAACCCGCACGACAAGAGCCATGCTTTCTGGGTGGTGTGGGACAGCGAAAAGGGCCCAGCTGGTCGGACAATAAGCTGGATCAGCGAGGGGGGAAGAGGTGAGATCACAGAGCAAGAGGACATCGCCGCCTTCGACTGCCCCACATTCTTCTTCCGTCTCGCCCCCACCGCCAAAAACGACAGCTGGCGCGCCCAGTGCAGATCGGAATTCAGCACAGACTTTGACCCTTTCGCGTGCCTATAAACCTATCCGGCCGGCCCTGGCGCGGCGTGGCGGAGTTAATGTGTCGCATCCACAGCGCTGCAGGCCGATGACCCTGCGCCGGGATTCAGGATGTACTCGTGCCGCCAGGCGCAAGCGAGAGCCAGCGTGATTAATGGGTCAAATTGGGAGTGCCGGGTTGACCGGCCTTCGCGGCCGGATCTGTTATCTCAATCGCGACCGAAAGCAGCAACATATTCATATCGGTCTTGGAAGCATAATCTGGCATTAGAGAGATCGAAAACGCCGCCTCTACAGGGTCGACGTTGTGTGTTGATGCATATTCCTGCAATACGGCTCCAAACTCTTTAACGACAGCGGGCCATTCTGCGCCATACGATGCGCGAAACTTATCGCGGATCGTGAACAGGACCTTTGTAACATCGCGTAGTTTTTCATCTGAAGGCATGGACCCTTTGGACATTGTGGATTCCCTTAAGATTGTCGCGGATTGACTGATAATGAGAAAACTGCTCAAACCTTCAGCGCCGGCCCCTGTAGGCCCCTATGACAGGACCACAGATTTTGGTGTGAGCACAAAGCCGGACAACTCTCGACGGCCACGAACTATTAAGCGCAACAAGGAAAACCCCTTCGGGAGTAACCTGCATTCTCCTGAACGTAGTGGTGCCATCCGGGAAAACAACGACCACATCTGATTGGTTGCGAAATGGAGAAAGAGGGTCAACGAAGATGACCTCGCCGTCTATGTAGCCACCGCCTGAATCGGCAGTCATGCTGTCCCCCGCCTCTCGTGTTCTGCCAAGACCTTTCGGCCCAGCTCAGTAATCTCAATCCCGCACAGCAGCCCTCTGCGCTGCAATGACGAAAGCGTACCGGTCGCGCCACCGTGAGCAGACCGCCCGTGAATGCCTGCATACAGGTCGGCACCGGCTGCCGCCTTGGCAAGCATCGCAAACTGGGTGGCGCTCAGGCGCATGACAGGCCTCCTTCCGCCTCGACCAGCTCAACGGCGACCGCCAGCAGCACCATGCGCGCCACTGGATCACCGGCAAGCTGGGGGAGTCTTGCGGCATTGATGGCGGCGGCCATGACATTCCCGTCATGGTGGGCTGCCAGGCCACGAAGCGTTTCGCCGTGCTTTTCCACCATGGCCGTCCATCTCTCGCCATGAAGGGAGCGCATGCTTTCCAGGACGGAATAAAGCGTGGCGGCGGTACGAATCATTTCTGCATCGTGGGAAAGCGAAGAGTGCGTCATGGCCGAAACTCCGGGACCATTTCATCATCTGCAGGTCGCGGGAAAAGATGCTCAAGGCATTCGGCAGGCACGGCCATCCAGGTGCTGCCCATGGCGCCCTCGATATCGGCCTTGAATTCCTGTAGCGCCGGGTCAAGGAACACGATCTTGAGTTGGCTGTCGAGCCTACCGACCAGTTCCCACTCGAGCTGGTAACGGTGCGCAAGGTCCGCGGGGCGCTGACCCTTCCGCATTGGGTAAGGCATGGCGTACACATTGCAGAATAGGCCGCCAGGCGCGATGTATACCGTACCGGTCGCCTGCTGCTTGTCGTTATTCATGCTCCCTCCTCGCGGCCTGGGTCATGGCCGTATACCGATGGTCATTCTCAGGAGACCAGAACCCCTGCCCGGTTGCCTCTTCGTAAACCTGTCTCATGCTCGTCAGCTGAGCATTGCGGGAGTCTTCACCGCAAAGACCGAAGCCGTGATTGAGGCGCATGGCCATAGATGCCAGCAGCCCGGCCGGCGGATCTTTGGGCAAAAGAACCAAGCCAGACAACGCATCCCGCAGGCCCCGTGCAGCCTCGGGAGGGAGCTCATCGATCAACCTGAAAACCTCCGCTGTCAGGCCTTGGCCGACGCAGATACTGGTGGATGAGCTTGCGGTGTCACCGGTCATTCGCTGTTCCTTATGTCCCGTATATATGGTATCTTACGGGATATATAATAGGCTCCGCAATAGATGCAGAGGCATACTGAATATGAGCAAGGATGAAAATCATCGACACGCGCTAGGGCAGTACTTCACCCCCTCCTGGGCCGCCAAGGCGCTGGTCGCGCGCCACTTCCCTGCACTGGGTTCGGACGATATTGCGATCGACCCGTGTGCGGGCGACGGCCGATTTTTAATGGGCATCCCGTCGCACGTCGGTGCATTTGGAGTCGAGATTGACCCGGAGCTTGCCCAGATGGCCCGAGCAAATACCGCCCGCACGATTATTACCGGAGACTTTCTTACCGCGGCGCTTCCGGCTCGCCCAACCGCCGTTATTGGGAACCCCCCATTCGAGTCCGACCTGATCGATGCCATTCTGGACCGGTGTTACGAGCTGCTGGACTACGACAGCAAGATCGGCTTGATCCTCCCGGTCTATATGTTCCAAACCTCCAGGCGAGTCAGGCGGTATTCGGAGCGATTCAGCCTACATCAGGAGATGATTCCTCGTGACCTGTTCCCGGGGATCAAGACGCCGGTAATGTTCGCGTCCTTTGTCAAAGAGCGGAAAACGTTTATGTCCGGTCTGTTTTTGTATGCCGAGGCCGCCTCTGTGAAAGATATGGCTCGGGAGTACGCATCCCTTGTTTGCGGACTGAATGCCCCGGCCAATACCTGGCGAGCTGTTATCCACCGGGCTCTGACATCTCTGGGTGGAGAGGGGACGCTTCAGGAAATCTATGGCCTGGTCGAGAACCACCGCCCCTCGGAGACCATGTGGTGGAAGGAGCAGATCAGAAAGGTTATCCGCCAGAGCTTTGTATGCTCAGGGCCCGGCAAGTACCGTTTGCCGGAAGAAGATAGCTTCGAGCCAGAAGAAGACAATTCCATGAGGATGACTGCATAGGTGCGACCATGAGCGATGAAATTGTAAGACGAATAGGCCTGGATGAAATATTGGCCAACCGCCAAGCTATTATGGAGAAAATTGAGCAGGCGGTAACGGCGATCCGTGAGGCCAACGAAATCTACAAGCAGACATCGGGAAAGGATCACAGCTCATTTTTTGGTGTGTCGGATAATGCCATCCGAGGCATGTTGCGCTTTAACGAAAGCGAGAGGTTTCTGGAAGAGTCGAGAAATGCGGTCGATTCCGCGCTCTGGGAGATGCTGTTGCGTGTATCGGGCATTCAAGAACTGATGAATGCATCGATGCTGGCGGACTTCAGGGAGCAGCTGAAGAAGGACGCCCCGGTACCCACCCGAGAGCTTGTCGTCGACACATTCGCGAGCCTGCACAAGAATCGTAAAGAGACCTTCAAGGAAGGCGTAGTAGGCGTATTTGAGGGCCTGGAAAGGCGATTCAAGCGCCATGACCCCTACCAGTTCAGCGACCTGCTGATCTTCGACGGAGCCCTGTCACCGCATGGCTATGCATCATACGACAAGTCAGAGGATGAAATTGCCGACCTGGAGCGCATCATCCACGTGATGCGAGGGAATGACCCCGTCCAAGATCGCCGGGACTTCTTCGGATCTGCCATCGGCCTAGCCAGGCGTCAGGGCGAGTCGTTTGTTGAGAACAATGAGTTTGAAGCCCGACTATTTAAGAATGGAAATCTTCATCTGAAGATCAAGGATAAAGCAATTATCGCGTCACTGAACCAGATTCTGGCGAGCCACTATGGAGCCGCGATTCCAGAGGACACCCGTAGAACCCGAGCCAGTCGCGGGCCTGCGACCGAACCATCACCATCGATGACCATGTAGCAGCGAGCATTGCAGCCGCATATCATCATGGGCCTATTGAGAGAGGTGCTCATGAGAACCAACAAAGTACAGATTCTGGCCCTGGCAATCCTGATACTGGTGGGGCCTACAGCGGCCGCAGATGAGCCTGCAGAAGATCAAGTTGAGCAGGTGGAGGATGTCACACAACAAGATGACGGATCTGACAATCCCGCAGAGGCCCAAGAGCCGGCAACCAAGGTTGATCCGCCCTCCCCGCCCCAGATTAAAAGATTGGAAGCCCGTGAGTTCACACCGATTGATCTGGTGTGCGCGCTAGGCCGTGTATATATGGCAAGTTCTGGATCGCCGGTAGCCCCTGTCTGGGATGCTGGCGGACTCCCGCTAAAGTGTGCGGATATGCCGGCCGACATGCGGTACCTGAACGACCGTGGAATTTCGACGTCCGCCAGCATTATTGCCGAAATGCCTTCCCAAACAGGAAAGACGTACGCCGCGTGTGTCCTTGGCCGGGTCTACTTCGCGCCGACCAAAAAGCTGGCGACCATGGCAACAGCCTGGGACCTTCAAGGGCGCCCATTGCGCTGCACGGACTGGGATGGGCTCATTGAGCATCTCGACAGATTTTCAGAGGAGCACCAACAATGAAAGTCTGGACAGTAAACGGAGGTGAAGACTACAGCATGGCTGCCCCGAACTTCACAGTCGCAGCGGCCGCGGCGCTTCTAATCGGTGAGGGTGGCGTGACTTGTAAGAACGGATCTGACTTTATGCCCTTTTTGACCTGGGGCCTTCGCGACGCCTGGACCCGAAAGCAATTCGGGAAAGGTATTGATGAATTCTTGTCAGACGTCAAAAAGAATAGCCCGGAGATGCTTGCCGAGGCCCTTGAAAGCATATTGCCAGGCTCTCCAGAGCAGCGAGACGCGATGATTAAGATGGCGGGCTCCGGGGATCCAGAGACCATAGCATCCCGCTTAGACTCGATTACGGCCAAATCAATTATCCTTGATACGAACTATCGCCAAGTCGCCCGTCGATGCGCCGCATCCCTGAGGAGCGCTCCGTGAACAAGGTGACCTACTCCCTCCACGTTGCTGACCCCGAGAGCCGCAAGCCCGGGCAGCTGATATGCAGAACCGTGAGCCGCCGCAAGCTCCTTAAAGCGATGGTCTTATGGCCGGATCTGGGAAGAGAGCTCGAAAAGGTGGTCGTCCTGATGTCGAGCGGCGATTCAAAAACAGGAAGCGAGTTAATTAAGTGGGTGAACGATCTGTGAGCGAGGAAACGACCAACACCGCAAATCCAGACCAGCTTTCCAGAGCGGCTGTGAACCCAAACGACTACAGGCTCCTTCAGCGAATACCATTCACGAAACAGGGCTTTGTCCTGCCATGCCGCCTGGCCGCCCAGCAAGGCGATGAAATAAAAGTTGTTATTTTGGACCTTGAGACCACATCCCTGGACACTGCTACAGCGAAAGTCATCGAGATTGGCATGGTCGCTGTAGCGTACTCGCCCACGCTGGGCGCTGTTACGCAGATACTTGGGAAGTTTGGGGGGCTGGAAGACCCGGGCGAGCCGTTGCAAGAGGAAGTGATAAGAGCCACCGGCATCACCGACGATTTGGTCGCAGGGATGCTCATCGATGAAACCGGCGCAGCCCAGTTTAGCGAGGATGCGGAACTAATTGTAGCCCACAATGCTTCCTTCGATAGACCTATAAGTTCACGTAGATTCCCGTTTCTAAATCGCCATCGCTGGGCGTGCTCGGTGAAAGACGTTCCGTGGAGAACGCTGGGATACGAGTCAGCAAAGCTCGATTACCTTGCGTATAAGATGGGGGCGTTTTACGACGCGCACCGTGCCACGACGGATTGTTTTGCAGTTGCCTGGATTCTTGATCACGTCGATATCGCATGGCGAGTGCTCATCGATAACGCTATGCAGTCCAGTTACATCATCCGAGCGATCGGCGCACCTTTTGAAGTTAAAGATATACTAAAGGCGAATGGATACAGGTGGGATGACGGGGAGCGCAGCGGTAAGAAACACTGGTGGAAAAGTGTGTCAGGAGAAGCGCTAGAGAAAGAGAAAGAGTGGCTCTTCCAGCTGGCCCCGAGGGTTCGGGGATCCTGCCAAATTGAAGAGCTAACAGCGAGGGAACGCTATTTATAGCGGGGGATAGGTGTGGATACCGAGCGATGCTGGCGGCCAGGTGGCCGCCATATCATGGTCCTTCCGCCAGCGGCGCGCTGCTCAGCAAACCATGCATCATCCGTATCAAAGACCGTAAAACGTTCTGGCGCGTCAGTGCCGTGCCAAAACGAGATGGGGTGCCGTCGTGAAGCGTTATCCGTGACATCCTTCAATCACCACGCGATGGGGGCTGAAGATGATCCAGGAGTGGCTCGAACCTCGCTATGGCTCACCAGGTGATTAAAGCCCGCTCTATACACAACGTCCTGACCTGCAGCGTCTTCGCCTGTCATCGAGCGTACCAAAGCAGCAGTCACAGCCGGCAACATCTGGTAAACGTGCTCCTGTGGCTCGCTGGGGAAGTCTTTGGCGACGACCTGACGGATGCGGGCTCTCTCCGACTGAGTAGGAATGTGATCGTAGCGAGTCGTCGAGATGATCTCACCGGTGGCGACTTCGATCAGGCGATACATAAGGGTGATTCGCGGCTTAAAGGCCATAAATGCGCCGCCGTAAGCAATATCCCGAAGCTCTACCACTGAAGCCCTCTCGATCTGACCAACAAGAAGAACGTCGGCGCCAAGAGCGCGGGCCCGCTTCAGTTGCTCGCGAGGGTCCAGCGAGCCTGTAGAAATCCCGGTCTCCCGGTCTACGGCAGACACATAATCACGATCCAGCACCCGGTAATGTGAACCAGCGATGACCGCCTCGATAAGATCCGACTGTAGCCGCTCGGCAACGCTGGCAAGCGGGAAAGACGTTCCATCCTGATCAACAATAATGGCCGTATCAGCGTGCAAGAAGGGCTCAATGACAAGTGTTGGGGCGGATGCGGGCTTTTCGCTGACACGCTTGTACTGCATCGCTTCGGCGGTAATGATCGCTTTCCAGACTCTCTCGTCGACACGATCAAGCTGATCAATGCGATAGGACTGAACTCCGCCGGCCGCAGGCACCTGAGGCTCGGGAACGGATGTGCTATACCCCACTACAAGAGAACCCGCAGAGCTGGCTTGAGCTACCCACTCTACAATTGGACGACGCGCCAAAGGATCAAGCGTGACCGATGCACCCCCGCTTTGGCGAACAGCCTCGACCAGGGCGTTGCTGACTGCCATATCTGGAGTATTCCCGAAGCCGGTTACCGTAAGGGTTGTGGTGTCTCCCCGTGCATGTGCCAGGGTGCCAAGCAAAGCAACTGCCAGTGCTGCTGCTAGTCGTACAATAAGCCTATGAAGTTTCATAACGATCTCCTTGAAGCATCTGTGAAGATTATACCGAGCGCCCGCTATCGGTCACTACGGTTAAGAGTCGGTCCAGGCACTCGACAATCACCCGGGTCATTTCTGGCGTTCGGTCCATGCTCGAATCCTCCTTACGGGTTGGCGGAATTGGGGGCTGTTTGGTCAAGACTCTGAGACGGGTCTGGAATACAGGGGATTGGGGTGGCTGGCGCGAACCTGACAACATCAACATCGCTCTCAATCGCCCGGCCAAAAACTCGCTCCATGCTATAGGTCGGCCCCGCCCGTAAAATGGCGGAGAGCGCGGCCCGGCGGGCGCCTCGGGTCTCGGGAAGAACAACGGAATACTCAATGCCATCGCCGCCAGCCAAGACGCTGCCATCTTCTTCGGACTCACTTGCCAGCACGAGCCGATCAAGAAACGAAAGGTCTTCGCTCTCAAGAAGAGCTGCATCTAAGGTTGCTGTGCGAAGGTGTCGGTCCATGGTTGTTGTTCCGCAATATCTCGTATAATATCCTTTATACGGGATTTTATGAGAAGAGGCAAGACAATGATTATGGAGATGACCCTCCAGCATGTGGAGGCAGTAGGAGTGGTCATAGCGATCATCGGCGCCCTTTTAACGGCCAACCGACGCCCCGTTATTGGGTACCCGGTGATGGCGCTATCATGCGTTGTCTTGGCCGCGCTGTTCATCGAAACCGGCCAGGTCTATCTACTTACCATGCAGCTAACATTCCTTGCTATTAACTTGAACGGGACGTGGGCGTGGTCACGACAGGCGAAAGAGAATGAAAGAAAGTCGGTCTAGGAACTACCTGCAGGGCCACGACGCGATTGCGATGGCCCTGGCGCTTGAAGAGCTTACCTCACTGCCAATCGGCGAAGTCCGGGTAGCCGGGACTAAGCCGAGGGTGCTCCATATCGCCGCGATGGTTGGTCGCGCCTGTTTTCTGGACGCCAGAGGGATGCAGTCACTGAGCGCGTCCGGCATAGACGGATGGGATCCCGCCGAAGAATATCTCGAAATGACCCCTATCTCCCGGGCGCGGCTTGAGGAGGTGAAGGCGTCTGTCGGGCCTGATCAGCTGAGGGCTGCCAAGCGTTACGCCAAATCAAGCCCTGCGATTAGGGCTGCAATTACAGAGGCAGAACGGTTTATCACATCGGCCCAGGGTTCTCTGCCACTCCCGGTCTCGCCGTAGCGGCGAATACCATTCTAGGAGCTCCCATGCTTGAAACGACGACGCCGGAAAACGCTCTGGACGAGCTTCAATCCCGCCAGACCGACAGGATTGACCCAGCTGCCCATCGAGATATCGCCCTGATGGGCATAATCAGGTCAGCTCTGGTCGAGCTCAGGGCGATGAGAGAGATGATGGGACCCACTCCCGAAACCACGACAGAGGTTGGCCGTCTCGGCGACATGGGTCCCCGTACCAGCCTTAGGGTCGGATTTGATGACGATCGCGACGTATATGTAGCTGTATGCGATGAAAGTGGCATGGCTGGCGTTGAATTCTGCACATTGGGCACTGGTGGCGGGAAGTCCCCCGAGACCCGGCGCGCGCTAATAGCTCTAATGGCTGCGATCGAAAGAGACAACAAGGCCGATGCGAGTCGAGATTGGCATGCGCGCAGAGAAGCCGGGGGATAGAGAGGCCGTGCAAGTATCTGGCCCGCTATCGGAACGTTGCATCATGCAGGTCGACCAGGTCGTATTTTCTGGCATACCACTCCGCGACATCAGATGGGGAGCCTCCTTGGACCAGGGCCATAGAGAGGCTTTGGCGCATCTCTGCGTCCGTGAGGCCAAAGTCTTCTAGTGTCATCCCATACCGATCCTGCACCACCGCTGCGAAGTCCGCTACAGCTGCATCCACATCCGACTTTTTGAGCTGGCTATTCATATATACCTCAGTATGATGTACTTTATACGGGACTCCGGCCAGTTTAGGCGGTCATAGAGACATCGACAACTACTTGTTAGGTGGCAATCATGAGCGGACTCGTTTCCTGGGATGATATGTACGATGACGACGATCAACCCTCCAGTCAGAATGAATCAGACAAGCAAGCCATAGCCCAGACTATTCAGGCCGTGGCCGCCCAGGAAACAGCGCCGACCAGTGGGAACGCTCCCGCCGTCGATTTTCCTGCGATCGATGATGACCTGAAAACATCTTCGAGTACGCCATCCGATCAACAGCGAGAGGAGGCCCAAGTCACACCCGAAAATCCCGCAGTCCAGCGAGCTCGGGCAGCCATTCTTGCAATGGATACTTCCGACGGGGAGGCAGAGTTGGAAGGCGCCGCCGGCCGTGTCCGGGTAGACGAGAAGCGCATGATCAATTGCCGCGCTGACCTGAACCAGCTGGTGCCGTTCAAGTACGACTGGGCCTGGCAGAAATACCTGGATGGCTGTGCCAACCATTGGATGCCGCAGGAAGTGAACATGAATGCGGACATCGCCCTGTGGAAAAATCCGGAAGGACTGACCGAAGATGAGCGTCGCATCGTAAAGCGTTCGCTTGGCTTCTTCTCCACCGCGGATTCACTGGTCGCCAACAATCTGGTGCTGGCGGTATACCGGCTGATCACCAACCCGGAGTGCCGTCAGTACATTCTGCGTCAGTCATTTGAAGAAGCGATTCACACCCACGCCTATCAGTACTGCATCGAATCGCTGGGCATGGATGAGGGCGAAATCTTCAATATGTACCGAGAGCTACCCGCAGTGGCCAGAAAAGCCCAGTGGGGCATTCAGTACACCCGTGAGCTGTCCGACCCGGAATTCAAAACCGGCACGGTAGAAACCGACAAGGCATTGCTGGAAAACCTGATTGCATTTTACTGCGTACTGGAAGGCATCTTCTTCTATTGCGGCTTCACCCAGATCCTGTCCATGGGTCGCCGCAACAAGATGACCGGTGTGGCTGAGCAATTCCAGTACATCCTGCGTGACGAGTCCATGCATGTGAACTTCGGCGTCGATGTGATCAACCAGATCAAAATCGAGAATCCACACCTGTGGGACGCCCAGATGCGCGACAAGGCCACCCAGATGATTCTGGAAGGCACAGAGCTGGAGATTCAGTACGCCCGCGACACCATGCCGCGCGGAGTATTGGGCATGAACGCCAGCATGATGGAAGAGTACTTGCAGTTCATTGCCAATCGTCGTCTGACCCAGATCGGCCTGCCGGAACAATTCAAAGGTATCAGCAACCCGTTCCCGTGGATGAGCGAAATCATGGATCTTCGCAAGGAGAAAAACTTCTTCGAGACCCGGGTCACTGAGTACCAGACTGGCGGCGCCTTGGGCTGGTGATCGGGCCGAAATTGCGGCCTCGGTAGAGCGAGATATTGGCACATGAGCATCGACAGAAAGATCGTCATCTACGTCAGCGTCAAAGAGCGCCATGTGCCAATGGTGCTGGAGGCCGTTGAGGTGATCCGCGGCCTTAAAAAGTACGAAGAGGAAACTCTGGAAGACCCGTTCTGCGACACCCTCGATGAGGTGGAATTGGCCGCTAGGCAGAAATACCTATCCGTTCAATGTTCGTCAAAGCAGGTCCATCAGATTCTGAGTAGCGCACTGGATGATTGCTCTGTGTGCTACTGGAGCTGCAACCATATCAACGCCGGCCAGGCTTTAGATGGAGTTGTGCAAGTCGAAGTCACGGCGGAGAGCGATATCGACTCAATTTGGGAGCGCCTTGCTGGAGAGCTGGCAAGAGCGGATTGGAGCGGCGTCCCCTCAACGCTAAGCTACGCGAATATCGACGAGGTACCGGAGGGGTACTCGGAAGTCATCACCAAAGATGCCACGGTTATCTTTAATTCTGAATCCATGGCTGATAGATACATCGATCTGATTGAACGGCGATCGGAACTCACGGCGCCGGCTCCGTCAGTGGCCGGCCTTCTACAGGAAATTGACGCCCTCCCGGCACATGACAAGGCCGCCAGGCTTACAGAGGCGCTGTCGGCGCTCGCCTTGCTGGTTGGCGACGATGCCACGCAGGCGGTGTTCGCCGCCAGGTTCGGCGTTCCTTTCGCCCATGATGCAACGCAGAGCGCGAATCATGCCGGTGAGCCCGCCACCGATTCTACTATGGCGATGCCGCAGCCATGAGCGAGTTGAGCCCGATTGATATCATCGCCGCCACGCTCGCCCGGGAGGGCGGCTGGACCACCGAGGTCATCAAAACCGTGAATGCCCTGGTCGCCCGCCACGCAGCCCCCACCCAGGAGATTCCACCTCCTCTGCTGGCCGTGACGGTCAAGGGCGGCGTTGTACAGCGCGTTTTTGCAAACCATCCTGCTATCGATGGGATCAATGTTGCTGTGTTCACCATGGACCCCAATCGGTCGCTGTACGAGCCAGAGGATCTGGTGCGGCTGGAGGGAGAAATCGATGGCGCGCCGGTGACCGCGCCGGTTGCGGTCGCCCTCATGCAGGCTGAGGAATCGACGGCAGACTTTCTGTCGGCCGCGGAGAGCCGGGCATTCCAGTGGGGGGATCTGCCGCCCTGGATAGATGCCGAGCTAGTTCCCAGCGAGGATCCGGGCCCATGACGAACACCATCAGAATGCCAGCGACACCCTCTTTTGCCATGCAGGCAAAGAGTGCCTTCTACCTTCTAAAGAATGTGATTGATGTTCTGCAGAGCGGCAACGCTGCCCGCCCTTACCTCAAGTCGCAGGAGGAGCTTCGCGCATTAGTGAGGTCGAAGGCGAAGTCGAAGGCGGAGGCAATCATCGTCGAGGCGGCTCTTCGTCATCCCATTCGGGGTTCAACAATGGGGATCCGTGCATCATTGAACCATGAGCAGACTGTGATCATATCCACTACTGATGACGATCCCGAATCTACTGCAATCCTTTTTGCCAGGGCGTTGCTCTCACGAAACCCCTCAGGGAAGACCGCCGTAATGAACTTCAAAAAGGTCATTGATGGCCACCTGTACTGCAGGGTGGTCTATGAAGGCGGTGTCGTCGATTACTACCCCGAAGAGATGGCAGATGCCGACCGAGAGGTAATGGAGGCCATGTCCATGCGGCAACTGCAGGAGATGGCACGCAACGCACTGGCGGAAACGGGTATCACAGCAGACGAAAACGCCCTCGCATTTCTCCGGCCGTCCCAGATCGTTGAATTGGTTCGGGTGATAGCCCCTCAGGCTGTACCCGGAAGGTTTCAATTCCCAAAAGCCGAAAACTCGACACCATTAGAAATTGATGCTGGGCCAAGCCCCAGCATGGAGAGAGCAAAATGACCGAGTCTGCGATGATGCGGATCCGACCAAACAAAGTGGCATGGGCGGGCAACTTTATCGACGCCCTGGAGAACGCGGCAACGCTTGCGGTGGCCATTTCGGATCCGTATGGCACTTCCATGAGAAATGCAAAAATTGCTGATATCGCAGCCAAAACCTCACCGGACCGACAAACCGCTGAGGCGGTTAGAAACGTTCTGCAGCGCGTGAATGTCGACGACTATCGGCACGGGAGTTGGAACGTTCAAGCTGATACCAGCAAGGTCATATTCGAGGCTGACGAGAATGGCTGCCCGGAGCTTGTCGCAGGCGCGCTACAAGTCTTGCTGACCGAAGCGAGCGACGAACCATTCGTGTGTATGAGGGACTGCCCGGCGGGAGGAGACACAGCGATATACGCGGCCATGATTACCCGTGACGGCATCGACTGGTACGACGTTGATGGCGCAGTCGACGCACACATTATGGCTCTGCGTGACAACAGCATTGAGAAAGACCCCGCAAAATATGTCGAAGCCCTGCTCGAAGGCGCAGCCCAGTACGGGAATGATGAAACGTCCGTGCTGCGCGAGGTTATCCAGACGCTTGTCGATGCGATGCCTGTATATGCGCGCTTCAACGCCAGCATGGGTATGCCAGACCGAATCAAGGACGTCGTCAGCGCGGACGACAAATCCGCGCAGGAAGAGAACTGCTTCGAGGTGCCACGCAATGAGTTATGATCTTGAGGCGAACATCCCTATCCAGAATCCTGCCACCATTGCCTTTGCGGACACCCTCTGGGCGACTATCAGGGAAACGCTTGAGAATACAGATTTAATCATGTCTCAGAATGAGGGCAGGGACAAAAACCAGGAGAGATACAGAAGGCTCCTGGACGCCAGCAAAACTGTCGCGCCTACCAAGTATGTCGCCGAAGCCGCCGCGCGTGTATTCGACGCTTACGTCCAAACGGCAGACAGCGGCCACTATTGGCTGAGAACGCAGTTCTGGCAGACGGATACGCTTTCGGCCGAACCCCTCACGCTAACCAATACAAACAACATCTCGTTCACCGCCGAGGACTGCGAATCCATTGCTATTATGGCCGCGTTTACAAGAGAGATTCTGCGGCATGAGAACAGCGATGACGCTGCGATCATGTGGCAGCAATGTGGATGTGAAACATCTGGCGAAGCAACGGTTTTCTATATCGTGGCCACTCGGGACGATATCGTATGGAGAGAAGCCTCCATGGAAGCGCAGGTCACGATGGAATCTCTACGCAAGGCAGCGAAGTTGCCTGGTGTGGGAACGGCTACCGAGCGCGCCAGACAAGCGGTCCATGATGCGTTTGTCGCGCGGGCCGGTGTAGCGCTGCCTGCTGAGGCAGAGGACGCCATGGCCGCCATGATTGAAGCATTTTCTCCGGAGCAGCTCGTAGATGTTTACGAAAAGCTATCCGCCAATGCGCCCGACGATTCACCGAGAGATAGCGATCTTCAGGGGGTAAGACCATGACGGCCCGCGCAACAGTAAAGCTCAGGCCAGGCAAAGAAGGTCTGGCGAAAAGGATCATCGCGCTTATGGCCGAGAGCACCGGCCAAATGAGCGGCCTTGAATCTGCTGAGGATATCGCCGCCACCGTTCGCGAAGTGGCGGAAACGAAAGCAGACGCAGAAATCGTGACCAACATACTGCAGGGCGCAGATTCCGCTCTTGTCGAGTCCCACGAAATCAAGGTAGATGACAGTGGCCGCGTAAATCTGAAATCGGAGAGCCTGGACGAGACTGTCATTCACGGGTTTATGGCGTGGCTAATAAGAGACGCAGCCGATCAGGATGTAATCTCGGTATGGGAGGGCCATGAAAATCAATCCGGCGCCAGAATCCACCTCATTGCGAGAGAAGGCATTACCGTTTATGACTTGGACCTCATGCGCCAAGCCCATCTTGCAGGCCGCGAGCGGATCGGCTCAAAGATTGAAAGCCCGGAGATAGTCGCGGATATATTGATCGCCAGTGCGGCCGAAGAAGCAGATGAGGCGGAGGCCCTGCGCCGCGTCATTCGGACGATTAGCCAGGCTTCTACTCCTGCTGTTCGTGCGGGAATGATTGAAGCCGCTTGTGGAGATATGCAGCCTGAGCACCAGCCAGGCATGAAGGTGTAAACATGACCATAAATGCCGGAATCAAATTACAACCAAAGTACATCAAGCTGGCTGACGATGTGTGCATCACGTTGGCAGAGATCACACAGCGCGCAAAGAACTGGGAAGACCTTGCTGCTCTCGCTCCCAAGATGGCTCCGACAAAGGAGGTTGCTGAGGCGACGCTCCGCGTTGTCGCCAGCCTGAAATTATATGAAGAAGTGTCGGCTATTGAGTACGAGTACCATATTGATGTCAAAGGTAATCATTTTTATATCTATCCCGATGACAACATGGACATGCCGCGGGAGCTACTCCATAGGCTATTGGGGTGGATAGCTACCGTTGCTGCGGAGAACGAAGAGGTGATGGCAAGGGAGTATTCGGAAGATGGACATGGCGCCCATCTCCATATCGTGGGCAAGAATGGCGTTACCGTATACGATCTCGATAAGCAGCTAACCGAACACCGAAGGGCGGTCGCGATCCATGGCGAACTGGCTGAAAGTCCTGATGCGCTCGCCGAGAAACTCATCCAGCAGGCTGCCGAGAGAGAAAGCGAAGTTGATGCACTGAGGGAGATGCTACGGCGGGCAATCGCGCTGTCGCAGCCGGCGCAAAGAGGCATTATGGCAGACAAGCTGCTCTGTCCCTCTGCAACGGCAGATTCCCTGCCGGGAGTGCTGAAGCCATGAGCTATAAGCTAACAATTTCGATAAAGCCGTCGCAGGAAAAACCTCTTAAACAGCTGATCAAGGCGCTTGCCAATATAAACCTTTCAGCCCTGAATCCTGACGCAGACGATTACCCAGCACAAGTCGCTGCGGCTGCCGCGAAGGTTGCACCAGATAAGCAAACGCTGAGAGCTCTGCAGGAAGTAATTGGGAGAAACGATAAGGAGTTATTCTACTGCGATGAAATCTCAGTAAATGCGATGTCAGGAGACGATAGCGGATGGGTAGGACTGCCTGAGGAGTGTCGCGATCAGGGAGAGTTCTACGCCGAAGGCGAATACACGAACTACGATATCCTGACGAGTCTGGCGCAGCACGTTTTGCGGTCGGGATCGCCAGCCCCCTATGCAGTGCTATATGAGTGGGATGGAGACGAGAACACCAGCGCGTCTCAGGCCATTATCACCAGCGACAGCGTGACCTGGTATGATCTTCAGTGCGAGCAGAGGCTGCATTGCGATGCGCTGAAAAAAGAGCCATGGCTTCTGTCCGCTGAGTCAGCGGCTGACAGGCTGTTATGCGCCGCTGAAAGCTCGCCGGATGAAAAAGATACGCTCAGGAGAATGGTGAGAGTATTGGCCGAAGCTGCCGGGGTCAGTGGGCGCATGCGTGCGCTTAAAGACGGGGGGCTGCATAACATGCTTTCTAATATTGATGGCCTGGATTTCAAGCCATAACGAATTGCGTGCAGTGCACCGCCAGCAAGCAAGCCTGAAAGGCGTTATAACGCCGATCATCATGGTTTCGGCTGTGCCATCGCCCACCAGCTGCCGGGCTTGCCAGGATCGCCGTCATCCCTATACTAAACGTCAAGCGCCCGGGCAGACGTTTATCGGCCAGTAACAAGCCCGGACCCAGAGGCCTACAAGGAAGAGCAGCGCGATATGTCAGATGATAATCAGGAGGTCACCACAGATGAGACCCATGCGCATCAGATACAGCCAAATCTGAAACCGGTTTGGATCTCGATCGCCGCGGTCGCCAGTCTTTCCCTCTGGGCACTCATCTCAAGCCACCAGGCAACAAGCAGTCTTGAGAAATTCTCAACGGCGCTGGGCCCGGTCTATCTCGACTACTTGAATAATAAGGACCGTTATACAGTCGATTTCACCGCGACAGAGGTTCAGGATGTCGGCAATGGCTTCTATCTCGTTCGTGCAGAGCAAGAGGAGCACCTCACAGGACTAAAATACAAGGGCCGCATCGTCAACACTACCTCTGTTCAGCGCAGCAATGTTGAGTTCAAACTGATTGTCGGCGCCCACGAAAAAGAGTTCATGATCAATCAGATCTCTCCGGGTAATAGCACAGCCTTTGATGTCTACTTGCCAGACGTGACACCAGAGGCCGGGCGGTATGGTGAGATTCGGCACCAGCAATCCAGCGTATCTTACTCTATCCGCTGACAATTGGCCTCCAGCGCTGGCACAAGAGATGAACACGGCAGTAGCCATATCAACGCCAGCCGCGGCTCCTCAGCAGACCAGGTCGGCCAGGCTGACGCGCCAGCGCGGAATCACTCGCCCTTGTGGCGAGGCCGAGGCATAAACAGGGCGTGTCCGAACCCCGAATGCCGCGTGTCACCACTGCCTTTCACGCCTCGCAACGTCTTTGCCCTTCGCTCGCCAAAAATAACAGGCTGGCGACCCGGATAAATCCCGTATAATATCCTTTCTACAAGGCTGTCAGGCCAAGAGCCGGGCGCCACCCTTAGTAGCAACCGGAGATATCCTCATGAAGCGCTTTTTCGTGATGGTCCACCTGCCCTCCCCCGCGGCATTTCACGACGGTCATGTGTACCAGGTGACAAACCAGGGCACGCTGATCAGAGCTACCCACGCCGCTAACGGCCAACTCTTTGCCGTTGCCGCCAAGTATGGCTCTGCCCTCCTGGAGCAGGCCGAGGCGGCAGCCAAGAAAGTCGGCGGGTTCGTTCTGGAGATCGAAGGCACCTCCCCGGACAAAGAATATGTACAGGGCAAGATCCTCGATCACTTGGAAGCGCTCCAGGCAGCCGAGATCGCTGACACCCCCCAAATGATCTGGTAACCGGTCGCCGGCGGAGACTGCCATGAGTGACAACGAAGACGACCGTTACGCCATGCAGGCGTTCCTCTGGGTGCGGCCAGATGCTGTGCCGGAGATCGAGGAACTGCTTGAGTGGCTGAGCGAGCTCAGCGATCGAGAAATGTCCCTGTATGACGAAAAACAGCGCCTGACTGAGAGGGCCAGGGATATCTCCACGTTCGCGCCCGACAAGCGCTTTGCCGCGGACCTGATGGAGTGTCTTCCTAGCTCCCAGACCAACATCCACCACACCGGATTTGTGGTGGAAAAGCATACCCCGCAAGACGAGGCCGGACAGTGGGCTTATGTGGAGTGGAATGGCGGGTACGTGGATGAGAATCTCCTGGCAGGAGTGATGCAGTTTCTGCTGCGCCGGTACCGATTCAAGGACCAATTCGCTTGTGTGCTACATGAGAAGGCAACGAGCGAGGGCGTCGGCTACTCGATGGTCATTGAGCCCGACCGTAAGACCACCTACGACAGCGAAAAACTGGCTCATGAGCACCGCGTCGCACTGACCGCAAGCCCTGCTTTGGTGGATACCGAGCAGTTTCTTATTGGCCTGGACAGGCTGGTGGAGGCGCAGTCGTCTGCCGGCCGGGACCAGGAGCTGGCGGCGCTGCGTGCGCTGGTGCGGGAGCAGGCCAGACTGATGAACCCAGGGCAGCGCCATGCGCTCCTCAAAACCGGGACTGGCGCTCAGCTGCTGCTGGAAGCAGCCGCCCAGCTGGGGCCCATTGGCCTGCTCCCTGGAATAGAAAATGCGGTTTTGCCTGCAGAGCCAGTGCCGGGGATGCAACCGTGATTGTCGACGCAAAGCGCAAGGCGTTGGCGTCGCTGGCGATGTTCGAGGCGATTTATGGGCAGCCTTTGGCGATTGGGCTGCAGGTCAGGGTCGATCCTTCCAATCCCTACGCCGCGGACTGGGATGGCGAGTTTGTCATCACCGGCATCAATTGGGATGCCAGTGGCGAAATGAACGTCACCATTAGCGACAGCTTTCAGGATGGTGGTACCGATGGCTGGACGCCGTCCGACCTGAGGCCGGCCTCATATCTGGCCCCCAAGAGTCGATGCCTGCTGGGTTTTCTGGTTGCCGGCGATGCGCTGCAGGAGCTGTTCGAGTTTGCCAGGCAGCCCGACGGAAAGTTTGCGGACATCCTCATCGGCTTCGACGAATCCTTGTCAGGCGATCAGGATCATCCAGCGCCGTACGCGATGCTCGCCGATGCGCACACCGACGAATCGGTGCTGTTGTCCCGAGCCCCCCGGGCCTTACCAGGGCCTGGTGAGCCAGATGCGGAACCGGGCCGTCGGCGCCGGCCCATGCGTAACACGGAGATCGCACTGTGAGCACGCCGCCAAAAGCCCTGACCAAGTTCGAACTGACTCTGGATCGCGAACGCATCCCGGCGGTGCAAAGAACTATCGAGCTGCTTTGCAGGTTAGCTCTCTACGAGAGGGATGTGTCTCGTCGGCAATCCTACGAGATCAGCAAGGATCGCCCCGCTGTCATCAACGATCTTGGGGAGACGCGAGCCGAACAGGTGATGCTAATGGCTGCCACCCCGAAAGACCTGTCGCTTGGTTGGTTTGATAGGGACTGTATTTTTCTCTATGGCGACACAATGGTCTGGGAGGGAGGCAAAACAGCCGTTTCCCAGGGCGTGATTGATCACCTTGCCGGGTATTTTCTTCGCACCGCCAGCAGCGCTCCGTTTTGTGTCGTCAATAACCAGGTCGGAGATAAAGAGCTGGTAGTCGAGACGCGGATCGTTGATCGAGAGCGTGTAACCGTTTATTGCGCCGGCAAGCTGGTAAAAGAAACCCGGTTGGCCTATCTGGAATCACCCGCCTCAGTAACCAAAGAAGGCTATCGAGATGCATTGGACAGCATCCTTGACCGGCTGGCGCGTCGCGCGACAGATGCCGATGAGCTCATTGGCAGATTGCGGGACATCATCCAGGCCCAGGGACAAACCATGACGCCAGCCCAGCGCGCGAAGTTGAGCCGACGCATCTCGTTTTGCAGAACCATTGAGGCCGTGGTCCGGGAAACCGGTGAACCTCTAGGCCTTAACAAGCAGCTTGAAGATTCGACATTGGCAGAGATCAGTTCCTGCCCTTCGGGAGTAAAACCATGACCGTATCAAACCGTATCACCCTGAAACGATTTCGTTCGGGCCGATCTGAGGAAACCATTGCCTTCAGCGCTGAGGTTTTCGTGGATGGCAAGCTGGTGGGCCAGGCAAGCAACAGCGGCCAAGGCGAGTCCATTCGCTGGGAGCCGCCGGCGATGGAAGCCATGATCGAGGCGGTGGCAAAAACCTTGCCTCCTCGCAAGACTCATTACGGGAATCTGCCGATGGACGCCGAGCTACTGGTGTTCACCAAGGCGGATGAACAAATTGCTCGGGCAGAGCTGAAGCGAAAGCTCAAGACCCGCGTGCTGTACGTGCCGACGGGATCTACGGAGCTTCACTCAACCCAGCCACTTCACCACAACCACTCGGTCGCATTGGCTGACCCTGAGATAAACAAAAAACTGCGCAGCGATCGCATTCTCAATTTCATGACCGAGGATGAGGCGCTAGAAATCTACTACACCGTAACGCGACAGGGCTTGCCCGTGCCGCCGGCTGACAACGACGAATCACCCTCGCCCGCCATGGGAGGACACTAACGTGTCACATATTGATGTTGAAACGTTCGGCCAGATTTTGCTTCGCCCGGAGAAGGCTGCATTTATTCGCGATGTACTCGAGCTAATCGAGGAGATTGGCAACGAAGATGATGCCATGTCCAGCGATTGGGGCGAGCTTGATAAAGAGGCGCTCGATGAGCGCCGCGAGTTTGTACATCGGACGGCGAAGACCAAGGCGGTCGCGCACGCTGCGCTCGCAGCTCTGGATGGCCAAGCAGCGGTGGAACTGCCGGGGTTCACGGTGGTAGGCATGGACACATCGGCCCCCAAGGTAAGCATCTCTCGCGAGTCTGGCGTTAACGATGAAGCACTCGTCGCCGTCATGCGCTGGGTCATTGCCAACGGTGGCGCCAATGGCCACGGGTTCTACAAGGTGATCTGCACCTCGTTCTCTTCCGGAGCAGGGTCATCGGACGTTAGCACCGTGCTGGTCACAGAAAGTGGCGCAACGATCTACAACGCAGAATCACAGCTTGATGAACATGCGAAAGCCGTGAGTCGACTGCCGGGGCTGTCGAACCCAGGCGCGTTTGCCGAATCGCTCTACCGGGAGCTTTGTCCGGCGCCCGGAAAGAACAATGCCATCCTGATGGAGCGGCTGCTTGGGGTGCTGTTAGAGAATGCCCCCCATGCCATGGAGAATGTGCTCTTCGACGATGTTTTGCGTGAAGAGATATTGGTATCGCTGGCGGCGGGCGGAGAGAATCCGGCGCTCCGCGGACTCAATGCCTGGGCGGAAGAGATTGATGCCCAGTGCCGAAAAGTAGCGCCTGCGGACAAGCAAGAAACCCCCGAAGCCGATTCCGAAGACGATGATGACGCGCCTTCTATGACAGCAGGAGTGCAATAACGTGTCCGACATTGATGTTTCGGTAACCGGGCAGGTCCCGATCCGGCCGGAGAAGGCGAAGTACGTCTCCCAACTGGTTGACGCCCTGTCGTCTTTGGCCAACGACGAGAGAATGGCAGGCATCGAGGAGTACACGGTACTCAGCGAGGACCAGATGGAGGATCGCCGCCGCCTGATCATCAAGCTGGCTGACACGAAAGAGGTGGCACATTCGCTGGAGCAGATCGTACGCGATCGCTCGGTGGACTACCTGTGTGGGCTGATGGTCATGGACACGAACTCTGACCATCCGGTGCTGGACGTCGACTCGGACACCAGCGTCGATGACGATTTGCTGGTGGCGGTGATGCAACAGGTTATCCGGACCGCCAGCCCGCCCGGCGCGACAGGCTGGTACATGGTGGATGTGACCACCTACGGTCACGGCGAACCAGACTCTCATGACGTCCACAAAGTGCTGATAACCGCAACAAGCGCCACGTTCTACAACGCGGACAGGTCCTTCATTAATCACACAGAAATGCTCACGGCTATGCCGGGGCTGGCGGATCCGAAGATGTTTGCAAAGCAACTGATTGATGCCTCGCCGGCGGGCAAACAGCGGGAAGACTTTTTGGCCGCACTGGTTGAGGAGCTTGTCGGTCAGTCACCGGACGCGCTGAAGATGGCGCTGAAATCGCCGGCGGTCGCACAGTCGCTAGAAAATCTGCCTGACCAGGCATTGCCTCAAGGGCTGAGCCAGTGGCTTCGGGCCGCCAAGGCCGGCGGTGAAAATGAATATGACAACGATGAAATCGGGAGTCCGTCACCATGAGTAGTGATCAAAGCGCCGCGGCAGAGACAAGCCCCATTCAGGCAATCAGTGGCCGGGTCTGCATTCGTCCGGAATCGACAGGTCTGATTGCGGGCATCATCAAGACGATAGCTGAGCTTGCCAACGCTGAAAGCCAGCTGAATGTCCCCACGAGCAGCCGTCTTGATGTTCGCACGCGCACTGCGCGAAGCAAGTTCATTCGGCGAGTAGCGCCAAGCGCAGAGGTGGCCTCGGCCACCATCGCAGCCATGGCGGATCATCCCAGCGCCGGCTTGCCGGATCTGGGTATCGTCAATGATGTAGTGGACGGTGCCGAGGTGCCGATGCTGGCCTATCACGGCCAGGCCACCATGCAGAACATGACGCTCTCGCACATCCTGCGCTGGGTGCTGAATAACGCATCCAGCGAGCATGCTGCCCGATACGAATATGTTGTTGCCGGAATCGAGAATGGCCGGCTGCGCATCAATGGCGGCAAGCACGTTCTGGTCACCCGGGAGGACACCTTCGTTTTCGACGGCTCGGATGAGTGTGAAGACAAGGCCCTTGAGATCATGCGGCAGCGAGAGGACGAGGCCGCCGCGGATCAATCCGACACGCCAGGGATGACGAACTGACAGTCGAGAGATGCTCTCACCAAACATTTTGGTACGGGAGCTATCAAAAAATTACGCAGGGCACGAATCATGGCTGAAATCTACCTGTACACCCGCGAGGTCGGCGACCCGACCAACATGGCCATCATTGGGGTTATTGAGTCCAAGGAGCCATTGATGTCTGGTGAGCGCCTCTGCTGTGAACTTTACGGCGGCGTTGCAGGCAATGGCGCGGTGGTCATGCTGATGAAGCCGGGCGAGCCGTTACCTTTGCCTGAGATGGGGTACGAGGCGGTTCAAATCACAGACTACCTGCAGAAACCTGTTTGGCCTGGCTACGACAACAGCGAGAGCCCGGAAACGTTTGGAGGCCACATCATCATCCAGGAGAGCCAGCTATTTGAGGGGGAGAGGGGATTTCGGTATGTATTCGTCAGCGCCATGCGCAAGTCGGTCGACCTGTTGATGGACCTGAAAACCGGCCAGCGAGCCGATGCCGTGCTTTTCACCGGCACGCTGGATCCGGATGGCGCCATCCATTCAATAAGGCGAGAGTCGGTATCAGCATTTAACGGATCCGCCGCCAGCCAGATATTTCAGCAACCAATTTGGGGATCGGCCCGAAAATACCGCCTCAACAGTTGCCTGACCCCGACCGCTATCCGCAAATACCATGAAGTCAGCCAACTCATTGCCACCGGCGCCAGCGCGAAGGAGATTGCGGAGAATCCTGAGTATCGCGAATACGTGAGCTCCCAGCACCGGGATGCTGAGTATGTTGGCTACCTGACATCGCTTCACCAGCAAGGCTTGCTCGAGGAGCCAAAGTTCCTGCTCGCTGAAGACGTGCATGCAGAGCAGGACCGGCGCCGAGACCAGGCGTTACGCGAACTGATGTTACGCAAGATGGCGGAAGAGTTCGCCAACGACATCGGCGCTGCGCCGTGATGGCAATGAATGACTGGAGGCAGTGCTGATGCACGGCCAGTACATCAGCACAACGGGGTGGCTTGCTTTCCGTCAGGAGCACGAGCGGCTGGTGTCGCCCGTGCTCTTGGCAATCGAGAAACTGGCAATGAAGGAAATCGCCAGAGGATTCCCTCATCGGGGCCCAATATCTACCGAACAAAAACTGGAGCGAGTTGCAATCCTGCAAGACGTCTCGCATACAAAAGCCATCGCCCAAGGGGTAATCAGCGCGCTGGCGGACGAAGCGAGTAAAGGGCTTCCAGTTATCAGGATTCACTCCCTTGATTTTCCGGCAATGCCTCCTTCTCCTCCTGATGCGAGGCCGTACGGATCAAGCCCTATCAGGAAGCTGGTTTATGATAATTTCCAGCATGACGCCGAGTCCGGCGTTCTTGGAAACGTTTTACGGTGGGTGTTGAATTCCGCGAGCCCAGAGCCTTTTGCGCGCTACAACATGGAAATCCGGCAAAAAATCCACGGGAAGGACAATCTCCTTGATGGCCGGTATGTGCTGGTGACGAGAGAGGGCGTGCACGAGTTTGACAGCTCTGCCCGGTGCGACGCCAAGGCGATACAACTCGGGAAGGCCCACCGGGAGATGCTGGCTGCGGGCCGGGATGGCTCGGCACCAGAGCCGGGGCCGAGCCCGTCGGCATAACCACTACCGCCCAAGCTGACACTCTGGCGAACAATTTTGTACGCACAATAGCCAGCGCCCTAAATCCCGTATAATATCCTTTATACAAGGCGCTCTGGAGGCATCCTCGGCCGGAGCATGTTAGCGCCGCCCTTAGGATATCACCGGGAGGACCAGGATCGTGCCAGCGCCCGACTGCGAAGACAAACCCCTCATCTCGTTTGGAGTCTGGGCAAAGCTGCCCATTCGATCCCGAATGGCCGGCATGATGGCGGCGCTCGCCGAGACGCTGAATCGGGTGGCATTTAGTGAGCAGGTGGGAATCTCCAGGCTCGCTCAGTATTCCGATATCGACCCGGATTCCAGGCTGAGCAGGAGCGACCTTGAAGCCCGAGCGGCGCTGATCCGAAAGATAGCTCCCACCAAAGCGGTCATGCTGGCGGCGCAAGAGCTGCTGACAGATTATTCGACCTGGCGACTTCCTGAGCTCCAAGTTGAGACCGCCGATCGTAGCGAAACCCACCCTGTCTTGGCCCGCTCTCTGTCTCACCTGACGGCCCGCCATACCACCGAGTTCGCTCACCAGCCCTTTGAAACCATTCTGCGCTGGGCGCTCACCCACGCCAGCGATGCACCTTATGTATCGTATTGTGCCGACTGCGATCAGGTCCTCGGGCGCTACATGGTCATGACCCGGGAAGAAGAGTTTCTATTCGGTGATCAGGGTGGGTGGCGAGCCAAGATGGTCGCGCTCAGAACCGCCGAGGGCGCCGCGCCAGCGCCAGGCAATGCCGGCCGCGATGAGGATGATTCACCCTCCCCCGCCTCTTATGGAGGCCTGTGAGCATGGGCAAAACACTCGAAAGCAATCTTTTCGGGAAACTGCCTATCCGCCCGGAGTCCGCCCGGATGATGGCGGATTTCGGCAAGGTGCTGAGTCTGCTGGTGGATGCTGAGGTTTTGGAGGATCTGGCAGGTCCTGACCAGCCGCAACTGACCAAAGAGCAGGTGTCCGTCCGGGAACGGCTGATCCAGACGCTGGCCGACACCAAGGGCGCCGCCCAGGCGTTGCTGGCGGCACTGGGAGACAGGTCGACCTGGATGCTGCCGCATCTCAGCGTTTCAAGGAAAACGGTGGACGAGCACCCCGTCACATCACTTGACATATTCGCCTGCGAAAACATCGAAAACACGACGCTCAATAGCATCCTCCGGTGGGCACTGAACAATGTGAGCGATGCGCCCTATGCCCAATACCAGTTTCGTCTGGAGGAGCTTCACAACGACAACGATCCGGAAGTCATTGAGGAGAGCTTCGCCATCGTCACGCGAGAACAAGACTACGTCTTCTGCGACGCCGAGGACTTTGACGATCTCGCCACCAAGCTGGATCGCGCCTGGGCGGCCCAGCAGCGCGTCGCCGGTCTGCCGCACGACCCGTCATCCAACGCCGGGCCGGCCGCCCCGGGAGGCATCTGACCATGGCCACAACGCTGTTCTGCAACGTGTCAGGGGTAGTTCCTATCCGCACCGAAGCGTTCGGTTTGATGGCCGAGTTCGCCCGCACGATGAACGAGGTCGTGACCAGGGAGGTTGAATACGATTTCCCGGAGCGATCCCGCCTGTCCCCGGCCCAGCTTGAGACCCGGGCATGGCTGATCCGCAAGACCGCGGGCACCAAAGCGGCCGCCCAGGCGGTGCAGAACGCACTGGCGGACTGGCCCAGCTCGCTGTTGCCACAATTTCGGGTGGATCCGTCAGCAGCCGGCGGCGCCAGAAAGGCGGCAATGACAGTCATGGGAGGGGACGAGCTGACGAACCTCACTCTGGACCGAGTGATCGGCTGGGCGCTCCAGAACGTCAGCGACGCGCCATACGGTTGGTACACATTCGAAATGAGAGAGTCGTCTACCAAGAGCCCCGAAACCCACCTGATTGCCTCGAGCTACACAATCATCACCCGGGAAGACCATTACCGGCTGGGGTCGGGCGAGGAGTTCAACGCCAAAATGGCGGAGCTGAACCGCCAGCACGCCGCGGCCGCCCAGGACCACGACATCTCCCACCTGGAAGCCGTCATCGAGCGCTGCAAGGATCTTCATGGCGAACAGTTCTTCGTCGAAGGCGGATGCGCAGTCCTCGCCGCCCTCCTCGCCCAGGCTGCCCAGTCCAAAGGCGAGTCAGGGGATTTCGTCCTGCTCATCCGTGAAAACGAAGACGGCGAGACCTGGCTAAGTCACATCTGCTACCACCATCACCCGTCTAACCGCGTGATCGACATTACGGCGTTCGACCGTGCGGATGAGCTGTGGATGGACAACATCGCCCTGTCGTGTGCGGAGTTGCGCGAGCCAGAGCCAGAGTTCAGGCTGGAGGCCGTAGAGGCCAGTCCGAAATCGGACATTCTGGCCACTCTCCGCCAGCTCACCCAGACGTGGCGGCTGAACGTGAATACCGACTGGCTAGACCGGCATTACGAGACGCTTGCTCTGGCCTCGGTGTCGTCAGCGTCCGCCAGCGGCACGCCCCTCTCTCAACCCCCAGCCCCGCAGCCATAGGAGTCGAACCAAAATGTCATCCATGGATACAAGCGGGTACACGGCACTGATTGAGGATATCCCGGTCGGGGATATCAAGCGTATTGCAGGGCTGATCACGACGATGACCGACATCAGCATCGCTGAGCGCCGGTGCCAGATCGATGAATGGGAAGGCCTCACCGATCAACAGATACAGGAACGCCGAGCCATCGCCTATAGGTCTGCCCCGGACAAGGTAACCGCGGAAACCGCACTGCAGATCCTTGGTGACCACCCATGGCAAAACTTTTACCCCATGAGATTCAAGTTCGTCGGCAAGCACGGCGGCAAGGCAGCACTGTTTGCAGACGGCGGTACCGCTATATGGAGTGACGTCGCTGTCAGGTTCGTCCAGCACATCCTGGCGAATCATGCGCCGGCAGGGAAAACAGCCAGGATCGGCTGCCACTACAGCCACGATGAGGAGACTGGCGGCCGGGGCACCGTGGTGACCCCCACCCATCAGTTCGTCATGGATACCGTTGTGTTCATGGAAGATACCGAAAGAGCGATATCGGCTGCCCCCGGCTGTGTGGACGGCGCCGCGCTTGGGCGGACCCTGGTGGATGCGGCCGCCGCCGGTGCGAGGGGTGACCGGGATGCGGAGCTGGAGGCGCTGCGTGCGACGGTGCTGGGGCTGGCCACACACGGGCTACCCCCGAATTTGTTTGGTGCGCTCAACGAGCCTGGTGTCGCCAGCACGATTAGGGCCGCCCTGATTGCCCGGGGCGAGCCCCTGGGTGTCTGGGACAAGGAGATCGAGCTGGCGGTCCTGGAGTCGGCCCCACGGTCAGGAGATGACCACACCGGTGGGATGGCCCCTGGCCGGGGGTGACCCGGGGAATGGGGGCAGCCCTAAGACCTGGTTGAGTGATACGGCAGAAGAGACAGCAACGAACACCCGAACTTTTTTGTATGCAGGAGCAACGATCATGAGAGTGCTGGTAATCACAGAAAAACGAACCGGGCCGGACTGGTTCGGTCGGGTTGCTCCTGGTAAGCGGGTCAGCGCCGAGCCCTATATCCAGGGCGAGAAAACCGGGCACGCCCACTGGGTTACTGCGGAGCCTGAAGTGCTGGCGGAGATCTCCAACCATCTCGCGAATGTTGATCGTCCGGTCACCATGTCATTGCAGACCATGATTCCCGAGCAAGCCTGGCCGGAGTTTCTCGCCTACAAGCGTGCGTTCTCCGCTGCCATTCGTGCCGATATCGATACCGTAAGCGATTACAGACCCGAGCTTGCCATGCTGGCGTTTCGCGAGGCGGCCAGCTCTGTAGATATCGCCCCTCTCTGGATGGTTGACCATGCGCTGGCGGACTACATCCGTCGTGGCGTGACCCCGGAGCGGGCGGCCTGGTTGATTGGTCGGAACTGGACGATGGACGAGCTGATGTACCGGCCGTATAGCGCAGATGACCTTATTCGGGCTGCCGAGGCTGGATCGATGCACCTTGAGTCCACCGGCAAGGCACATCTTGAAGTCGCCCAGGAAGATCATGCCGATCCCGGAGCCCGGCCCTGATGGTGGCCTCGACTGCAACGCAGCCCAGATTTCTGGGGCCTGATGAGGCGGCGGCTGCCGGGGTGGCGGTTGCGAGGTACCCGGGTGGCTTGCAGCAACAGCCTGCATTTGGGCCTGCTGGCGGACCGGATGCCTGGTCGCTGACCGATGCCGGTCTGGCGTTGGCATACGACATGGCGGCCGTATATCGGCTCAAAATGTCCGTCAAACGTGCCCGCGCCTTGGAGCTGGTTGCTGCCGCCGGCGAAGACGGTCTCCCCTTGTCCGATGTTCCCCGTGACCTTTGGGATTCGGCTCACGTCCTCAGCCTTGCCCACACCTTGCCTGACGCCCGCGAGGCAGTGCTTGCCGCGGCGCTGAAAGGGGACGAGAAGGCCATGGGGTCAATCCAGGAAGAGTCGCTGCTTATCCGCCAGAAAGTCATTAAGGGCCGTCGCCCGGTTTACGTTGTGACTGCCGCGGGCAGGGAGCTGATCGTCGCAGCGGATGCCATCAAGCAGGCGGCTGTGGCGGCGATGGACGGCGACCTCAATATGCAAGATGTAGTAGATGAGTTTTTCCCACAACAGCCCGGCTTTACGGGCTGACCCTTAAAAAATAACGGAGATCACCATGACGTCGAAAAAAATCGTCACCGGCAATGACTTGGCGGAGATCGTCGCCGCCCTGCTGACCAATCCCATGGCAGCGGGGCAGGACTTCTCGCCGGAGACCCACGCGCAGTTCTTGCGAGAAATCGCGACAGTGGTTGCGGACCATTGCGGCGGGCAGCTGGGCCTTGATGAGCCGCAGCGACACGCGCTCAGCGGCAACGACGTCCACCACGCAGATATGGTGGTCATTGAGGGCAACGACAGCCTCCCCGAAGATGGCGGCATTTGGGCGCCCTACCCCGATCTGGACGGGGACGGTGACCAGCGACTGACTGCCAGCGGCCCTGGCCGCAACGAAATCACCACCGCTGCCCTCGAGGCGATCATTGGACAAGGCCGCAAGCTGGTGGTGGTCCAACACAACCACAGCGAAGGCGACTCGAGCCTGCATCACGCCATTCTGCCGATCAATTGGGGCAAAGCTGACATCGCGCGCACGATGATTCGGGTTGAAGACATCGACTACGAGCCGGAACGTGGTGAGTCACTGCGCAGCTACAGGGTGAACAGCACGGAGGTCACGGTATATGAGCCTGCGGACCTGGTAACCGAGGACGCAATGGAATTGGAAAATGTAGGAGCGCCTGCACCATGAGCAATGATCACATCAATGAAGAAGACGCCGGCCTGGGTCACGAATACATGGCGGGCGACACGCTCATCCGCTGGCGGACCACCCCGTCTCCAGAGGGCGCTGCGCGCCGGGAAGACACCCTGGAGATTGGCGACATCAAGCTGATCATCACCCGGGATCCGTTTGGCACCACGCCGGTGACAACGTCTGTGGACTCGGAAGGGCTGCTGCGAAACGATCTGCCCGATGAGCATTCCTGGAATGCCGGCGCCCGGGCGCTGCTAACCACAATCATGACTCTGGCGCATCACCAAATCGTCCGAATCAGCGACCATGCCTTTCACGACAGCCTGCTGATGGCGCTCGACCGCCTGAAGCGGCAGAACGAAATGGTATGCGAGTCGTCAGCGGTGCTGGTGGTACCCAGAAGCGCATTGCAGCACGTCGCCTGCACCCAGAATCTGTCGGATGAGCAGCTCGGCACGCTGATCACCAGGATTCAGGACTCGTTTACGAATGCGAGGGTGGGATCGGGTCGCCCAGGAGACCTGGTGGGCCAGCTGCTCGAGGCGGTGATTGAAGAGTGTGTGGCAGACATGGAGGCTGACGCGAGTCCGGCGCCGTAATCTCGCAGGCAGGATGGCAGGGACGCCTCCTGACCCCGCACCTCAGGTCTGGCTTAGGGCCACAATGGATTGCGCATCCAGCTTGTAACCACCGTCATCTGCTCGGCATCCAGTGTGCCGGCTGCTTCAAACACATCAAATCCAAACCGGTTGTTGTTGCACCAAACGCCCAGTGCAAACCTGGCCATGATGGCCTCTCCATGAGACGCCGCGCCAAGATACCGATCGACCGCATCCTCGCGATAGCAAGCCGAATCCAGGTCGAACAGCGGCAGAAGGTATGGCATGTCTCGCTTGAGCCATTCAAAGAAGCGGGTTTGTGCGCTGCTCAGCGCCATAACGAATCTCCCGGGCAAAGAAAGGATGCAGTGTAGCACTCATGCCGTTTCGGAAAATGCCGGCAGGACGGCTGATCCGAGACCGGCAGATTGGCCAAAAAGAAAAGGCCACGGAAAGTACGTGGCCATGGGTGGAGTCATACCATCAGATAGCGTTATACAGATGGCGCCACGTCGACCTGAGCGACATCCTCATCCTCAGGAGAATGATCCGGGCAGCGCCCACACGCCTCTTCGGCGAGCTGGCGAAGCAGCGTGGCCTTTTCCTTTGGAAAGCTGAGACCCTGCTGTTCGATAAAGTTTTCAGCCATCTCGCGAGGCGGAGAGAGCCAGGGGAAATCAGGGAGATGCCAATTCCTATCGTCCTTGCGGGTGATGTTTCTCAGTCCCTCGCACATGGCGTCGAAATACTGCTGATGACGATCTTTCCAGCTGAGGTTGGTAAAGTCGGCCCGGAAGGCGCTGGAGTGGAAACCGAGGATGTTATCCAGTGAGCGATAACCGCTCGACTTATCAAGCCCCCAGTCCTGCGGGTTGAATTTCATCTTGATGGTGATGTCGCTGGTGTCAGCGCTGCCGCCACCGTTGCCCCAGTCCATGGAGCCGATAACCGGGCCATCGATTTCGATTTCATCCCCGACCTCAACAGACAGGAACTGCAGAGGATCAATCTCTATGGCGATCATGGGTGACCACTCGTATCGACAGGTGTCGTTGGCCTCCTTGAAAAGAATATCCATGGGGATAAGGGGCGGCTCCTCGGGGCGGGGCTTTTCGTGACGGAACACCGCCGGACGCCACCGCTCCAGCGATTCACGCATGCCTGGATTCGCGAGCAACGGATTTTCCCGCATCTTGGAGAGCCAGGACAGGAGCCCCATGTAGAAGTCTTCGCCAGAGCAGTTGAGCGCATCCAGTGCACGAAGGAAATTCGTGTTTTTCTGGATGTTGGGGTTCTCAATTATGGCTTCAACGTCAAGAGGGAATTCCGCGTTATACGGTACCCAGACGAACCGAAGCGATCCCGGGATCAGATCTGCCGGATTACTCTTGTCGGCATACCCTGCGCCTTCAATGAAGGCAAAACGCAGGTCATCTTCAACAGCATCGGCGTCACCGCCCAGCAACTCGACAATGCCCTTCGCATATTCAATATCCTCATCGGCATGTGTATGGCGCCAGGCGTCATAATAGAGATCGTCGCGATTTTCCATTACGTCGTAATTGTCATCTTCAAGCAGTGAAACGAATTCACTCCGAAACCGTTCCTTGGCAGACATCCATGGTGGATATTGATCCCGTTTCTGATGCGCCGCCGCCCACGCCTGGCTAATTGTATCTCGTGCGCCATCATCAGAAAGCTCACTGTGGTTGTGAATACTCCAGTATTCGCAGTCGCTACCCTGCCCCGCCTCATGGGCCACGTGATACAGGGCAGCAGCGAACCTGGCTAGGGGGGACTCATCTGACGGCTCGGACAGGTCGACCCTTGTCATGGTGCTGTCGATCGAAGGGGTGCAAAGCACCATCGGCATGGATTCCACGTCTCGTGGGGCGTCGTCATCCCATGCCTGAATGGCGTCAACAAAAGATCTGTCCCGGGCAAGAGACGATCGTGAGATGACTCGGCATCGCCGACCATCAATGGTCGCAATCCAGGCAAGGTCATTATCAGCTGCCCAGCCCCAGAGATCTTCGATCATGCCTGCATACCTCCAAATACCATGTCGTCGCCGCCGGAAGGCGACCAGGCGCGCGCGTGATCCATCAGCGCATCGGCACCTCCAATAGAAATAATCGCAACTATCAACGGATCAAGGCACTGGCGCCGGAGGCTCCCACTGCTTGCACGCCATTTATGAAGTAGCTCCTCTGAGTTTGCATGAGGGCCCGCGGGGAGCAACTCAGAGGCTCGCTCAACGGATGTGCCGCCTGACACCACCCGGGCCCACAGGACCGTCCGCAATCGCCCCGCGCCACCAGCGAGATCAATGAAATCGCAAAGGCAGGTGATCTGGGTATCCAGGCCCCACTTCATGGACAGAGCAAAGCCGAAGAATGGGTGATTCTTGATAAGTGAAGGCATCCTGAACTCCTTGCCGAGCAATCCCGTAAAAAGTAGTATATACGGAACTTACAGAGGCTGAAATATCCATGCTGAAAGCGCAGACCACCCCCGCCCCCCTGCGGCAAACCAAACACCTCCTGTTTGTCTCCCATGCTCCGGGTGCCAAACCGATCATCGAAGACACCGCCGGCGCTGGCCGGGTGACGGTCTCCAGTGGCCCCTCCGCCGGGACGTATGTGGTACAGGCTAATGAGCCACAGCCCCTGTCCAAGCTCTCCCGTGAGCTGGCCAAGGCCGGCGTGGTGCACGTGTTCATTCCCGACCGAGAAATGGAGGACTACCTCCGGTACAAGGAATCCGTGCTGCAGGCCGGGAAGATGCTGGTGTCGGACCGCGAGGAGGCTCGCTACGGGTGGGCCAACGATGATCTGATCTGGTATGCCTTGTCACACAGCTTCGCCCCGGATGACGCCGCGGTAGCCATCAGAGCCGGATGGTTGCGCAGAATCGGGGCCCCAGGCCTCCAGATATTCCAGTTCGCCGGCTCCACGCTCCACGGCATCGCCGGGCCGGATCAGGCTCCCTCCCCCGTCACCTATGCCAGCACGCCCTGACATGAGCTCCTACGAGGGCGCCACAACGTCCCTGTTTGTCTGGCTGGTGATATCGGACTCCAGTCGCGCCAAGCGCTTGGACGAAGCGTACAGCGCCTACTCCGAAGCCCTGTATGCGTATGGCAAGGACAGCGCCGAAATCAAAGAGCTGAAGTCGCTTAGCCAGAGTCGGCAGCACCCGGCGCTTGCGAGCAGGGTGCGGGCGTCCCTGGGACATTTGATTGCCTCCAAAGCAGCATCCAAACCGGCCGCAAATATCGCGATGAATGCCGTCGATGAAATCTGCCTGCAAATAGAGGCAAACGTGACCGATCTGTATATGCCGGGACGGTTCAGGGCGTCCATTAATCACATATCCTTCAAGATTGATGACGAAACAGGCTGCCCGAGTTCCAGCGTCGCGTTCCTGTCAGCCTGCGCTAAACAGGGGCTTATAGAAAAAGGCGTCAAGGTCAGCTGGCAGGATCCAGATGGTGATCAGTACGTCTGCATTATTTCAAGCAAAGGCGAAGCCCACTATTACGACGGCGACGCCCTCGCCACTCTCGACATGAACGCTATGGCCGAGATTGGCATATCAAACACCGAGGATGACAAAGAGAAGTTCGTGCGAGCGATGCTCGAAGACGCTGCCGGGATCAAGCCGGAAGATGTGCTTTATATGCTGGCCAGGGAGGCAAGCCCATACGTCCTTTCAAACATCAAAAAGAAGGTGGCATTGCTGGCGGCAAGGCAACAACACGATGAACCTAACCCCCTCGCAGATATCGACGATGCCAGAAGGAGCGCTCCATGAGCGAGACCTACCTCAGCTTCTATTTTGAACCGAAAAAGACATCTCTTGCGCTGGATCTTCACAGGCTCCTCTCCGCACTGGAGAGTGTTGTTGAGGAGGTGAATAAAGGCGTTAAAGCCGACCGCGCTAGAACGACGAAAGAGCGACAAGAATACGCAGACGCCGCTGAGGCAATTATCTCAACTGCTGCCGCCAAGCACGCAGAAACAAAGTCTACGGCAGAGCTCGCCAAGCACATTCTTGGTATGTATCTGGATGCATACAAGAAAGAACAAACCTATCGCTTGATGCCAGACATATTCGATCACGAATACGACAAAGAAAACCATATTGTTCAAGTGGATGATGATGGCGGTGATCCTGACGTCTGCAGAACCGTGCTCAGCGAGTTTCTGGTGCATAGCGGTGGCAGCGAAACTATCTGCATCCGCCATGATGTGTCTGGGATAATCGGTGATGTCATATACAGCGACGGAACAGTTGAAACGTTTGACGCTGTTAAAATGGCGAATATCGAGGCGGGAGCTGCAAGCGATCTTGGGCGCGGCGCGAGCGATGAATCACGTGAAGAATTCGCGACCAGGCTGTTAAGCGAAGCATCTGCCGAGGAGAAAGAAAGCCTTCTGCTGAATCTCCTTAAGCTGGCCTACGCTGCGGATCTTCACGAGGCGATGGAAAAAAGCTGCAAGCGGTTGCTCCCCGTCAAGGAGAGCAATGAAGAAATGGCGCCGCCGGCGCCCTGAGAAACTCAATAAGCCGAGAGGCATCGTTAGGAGAACATCATGACCAAGCAAAACATCGTTATCCGTACAATGGATCTGCTTCTGATCGAAGCCCGCGGCCAGAGCATGGTTATTCGTGGCGGCGAAATCGACATAGAGGCGCTGGATCGCAAGGATATGGCGCTGATGGAACTGCTGGCGGACAGCACCAGCAAAACCACGGCCTCTCTGCCAACGGTAGACCGCATCCCCGGGGGGTTCCGGTTGGGATTTCCTCGTGATGCTTTCGGGGAAGACATTGCTGATGCCTGGAAGCTCCATTGCGGCACCGAAAAAACAGCGACTCTCCTGTCGGACCTGAAGATGCACGGGATGGCTGAGATCGAGTTTGCGGAGGGCGCAAGCCCGATCCTCTCTCCGATGGAGGCCGCAGAGGTGTCGGTCGACCCGGCCATTCTTCGTGCTGCGTACGGCACATGGGAAGAGCACCCGGATATTCCCCACGCCGACTGGCAGAGCGAAGTGGCAAGCCTCGATACCGTTCAGGGGTACTGGGACTATGTCGCACACACACTGGAGGCTCGTGCCGAGTTTGATGAAACGTTGGAATGCGAGGAACCGACGAGGAAGCCTTGAATGGCAGCGGCAGCACGTTGATTAGCGGGTATTCGTAGAATACCGGCCGGGCAACCCGTAATGAAAGCAAGGCGCCGGCAGCCAACAATCGAAGAACCGTGGTGTTTTTCCCTCCCTGTTCTCATAAGATGAGTTTTTTAATAATCGTAAAAGTGTTGTTAACCATGCGCCATCGCCACCTAAACCATCAGCGCTTCACCCTCGCCGCTATCGACGACGTGATCTCACGCGGGCGGTGGAGGGAGTGGGCGGAACTGCGCCGGGAGGTTTTGTCCGACCGCGCACTGCTGGACAAGGTGGAGCGCGTTTGCCGCCCTTACGCCTCCGATCCTTACGCTCAACGCCATCAATTCTGGATGCACTATGTCAAAGAGCACCGCTCCGCACCTGATTTAGAGCTCGGTTTGTCCTCTGCCCCACGACTCCAGCGCATCCCGCCGAATGCTGCGCCGGGCGGCGGTGCCACATCAGCACCTCATGCAGAGTATCGTTTGAATGAAGTGCTGGCCGAGATTGAGTCGGCCGCGGGGTGGGGAACGGCCCTCGTGCAGGACTCTCTGCAAGCCCTTGTTAGCCTCGATGGCATTGAAACGGGGATTCGTCAGTTTATCCGTGACGAACCGCTGGAAACGACAGTGGTGGACTACCACGGTTCGCGAATCGCCGTTCCGACCGAAGGCGAGATTCTGCGGATCAAGGGCGTGCTGATTCTCAAGCGCAACGCCACACGGGACTACCTCGACTTCGTGTCCTTGGCCGATCACATGGGCGATGAGATCGTTGCCAATGTGCTGCAATCGTTTGACCGGATCTACCGGCAGGACAACGGCGAATCGCCGCTGCAGCAGTTGCAAGTCCAGCTTGCCAACGCACTGCCCTATGACCTGGGAGAAACCGAACTCAGCGAATACAAAAACCTCAATCCTCGCTGGCATGATTGGCCGGCGGTTAAAGCCGCTTGCTCTCACCTGTCGACCGTCATCTTCGACCAGGTGTGCGATATGGATGCGGATCACTCTGACGGCCATGAGATGGAGCCATGAAAAAGAGCGCATCCACAATTAAAAACCAGGAATAAGCGACCCAATCTGGGATTCTCGGAGTCCAGCTCCATTCCAGCCAATCCGCGATGACCCCTAAAAAAGCGGCAGATGGATTTGCACACGTCCGCCAATCGAATCGTCCGGCCTGCCAGGCTCAAGAGAATCCACCGGCCCACCAAGCCTCTCTACCAGGGCAATAGGGTCGTTCAAAATATCCCTCAGCCTTTTTCTGTGGATTGCGTTAGAAAGCCTCAGCATGGCGTCCTGGGTCGAATGGGAGCCTTTGTGGAAGGTAATCATCCCTTTCCTGGTTAGCATGAAAAATGCGTCGGCCGCCGGCGCGCCATCCCGAATATTCGCCAGATCCTCCTCCAGTCCCATCCCGTATTCGAGATAAAGTGCTGACGCCTCTCTGTCAACGGAGAACTCTTCCCCTGTGTTGATGGCGTAGAAGGCATGGCCCTTTTTCTCGATCACAGGCTCATGATCGATCGTTGCCAGCCACACGTCTCGCAAGCCCTGGAACAACTTCCCAAACTCATCGTCCTCGATCTGGACGCGCATAGGAGAGAATTTCGGCAAGGATGGACGCGGGCCTGGTGGAAGCTCCGGGATCGGATACCGCTTGCCGAGATGATGAATCTCATGCCACTCCTTGCAGGCCATGAGGGGCTCCGCATAACCGTATCTAGCATGCAGCAGAGAAATAGCAACAACATCTTCAGGACGCAGAGTTTGAAAGCGAGGTTCAATTCCAAGGTCTGCGGCTACTTCTCTTTCGATGGCATCGAGGGTCAACGAATAGCGAAGCAACTCTTTGCAAAATTGTGGCGAGTATGCGCCTGCACCAATAGTGATGGTGCCATCTTCATTGACAGTCCTGGCAAGCCAGTTGCGAGCTTTTGGGTGATCGTGGTAATAGGCAATGTAATTACGAAGATCATTCAAACCCTTCATAAATTGATTTTCTGTTTCCTCAAGCATGTTCTGCATTGAATGATCTTCAGCGCCTCTCAGGCATATCCAGCAGCCAGTGCGCGACCCGCACGAAGTAGACGAGCTGCGTCCAGTTATGTATGCAGTGACCATGCAATCACCGGTGGCGCTTCGATAAATATTTACCAAATCTTCGAAGTCAGAATACGTTTTGAAACGACCATTACGCACGTCGCCAATGAACTCAAAAATATCCTCTATTGTGAAATTTGCGATAGGACTCATGATCCAATCACCTTGTTCATTGCGAACAGGACGATCGGCTCTTTCTCCTCGCTTGGCCATATTGGCTGCCCGCGCTTCACTTTCATCAAAACGCTTGCCGATCAGAGAGACAATGCGATCTGGGTCGCCGCCGCTTTCCATCAACAACGTTTTCTTCATCCGCCTGACTGTCGATATCTTCATCATGTCCGAGCAGGCCGATGATTGATTGGGCATGCTGGCAAAAACCCGGCCGCCAAACATATTTACCAGGTACATATTGGTTGTTGCCGGCGTGCCGACATAAGTCTTTACCGGGAGGTTTTGCTCTTCAGCAAACTTGGCTACCTCACGAATCGATGTGATCGCGTAATTATGAACCAACGGGTTTTCAACCATGGTATCCATAGTCGCGACCCACATGGGCTGAACCGCTATCCCTTCCGAAACGACTCTTCTAAGCGCCTCTAGGGCCAATGCTGTCATTACCGAACTGTCCTTGCCGAACGATGACGCACAAATCGGTGTATAACCAGACCTGAAGAGGTCTGCGATTGACTCGATGGCGTGTTCTACTTTTTCTGATAACATTCTAAGGCTCCCATATAAGGGTTATCGGTATTTAGTTATCAACAGGCAAAAAATCTCAAAGAACCATTTCAAGAAAAAATCTTTTTTATATGTCTTTCTTAAAAGATAAGTTTTACAAGTTAAACACTTTTCTGATGCCTATCCGTGCCTGAGAGCAAGGCTGGCCGCGGCCTCGAGCTAGAGGGCCCTGTGGGATCGCACGAGGCAGACCAGCCGAAGGAACGTGGATCCATGTCCCAAGTACGCGCTGAAAATGGGCGAAGGCACGAGGTTATGGGCGATCGCACGAAAGGAGCGTGGGCGATAAGACGTTGTGGATAAAGATAACCACAGGGATGTCCACAGGAATTACCAGTCACCGTCCTCAGCCTCCATCTCACTGTGCATAATTTCGAGGTATTTGCTCTCCGGCAAGAACTGGTATCGTCGCGGCGATCGTCCCTCTCCCACCATATTGATAACGTAGCCAGGTATTCCTTCCTCTATGGCTTCATTCATAAGCCGCCGGAAATCGGTGGGAGCGCATTGTGCGCCCATGCGTTGCATAAGGGTGTGTTCACGGAACTCGATAATCCGTTTCTGGTTGCCAACAGCCTTCCTGGCAATCTCATACAGGCGCCGGGTATAGCTCTTGCGAAAGGAGAAGTATTGCTTGTCCATGGCGAGCACTCCCTTGTTGTTCAGTATGCTCGCGAAGAAGTGGTCACTCAGGATGACCTCTACGATGGAACCGTTCTTATCGATTTGCCGATATTCGACGGCGGAGATAAAACCAATGTTCCTGGTGCTGCCTTGGCTCTTGCTGTCCACTATCAGGTGTTGCTTGAAACTTGTATCTTTCAGCCTGTCGAGGGCGCCTTTCAGGCGACTGTATGACGCTCCACTGAGGCCCCGCCCAGAATCAGTGAGGAAGCTGGCTGCTCGAAACTGGATCCTGCGAGTAGGCCTGGTGCCTTCATCGAGAGCCTTGCGAATTGCCCCTGTTAGCCAAACTAGAACCTCCTTATCAAATAAATTAGCCCTGCTCTGCCCTGTAGCCGGCGTGATTTCTAGTAGAAATCCATTTCCCTGATTGTCTGTGAATTCGGAGGTAAAAATATCTGTGGCATTTTTGCTCAGGGCGAACAATGGCAACCAGAGGCCGTCCAAGGTGGCCTTGGGAGATACAGGGGTGTCGAATGCGGCGGAGAAGATGCTTATTTGCCCTAGCTCATCAGTAACCGCAACAGATGGGTCCTGGTCTGTCGTTTCGCAGAACACCACATCCTTATCTTTTGTAGTAACTGGTTCCTCAGTATCTGCAGAGCTCATTGTAAATCCCGTATGAAGCATATAAAACGTAATGCTGATAGTAACTCATCAGGGGGAGGGATTTGTATCTTTTATGATCACCTGTTGCGGGAGTCCTCAGGCTGTATATGGTGATCACTGAACGGTGCCGCATTATGCTTGCGGTCAAGATGGTTTCCGGTACCATTGAGGAACGGACAGCGTAGTCGTCTTCAGCGCCAGATCGAGAGCGTTAAGGTTTTGCCCTTCAGGTTTCCTAATAATCAAATAGTCCTCTTATAAAACTTTTATAAATGGGTTTAGAAGACGGGTTATAGGGATTAAAAGTCAATTAAAAGTCAATTAAAACAAGGCACTAAAGGCCTATGACCTGACTTGGACCGGCTTTGCGATCATGACGCACGAGTCACCAGAGTCAAAGCACGAGCAATCAGAGTTAAAGCACGAAAGCCCCCCTCTAAATCAGAGTCAAAGCACGAAATTCTGTGGATAAGTGCCTTTCTCTGGAAACCTTCTGTTTCCACTCATAGAGCGCCCTGCTCATTAAATATCAAATATTTCCTCCCGATCCCGGTTGGCTATGGAAACCATCAAGAATCAAAAAAATACTGTGGAAACAATCGACTGGAGTCGGAATTGCGCTGTTGTCGAAACCGATATCGGAGTTAAGGAAACCCCTAAATCGCCTTCATGCGCGGATGATTTCAGAGAATCGATAGGCTGGAAACCGGAATGGGCCCGACAAGTTTCGAGGCCGTAAAAGGACGAATTTCGTGCTTTGACTCTGATTTTCGAATTGAGGAGGCGATACCCGGTGAATGGCGGTGCTGGAAAAGGCGATCGACTTACGTAGTGGGGAAGAGAGGGGCCCGGGAGACGGAGACCTTTTCTGATTTTGGGTCGTACGTGGAGTCGAGTAGAAAGCCTTCAGCCTTCAGCTGGGCGAGCGCAGGAAGTAGAACCTTATTCGCCCAATCCATCCTGGCGGCTCTGGCCTCAATAGATTGTCGAGACCCCGACTTCTCTATGCACATAGAGAGAGTAAATGGCCAGGGCTGTCGGTGAGTAGATAGATAGCCATGCAGCCACTTGCCGAACGGTGATAGCTTCTGCCGCAATTCTAGTGAAAGGAGTGAGTAGTGGCTTCCCTTGAATAGCGCTAGAAGTTCTCTATCGAATTTGACAGCCCACTCGCTACTTGTCTTGCCTGATGAATTTTCGTATCGAAAAGCTGACACCAGAGAGAAGGCGATCCCCCTCCCCTCGTCCTCTGAAGTTTCCGGAAGAAACTCGTCGGCGATTCTATCAATCCTCGGACTGTGTATGCGTAAGGATGTGGCGTTGAGGCGGGTAAGGCAGTCAAGCAATCGCGAGTAATCTTTTTTAGATGAATGCCATCCGAGGTGTCTCAGCATGTCAGCTCTGCGGAAAGAGACCCACGTGTCTGGCTTAGTGTTTTGTGCCAGGGTTAGCAGGCGGAGGAAAACGTCCAGATCGGGGAGCTGCCGAAGCTCCTGTCCTGTATAAAAGATTTGGACGCTTTTGTCATACCCTGCTACGAGATGGTTGATAAGGTTCGCCCTGGGCACATGGGCCCCGCAGACGTTAAACAGAGATGACCTCAAGAGTTCATTTGGTATGCCCGCCAAGCCAGCAGACCAGTAAGGCATGACAACCTGGCCCGACTCGCGATCGCTATTATTAGGGCCGGCTCCTGCTTTGCGGCCCCGATGGACGACAGGCGATCTTGTCTGCTGCGGAGCGATGTGCGCTGCTTTACTGGAGCGAGGGACAGCCTGATCCATCGGGGTTGACGCCACTGGTGGGGTACCCCCCCCCTCCCTCTCGGCAGATTCTGCGGCCATGGCGGCATTCGCCATTACCCGCTTTATCAAGTCGTCAAGACTTTGTGGACCCATAGCTGTATCGCCAGTAAGGAAAAGGTGTGCGTGAAGCAAAAAACCTAACTGCACAGTAAGGAATGAGGGGTCTCAAGTCAATAATCAACAGCGCAGTGAGATATGGCGCGCAAATATCTACAAAACGTTGTGCGCAGTGAGAAATACTGGCAATATTCTGTGGAAACCTCACTGCCGGAAACCAATAAGGAGCACAAATGGACCTCGCGACCATTCATGCCCGCGCCGAAAGGATGATGTCAATCATCCGCGAGGCCGCGATGGCCCCCAATTCCACGAAAACCTTTTCAAGGGTGTTTAGCCGAGCCGAGGTGGCCGAACTGGTGGATCGATCGCCAAGCCGCATTGCGGGCATTGAAAAGGAACTTGTCGAGCAGGGAGCCCTTAGCCCGCTCATTACCGAATCGAATGTCCGCCTGAGATATGGCATCCAACACGTTCACGAGCTGCAGAAACATTTCGGCACGCAACCCTGGCGGGATAGCGAAATCGATGAGCCCCTCGTCTTGGCCATTACCAGCCTCAAAGGTGGCGTCGGCAAAACAACAGTAGCCTTGTATACAGCACAATATCTGGCCTTGAAAGGCTACCGGGTTTTGCTTGTGGACATGGACAGCCAGGCGAGCACAACGTCCGCCTTCGGTATCGTGCCTGATATGGATCTTGGGGTGAACGATACGATTCTGCCGTTCTTCGAAGGGGAAGGGGGGCGCGAGTCGCTCCATTATGCGATCAAGAAAACCCACATCCCCGGCCTAGACCTGATCCCGACCAATTTGGTGGCGTTCAACATTGAATGGTCTTTGGCCGCGTCGATCCTTGAAAGCCGAGAGAATCCTGAAAAAAGGGAGGAATTATTGTCGCTGCTTAATCACGGGCTTAACAGCGTTAAAGATGACTATGACATCGTCATCCTGGACAGCCCGCCGAACCTCGGCGTCACGACGATGAACATCCTTCGCTCCGTGGACGCGATGGTCATCCCCTCCCCCGCCCGAGTAATCGACTTTTCAAGCACAGTCCAGTTTATGACTTTGCTGAAAACGTACGCGCCGAAGTTTGGCGCTCGCCGGGAGTATAAATTCCTCAAGATGGCGATCACCCTTTACGAGGGATCGCGCCTGAGTACGCAGCGTTGGTTCGGCAGCGAAATGATTAATGTATTTGAAGATGCGATTTTCAAGGTGCCATTCGTCAAGATGGCCGAGATCGAGAATACAGCGAGCTCCCTCAAAACAGTGTTCGAGGATGATCGCCCGCAAAAGAAGGCGCTTGCCATGGTGGAGCTCTTTTGTAAGCAGATCGAGGCGGAAATGCTGGGCACCTGGCCGTCACGCCAAAAAGAGTCTTTTCGGCTGAGAAAGGAACTGGAAAGGCATGGGCTTGAAGCCCCAGAAGACCGTAGCGTAGAAGGGGGTGCACAATGAGCAAGAATAGTCGCCGCCCGGCGCTTGCCGGAGCCAAGGACATGCCGGTCGCGGTTTCCGATGGAAACGCAGACAAGCTAAGCGACAACAAAGGACCCTTAACGACACTTGACGCGCTGAGTAGACAGCCGGCTCAAAAGCGCAGCCAGGTCGTGCTTGAGGTAGACATCAATGCCTGTCGCCTCTGGAAGATGGCGGACAGGAAGGATGAGGGCGTCACGAAGAAGGCGATCGAGGATCTGGCTCAGTCAATTCGAGAGCAAGAGCAGCGGGTCCCGGTTATCGCTAGGCCGGTGGAGGGCGACCCTCAGATCAAGTACGAGATCGTAGCCGGTCGCCGCCGTTTCGAAGCGTGCAAGCTCATCGGGAAGAACATCCTGGCCATCGTCAAAAGCATGGACGATCAGGAAGCCTTCGCGGTCATGATGATCGAGAACGATGACCGGATCGACATCTCTCCATTCACTCGTGCGCTCAGTCTTAGATCAGCCCTTGATGAAGGCATCTACGAGAGCCAGACTGCATTGCTTGAGGCGCATAACGAACAAAGCTCCCATCGGAAGTACACCAAGGGGAACATCAGCAAGATGCTCACCGCAGCCAGGCTGACGAGCTTCGATTTCATCTGGCGCCACATTGATCACCCCTCGACGATCGCAGTGGATGACGCTCGTCGTCTGGTGATTGCTTTGGAGGGCGACCATGAGGGGGTGGTTAGCAGGCGAGTTGTCGCAAAGCTGGCGAGAATAAATAGCAGCGAGAGCAGAGATGCCCTCACCGACGGACAGATCATTGCTGACTTGCTGCGAGCGGCGCTAACTTTGGATGTCGTTAGCCCTGTGGTTCACGAGGCGGCTAGAGGAGGCGTTACAGTGAAGGGTGTTCTGAAGGCTGGGAAATACGTAGTCACCGCTCAAGGGGATCTGTCAAAACTAAACGATGACGATTTCATGGGGGCAGTTAAAGATCTCTACGATAAAATCAAACAATGATGCCTACATTCATTGTAAGGCCCCTCTCGAGGGGCTTTTTTTTGGATGGAGTTCTGGCGCTGTTCCTGTTGATGGCGTTTAATTAAACAGCTTTCTCGATAGCGAGCCGCCCGAGATCAGCGCCCCGATGGCGTCAGTGAAGCGAGGGTTTCGGCTGGAAACCTCATCTGATTAGCCGGCCTCCTTCCGTGTCCTCTTCAGATCGACTCCGCCCAGGTTTCCAATGGAAACTTGGCTGGGAATCAAAAAGTTTCCACGTGGAAACTTCTGAAACGTAGAGCTGGCGCGGTTTCCAGCGATTTCACAGTATCTGAGACTCCGTGGAAACGTCTCTGCTATGGATGGTTGCCAATGGCCGCATCGTCTTATGGGTGCCCAGGTTTCCAATGGAAACTTGGCTGGGAATCAAAAAGTTTCCACGTGGAAACCTCTGAAACGTAGAGCTGGCGCGGTCTCCAGCGATTTCACAGTATCTGACACCCCATGGAAACTCCCTGCCATGGATGGTTTCCACGGGAAACGCAGGCATAAACAAATCTTGCTGTGAGGCGCAGCAATCTAAGGCAATGGGCATCCTGTTCGACAGTAATGGCCGCCAGCCTGATTTTCGCCCAAGCCGTGCGAGCCAAGCCTGGCGGCATGATGTGGGACGCCCACATGGGCCGCGTCCGTTAAAGCCCCGGGGATGAAGCCTCACAAACCATAACCGAAGACAGGAAGGGAGGCCTTCCTGGTTGGCTACCGATTAGATCTACGATATGGGGTGTAGAGTGCTTGCTAATGTTTCCACTAGAAACCAGGCATGCAGTGCCTCAGGCCTGATTTGGCTTCAGCTGCCAACATTGGTCGCTGGCGGTGTCGGCAGGCGGCAGCAGTCGAGGGCTAAGCGCAGGAAGCGGATTATTGGTGTCTCCGGCCTCGTTTCTGGCTCCGGGAATTTGGTAGCGGCTATTCGTCAATTTTATCCATGGCAACCCAAAATATGGAACAAACCAGGCTTCGGGGTGGCGATAAAATGTTCCCTAGTAACATAAGGTTATTGACCGAAGGGGACGGCGTAGCCATGATTAAACGTGCCACGTGGCACGATTAGGATTAAGAATATGGACCCACACGCAGCACACGATGATGCTTTCTCCGTCGCCGTGGATTCGCAGTCGATTGCCCTGTTGCCGGTGGAGGATCTGCGCCCGAGTCAATACAGGGGCTCTGCCGGGTTCCCGGTACCGGCGAGGGCTCATATCCAGGCAGTTAAAGAGCTAAGACCCGACGTTGTTGTTGTCGCCCGGCAAACCCAAGAGGGTCTGGAGATACTATCCGGCATTCGATTCTGGCTGGCGGCGCAAAGCGCCAAGATGGATCGTGTCCCGGTGCTGGTGGCCGAGGATGTACCGGAGGCGCTGGCAAGGATCCGGGTGTTGGAGGATTTTGGGGTTAAGCAATCCGACCCTTTCGATCTGGCAGACCTGATTCATGCCGAACAGATGCGGATGCGGAAAAGCGCCAAGAGAAAGTCGGCAGCCTCTGCTGACGGAAAAGCGAAGTCGGTGAGAGGTCCTCGGTCAGCATCTGCAGCTGCGCTAAGTCGCGCCTTCGGGATGAACGAATACACGCTGCGGCACTTGCTGAGGCTGCGACGTCTGGATCCCCGGGTAAGAGAGATGGTTCGCCGCGGCGCCCTCAGCCAAGGCCATGCCAAGACCCTGGTTGGCCTTCCATATCAGCAATCGGATTTTCAATATGGCTTGGCAAAGAAGATCGTTGAGCGTGGACTTACTGTCCGGCAGGCAGAAAAGTTGCGTCAGGAAATATTGAGCGGCCCGAAGAAGACGGGAAGCAATGACGCAGACATCCGTCGGGAAGAAATGGTGATCGCCGAGGCCATAGGGTCCAAGGCAGCCATTCGGTGGAATGGGAAAGAGGGCTCTCTGGTTATTCACTTCGGCAGCCTAGAGGTTCTTGAAGGCATTAAACAAAGACTGGGGATTCTTGCAGATGACGACGATTTAGGCGTCTGACCCGTATCGTCGTTCGCGTCCTGAAGAACAGCTAAGCCAACGAACAGTTAAAGACCACGGCAACCCGCCTACCACGCCCCTGCGCACCAATTGCAAGCCATCGATCCCGAAAAATACCCCTGACCCCCGCCCCGATTTTTATCCATGGGCGAAAGTACGAGGGCGAGGGAGAAAGTGAGGCCAAAAGCCTTCATCCGTGTCCTGAATTGCATTTCGCAGTGAGGTTTCCTTTGGAAAAACCCGATTTCCTACCTGTATTAAGGGGAAAGAGAGATGTTTGGCCTGCGCCAACGTACTTTCACCCACGGAAAGATTTTTCGTACGTGCTTTCACCCACGAATAGCTAAATACGAATGAGAAGCACTACTGATATGGCGTTGCGCTCCAGTTTCATTTATGAAACTGATTGGTAGCGGAGCGGGCAGCGGCTCTTTCGATTCCAGTATGAAATACTTTCCACGTGAGCAGACTGGCGGTATCGTCAGAAGACTGTTGGAGCGGATTGAATAGAATGGCCCTGAATGAGTACGGCGACACACTGATAGAAAATGATGGAAAGGGAGCTGATATAGCCTCCCAGCGCCTGGATGATCTCGATAGCCGCTGTATTTCAATGGCGAGGGTCGCCTCCATCGAGTGCCCGATTGTTGTTCTCGATGTCGGTGCGGGGCGCTGCGCCATGGCGAACGCTTTGGCCGCGCTGCCCTCTGTTAAGGCGATCGCTGTTGATCCAGGCGACTACAACTCTTTTGCGGAGGATGGCGTAACCTACATCAAGAGAACCATTGAGCAGTTCCTGTCGTCGGAACCGGTTCCAGAGTTTCATCTCATATATAGTCAGCGCACTATTCACTACCTCCCGTTTGATCAGGCCAGCGCCGCCCTTGCCGCGGCGGCCGCGCGCATTCAGAGCCCGGGTTATTTGTTTTTAAGCGCGAGCGGGATGGGGACAGAGCTTTCACTTGGATACCCGGCTGTAGAAGAACCGGTTGATCGACGGTTTGCAAAGCTCGCTCCAGACATGCAGGAAAAACACGGCATCCGCCAAACCGTATGCCTCTATTCGCCGGACGAGCTGTCATCCCTCGTCGAGGCATCAGGCTGGGTGGTCGTTGACGTCACAGTCTCGGAGTTCGGGAATGTAAAGCTAGTGGCTGTTGCGAAGCGGCACATCGATAAGGGGGCAGCACAGTGAGGGTCCTTGTTATCGGTTCTGCTCATCTTGATATTATTGCGGAAGCCACGTCGGGGGCAGGGACCATGGATCGCCCCGGCCGGCTACGAATCCATGCTGGCGGCACGGCATACAATTTGGCAATCAACCTGGCCAATCTTGGCGCCAAAGTTACGTTTATGAGCGCGTTCAATGACTCGGCAATTTCGGCGATGCTCATTGATGAGATGGAGTCTCAAGGGGTGGTGGTTGAGCCTGTCATCGACACAGGACTCCCAGACTCCGGGTTCAGCGCGCATATTGATCAAGGTGAAATCACCTCCGCAGTATCTTCTATGGCAGTAGAGCGGCACCGGTTTGGCCGAAGTGATGTGGCAGAACATATCACCCGCCATGACTGGGTCGCCCTGGATGCCAATCTTTCCGTGGAAAGCCTTGCAAGCATTATCGCTGAAGCAAAAGAGCAGGGGAGGCCGTGCTCGTTGCAGCTTGTTTCCGAGGAAAAGGCATTGAAGCTGGGCCGCCTGCCTGCTCCGGATTTGGCGCTATGTAATTACCGCGAGCACCGCCACTTGATGTCGAGCGTGGGCGCGTCAGATATCAATGGCCTTGTTATTGTGACAAACGGCCCCGGCCCGGCTGTTGCTTATAGAGGGCCCAAGCTAGAGGCCTCATCCCGCCCCGAAGAAGTGGAGGGCATCGTTAACACCTTAGGAGCCGGAGATGCCTTTGCGGCTGGCGTGATCATCCAGTGCGCAAAGCATGGGTTGGTCGATATCGACGCAGCGATGGACGTGGGACATGCCACGGCCGGGGAAATCCTAACTCGAGCAAACTGCAACCTGGGCAAGCATGATGTGCTTAATCAAAGAATGAGCGACCTTGCCAAGCGAGCCAACAGGGACCAGCTTACCGGCGCCCTCAATCGGCATGGGGGCGAGGGCGCGCTGGAACAGCTGGCGGCGTCGGGATCTTGTTTTGCGGCCATGATGGTTGATATTGACCACTTCAAAGACATCAACGACACCTACGGACATGATGTCGGGGATGAGGTCATCAAGCTGGTAACGGCGAGAATCAGAGACAGCCTCCGAGATCATGACTTCCTGATTCGATGGGGCGGAGAGGAGTTTCTTCTGTTGATCCCCGGAGCTGATGAGGGCACTGCGATCAAGATTGGTCAGCGTGTGCTGGATCGTGTTCGCCGGCATCAGGGTGTTGCATCAGGCAGGGCGACGGTTTCTGTCGGGGTTGCTATGCATCAACCCGGCCTTGACGGCAAAAGAACGGTGAAGGCTGCAGACGAGGCGCTGTACCAGGCTAAGCGAGCCGGCCGGGACAGGATGGTGGTAGCGCCTGGAGGCGGACTGATTGAAAAACAATCGGCAGTCGTGTAGATTCCCGTATGATATAGTATCCGCGTAATACTAAAAGGTATCCGCAATGGAAGATGGCCAGTATGTCGAGATCGACCCAAGGCGCGTAGCTCCTCGCCTTTGGTCGGATCGTGATCCAGAGCAGGCGGCCGACGAGGATGCCCTGCGAGGTCTCGAGTACAGCTTTTCCGTTGTTGGGCAGTTGCAACCAGGTGTCGTCAGGGCTATGTCGGCGGAGAGGCAAGCGGATTACCCAGATTGTGAATACGAGCTGGTAACCGGCTATCGCCGCTTGCTGGTATGTAAAAATTTGGGCCGACCCTTTAAGGCGATTGTTCGCGATCTCTCAGACGCGGACGCCCATAGCGCGATGGTTTCTGAAAACGATGACCGGAAGCCTGTTGTTGAGTTTGAGCGCGCCATTTCGTTCAAGCATGCATTGAACATCGGCACATACGATAGCCAGGATGCTTTGGTTGATGGCTACAACGCCGACAAGGCTGTAGGTCATATCGATAAAAGCAAGCTCTCGAAGATGCTCAAGGTCGCGGAGATTATCGACATCGATTGGTTCGTTGCCGCTGCCCTGGATCTTTGGGAAATCAAGATCGCCCCAGGATACAAGCTCATGACGTCGATCGATCAGGATCTCGAGGCTAGAGCAATTGCTCGCCGCATCTGTGAACGTCAGGTTGCCAAGTCTGGCGAACGATCCATTAAGGCGAAAGCCCTCATTAAAGAAATCAACGAGGCAATAGATAAGAGTAAAAACCCGGAGAAGGAGACCCCTCTGGCGAAAGAGTTCAAGGGGAGCAGAGGTCAGTCGCTTGCAGTTACAAATGCGAACCTGATCTTTAGGGTCCCTGCTGATCTTGCTAAATCGGCTACACGGGATCAGATAAGAGAGTATTTCGAAGAGCTGCTGCCACACATGATTATGGCGTATGACAGCGGCGATGAAGGTCAAGGCGGCTCGGTTGATCAAACCGAAGATGATGATTCAAGAGCTGCATAAGCGAGTTATACAAACACTAAACCAAGATGGGTGGGTAGCATGAAAAACGCATTAAAAATTATTGCCGTAGCGGTTTTTGGCATGGGTATTGGCCAGGCGGCCATCGCAGATAAGTGCAACTCGCCTGCTGCCGACTCTGAGTGTGTGCGGTTTGGCGCAACGGAAAAAGCGTCTCCCGGCGGCTCCGGGGGCGCCGTAACGCTAATTAGTGAGACGGGCGATATGGGCGACCAGCCCAAAGGCTGGACCAGAGTGCTTGACCGAACCATTCAAGTTGAAGGGCCGACATTGGGAACGTTTTTGTTGGCTGTTGAGTATCTATCGCTGAAAGAGTTTTCTGCTACATTTAATGCCCCGGAAGAACTTTGCTATGGAAACGCGAGGGCGTACCTGAATGGGGAAGAAATAATCGGGTTTACGCTAAAGCAGAAGGGTAGCACCGTAACAGGCGCTGGAAGGCAGTATACAATAGACTGCTCTACCGGGACTCCCGTAGAAATGTCAGGAACACACAACGTCTACTTACCTGCTGGCGAGCACCATATTTATGTGGAAACGAAGGGAGCTGATGGCAAGATATACACCTTGCCGTCATTCGCGTTTCGCTTGGTTGGCTTTCAATAGAGCGGGATAACGTGAATCAGCAGAGGCAAGACGCCTGGGGAATGCTGGAGGCTCTTGAGAAGGGGCTAAAGGGGTTCTCCTCTCGCAATGAGCAAAGGGCAATGATCTCCTCGGGGGTGATGGCCCTTAATGCTGACAGCGATGAAAAGATAGCCGTTATTGAAGCCGGTACTGGAACGGGCAAGTCAATTGGATATTTGGTGCCATCTATTGCCGCTGCAATTAAAGATAAAAAAAAACTTATAATAAGCACCGGAACCGTCGCGCTTCAGCATCAGCTCTGGAGCAGAGATATACCCGCGCTGCTTGAAGCAAACAATCTTTCTCTGAAGGTGGCCTTGGCAAAAGGCCGCTCGCGCTATGCGTGCAGCTTAAAGCTCAGGCATATCTCGGCAGGCGGGCCTGCGTCGGCCGCAGCGAAAAGAATGGCCGAAAGATACGTTGGCGGCGCATGGAAGGGAGATCTTGATGAGTGGTCAAGCACGCTAGACCAACAAACCCGCCAAGAAGTGACAGAAACTGGCCCCGGATGTCTGCGTCGGAAGTGTCCAAATTTCGCCGAGTGCGCTGCTTTCAATGCCAGGGGAGAGGCGGCGGCAGCGGATATAGTAGTTAGCAATCACGCATTAACGTTGCTCAGCTTATCTAGCCCCCAGGGCGGACCAATTGGGATTAAGCCCGAAGAGTCCATCGTTGTTTTTGACGAGGCGCACCATATTGATTCGGTGCTAAAAGATTCTCAGTCGATCGACTTAAATATCAATGCACAAACCCGATGGGCAGAGCAGGCGGCGACAAAGATAGCTCTGATGTTTGAGTCCGCTGGTAGTAATCGCGCGGCCCAGGAAATTAAAGGATTGCGCGCGTGGGACGGACTCATCGATCAGATGAGGCTGCTTGGCGAACGTGTTCAGTCACTCAAATATCAGAGTACGGGCGACGCCCATATTCATCGATTCAGAAACTCGAAGGCGCCAGACCATATAACGGCGGCGCTAAAGCAAGCATCGGGATCAGCGTCGGCGATTGCTGTCACGTTGGACAGGCTGATAGAGCAGCACCAATCGAAGATAGATTCTGCCCCGGTCATTGCATCGCAGCTCCGGTCTGCGCTTGAGCGGATATACACACTTGGCGGATCGACTGAATCTCTGTCGAAAGCGGTCGAAGAAAATAGCCCGAAGGCGCTGTGGGTCGAAAAAACGGCAAGCCGGGAGGGTGACGGATATAGCATTAAGCAAAAGCCGCTGGATGTTTCGAAGAAAATGCAGGGCATTTTGTGGGATAAGGTCCATGCTTCAATTGTCACATCTGCCACGATCACTGCACTAGGGGAGTTTGACGACTTTTCTCGTCGGGTCGGATTGGCTGATCGCAAAGACGTTATATACAAACGGGTTGGCTCGCCGTTCGATTATCAAAGGCAGGGGGAGATAAACCTTTTGCCAATGAATGCTGAGCCACAAGGTAAGGCAGCGCGTGAATTCGAGGAGGAGGTAATTCGCAGGCTGCCGGAACAGTTTCGGCAAACGCGGAGTGCTCTCGTGTTGTTTACGTCACGAGGAATGATGCTACGAGCCTTGAAGGCGATCCCCCCGGAATTAAGAAAGGGCGTGCTAAGCCAAGATGACTTCGGCAAGAGAGAGCTGCTTGATCGGCACAAGCTCGCCATCAATTCAGGGCAATACAGCACGATTTTCGGGCTTGCATCCCTGGCAGAGGGACTAGACCTTCCTGGAAAGTACCTCGAGCACGTTGTAATCACAAAGCTGCAGTTCGGCTCTCCTGAAGATCCCGTTTTTCAGGCTCACTCTGAGTACCTGGAGTGCCATAATCGCAACCCATTCGCCGAGCTGTCTTTGCCCGATGCGTCTACAAAACTTGTCCAGGCGGTAGGCAGATTGATCCGAACAGTGGATGATATCGGGCGGGTCACTATTATGGATAAGCGTATTACAACGAAGCGCTATGGGAAGCAGCTGTTAAAGGCTCTCCCGCCGCTGAAAGTGGTGAGCACGAATGACCCGGTAGACTTATCCAGATTTGGCGTCCAATGCGAAGATAGGAGCCAACTGGCAGAGCCCTGTCCAGCCGGCGAGGCTGTGACGCCCCTGGCTAACGCGAAGCCGGCACCTCAGAGTCAGGCGTGGCAGCCATTCAGTGACGAGCTGCCGTTCACTCCCGCGTCAAGGAAGGCGGGAGGCGCCCGCAAGACGGCAGGGAAGGCTAATGCTCTGGATGCGCCCCCCTCTATACTAGACGAGCCTGCCGTCACTCCTTGCGAGTCCGGATCAGGTCGCCAGTCTGGTGATCTAATGGCCCCTCCATCCATATTTTGATGTTGCAATATCCCGTATAAAGGGTAATATACGAAACATACTAGCTTAGGAGCTGGCCATGTCCTCTCAATATCGTGTTTCTCTGATTCTTGCTTCCGCGCTGGCAATGACCGCCTGTGGCGGCGGCTCGGGTGGCGGTGGTGGCGGCTCAAGCGCCGCCGGCATGCGCGCGCCAACGTCGGTTATTGCAACTGAGACAGCTGGCGGCGATGTGGCTATTACATGGCGAGATAATGCATCCGCGGAAGCTGGCTACCGAATTCTAGCCAGAGATGCCATTGCGCCGGGGGCCATCCCCCAGGCAATCTCGTCGGAGCTACCGGCCAACACCGAGTCCTTTGTCGCCACAGATCTTCTCCCTGGCATTAATTACGATATTTTTATTGAGGCCTTTAATGATGACGCGACAAGTCTAGCCTCGACATCAATCCTGGTTGATGGCGGAGGAGAACGATTTCTGACGGCATATTTCGAGGTCCAACCGGGCGTCTATTACGAGGCCGGTCTGGCTGGTTCAGGGAACCATACCGAAAACACTGCTGCGCCCATTCCTGTTGGCGCGACGGTGATCGGCTTGGCAGATGGCGGCACCGGTAGCTCCGATTACTTCTTCGCGGAAAACGTGCCTGCGGGTTCAAGCGTCGTGCTTACATATCTGCAAGAGCACCCTAACGAAGACCTGGATGTTGATGTGTTCGATACAGACCTCAATGTACTGGCATTCTCTGCTGCGCCGGCAGGTGTCGATGAAGAAGCATCGATCCCGTCTGCTGGAGCCGTGATTATTCGTGTACTGCGCGATACGGTGAATTCCTGCTGCGGTCCTCAGAAGTACTCCCTTGCGATATTGACCCCAGCCCAGCAGCTTTCTTACTCACCACTTACAACGAGCATGGCCAAGGCCCTGTATAGCTCGGATGCTGAGACTGTGCCGTATACCGCAGTGAAGATTGACAAGAGAGGGGCGTCGAAATCTCGGGCTCTTTCAGTAGCAAGGGAGCAGTCGGAAATCGTTTACGCCAACAAACGTGGCGGGACTGTTGAGCGAATTTCGTTTTCTCGACCATCGGCCCAACGATCCATCGGAGTAATGCAAAACAACGCTATTGAGGACAAGCGCGACACGGTTAAGCTGGTGAAGCAGTACGCGAAGATGAACCGCGGCGCCAGTGTGATCCCGGCTGTGATGTTGAACCAGGCCTCGATTTCGTTTGCGTCAGGCACTCCCCCGGTCAGTGACCCGCTGGCGGCAACAGACTGGCAGTTTGCCGCGCACAACGGCGCTGAAGGTTGGCTGTGGACCCGAGGCCTTGACGCAGACGGGACGCCAGTAACTGTTGGCGTTGTCGATAGTGGCGTGTATCCGACCGCAGACCTAAGCGATGCATTGTTAAATGGCTACTGGGTGTACCGCGACCCAGAGGACCGGTTTGGGCCTTTGGTTACCAACAATTTCCAAGAAGTTGGTGCCAGAGGCAATGGGCTCGCTAACACTCACGGGACGATGGTCGCTTCTATTATTGCAGCCGAGAGGAATAATGGCGCGGGCAATACAGGATACATCCCTGATGCGAACATCCTGCCGGTTAGAGGAACCGCACCAGGGGAGAGTGCTTATGACAATGCTGCGCTGGTTGCGGCTATCGAGTGGGCAACAGACAATGGCGCCGATGTAATCAACCTGTCCGTGACATCCGCCGAGCAAGGCTGGAGCCCGGTTGCGGAGGGCGTTTGGTATGCGATTAGTAATGATGTGCCTGTAATGGGCGCCGCGGGGAATTCTGGTTCCCGGCTGACTCCAGGTAATGTTCTCGTCGGGCTATACGGTAGAGATGATGGGGCTTGGGGCGTAACTGCCTATGCCCGTGATGGAGACATCGCGTCCTACAGCTCATACGGCCCGTATGTCCATATTGCTGCGGCCGTTGGAGAGGTTGCGGATCAAACGTGCGTCCTTGGCATTCTTGGTACCGCTGAGGATCCTGTTAACCCGGATCTTTCGGACTTCTTTGAAGGAACGCATTGCGAGATCGGCACGTCGTTCTCTGCGCCAGTTGTAACCGCCGCGGTCGGCATGATGAAGGCAATTAATCCGGATCTGACCAACGTGCAGTTGCAGGCGTTGCTCCAGGCTGGCGAGCTGACCAATGCAGATTCGGGCGGTGCATTCACGGAAGAAGCAGGTTACGGCTTGATCGATTTTGGCAAGGCAGCTCGAGCGGCTGCGTCTGGGCAGATCGACACGTCTATGGTTAATGTGTCTGGCGACCTGGACTTCGCGGGGTTCCGTACGGAGATGCCGCTAACCATCGATCGTGACGGCTTCCCGGGGCACTCTCTTGAGTTTTCCGGTGTGCCTGCCGGCATCACTATCACAGCGGCAGATGTGGACGACTCTGGGTTTGGTGATTATCTGGTGACGTATGATCGTGATGTTGCCGCTGAGGCTGTGAGCGCGACAATCACTGTAACCACCAGCGAAGGCAAGATGGATACCTTCGCGATTGCAGGCTATACCGCTGAGGCTGGAGACCCAGCAGCGTCCTATGTAGGCATCGCACAGATGGAAGTTTGGCAGGGCGACACTTTTCTGGCGTCTGGCGCTGTTGAGGCAGTGGGGCCTTTATTGCTTCGCTTCCATGCAACCAAGGCGGCTACGGGCTTTACGCTGGACTCAACTCCATACTTGTTGATTCTGACACACGATACAGACGGTGATACAACGTCTGGTCAACCCGGTGAAGTGGAACAAGGCGTTCTATATAGAACCGTCGCAGATGAGTCTGTAAGGCACACGCGGTTGGGGCCCTTTCCTGTCACCATCTCGCTGATGTAAGCGGGATAGAGCGCTGGATGGCTGCTCTGGTGGCAATTCATTGGGAAAAAGGAAAGTTATTAGTTATGGCCGACAAAGAGCGCCCGGAGTTCATCCGCAGTAGCCGGGAAGATGGCGTTAGCCGTTTCGGCCGGATGGCGTTCGATGAGGCGCACCAGGCAGTACCAATGGGCAAGGGAAAACTTGAGCACATGGAAACACTACGCAGAGATTACTGCGACAAACCCAAAAGCGGCCAATAGGAAGACGGCCTGAGGTCGCGTTTGAAATGAGCAACAATCCCTTTAGGCATGCGTCGGCTCTGATAGGCCAACCCATTGGCGGGGTGTTTTAGGTGCGGCGCCCATTCTGGTTCGTGACAGTTTTGGGGTGTGGCATGGCGCTTTCGGCTGCGTTCCTCGTTTTCGGGTCGGTGTACCGAAAAGAGGTCGCTGCAGATGTCGAAGTCATGCACCAGGCCATCGAATGCGTCCAAAAGAGATGCTCGCTTGATGAGCAGCACCGAATGGCGATCGACTCTAAAGGAGTCGGGCCGGTGTGGTTTGCGTGGGTAGGGCGCCTAAGGGCGGAGCAGATGGGGGATCCTCATGCGGCGGCAGCCCAGGCAATGCAATCGCTTGCCGGCCATCAGCTATACCTATTCCTGGTGTCTCTTGGCGAAGCCGGTTGGCTATTGGTGCCAGATTCAGTCTGGAATGAGTGCTTGATATCGCTGCCATCCACGAGCTCCCCGCTGCAATTTCTGTGGGAGAGGGCGCTGGGCCCTCGGGCGAGCTCGAGTGCATGTTCGACGCTTGAGCGGCTTCTGGCGGGAGGCGGAGACAACCGCTGACAGCGCTTTTCCTGTCCAAGAACCCCTCGAAAGCAATCTCTTTCCCTGATGCCCCATAATCCCGTATTATATACTTTATACGAGATTCTTTAGAGGGCGTTATGATGGACACGATTGCATGGCCGGACTTCTCCGCGCATGGCATGAGCCTGAAAGTACTGGCAGTGAAGGGCAGGCAGGTCCTGATTATGACGGGGGATGCCGACCCGCATGCTGACGGCTTGAAGAAGCTGGGCTTCGTGCAATCGCCCTCCGCGAAAGCGTGGATTCATACGGGCTACACTAAGCCTGATGGAACCCTTCGCGCGTTTGACCCCGTGGCCTTCAAGGCGGTATTTGAGAGCGTGCGAATGGCGCGCATTGCGGTGTCTGACATTCTGCTTGGCCAGCCATCTAACCCTGCCCCGTCGCAGGAGCCATCCGCCAGCAACCAGTCGGCTAAGTCCGCCAGCCCCACCCCAGCGAAGCGTGCCCGCTCTGGATCTATCCGTGACCTTCAGGAAATGGTGCAGGATTTCGTCAAAGAACACCGGCTGCCGCAGACCGGCAAGGTGTATCTCGTCACGCGCCAGGACACTGCCATCGCCACCCCGCTTGAGCTGTCATATTCATGGGGGGGGATTCTTAACGGCATTAATGTGCTTCGCCTGGATCAGACGGCCAATGCCTGGCGCCGCGCGATGGAGCTTGAGTCGGAGGGAAGCCATCGCTTGGTCCGCGGCCGGACCGCCGGCAAGGCGCTGTCTAAGGAAGATCTTTCTGCTCAGGCCGCGTTGATGTTGCCGCTGGTGCGGGCTGGTGAGATAACGCAGGATCCGCCGGAGAAGTGGTACGCGGATCATGCCGATGAACTGAAGGCGAGCGCCACCGGTGAGGATTTGGATGCTGCCATTTTCCTTGGTCGCAATGCTGCGGGCGAGTCTGTATATCGTCTTGATGGCGCCCGCTTTGCTGCGGTCGGTGCCGGCGCTGGCGGCCCGTCATCGGCTAAACGGATTGTTCGAGAAGGTGTTGGTGAAGAGCTTTGGCGATTTTTGCGTGCCGGTGATGCCAGGCAGCCGAAGTGGCGTGACCTGCTGAACTGTGTTCATGCCCACCTAACGGGGCGAGACAGTGGTCCGCTCAGTAGCGGTGAAATCAAGTTGCTGGCACAGCAGATCTTCGAGGTGGCGGATCCCGCCCAGCGGCCTCTGGCTGAAGATGCTGCGCGTATGGAGTCGGCCATTTCTCACACTGTTGACGCCATCGAGGCGGTTGTTGCTTTTGACTTGAACAAAAAAGTTCGCACCGCATCCAGCCGTGAAGAAGTCTTTGATTTGTCCCTGCGAGCCAAGGATCGCCAGACCCCGCCTGGCGCAGCTGCGTTGCCGTTGCCGCTGGCGGCGGCTATGCGCCGCACCCTGGGGGACCGGTTCTACAACCTGGTGGACTGTAACGCCCTGAGCCCAATCTTTCTGGCCCTGGCGCCATCTACTGCCCTGGCGACGCTGTTGATCCCGGGTGGTTTTGGCGAGCAGCAAGATCGTCGTGAATGGTTTGCCGCGGTAACCCAAGGCATTACCAATCGGTACGAGACACAAAACCGTGAACTGGGTGCACCGGAAGGCTCTGAGCGCATGGTCGGCACGTTTTCCCGCGATCCTCGTGACAGCCGTCCTGGCGGCCCCGGGTACGGAGTGCTGCATGACGTATTGCGGGTAACTCGCAATGATCATTTTGAGTTGGCCAAGTTACTCCCCAGCCTGCACGAACGAGGTCGGGCGTGTTTCGTGATTGACGCCGACGATGAGCCTGGTGTGATTGGCGAGGCAAGCAAGGGGTTCTTCTCTTGGCTGGGGGATCACTACGAGGTGGCAGGGGTTGCCGACCTCGATCGGGACCTGTTCTTGGCAGACGCTGACCGTGCTGCGGCCAAACCTCGGCGCCTTGTGGTTATTGGTGGGCGCCGTGCCACTCCTGTTCGCAAGGAGCTGGATCTCGCGATACCGGTTATCAAGGGCTACGAAAGCCTGAATCAGTACGTGAGCGCCATTGATACGAGTTTGTCTGCCCAGGATGCTGAATTGGCGGTAGCAGACCGTATGGATGCGAAGGTTGCCAATATGGCTATTGATGACGACGGCAGCCTCCAGGTGCCGTACCAGCCGATCGCTGAAGGTAAGACGGAGGCATGCATCCCTCGGAACCTGGCTGGTGTGACGTTCGCCGCGTTGAGAAAAATGAAGAAGGAACTCTGCCCGACCGAGTCGCTGAATGACTTTGTTGCTCGTGAGCTGAAGATGACTCGTGAGCACGCCGACAAGGTGCTATCGCCTGAGCAGATTGATGCGGTGGGTCTGGGTATCTACGCAATACGCCGCGGGCGGGCGCCGATTGTTGGTGATAACACGGGTACCGGCAAGGGGCGGGTGCTGGCGGCCTTGGCGCGCTGGGTGCAGCTCCATACGGATTCGCCGGTGATATTTCTCAGTGAGCGCCGAGATCTTTGTGAGTCGATTCTTGAAGACATCTCTGATATCGGAGAGATCCAAAACATTCGGCCGTATGCCATCAGCGATCGCCTGGTTCTGCAGCATCAGGGCACAGTGCTGGATACAGGGTCAAGCAAGCGAAATGCGGAATATATCCAGGCTCTGAAGACGGGCACGGCGGATGTCCGCAATGAGCGTGGCCAGATACCTAACCTTTATCTGGCAACTGCTCGGGTGGCCAGCCTGGATAACGACAACAGGAAGTTTCTTACCCATTTGACCAGTGACTCGAACGCGGTGCTGATTTTGGACGAGGCCCATAATTTTGCTGGAGCTTCCTCCAATGCTGCCGAGTACATGGAGGTGCTGACTCAGCATGCCTCGGAGGTCATTTACAGCTCTGCCACCTACGCCAAGGGCGAACACAACCTGGCGCTTTACCACCGCGCGCTGCCCAGCAAGATTGAGGTGCCGGAATTGAAGGAGGTAGTTGGTCTTGGAGGCCTGCCGCTTCAGGAGGCTGTCGCGCAGATGCTGGCGGAGGATGGCGTGTTTATGCGTCGCGAGCGGGCCATGCAGAATCGTGAACTCATCAGCGTCGTGGACGAGCAGCGTCTCGAGCGCAACCGGGCGCTGGGAGATGCCTACGCGGAGGCGATGAACCGCCTGACCCGCATCCAGGGCAAGGTCATGCAGGCAGCACGCAATTGGGTGACCTACACCGCTCCCAAGAACATGGCGAAGCTAGGTGTTGGTGGCCGGGGCGTGAGGATCGAGCCCAAGCAGCTGAACATTCTGGATGCTGGCTATTGGTCGACTGCGCACCATTTGACGCGCCAGTTCGTTCTCGCATTGAAGGCGGACCTGGCGGCCGAGGAGATGCTGGACTCCATACGCAATGGGGACAAGCCCGTGCTGGGCCTTGAGAGCACCATGAACAGCGTCATGGATGAGCTCTGGGAGCGCCGCGCAGTAGAGCAAGCTCTTGAGATGGGCTTGAAGCCGGAGACCGATGAGTTTGATGCCGTGGTGCTCCGGCTTAAGCGCCAGCCGATTAAACTCGATGAGCTGCCTCATTTTGGTCACGCTATTGCTCGCACTGCAGACAATTTGACGAAGTTCAGATTGGTTGTCAGCGAGAAGGTGATGGTTAAAGGCAAGGAGCGCACTCGCCGGAAAAATATCTCGCTCACCCCGCGTGACATCTACGACATGCTTGATGGCGCTGACCAGAAGGCAATCCAGAGCGTTATGGAGGAGATTAAAGAGGTCCGTGAGTTCGCAGCGAAGTTTTCCGATCTGCCTGGTGACCCCATCTCCTACATCTTGAACAAAGTGGAAAAAACGCCGATCGAGATCGAGCGCCTGGTTGATGGTGAGACGGTAAAAGAGGTGGTTATGCCTCGTGTGGCCGAAATGACGGGCCGCGGTTACCGGTTAGTGCAAACGGAAGATGGCTGGGTGCAGCGGACCAACGAGGCGGTTAAGGATCGTATTGGCGTGCGTGATGGCTTCAATAATGGCCAGATCGACGCCCTGCTGATTAACACGGCTGTCTGCTCCGGTCTTAACCTGCATTCCGATGCGCGTTATGGGGACACTCGCCGGCGGTGCTTTATTAATGGTCAGTTGGTGGGAAACATCGTTAAGCAGGTTCAGATGTTTGGTCGGGTCGATCGTAACAACCAGGTGGTTGACCCGGTATACAAGACCCTGTCGTCTGGCCTGCCAGCCGAGCAGCGACTTCTGGCCATCTACAACCAGGGCCTGCGTCGGCTTAGTGCCAATACCACCGGCAACCGGGAGAGCATGCACGAGGCAGATGCCATCGACATTCTCAACAGCGTGGGCGATGAGGTGTGCCGGCGATATTTGGTGAACAATCCAGCAATGGCCCGATTCTTGGACCTGACTGTAATGAGCACACCTGATGGCGCGTTCAAGGTTTACAACAGCGCCTCGCAAAACGATATCAAGACCGTATCCAATGTCTTTACTGCCAGACTGGTAATCCTCGACACGGCAACCCAAGAGCGGGTGTACCGGGAGCTCGAGCGAGAGTACGCAGCCTATTTGCAGGAGCTGGAAGTCAAGGGCGCGAATCCTCTGGCATCCAGAATGCTGCCAGGGAAAGTCCAGATGATTGACGACTGGAGGATTGCAGGCATGGACCAGGCTGTCTCCACCAGCTTCGACAAGCCTCTTAATATGCTTGAGCTCCGGTACCGCAAGAAAATCGCAGCCATTACGCACGATACCGTCAAGCGGGCAATAAGCGCTGGCCAAACCAATCTGGAGCGCGATATATCCTCCCACCAGCTGGACAAGACTGACGGGATGGTCGCGGTAACAGAGTGCTTACGGGTCAACCAGGCGTCGCTGCTACAAGATGTACGTGAGAAGTTGGCTACGTCCACCGGCGATATCGAAACCATCATAAATAACCGGTCTGCCGAGATAGACCGGATGCGAGAAGTTGTTCGTGACCTTCAGCCCGGCGCTATCGTTCGCTACATGGAAAGCGGCAAGGTGGTGCGGGGCGTCATTACCAAGATATCCCTGCCCGAGGCCCAGAGAGGCTGGTGGAGCACCAAATTCGAGGAGGGCAATGATCCGGTAGAAGCCGCCAGCCTCCTGGCCAAGCCATCTCTATGGTCGATCACGATGATCAGCGCAGAGTATGGAACCAGAACAGCCCCTTTGAGCGCGGTCATGGAGGACGAGAACTTCACCACAGAGGGAACGCTCTATACCGACGCCCATCCTCTGGCAGCCCGTTTCCGCCGTGGCGTTTCTGTTACTGAGCCAAAAACCGCATACACACTGGAAGGCAACCCCTTTACCGCGGCTCAGATTGCACACAGCCGCCAGCTGGGTATCGAGCCGGTGGCCTACACCAATGAAGCGGGGGAGAGCAGAGCCGGGTTCCTCATCAAGGCCGAAAGCCGTCAAGTTGCGGCGCTTCTTGAAATGCCTATCCCGGCGCCACGCCATGACCTGCCGATCGCATTCTTGAATGCTCACCCCAAAACCTCGCTTTCGCTGGCCCCGCGAACTTACAAACAGCACAAGCGAACCTACCAGGTGCCCGAGCTGAAAGTTCGAAAGGGCGTCGGCTCCAATTGGCAGGTATCGATTGCCAATACCACTCGGTGCAAGCAGTACTGGGAGGGCACCCATATCAAACATTTTCTCGCCGACTCCTTTACCGCGGCCGGGAAGCAAACGCTGGTCGCCAATGTACAAGACCACGATATCGGCGCGCTCATGGCCTGGCTGTGGTGTGACGGTGCCCGCTTTGAGCTGCCAGTGCGGTCCAGAAAATGGATTGAAGAGTACCTAATTCAAAACCCCGCGGCGCCAGAGCCTATTGATGTGGTGCGAAACCATCAGTCAGCAGGCGGACTGGCGGCCACCCCCTAACAAACAGCAGGAATACCAAAATGATTAAGGAGCAAACGAAAGTGTTTATAGAAACCGAAATGCCCTCGTCGCTTAAGGCAATCTTGCGCCGTCACCTGAAGATGATTCGTAGTCACCACTTCCAGGTTCGTGATAACACTGAAATGGGCGATCTGGTTCTCACCGGTGAGCCAGGACATAACGACGGCGAGTACACGATTACCTTAACCAGATCCCTTCGCGGAACCCATGAAACGTTGTTCCAAGCAATCTATCGCGATGAAGAACTGGTGGGCGGCAAGAGCCAAGCAGAAGGTGACTGGTCAGAGGCGGAGGTGGAAGAGTTCATAGCAGCGATCTCCGCTGGCGGATCCTTCAAGGCTGCCCCCGCCTGGGAGCAAGTACACCGGTTGACGGAGTTTCGTGGGGCTACCACTGATGAAGAGTTCGAATCCGGCGAGGTTGAGCTGGTTGAGTAATCCCCGGGACGTACTGGAGAGGGTGTATGCGCACGACTGATGCTGCAGAGGCAGCCTTACTGGCTATGGGCGACCCCCAGAAACGGGAGGCCATCCTCAATCCGGAAAGCCGACCCCAGTTTATCCGAGAGGCAGCCCCAGATCTGCCGGCCCACCTGGTAGAGCTGGCGGGTACGCACTTGTACGCCAAGCTGGTAAGAGAGATGGACCGGCGGCTAAGGCTTCGGGCGGCCCCCTCTACGGATATGGGTGCCCCACCGTCTTTGGGTAACCTCCAGCCAGGCAGCCTGGATAATAAGGGGGTGGCTGGCGGCCCAGGTGGAAGCCCGGGCCCGGGGGGTGGCCCCAAAGAAGGCGGGGGAAGCCCTACTCGTACGGTAGAGCAAGTCAGCCCGTTAGCCGTCAGGCTGCCCAAGCCACCCGGGCTGTGATAGCACACAAACTTCAAATAATGTACTATATGCGAAAGATTTCGTATCGAGAGAGCCATGTATATTGCGCGCCCCAAAAATGACAAAACGAAGGACTTCATCGCCAGCGACCACCCCAGAATGATCGCTGCGCTCAAGCAAACGCTGTTTCATGGCAAGAGCTTTGGGCGAACAATTTCGTTCGAGATCACGCAGGGGCCAACCGGTACCAGGCAGGGCTATCTGCTTGCCTCCCATGGCAAGATAAACGGTGGCAAATTTATTGAGGAATACCGCCTCATCCACCCCGTAAAGCTGAACTACCGGCCCGCAACTCAGATACGTGCGGATCTTCCTGAAGATGAGGCAAAGGTCCGCATGGCGCAAGTTGATGCGATTAAGGCGGCCCGGGAAAAGGCTGAGCTGGCCGGTGATATTGGCGCCGAAGTTTTCGAGTTCCATCCTGTCGTTCCTGGTTCCCCGGAGTCGTTGTTAGTTACTACTGATGATGCTGGCAACGAACGAGACATGCGCCTGATTGATGCGCCACTGGATATGCTGAAGCAAGCCAACTTGCCAGGTGATCTGCTAGAGAGTGGGCATCTAACCCAAGAGGACTTCGAGCTCTATAACTCTTGGTGGAATGAGGCGGCAAGCCGTGCCGGGCACCATTTGATTGAGACCAGGCCCGAGGCAGGGCAGTTTCTGTGGTCAGAAAAGCCTTTCGCTGCGGTTGAGAATTCGGCCGGTGATGTGACCTGCTCAATCTTTATTGTTGAGGATCCGCGAAAGGGCAACGTTAAGGGCATCGATGGCCTCGAGTACACCTTGGGCAAGAAAGAGGTGGCGAAGATGCTGGCGGTGGATCTGCCGGAGCTGAGTGGGAATGACGTCAAAAATATTATTGAAGACAAGAATATTGATGCGGAAACATACATCTTCCCGTTCCGTAGGATTTCAAAGCAGTCCGCACGCAAGGAGGACAAGCAAACATCTGAAGATGTCGAGATGGCTGTGTCGTTCAACCCAATGGCGGTGACGAAGTTGCCCGCGGTTGCCAGGTTTGTAATTGATCGGGTTCCAAACTTGAGCCCCGACTATCTTGATGGGCTTCCCATCGAGGCCGTTGAGGAAGCCGCCCTGACGTACGTGAACAGCATGAGGAACGCGGTGGTGGTGTTGCTCAAGGAGGCAGTATACGGTTTTACGACTGATCCAGAGCTTGTTGGCGAGATTAAGGCGTCCGCCGGGATTGATGACATCAAAGAGGATGTCATTACTCCAAACCCAGCATTCCAGATATAAAGCGAGAGGAACGGGCTGGTTCAACAGGTGCAAGCTGTTGCCAGCCGCGTCTTGATGCCGTGTGACGAGCCCTGGGCGTTGGAAGAAGAAATATGTTGTTGCCCATGGTGCGCGTGACTGCTTGATTGCTTCCTAGCAGTAGAAAATAAGCCCTTCTCAAGAAAAGCCTGCCCCCGCCTCTTAAAAATCCCACTAACAAGCCATGCGAAATATCGTTCTAAACTGCGGCCGCGGCAGATATGCCAGTACGAGGCTGGCGCCAAGGTGTGCCAAGGTGGAAAGAGTCACGGAGAGAGGAAAGGGTCGTGTAATCTACAAATAAAGTTGGTAAATAACAAATAAAGTCGGTAAATAGCAAATAAAGTTGGTAAATTCCAAGGCCTGTGGCAGAGTCCAAGTATCTCTGTTGGGGCCTCAGAATGACCGAATTGAAGCTAGACGATCGCACCCTTAAGTGGATTCGTGATGGTAGAGGGTTCGGAAGCGGCAAGGACTATGTGCCTTGGCTCACTGTTAGAGATGTTTCCTCCAAGGGCCGCGTCCATAGGGTCCAAGGCCACCTGAGCCAGCGCACACATCACTTACTTTCAGATCTTGAGCTTTCCACCTTCCTCCTGCTCGAATGGAATCCTCGGGTATCAGACATTCGAGAGCAGTTTCCGCTTAATGTTGACGAAACGCGTCAGATTGCAGAGGAGCTTGGAATTCGTCACCCCGCTGTATCGGGAAATACACAGGTGATGTCTTCAGACTTCCTAGTCGATATGCAGCATTCGATAACTGGGACCGTGAAGAAGCTAGCCATTCAGGTTAAGCGCAACCTACCCGTGGTTGACAAGCGATGGCGCTAATATCTTCTTTGGCACAAGCGACGGCCAGGCGCCACTGCACGGGCAGGGGAAGTATGAGGTCCGGTGCCTGGACGGCATCACTTGCGACCTTGTCAAGAATACCATGGAGTCCACTGACTCAACCCGCGAAGTTGCGGTACTGGGCCTTTGGACCCAGGGTCGAGCAGTACTCATCGACAATATGCTCAACAACACAGACTGGGGTGTCGGCAAGGTGCCGTCTCGGCAACGCCTGGTCAAGCTGTTTGATGACGGTGAGGCCGGTTGGGTAAGGGTGGGCTCGGGCAGAGAGAATTTTGGCGATACCACGCTAAAGACTATCCCCGGCGCCAGTGGCAATATCAACTTTATTGATTCGATCGAGAACAAGTTCAATCATGATCGGAACCTGCGCCTGAATATTCCGCGCGATGTGGCGTGGCTGATCAGCAACGGCACTGCGACAGACGTGGTCGCCTTTGACGACTGGACAGATCCCCACTACCTGATTTCTTCAGAAATGGTGCAAGCCAAATCCGGCGCGGAGATGAAGGGCGACTTCAAGCGCATTCAGAATGCGGCAACCGGCCTTTACCGCTCACCGGGCTTTGGCGAAATCGTCGGCCCGGGCGAGGTGGAACGGGTTGCCCTGGGCGGCGTGCGTGGCAAAGGCTTGTTTTTAAGGCCATCATCCGGAATACGCTATACCATTCCTGGCGGGCAGCATCGGGACCTGACACAGGATGTCTGGTTTGTCGGTCTGTTTGTGGACCCGCGCATGAAGAACGACCAGCAGTTTCGCCGGCTGCTGGAATTCCCCGACGGCTCTGGCATTGATCTCAAGGGTTTGCATTCTGTGAGTCTGGTAAGCGCTGCCGGCGAGCGCCATACCTTTGCGCTAAATGCTGCGCTTGCTTATGCGGCATATAATCACCTTGGTTTCCGCATCCATCCTCAGGGCGCGCGAGTGGAAGTGTTTCGCGATGGCATGCTGGTGGCAGACTGGCACAAACCTACTGGCGCTGATCCAGTGCTGGTCATGTCACCGGGCGACCTATGGGTGGGACGGGCTGCCAACACAACCAGTCCGGTAAACGGGTTTCATGGCTGGGTGGATGAGTTCAAGGTCGTCGGCCAGGCGCAGGACATGAACGGCGAAGAGATCTGTAACCACGCGTTGGGGTCCGTGGTGGCCCTGCAGAGTGACTCCGCCTTGCAGGAAAAAGCGCGCGCCATACCACCCATGTTTCACGACGGTATCCGCAATGCAACGGCGAGCAAAGCAAAGTGGTTCCTGTGTTTTGCCGATACCAGAAACCAGGATGGCTGGGTGGATCTGAATAACCTGCCCAGTGA
>NZ_JAFMPS010000060.1 GCF_020667895.1 Alcanivorax sp. 1008
TGATTCTTGATGGCGCCATGGGGACCATGATCCAGCAATACCGGTTCGACGAGGCCGCCTACCGCGGAGATCGCTTCGCCGACTGGCCATCGGATCTCAAGGGTAACAATGACCTGCTGTGCATTACTCAGCCTTCAATCATTGAAGATATTCACCGCGCCTATCTTGAAGCCGGCGCCGACATCATTGAGACCAACTCATTTAATGCCACCAGTATTGCCATGGCCGACTACGGCATGGAGTCTCTGGCCCGGGAGCTGAATGTCAGCGCAGCACAATGCGCCCGGCGGGCTGCCGATGCAGTGATGCAGGCTGACCCATCACGGCCACGTTTCGTTGCCGGAGTGCTCGGGCCAACCAACCGTACCGCCAGCATCTCCCCTGACGTCAACGACCCAGGCTATCGCAACACCAATTTTGACCTGTTGGTGGAGGCCTATCTGGAAGCCATTGATGGGCTGGTCGAAGGTGGTGCCGATGTACTACTGATCGAAACCATTTTCGATACCTTGAATGCAAAAGCGGCCGTATTTGCTGTAATGAAATACTGCGATGATCATCAGATCGATATTCCCATGATGATCTCCGGCACGATCACTGATGCCTCAGGGCGCACCCTTACCGGCCAAACCACGGAGGCTTTCTATCACTCACTGCGCCATGCCCAGCCGATTACTATTGGACTGAACTGTGCCCTCGGGGCGAAAGAACTACGTCCTTACATGGCCGAATTATCGCGCATCAGTGAAGGCTTTGTTTCCGCCCACCCAAATGCCGGCCTACCCAATGAAATGGGTGAGTACGACGAGTCTCCAGAAGCCATGGCAGCGGAGATTCGTGACTGGGCGAGCAAGGGCTACCTGAATGTGATCGGTGGCTGCTGCGGCACCACTCCGGCTCATATTCGCGCCATAGCCAGTGCCGTGGAGGACCTGTCGCCGCGAGTGCTACCGGAAATCGCGCCTGCCTGCCGTCTAAGCGGACTCGAGCCCCTGACCATCGACAGCGACTCTTTATTTGTCAACGTTGGCGAGCGCACCAACGTCACTGGCTCCAAACGATTTCTGCGCCTGATTAAAGAGGGTGATTACGATACCGCTCTGGATGTGGCCCGTCAGCAGGTTGAGGCTGGCGCCCAGATAATCGATATCAACATGGATGAAGGACTGCTCGAATCGAAAGAGTGTATGGTCCGATTCCTCAACCTGATCGCAGCGGAGCCCGAAATCTCCCGAGTTCCGATCATGATCGACTCTTCCAAGTGGGATGTTATTGAGGCGGGCCTTAAGTGCATTCAGGGAAAAGGCATTGTTAATTCCATATCCATGAAGGAAGGCGAGGCTGCATTTATTGAGCAGGCCCGCCTGGTTCGTCGTTACGGCGCGGCAGTAATCATTATGGCCTTCGATGAGGACGGTCAGGCCGACACCCGCGAGCGCAAGACCCAGATATGCACCCGTGCTTATAAGTTGCTTACCGAACAGCTTGGTTTTCCACCCGAAGACATTATTTTCGATCCAAATATTTTTGCCATTGCTACCGGGATTGAAGAGCACAATAACTATGCTGTGGACTTTATTGAAGCAGTCCACGATATCAAGACCACCCTGCCCTATGCTCTTATTTCCGGTGGTGTATCCAACGTTTCGTTCTCGTTCCGTGGCAATGAGCCAGTGCGAGAGGCAATTCATGCGGTATTCCTTTACCACGCCATCAAAGCCGGCATGGATATGGGCATCGTCAATGCTGGTCAGCTGGCCATTTATGAAGACATCCCTGCGGAGCTTAAGGAAGCAGTAGAGGACATCGTTCTTAATCGCCGCGAAGATGGCACTGAACGCATGCTGGATATCGCCGAAAAATACCGTGGCACTGGCGCCGGCAGCGTTCGTCAAGAGGATCTCAGTTGGCGTGAGTGGCCGGTAGAGAAGCGCCTTGCCCATGCTTTGATCAAGGGAGTGGCAGATTACATTGGTGAAGATACGGAAGAGGCTCGACTAAAAGCCGAACGCCCCTTGCACGTTATCGAAGGCCCCTTGATGGATGGCATGAACGTGGTCGGCGATTTGTTCGGCGAAGGCAAAATGTTCTTGCCCCAGGTAGTCAAGTCAGCGCGGGTAATGAAAAAGGCCGTAGCCTGGTTGATGCCATACATGGAGGCTGAAAAGGAGCTGCTCGGCACTCAGCAGGAGTCCCATGGGCGCATTCTGATGGCGACCGTGAAGGGAGACGTGCACGACATTGGCAAAAATATTGTTGGTGTTGTGCTCCAGTGCAACGGTTACGAGGTTATTGACCTTGGCGTCATGGTTCCCTGTGACAAAATTCTGGATGTAGCCAAAAAAGAAAATGTGGACATTATTGGTCTGTCCGGCCTGATCACTCCAT
>NZ_JAFMPS010000061.1 GCF_020667895.1 Alcanivorax sp. 1008
CCACCCAGCGACGGGAGCCGGATCAGGTCAGAATTCTGTCCGGGGTGTTTGAGGGCAAAACCACAGGTTGTCCTATTGGCCTGCTGATTGAAAACACGGATCAAAAATCCAAGGACTACGGCGAGATAGCGCGTACCTTTCGACCGGCCCATGCGGATTACACCTATGCGCAAAAGTACGGCATCCGTGATTACCGCGGTGGTGGTCGATCTTCGGCCAGAGAGACGGCCATGCGTGTTGCTGCGGGAGCCATTGCCCGCAAGTTTTTACACCAGCATCTTGGCGTGCGTATTTATGGTGGTGCGGTACAGATTGGCGCGATCAAGGCAGAGACCTTCGATTGGTCAGTGGTTAACGACAATCCGTTTTTCTTCCCGGATGCCAGCAAGGTGGTGGCGCTGGAAGAGTTGATTAATGCATTGCGTAAGGACGGTTCATCGATTGGTGCGCGCATTAACGTATATGCCGAGGGTGTGCCGCCGGGCTGGGGTGAGCCGGTATTTGACCGTCTGGATGCGGACTTGGCCAAGGCAATGATGAGTATCAATGCGGTCAAGGCGGTGGAAGTGGGGGACGGCTTTGCTGTGGTTGAGCAGCGCGGCGAAGTTCACCGCGACGAGATTACTCCTGAGGGCTTTCTGAGCAATCACGCTGGTGGTGTGCTTGGCGGCATCAGCTCTGGCCAGACTGTACGTGTCTCGATGGCATTGAAGCCCACTTCCAGTGTGCTTATTCCCGGGCGCTCGGTGGATATCGACGGCAATCCGGTTGAGGTCATCACAAAGGGGCGTCATGACCCCTGCGTTGGCGTGCGTGCCACGCCCATTGCCGAGGCCATGCTGGCGCTGGTGTTGATGGATCATTACCTGCGCAACCGTGGCCAATGTGGTGATGTGGTTTCCTCGCTCTCACCAATTCCTGCCGGCAGGGATTAACCTGCCGGAGTACCTTGCGTGATCGCTGACTCTCGCCAGTCGCCCATTCCTTATTACTGGCGACTGTCTTCCTTTTACCTTTTCTATTTTGCCCTGCTAGGCATGCTGGTGCCTTACTGGGGCCTGTATCTGCAGACGCGGGGTTTTGCTGCTGCGCAGATCGGCCTGCTGATGGCTATACCGCAAATCACCAAGCTGGGCGCACCAAATCTATGGGGCTGGCTGGCGGATCGCACTGGCCAGCGATTGCGTATTATCCGCGCGGGCAATCTGCTCGCTGCGATCATTTTTACCGGTGTGTTTGTCGCCGACGGCTTCTGGTCGATGGTGATCGTACTGGCCGGCTTCAGCTTTTTCTGGAATGCCGTGCTGGCGCAGTTCGAGGTGATCACTCTCGATACTCTGGGTGAGCGTAGTCATCGCTATAGCCAGGTACGGCTATGGGGGTCGGTGGGCTTTATTGCTGCGGTGCTGGTGGTCGGAGTCCTGCTTGACTTGCTGTCGGTATCATTGCTGCCGTGGCTGTTATGCGGTGGGCTATGGCTGATCTGGCTGTGCACATTGTTTTTGCCCGCCGGCTCGGCGCCGTTGCAGCGAGTCCGTGAGGGCAAACTGCTGGCGGTGCTACGTCAGCCCGGTGTGCCAGCATTTTTTGCCTGTGCCTTTTTGATGCAGTTGTCCCACGGCCCCTATTACACCTTCTATACCATTCATTTGGTGGATATGGGCATTAGCCGCACTGTTGCCGGGTCGCTCTGGGCACTGGGTGTGATTGCTGAGGTGGGGCTGTTTCTGATTATGCACTGGCTGCTGGTACGGGTGCCTTTGAAGGTGATTGTCACGGTCAGTTTGTTGCTTGCCGCACTGCGCTGGCTGTTGATTGGCAGCGTTGGCGACAATTTGGCGTGGCTGGCCTTGGGACAACTTCTTCATGCTGCCACCTTTGGTAGTTTCCATGCGGCGGCCATGGCCTGGTTGCATCGTACTTTCTCTGGAGGTCATGCTGGTCAGGGCCAGGCACTGTATTCCAGTTTTGGCTTCGGAGCGGGCTGGGCCGTTGGCGCCGGACTGTCGGGAATGCTGTGGACATCATTTGGCTCAGATAGCTTCCTGCTGGCGGCGGCGGTGGCCA
>NZ_JAFMPS010000062.1 GCF_020667895.1 Alcanivorax sp. 1008
TGGCCACCGCCGCCGCCAGCAGGAAGCTATCTGAGCCAAATGATGTCCACAGCATTCCCGACAGTCCGGCGCCAACGGCCCAGCCCGCTCCGAAGCCAAAACTGGAATACAGTGCCTGGCCCTGACCGGCATGACCTCCAGAGAAAGTACGATGCAACCAGGCCATGGCCGCCGCATGGAAACTACCAAAGGTGGCGGCATGAAGAAGTTGGCCCAAGGCCAGCCACGCCAAACTGTCGCCAACGCTACCAATCAATAACCAGCGCAGCGCAGCAAGCAACAAACTGGCAGTAACAATGACTTTTAAAGGCACCCGCACCAACAGCCAGTGCATAATCAGAAACAGCCCCACTTCAGCAATTACGCCCAGCGCCCAGAGCGAACCGGCAATGGTACGGCTAATGCCCATATCCACCAGATGGATGGTGTAGAAGGTGTAATAGGGACCGTGGGACAACTGCATCAAAAAGGCACAGGCAAAAAATGCTGGCACACCGGGCTGACGTAGCACCGCCAGCAGTTTGCCCTCACGGGCTCGCTGCAACGGCGCCGAGCCGGCGGGTAAAAACAATGTACACAGCCAGATCAGCCAGAGCCCACCGCACAACAGCCACGGCAGCAATGATACCGACAGCAAGTCAAGCAGCACTCCGACCACCAGCACCGCGGCAATAAAGCCCACCGACCCCCATAGCCGTACCTGACTATAGCGATGACTGCGCTCACCCAGAGTATCGAGAGTGATCACCTCGAACTGCGCCAGCACGGCATTCCAGAAAAAGCTGAAACCGGCCAGCACGATCACCATGGACCAAAAGCCGTCGGCAACAAACACACCGGTAAAAATGATCGCAGCGAGCAGATTGCCCGCGCGGATAATACGTAATCGCTGGCCAGTACGATCCGCCAGCCAGCCCCATAGGTTTGGTGCGCCCAGCTTGGTGATTTGCGGTATGGCCATAAGCAGGCCGATCTGCGCAGCAGCAAAACCCCGCGTCTGCAGATACAGGCCCCAGTAAGGCACCAGCATGCCGAGCAGGGCAAAATAGAAAAGGTAAAAGGACGACAGTCGCCAGTAATAAGGAATGGGCGACTGGCGAGAGTCAGCGATCACGCAAGGTACTCCGGCAGGTTAATCCCTGCCGGCAGGAATTGGTGAGAGCGAGGAAACCACATCACCACATTGGCCACGGTTGCGCAGGTAATGATCCATCAACACCAGCGCCAGCATGGCCTCGGCAATGGGCGTGGCACGCACGCCAACGCAGGGGTCATGACGCCCCTTTGTGATGACCTCAACCGGGTTGCCGTCGATATCCACCGAGCGCCCGGGAATAAGCACACTGGAAGTGGGCTTCAATGCCATCGAGACACGGACAGTCTGGCCAGAGCTGATGCCACCGAGCACACCACCGGCGTGATTGCTCAGAAAGCCCTCAGGAGTAATCTCGTCGCGGTGAACTTCACCGCGCTGCTCAACCACAGCAAAGCCGTCCCCCACTTCCACCGCCTTGACCGCATTGATACTCATCATCGCCTTGGCCAAGTCCGCATCCAGACGGTCAAATACCGGCTCACCCCAGCCCGGCGGCACACCCTCGGCATATACGTTAATGCGCGCACCAATCGATGAACCGTCCTTACGCAGGGCGTTGATCAACTCTTCCAGCGCCACCACCTTGCTGGCATCCGGGAAGAAAAACGGATTGTCGTTAACCACTGACCAATCAAAGGTCTCTGCCTTGATAGCGCCAATCTGTACCGCACCACCATAAATACGCACGCCAAGATGCTGGTGTAAAAACTTGCGGGCAATGGCTCCCGCAGCAACACGCATGGCCGTCTCTCTGGCCGAAGAGCGGCCGCCACCGCGGTAATCACGGATGCCGTACTTTTGCGCATAGGTGTAATCCGCATGGGCCGGTCGAAAGGTACGCGCGATCTCGCCGTAGTCCTTGGATTTTTGATCCGTGTTTTCAATCAGCAGGCCAATAGGACAACCTGTGGTTTTGCCCTCAAACACCCCGGACAGAATTCTGACCTGATCCGGCTCCCGTCGCTGGGTGG
>NZ_JAFMPS010000063.1 GCF_020667895.1 Alcanivorax sp. 1008
GCGGCGATTCAGGGGGGGGGTAGTAAGCCTCTGACAGTGCCTTAGGATGCATAGATAGACAAAAAACTTGCACCTCCAGACATTCTGCCCCCCCCAAGCTCCAGCGCGCTGTGAACTGTGGCACAGTTCGAGCGTGCTGGTCTGCCATTCGCTATTGCACAGCAGAGTTCAGACCGACATGCCATGACTAAGTTCGCTGTCTATGTGTGCGGGTAGGTGTTTTTACAGGCCAAACCCGTTCGCTTGAGCAGTGTTCCAGCGTCACTGGCGGGCAAGCCTCTCAAGGCTCCGTCATTAGCTTGGCGGCCAGGCAAAGAATCCCCTATGGAGTGCAGGAATATGTTTAACGACTTTCGATTTTCAAGCAGGCACGGTTACCCGAACGGTCTTCGGGTGGTCTTGCTGTCCTTTTTAATGGTTCTGTTCTCCTCGAAGGCCTTTGCTGCGCTCAGCGATGATTTCGTGACCACCTGGGAAACCACCGTGGCCAGTGAAAGCATCACCATTCCCATGCAGTTCTCCCCTGATGGTTTTGACGTGGACTGGGGCGACGGGTCTGCCATCGAATCAGTCAGCGCTGGTGTCGCACCGTCACACACCTATGCCAACCCGGGTGTGTATACCGTGCGCATCATCACGGCGCCAGCCGCCTCACTCAGAATCTCTTTCAGCAATGGCGGAGACAAGCGCAAGATCCGCTCCGTTGAGCAGTGGGGAACCTCAGGCTGGTCTTCTTTTTACCGTGCATTCAAGGGTTGCAAGAACCTAAACATGAATGCAACAGACGTTCCACGCTCTTTACGTGACCGGATGTATGAGGCTTTTAGAGATGTAAAAGGTGAGTTCAATGCCAGCGTCGGTTTGTGGGATGTGTCACAGGTAACGGATATGGGTTATGCGTTCGCCGGAGCAGAGAATTTTAACGCAGATCTAAGTGCTTGGGATGTATCCCAAGTGACGTTCATGCTTCAAATGTTCTTCGGAGCTAAGAATTTTAACGCAGATCTAAGTGCTTGGGACGTATCTCAAGTCAGAAATATGCAATCAATGTTCAATGGCGCTGCCAGCTTTAACGGTGACCTGAGCAGCTGGGATGTTTCCAGTGTTACAGACATGTCCGCCATGTTCCATCGAGCTGCCAGCTTTAACGGTGACCTGAGCGCTTGGGATGTGTCACAGGTGACCAACATGGCTACCATGTTCCGGGGTGCCACCAGCTTTAACGGCGACGTAAGTGCGTGGGATGTTTCTCAGGTGACTGACATGCGAGTTATGTTCCTTGGGGCCAGCAGCTTTAATGGCGATCTCAGTGGCTGGGATGTCTCGCAGGTGACGAGCATGAAAGCGATGTTCGAGGATGCCACTAGCTTCAACGGTGATGTAAGCACCTGGAACACGTCCCAGGTCACGAACACGGCCTATATGTTTAATGGTGCATCAAGCTTCAACAGTGATGTGAGTGCGTGGGACGTATCTCAGGTCACGAATATGGAGTTGATGTTCAATGGTGCGTCCAGCTTCAACGCAGACGTGAGTGCGTGGGATGTTTCAGCGGTCACGGATATGGATCGTATGTTCAACCAAGCTGCAAGCTTTAATGCTGACCTGAGCGGCTGGGATGTCTCCCAGGTGACGGACATGGATGCGATGTTCCGAGGTGCCGGGAGCTTTAACGGTGATCTGAGTGGCTGGGATGTCTCGCAGGTGACGAGCATGAATGGGATGTTCCAGGATGCCACGAGCTTCAACGGTGATGTGAGCACCTGGAACACGTCCCAGGTTACTAACACGGCCTATATGTTCAACGGTGCGTCAAGCTTCAACAGTGATGTCAGCAGCTGGGACATGTCCCAGGTGACGGACATGACTGCAATGTTCAGTGGCGCAGCGAGCTTTAACAGTGACCTGAGCGCCTGGGATGTGTCGAATGTCACGAACATGAATGCGATGTTCCAGGGTGCCGCGAGCTTCAATGGTGATGTGAGCACCTGGAACACGTCCCAGGTTACGAACACGGCCTATATGTTT
>NZ_JAFMPS010000064.1 GCF_020667895.1 Alcanivorax sp. 1008
ACGCCAAAGCCATCCTCGACGACGCCCTGCTGCGCATCGTCGCCGACCACTTCCAGCTCGATGAACCGATCCGCGACGCCGCCACCTTCGCCGCCCGTATGCAACAACACAGCGGCGACATCGTGCCTGTGGCCGACAAACGCCTCGCCCTGATCAGCGACATGCTCAGCGAACGCGCCGATCTGGACCGCACCCTGAACCGCAACTTCCCGCTCGCCTGGGCCCACGCCCACCGCGACATCAAGGCCCAGCTCGACGCCCTGATGGGCGAGGGCTTTCTGCGCCAAACCCCGGCCCCCTGGCTCGACGAGCTGCCCCGTTACCTGAAAGCCATCCGCCTGCGCATCGACAAACTCGGCGGCCAGATCGGCAAAGACCGCGCCACCGTCGCCGAACTGGATGCCCTGTGGCAGCAATATCAGGCCCGCGCCGCCGGCCGCCCGCTATGGCAACAGCCGGAACCGCTGGTGCGCTACCGCTTTATGCTGGAGGAATACCGCGTCAGCGTGTTCGCCCAGCAGCTGGGCACGCGCATGCCGGTGTCGGATAAGCGGTTGAGGGAGCAGTGGCAGTTGTGTTGATGGCGGTCGCTCCGGGTCAGAAATGCCCAAGGTCGTGAATGGCGCTTTGTCTGGCAATGCATTGATGGTACTAATAAATCCCACGGAACGGGGGTAACAACAATATGAAACTCACCAATATTGAACAGGTGCAGAAGCGGGTCGGAAAGTCGCATGCCCCTCGAGATCTTAAAGTCATTGACCATGTCGATGAGCACGCCAGCCGTTGGTTGTCGCATGTTAGCTTTGCGTTTATTGCCTTTGGCAAAGCTGGAGATATTGAGCTGACCGCAGCCGGTGGCGAGAAAGGCTTTGTATCCGCCGCCGACCCCCGCCACTTGCTCCTGCCTCTGTCCGCACTGGACGACGCCGGTATGGTTCAGCAAGGCGTATCGTTTGGCGCCTTGTTTCTGGTCAGCGGCATGGAGGAAACCCTGCGCGTTAATGGCACGGTGTCTGCCACGGCGGATGGCAAGGCGACGCTGCAAGTCGAAGAGTGCTACCTGCATTGCGCCAAATCTTTCCGCCGATCCGGCTTCTGGCTTGCCCGGCAAGTGGCGGCATTTGGTGATGACACGGCGAAGTTCGTCAGCAAGTCTACCTTTCTGGCTGTGGCGACCATAAACAGCAGCGGTCAGGTCGATGTCAGCCCGAAGGGAGATCCGGAAAATTTCCTCATTCAGGAGCACGATGGCTTTATCAGCTATGCCGACCGCCCCGGCAATCGCAGAATCGACAGCTTCCACAATATTCTCGAACAGCCGGCGGTTGCCATCATGGCGCTGGTGCCAGGCCACAAGCATATTCTTGAGATCAAGGGCGCCGCAGAGATTCGTGCCGATGAAGACCTGCTGCAGCGATTCGAAGTGCAAGGCAAGACGCCGAGCCTCGTCACAAGAGTGGCGGTGACCTCAAAGCACATCAAACCCAACGCAGCCATTGAAAACGCAGCGTTATGGCCCGCAGAAAATGGACCTGAAGAGTTGGTGCCTGCGGAGATTTTCAAGGCGCATATCAAGCAAAGTGGTGAGAGCTCTCTGCAGGCAAAGGTGGCTCGTGCAGCGGTGTCTTTGCCCGGTGCCATGGCGAAGGGGCTGGAGCTGGATTACAAGAAGAATATGTATTGAGGTTTTGGTCTGACGAATCAGGCTGGGATGCCAAGCGATCATATCAGGATGATGTCGCCTAGTGATAGGTAGACTGAGGTCGGGCTTGCCAAACAAGATTGATTTCACTTTGTGCCTTAAGTCATTGATGGTGATAATCCATTTCGTTTGATGGGGAAGGTCCTGTGGGCTGGAATCCGGCGGGGCAGTAAGCCGGGCTG
>NZ_JAFMPS010000065.1 GCF_020667895.1 Alcanivorax sp. 1008
CAGCCCGGCTTACTGCCCCGCCGGATTCCAGCCCACAGGACCTTCCCCATCAAACGAAATGGATTATCACCATCAATGACTTAAGGCACAAAGTGAAATCAATCTTGTTTGGCAAGCCCGACCTCAGGCTACCTATCACTAGGCGACATCATCCTGATATGATCGCTTGGCATCCCAGCCTGATTCGTCAGACCAAAACCTCAATACATATTCTTCTTGTAATCCAGCTCCAATCCTTTCGCCATGGCACCGGGCAAGGACACCGCTGCACGAGCCACCTTTGCCTGCAGAGAGCTTTCACTGCTCTGCTTTATATGAGCCTTGAATATCTCCGCTGGCACCAGCTCTTCAGGTCCATTTTCTGCGGGCCATAACGCTGCGTTTTCAATGGCTGCACTGAGCTTGACCTGCTTTGAGGTCACAGCCACTCTTGTGACGAGACTCGGCTTCTTGCCTTGCACTTCGAATCGCTGCAGCAGGTCTTCATCGGCGCGAATCTCTGCGGCGCCCTTGATCTCAAGAATATGCTTGTGGCCTGGCACCAGAGCCATGATGACGACCGTTGGCTGTTCGAGAATATTGTGGAAGCTGTCGATTCTGCGATTGCCGGGCCTGTCCGCATAGCTGATAAAGCCATCGTGCTCCTGAATCAGGAAGTTTTCCGGATCGCCCTTAGGGCTGACATCGACCTGACCACTGCTGTTCATGGTCGCCACGGCCAGAAAGGTAGACTTGCTGACGAACTTCGCTGTGTCATCAGGAAATGCCGCCACTTGCCGGGCAAGCCAGAAGCCGGATCGGCGGAACGATTTGGCGCAATGCAGGTAGCACTCTTCTACTTCCAGCGTTGCCTTGCCATCCGCCGTGGCAGACACCTTGCCATTAACGCGCAAGGTTTCCTCCATGCCGCTGACCAGAAACAAGGTACCGAAAGACACGCCAGGCTGAACCATACTGGTGTCGTCCAGTGCGGCCAGAGGCAGGAGCAAATGACGGGGGTCGGCGGTGGATACAAAGCCTTTCTCACCACCTGCGGCGGTCAGCTGAATATCTCCAGCTTTGCCAAAAGCGATAAACCCGAAGCATGAATGCGACAACCAACGGCTGGCGTGTTCGTCAACCTGATCAATGACTTTAAGATCGCGAGGGGCATGGGATTTTCCGACCCGCTTCTGCACCTGTTCAATATTGGTGAGTTTCATATTGTTGTTACCCCCGTTCCGTGGGATTTATTAGTACCATCAATGCGTTGCCAGACAAAGCGCCATTCACGCCCTTGGGCATTTCTGACCCGGAGCGACCGCCATCAACACAACTGCCACTGCTCCCTCAACCGCTTATCCGACACCGGCATGCGCGTGCCCAGCTGCTGGGCGAACACGCTGACCCGGTACTCTTCCAGCATAAAGCGGTAGCGCACCAGCGGTTCCGGCTGTTGCCACAGCGGCCGGCCGGCAGCGCGGGCCTGGTATTGCTGCCACAGGGCGTCCAGTTCGGCGACGGTGGCGCGGTCTTTGCCGATCTGGCCGCCGAGCTTGTCGATACGCAGGCGGATGGCTTTCAGGTAACGGGGCACCTCGTCCAGCCAGGGGGCCGGGGTCTGGCGCAGGAAGCCCTCGCCCATCAGGGCGTCGAGCTGGGCCTTGATGTCGCGGTGGGCGTGGGCCCAGGCGAGCGGGAAGTTGCGGTTCAGGCTGCGGTCCAGATCGGCACGTTCGCTGAGCATGTCGCTGATCAGGGCGAGGCGTTTGTCGGCCACGGGCACGATGTCGCCGCTGTGTTGTTGCATACGGGCGGCGAAGGTGGCGGCGTCGCGGATCGGTTCATCGAGCTGGAAGTGGTCGGCGACGATGCGCAGCAGGGCGTCGTCGAGGATGGCTTTGGCGT
>NZ_JAFMPS010000066.1 GCF_020667895.1 Alcanivorax sp. 1008
TGGCGAAAATGCCTCCCATATCGGTGACATTGCCGGTACTCCAGCCACTGACATCACCGTTGAAGCTTTCCGCGCCCCTGAACATGGCGTTCATGTCGGTGACCTGTGACACATTCCAGCCGCTCACATCACCGTCAAAGCTGGCGGCATCCCTGAACATCTGATTCATGGTTGTCACATTCGAGACATCCCAGCCGCTCAGGTCACTGTTAAAGCTGGCAGCGCCACTGAACATTTCCGTCATGTCCGTCACCTGGGACATGTCCCAGCTGCTGACATCACTGTTGAAGCTTGACGCACCATTGAACATATAGGCCGTGTTCGTGACCTGGGACGTATTCCAGGTGCTTACATCACCGTTGAAGCTAGTGGCATCCTGGAACATCCCATTCATGCTCGTCACCTGCGACACATCCCAAGCGCTCAAGTCAGAATTAAAGCTTGCAGCTTTGTTGAACATACGATCCATATCCGTGACCGCTGAGACATCCCACGCACTCACGTCTGCGTTGAAGCTCGACACCTCATTGAACATCAACTCCATATTCGTGACCTGAGATACGTCCCACGCACTCACATCACCGTTAAAGCTCCCGGCACGGTCGAACATCGCGCGCATGTTAGTCACCTGCGACACATCCCAGCCACTAAGATCGCCGTTAAAGCTGCTGGCCAGCCTGAACATAGCGCTCATGTTCGTGACCTGTGAAACATCCCATCCACTCAGGTCACCGTTAAAAGAGCTTGCACCCCAGAACATGGCGCTCATGTTGGTGACCTGTGACACATCCCAGGAACTCAGGGCACTGCTAAAGCTCAATGCATCCAAGAACATGCCGCTCATGTCCGTGACGCTTGAAACATCCCACGCGCTCAAATCAGAATTAAAACTGGTGGCGCGCCAGAACATCTGGTACATGTCCGTAACTTGCGATACATCCCACGCACTTAGATCCCCGATGAAGCTCTCAGCTCCAAAGAACATCCTGCGCATGTTGGTCACCTGAGAGACATCCCAAGCATTTAAATCTGCATTAAAGCTTTCAGAAAAGGCGAACATCAGCGCCATGTTTGTCACATTTTGCACATCCCAAGCACTGATATCACCGTTAAAGCTTTTGGCGTTCGAAAACATTGATTCCATGTTCGTCACTTGCGAGACATCCCATGTATTTAAATCAACATTAAAGTTTTCAGCTTTGTAGAACATTTGCTTCATGCTCGTGACCTGCGAGACATCCCACAAGCCTACGCTGGCATTAAACTCGCCTTTTACGCTATTAAAAGCAGAAGTCAGGTTATCACCGAGAGAGCTTGGGACGTCTGTTGCATTCATGCTCATATTTTCACAGCCAGAGAATGCACCGTAAAAACTTGACCAATCTGACGTCCCCCACTGCTCAACAGAGCGGATCTTGAGCTTGTCTCCGCCATTGCCGAAATAGATCCTGAGTGAGGCGGCTGGCGCCGTGATGATACGCACGGTATACACACCCGGGTTGGCATAGGTGTGTGACGGCGCGACACCAGCGCTGACCGATTCGATGGCGGACCCGTCGCCCCAATCCACGTCAAAGCCATCAGGGGAGAACTGCATGGGGATAGTGATGCTTTCGTTGGCCGCCGTGGTTTCCCAGGTGGTCACAAAATCATCGCTGAGCGCAGCAAAGGCCTTCGAGGAGAACAGAACCATTAAGAAGGACAGCAAGACCACCCGAAGACCGTTCGGGTAACCGTGCCTGCTTGAAAATCGAAAGTCGTTAAACATATTCCTGCACTCCATAGGGGGATACTTTGCCTGGCCGCCAAGCTAATGCGGGAGCC
>NZ_JAFMPS010000067.1 GCF_020667895.1 Alcanivorax sp. 1008
ACCGTCGACCCGAGCATCTGCAACACGCCACGACCGAACCAGACGCCGGAGCCGGAAGTACACCGGGTCGGGGAGATCCACCTGCACCGGTTCGCGTGTGTCCCAATCCCCTGTGTGGCCCCACATCCGGCCCGTCTTTTTCCAGCCTTCCGGGATGTTATCGGATGACCGCTGGTAGTGCTTGACCCCCCGAGCTGCGTGCTTTGCAACGTACTGGAACCACCCCAGAGCGTCAGAGATAAGCGCACAGTGTTGAGCGCGAATGCTGACATTGTGGGAGTCAGCGACAGCCAGCCAGTGCAGCAGAACTTCCGACCGGATGGCCGCAAAGTCTGAAACATCACCGGGGAACCAAAACGCCCCGTGTAGGTGAGGAACCCCCCGCCGTTGCCATTCAGTGACCCAGTGACACCGAGCCAGCCCGATACGCTCCAAACGCTTCAGGAAGGCCCGCCGGAGCTTATGCCAGTCATCAGAGGTAGCAGGGCAGTCCCTGAGGGTCAGAGTAACGGCCAGCCCCAGCAGGGGGGCATCTGGAGTGCCTGAGAGGGTCGAAGGCTCCACAGACCGGAGGAAGGCGACATTTCGACGGGTTGCAGATGATGACCACCCCCCAACTTCGCCGCGAATGGCGCGTTGATGGTTATTGAGCCGGGGAGCAGTACCCATGGTGGCACCATGTAGGTATAATTTGAGCGTCCGCATTGTGCTGTCCTAGTACGTTTGAGGTGTGGACCATGACCCCGGGGAGCGGCTAACTCTCGCGGGGTTTTTTTATGCCTGACGGTCTGCCGCGAGTGTTTTCGCGTGCTGGCCATCTGGCACGTCATCCGGGGAAACAAGAAAAGGCACTTGAAGAAAAACGAACCCAGATGGGTGGATTCTAACGACTGCGGGCAGATATGTAACTACTAATCAAGGGACCGCAGTTTCTGCCGGTCAGGGACCCCCCCCGGAGGGGGTCCCCCCCTGATCCGGCATCAACCGCGTTTACCTAATCAACCCCGGTTGTTCAGGCACGTGGCTTAGTGACTGCCGCATGAGGTCGCATGCCCCCGCGCCATGGCAGGGGTGCTACGTGGTCGACCTCTGGCCTGTGATTATTCTTTGGAAACCGTGGGCGAGGTACCGGCGGCGATAGTCAACCGAGGTTGATTAGTCCGCAGGCCGCCTGTCATCGGCTGCGCCGATAGGTGCGGTGCCGAATGCCAGGTGCAGGAGTGTCATCATCTGGGCCTCTGGTATCCACTCAGAAACCCCCCGGAGCCGGGAAACGTCCGGGTGATTGTGCTTGAGCATCTGGCGAGCCGTCCGAATTCGGAACCGGTTACCGTCGACCCGAGCATCTGCAACACGCCACGACCGAACCAGACGCCGGAGCCGGAAGTACACCGGGTCGGGGAGATCCACCTGCACCGGTTCGCGTGTGTCCCAATCCCCTGTGTGGCCCCACATC
>NZ_JAFMPS010000068.1 GCF_020667895.1 Alcanivorax sp. 1008
CAACAATGGCCAAATGCCCAATATGACCGGCGGCACCCGGCCTTTGCCGGGCCACTCAGGGCTTAACCAGGCAGGATCTAGAGCCAGCCACGCTCCGCCAGCGACACCCAGTTGCCATCACCAATAATTGGAGTATAGCACCACCCAAAGGTGTTCAGAATAAATTCCTCTAAAAACAGAATATTAGACTGAGTTTTGGGACTTTGTTTTGGGACTCCAAAGCCCGCTTTTACGACTGTCGCTATCCCCCCCTCCTCCGGCCTCGGCGGAGTAAACCCATACGAGTCAATGTGTTATGCAGTCCATATCGCCATCCCTGCCTAGAGCCCTATATTTCGATCAGACTCTTACCCGCGATCTCTAATCGTGTATCGGAGCAAAGAGCCCTCATCAATTCTCTTTCTGGCTCCCAGTCCGCCGGGGAACCTATAGCGTGCCCGAGCACCAATTCTGAAAGCACATTGCCCCACTCAGCCTGGGACCGCTTATTCCCAATAGAATCAAAATGTATTACTTCATGGCACCCTTCGCAGAGCGAAACAAGCTATTCATCGGCCTTTCCGAGCATCACGGGATCGCTGTAATCCATGTAATGGACAAGGTCGGCTTTGCCGCCACACCTCATACACATTCCTTTGCCCTAGTACTCTCGTACTAATTCGCTTCCAGAGCTTAGTCCTTCTGTAATCTTCGTACTCCAGCGCTAGTGTGTCTGCCTTATCCCGCCAACCACGCCCCTGCCTCTAGCCATCTCGTCGACGTTAGCTTGAATTCGCTCAATTTCTCTTGCCAATTCATCAGGGGTCACAATTTATCGCCTAACGCCGCAAGCAGTGGTGATCGGCTACAGTTTCTTATTATCACCTGATTTATCCTTGATGACTGAAATAAATGCTGCCAAGAGCAGGGGCATAAAAAGTGTGCCTAACAAAGCCTGAGATGCAGCCAAGCCGCGAACAGCTTCGGTGGGCTGAAAATCACCGTAGCCGAGGGTGGTCCAAGTTACTACAGAGAAATACAGTGATGCTGCAGGCTCATGAACTATATCTCCGCTGTACATAATCCCATGATGCAGATAATGGGCGGCAAAGCCGATTATGCAGACATACATAGCCAAGAGCATCTTGCCAAACTGCGGCCACAGATGTAGCTCCTGTCTTCGCGTAAAGACATTATGAAAAGACGTAAGAAAAACCGAAAAGACAAAGAACGACAATATATATATATTCTGAAGACCCTTGCCGGCCATTAAAGATAGCGTCAATGACAAGGGTAAAATGCCCAAAATACATATAGCCCATCCGGCCATTACTAACTTCATTTATATCCCCGGTCTGGTCATGGCGTTTGAGCTCAGGCCGCAGCCCGACAGGGACGTCGGCCTGCAACGAATTGTTCGG
>NZ_JAFMPS010000069.1 GCF_020667895.1 Alcanivorax sp. 1008
TCCAGATCGTCAAAGCCACTGCTAAAGCCCTTGACGGTGCTTGCATCCAGAATGTCGCCATTAAGGCTGCCGCGTACACGAACGGTGATGCCATTGGCGGGCACATTGCCCGGCAGTGAAGAAAGCGAAGCGGTGTTGTAGTTCACTTCCAGCCCATTGATCTCGAAGGTCAGTGCTTCGCTGTTCAGATTGGATATCTTGCCGATAACGCGTGGCTCACTGACGTTATCTTCATAGCCCACATAGGTCGCGATGAGCACACCATCGGCAGCAATATAGCCACTGACTTCCACACCATCTCCAATTTCAAGTCGATCGAAGTCAGTGCCGGCGATGGCAGAAGTGAAGCTGCTATCTATCACGGTGCTTGCACGAACCTGCACAGTCTGTCCCAGCGCATTGAAGCGCTGGTTTGCGGCATCAAGGCTGCTGATGCTGGCCTTGAGCAGGGTTTCCTGAGTGACGGTGTCAGCAATCGGGTTGCCGTTATCGTCAATGCTGGATGATGTAATAAAGACAAACTCACCCACCTCAAGCAAGTCGGAGGAGCTCGGGTTGTCGTCGATTCGCACCAGGGTGTTGTCGTCGACAATATAACGTCGGCCATTTTGCAAAATGCTGCCAAAGCCGCTGATCGGACCAGCAGATACGCTGGCTGATGCAGCACTATTGCCACCATTGCTAGCAGTCTGGCTATCGCCACCACAGGCAGTCAGCGCAACAAGGCTGGCCGCTGTCAGGCATTTCATCCAGGTAGTGGAAGTTTTCATCTTTTATCTCCTTCATTTTCACTTGGATAGATGCCCAAACCGACTTGGTGGTGCTCGTTACTGCTGTCGCTATGGGCGGTTGCTTTGGTTCAATATAACAACATATGGGGAGATAATCCCCAAATATGAGGATTAAGGCAATGCCGTTCGTCGGATGGCTATTTCGAAACAGATGCAGCGATGGCTTCGGGGGCTAGCGCATCCCCGCTATCCGGCGCCCTGAAAGGGGCCGGCTCAAGACAGAGTTGCTGATGATGCTGCACGGGTATTGTCGGATTCGAGTTTGGGGAGTTGCCTGGAATGCGAGACACAAAAAAGCCGGGGTCAGACAAAGCTGCCCCGGCTTTTTGACAGGTGCTTTTGGGTAGGTGCTTGTTGGTTAGTCCTCCAGCACCAGCTCCGCTTCTTCGGCAGTAATCAGGCTGCCATTGTAGCTGCCTGTCACTTCCACAATGCTGCTATCGATGGTGATGGCAGAGAAGAAAGCGCTGGCGTCGTCCTCAAAATCACTGGAAGAAACATCCACCGGCACACCGAGTATGGTCAAAGAGGTATTAGGTGTAGTGCCTGTGACTGGACCGCGCAGGGCCACTACCAGCGGCAGG
>NZ_JAFMPS010000006.1:0-82397 GCF_020667895.1 Alcanivorax sp. 1008
TTATTGGTGATGGCAACTGGGTGTCGCTGGCGGAGCGTGGCTGGCTCTAGATCCTGCCTGGTTAAGCCCTGAGTGGCCCGGCAAAGGCCGGGTGCCGCCGGTCATATTGGGCATTTGGCCATTGTTGCTTGTGTGCCTGATGCCCTTCTGGTATAAAACGCGCCTTTTCCGGGGGCGTCTCCCCCGTTGATTGATGTCGGAGCAAGACAATGTCCAGAGTTTGCCAAGTTACCGGGAAGCGCCCCATCACGGGCAACCATGTTTCTCACTCGAATATTAAGACCAAGCGTCGTTTCGAGCCGAATTTGCACCATCACCGTTTCTGGGTTGAGTCCGAGAAGCGTTTTGTGCGTCTGCGTGTCTCGTCAAAGGGCATGCGGATTATCGACAAGCTGGGTATTGATGCGGTGTTGGCCGACATCCGCGCCCGTGGCATCAAGGCCTGAGGAGAGTAAGTCATGGCAAAGAGCGGCGCTCGCGAAAAGATCAAGCTGGTTTCTAGCGGTGGTACTGGCCACTTCTACACCACCACCAAGAACAAGCGTAACCACCCGGAAAAGCTTGAAATGAACAAGTTCGATCCGGTGCTGCGCAAGTATGTTCCGTACAAGGAAGGCAAGATCAAGTAAGCACTTGCTGAAACAATCCGGCCTCACGAAAAAGCCCGGCAATGCCGGGCTTTTTCGTGTTTGCGATAATCCTGCCGCCCGATGGCAACGGCACTAAGCCGTTGCTGGTTGTAAGGTGTAGGACTTCAGCTGCGCGGAGAACTCCTGCAAGGCGCGAATGCCGGAAGCTTCTGCCTCACGGCACCATTCACACAGGGCCTCGACCATTTCCTGAGAGTTGGCGCTGGTGCGAGACCATATGGCCTGTAAGCGCAGGCGATGCTGGTAAATAGCTGCCAGTGTCTCATTTTCCGAAACCAGCTTGCTCAGGTTCTCCCGGCCGCGCTCGGAAATCAGACTCTCCTCGCGGTGGAGCAGGGCGCCGGCACGCCGTAGAAATGCGCTGGTGGCTTCAGAGGCACGGGCTTTTTCCTCGCGAAAGACCGGCGCAATCACTTCACGGCGGTAGCGAGCCATGACTTGAAAGCGGTTTTGCATCAGGGCGCGAAGGGTATCGATATCGATGCTTGCCTTGTCCTCGGCGAATACCGGCCGCGGCGGCACCTTGTTGACCTTGGCAAGCCTCAGGGTCTCGAACAGGCGAATCCAGGCCCAGCCCATGTCGAACTCGAAACGGCGTACCGACAATTTAGCGGAGTTAGGATAGGTGTGGTGATTGTTATGCAGCTCTTCGCCACCAATGAGGATGCCCCACGGGACAATATTGCGTGACGCATCGCGGCATTCAAAGTTGCGATAACCCCAGTAGTGACCAATTCCATTGATTACCCCGGCAGCAAACAGCGGGATCCAAATCATCTGGATAGCCCAGATGGTAATGCCAATAGCGCCAAAACAGATCAGGTTAATAGCGCCCATCAGAGCAATGCCCAGATTGGGAAAGCGGCTATACAGATTGCGCTCAATCCAGTCGTCCGGTGTGCCGGCGCCGAATCGGTCCAGGGTTTCCTGATTACGTGCTTCCGCCTGATATAGCTCGGCGCCTTCACACAGCACCTTGCTGATGTCATATATTACCGGGCTATGTGGGTCATTTTCAGTTTCACAAAATGCGTGATGTTTACGGTGAATCGAAGTCCACTGCTTGGTGTTGGTGGCGGTGGTAAGCCAGAGCCAGAAGCGAAAGAAATGGGCCAGTGCCGGATGCAGGTCGAGGGCCCGGTGGGCAGAGTGACGGTGCAGATACACGGTGACGCTGACGATGGTTATATGGGTCAGGACAAGGGTGATTAACACCACCTGCCAAGCGGAGGGAGAAAACAGGCCATTAAGACTCATGGGATTCCACTGCGGGTTTATAATCGTGAATGATGCATATCAGAACACAGATTGTTGGCGAAGTTGCGCCTGACATACAAGGCCGATGGTGCCAGTTTTACAGAGTCGCCCGCATTGGCCCTGCTGCCCGGATATCAAGTATGCCCGAACTACCTGAAGTGGAAACCACATGCCGTGGCATTGCCCCCTACCTTAGGGGGGTGAAGATTCTTAGTGTGCGGGTACGTCAGCCGCAGCTGCGTTGGCCGGTACCAGCTGAGGTCATGGGGCTGCGCGATATGCCGGTGGTGGGAGTGCGGCGGCGGGCCAAATTCGTGTTGATCGATCTGGCCCAGGGCCAGTTGCTGATCCATTTGGGAATGTCTGGCAGTCTGCGCGTGCTGCCGGTGGGCACGCCGGCAGGCAAGCATGACCATGTGGATGTGCTGCTCGATAGCGGCCAGCTGCTGCGTCTCAATGATCCGCGCCGTTTTGGTGCGGTGCTTTGGAGCGAGCAGATCGATGGTCATCCGTTGCTGGGGCATCTGGGGCCTGAGCCGCTGCAAGCGGGATTCGATGGTCAGTGGCTGGCGGCACGCGCTGCGGGCCGCAAGCAGTCGGTGAAGACCTTTATTATGGACAACCGCACAGTAGTCGGCGTTGGCAACATCTATGCTCAGGAGAGTCTTTTCCTGGCCGGCATCCACCCTTCGCGGCAGGCCGGCCGCATTAGCAGGGAGCGTTATATCAGACTGGCGGAGGCTATTCGTACCGTACTGGGGCGGGCAATCGAGGCGGGCGGCACCACCCTCAGGGATTTTAGCCGGGTAGATGGTCAGCCTGGCTATTTCGCTCAGGACCTGTCGGTTTATGGTCGAGCCGGCCAGAGTTGTCTCATTTGTGGGACGATTTTGAAGGGGGCTCGCCACGGCCAGCGCACCACGTGCTATTGCCCGCAATGTCAGCGCTGATGGGTTGCCGCGATGGAATCAAAGGTGTAGATTGTAAGCAATTGCCGGTTTATTAAGAACTTAGAAGCCATAATGGCAGCGTTACATTAACTATAACAAGCAATTAGAGGGTTCCATCATGCTGCGAGCAAAGCGCCCATTTCTGGCCTCGTTCCTCGCCTTTAGTATCTTGTTCGCAGGCGTGGTGCCAGTGGCGCACGCATTTGACCCGGACAGCGATCGTCCGGGTGAGTTTGCGATGATTGCAGATACATTCTTGGCCCGTCCGGCTCTGGCGACTATTTCCCTGATCGGTTTGGGGATATTCACGCTGGCGCTGCCTGCATCGATCCTCGGCGACAACGTTGATGAGTCAGCGGAGAAGCTGGTTAAAGCGCCTGCGAGATCTACTTTTCTGCGCTGCCTGGGTTGCACTCCAGCGCAACACGATTTTCTGCAGAGCGAAAGAGCAACGGATAAAGCGAACCGCTGATGCCAGCCCGGCACAACGTGCCGCAGTCTGCCAGCAGCGCAAGAATTTCTGACGGAGAAGAAAAATGAAAAGAGGTTTTATCGGCCTGTTTGCTGGCGTGATAGCGAGCCTTGGAGTTGTGGCGCACGCGGGTGAAAGCAATGCCTATATTGGCGTCAACTATATGATTATCGAGCAGGATAGTCGTTTCGTTCCGGGAGATACTATTGATACCGGCGAGACAGTTGTTCGCTTCGGTGGCGAAATCAATGAGTACTTCTCTTCCGAATTGCGCGTTGGCATGACCACTGCCTCCGTTAAAGATGGTGCTGCGGAGCTGAAGAATCTGTATTCCATTGGTGGCCTGCTGCGGGTGCGTAAAGAGTACGGCTCGCTGACACCTTATCTTGGACTGGGTTATATGTGGACCCGAGAAGAGCTGTCCGGGGCAGGTCCACTTTCCGGTGAGGCGACTGTTGCTGATGTGGCGGCAGCGGTTGGCGTGGATATTTCTTTGGGTGAAAACCTGGGACTGAATCTTGAGTATTTTGCACTGACCATGAAGCCAATAAGTGATATCAACCGGACGGGCCCATCAGCGGGCGTGTTCTGGCGTTTCTGATTGAACAGATTTGGCAGCCAGGGTGACCGTGCTGCAGAGCGATTGTCGGGGAAAAGCGATGAATAAGTATAAAAGTCTGGTAATGATTGTTCTGGCATCTCTGGGGCTATCAGCCTGTGGAGGTTCCTCTTCCGGCGACGGTCTGGTGCTCGGCTCGCCGGGCGTTGAAGTGGTCGGTCTCGAAGCGGGTCAGTCGGTTAGCGTGATCCTTTCGCAGAGTGGCACGGATTATGAAACTCTTGGCTTTACCACTAACACCACGCAGCGCTTTACCCAGCGTGTTTCCAATGCGGCCCTTCATACGGTACGACTAGGCACGGCTACCGGTGCCACTTGCCGTTTTGGTTCATCCACGCAATCGGCGTCCAGTGATCCGAAATTCGTCCACCTGCTGTCCTGCGGAACAGCGGTGCCACCGGTTGATCCGGGTGACCCGACTGATCCCACCGATCCCTCGGCTATTCAGCTGACGGGGACCCTGCTTGATGCAGGTGGCGTGCCTGTTGGCTCCACGGATCGTCCGATCCGTGCTGACCGTGCTGGCATTTTTTCTGTGACGGTTACTGATTCAGGTGTCCCGGTTGCTAATCGTGTGGTTAATTTCTCTGTAACCCTGGGCTTGTTGGTGCCAAGTAGTGGCACCGCACTTACCGACGCCAATGGCGTTGCCCGAGTGACGTTGCAGGCAGGAGAGGCGTCTGGTGCCGGTGGTATTGAGGCCAGTTATGAAGGTGCTACTTTCACCAGCTATTACCAGATCGATGCAGGTGATGGCGGCGGCACTCCAGAAGAGCCACCGGTAACGGAGACCCTGCTGTTCGGTAATGGCAGTGGAGTAGGGTTTACCGAGGGTGAGCTCGCTGTTTCTGCAACTTCCACCGGTGTCGGCTCTAGCGTTTCGGTTCAGGCTTCAATTGTGGTTGATCCGGGCAATGCCCTGTGGACTGGTGGCATCGCGCAGGTTAATTTTTCTTCGGACTGCGTCGACAGTGGCTTCGCCCAGATTGATTCACCAAGAACAGCAGTCGGCGGCAATGTAAGCACCACCTATGAGCCAGCCACTAACTGTACCTCCGATGTTATTCGGGCCACCGTCACTTTGGGCGGCGAGGCGCAGGCTGCCGTATCTCCGCAGATCACTGTCGCTCAGTCTCCGAGTAGTTCGATTTCCTTCCTTGAGGCTGACCCAACCGTGATTGGTTTGAAGGGGGCTGCTCAGGCTGGCGTGCCGGAGGAGTCGGTGATGACCTTCCTGGTTCGCAACCAGAATGGTGAGCCGGTGGGCAGCGGCGTTTCGGTAGAGTTTGAAGTCACCGCCGGTGCTGGTGGCTTTGATATTACTTCTGGCCTGATTGGTTCAACAAATGCGAATGGTGAAGCGCGCGTTACAGTAACTAGCGGTACTGTGCCGACTATTGGCAGCGTTCGTGCTCGCGTAGTGGGGTCCAATCCAGAGATTCTTGGTACGGGCTCGGTTTCCGTTCAGGTTGGTTTGCCTGAGCAGGAACGTTTCTCTATCGCTACGGAGTTCCTTAACCCCGGGGTTGGCAACCGCGTGGCCCAGGAAGTACCTGTGGTAATTTCCCTGCAGGATCGTATGGGGCAGTTGGTAGCTGATGGCACGTTGGTTAACTTCACCACCGAGCTGGGTGGTATTACCCCAAGCTGCGAAACTATTGACGGTGTCTGTAATGTGACCTGGACTAGCCCGGGTATTACGGTGAATAAATACGATGCCACTCGTGCTGCACGTGCATGTGGGGCTCCAGAGTTTTTCTCTGGTACTGCGCTGGACCGCATCAAGAATGGCCTGGTGGCAGACATGCCATGTGGTGTACACGATCGTTTTGGGCGCACCACTATTACCGCCTGGACAGTCGGTGAAGAGAGCTTTGATGACGCGGTTAACCGCAACAACGTCTTCGATTTGACAGAAGAGTGGCGGGCACTCCCCGAGGCTTTCCGCGACGACAATGAAACCGGCGTTCGTACCAGCGCACCACAGTCTGCGGCTAACGACTTCATGGATTTTGACGAAGATGGACAATACACCCCAGCGGGTACGCTGTTCCGGGGCCTGAGCTGTTCGGCAGCTGCCAAGGCGGCAGGTCACTGCGCGTCTTTGGCTAACGTGCGCACCTCGACCACCATGGCGTTGTCGACAGATGCCTCATATGCCTATGTGTTTCCAGTGGATACTGATTGGATCTGGGAAGATCGGGATGGTGGCGCACCGCAGAACTGGGGCCGTACGGTGATCGTTGGTGACAGCTCTGGAGCAGACCCGACTATCTTTGATTCCATTGCAGCGGACGGCCAGATCCAGAACATCACCGCTAACTCAGCTACTTTCAAAGTGGTGGTTGCTGATGCTAACGGCAATGCTCCCATCAGCGATGGAGAGTCAACCACTTCGGTGCTGGCAACGGCGGTAAATGGTCAGGCAGACGTGTTTGGCGCTCAGTGTTCTGCTTTCAACAGCACTGAGCCGCTGGTCTGTTTCTTCACCATGATATTCCCGGCGGCCATTCCCTCCGGCACAGTGGAGGCTATTCAGGTGCGGGTGTCATCAAGGGTTGAGACGGCAAGGGTATTTACCGTTACCAAGCCCTGATTAAAATAAGCTGTGATGAAAAGGCCCGCAAAATGCGGGCCTTTTTTTAGTCCTTCAATCCTTCCTTTCAGGCTTCCTTACCAAGGCCTCTCCTATTCCTCTGGGATCGGCTGCCGCCTGCAATGAAGCGGTTTTGCTATCCCACAAGATGGCCTGCATATTGCCGTAGCGTCGGCCGGTGGACTCCATCTGGTGGCCCCTTACCAACAATGATTTACCTGCCTCGGTGCCAACAAAGTCTGGCTCTCCCTGAACCATGTCGGGCATATACTGGTGGTGGAAACGGGGTCTGGATACCCAGTCCTCAGCCGGCTTTCCCTGTAGCGCCTCAAGAGCTGCCAGCATCACCATGCTGATAATACGGCTGCCTCCTGGCGTGCCGAGAATGGCAACTTTGCCGTCCCACTCGATAAAGGTCGGCGTCATGGAAGACAGAGGGCGCTTACCGGCGGCAATGGAGTTGGCTTCGCCGCCGATTAATCCGTAGGCATTGGCGCTGCCGGGGTTGGCAGAAAAATCATCCATCTCATTATTCAGCAGCAGGCCAGTTTTCGGTACCACGAAGCCTGAGCCAAACGGGAGGTTGATGCTCAGTGTGGCGGAGACCCGGTTACCCTGCTGGTCAATAATTGAAAAATGGCTGGTGTGATTGCCCTGCTCAACGGTGATCGGCTCGCCAAGGCTTGCCGACGGGGTAGCCTGATCGAGTTTAATGCTGGCGGCCAGAGCGGTTGCGTAGTCCTTGTCGAGCAGCCGGTTAATGGGCATGTCGACAAAGTCCGGGTCACCAAGGTGTAGCGCTCTGTCACGGTATGCACGACGCATACTTTCAACAGCAAGGTGTGGCAGCAAGGCTGGATCGGGCTGGCCGTTATTGAAGCGCTCGAGAATATTCAGGGCTTGAATCAGTACTACTCCGCCGGAGGAAGGCGGCGCAGCGCTGATGATTTTTGCGCCACGAAAAGTGCCGGTAACGGGTTCTCGTTCAACCACTTGATAGTTGGCCAGATCTTCCATCGACCAAAGGCCGCCATTATTGATCACCCCGTCCACAAGCTTTTGCGCCAACTCACCGCGATAGAAGCCGTCATGGCCTTGATCCGCAAGCAGCTCAAGGAGGCGGGCGAGTTCCGGTTGCACAATCAGGTGGCCAACCGGTGGCACCTCACCATTATTCAGAAAAATATGCCGCGCTTCCGGGGAACGGTTCAGTACATCGCGTCGATAATTTGCCATGCGCCGGTAGTGTTCTTCGACCTGGAAGCCGTCTTTCGCCAGCCGGATGGCCGGTGCAAGTGTTACCGACAGGGGGAGTTTGCCGTAACCTGCAGCAAGGTGAGCCAGTGCAGCTGGCTGGCCGGGTATGCCGGCAGCGCTGGGGCCGTTGATTGCCCAATCCCGTACTACCGCACCGCGATTATCCAGATACATATCGCGGCTAGCTGCGCCAGGCGCTTTTTCCCGGCCATCGATCATCACATTGCGGCCGTTGGCAGCGTCGTGCAGTAGCCAGAAACCGCCGCCACCCATTCCTGAGCTATACGGCTCCACCACGGCCAGCGCTGCGCTGACCGCAATAGCGGCATCGAAGGCGTTGCCGCCCTGATCAAGAACTGCGAAGCCGGCCTCGGTCGCCAGAGGGTGTGCCGAGGAAATTGCCGCCGCAGGCAGGCGGGCATGACCGGTGGCGGCGATGACAAACAGCAAAATAGCGGCAAACGGGCCGCGCAGGGTCCACTTCATGATGCTAGTTCTCCTTGCAGTGCCGTGATCCGCACCACGGCGGTACGGCCCGGCGTCATGGCCGGGCATCGTTATCGTAAGCAGGCCAATAATGGGGATGTTTGCTGCCGAGGTCTATCAGACGGAGGGGCGAGTGGGCGGCCTGGCAAATGTTCCAGAGCCGCCAACTAAGGGTGATTACCCGCGCCGGGCGTCACGCTTGCGGGCCAGTGCAGCGGCCACCGCGGGTGGCACAAACTTGCTGATATCACCATCCAGCAGGGCAATCTCGCGCACCAGACTGGAGGAAATGTAGGACAGGTGCTCTGCCGGAGTCAGAAATACGGTTTCCAGATCCGGCGCCAACTGACGATTCATATTGGCGAGCTGGAATTCGTATTCGAAGTCACTGACCGCGCGCAGGCCGCGCAGCAAAATGTTGGCGTTTTGATCGGCGCAGAAGTGGGCCAGTAGCTTGGAAAAGCCCACCACCTTGATGTTGCTCAGGTGGGATAGAGACTCCTCCGCCAAGGTGACGCGCTCCTCCAGAGTAAATAGAGGACCTTTTTTCTCACTGGCGGCAATGGCGACGATAACCTCGTCAAACATGGCTGCAGCCCGTTCGATCAGGTCTTTGTGGCCGTTGGTGATCGGGTCAAAGGTGCCGGGATAGACAACACGGTTGGTCATACAGCGAATCCGGTATTAGCAGCGAAGCGGCAAGGATAGCGACTCGGGGCGACGACCGGAAGGGCGCCGCCCCGGATGGTCAGGCCTGCAACCGGGTCGCCAGCCGGGTGGCGTTGCGTGCGGTCATGCCGTAGATGGTCAGCTGAGGGTTAACGCCCAGACTGGTGGGCAGCACCGAGCCATCAAACACGTACAGGTTTTCCAAGTGGTGGTAGCGGCCATCGCTGTCAGTCAGACAGCGGCTTTCATCGGCCCCCATGGTGCAGCCACCCATCACATGAGCACTGCCGCAGCCGGCCATTCCGGGAGCATATTTCAGCGTCGGAATAAGCTCCTTGACCTGCTTCCAGCTGCTCATGAACGGCATGTCGCCATGGCCGGCGCGAACAGACTGCGCCCCGGCAGCAAACAGCATTTCCGCCATCTTCAGGTGGCTATGGCGCAGCCCTTCGAGAACATAATCATTGAGTACATAGTCGAGCACCGCATCGCCATACTTGCTCAGCTCCACCGCACCACCCTCACTTTCATCGTGGAAGCCATCACGCATCATGGCAATGGCGGCAGCATAATGAGGTAAGCGCGACACTTGAGTGCGGGCCAGGCTGCCGTAGCCGCCAATTAGTGAGGACATCAGGCCGGGGTGGGTCGGCATGACTTCCATCTTGTAGCCGATGGCGCCATCAACGCCATCTCGCCAGGTGAACTGGTCGGAGTACAGCGATTGCGGCGCACCATAGTAGCCGTCGACCCGCTCCTCAAAATCACCCAGTACCAATGTGGTTGGATGTAGAAAAGTACGCTTGCCGAGCCGTTCGTGGGGATCAGGCACGCCGGCCCGCATCAGTAGCGCAGGCGTATTGATGCCACCGCCCGCTGCTACAAACGTCTTTGCAACTACCCGTACGGTTTTGCCAGTGGCCTGACGCCGTCCATCCAGTGCATTGCAAACCACAGCAGTAACACGTGTGCCGTCATGCTCCAGCGTGCGTGCCTCGGCGCTGTGCACTAGCGTGGCACCATTTTCCATGGCAGATGGAAGTGTGGTCACCAGCATGGATTGTTTTGCGTTTGTCGGGCAGCCGGTGCCGCAGTAACCGAGGTTCCAGCAGCCATCAACATTGCGCGGGATCACGCTCCAGCCCCAGCCGAGCGCCTCGCAGCCATTTTTCAAGGCGTTGTTGTTGCTGTTGGGCGGCATCGCCCACTTGCTGACCCGCAGGCGCTTTTCCATTTTCTCAAACCACGGATCGAGCTCGCCGCGAGACAGGCCGGTGACACCAAAATTATCTTGCCAGTAGGACAGAGTTTGCTCCGGGGTGCGGAAACTGGAAGTCCAGTTAACCACCGTGGTGCCGCCCACGGCACGCCCCTGAAGAATGGCGATGCTGCCATCTTTGGCTGCTCTGGCAGCGCCCTCCTGATAAAGATCGCGGTAGGCTTCGCCCTCGTCCATATTGAACTGATCAGTGCTTTTAAGTTTGGCGGCTTCAATGATCACCACACGAAGGCCAGACTGACTCAGGATTTCTGCACTAACACCGCCGCCGGCGCCGGAGCCGATAATCGCCACATCCGCTTCAATGGTTCGGTCTTCATTCAACTGCGATGCGTCGATAACGGACCAGCCTGCTGCCACGCCCTCTTTCCACGGATCGCGGATGCCTCTTACTTCGAGCTTGGATAAGTCGTTCATGCAACCACCTTTCTTGGTGGGCCCGGATAACCGGTGCCTTTGGCAATCTCGGGGTCGGTGTACCAGGCCAGCGTCAGTGGTTGGCACAGGCCATTAAACGCAAGTCGGGCAAAACTGTTTTGCTTGCGGCTCCAGCTCGCCAGCCCCTGATCAATTTGCTCAGCACTCAATGTGCCGGGGTGCGACCAGGCATCCATGGTCCACCAGCGAAAGGCACCCAGCTGCAACACATCATAGAGCTGAAAAATGGCGTCGCGGCCACCCTGGGCTGGGCTGTCGAGCAAGGTATCCAGGCGCTGCAGCACTCTGGGTACATCTGCGTCAGCATTTGGCAGGGCGCCAGCTAACAGTACCGGGATCATTGGAGTAAGTAGTTCGATATCTGCCTGGCGCAAGTGCAGGAAGCCGTCAGCCGGTACCTTGGCGGCACTGCATCCGCTCAGCGAGGCAACGCCGGCTCCGCCGGCCAGCAGGGCAGAACCAAATAAGCCGGCGCGCAGAAATGCGCGCCGGTTCAGGGCCAGAGTGTCGTTCATCTGTGCCTCACTTCATCAGATATTTATAAATGAACTTGTGCATACCGCGGCCGAAGGGCGGCAACACATTCTTGGTTGGGTTAATGCGACCGCGGCGGAAAACACCCTTGGCGTTGGAGAAGGTCAGGAAGCCCTCATAGCCATGATAGTGGCCCATGCCGGACGGTCCGACACCACCAAATGGAATGTCATCAACACCTACCTGAGTCATGGTGTCATTCAATGCGGCACAACCGGAGTGGGTGTTGTTCAACACATAGCGGGCGCGCTCGCTGTTCCAGTCAAAGTAATACAGGGCCAGAGGACGTGGGCCGGCGTTAACGAAATCGATTGCCTGCTGCACAGAGTCATACTCATGGACGATCATCAGCGGGCCGAAGATTTCATCGTCAGCGACTTTCATATCTGCGGTGACGTTTAGCAGCAAGGTAAATGGAATCTTGCGCGACTGGCTGAAGTCTTCGTTGGCTGGATTGATCTGAATAACAGTAGCGCCCTTCTCGCGGGCATCTTCAATATAGCCAATCAGCCGTTTGTGCTGTCGCTCATTAACCACCGAGGTCAGATCCGGATTGTTCAGCATGGTCGGATACATGCCGCTGACCTGATCATTAAAGGCTTTAACGAACTCGTCCGTCTTGCCCTTTGGCAGCATGACGTAATCGGGAGAGACGCAGGTTTGACCGGCGTTGAAACACTTGCCAAAAGCAATGCGCTCCACCGCGTCCGGAATTGGGAAATCATCGCTGATGATGCAGGGGCTTTTGCCGCCCAGCTCAAGAGTGACGGGCGTCAGGTTCTCAGCCGCAGCACGCATCACATGGCGACCGATAGAGGTGGCTCCAGTAAACAGCAGATGATCAAACGGCAATTTCGAAAATGCCGCGCCCACATCCACTTCGCCATTGAAAACGGCCACATGATCCTGTTCGTAGACTTCGGCAAGAATTTTCCGCAGCAGCGCGCCGCTTGCCGGAGTGGATTCACTCATCTTGATCATCACCCGGTTGCCGGCCGCCAGTGCGCCGATCATAGGGCCAAGGGCGAGGTAGAAAGGATAGTTCCACGGCGAAATGATGCCGACCACGCCCACCGGCTGGTAGGTCACCATGGCCGACCCGGGCCACTGGGCGGCGCCAACTTTGCGCTTTTGCGGCTTCATCCATTTGCGCAGGTTCTTGGCGTAATAGCCGACGCCCTCAAGACTGGTGAGGATCTCCGCGAGCCGGGTTTCGTCAGCCGAGCGGCCACCGAAGTCGTTATTCAGGGCGTCACAAATCTCATCCTGATACTTGAGCAGCAGGGGGCGCAGCCTGTTCAGGTGGTCAATGCGCTCTTCCGCGCCCGGATAGGGATGGCGGGCAAAGGCCTCTTTCTGCGCCTGGAAGATCTGCTCCATTCGCTGGATTTCTTCGTTCTGGCTATGCAGGGCCTGAATATCGGCAACCATGGGACTCTCCTGAAGCTGCAATAAATAAGTGGAAACTTGACTAGTGATTTTTAGAGCAATTACTCTAACTGTCAATCCCTGCTGCCCAACTGGCTGCATCAGCACCTTTTTAACAGGACTTCTGGCCCGATATGACCAGCACCAAAGAGCGCATCCTTGCCACCAGTCTTGAGCTATTTAATCGGCTCGGCGAACGCAACGTCACCACCAACCATATCGCGGAGGCGCTGGGTATCTCGCCGGGTAATCTCTACTACCATTTCCGCAATAAGGCCGACATCGTATTTGCCCTGTTCGAGCGCTATCAGGACACGGTGAAGGCATTTCTGCAGGTGCCGCCGGGCCGTCCACTGACCTGGCAGGACAAGGTGGGGTACTTCGAGTCGATTCTGCAGAGTATGTGGGGGGCGCGCTTCCTGCATCGTGATATGGCCCATCTGCTCAATCAGGATGAGCGTTTGCGATCCAGCTACAGTGACTTTGTGCGTCGTAGTCTGGAGCAGGGCCTGCAGGTGTATGAGGGGTTGCGCGCCGCCGGGCTGATTGATGTCGGCGACGAGGAAATGCAGGCGCTGCTGGTCAACACCTGGGTTATGGCGGCGTCCTGGGCCGGTTTTGTGCACAGTATGGTGCCAGCGGAGCGACGTGACGAAGAGTTGGACAGAACGTTGCTACGTCAGGGCATCTATCAGATTGTCTGCCTTGAGGCACCCTACTTGCGAGGAGAGGCGCTGGAGCACCTCAACGCCATGAAGACGCGCTACAGCAAGGGCAATACTCTGGAGTTGCTGTTGCCGCCTTTATAGCCATCACTACATCATCTGCCGTAACACATAGTGCAGAATGCCGCCGTGGCGGTAGTACTCCACCTCCGTAGCCGTATCCAGTCGTACCAGCGCGGCGAAGGTTTGTTCTTCGCCATTTTTGCGGACTCTTACACGGGTGATGCCGTGTGGCACCAGATCATCCAGCAGATCTGGAATATCGATCTCCTCGCTGCCATCCAGTTTCAGGGAATGCCGGTCAACGCCTTGCGGGAACTGCAGTGGCAGAATGCCCATGCCGATCAGGTTGGACCTGTGGATGCGCTCAAAACTTTCCGCAACCACCGCTCGTACGCCAAGCAGATTCGTGCCCTTTGCTGCCCAGTCCCGTGATGAGCCGGTACCGTATTCCTTGCCGGCAAATATCACCGTGGGCACGCCATCGTTCAGATAGCGCATTGCTGCACCGTAGATGGGAAGTACCTCGCCTTGCGGCATATGTTTGGTAACACCACCCTCACTGCCCGGTACCATTTCGTTTCTGATGCGGATATTGGCAAAGGTGCCGCGCATCATGACTTGGTGGTTGCCGCGACGGGAGCCATAGGAATTGAAATCCTTTGCTTGCACGCCGTGGCTTTGCAGATAGTGACCGGCCGGACTGTCCGCCTGAATGTTGCCAGCCGGGGAAATATGGTCCGTGGTAATCGAGTCGCCGAACAATGCCAGAATGCGCGCATTACTAATGGCGCTTAGCGGCGTTGGTGTTTTTGTCAGCCCATGGAAATATGGCGGATGCTGAATATAGGTGGAGTCATCCTTCCATTCATAGGTATCGGCGGTGGGCGCCGGCATGGCTTGCCAGTGAGCATCGCCGTCGAATACAGAGGCATATTGATGGCGAAACATGTCGCCGCTGACATTTTTTAGCGCGCTCTGGATTTCCGCGTTGCTTGGCCAGATGTCGCGCAAGTATACCGCTTTGCCCTGACTATCACGGCCTACCGGGTCTTTGCTCAGATCAATCTTTACTGAGCCAGCCAGTGCATAAGCGACTACCAGAGGTGGAGAGGCAAGCCAGTTTGTTTTGACGCTCTGGTGCACCCGTCCTTCAAAATTACGATTGCCTGATAGCACTGACGCAACCATCAGGTCACCTTGATGAACTGCTGTTTCGATCACCTCCGGCAAGGGGCCGGAATTACCGATACAAGTAGTGCAGCCATAGCCCACCAACTGGAACCCCAGAGCATCAAGGTCATCCTGCAGTCCGGCTTTGGCTAGATAGTCGGTCACTACCTTGGAGCCAGGCGCCAAAGATGTTTTTACCCAGGGCTTTCTGCTCAGGCCGTGCTCTCTGGCTTTTTTCGCCAGCAGCCCGGCAGCCATCATTACTGATGGGTTGGAGGTGTTGGTGCAGGATGTGATTGCCGCAATGACCACATCACCGTGGCTCAGGTCATGCTGCTGGCCTTCAATCTCAACAGCAACGACGCCAGGTGTGCTAGCAATCTCGGGCTGGATGCCGCCCTCGCTTTGCATCGCTGCCTCGTCGCGCACCGGAATTTGTTTGCTTTGCAGGTGAGTAAAGGTGGCGGCCACTTTGTTAAGGTCGACCCGATCCTGGGGTCGCTTCGGGCCTGCCAGGCTGGCTTGTACGGTGCTCAAATCGAGTGTTAGCAAGTCAGTAAATGTGGGCTCTTTCATGCCGGGTTCGCGCCACAAACCTTGAGCTTTGCTGTACTGCTCCACCAGCGCAACGCTATGGCCATCGCGACCGGATAGGGTCAGATATTCAAGGGTCCGCTCATCAATCGGGAAGAAGCCACAAGTGGCGCCATATTCCGGTGCCATATTGGCAATGGTGGCGCGGTCAGCCAGCGGCAGTTGATTAAGTCCGTCGCCGCAGAATTCGACAAACTTCCCGACTACGCCACGCTTGCGCAGCATTTCCGTAATCGTCAGCACCAGATCGGTGGCGGTAATTCCGTCTGTCAGTTTACCCACCAGACGAAAACCGATTACTTCCGGAATCAACATGGATACGGGTTGGCCAAGCATGGCCGCTTCCGCTTCAATGCCTCCCACACCCCAGCCAAGTACGCCAAGCGCGTTGATCATGGTGGTGTGCGAGTCTGTGCCCACCAGAGTGTCCGGATAGGCCCACAGCTCGCCGGATTTTTCTTCTGACCAGACGGCCTTTGCCAGATATTCCAGATTGACCTGATGACAGATGCCGGTGCCCGGTGGCACCACGCGAAAATTATTGAACGCCTTCTGGCCCCAACGCAGAAATTCGTACCGTTCGCCATTGCGTTCGTATTCACGACGAACATTGTCGGTAAAGGCGTGATCGGAGGCGAAGTTGTCCACCATCACCGAGTGATCGATAACAAGGTCCACTGGGGTGAGTGGATTGATGCGTTGCGGATCACCTCCCGCGGCAGCAATAGCGTCACGCATGGCAGCCAGATCTACCACGCCGGGCACGCCGGTAAAATCCTGCATCAGCACCCGTGCCGGGCGAAAGGCAATTTCCCGATCCGAGGTGCGCGTTTCCGTCCATTTAACCAGTGCGCGAATATCGTCTTTGCTGACACTGACGCCATCCTCAAAGCGCAGCAGGTTCTCCAGCAGCACCTTGAGTGAGAAGGGGAGTTGATCAAGATTGCCCCAGCCTTGATTGGCCAGTGCGGGCAGAGAAAAGTAGCGGTACTGGCGACCATCAAGTTCGAAGCTGGTGGCGGTGCCGAGGGTATTATTGCCGAACGTGGTCATGGCGAGCTCCCGTCTGATCCGTAGGGGGAGCCCTTGATACTACGCCCTGCAGCCGGGGTACTCAAAGAGCGCTGGAAAATACGCCGTCAAGTTGATGTAACAGATCAATAATAGCCTGGGTGTCCTGTTCGATATGCTTTAGCGACTCTTCCGCCATGGGCGCGATCTGGCAGCGTTCTGGCAGCGGTAGCGCTCCTTCAATCAAGGCGCGAAAGCGAGGTAGCAATACCCACTGCAGCCATTCGTCAAAATTCATCCGGTCGGCAAAAAATGGCACATTACTGGCGAACGCCTCCGGCGACGGAGGCTGGCCTGACCAGACCCCCAAATTACGTAGCTCTATTTCGATATCATCCAGTAGTACAGAGACAGTGGGTGCGCGAGGGTCAGTCATCAAGCATTGCCAAAAGATCGCTCAGTTCGTGCAGATTGTGGATGCGATGGGGGTGGCTGTCCAAGTGTTGTGGCCAGGACTGGTCGAGCAGATTGGCCCAGACCGCATGAAAGCCTTGCTGGCGGGCGCCATGAATGTCTTCTTCTGGATGGTCGCCAACATGCACTGCCTGCTCGGGCTTTACCCCGGCGGACTGCAGCGCTGCCTGAAATATCTCCGGTTCCGGTTTGCGCCGGCCAATGGACTCCGCTGAATGATGAAAATCGAACAGCTCATGAATGCCAATTTTTTTCAGGTCCGCGTTGCCATTGGTCAGCGCGCCCAGTTGATAGCTGCCAGCCAATAGTTCCAGAGTCTCAAGGGCTCCCGGGAAAAACACCACTTCGTTACGGGCATCATGGAATACGCGGAAACCCTGACCGGCCAGTAGTGCGGCTTCGTTGGTGCAGTAGCCCGCCTCACGAAAGCCAAGCGCCAGTGCATCACGGCGCAGGGCTGTCAGGTTGTGGATGTAGCCAGGTTTGTCGCGTAATAGCTGATTGCGGATGCGCACCATGGTATCGCGCCCCATATAGGCGGCAGCATCAGGGTGTTTCTCGGCAATCCATTCTGCGCAACGGCGCTCCGCCCGGCGGATCACTTCATCCACCGGCCAGAGGGTGTTATCCAGATCAAATGTGATCAGCTTTAGTGCGGCCATAGGTACGATGTTAGCCCGCCTTGTATGGCCGGGTCATTACCGGTTGGCGGCTGCTGCTATTATCAGTCCTTCTAATGAGACGCCGTCTACAAACCGGAGGGGAGCTATGCGCGGAGTGGTACTGGATCTCGACACCTTGCATCCGCAGGACCTGTCATTGGACGACCTGCAAGCCAGTTTGCCGGATTGGCAGTTGTTTGCCGGCACCAGCCCGGAGGATACGGCGGCGCGGATAGCGGGTTGTCAGGTTGTGGTTACCAACAAGGTGGTAATTGACCGGGCGGCGATGCATGCCTGTGCTGACCTGAAGCTGATCTGTGTGTCTGCCACTGGCACTAACAACGTGGACCTGCAGGCGGCCACAGAGCGAGGCATCGTGGTGTGCAATGTGCGTGACTATGCGGCGGCCAGTCTGGCGCAGCATGTTTTCGCACTGCTATTGGCGTTGGCCACCCGCTGGCACCAATATGCGGCTGATGTGCAGGCTGGAGAATGGTCGCGCTCACCCATGTTTTGCCTGATGCACCGGCCGGTGATGGAGCTGGCAGGCAAGACATTTGGAGTGATCGGCTACGGGGTGCTTGGCCGGGAGGTGGCCAGGCTGGCACAGGCTTTTGGCATGCGGGTGCTGGTTAGCGACAGTCTGCGCCCCGGTGTGGCGTCCCAGCCTGATCGGGTGCCACTGGCGACGCTGCTTAGGGAAAGTGATGTGATCTCGCTGCATTGCCCACTGGATAAGGCCACCGCTCAGCTGGTAAACAAGGATTTTCTGGCGGCCATGAAGCCAGGTGCAGTGCTGATTAACACGGCCCGTGGCGGCCTGGTTGACGAGGCGGCACTGAAGCAGGCGTTGCTCGATGGGCAGCTGGCGGGGGCTGCGCTGGACGTGCTCAGCGTGGAGCCCCCGCCTGCGGATCATCTGTTGCTCGATGCGGCGATCCCGAATCTGATTATTACTCCTCACAACGCCTGGGTGAGTCGTGAATGTCGCCAGCGCTTGCTCGATGGCGTGGTGGCAAATATTGAGGGCTGGAAGGCAGGCAAGCCGGTTAATCCAGTGCTGGCCTGAGTGTGCTTTTTTGTTTGCCGTCGCGATCTGGCATGATGCCGCCCTGCTTGCGTCGTGATCGGCGCACCCTCTGTCCCCGGAGATGCCATGAGTGAGTTACCCAATTGCCCGAAATGTGGCAGCGAATACGCCTATGAAGATGGCGTCATGTTGGTCTGTCCGGAATGCGCCCACGAGTGGTCGAAGGACACAGAGCTAGAGTCCCAGGATGATGCTCCGGTGATTAAGGATGCCAATGGCACGGTACTGGCTGACGGCGATACCGTCACCGTGATCAAGGATCTGAAACTGAAAGGTTCGTCCCTGGTTGTAAAGGTCGGCACCAAGGTAAAGAACATCCGCCTGGTTGACGGTGATCACGACATCGATTGCAAGGTCGATGGCATCGGAGCCATGAAGCTGAAGTCCGAATTCGTCAAGAAGGTTTGATGGCAGGGGCCATCGGCGCAGGGGCTGGTAATCTGGCTCCTTACTCTCCCTGTTCCGCAATCCAGCGCAGAAACTCGCGGCGTTCTTCTGCTGTCGCATTACGCCAGCTTGCCTTGAGTAAATCGCTATGGCTCAGCCCTTCTGCGGCGGGTGCCACCGAGTTATACAGCGGTGCAGGCTGTGCCGTTGGCACGCTTAGAAACCCCTGACTGAGCATCATGCCGCTGGCTTCTGTGGGGCGGCGCTGGCCAGTGGACAGATCAACGCTGTAACCGCTGAACTGCTTTGCCATCTGCTTTGCCGCCTCAACATCCGCCGGCACATCGAAAGCCAGACGGTGGCGCTCGCCTGCCTGACCGGTGACACGAAACAGCACCGGATCTGACTTGACCACGTCATGCTCGTTGTCCGACAGCTCGAACAGGTTTTTGTAATAGGCAGTGATGCGGTAGTCACCGGGCTGTAATTGCAGGGTGCGATCGCCAAAACCGAATAGTTTGTTGATGCCTTCCAGTCGACGATCATTGATGGTGACGATTTCCAGTTCCACTGGCACGTCGATAAGTAGCAGCTGTTGAGGCGGCAGCTCGCTGCCCTCGTAAAGCTTGATCACCGGGCTTTGGGCGCAGGCGCTGAGCAGGGCGAACAGTGTGATTGCTGTTAGACGCATTGCAGTCAGGTGCATGGCATACCTCGTTTGGCCGGGCAAATCAGGAGCGACAGCTTGGCCCGCTATGATGACATTTATGTGTCAGTGGCTGTTGGCTTGATTTAGTAGGAGCCAGGGCGCAGACGGCGTATTTGCGTTTCAGACTCCTCCGCCGCTGCATCACAGGTCTGTTGACAGTCCTGCATTGTTTCAAATGGCACTGTGCCGTCACAGCCTCCCCAGATAAAGGCCTTGCAGGTGCCGCTTTGCGGGTCAAACCAGTAACGCTCAATGGCTGCTCGACAGCGTCCTGATTCGGGCTTTAGCTGGCATTGTTCAGGCAATCTTTCCTCGCTGGTCTGGCAGCCGGCCAGTGCCAGTAGTGCTGCTGCAAAAAACGCATAGCGCATGGGGTCACCCTCGATGATCGCTGACAAATGGATTGCTGCGTCGCTCCTCGCCAAAGGTCGACATTGGACCATGGCCGGGGATAAAGGCAACGTCATCACCCAGCGGAAACAGTTTTTCCCGAATAGAGCTGACCAGCTCGGCATGGTTGCCGCGGGGAAAATCGCTGCGCCCGATGGAGCCGGCAAACAGTACGTCGCCAACCACAGCGAGGCGTGACTGCGGCTCAACAAACACCACATGACCGGGAGTGTGGCCCGGACAATGCAGCACATCCAGTTTGGTATTGCCAACGGTGACGGTATCGCCATGTTCCAGCCAGCGGGTCGGAACGAAGGTTTTTGCCGGTGGAAAACCAAACATTTGTGACTGCTGTGGCAGCATGTCAATCCAGAAGCTGTCTTCCTTTTGCGGGCCTTCGATGGGCAAGCTGAGGCGTTCGGCCAAGTCTGCCACGGCACCGGCATGATCAATATGCGCATGAGTGACCAGGATTTTCTCTACGGTGCCACCAATCTGCTGCAGGGCATCAACAATGCGCTCAATGTCGCCACCGGGATCGACCACCGCCAGATTGCCGGTTTGTTCGCATTGCAGTATCGAGCAGTTCTGCTCGAAAGCAGTCACCGGCAGGATTGCGTATTTCATTCACAGGTCCGCGTCATCAAACGAGCCGGCAGTATAGCAAAAAGGCCCCTTGCGGGGCCTTTGCTGTATGCAACTGTTGTTACAGGCGTTCTATGGTTACTGGCAGGCCGTCTTTTGGCATTGCCAGGGGCACCAGTTGATAAGGAGCTTCATAGCCCGGCCGCACTGATACCTTGTAAGTGCGCAGGAAGTGGAACAGGAAGATCTTTGACTGCAGTTCGGCGAAGTTCAGTCCAATGCACTTGTGATGGCCGCCACCGAAAGGCACCCATTGGTAGAAATGTTTCTTTTCTTCGGCGCGCTCAGGAGAGAAGCGCAGCGGATCAAAGGTGTAAGGGTTGCTCCAGTACTCCTCCATATAGTGAGTATGCAGCGGGACAATGCTGACCAGAGTATTTTTGGGGATTTTGTAGCCCTTAAACTCGGTGTCTTCGATGGCGCGGCGTGGAATGGTCGGCAGCGGTGGATACATGCGCAGGGCTTCCTTGAATACCCAGGTGGCGCTGTCCATTTTGTCGAGGTCTTCGTAATCAAGATGTTCCTTACCCAGTGCATTGAACTCCGCGCGCAAGCGCTCTTGCCATTCCGGGTTTCTTGCCAGTGCGTGGATGATCGAGCTGAGCGTGCTGGTGGTGGTGTCGTGAGCAGCAAATAGCAGGAAGATCATGTGGTTCATGATGTCTTCATCGCTCAGTGTTAGCTCACCTTCCTCGTCCACTGCCCGGCATAGCTCAGAGAAAAAGTCAGTGCCATTGCCAGTTCGTTTTTGCGGAATCAGGTCGGTCATAAACTTTTCAAGAAAGCGTCGGCCTTTCATTCCCCGATACCAGATGGTGCCTGGGATTTCGACGCGCAGTACGGCCAGAGAGGCATCCACCTCCGCCACGAAGGCTTCGTTGACCTGCTGTGCTTCCGGGCCCATTTTCAAGCCCAGGAATGTACCCGCGCCGACGTCCAGTAACAGCGATTTGATCGCTTCAAAGAAGCTGAACTCTTTGCCCTGCGGCCAGTTCTGGATGCCACTGGCGATATGCGGGTTCATGCTGGTCATGTAGCTGGTCAGGGCCGGCTTCTTGAAGGCCTGCTGCAGCAGGCGGCGATGAAGCTTGTGGTCGGTAAAGTCGCGCATCATCAGGCCGTTGGTAAACAGCTTTTCCAACATAGGGTTCCAAGCGGCTCGGCTGGAAAACACATGGGCCTGATCGCGCAGGACAAATTCGTTGGCTTCCGGGCCAAGCACGGTCAGGCCGCGCTGGAAGAAGATGCTGCCCTTGAACACCGGCCCGTATTCGGCGGCGCCCCGGTTCACCAGGCCTTGAAAGTCGCGCAGGAACTCGAAGGTCTGGCCGAACAGCGGCAGGCCGTACTTACCCGGAATGTGGTCGAGCTTGCGCTGCGGGAAACGGGGCAGGTGAGCGGCCTTCTGCTGGGCTGATTGCATGGTGTTCACGGCGTGATCCTCGAGTGAATCTATTGGTATACACCGAATCTACTCCGCCCCATCAAGCAAGGCCATGACCTGTCAGTAACTGTCAAAGCAGACTGTCAGTCGCGGTCTGGCAGTGAATATGGGCCATAAGGATTACAGAACCTGCTGGGCGCAGAGCTCCGGGATATGGTCCTCCGGCAGGCTGGTTTCGCAGCGCCATACGCCCGGCAGCCCGGTGGGCACCAGACGGAACCGATAGCCCTCCATGCCGGCGATGGCATTGCTGAATTCGTACAGGATGGCGCCATCGCTCTCCAGTCCGAAACGACGGAAGTTGGGGTCGCTGGAGCGGTGCGCCTCGGGCAAGCCAATCTGCTCATTGCTGGTAGCCGGCACCCCGTTTTGCTGAAAAAACCGGCTGATTTTTTTGCGCATGCCGCGGTCAGCCCGAACCCGGTCTGCCAGTATCTGGCGCACTTTTCCGGCGCGTTGCAGGAGCGGGTCCTGATGCTGTTTGAGCGCTTCCCGTACCGGTGTGGGAAGAGTGGGCAACGGACCTGTGGTCAGGGTCTTGGCAACTATCGGGTTGCTACTGCGGCAGCTCGCCGGGCGCAGCTCCCGGGGCAGGGTGCCGCCCTCACAGCGCCAGCGTATGTCCCCCTGATCCAGCTTCTCCGGGATAAATATCATTGTGTGGCCACCCAGCTGAGCGGATTGGGCGGCAAATGTGACGGTGAGTAGAGAAGAGTTGCCAATGCGGATCTCTTCAATGATGTCATCGGCTTGCAGCAGGCTCTCATCCAGGCGCGCATCCAGCGCGCTGTTGGGCCAGAAGCCGGTGCGTTGGATGAATTCTCGCAGCGGCTGCTGAACGGCTTCGCTCCGCTGCAGGGCATGGGCCAGCTGGCGATCGCTGTGCCATTGACTGATCCAGTCACGCCCGGCGAACCAGTAAAAGGCTGCCAGCAGGATGCCAATAATGATGATGATTGCCAGAGTCAGCAGACTGGCGAGGCGAAATCTTTTCAGGCCAATTGTTGCCATAGCGGTTGCGTCCATTCAGTCGCGCGGTTTTCAATCGGCCCGACCTTACACCATGGGAAAGTTTCATGACACTGACTTCCGGCACTGTCAGCAGCAATGGCATTGAGTTGTTTTATGATGCCCGAGGGCCGGAGACCGGCGAACCGATTGTCTTCGTTATGGGGCTGTCGGCGCAGATGGTGTTCTGGCCAGAGCCTCTATTAGATCAGCTGGCGGATAGTGGCTATCGGGTAATTCGTTTCGATAACCGCGATGTCGGTCTGTCCTCCAAGTTGCGTGCCCCGGCCAGTCATGGCCCGGCCGCAGCCGTGGCGCGTTACTTCGTTGGCATGCCGGTACGTGCTGCTTACAACCTGTATGACATGGTGGCTGACACCGTCGGCTTGCTGGATGCGTTGGAGATCGAGCGCGCCCATATGGTCGGTGCCTCCATGGGAGGCATGATCAGTCAGCTGATGAGCGCCACACGACCGGAGCGGGTGAGAAGCCTGACCTCTATTATGTCCAGCCCCAATACCCGCTGGCCCATCGCGCCACCGAAACCAGCGGCATTAAAGACTCTGGTTGGCCCAAACGTCAGAATTGAAAACGCCGATCAATTCGTCGCCTTTGGCAAGCAGATGATGCGCACCCTTGGTGGCTCATTGCAGACCAGTGACGCGCTGGCGGAACAGATGTTCCGCCAGAGCTGGGAGCGCGGACTGCACCCCCGTGGTGTGCGTCAGCAGTTTATGGCGGTGCTTTCTACCGGCGCATTCCGTAATCAGCTGAAGAAAATTCGCGTGCCAGCCACTGTTATTCACGGTAGTGAGGACCCGTTGATCCGTCCCGCCAGTGGTCGCGAGTCGGCAAAGGCGATTCCCGGTGCGCGCTTTGAACTGATTCGTGGCATGGGCCATGACCTGCCCGACCAGGCCCTGCCACAAATCGCTTCCCTTATTGAGGAGACGGCGCGTCGCGCGAGGTGACCGTTGCCGGTTCGCTGCGCTGCCACTCCGGCGGCATCCACAGATGCTTCAGGCGTGACAGCAGCGGACCTGACTGGGCCATATCCCGAAACATATCCTGATACTCGTGGGTCCACAGGTGAATCAGGTTGTTTGAGCGTGGCGGCCGGGTAATGCCGTACTCAATCTTGCCCTTGTCTTCCTCGCGGACAAAAGTGCCGAACATACGATCCCAGATAATCAGCACGCCGCCGTAGTTGGTATCGATGCAATCCGGATTCTTACCGTGATGAACTCGATGATGGCTTGGCGTGTTGAAAACGAACTCAACGGCCGGGTGTAGCTTATCCACCAGCGTAGTGTGGACAAAGAACTGATAAACCAGCGACAGGGCATAGGCGACGCCGATCCACACCGGGTTCAGGCCGATCAGTGCCAGCGGCACATAGAACAGCCAGTTACCGTTAAAAATATTGGTGGCGTTCTGACGCATGGCGGTGGAAAAGTTCATCCGCTCGGAGGAGTGATGCACCACATGGCCGGCCCAGAACCAGCGCACCCGGTGGCCGGCGCGATGCATCCAGTAAAAGCAGAACTCCACGCCGATAAAGGTTGCCAGTGCGGTCAGCCAGGTTAGCTCGATATCGAACAAACGGTGGTGGAAGGCAAAGGCAAACACCGGGAAGGCGATGATGCCGGCGAACAGTAATTCGGTTACCTGATAACCGGCGCCGAGCATGAAATTGCGAATGGCCTCGGCCACATTCATGCGGCTGGGGTCGTGGCGGATGCGACGATATTCCCATACCGCAACGCCGACAAAGAACGGCGTGGCGATAACAAAAATCAGTTGGCGCAGGTCCAGTGCCAGCCACGGGGCAACCCGGTTCCACAGCTCAAGCAGCCCGCTCTGGGTCAGCATCTCCGTCATCATTTCGATCAAGTTCATCGGTGTCTCCGACAATAAGCGCCGGGCAGGGCGCGATAACACCTATTCTGACCAGCACGCCTGTGTCTTTATTGACGAAAAACGCCTATATTTTGACAATAGACGCCACCTGGTGGATGGGGATAGATATGGCGGCAATGATGCGGGTAACCGGTGCCTGGACCGGGCTGTTGAGTGACTGGCTCGACCAGCGAGGTTTGCCGGCCATCGAACTGCGTGCCCGGCTGAGCCGCTGGGCGGCGGACGATATCGTGCCGTTGCCGGTGTGGAGTGACCTGCTATCCGCTGGCATGGCGCTAGCCAGCGATGAGCCAGCGCCGGAGCTGGCCATCGGCGCCATGGTGCAGCCACGCCATGTTGGTGTGCTGGGCTATTTGGTGCTGGCCGCTGACACCCTTGGCGAAGCCATGCTCGCTTACCAGCGTTATGAAAAGCTGTTTTACGGGGTAGGTCTGGCGGAGCTGACGGGCTTGGGTGATCAGATCGAAATGCGCTGGGCAAAGCAGACCGCCGAGCTTGGACAGGACGGCGACGGGGTGGCCATCGCCGCCCTGATAACCTTTATGCGCAATCAGGTGCCGGATCCGCCGCCGCCAACCCTGGTCAGCTTTGCCCATCCGCTATCTGATTCTCGTCGCGCTGCCTACGAGCAGTTCTTCCAATGTCCGGTACAGGATAACGACAGCCATATCCGCGTGCGTTTCCCGCTGGGCTATTTGCAGATCCGTATGCCCCATGCGGACCCAGGGCTTAAAGCCCTGCTTGATCGTCAGGCTGAAGCGCTGTTGCGAGCCTTGCCCGGCTCCGATGATTTTGATCGTGCGTTGCAGCAGGTGTTGCTGCGCCTGTTAGCGGATGGTGAGGCGACGCTGGAGCGTGCCGCATCTGTTATGCATCTGGCGCCGCGCACATTACAACGCCGGCTGGCAAAGCATGGCCTTAGCTGGCAGCAGTGGCTGGATCGAAACCGCGAGCAATTGGCCCGTCAGTATTTGCAGGATCGCGGGCTGGGGTTAAGTGATATTGCCTTGCTGCTCGGCTTTTCCGAGCAGAGTGCGTTTAACCGCGCCTTCAGGCGATGGGTGGGTGTGTCGCCGGGGAGGTATCGGCGGGATGCGGGGGGCATTCATGCGTAAGCTGCGTCCAATTGATCTGGCTTGTCAAATTACTCCATGATACAAACATTCGAAACGCAAGAGTCTCTATAATAAAGACCACATAAAGTCGTACTAGTACCTGGGTTGGTTATCAGCCACTTTTGATACGCGTATTCACTTTTAAGGGTATCTAACACCTCTTCATCGACTGCCTGAATTGAATAAGCTTTGGCCTGAAAATTACAAAAATCTTCATTTATATCTATATTAAATGTCCTGCAATCAGCGTAGCTCTGACAAGATTGCACGCTTGCATCTATCAGGTTATGAGCTTCGTTCTTTATTCGGCCCATTTCACTCCTAGGGTGAGGTTGTGAAGTCCCCGATGTTAAGTCAATTTTTACACTAACAATTGTATGATCTGTACGGAAGTAATTGGCACACGCCGCCTCAAAATATAAAGTAGCTCTATTCTCCTCAAAAACGATCTCGCCAGTTGTCTCTAGAGGTCGTACCTCCCCGCATGTTTCACAGCTCCAGCCTGGCTCCCTTGCGTTGAAAAATAAATTTCCATCTGGATCTATTTCTCCAAAAACTGATCCTGAAGTCCCAGTGTTTAGCTCGACAGCGTTTCCTGAAATGCCGAGAATTGCTTTACCGCCCCCTCCGCACGAATAGATAGACCGCCAATAACCAGAGTAATATTCATCATAGTGCTTGCTAAGCGGGTTAGGTAAAAAACCAAAACCTAGCAGAAGCCCAACAGGCTGCAAAATAATAGAAGCGCCACCATTCTGAATCGAATCGTTGCTCTCGCTTCCCCCGCCACAAGAAGCCAGATTTGTTGCTAAAAAAATGGTGAAAATAGTTATAAGTGGTTTTTTCAAAATTTTTCCTAGCCTACTTGGTCTTGCCCGCAAAAAGTGACGGCGGAAATTTATGATCTTCCCCTGATAAAATGGACACGCTTCTTTTCACGCAGCCATTCTCTCGAATTCCATTGGGCTCAGATAGCCCAAGGCCGAGTGCAGCCTGCTTAGGTTGTAAAATTGGTTGATGTATCCGGATAGCGCCAGTCGTAGCTCCGTTTCATTTCCAAACTCCTCTCCGTGGATTAGCTCCGCCTTCAGGCTGTGGAAGAATGACTCCATGTGTCCGTTGTCTGTGCAACGGCCAGGTCGATTCATACTACAACGAATGCCGTGACGCTCAAGCTTATTCTGTAGTATATGTGCGCCACTATCTGGCGACCCTGATACAGGTCAGGTCCGCAACCCACTGCTGATCCACCGCCGTCGGCGAACCGGCATCCACCCTCAGGTTCTGATGGCGGGCAAAGAACTTCTCTAGGCCGAGAATCCTCCGGTACAGCGTTGCCGCCCGACCCACCAGGCCTGCATCCCGCATAATACACTCCACACGTTTCTTGCCGACCCGGATACCTTGCCGGGCCAATACCTTATGCACCCGCGGGCTGCCGTAGCGCCCATCGCTTTTCTGATGAGCCCGCTCAATGCGCCGGGAAAGCCAGCGATCTTCAAGCGCTCGCGCACTCGCAGGACGCTTTAGCCACGCATAGTAGCCACTCCGGGAAACCCCGAGCCATGTACACAGGTATATGACGCCTAGTTCTCATCCGTGGACTTGGATGAATCCAAATCGCTCTGATGTTGTTCCGCCAGATACCGTTGCCACTTTTCTAGGAGATCGCTCTCCTTCTTGAGGCGATCGTTCTCCCGCTTCAGCGGAGCCATCTCGTTGAGCTCTGCAGTACTAGGGGTTTTGGGATTCTTCATCACTGATACACGCTTGCGGCCGTCAGCCCTGATCTTGCCTTCCCGGTACTCTTTGCGCCAGCGCGACAGCATGAAGGGGTGAATGCCCAGTCCCTCGGCAACTTGCTGGATCTGAATCCCTTCCTGATAGCTCATCTCGACAGCACGGATCTTGAACTCGTCCGCGTACCGCCAGGTCTTTCTCGGATTGTTGTACTTCGGTATTTCCACACCTCCTCGGTTAGGAGAAGGTGTCCACTAAATCGGGGGAACTACATTGTCGCGTGCATGGCCTTGTATGATCGAAAAGCCCCCATTTTGACTGTCTCCCCGATCGCGATAAGGTGAGGCCCAAACCTGTAGCCGCAGGTTTTCAGTGTGGTAGCCCGATGCTTTGCCGGCGCCCGAGTGAGCCCGTTAACAAGCCGGGGCACCACACTGATTCGTTTGTCTAACTCGAACAGTCGAAAGAGCCTCGAGCTCGAATGTAGCAAGGGTGAGTTATGAGCACAATGAACCAGGTCTACAGCGATCCGCAGGGCAAGAACGTCGGCATTGATGTCGGCAAATCACAACTCGATATCCACATCCATGAACAGGACAACCATTGGTCTTCAGGCAATAACGCAGCTGATATCAAAGCGCTCGTATCCCGGCTGGCACGCTACAAGCTGGCCCGAATTGTCGTTGAAGCCACCGGCGGGTATGAGCGCGATCTGGTCGAGGCTTGTGCCGAGAAGGGCTTGCCCGTTGTCATCGTGCAGCCAAGGCAGGTACGAGGCTTCGCCCGCATCCGGGGTGTAATGGCCAAGACCGACAAGCTGGATGCCCGGGTGATTGCCGAGTTTGGCGCGATGATGAAGCCAGATGTACGTCCGCTCTCCAGCAAGAATATCCGGGCATTCAGAGAGTTGCTGGCAAGGAAGCGCCAACTGAACGAGGCGCGCACCCAGGAGCTGAACCGCCAACAGAAAGCCACGAAAGTCGTCGCACGGTCACACACAGCGATGATCAAGCTCCTCGACAAGGAGATTGCCTGGGTCAACGACAAGCTCACCCAGGCCATGAGTGAAATCGAGGAGTGGCAGGCGACCTATGAGTTGCTGAGCACCGTGCCTGGGATCGGCGACGGCGTGGCGTTCACCCTGCTGGGAGAGCTGCCCGAGCTCGGCTCTCTCACCAGCCGGGAGGTCGGCGCCTTGTGTGGGCTGGCTCCGTTCAACAAGGACAGCGGCACCATGAAGGGTAAGCGTCGCATCAAGGGTGGCCGCGCGCCAATACGCACAGTGCTATATATGGCCATGCTCAGCGCCATCCAGCACAACCCGGTGATGCGTAGCTTCTACCTGCGGCTGGTCGCCCAAGGCAAGCACAAGAAGGTGGCGATTACGGCCTGCATGCGCAAGATGATGACGATTTTAAATGCCATGGTCCGCGACCAGAGACCATGGCAGATGGCATGAATTAAGTCGGCTACGGGGTTGATTTGGGATCACAGTCGCTTGTTAGGCAAGCTCTGTAATGGAATCTTCATAGTTAACTCTTCCACGAACCACATACCTGGCTTCAGCAGTTAACTGGGCGCCGTCCGAGAATATGGCGTTTGTGATGATAAAAACCTTTGGCGGAGCAGACCCCATAAAGACTCTAGCAATTATAGACTCGCCACTTTCAAAAAGTTCTTTCTCGATTTCAGCGTTAAAGACCAGGCGCTCAAAGAGATCGCTAGGCCTTTGGTACGAAGAATCCGTAGCCTTCAATTCGATCTTTCTCGGCGGTTCACCTTGCTCGTCGAACCAGAGGTCAAAGCCTTGGTCACCCGCAGCCTTGTCTCTGAACGTACACGTTGGATGACTGAATTCGGTTAGCAAGTACGCCCTTGCTTTGTCTTCAATAGCTCGAGTCATATTTGTCTGCCTAACGACTCAGTAACCGGCGGCTGGAACGAAGCGAAGCGCAGTGCAAGCCGTCCGGCGCCGCAGGCGCGTAGTTGACTGGCTTGTTATGTGCTTTCATGGGTAGCCCACCTCGTGCATTAGCCAATGCTCGTCCACGTATTTTCGGCGCCCGTCGGGGGTAAGAGTAAAGCCAATACAGTCCGTGGCGCCAATGCACTTAAAGAAGTACCACTTTGTCAGTTGAACCACCAGAAGCACCTCTTGATCAGGAAAAATCTCCGCCCAAACTGCTGGAAAGTATCTCTTCCCTTCAATGCTGATCGGAGCCATCTTTCTCCACTTCACGGACGATACTTCCTCGTAAGACAGGTCATCATAGTGAGACCGCATTTCCTCTAGTGCACTCCTAACGCGTGGATTCATAGACTCACATAACGACCGGCTCACCGGGTAAATTTTTGTTGGCGGCTTTTGTGCGGCTTCATGCACAAAAGATGACAGCGGAAATTTGTCCGGTGCAGTCGCTTGTTATAGCTCATGCTGCCACCAGCAAAGCAATAACAGAAACAATCAATGCAAGTATTGCGATGAATGTATTGGCTCCTGGATTAAGATTCAAATAACGCATAAATCTCTCAAAACCACTTTCTAAGCCTATGCTATATCCAGTTTCTGTAATGAAGTATGTTCCATCTGGATGCTCTTCCAATAGGCCTCTTGCTACAAGCTCTTGAAACACTGATTCCAGTCCGTCTCCTAAAGTGTCGCCAACGTAGTGTGCTTGCAGGATCCTCATTAGCGCTGGTTCATCGGCTAGAATGCTGTAGCTAAAACACCATTCAGACAATTTGCTTACAGACTGGCCATGTTCTTTTTTATATAGAACACAAAGCTCTCTGAGAAGTTTTCTAATGATTTTATTGCTTAGCACGTTCTCTCCTTGAGCTATAACGACCTGCACAGCGGCGCACGATGTGCGTCCGGGCCCAAAGGGCCTTTACTGGTGCTGCTTGTTATATGCTGCACAGTAGTAGCTGGAACGCAGATACCGACCCAATGTACTACTAGCAGCCCCCGAATCAATGCTCATGCCTTGATGCGCTTTGTTCAAGGCTACGATCAACTCTCTACTCCCCACATTCGCCTCTTGATCGAGACATCCAATGGAGCGAAGTAGTTCAGTGCTACTGTATGAGTACCCCGACACCCAAAGCATGGTCTCCATTTTCGAGCCACCCTCGAGATCGAACTCGATCAAGTCAGGCCCCCAATCGTCGGATGAAAGTGCCTGGCCTGGCATAACTAAAGCGAAGATTGTGATGATCTCTCTTAGCTTCATGGCATATAACGCTTAACTCAGCCGACGCGAAGCGATCGGCTGCAGTTTCTTGTTATGTGCCTCAATCTGCTCCATGCAGATGTGGGCCTGTTCTTGCCATGCTTTCACCTTCGCCGGCCAAGCCTTCATCAACGCATCCTCTTGCTTCCAGGTTAAGGGGCTCAAGAATTCATCTGCCTCTTTGAAGAGACGCTCGATGCTCTCAGCGGTGTCAGGCGGAATCAGACCTTCCTCAACTGCCCCGCTGAGATAGTCAAGAACAATGAAATCAAAGTTCTCATCCATCACCGATTCAGAGCCAGACAGCAAAGCCAGTCTTTCTTCGTGATCCGCGCAGATAACCCGCAATCCATCAAGAACCACTTTTAGATTAAAGCTCATATCGCTCATAGCACATAACAGTTATTAGACAGCGTGCTGTGTTTCCAGAAAAAAGCAGCATGCTGTCTAACTCCGCTCTGATCCGATTGTTGGTAGGGATTATTCAACAAAATCAACGCCCCGCGTGTAAGCCATTTCTTACACTGCCGAAAAACACAGCAGGGGCTGCTATCTAATTATTTATACTGTACAGATGGATAGTATTGTGTGCTGCCTCAAGCCCGTTCCGTCGGAAACGCTAGTAGCTCCCGTATATCGCCAAAGCCAAGCTGCGCCATCAGTACTCGATCAAGCCCCATGGCCACACCGCTGCAATCCGGCAATCCGTGTTGCAGTGCGGCGAGCAGGTGGGGGTCGGCGGTCATGTCGCGCTGGCCGTGTTGCTGGCGTAGCTGGCGATCCTGCTCAAAGCGTGCTGCCTGTTCGTTAGCATCTGTTAGCTCGTGGTAGCCGTTGGCGAGTTCATAGCCGCCAAAATAGATTTCGAAGCGCTGGGCCACCCATTCGCCGTCGTGGTCCTGATGTTTGCGCGCCAGGGCGGCAGCCCAGCCGGGAAAATCATCGATTATTACCAGTTGGTCTTTTGCCAGGGCCGGCTCGACCACGGTGGCCATCAGCCAGTCCACCAGGGCCGGTTTGTCGAGTCCGTCCGGGGCGCCATTTTGCTGCGCCCGCTGGGTCAGTTCGCTGGCGGATGCGGTGAGCGGATCAAGTTCGGTGTGCTGGTGGAATACGTCGCGAAAGTGATGGCGGGTTACCGCAACAGGTTTCAGTAGTGGCGATAGCAGCGCCACGCATTCATTAATTAGCTGATCCAGAGAAAAGCCTGGCCGATACCATTCCAGCAAACTGAATTCAGGATTGTGCCGCTGTCCGGCCTCGCCGTGGCGAAATACCCGGCTGATTTGCCAGATCGCGCCGCTGCCGGCGGCGAGCAGGCGCTTCATATGATATTCGGGGGAGGACTGCAGGAAGCCGTAGCCGGGAACTTCGATGCACTGGATATGCAGATCAGTGACGCCGTGGCGCGCCAGACAGGGGGTTTCTACTTCGAGAACATTGCGCTCGGCAAAGAACGCACGAACTTGAGCGAGTAGACTGGCGCGCGCGGCGAGGGCTTCGCGAGCCGTGGCCGGGCGCCAGTCTGTCACCGATTACTCCTTGACGCGGCCGACGTATTCGCCAGAGCGGGTGTCCACTTTGACAATCTCGCCAGTCTGGACAAACAGCGGCACTCGCACCACCGCACCGGTGGCCAGTTTGGCGGGTTTGCCGCCGGTGCCGGCGGTATCACCTTTGACACCCGGGTCGGCTTCGATGATTTCCAGTTCGACAAAATTCGGCGGGTAAACCACCAGCGGCACACCATTCCACAGCGTCACCTGGCAGTTGTCCTCTTCCTTCAGCCACTTGGCACTATCGGCAACGGCGGCTTCGCTAGCAGCCAGCTGCTCGAACGAGGTCGGGTGCATGAAGTGCCAGAACTCGCCGTCGCTGTACAGGAATTGCATTTCCTGATCGACAACGTCGGCACCTTCCAGCGTATCGCCGGAACGGAAGGTGCGTTCCCAGACCTTGCCATTCTTCAGGTTGCGCAGACGCACCCGGTTGAAAGCCTGTCCTTTGCCCGGTTTAACGTATTCGTTCTCGAGGATGGCGCAGGGGTCGCCGTCGAGCATTACTTTCAGACCGGGTTTGAAATCGTTGGTAGAATAGTTGGCCATTGGTCACCTGTTGCAGGGTCGGATCCCTTGAAAGAGCGCGCAATCATAGCGCAGACGCTGCCGCCCCGCGACTGGGACGGCAGCGCTGCCGATATCATCACTGATCCGGCCGAACTTCTGCGGCTTGTTCAGCTCGATTCTGCCTGCCTGCCAGCGGCGCTGGCCGCTTCCCGGGACTTCCCCTTGAGAGTGCCGCGCAGCTACGTAAAGCAAATGCGCCTGGCCGATCCTGCGGATCCATTGCTACTGCAGGTGCTGAGCCGGGCCGAAGAGCTGGATGAGGTGCCAGGCTATAGTGCGGATCCGCTGGAGGAGGCCGAGCACACTCCAGTGCCGGGCATTTTGCATAAATATCAGGGCCGGGTGCTGCTGATGGTCACCGGGGCATGCGCCATTCATTGTCGCTACTGTTTTCGCCGTCATTTTCCCTATAGCGAGCATCTGCCTACGCGGGATCGTCTGGCCGCTGCTCTGGACTGGCTCGCCCGGCAGACGGATATTAGCGAAGTCATCCTCAGCGGCGGAGATCCCCTTAGCGTCACCGACCGTCGTCTGGCAGAGCTGCTGGCCGCGTTACAGGCAATTCCGCACCTCAAGCGGCTGCGTATCCACAGTCGTCTGCCGGTGGTGATGCCGGAGCGTGTAAGTGAGTGCTTGCTAGCCATGCTGGGTGCTTCAAGGCTGAAGCCGGTTATGGTGGTACATGCCAATCATGGTGCTGAATTAGGGCCAGAGGCGGGCGCTGCGCTGGCCGCTCTGGGCGCCGCCGGGGTGCAATTGCTGAACCAGTCGGTGCTGCTGCGCGGGGTTAATGATGACGCGGCCACGCTGGCCGCCCTGAGTGAGCGATTGCTGGAGGTGGGCGTGTTGCCCTATTACCTGCACCAGCTGGATCGGGTGGCGGGGGCAGCCCACTTCGCTGTCAGTGACCAGCAAGCGCTGCAACTGCTCGTTGAACTGCATGCCAGATTGCCCGGTTACCTTGTCCCCAGGCTGGTTCGTGAGGAGTCCGGGGCGGCAGGTAAGACGCTGCTTGAGACTTCTGGTTGATTTACAACACCTTGGCCAATGCCTTAAAGTTCTGTTTCTAGCACAAAGCAAAATAAATCAAGCGCTTGTCTGGGTTTATTAATACGTTGCCTGAGAAGGATGTCGGGCTCCAGAGAGCGCTCCCTCACCTGAGGATTTGGTTGGCATGGAGCAATCCGCACAGAAAATTCGGTTGAAGCTCCCCGAGCAGGATCTCCAGTACCTGACGATTGGCAGTGATCAGCCGAAAAAGCTGCAGGCCTGGGTCAGCGAGCTGCCGCTCATGAACATGGGCGAAACCTCTCGGCAGCTTTACCAGTTTATTCAGGAACTGAATCGTTTTCAGGTGCCCACACCGCAACGTTTTCAACTTCTGGAAATTATTCGTCCTGTGGTGCTGCACGTGTGCCGCTCCCTCGGCAAGCATTATCTCAATCAGGCGTTGGTGTTGCCTGACAAGGCCCGTCGTGTTGCCAGTCTGGCGCAGGCACTGCAAACCCATCTCGCGGCGGGCTACAAGCTCACCGCCGTGCGTGGTATTCGCAGGCTTAATGAGCGCGATGGAAAGACCCTGGTGGCCTGTTCCATTCATCGGGCGATCAGCGCCCAAACCGATAATTTGGTGCGCAGTTATCAGCTGTATTTTCCTACCCCTCGCCACCTCTGGCTTGAGCTGCATCAGCTGTTCCTGTTAGCCGAAATGAACAAGCTGGATCGGGCTGAAGTGTCTGATCCGGACTTCAAGGCAATTGAAACCAGCACCGTCAAAGAGGCCTACGGTAGAGCTTTATTGCTATCTACGGCCAAGCCGAACCAGCTGCGCCAGCAGGAGATTGCCCTGCTTTATCGGGCAACAGAAGAGTGGAGCTCGCTGATTGATATCAAGCCGGCCGGTGCAGATGACGATCTGTTCGTTTTTGATATGCAGACAGATCGGCCGCCGACCTATCGGACCCACGCTTCTGTGGCTGCAGAAAACAGCCGCTATATTGACTCAAAGGAATTGGTGGGCGAGCTTTCCGCTGCTATTGCCGGGAAGCCGCACGACGGATTTTTTGTCCCGGACGGTATTCCCGATAACTTGCTGGTGCATTTGCAGCAGGCCTGGGGTGCACTGGCAGAGCGCTCGTTCCGCCGCGTTGGCCAGACCGGGCCCATTGATATCTGTCTCGGTTTGTCGGCCCTGCATAGCCACCTTTCCGGCGGTATGGATTTCGAGAGAATGGTCCGGGGCGGCGAGCTGCAGGTGTTGGCTCAGGGGGCGGCGGAAAACCCGTTCCTCGCCGGGCGCGCCAAGTCAGCGTCTGGGCCACAGGACGACGACGCCTGGTCCAAAGCCTTTGATGGCGGTGGTCACCGCATGTCCGAAGACATGCTGGACTCCATCGACGTTAGCGGCATCACCACTCGGCTGCAGCAGGCACAGGATAGCCAGATAGCTGCCAAGCCAGCGCTGGAGCACTTTACCTGTCAAAAGATCAACTCCAGTCCCGGCGGTTACTGTCTGGAATGGGTTGGTGCCAGCCCTGCGGCCCTGCGTACCGGTGAACTGGTTGGTGTGCGTGAGCTGGGCCAGAATGAATGGGCCATTGGTATCGTGCGCTGGGTCAAGCAGTTGGCCCATCAAGGCGCCCAGTTTGGTGCTGAGCTGTTGGCTCCCCGGGCCACCCCGGCGGCTGCCCGGGCGCTGCGCAAAACCGGTGATTCTGGTAACTTTATGCGCGCTTTGTTGTTGCCAGCCCTGCATGCCATTGGCCAACCGGCTACACTGTTGGTGCCAACTGTGGGGTTTCAGGCTGGTGGCAAGGTTGATATGGTTGCGGGCAATGAAAGTCAGCGCGTGACCTTGCACCGTAAGGTCAATGGTACGGCCAGTTTTGGCCAGTATGAATTCCGCGTCGTGCAACCCGGGGGGGGTGCGCCGCAGGCAGAGCCTGAAGAGAAAGATGGTGGAGAAGATTTCGACTCCATCTGGACCAGTCTCTGATTATCGTCTTTCCGGCGGATCTGAATGAGCTATACGCTTGAACATGTTAGGTTGCTGATCGTCCATGATTCTCAGGACGATGCAGAGCAGCTGATGAACTCGCTGCGTAATGCCGGCAAGGTTACCCGTGCCGAAATTGCGCTCAGTGAAGATGACTTTATTCGCGCCGTTAAAAGTGGCAGCTGGGAACTGATTGTCTGCCGGCCAGAAGTTGCTGGCTGCAGCTACCAGAAAATCCTTGCTCACCTGAACCGTCTTGGTAAAGCGCTGCCGATGATCGTTCTGGTTGATGCGCTCACCCCGGCGGTTATGGCTGAAGCACTTAGTGCGGGCGCCAGGATGGTGGCTCCGATGTCGGAGCGCGATCTATTGATGCTGGTGATTGACCGGCAGATTGAATACCTGTCCCTGCGTAAAGAGCTGCAGTATAGCCAGCTCGCTCTGCATGACGCAGAGAAACGCCTGTCTGTGCTGATGGATCAGAGTCGTGATGCCATCGCCTATGTGGTGGATGGCATGCATATTCATGCCAACGACGTTTATCTTGAGCGGTTCGGTTACGCCAGCTCCGATGATCTTGCCGGCATGCCGATTATGGACATGGTGTCCGCGGCGGATCACGAGAAGTTGAAAAAGCTGCTGCGCAGTCGCGCGCAGAACGAAAACCAGACCAATGAGCTGGAATGCCGGGGTATTGGCCCGGGCGGCAAGGAATTTGATGCAGTCTTTACTTTTTCTGCGTCCACCTATGATGGCGAAGCCTGCACCCAGATCGTTATTCGTGCGGCCGAGGTAGACGAGAGCGCCATACAGGAAAGGCTGCAGGAAATGAGCCAGATCGACCAGGTCACTGGTCTGTATAACCGCGGCTGGTTCCTTGATCAGGTTGATGCTTCTTTGGCCAACGCGGTGCGGACAGGCCATATGTATGCGGTGTCCCTGATTCGTATTGATGACTTCGAGACGCATCAGAGTGCTGTGGGTCTGGATGGCGCTGATGAGTTGCTGCGCCAGCTGGCCACACTGATTAGCCAAAGCGCGGATGCTGACTCCAGCCTGTCGCGCATTGATGGCGAAGATTTTGCGGTGCTGAGTCCGGTTAATGATCGAGAGGTTGCCGGCGACTGGGCGGAAAAGGTTCGCGCCGGCATTGAGAAAATGATGCCGGCGGTAGCGTCGCGCACCCTGAAGGTAACTGCTTCTATTGGTGTTGCCTTTGTTACTGATGACACCCGTTCGGCTCAGGCTACAGTGAATAAAGCACTGGAATGCTGTGTGCGAGCGCGCGATGAAAGCAAGGGCAAGGGCAACACGGTGTATGTCCACAGTCCAATGGATGATGTGGAGGCAGGGTCCAGCGAGGCAGTGGCCCTGGTATTGCGCGACGCCCTGGAGAAGGGCGCGCTAGCGCTGCAGTATCAGGCGATCATGAACCTGGAAGACGACAGCAGTCATTTCTTCGAAGTGTTTGTGCACTTGCCGCAGGCCGATGGCAGCATTCTTCAGCCCGCCCAGTTCATGCCAGTGGCGGGCGAGCTTGGCATGGCAGGCAAGATCGATCGCTGGGTGGTGCTTAATGCAATCAAGGCCGCAGCAGCTCAGAAGCACTCGGTGAAGGTGCTGATTAATTTAAGTGGATTTTCCCTGCAGGATAATGGTTTTTCTGACTGGGTAGGCAAGGCCATAAAAGCCTCGAAAATCCCCGGTAAGCAGGTGGTGTTCCAGTTCTCTGAAGTGGATGTTAATAATCACCTAAAGCAGGCTGCCGATTTCGCTGGCAAGGTGCAGCCCATGGGCTGTGCTGTGTCGGTTAGTCGATTTGCCGGCGCCCAGGAGCCACTCAAGTTGTTTGATCATGTGCCAGTTAACATGGTCAAGTTCGACGGCAGCTACACGCAGGATCTTGCTAACAAGGAAAGCAAGGAAAAATTCGCCAAGCTTATTGGTGAGGTGTCCGGCAAGGGCAAGCAGGTTATGGTCGGTTTTGTCGAAGCTGCCAGTCAGATGCAGACACTGTGGACCATGGGCGGGGTGAATTTCCTGCAAGGCTATTATATGCAGCCGCCTGTGGGGCATATTCAGGTTGATGAAGGCGAGTAACTCGCCTTCATCACTTGGTGCTGCCGGACGCCAGTAGTTCTGCCTGGTCCCTGTCACGTACTCCGATTAGATACAGAATGCCGTCCAACCCGAGCGTGGAGATGGCCTGCTTGGCTGTTTCCTTGACCATCGGTTTGGCGCGGAAAGCGATTCCCAGTCCGGCAATGCCGAGCATCGGCAAGTCGTTAGCACCATCTCCCACTGCGATTACCTGCTCCAGGCTGATGCCTTCCTGGTTGGCGATTTCCCGAAGAAGCTCCGCCTTGCGCTGCCCGTTTACGATCTGCCCGGCTACCCGGCCGGTAACTTTGCCGTTTTCGATTTCCAGCTCGTTGGCATGCACGTGGTCAATGCCTAGTCGCTCCTGCAGATGGCGTCCGAACCAGGTGAAGCCCCCGGAAAGAATGGCAGTGCGATAACCCAGTGCTTTCAAAGTGGCAACCAGCCTCTCCGCGCCTTCGGTTAGCTTCAGGCGTGAGCGCACCCGTTCCAGCGCCGCTTCATCCAGCCCCTCTAGCAGGGCGACGCGGCGGCGGAAACTCTCATCGAAGTCCAGTTCGCCACGCATGGCCTTTTCAGTAATCTCGGAAACCTGTTCGCCCACCCCGGCTTCGCGGGCCAGTTCATCAATGACTTCCGACTCGATCAGGGTGGAGTCCATATCGAAGGCCACCAGCCGCCGGTTGCGGCGGAAGGCAGTGTCCTTTTGGAAGGCGATATCCAGATTGCGCTCGTTGGCAATGCGTAAAAAATCGGCGCGCATTGCCTCGCTATTGGCCGGTTCGCCGCGCACGGAAATTTCGATGCAGGCACGGGCATCTTCATCCATGCCTTCGCCTTCCAGATGTACCCGGCCGGAAAGGCGGGTAATGCTTTCGATATTCAGCTCGTTGCGAGCCACCACGGCGGTAACGTCACTGAGCTGCTCAGCGGTAATTTTTCGGGCCAGCAGGGTGATGATGTAGCGGTCTTTGCCTTGGCCGGCGACCCAGTCTTCGTAACGGTCGTAATCAATGGGGCGAAAGCGTACGGAGATATTGAGCTTATGTGCTTCGAACAGAAGATCCTTCAGTACTGGCGACGTTTCCCGGCCCGGTGGCACTTCGATAAGGATGCCGAGTGATAGCGAGTCATGGATCACGGCCTGACCGATATCAAGGATATTCAGCTGATACTGGGCGAGTATGCTGGTAAAGGCGGCTGTCAGGCCGGGTCGGTCGCCACCGGATACCTGAATCAAAATAATCTCGCGCACAGCGGTCTCCTTGTGAGGTGGCGCACAGTATAACGTGCTGTGCGGATGGCTGCTGCTATACTGCGCGCCAGAAACGGAGGGTCGGGCATGCCCGCAGATAAAGTCGACTGGCGCAACTGGTGGCAGAAAGAGCAGCAGCTGATTCGTGAGCTGGCGCTGATGCTGCTGATGGCTGTGGTGGTCGGGGTGTACTTTCTTGAGAACGCCAGAGTGGCAGTGGAGCAGGGGCAGCGCCGTTCCGCTGAGGCGCTGGCGCAGCAGCTGGCCACCAGCGCTTCCGAATACCTCGCCTCGGGCAACCTGGTCAGCTTGAATGTGATGGCGCAGCAGACGGCCGCATTGGGGATGGTGTCCCGGGTGGAGATCCGTAATCCTGCCGACAGGGTGCTGGCCAGTGCTGGCGATGAATCCGTTGGTAGTATTTCTGCCAGTCGTCCCGTCCGGATTGATGATCAGGCTCTGGTTGGTACCGCAGTGGTATGGCCCCGACGAATTGATGCGGCACAGTCTCGCCAGCTGGAAACACGCTTTGTGCTGGTGGTGCTTAGTCTGCTGGGCTTTCGTCTTTTAGTAGAGCTGGCCTGGCGCCGACTGCGGGCCGAGCCAGAAGTGTTGCCGGAGGAGGAAACTCTGGAAGCGGATCTGGTGCCGGTGCTCACCATGAACCAGACCAGCGAGGCGCCGCGCGCCTGGCTACGTATCGGTATCGTCAACTTTGACAGGATCAGAGATCGCTATGCGGCCGATATGGTCAGCGAAATGCTGAACGGTTATGGCGCTTTGTTGCAGCAGGTGGCCGAGGTTTATGGCGGCCGTGTATTGCAAAATATCGGTGCCGAAGCAGCCATGGTGATTGGTGGAGAAACTCGTGCTGAGGCTTGCTTTCAAGCGCTTTGTGCGGGAACCCTGTTCCGTCGCCTGGCGCGCGAACTCAGTGAGCAGCGTAAAGAGCAGGGTCGGACTCCACTGGAGTTCAAGCTGCTCGTTACTACCAATGGTGACATGGCGCATAGCTGGGCGTTGGCGCTGGCTGGGTTGCCCGGTCGAGTCCATGTGCCGGAATCGGAAATGGCGCGCTACGAGCTGGATACCCGCTTGTTATTTCAGGGTGAGCGCTGTCTGCACGTGTTGTCCGATGGTGAGACTATTCGGGTGCAGCCCATCGAGCAGCTGGCCCAGCGTTATCAAAAGTTGATTGCTGACCAGGCTGCCAGATTGCTGCAGGAAAGTGTCTAGTCGGTAACGCTCGGCTCCAGTTACTTTACTTCGCCGAGCTTCTGTCCCATCTGTACCGGGCTGCCTTCGCCAAGCCCTTTCAGGAAGCTCGCCTTACCCTCGGGAAATAGCAGAATAGCGGTGGAGCCGAGCAGGAAGCGGCCCAATTCATCACCTTTTTCCAGGCTAATCTCACCCCGTGCCGCATATTGCGTGCGCACGATGCTGCGCGGTTGCGGTGCTACCTGACCGGCAAATACGGTTTCAATGCCGGCCACAATCATGGCGCCCACCAGAATGACCGCAAACGGGCCGTTGTCTGAATCAAACACACAGACGGCCCGTTCATTGCGGGCAAACAGATCCGGAATCTGTCGGGTGGTTACCTGATTCACTGAAAACAGCCGGCCGGGAACGTAGATCATTTCACGCAGGGTGCCGGACAGTGGCATATGCACGCGGTGGTAATCCTTCGGTGACAGATACACCGTGGCAAAGCTGCCGCTAATAAATTCACTGGCCAGCTCGCTATCTCCGCCGACCAGTTCGTACAGGGAAAAGTATTGCCCTTTGGCCTGCATTACATCAGAGCCGCGGATGCGGCCCAGCTGGCTGATGGCACCATCAGCGGGACAAACAATCGCTGAAGACTCTTCACAGATAGGCCGGGCGCCTTCTTTGAGAGCGCGGGTAAAAAACGCATTAAAGCTGGCGAATTGATCCGGGTCCTCAATCTGCGCTTCGCTCAGGTCGATTTTAAATTGCTTGCGAAACAGGTTGATAAAGATGGTCTTGATCCAGGGGATCTCACTACGCGCCAGTGTGCCCACCAGCCGTGATAGCAGGTGGTGCGGTAAAATCAGTTGCAGCAGGCCGAACAGCTTTTCAAGAAACGGATTCACGGTAAGCCTCTTTTTGTCAGAAATTCAGTCAGTATTTCTCTACCGGGGTGTCGGGGTGGTTGCCCCACTCGGACCAGGAGCCGGCATAGCCACGGATGTTCAGTCCCAACAGGCGCCCCACCAACCAGCTATAACTGGAGCGGTGATGGGTTTGGCAATGGACAATAATTTCTTTGTCTTCGGTCAGGCCGAGCTGAGCCATTTCGGTCCGTACTGCATCCAGATCGCGAATGCGCAGATGACGACCCCGATCCATCGGCTCGGTCCATTCGTAATGGATGGCGCCAGGAATATGGCCGGCCTTTTGTGCGTAGGCGCGCAGCCCGGCAAATTCCTCTTCGGAGCGCGCATCCCAGATCGCCACAGTGGGATCACCAATACGGCCCAACAGTTCCTCAAGGGTGATATCGGTGTGCTCAAGAATACGTTCGATGCGGTACTCGCTGGCGACGCGCTGCTCGCTATGCATGTCGGTGGGCAGGCCCTCGGCCAGCCACGCATGAATGCCACCATTAAGCCAGGAGTAACGGGTGTGGCCGATACTTTCCAGTACCCACAACAGACGGCCGGCCCAGCCGCCGCCCTCGTCATCGCAGGCCACCACGTGGGTTTCCGGAGTCAGGCCAAGATCACTAAAAAGCGCCTCAAGAGATTCTTTGTCTGGCAGCAGGCCGGGTGCCGGCTGGCTTCCTTTTTGCAGCGCCCGATGGTCCAGATGTACGGCTCCCGGGATATGCGCCTGCTGGAAAACCTGTGCCTTGCCAAGGTCAATAACCAGCAGCTGTGGCTCGCCCAGCCGTTGGGCCAGCGTCTGAGGTTCCAGAAGTAGGGGCAGAGTGCTGCTCATGGTGGTGTCCTTTGGCGACGTCAGGGCGCCATTCTACCTGAAACGTCATCCGCCGGCGGCCTGTGTCGGGATAGTGCGTCCATCCGTAGCGCCAACTAGTACCTTTCTCGACCTTCCTCATCAAGGGTGTCGGCGATACGGTAAAAGTTATCCAGCCGCTCGGCGCTGATGCTGCCATCTTCCGCCGCCAGTCGCAGGGCGCAGCCGGGCTCGTGGCGATGAGAGCAATTGCGGAATTTGCAGTGTCCGGCCAGCGGTGCCAGATCGCAGTAGCCGCTCAGCAGCTCCTCTTCACTGATATGCCAAAGGCCGAACTCGCGCACCCCGGGGGAATCGATCAGCTTGCCGCCGCCGGGCAGATCAAACAGCTTTGCGGTCACGGTGGTGTGCTGGCCCAGCCCGGAGCGAGTGGATAGCTCACTCACCTCCAGCCCGGCATCCGGCAACATGGCATTTACCAATGAGGACTTGCCTACTCCAGACTGGCCGACAAATACGGAAGTGTGCCCGGCTAGCGCCTGATACAGGGGCTGCAGCCCGTCGCCCTCGGTGGCGGATACCTCCAGTACCTGATAGCCGATACCACGGTACAGTTGGCACAGGGCATCAATATGGTCGCGATCATCGGCGCTGATCAGGTCGGCCTTGTTGAGGATCAACAGCGGTGTGATGCCACTGAGTTCTGCGGCCACCAGATAGCGGTCCAGCAATCCGGATGATGGGGTCGGCTGTGGCGCAAATACCACCAACATCAGGTCAACATTGGCTGCCACAGGTTTCAGATTGCCGTACTGATCCGGACGCCGCAGCACCGTTTGCCGAGGCGCGATGGCCGTGACCACCCCGGTTGCTACGCCGGTTCCCTCATCCTTGGGAGGCTGGAAGAGAACCTGATCGCCCACCACCAGCTGTTCCAGAGTGGCGCGGAAGTGACAGCGAAAAGCCTCGCCGCGATCGTTGTTAACGATGACCTGCTGACCATAGTGTGTCACCACCAGGCCGTGCTGCTCCTCGCCGAATGTCTCGGCTGCCGGCTCGCCGTCGCGGGCAGAGCGTTTCGCTGCCCGGGCCAGACGCTCTTCCTGAATCTTGTCGATGCGCCATTGCTGTCGGCGGCTGAGATTACGTTTGCTCATGGCCGGCAACATAGCCGCAGTGCGCCGCCGACACAATGTTCACGTGCTGCTGATACTGTGTGCTATTGGGTGTCGTGTCAGTTCGCGCTAGAGTGCGACAGGGCTGACTAATCAGGAGAAGATTGTGGGAGCCATGGCCATGCAAGGGAAAACCGTACTGATTACCGGAGCTAACAGTGGTATCGGCAAGGTGGCGGCCAGTGCCTTGGCGGGCATGGGGGCCACCGTGGTGCTAGCGTGCCGGCGCCCCGATGCGGCCCAGCAGGCCATGGCAGATATACGCCGCGAGCATCCGCAGGCGCAACTTGATTTCGTTGCCATCGACCTGGCATCGCTGGCATCCGTGCGCCGTGCTGCCGCCGAGGTAATGGCCAAGTATCCGGTTGTTGATGTGCTGATCAATAATGCCGGCCTCGCTAACATGCAGCGACAGACCAGTGAAGATGGCTTCGAAATGACCTTTGCGGTGAATCATCTGGGCCCGTTTCTTTTCACCAATCTGTTGTTGCCGGCGCTACGTGCGGGTAAAGGTCGTGTGGTCACTGTGGCCTCCGGGGCGCACAAGGCCGGGCGCATGCACTGGGCAGATTTGCAGCTTAGCCGTGGCTATTTTGTGTTGCGCTCTTACGCCCAGTCGAAGCTGGCTAACATTCTGTTCACCAAGGCGCTGGCTGCCCGCGTTGAAGCGGACGGTATTCACGCCAATTGCCTCCATCCGGGAGCGGTATCCACCAGTATCTGGCCAGAGCGTAACTGGGTGGAAAAAGCGTTCAGCAAGGTGCTGCGTCTTTTTCTGATTAGTGCGGAAAAAGGTGCGCGCACCTCCATCTGGCTTGCCAGCGGTGATGTCGGCGGCAAGGCCAGTGGCAGCTATTTTGAAAACTGCCGGGAGAAAACGCCGAGTCGTGCCGCTCGGGATAGCCAGGCGGCGGAAAAACTCTGGGAAATCTCTGCCAACCTCACGGGACTAAAATGAACAAGAAACGCGACAACCTGATTTGGATCGATCTGGAGATGACCGGCCTGAACCCGGACACCGATCGCATTATTGAAATCGCCACCATTGTCACCGATGGTCAGCTAAATATTCTTGCCGAAGGCCCGGTGATCGCCGTGCATCAGAGTGATGCAGTGCTGAAGCAGATGGACGAGTGGAACACCAATCAGCACGGTGGCTCTGGCCTGGTAGATCGAGTACGGCAAAGCGAGCACGACGAGCGCCGTGCGGAAAAAGAGACACTGCAGTTTCTTGAGCAGTGGGTTGAGCGCGGCATGTCCCCCATGTGCGGTAACAGCATCTGTCAGGACCGTCGTTTCCTGTGGCGAGGAATGCCACAACTGGAAGCCTACTTCCATTACCGCAATCTGGACGTGTCCACCATCAAGGAACTGGCCCGCCGCTGGAAGCCGGAAGTGCTGGAAGGGGTGAAAAAGTCCGGAGCCCATTTGGCGCTGGATGATATCCGTGACTCGATTGAAGAGATGAAATATTACCGGGGTCAGGTGTTTAGTATCTGATCAAGAAACTTCAGATAGGCTGCCGCTACCTGGTTTGCTGCTTCCATTTGCGGGTAGTGACCAATCTCGGGCAGCTCTGCCAGAAAGGCCAGGGGTAGTTCCAGTTCCTGGAAGCGCGCCACCATGTGCGCGCCTGATACCGGATCGGCCGAACCATTGATTAGCGCAACCGGCACCTTGGCATCGCGAATCGCCGCCACCCAACGTTCGCGATGCTCTCGGCGATCACGCATATAGGTGATCAGGTTGTGGAAGATATGCTTGCCGTCGTTATGCATTACCAATGACCAGTAATCTTCCAGCTCCCTGGCATCCGGCTTGCTGTTCGGCCCGAATACCCGCGACATGGCGCCATCAAAGGTACGCTTGTTAGAGAGCTTGTTAATCAGCGGGCCGAGTGGACTGAGCAACAGCTTTTGAGTGAGCAGGGCGCGATGGGTTTCCGGGAACAGGCCACCGTTAAGGAAACACACCGACAGCCATTCGCCCGCGCCCGCGCCGGCGTTCTGCCGAGCCAGCAGCTCCTGCGCTACGGTATCGCCATAATCGTGGGCCAAAACATGAAAGCGCTTGAGGTCGAGCTTGCGTACCAGCGCTTCCAGTAAATCAGCCTGCTCGTGAATGGAGTAGTGATGCCGTGACGGCTTGTCGGAAAAGCCGAAACCAAGCATGTCTGCGGCCACCAGGCGGTAATGCTGGCCTAGCGTTGGCCAGATTCTGTGCCAGTCCCAGCTGGCGGTGGGAAAGCCGTGAATCAGCAGAATCGTGTCCTGCTCAGTGGTGCCTTCATCCATGGCAAAAAGCTGGAAACCATTCACCGCGTGAAGGCTGCCACGGAGTTGCCATTGGTCGGGGCGCATGCTGTTCTCCTGAACACTGACGCGTTATTGAGCCGTCGTTGATATAGTCTGGCTGTGGCGATATTTATCAACATAATCGCAGCCTGACGAACAATAACAGAAGAGGCCGTCATGAGTGAGCAGCATTGGGACTATCTGATTCAGGGCGCTACCGTATTTGATGGTAGTGGTGCACCTCCCGTGCGTGAAGATATCGCCGTGGCAGGCGGCCGCATTGCCGCCCGTGGCGCCAACCTGGATGGGGGCAATGCGCGCAAGGTTATTGATGCCAACGGCCGCTGGGCCATGCCCGGCCTGTTCGATATTCACACCCATTATGATCTGGAGCTGGAAGTGGCTCCGGGCCTGCCGGAATCCGTACGTCATGGCACCACCACGGTAGTGATTGCCAACTGCAGTCTCGGTCTGGCCTTTGGGGCTCAGCGTAAAAATGGCGCCGATCCCATCGTTGACTGCTATGCCCGGGTGGAAAATATTCCGAAGTCCGTATTGCGCGCCACCGCCGATAAAGTCGACTGGCATAGCCCGCGTGAATATTTGCAGCACCTGAATAAACTCAGCCTTGGCCCCAATGTGGTCACTCTGCTGCCGCACTCCATGCTGCGTATTGAAGTGATGGGCTTTCAGGACAGTATTTCCCGTGATCCCACGGAAGAAGAGTTGCAGAAAATGGAAGCCTTGCTGGAGCAGGCGTTGGACGATGGCTATGTCGGCATGTCTACCGATGCGTTGCCGTTTCATTATCTGGCCAATCAGCCGAACACCGGCAAAACCATACCAACCCAGTTCGCCAAATACGCGGAGATCAAGCGACTCACCGAGGTGCTGCGTCGGCGCGGCGCGGTGTGGCAAGCAACACCTCCGAAAGATAGCACCATCGGCACCATTCGCACCTTTCTACTCAGCTGCGGCCGGCTCCATGGCAAACCGCTGAAGACTACCGTGGTAGCGGCGCTGGATGTGCAGGCGAACAGAAAAATCGTGCGTCTTGGCCGGCTGCTGGCGCGCGTCTTGAACTCCCGTTTTCTCGGCGGTGACTTTCACCTGCAGGCGCTGGCGGCGCCGTTCAAAGTTTGGTCGGATGGTGCGGTAACGCCACTTTCCGAGGAAATCCCCGAGCTGCGCGCACTAAATGAAATTGATCTGGAAGATCGCCCCGCGCGCCGCCGAGTGTTGGATGATCCGGCTTATATCGAACAGTTCAAAGCCATGTGGATGCACGGCAAGACTGGCTTCGGCCCCGCGCGACTAAAACGTCTGCTGCGTCTGGAAGACTACGCCTTCAACCGCACCCTGGAAGACATGGTGATTGACCTGTGTCCGCTAAAGGTCTGGCAGGGTATGAATTTCCAACAAGTTTTTGATCGTGTGCTTAACGCCAATAGTAAAATGGGGGCAGCCCCCGCCGGCGAGGAGCAGCAGGTCATAGCGGAGTTCTTTGCTCAGGTGCAAGACGAAGCCGATTTTATGCTGGGCATGCTGCGCGCCTTTGATCTGGAGCTGAGCTGGTACACCGTGTCTGCCAATCGCGACGAAAATATGGTGCGCGAATTGCTCATGGATCCGCTGCTGCTACCGGGCTTCAATGACTGTGGCGCTCACCTCACCAATATGGCGTTCTACGATGGCAACTTGCGGGCCCTGAAGTTGGCCGCCCAAGGTGGCCAGCAGGATGTGGCCTATATGGTTAAACGCCTGACTCGTGATGCTGCCGAGGTATTTCGGGTAAAGGGCGGGCGCATGGAAGTTGGCGATCAAGCCGACTTGATTCTCATTGATCCCGAAGCGCTGCAGCAATTTGATCATCACGACAGTGCGCGGCGCATCTACCGCGACGAGTTCCAACACGATCAACTGGTGAATCGCACCGATGGCGTCGTGCCGCTGGTGATGGTCAATGGCCATCCCGCCTGGAGTAGCGATCACTTTGAAGCGCCGTTTGGCAAACAACAGTTGGGTACGGTGCTGGAGACCGTGTTTTGAGTGATCAGGAACAGCAGATACTGCATAGCTGGGAAGTTAACGCTGCGCCGTGGACGCAGGTGGTTCGCAATCAGGAGATTGCCAGCCGAAAGCTGGTGACGGATGCCGCCATTATCGAAGCGATAAAGATACGTTGCCCAGCCACCGTACTGGACATCGGTTGCGGCGAAGGCTGGTTGGCGCGCAGGCTGGCAGACCAGGGCATGCAGGTAACCGGTGTCGACGCTATTCCTGCATTGATAGGCACCGCCCGCGCGGCGGGTGGGGCAGACTATTACCAGCTTAGCTACCAGCAACTGGTGGCCGGAGAGCTACGGCAACGCTTCGATGTGCTGGTGTGTAATTTCTCCTTGCTCGGAGAGACATCGGTAGAAAACCTGCTGGCGGGTTTGCCCGCCATGCTTAGTCCTGGTGGTAGCCTGCTCATACAAACTTTGCATCCGACAAGTGCCTGTGGAGACCAGCCCTATCAAGACGGCTGGCGCGAAGGAAGCTGGCAGGGGTTTAGTGATGCATTCTCCCGCCCGGCACCTTGGTATTTCCGCACGCTAGAGGGATGGTTGGCACTGTTTGCTCACACTGGCTGGCAGTGTGAGCAGCAGATTGAGCCGGCTTATCAGGATGGGCGAATAGCGTCGGTGATCTTTGTATTGGCACCATCTTGATAGCACGGCTCGCTGTCTGAGCTAGTGCCTGGTCACGCCTTCTTAATCAGGCTGATTAGGTAGAGCAAGATAACCGCGCCGATGGTGGCCATAATAATGGAGCCCAATAGGCCTCCCGCTGTTATTCCGACCAGGCCGAATAGAAAGCCACCCAGCACAGAGCCAATAATGCCGACAATAATATTGCCGATCACGCCAAAGCCTTTGCCTTTAACGATGTTGCCAGCAAGCCAGCCGACCAGTGCGCCAATTGCCAAAAAGATAAGAAAGCTGATGATATCCATGTCTCCTCCAGTTTTGTTTCCAGTCCAAAAGGTATATGACAGCAATAGTGGCCGCAGCGCCAGTGTCAATGATGGTGCCAGGAAAGCCTATTAATATCCTGTAGTTAGCCAGTCAGGCAGGGCGATAGTCGCGCCATCACTCTGCGCATCAGTGGCCTTGGCGAGCCTTTCGATACGCTTTTCTGTCAGCGGGTGAGTGGCCAGTATTTCCGGCATCAATCCCGACCCCATTGTTTGAAGCTTTTCAAACAGGGTGGCAGCGCCATTCAAGTGGCCGTAGTGCGCTAGCATGGCCTCTATGGCTTGCTGATCAGCAGCGTTTTCCTGCCCGCGAGAGAAGCTCAGCCCGGTGAGCATGCCTACGTTGCCGACGATTCGTTGCGCCATTGCCGAATCAGATACGCCGCTGATTGCGCTTAAACCAAGCGCCACTGCTGCGCCACGCCCCAGCGCCGTTATTGGATCACGGTGTTTGATATGGGCGATTTCGTGGGCCATCACCATGGCCAGCGCGTTTTCCGTATCGAGGCTATTGAGCAGGCCGCTGTAAATGACAACGTTGCCACCCAGAGTGGCAAATGCATTGATAACCTCGTCATCTTCCACGTAGCGCACATGAATGGTTGTGTCTGGCCCCAGATCCATAGCGGGAGAAAGGCGGTCCGCAAGATCTTGCAGCCAACGCTGTTTGCGTAATGCGGTTTCAGATAGCTCTACAGGTCGCTGGGCTAGATAGGCGTCAGACCAGCGATTTTCCTGAGCCATTGGTATCTGGCGCGCCAGCCAGCCTGCGCCCAGTGACAACGCTAGCACTAGCAGTGTTGCCGCTAGCGCGACCGCGGCCAGCATCCAGAAAAAGTCCACTAGCGGATGCTGGTCGCTGACATTGATGCCTTCCGGCGGCGGGCGGTTTTCGTATTCCATTAGTCAGTCTTGCCCGCCACAAGTGCGGTGCCGTAGGCATACACCTCTACGCTGAAGGATTGTCCTGAGGTGCCCTGACCGATGGACGAGGTTTCCAGCTTTACGTTGAAGATCTGGGTGGCGCCATGTGCTCGGGCTTCCTCTTTCATACGCAGAATAGCTTCCCGGCGCGCTCGCTCTACCAGCGTTTCGAATGAGGTTACGCGGCCGCCTATAAGGTTGCGCAGCGCGGCGGCGGTCATTTTGAAGTAGTCCACTGCTACCACCACATTGCCGCCTACCAGTACAGGTGTTGTGGGCGTAGAGCTCGGAGGAGGAAAGCGTGCACTGAAGGCAAGCACGTCGCGATATTCTTCCTCGCGAGTGCGGATTGATATGAAATGCCGCTTTTCCGCAATCCGCCCGAACACATAGCCCGTGGTTAGCAGGCCAAGGAGTATCAGAATATCCATGGTTTACTCCAGAACAACGGCCGTGCCGTAGGCAAACAACTCCGCGGCTCCCGCTGAGACAGACGAAGTGGAGAAGCGCACATTGATAACCGCGTTAGCGCCCATGCCCTTGGCCTGATCGACCATCCGCTGAACCGCTTCATCTCGAGCTTCCTGCAGCAATTCGGTGTAGCCCTTCAGCTCGCCTCCGACGATGTTCTTCAGGCCGGCGAGAAAGTCCTTGCCCAGATGCTTCGCCCGCACGGTGTTTCCCTGTGCCATACCCAAGTGCTTAATCACCTTGCGGCCGGGAATAATCTCGATATTGCTTACCAGCATGAATGTTGCTCCAGTTGTTCAGGGTTAAATGGAAGGGCGGCTGCCGGAATGCTGGCGTGTCGCTCTCAGTGAGTTATACCCCATAAGCGAATGGCAGCGAATAGGGTCGCTGGAAGCTGTCCAAGAAAACTATCGAACTGCTCTTCATTAACGTGCCTTCTTATTGCTCTGGCGACGTCTCGTATGGCAGTTCCAGTTGAGAGTCAGCGGCGACACGCCTGCAGTACACCTGGTGTCATGGTGTCGATACCTTGCATACGCAGGGAGCTATGCTTGCTAATTAAAGAGCCAATGCATTACGCGATCTACTTCTAGGTCTTTGCTATTAGATATAAGCCTGAGCCTGTCATCACTCCACCGGCTGTCACCTTGAGTGCGCGCCCTGCGCCATGGCTTTTTGCGAAAGACACTATGGCTGTGGCGAAGTATGCGTATGCTAATTTAGCGCCACCAACTGTAGTCACGGTTAAAGCCGAGATCATTAGTATATCCACCTCGGTAATATTGGCCAGATCAACGAAGGCTGGGAAAAGGCTTGCGTAGAAAAATATTGCTTTTATGTCTCCCAGGGTGAGAAGTAGCCCGGAGAAAAAGCTCGCCGATAGTTCTGGTCTTGACTGATCAAACTTCGCAATTGGCATAGAAGCGCTTGATTTCATCAGGCCTATGCCAAACCAAATAAGATAGGCGCCTGCCAAGTACCTCAGAATAAGAAAAAAAGCACCCATGGTTTCCGCTAACGCCGCCATCCCTAGAATGGCACAAAGCACAAAGACGAGGTCGCCGACTACGATGCCTGCCGCCACGGCGCAGCCGTTGATAAATCCGGCGGAGGAGGAGCGCGCAATGACCAGTGCAACACTAGCGCTGGGCACTAAGGCTAGACCTGCCATTACAGCAAACAAAGCCAATATTTCCATTAAGCCCATATCGGCTCCTGTGCCTGATGGTGGCGAGTCGATTCGTGATAGCCTAAGCCTAGGTGATGCGAAATCATAGGGCTCCATATGAACGGCTGGCAACTCGGGAAACATCCCAGAGCGGTTCCCAAAAAAGCGGCCGATTAAGAAGTCTAATAAAGAATCCAAGGTTGGGGCTATGGACTTCTTCGATTCCTACATACTGCAGGGCCTGTCGGTTTTCTTCCTGAGTTTCTGGAAGACCTGGTTGGGCCCGGCTCTGAGTGCTCCCTACGGATTCTCCTATTGGGAAATGATCTTCTGGAACGTAAGTGGCGCCATGCTCAGTGCCACAGTGACGCTTCACTTCAGTCGTAACATAAATTTGTTGGTTCGGCGGCTGCTGCCAAAAAAAGATACCACACCGAGATTTCGCGGGAACTTGAGACGGTACGTACGGTTCTGGCGACGTTATGGCTTCTATTTTGTAATGTTATTGACGCCTGTGCTTGTTGGCATACCTTTGGGTGCCTGGATTTCAGCAAGGCTTGGTACGCGCAAGTCGCGTATTTTATTGATGCTGGCCACTTTCTCGGTGTTGTGGTCTTCGGCACTATATTACGCAGCTCTTTTCGGCATTGCTTTCATATAGTGGCAGCTAAAGAAATCCTGCCGCCGCCATGGACGCGTTGCCACTTGAGCGGTGTCATCTGGCGCCACCCTTTGAAGGCGCGAATAAAGTTTGTCGCCTGCCGGTACCCTAACTGATATGCAATCTCCTCAATCGAAAAGTCTGTTGTTAGCAGCAGTTGCTCCGCCAACGCCTGTCGCGTCTCTTCCAATAAGGAGGCGTAATCCATCCCTGTTTTAGCCAGATGTCTGTGCAACGTGCGCCGGTGCATGCCCAGGTCCTCACATACGCGCTCCAGTGGCGCGCCAGCACACAGGTGTCGCATGATGCTCTGGCGCACCCGGCCGGCAAGTCCACCTCCTCTATGGCGATGACTGTCGAGCAGGCGCTCGCATTCCTGTTCACAGCGTTTGAAGAATGCCGTGTTGTGGCTGGGCAGCGGCAGCCCGCCAAGCGACCGGTGCATGCCGATAAGGTTTTCCGGCTGGTCGTAAGCCACACGCGCGCCGAAGTACTCATCCACAGCGTTGTGGTAGGGCGGTCGCGGGAAGGTGCAGGTAACCGTAGTAAGCGGCACATGCAGCGGCACCATGCTGCGCTGGATGCTGATCAGTATGGCGGCGTCGCGTTCCAGCAGGAACTGGCTAACGTCCGCCGGCAGGCCATCCACGCTCACAGTCATCAACGCCTGCTCGCCCCGGTCAAGGACTCGCGGCTGGCACCAGGCCGTGGTCAGGCGGGCATAGCGCACGCCCACTTCCACCGCCTGACGCATGGTCCGGGCGTTGAGTACCGCAAAGCCCCAGATGCCAAAGCTGGTGGCCTGATAACGGCGCCCGGCGTGCAGGCCCAGTGGCAGGCCATCGCCGAGGTGTAAAAGCAGGTTGCGGATCAGGCGCAGTTCCTGGTCAGCGCTTATCTGGGCCTCGAGGTTAGCCAGAACCTTAGCTGCGATACCGGTGCCTGCCAGACACTGGGCCCGCGTCAGGCCATATTCCTCGCCCACCTCCACGAGGATGGCGGCACTGGCTATGGGGCGGGGGAAATCCCAGTGAGCAGCAATGGCCATGCCTGTCCTTAAAAGATTACTTATCGGCATGGTAGGCCATGGGGTCGCGCGCACGCTAGTCATAGTCTGGAGGCACGCTCACAGGGGAGATCCGCATATGACCCGCTCACAACAGACGCGCGCCCGCATCAGGCCGCACAAGGATTACGGCCTGTTTGGCCCGGATTCCATCACCTGGCGGGTGTTCCGCTTTGCTGGCTCGGTGACGCTGGGCTTCCAGCGCACTGTAGTAGTTGAAATGTTCGAGCCGTTCCTGCTCGCCTCGGTGGATCACACCGAGGCAGTGATGAACCGCCCGGCAGTGCGTTATGACCGCACACTGCAGTACGTATCCACCATTGCTTTTCACGACAGCTCGTCGGCGGTGACCGCGGCCGACACTCTGATGAAGATTCACTCGCGTATTCGCGGCATCGAGCCGCTTAGCGGGTTGGAATACGATGCCAACCAGCCGCATGCCCAGCTGTGGATTCACCTGACCCAGTGGCACTCGGTGTTGTATGTGTACGAGAAGTTCGGCCCCGGCCCGCTGACTGAAGCGGAGGACCGTCAGTACTGGGCCGAGTGCCGTGAGGCGGCAAAGTTCCAGAGCATCAATCTTGATGAGGTGCCGCGGAACCGCGCTGAGATGCGCGCCTATTACCAGCGCATGCGGCCGCACCTGTGCGCCACAGAAACCACGCAGAAAACTGTGGCCCACCTGCTCGGCGCATCGAAGTTCCTGCTGGAAAAGGCGCCCTGGTATCTCAAGCCCGTGGCGCCGGTGGTGAACGAGGCGTTCCGCCGCGGCACCATCGCCACGCTGCCGCGTTGGCTGCGTGAGCTTGGCGGCATTCGCCAGAGTCGTGCCACAGATACGGTGATGGTTGCGCTGATGAAGGTCACCGCGCGCGTGGTGCCGAAAGGCCCGCGCACGCAGATCGGCATCTTGAAAATGATCTCACCGAACACGGTGCCGGTGGTGGGGCCAGCTTTGCTGAGACTGGCACCAGAAAACCCGGTCACTGTCAGTGCCAAGCAGGCATGGGCGACCGCCGGGCGGCCACTGCCGCGCGAGCAGTATGATCACTTTCTTGCCACACGCCCGGTAAGGGCCGCCGCGCAGGCACCAAAAGACGAGGGTGAGGCGGCGCTGCTGCAGTTTGGTTGAGCGGCCTCAATGGTTAAAATATATCAAACCACTACGCCGCTTCTTTGTTGAATGATGTCTCTCGCGATCATTGAGATTGGCGAATTCAACGCCTTTTTTGCCATAGATTGAGACCATGATTTTCTATGCCACTCAATAAATATCTCATTTATAGTCGCGTAATCCTGGTCGGTGGGTTGCCATTCAATTTCACATCCAGCCTCTATCTCTCCCGGCACTAACACTCTGGCGTAAGCACCGGGCCTTTGCGCAGCAATGAATTTTTTCGCAAATGAGCCATCCCCCATCCTTGTTGTAAATTGAGCGCAGGGAACTCTTGGGGCTGAGATTTCCAAAAGCACAGTGCCAGCTAGCAGCAAACGATCTCCAACGCGCAAATCGCCATCGTGATAGTCACTGATAGTAAGGTTCTCGCCGAAAATTCCGGGCTGAAGTTCACGGCCTAGCTGGTCTTGCCACCAGGCGTAGTCCTTCGCACTATAAAGGTATATAGCCTGATCGACCCCGCCATGAAATTTCTTGTTTACAATCGTATCGCCGCTCAATCCAAGCTCATTAATTAAAATTGAGCCATTTTGAGGCTTCTTGAATATTCCGGTTATAACTGACTTTTTACCAACCTGAAGTTTTTCTGGAGTAGCAGTGTTAATAGATACTACTTTCATACTAACCTCGCCACGTGGGGTTTCCTCATAGAAAAGACGTAGAGATATAAAGATTCTCTACCTGCTCTCTGGCCCATGGTGTTTTTCTCAAAAACTTCAGGCTGGATTTCACAGAGGGATCGTTCTTGAAGCAGTTTATGTTAATTCTAGTCGCCAGTTCTTCCCAGCCATAGTGCTCGACAAGCATTACCACGACCTTCTCAAGAGTGACGCCGTGCAATGGATTATTTGGTTGCTCGCCACTCATGTCTGAATGCGCCTGTAGATTGATTGTCGTTGAATGCCGCCGTGACAGTACTACTATAATCCATACTGAATTAACCTTTTATGCTTAACGTCGCCAACAGGAGAGCCGGCAAGGTGTCCTGATCTTCGTGGTAAATCCGGCAGCAGCCCGTCAACTGGCGGTAATTGTCATGTTATTGGCCAGATTTGCGTATGCCAACTGCGGTTTAATGCGCACGGCGCCGCGCAACAGCGCCGTCAGCACCGTCATGACAATAACTAATCACGCGGAGATGCACGGCCATGAAGCGATCTTACTGGCTAGCCCTGGTGGCACAGGCCCTGATCTGGACCACCACAATTCACAGCCCCGCCGCTCTGGCCGGCGCCACCGACGATGCCGTCTACCAGATGGCGCAGCAATGCTATGCCATCCGTTCACCGGGCACGGGCAAGTATCTGCAAAACCGCAATGGCGTGTTCCAGTTTGCCACCACCGATGTCAATCAGGCCGAGAAGTTCTTCATGAAGCCGGCGCGACTCGGCGACTTCCTGATGACCGACCGCAACGGCCGCTACCTCAGCAGCGTGGTGCCTTTGGTGGAAACACCGGCTTCCAATCCGGGTCTTGCCGCCGAATGGGACATCAGCGCTGCGCAGGTCAGCAGTAGTCATTTCCGCTTCCGCTTCAAGAACCGCCTGACCCAGGCACCGGTCCAGTATGAGTGGATAAAGAGTACCAAACATAGCTGGTGGCGCTTTACCTGGTACACCCATGAGCCGCGTCTGGAGCAGCATTTTGATGTGGTACGTCGCGGTGATTGCCGCTCCTATCCGGAAATTGCCTCTGGCGTGCGCGGCGACCGCAATCGGCTGAAGGGCAACGTCACTGATCCAGTGCGCGGCTTTGTTGATGCCCACGCCCACATCACCTCCTATGAGTTCATGGGCGGCAAGGTGATCCATGGCGCGCCATTCCACAAGTACGGCGTTCCGTATGCGCTCAGTGATGCGAAGGAGAGTCATGGACCGAATGGTCAGCTCGATATCATCGGCAAACTTGAGGTGAAGGGCGACCCCACATTTACTTATGACACCAGGGGCTGGCCGCATTTCCCCTATTGGCCTTCAAAGGATGCAAAAACGCATACTGGTTACTACTGGTCGTGGATTGAGCGGGCCTGGTTGTCCGGTCAGCGCGTCCTGGTGACGCAACTGGTAGAGAATCAGGTGCTGTGTCTGGCGCAATCCACCCTCAACCCGATTGGCTGGCTGCCGCACAACAGCTGCGACACAATGGCCAGCATCCGGCTTCAGGCAGAACGCATCAGACAACTGCAAGACTACATTGATGCCCAGTATGGCGGGCCAGGCAAAGGCTTCTTCCGTATCGTCACTTCCCCGCAGCAGGCGCGTCAGGTGATTGCGCAGGGCAAGTTGGCCGTGATTATGGGGGTGGAAGCCTCTGAAACACTGAACTGCGGCGTTCGTGATTTCTGCAGCATATCGAAAATCGAACAGGGACTGACGGAGCTTTACAATCTGGGTATCCGCAGCATTTTCCCTACCCACAAATCAGATAACCAGTTTGGAGGCTCCATCCTCGCTGACGGATTCGTGAACATCGGCCAAGCACTGGCTACCGGCCACTACTTCGAAACCGAGCGCTGCGACGACAGAACCAGAGGCATGAACATGACCTCCGGCTTCCCGGTGATCGGTGAGGTTCCGGTGGTGCAGGATCTGCTGGCACAGATCGGCGCAAGCCCGAGCTATGATGACCACGGCGATCACTGCAACCGCCACGGGATCACCCCGTTTGGCATATACCTCGTCAACCGCATGATCGATCTCAACATGATCATTGATCTGGACCATCTTGGCTCGGATACCACCAATCAGGTGATGCAGATCGTTGAAGCGAGGAACTACAGCGGCATCGTCAGTTCCCACAGCTTCATGCACAGCGCCAAGGACGGGAGCACCCATGTCAACAAGCAGAAAATGCTGGATATGGGCGGCTTTGTGGCCACCTACGTGCAGGATGCCGATGGTGGTGGCTATGCCCGTGATCTGGCGGCGGTGAAGAAGACCCCGTACCTGAAAGCCGTTGGTATCGGCACCGACACCTCTGGCCTGTCAGCTCAGCCTGGACGTCGTGGCAGCGCCGCATCCAGCCCGCTGCCTTACCCCTTCACCACCGAGTTCGGCCTGACCTTCGATCGCCAGGTGTCCGGCACACGCACCTTCGACCTCAACAATGAAGGACTGGCCCACTACGGCCTGCTGGCTGATCTGGTCCAGGACACCCGCCTGCGTCAGGGTGGCGAGGTCTACGATGCGATCATGAACTCGGCGGAGGGCTATCTGCAGATGTGGGAGCGTGCCGAGGCCAATAACAGCAGCGGACATATCAACCCTTTCTGAGCCTCTGCGCACCGGGCCAGGCCGGCCCCTTCGGGCCGGCTCTGTGTTTTCACGCTAGAGCAGGGTGTTTGCGCTGCATTATACGATCACGGCTATGTGGCCTTTCCAGGCTGTCTTTTTGGCCGCAGGCTACGGCTGAGATTCATCCTCAATGAATTTACAGGCGTCCTCGAACTGATAATCCAGACCCACCCAAACTGTATAAGAGTCTGCGTTCACAAATCCCGGCGCCGGCCCTGAATGCTCGCCACCGACATATATAGGCACACCGTTCAACTCTAATGTGAGCTTTGCATTAAAGGCCTCTGTTCTATCGATGGTGCTAAAGAGCTTTTTCATTTACTCCTTCCCGGCATAACGTTGCCCGCATGGCTAGGCTGCATTACTTAGCTCGGTCTTTGCTGAGGAAATAACGCGAAACGCAGACCGATACAATAGAACAAGAAGTGCTAACGCTATAATTATGTCAGGCCAGCCTGACCCTAATAACCAAACGCCTCCAGCAGCAACAATTACTGAAAGGTCTGACGCAATGTCGTTGCGTGAGCATTCCCATACTGAGCTCATATTCACATCTTCATGGCGGTGACGCCAAAGAAGGAAAAGGCATGCGAAGTTTGCAATAAGGCTTAGAGTTCCGAAGATACCCATTGCCTCGAAAATAGGCACGCTTGGCACTAAAAGCTTGTAAATTATTTGGCCTGTTACAATTAATGCTGCCAAAAGAATAAGTGCGCCTTTGAAAAGAGCAACTTTAGCTTTAGTGCCCGTACCACGGGATACAGCATATAAACTTAATGCATAAGTCAGAGCGTCGCCGAAACTATCAAAGCTACTAGCTAGTAAGGCGGTAGAGTCACCATATATGGCAGCACAAACAATCACCATGAACATGATGGCATTGATGCCTAATACTATTTTTAGTGTTCCTCTTTGTCGTTCTTCTTGAAGTGCATTTACCGAACATCCTCCGTCACAACATCCGCTCATATGTCTATTCTCATCTGTAACGACTACTCATAAATCGCTATTCGCAGTTAGGTTGCTGAAACCAGGGCGATGCATAGCTAAAAAGGCCAGCATCGCCCAGAGCGAAGGATTGGTGGTCAAGAATAACCTGGGCAATGAGTTCGGCTCTCATATATTAAAGGGGCACGGTTATCCCTAAGGCATAAGACACACTTATATATGATGGGGCGGCGAAAAAATCGATATCTTCCATTCATTTTAACACCTCCTCGGTTAGGAGAAGGTGTCCACTAAATCGGGGGGGAACTACATCCCTGCTTGCCTGGCCTTGTTAAGGAGTCGAACTTTAATCATAATTATCAAACCACCGACATTTTAGGTCTGGCCTAATTACCCGAAGCTGGTCGAAACTGCTTTTTGGGGCAAATCTTGCTACAGAGAAATACTTTAGCTTCGGGTTGCTCGCAACATAATCCAGGTTCTTATCCTTGAGCTGCACGGAGGACATAAAGAGCGCCTCAAGTTCAAGCATATTAGAAAAGGGCTCCAGAGAATCGACTTGTTGCTTGGTCCATATGTCTCCCTCTACTCCAAGGGCAACCAATTTCTTTGCGCCCTTAAGAAACCAATAATCAGTGATCTCTTTTGACTCCTTAATCCAAAGCTTCTTTAGGCTTGGCATATCCTTAAGTCTGTCTAGGCCCTCGCAGGGCTTGCACTTAACCAAAGCTAGATATCTCAAGTTGGGCAAGCCCTCCAGTCTTCCGATGTCCTCGACCTCAATCTTTGAGAGGACTAGACTATCTAGGGTCTTTAGACGGCATATTTCGTCAAGAAAGGAATCATTAACGGACGTGGCTGTTAAATGCTCCAAACTCTCAAGCTGCCCTATTCCAATGTGAGAGTTCTGCTTTCTCCAAAAATTAAGATATTTAATTTCCTTTGGAATCTCCGCGGAGCGACGATACAAGTCCTTGTGATGATACCTCTCACGATATATGTCATGTGACTCTGCATCGGACGCTGACATGCCAACTCCTAACGCTATGCTCACCGGGTAAATTTTCGATGGCGGCTTTTGTGCGGCCTTATGCACAAAAGGTGACAGCGGAAATTTATCCGGTGCAGCCAATTGTTAATCGCGACTCAGGTGTGGCCGCACCAAGTCCTCTATCTTTGCGATCGCCTCCCGTATAGCAGGAGATAATGTATCAGTTTCCATCTCAGAGGCATTTAAATCTGAGCGTATTCGGACGGCAAAATCTCGATCTCCAAAGTCTTGATGTCCAGAGTACTCATTTCGAATGAATGCATCTATTGAGGCTCGGAGCCTAACCGCAAGGCGCCTGAGTTCCTGCGCGGCGTCTTTCACTGCAGTCCCCCAAAGCGCTTCCGCCTCGAGTGTGGCAGAGTCAAACTCCTGGACCGCATCCATTACGGGTTGCCACCTGTTCTTATAGACATGCACCCAGGCATCGCCTTTCTCATTGGAACTGTAGTTGCCTAGCGCCCCTTGATATCCCTCGGGAAACTCGGAAGCAGAAACAAAAGGAGAGCGACAGTCTTGAATTTCATTCCTTAATCTATAAACGGACTTCATGAACTGGCGTGCAACTTCAAAGTTCGTTCTACCAGAAAGCTCCGCTTTCCACTTCTCAAGACCTCTATACGCCACAAATGCAGTAGTGGCTGCGGCACCAGCAAGAAATATATCTTTGAGAGCCGTGAACACGTCCGCTGCGCTCATTTATCACTCCATTCGATTAACGCCCGCGCAATAGGCGCGAATTTATGCGCGTCCTTAATGACGCACTTGTTATATCCTTATACTTCACGTGTGAAACTTTGTAACTGTGCAATTAGGCTGCCTAAATCCTTATTGTCTGGATCTTTATCAAGAGCGTTCTTAAGCTCAAATACTGATTGATCTAGCTTGCCATAGTGAGCGTAAATTTGAGCTTTTTGAATATAAGGCAACTTAGTGGAAGCCAAGACAGAAGAAGAAATAATGCCATCAAAAATAATGCGTTTTCGATGAAAAGAGTAATTTAGAGCACTTAATATAACTAGGCATAGAACTGCCACTAGAGAATAAAAAGGCTTGGTCTGGAAAATAAAGAAATGAAAAGTAAAAGCAGAAATGGCTACTAGGATAGCCATTGCCTGAATTACTTTTTTATCCTCTTTTCTCATATTGCTTTGATGCCCGTGTAGATATAACGCTTCAAACACCGGCCCAGTTTACTGCGTCCGAGTGCTTTGATTTGTTAGGGCCGACTCCGGCACACCGCGCGACCGAAGCAGCTCTTTGATTTCAGAGAGCATCTCAACACTTTCACTATATCCTTGCTCTCGCCACTTTCTTGTTTCCTCATCATCACCATCAACCGGCAAAGCCCATTCTGGGCCAAAGACAATAGGATGCTCTTTTCTGTAGGCTGCCATTAATTCTACGTATCCATCAAGATTTGATGTAACTTCAGGAAGAAAGAATTCAGAAAGAAGTTTATTGCCTGACTTTCGATACATCATGTATCTATGCAGCCCAATATCTATATTCAGCTCAAACAAATGGACAACGTTTTCAATCTTGTCTTTTTCGATTGATGCCAGCTGGTGGCGTGACAAAGCACCCTGAACAATTTCCTCAAGTAGACTTAAATTTCTGATGCCCTCCTTAAATCCGTAAAAGACCCCGCCAGCAAAGCTAATTGCCGAGAAAAGTAGTGCCGTAGTCAATGCTGCGATTTTATTCATTATCTAGCTCTAACAGTTTATTCATTCGAAGCGTCGACATAATTCTTTGCCTACTTAACCCCTTTCGAGTTTTGTCGACTAGGTAGGTAATGATTATTCACATCAACCACTTACCAAGCCACAAAAAATAGTAGCGATATGACAAAACTCGATACGTCGATATAATTCGGTGTCTATAACGCGCAATGTCACTCTAATATCACTTCCAAAAATCAGTTAGTTAGCTATGCCTGCTACGGTGGATTGCAGTAGTTCACCCGGCGGTCGTTGAGCAAAGCCTTTCAAGTGCCCAGTCCACATGCTCCTTTACCATTTCCGGCACGTCCTTTTGCCGCTGCTGCAGCGCGGCAATCACCTCCGCGGACCGGGATCCATTTCCCAGTGCTACAGCCAGGTTCCTCAACCATCCCGCATAACCAGTGCGGCGAATCGGAGAGCCTTCGGTGCGGTGCAGGAATTCTTCTTCAGTCCACATGAACAGTTCCAGCAGGGAGGCCTGGTCCAGTCCGTGGCGTGGTTGGAAGTCGCCTTCCTCGCTGTGTCGGGCAAAGCGATTCCACGGGCACACCAGTTGGCAGTCGTCGCAGCCGAAGATGCGGTTGCCGATCAGCGGGCGCAGCTCGGTAGGGATGGCACCTTTGTGCTCGATGGTCAGATAGGAAATGCACTTGCCCGCGTCGAGTTGATACGGCGCGATGATTGCTGCGGTAGGGCAGATATCGATGCAGGCACTACAGGTGCCGCAGTGGTTGCTGGCCGGTTGGTCCAGCGGCAGGGGCAGGTCTGTGTAGATCTCGCCAAGAAAGAACCAGCTGCCTGCTTTACGGTTGATGATCAGGGTGTGTTTGCCTTGCCAGCCGAGGCCGGCTTTTTCCGCAAGGGGCTTTTCCATTACCGGGGCGCTGTCGACGAAGGCGCGGGCCAGTTCGCTGTCTTTTACTGCATGGCGAATTTGCTCGGCCAGTTTGCCCAGACGTTTGCGGATCAGCTTGTGATAGTCCCGGCCCAGGGCGTAGCGCGAGATATAGGCCTTGTCTGGGTCGCGCAGCAGTTCCATGGTGGCGATGTCGGCGGGTAGGTAGTCCATGCGTAGCGAGATGACCCGCAGGGTCCCCGGTTCCAGGTCCGCCGGGCGGCTGCGTTTGCGGCCGTGGGCGGCCATCCAGTCCATGCCCGCCTGATGGCCGTCGGCCAGCCAGGCATCCAGCCGCTGTTCAGCCAGGGTCAGGTCGATGTCGGCAATACCGACCTGCTGGAAGCCGAGTTCACGGCCCCAGTGTCTGATTTGTGTCGCCAGTTCGCCAAGATCTACAGACACATCATGAGCTCGCCTTCAGGGAGGGCTATAATCGGCGGCAATTACACAGGGTGCAAATATGACGGCCACACAGTTTCCGGAAATGCTGCATGACGCCGCCGGCGTACGCGAGCTGGATCGGCGGGCCATTGAGCAAGCCGGTATCGCCGGCGAGACGCTAATGGTGCGGGCGGGGGAGGCGGCGTTTCGGCGGCTGCAGGAGCATTGGCCCCATTGCCAGTCGCCGGCGGTGATCTGTGGGGCAGGCAATAATGGCGGTGATGGCTATGTGGTGGCGTTGCTGGCGCAGAACGCCGGGCTGCACCCCCGGGTATATGCCACCGTGGCGATTGAGTTTCTGCGCGGCGATGCCCGCACCATGGCAGAGCGGGCCCTGGCGGAGGGGGTCCCGGTGACCGTGTTGGCGGATGTGCTGCCGGACCTGTCAGGCCATGATCTGGTGGTCGATGGTCTGCTTGGTACCGGGCTGGCTGGTACGGTGCGACCGGCATTGGCGTCGCTGATCGGGCATATCAATGCCAGTGGCTTGCCGCTGTTGGCGCTGGATATTCCCTCCGGGCTGAGTGCGGATACTGGTGCGGTGCTGGGCGCCGCCCTGAGCGCCAATGTCACCACCACATTTGTTGGCATGAAGCGCGGCCTGCTAACGGGGGCCGGGCCGGCCCTCACCGGCCAGCTGTACTTCGAGGATTTGGCCATTCCAGAGTCGGTTCAGCTCTCCCTTGCCGCCGATTGCCGCATGGTGGATATGCATCAGCTGAGCAGGTTCTTGCCCCGTCGGCGCCGCGATGCCCATAAGGGTGATCATGGTCATGTGCTGGTGGTGGGGGGGGATTATGGTTACGCCGGTGCGGTGTTGCTGGCGGCGGAGGCGGCGGCCCGCAGTGGTGCCGGTCTGGTCAGTGTGGCAACGCGGCCAGAGCATGTTACTGCGCTGCTCGGGCGACGCCCGGAAATCATGGTGCGCGGCGTTGAGCATGGCGATGATCTGGGTTCGTTGCTGAAGCGTGCAAGCGTGGTTGTTTGTGGTCCCGGTCTTGGTCAGGACGCGTGGGGCTTTGGCTTGCTTGGCAAGGTGCTGGAATGTGGCCTGCCGCTGGTGCTGGATGCGGACGCCCTCAATCTGATTGCCCAGCACCAGTTGCATTGGCAGGCGCCGGCGGTGTTGACGCCCCATCCCGGTGAAGCGGCGCGACTGCTGAACGCCGATGCCCGTGCCGTGCAGGCGGATCGCTTTGCCGCTGTGCATGAGCTGGCCTCACGCTACCAGTCCACGGTGCTGCTGAAAGGTGCGGGCACTCTGATTGCCTGTACCGACCAGCCGGTGGCACTGGTGCATGCGGGTAATCCGGGCATGGCCAGCGGCGGCATGGGCGATGTGCTGTCGGGAATTATTGGCGCTCTGCTTGGTCAGGGTATTAAGCCTTATGATGCGGCCCGCTTTGCTGCGCTGGTGCATGGTCTGGCGGCGGATCGTGCGGTGCTGCATCAGGGCGAGCGCGGCTTGCTGGCCACGGATCTGCTGCCCCATGTGCGGCGGCTGGTTAACGGAATTGAAAACGGGATTGATGAGTGATCAGCGAAACAATTCAGCTTGCCGATGAAGCCGCCACCGAGGCCCTGGGGGCCGCGTTGGCAAAACGGATAACTTGCGGGGTGGTTTGGCTGCAGGGTGATCTGGGCGCCGGTAAAACCACCCTGGTGCGTGGCTGGCTGCGAGCACTGGGCCATGTCGGCGCGGTAAAAAGCCCCACCTATACCATTGTTGAGCCGTACCAGTTCGCTGATGTGCCGATCTACCATTTTGATCTCTACCGGCTGAGTGATCCGGAAGAGTTGGAGATGATTGGTGGCCGTGACTATTTCGACCGGGATGCACTGTGTCTGGTAGAGTGGCCACAACAAGCCGGTGCGGCATTGCCGGAACCTGCATTGATAGTCTCGCTAACACCGGCCAACGGTGGGCGAGAGGCGACACTGACATTTCCGGAGTCCGGACAGGCATGACGAACTGGCTTTTGCGGATGCTGATTGTGCTGATGTGCTGTGCTGCTAGTGCGGTAATGGCGGCACAGCAGATCGACTCGGTGCGCATGAGCAAGTCACCGGACGCTACCCGCATCGTTTTTGATTTGCAGGCGCCCCTTCAGCACACCGTTAACAAGCTGGGTAATCCGGATCGTATTGTGGTGGACCTGGATGGTGCCGCCCTGAACTTCGACTTTTCCAAGCTGGATTTGCGTAACTCGCCCATACGGGAAATTCGCACCGGCCAGCATGCCGCCGATAAGGTGCGAGTGGTGCTGGACCTGACCAGCGCCCAGCGGCCCAAGACCTCTATGTTGGCGCCCAGTGAGGGCAGCGGTTGGCGGCTGGTTATTGATCTGTTGGCAGATCTGGATCCCGAAGATCCGCCAAACCAGGTGGCAACCATTTCGAAATCACCTTTGGGTGAAACGCTGGCAGACTTCAGGCCCATGGTGGTTGCTCTAGACCCCGGGCATGGTGGTCAGGACCCGGGGGCCATTGGCCCCAGCGGCACCCGCGAAAAAGATATTGTGCTGCAAATAGGCAAGCGGTTGGCAGATCATATCAATCGTCAGCCTGGCATGCGTGCAGTGCTTGTGCGTACCGGCGATTACTATGTGCCACTGGCAGATCGTCGCCGGATCGCTGCTGACAAATATAATGCGGATGTATTCCTGTCCATCCATGCGGATGCCTTTACAGATTCCCGTGCTCATGGCGCGTCGGTTTTTGCCCTATCCCATCACGGCTCTACAAGCGCCAGAGCGGGCTATCTTGCCCGCATCGCTAACGACTCGGACAAGGTTGCCGGTGTCTATAAAGAAGAGCGGGAGAATAACTCGCTGCTAAATGTGATTGCGGATTTGACCACCTCGGGATCGCTTACTCACAGCCTGGTATTGGGTCGGATGATTCTTGAAGAGATGGGTCAGGTTACCAAGCTGCATGGCGATCGGAGGAAGGTGGAACAGGCGGGCTTTGCCGTGCTGAAAGAACCGAGCATGGTGTCACTGCTAGTGGAAACCGGTTTTATTTCAAATCGCACCGAAGAAAAGAACCTGCGTAGCAGTGCCCATCAGGAAAAAATGGCCAAGGCCATTGTCGGTGGGCTGCACAAGTATTTTGAGATGCACCCGAAACCAGAAACCTATTATGCGTTGCTGCGCAGTCGTGGTGGTGTCCGTCCTGCCACCCACAAGATTAATAGCGGCGAGACAATTTCTTCCATTGCACGCCGTTATGATATTTCAGAAAACTCCCTGCGAGAGCATAACAAGCTACGTGGCGACAAGATTCGTGCGGGTCAGGTATTGAGAATTCCGCCGGGTTAATTTGTGTTGTAGGAAAGTTCTAGTTGGGGTGTTGTTTGTCTCGTATCCAGTTGCTTGATCCGCGTTTGGCCAACCAGATTGCTGCCGGTGAGGTGGTGGAGCGGCCTGCGTCCGTGGTTAAGGAGTTGCTGGAAAACGCTCTTGATGCTGGTGCCGATCAGATTCAGGTAGATGCGGAGCAGGGCGGCGTCAAGCTGATCCGGGTGCGGGATAATGGTGGCGGTATTGGTGCGGATGATTTGCCCCTGGCCCTATCCCGTCATGCCACCAGCAAAATTCGTACGCTCGATGATCTGGAGGCAATTGGTTCGCTGGGGTTTCGTGGTGAAGCACTGGCGGCGATCAGTTCCGTATCGCGCCTGACACTTACTTCTAATGTGGCCGACAGTTCGGAAGGTTGGCAGGTGTCGGTGGAGGGGCGAGACATGGCGGCCCAGGTGCAGCCGGCGGCCCATCCACGTGGCACCAGCGTGGAAATGCGTGATCTGTTTTTTAATACGCCGGCCCGGCGACGGTTTTTGCGCGCTGAAAAAACCGAGTTCAATCATCTTGAAGAAGTATTTCGCCGTATTGCCCTGAGCGAGTTCGCCACCGCATTTCGTTTGATGCATAACCAGAAAGTGATCCATCAGTTGCCTGCCGCAACCACGGATGTTCATCGTGCTCAGCGAGTTGCCAAGCTGTGTGGAAGCGCTTTTATAGAGCAGTCCATCGCCGTCGATATTGAGCACGGCGGCTTGCGTCTGCATGGCTGGCTTGGCTTGCCAACTTTTTCCCGGTCGCAGTCCGATCTGCAATATTTCTTTGTTAACGGTCGGGTAATTCGTGATCGTGTGGTCAGTCATGCGGTGCGCCAGGCCTATCGGGATGTGCTGTATCACGGTCGCCATCCTGCCTATGTTCTGTTTTTTGAGCTCGACCCTGCTCAGGTGGATGTTAACGTTCATCCCACCAAGCATGAGGTGCGCTTTCGCGAGCAGCGCATGGTGCATGATTTTCTATATCGCTCCCTGCACCGGGCCATCGCTGAGGTGCGTCCAGGGGCTGAGACGCAACCGACTCGCGCCGATGATTCTGCATTGATGAATGACGAGGTCATGTCACCACAGCAGCCTATGCCGTCCCGGCAGTCAGGTTTGGCGCTGGGCATGCCGCAAAATCGTCCGCCGATGTTGGCTGGCGAAGGGCACCAGCAAGCCGCCCGTTATGGCGACCTGCTGCGCCCTCGGGTGGAAGAGTCGTCACCGGCATTTGCACCCGCGGCCGACGATGTGGCGCCACCGCTCGGCTTTGCTGTGGCGCAGATACACGGCATTTATATTCTGGCGGAGAATGCCGATGGCATGGTGCTGGTGGACATGCACGCCGCCCATGAACGAATCACCTATGAGCATCTGAAAACCTCCTGGGCGGAAGACAAAGTGCGTAGTCAGCCGCTACTGGTGCCGGTGTCCATGGCGGTCTCCAGTCGTGAGGCGGACTTTGCTGAACAGTCGCCGGAGGTGTTTCAGCGGCTCGGTTTCGTTATCCAGCGAGCCGGACCGGAAACGTTGATTGTTCGTGAGGTGCCAGCGCTGATGCGTGAGGCCAACCATGAGGCGCTGGTCCGCGATGTGTTGTCGGATTTGCTCAGCCACGGCAGCAGTAGCCGCATCGAGGCGGTGTTGGACGAGTTGCTTTCCACCATGGCCTGTCACGGCAGTGTTCGAGCCAACCGCCGACTGACCATTGCGGAGATGAATGGCCTGCTGCGTGATATGGAAGCCACCGAGCGTAGCGGCCAGTGCAATCACGGCCGACCAACCTGGACGCAGATGTCGCTGAAGGAACTGGACCGCCTGTTTATGCGGGGCCGCTGAGGTGTCGAACCCGCCGGTAATATTCCTGATGGGGCCCACCTGCTCCGGCAAAACCGGTGCCGCGGTAGAGCTTGTGCAGCGCTTGCCGCTGGAAATCATCAATGTTGATTCTGCGCTTGTATATCAGGGCCTGGAGATCGGTGCTGCTCGGCCTGAACCGGAGGTGCTGGCAAAAGCTCCGCATCGCCTGCTCGGTTTTCTTGATCCATCCGAACCCTACTCCGCCGCCCGTTTTCGCGAAGATGCCCTGGGTGAGATTGCCGATATCCATGCCAACGGCAACATCCCTCTGTTGGTTGGCGGCACCATGCTGTATTTCAAGGCGCTGCAGCAGGGGCTGGCGGATTTACCTGCTGCCGATCCTGTGGTGCGCGAAGCCATCGACGCCATCGCTCGTGAACATGGCTGGCCGGAGGTGCACCGTCAGCTGGCTGAGGTGGACCCGGAAACGGCTGCCCGGCTGAAGCCCAATGATGGCCAGCGCCTGCAGCGGGCGCTGGAGGTCTATCGCCTGACCGGCGAGCCGCTGTCCGCATTGCATAGAAAGCAGAAGTCTGTCGCATTGTCTGACACAGAAGAAAATCCTAGCCCGGCTTTTCCGTATACTGCGACCTGTCTGGCGCTGGCTCCGGCTTCCCGGGCGCTGCTACATGAGCGCATTGCTGAGCGCTTCCACACCATGCTTGAAGACGGACTGGTGGAAGAGGTGCGACAGCTGAAGTCTCGCCAAGACCTGCATCGGGAACTGCCGGCCATCAAGGCAGTCGGTTATCGGCAGGTCTGGGACTATCTCGACGGTTTGTATAGTTATGAAGAAATGGTGGATCGCGGCATTATCGCGACCCGTCAGCTGGCCAAGCGGCAGTTCACCTGGCTGCGAGGATGGCCAGAGCTGGAGTGGTTCGATAGTGACCACCCGCAACTGATTGAGCAGCTGGAAAACCGGCTTGCGCCCCTGCTGGATTCGGTGTTTAGTTGACCGCAAGCAGCAGGCCGGAAGCCAATAGCTGCGCTGATCCATGTTTTGCTGAAACGTTGTGCAAAAACTTGCCCGAACTGCTGGGCGCCCATTTTTTAAGGATCATCCAAGGAGTCACTGACATGTCAAAAGGGCACTTGCTACAAGACCCTTTCCTGAACGCCCTGCGGAAAGAGCGTATTCCGGTTTCTATTTTTCTGGTCAACGGTATCAAGCTGCAGGGGCAGATTGAGTCCTTTGATCAGTATGTGGTGCTGCTGAAGAATGCTGTCAGCCAGATGGTATACAAGCACGCTATTTCTACCGTGGTGCCGGCGCGCAATCCGCGCACTACCACTCCCGTGGGTCACAGTGGCCTGCCGGCGGATGATGACTACGACGCTGATTGATTGCACTAAACGACGATTATTGAACCTGCAAAAAGCCACGCATCGCGTGGCTTTTTGTGCTGAGGCCTGTTGATGGATCTGTTTGACAGTACCGAAGCAACCCGTACTGATGTTGGTGAGCGGGCTCTGCTGGTGCATATGGACCTCCCGGATGGTGCCGGCCGGGAAGACCTTGATGAATTTCACCATCTGGTGTCGTCCAGTGGCGTTGTGCCGATTCTGGAAGTCACCGGTCGTCGCGACCGCCCGGATGCGGCCTTGTATGTCGGCTCGGGTAAGGCGGCAGAAATCGCCGAGCTGGTGGCCGAACACGAAATCGACGTGGTGCTGTTTAACCATGCCCTGACCCCGGCTCAGGAGCGCAATATTGAGCGGGTGGTCAAAACCCGGGTGCTCGATCGCACCGGCTTGATTCTGGATATCTTCGCCCAGCGAGCCCGTACCCACGAAGGCCGCCTTCAGGTCGAGCTGGCGCAGTTGCGCCATATGCAGACCCGACTGGTGCGAGGCTGGACCCACCTTGAACGGCAGAAGGGCGGTATTGGTCTGCGTGGTCCCGGTGAAACCCAGCTTGAGACCGACCGTCGTCTGGTGCGTGAGCGTATTCGCGCGATCGAGGCGCGTGTCGAGAAGGTCCGTAGCCAGCGTTCCCAGGGACGCCGTGCCCGGCAGCGTGCGGAAACCCCGCTGGTGTCGTTGGTGGGCTATACCAATGCGGGCAAATCGACGCTGTTCAATCGCCTGACCGATGCTGAGGTCTATGTGGCGGATCAGCTGTTCGCGACGCTGGATCCGACCCTGCGCAAAGTACGTATTCCCGGCGTAGGGCCGACTATTCTGGCGGACACCGTGGGGTTTATTCGCCACCTGCCTCATCGGCTGGTGCAGGCTTTTCGGGCCACTCTGGAGGAAACCCTCAGTGCTGGTTTGTTGCTGCATGTCACTGATTCGGCCAGTGACGAGCGTGACGAAAACATCGCTGCGGTGGATGCGGTGCTGGAAGAAATTGGCGCTGATCAGGTGCCGGTGCTGCATGTTTTCAACAAGATTGACCTGCTCGATACCGCCGCACGGATTGATCGCGATGAAGAAGGTCTGGCAGTGCGGGTGTGGCTGTCGGCGGTGACCGGAGAGGGTATTGAGCTGCTGCATCAGGCCATGGCAGAGCGCTTGGCGGCCAATTGGGTGGATCGCTGGATTGTGCTGCCGGCGGCCGCGGCTGGTCGGCTGCGGGCCAGGCTGCATGAGGCTGGTGAAGTTTTAGCCGAGCAGACCACTACAGACGGCAATCTTTTACTCAGAGTGCGCCTGAACCGGGTACACTTCCTGCGCCTGTTGCGCGAAGCGCAGCTGGATGAACAGGATGTCTTCACGGCATACCCTGAGGTTGCAGTGGAAAATGAGCCTTCCTACAATCCCGAAGCCTCTCACTAAGCGCGAAAAGCGGAGAATTCAATGGCCTGGAATGAACCTGGCGGAAACAAGCCCCGAGACCCTTGGGGTGGCGGTGGTGATCAAGGCCCGCCTGATCTGGACGAAGTACTGAAGAACCTGCGCGGCAAGTTTTCCGGTCTGTTTGGCGGAAAAGCTGGCGGCAATAATGGTGGCGGCGGTGCGGTAGTGGCTATCGTGCTACTGGCACTGGTGCTGTTGTATCTGTTCTGGGGCGCCTTCACGGTGCAGCAGCAGGACCGTGCCGTGGTGCTCAGTTTCGGTAAATACGACCGAACTCTGGGTCCGGGTCTTAACTGGCACTGGCCGCCTGTGGAAACCTTCCGCCGGGTCAATGTGGATCAGGTGCGCGAGCACAGCGTCCGTGAAGAGATGCTGACCCGCGACACAAACATTGTCGGCGTAAATCTTAAAGTGCAGTACAAGGTGGTGGATGCGCAGACCTATGTATTGCGCGTTGCTGATTCGGAAGCCGTGCTCAAGCATGCAGTTGAGAGTGCCCTGCGTCAGGTAGTGGGTGCCTCCACCATGGATCAGGTGCTGATTGAAGAGCGCGAGCGCATCGGTGCTGATGTGGGCACTCGCCTGCAGAAATATCTGGATCAATACAACACCGGCCTGCTGATCGTTGAGTTGATTCTTGACCGTACCGCTGCCCCGGAAGCAGTGCGTGATGCATTTGATGACGTGGCCCGGGCCAAGGAAGACGAAGAGCGCTTCCGCAATGAAGCCCAGACCTATGCCAATGGTGTGATTCCAGATGCCAGCGGCCGCGCCCGTCGTCTACGCGAAGAAGCACAGGCATACAAAGAGCAGGTGGTAGCCCGTTCCCAAGGTGATGCGCAGCGCTTCGAAGCGTTGCTGACAGAGTATCGTCGCGCCCCGGCGATTACTCGTGATCGTCTCTATCTGGAGACGCTGGAGCAGGTTTTGGGCGGCGCCAGCAAGGTGCTGATCGATACCAAGTCGGGAAACAACATGCTCTATTTGCCGCTTGATCAGATGATCCGCCAGCACAAGGAAAGTCGCGCTCTGGCGGAGCCTTCCACTAGCGCCAGTGGCGTGGCTGCACCCAAGTCTTCGTCGGCAAGTGAGCGCCCGCAAACTGGCTATGGCAGCCGCACAAGGGAGATTCGCTGATGTCTCAGAGAAGCACGCTATTCCTCGCGCTTATCGCCATGGTGCTGGTAATCGGTTCCGAGTCTTACTACGTCGTCAATGAAACTGAAAAGGCGGTGTTGAAGCAGTTCGGTAAGATCATCAAAAGTGATATCCAGCCGGGCATCTATCCCAAGCTGCCGTTCCTGCAGTCAGTAATCCGGGTCGATGGTCGAGTGCTGACCCATGATGTGCCGACCCAGCCGTTCCTGACTTCAGAAAAGAAAGTGCTGAACGTGGATTCGTTTGTGATCTGGCGTATTGCTGATGTGCAGCGCTACGTCACCACGCTTGGCAGTGGCAGCACCGACAGCATGCGTATTCAGGCGGAAGCCCAGCAGCGTGTTGACGGTCGGGTGCAGCAGGCCCTGCGTGATGAGTTTTCCAAGCGCACCGTTAATGACGTGGTGGCAGGTGAGCGCGAGGCGGTCATGAACCAGGTGGCGCAGACCGTTAACGAACGCACCCTGGCGGATCTTGGCATCGAGGTAATCGACATTCGCGTCAAGCGGGTCGATTGGCCGGAAGAAGTCCGCGGCCGGGTATTTGACCGGATGCGCGCCGAGCGGGCCCGGGATGCCGCGGGTCATCGTGCCAAGGGTCGTGAGGACGCCGAGGGTATCCGTGCGGATGCTGATCGTCAGGCCACGGTGATCATGGCAGAAGCCTATCGTGATGCGCAGATTCTGCGTGGTGCCGGTGATGCCGAGGCGGCCTCTATCTACGCCAAGGCGTTTGGTCGTGATGCCGAGTTCTTCCGCTTTTATCGCAGTCTGGAAGCTTACCGCGCCAGCCTGGGGAACCCGGAAGACCTGCTGGTACTGGAGCCGGATAGCGACTTTTTCCGTTATCTGAAAAAATCCTCCGGCGGTCGCTGACCGCTGGTCTAGCCAGCTGATTGTGCCGGTGTGACCGGGCGCAATCAGGTGCTACAATCCGCGCCGCGTGCCGGACGTTTGAGTCACCTCAGACGTCCGGCCCTTTTTTTGACTGAACGACGGACAGGCATGAATCGCGAAGAACAGTGGTTGCTCCCCGACGGAGTCGAGGAAGTTCTGCCTGAGCGGGCGGCGGCGATTGAATCGCTGCGCCGTGAGCTGCTCGACCTGTTTGCCCGCTGGGGTTACCAGCTGGTGTTTCCGCCGTTGATCGAATTTCTTGATTCCCTGCTTAATGGCACCGGCCGTGATCTGGAGCGGGAAACCTTCAAGTTGACTGACCAGCAGAGCGGTCGTCTGATGGGCATTCGCCCGGATATTACCCCGCAGGTAGCGCGCATTGACGCCCACAGTTTGCGTCGTAGTGCGCCGACCCGGTTGTGCTATTGCAGCACCGCAGTGCGTACCCGCTGCCAGCCCGGCGGCTCGCGCACCCCTTACCAGATCGGTGTTGAACTGTTCGGCCATGCGGGCGTGCAGAGCGACGCAGAAGTGCTTGCCCTGATGCTGGACACGCTGGCGCTGGCTGGGGTCGCTCCGGTGACACTGGATCTGGGGCATGTTGGCATTTACCGGGCGCTGGTGCGTCGCGCCGGTCTGTCCGCTGATGATGAAGCAGCGCTTTCTGATATTTATCTGCGCAAAGCCCGTGATGAGCTTGATGCGTTCCTGTCCGAACTATCGTTGACCACCGAGCTGCGTGATGCGCTGGCGGCACTGCCCTGGCTGGCGGGTGGTAGAGAAGTGCTGGCCGAGGCCCGCGAGGCATTAGCCCCCTTTGGAGCGGATGTGGTCAGTGCCATCGACGAGCTGGATGCGCTGGCGGCTTTTTCTGAGGCACGCTATCCCGCCGTGCAGTTGCACATTGATGCCGGCGAATTGCGCGGTTACCACTACCACACCGGCTGCCTTTTCGCTGCCTATGTGGATGGCGCCAGCGAGCCGGTTGCCAAGGGTGGTCGTTATGATCACATTGGCGAAGTGTTCGGCCGTGCCCGACCGGCCACCGGCTTCAGTGCCGACCTGCGGTTGCTCGCCAACGGTCGCCGCGCTTCTGTTGGCGGTGCCATCCTGGCTGAAGGCGACTGGCTGGAAAGCGCCTTTGCCGAGCAAGTGAACAAATTGCGCAGTGACGGTGAAACTGTCGTTGTTGCTCTGCCGGGAGCGGATAATGACGCTCGCACATTGAGTTGTAACCGCCGGCTGATTAGCCAGTCCGGCAACTGGATCGTTGAACCCCTTTAATCCACCAACCGTGACGACAAACAGGCCATGGGAAAGAACGTTGTAATTCTCGGCACCCAGTGGGGTGACGAAGGCAAGGGCAAGATCGTTGACCTGCTCACTGATCAGGTGTCCTGTGTGGCCCGTTTTCAGGGCGGCCATAATGCCGGTCATACGCTGGTTATCGACGGCAAGAAGACCGTCCTGCATCTGATTCCCTCGGGAATTTTGCGGGAAAACGTGTTGTGCCTGATTGGTAACGGGGTGGTGCTGGCGCCCGACGCGCTGATGAAAGAGATTCGTGGCCTGGAGGCCAATGGCGTGCCGGTACGCGAGCGTTTGCGTCTTTCTCCTGCCTGCCCGTTGATTCTGCCGGTGCACGTGGCACTGGATCAGGCCCGCGAAAAAGCCCGTGGGGAGGCCAAGATTGGTACCACAGGGCGTGGCATCGGCCCGGCCTATGAAGACAAGGCGGCCCGTCGTGGCGTGCGCCTGGGTGACATCTACCAGCGCGAACGCTTTGCCGCCAAGTTGGGCGAAATGCTCGACTACCATAATTTTGTGCTGCGCAATTACTACAACGCCGAGCCCGTGGATTTTCAGCAGACCCTGGATGAAACCATCGCATTTGGCGAAGAAATGCGGCCCATGGTGGCGGATGTCACCACTATCCTGCATGACGCCCGCGGGCGCGGTGACAAAATCATGTTCGAAGGTGCCCAGGGCACCCTGCTGGATATTGACCACGGCACCTATCCGTTCGTAACCAGCTCCAACACCACCGCTGGCGGCACCGCCACCGGCTCCGGCTTTGGCCCTCTTTATCTGGACTATGTGCTGGGTATCACCAAGGCCTACACCACCCGGGTGGGTTCGGGTCCGTTCCCGACGGAACTGTTTGATGATGTTGGTCGTCGTCTGGCCGAGCGGGGCCATGAGTTTGGCTCCACCACTGGACGTGCCCGTCGCTGTGGCTGGTTTGATGCGGTTGCTCTGCGTCGGGCCATCCAGATCAACTCGATCAGCGGTCTGTGCCTTACCAAGCTGGACGTACTTGATGGTCTTGAAGTGGTATCTATCTGTGTCGGTTACCGCAATGCGGATGGCGCAGTGATTAACAATGCCTGGGACGCAGACTCCTATGCCTTAATGGAGCCTGTCTACGAAGATATGCCGGGTTGGACGGAGTCCACCGTGGGCGCCAAGACCTTGGCGGAGTTGCCGGTCAATGCCCGTGCCTACATCAAGCGTATTGAAGAGGTGACTGGCGCACCCATCGATATCATTTCCACTGGGCCCGATCGCAATGAGACCATCGTGTTGCGTCACCCGTTCGAGTAACTCTGGTGGGTTTCAACGCATTAAAAAAGGCGCCTATGGCGCCTTTTTTAATGGTGTCTGGGGCCATCCGCATCACTTCTTACGGGTAATAATCACCAGTGCCCCAATGATGCCCAATACGATTACCGGGAATACCAACAGGTAGGGGCGGTTATTCTGGGCCTGATTGGTCATGGGTGCCGGTGACGGTGGTGCTGCCGCTGCCGGGCCGGCCCATGCCAGTGTGGCTGCCATCAGCGCAGCACCGAGCAAGTGCTTCAGGGGGGGCGGGAGGGTCCTGCTTATTCTGAATTTATTCATTGATAACAATGCCTTGTGGTCTTCTTGGGTGAGCTGGAAGGGGCCTCTGCCAGGCGCTCAGTGTGCCACAAAATCGGTTGCCTGACAGGATTTGAACAGGGGGGGGGATCCTGTTCGAGTTGGCAGTAGGTATGAGACCGCGTCTAATGTAAAAAGTTGATAAACGTCACATTCCTGAGTTAATGTCCTTCGGTCTAGTGGGTCCGCCGTCCCGCATCGTGTGCTGTGCACGATCATTTTGGATATGGCGGGCAGCTAAGGAAGCAATGTCCGGGATGGGCAGGAAACGGATTTTTCGTTCTCTACAAAGCCCCTGCACTCCCGAGATGTGTTGGAACTAATGATGGCAAGGCCTTGGCGCCAAGCTTTCGGGGGATTCATGAGTAACAAAGCAATGATGCGGCCACTAGTGGCCGGCGTTTTGTCCGGTCTGATGATGATGTCATCGCAACTGCATGCGGAAGATACTCCGCTATTGGATCCCGGCGCTGAACAGCGTCAGTTTGAACAGGATCGCCCGGACACGCTTCGTCCTTCCCCCGAACTTCGCTTCGATATTCCTGATGAACCGGCCATGCGCGCGGTGGCGGACAAGAAGTTCGACGTCAGTGAATTTCTATTCCAGGGCAACACGGTTTTTCCTGCCGACGAGTTGTCAGGTCTGGTTGCTGACGTGCAGGGCACCATTACCTTTACCCAGCTGTTGGAAGCCACCTCCCGCATTACCAAGCACTACCGTGACGCCGGGTACATTGTGGCCCGCGCTTACGTGCCCGAGCAGGCGGTTGAAAACGGTCAAGTGCGCATTGCCGTACTCGAAGGCGTGCTGGGTGCGATTAAGATTGAGGGCGATTCGCCAATCTCCGAAGAGCGCGTGCGCGCACACATGCAGCGCCTGATAGATACCGGCATTGTTAATGAAGCGGATCTGGAATACGGCGCACTGCTGTTGAATGACCTGCCCGGTCTTCGCGCTGAAGTGGCGCTGCGCCCTGGTGAGCGTACCGGAACATCAGATGTTGTTTTGAATGTCATTGATGAAGGTACTTTCGACTTCTCTGTTGATTACAACAATTTCGGCTCGCCGGTTACTGGCGAGCATCGCCTTGGCATGGTTGCCGGGATTAATAATATTTTTGATGTGGGTGATCGACTTACTTTCCGTCCCATGGTTTCAGATAGCGGCAATACTTTTTATGGTGCGCTGCACTATGAGATGCCAGTTTTTACTCCCGCGTCGCGCATTGGCCTGAGCTTCTCGCATTTGCTTTCTGAGCTTGGCGAAGAGTTTGAGAATCTAGAGATTGAAAATACCGCAACCACCATTAGCCTGTATGGCTCTCATGCCCTTGTGCGTAGCCGTGATCGCAATATCACCGGGCGATTAGCATTTGAAAGCCGAAACTTCGTTCGTGATTTCGGCGCGTCTTTTATTATTCCTGTGATCGAAGAAGCGGACTACGTTCTGAACATTCTTGATCTCGGTGTTTCCGGCGACTACCGCGATGACTTCCATGGTGGTGCAATCAGCACCTACTCCGCGTCATTGCGTTTCGGTTTGTCTGACGTAACCGCTGAAGAGGGCGGCTCTACTGTGCCGGGCAAGCCGCGCTTCGATGGCAAATTTTCATTGCTTAACTTTAGTGCCCAGCGCATTCAGAGACTGGCTCCTCTGTGGAGTGCCAGCGTTCGTCTTGACGGCCAGTTCAGTGGCGATGATCTGGATACTTCCGAGCGTATGAGCCTGGGCGGTCCGCAGGCGGTGCGTGCTTATCGTCCGTCTGAAGCGCTGGGTGATAGCGCCCTTATTCTTCAGTCTGAGCTGCGTCGCCAGTTGACCGGCCTGCAAGATCGTTACGAATGGCTAAACCGTGCAGAGGTGTACGGTCTTTTTGACATGGGTACATCTCAAGTCAACTCCACTCTTGCCATCAATGCTGATGATAGCTGGACACGAAATGGCGTCGGTGCCGGTATGCGCATCGCCGGCGGAAACTCTTTCTACGCAGACCTGACAGTGGCAACACGACTGGCAGATCGCGAGTCAGTTGTTGATCAGCCCGACGACAGCAAAGTGAATTATTGGCTGCAAATGATCTATTGGTTCTGATCATTCGCTAGCAGAAAAAACACTAAATAATTTAAGAAAAACTGCGCTGTCACGGATTTCCGACATTCAGTCGGCTGGCAGACAAAAAGAGGCAAATGCCATGAAACGGAAGATGGAAACCCTTCTCTCTGCTAACCGCCGCCTGAAGGTGCTAACGGCACCAACCTTGCTGGCCATGTCACTCAGTATGAGTGCCTATGCGGTAGACCTCCCTACGGGGGAGGATATTACCCATGGTGATGCAGACATCTTCCGCGATACGGATTCGCTGACTGTGGATCAGCATTCCTCGGACCTGGTGATTAACTGGGACGATTTTAGTATTGCCTCGGGTAATACCGTTAATTTCCTGCAGCAAAAAAGCGACATAGTGCTGAACCGGGTGGTGGGTGATAACCCTTCCAACATCTTTGGTTCCATCAATGCCGGCGGTCAGGTTTTTCTGATCAACCAGTCAGGCATTTTGTTCGCGCCGGGTTCCCGTGTTGATGCAGCTGGCCTCGTTGCATCCACGCTGGACATGGCGGATGAGGATTTCCTCTCTGGCAACTACCTGTTTGAAGGGGTAGGTGGCGACGTTATTAACCAGGGCGAGCTGGTGGCTGCTGAAGGTGGCTATGTGGCTATGTTCGGTCGTCAGGCTGTTAACGAAGGCATCATTAGTGCGCGCCTTGGTTCTGTTGCGCTGGCCTCCGGTGATCGTATCGCCATGGATTTTACCGGCGACGGTTTGATTCGCTTGGAAGTAGATAGTGCCGTTGTCGATGGCATGGTCTCCAACCACAACCTGATTTTTGCTGATGGCGGCCGCGTTTACATGACCGCCAGTGCTGCTGGCGATCTGGCTGCCACCGTGGTGAATAACGAAGGCATTATCGAGGCGAGCAGTGTTGAAGAGCGCGATGGCAAGGTTTTCCTTGTTGCCAGCGGCGGCAGCATTGATTCCTCGGGCCGCATTGATGTTGCCGGCGAAGGCAGCGTTGGTGGTGGTGAGGTAACGCTGGATGCTGACGGCACTACCATCGTCAGCGGTGAAATTGATGCGCGCTCGGGTAGCGACGGTGGCCAAGGCGGCTCTGTCAAAGTGCTGGGTGATCTGGTTGGTTTGGCCGCCGGCGCAGACATTAATGCTTCTGGCGTTAATGGCGGTGGCGAAGTATTGGTAGGCGGCGATTTCCAGGGTGCGAATGCAGAGGTACGCAATGCCTCGCGCACCTTTATTGCCGGTGATGCGAGCATTCGCGCCGATGCGCTGGATCAAGGTGACGGTGGCAGGATCATCGTTTGGGCCGATGACATTACCCGCTACTACGGCCAGATCAGCGCGACCGGTGGCGCCAACGGCGGCAACGGTGGTTTTGCCGAGGTATCCGGCAAGAATCTGCTGGGCTTCTGGGGCACTGTCGACCTGAGTGCGGCTTACGGCGATATCGGCACCTTGCTGCTGGATCCGGATAACCTGACCATTATCGCATCGGCCGGAGAGGTCGACGACGCGGCTCTTGTAGATGACGTGATTGCGTTTGGTGAAGGGTCGCCCGGCGATTTTACGATTTCAAATAGTGTTCTTAACGCCGCGACTGCGGACATCCTCCTTCAGGCCAACCTTGATATTACGGTCAATGGTGCCATTGATATGGCTCCAAGCCTGACCATGGAGGCGGGTCAGGATGTTTTCATTAACCAGAGCATTGAAACCGATGGCGCGCTCACAGTTCTTGCTAACCGGAACATTGTCGTCGGAGCCAACCTGACCACTAATGTTGGCGGGCTGGGAGGCGATCTGATTCTGAACTCGGATCGCAATGATGGTCAGGATGGCGCGATCGAGGTGAATGGCGCGACTCTCTCAAGTAATGGTGGGGATATCATTCTGGGTGGCGGTTCTGCTGATCCGCTTACCGGTTATGCTTACGGCAATCTCACCGTCGGCACCCGCGGTATCTACATCTTTGGCGGCGCTTCGCTGAACTCCGCTGGTGGGGATATTTCTCTGCGTGGCCAGAGTGCCACGACCAGCCTAGCCGCCATCCCCGCCTACGGGGTTTCCGTCAATGGTGCCGTGGATAGCGGCGCCGGCACTATCACTATAAACGGCATCAGTAATGGTCAGGCGGGCGCTAATTCGCAGGGCGTCGAGCTTACTGGTGGCGGTTCACTGACTTCTGCTAACGCTACGGCTAGCGCGATCACCATAGATGGTCAGGTTCAGGCCGGAGGGGGCAATACCTTTACCTCATTGGGCGTCAATCTTGATGGCAGCGTGCAGACCACAAACGGTGGCGGCATCAGTATCACCGGCACCGCTGCAGCAACCACCGACCCCTCCTTCGCAGATGGCATTCTGGTGCAGGCTAATGGTGATATTGATTCCGGGGCCGGCGACCTGACTTTTAATGGCACTTCTGCTTCTGGCTCTGGCGTGCACCTGAGCGCCGGCTCGGTTTCTGGCGAGGGCAGCGTGTCCATTACCGGCACCACATCGGCCACAGGCACAGTGGCCACCTCTCAGGCCGGGGTGAAATTCAGCGGCGCAGGAACCCGGTTGAGTACGGCCACGGGCGACGTGGTTGTTACCGGCACCAGCAACGGCGGCAGCTACTCGCAGGGAGTCCTGGTTAACGGCGCTACCGTGCAGACCACAGGTAGCGGCACTCTGACGTTCAATGGGATTCATAACTCCCCGTCTCTTCTGAGTACTTGGGGCATGGGCTTGATTAATGCTGCCAACATACAAAGCACAGCGGCCGGCGGCGGGGATATCACCATCAATGGCGACAGTGAGGACTGGGGTCTTGTTCTGCAGGGCGCATCGCAGATTACCTCCAATGGTGGCGCCATCAACATCAACTCCCAGTGGTCCAGTGGCGCTAACGTCAGTGGTGTCTATCTGGATGGCGGCAGTACAGTTGACGCAGGAGCTAATGGTTCCATCGACTTGGCCCTAGATGGCAACTTGCAGTTTGTCGATGCGGCGTCTTCTTTCGCCGCAGCCGGTGGAACACTGGCTATTCGCCAGTTTACCAGCGGCAACACAATCGGCCTTGTTCCGAGCCTGCCTGCTGCTTTCGATGTGAATCTTACCATTGGCCAGTTCGGCGCCAACTTTACCGATGGCTTCTCGCAGATCACCGTGGGCGACACCAACACGGGCGATATTACAGTGGGTGCTTTTGCTACCACAGACATCAATGATCCGCTGGCGTTCTCTACAGGCTCGAATCTGATTGTCGCTGGCGCTCTCGATGTAGACGAGAACCTGACCGGCTCCGCAGACGGTAATGTGGAAATTAATCAGGCCATTACGTCTACCGCCGATATCAGCCTTACCGCCGATGCCGAAGATGATGGCACGGGCGACCTCATTTTTGGTGCCAGCGGTTCAGTGTCCGGTGCCGCTGTCGATCTGTCTTCAGGCGAGTCGCTTGAGCTGGGCAATGTGACGGCGACCGGCACGCTGGATATAACCACCTCCGGGGACGCCATTTCCCAGCAGGGCGGCACTGCTATCACTGCCACCGGTCTCACCACCGTTGATGTGGGTACTGGCGCCAGTGTCTCCCTGAACGGTACTTCTAACGACTTCGGCAGCGTCTCTCTTGTTAATGTTGGCGCCAACAATGTCTCCGTCTTTGACGCTAACGAAATCACTGTATCCGGCAATGCCTTCCTTCTTGATGTGACCGGTACGGAGATCATCCTTGGCGGCGGCTCTTACAATATTATTAACGCCCGTGCTTCAACTTCCGTGGAGCAAGCGGCTGCATTGGCTGCCCAATTCACCAATATCTATGCCACTGCGGCAAACGTTGATACCACGCTTAACCTGCCAGGAAACGATTTCGGCGCCGTGACATTGTTTGAAACCGGCGTTGGCAGTACGCATCGCAATGTCGCATTCGATGATGATACCGGGAATATGAATATTATCGGTACCACGGGGGGTGCGACATCATTGACGGCTAATTCTGTCGGCGCTCTGGATTTGAGAGGTGGTACCTTCGGTACCCTAAGCGCCACCGGTGGTAAGATTACACAGGTATCTCCCGGTGCTCCATTGGTCGTAACCGGCACTTCAAGCCTAAACAGCGCTGGCACCATCAATCTGACGCTGGCCAATAACGATTTTGGTGGGGCGATCACGGTGACGGCCGGCGGCAACACTGCGATCACCAACAGCGCAGCCCTGAGTCTGCAAGGCACGGTGACCGGCACCCTGAACGCCACGGCGACCACCGGTGGCATCACCGACAGCGGCGCGCTGAGCGTGACCGGTGACGTGACCCTGAACGACGTGGCGCTGGCGGGTATCACGCTGGACACGCTGGAAGCGGACAGCAATGTGATCATCACTGCCGGTGGCGACACCGCGATCACCAATGATGCGGCCCTGAATCTGGAAGGCACAGTGACTGGCACCCTGGACGCCACGGCGACCACCGGTGGCATCACCGACAGCGGCGCGCTGAGCGTGACCGGTGACGTGACCCTGAACGACGTGGCGCTGGCCGGCATTACGCTGGACACGCTGGAAGCGGACAGCAATGTGATCATCACTGCCGGTGGCGACACCGCGATCACCAATGATGCGGCCCTGAATCTGGAAGGCACAGTGACTGGCACCCTGGACGCCACGGCGACCA
>NZ_JAFMPS010000006.1:82497-88068 GCF_020667895.1 Alcanivorax sp. 1008
ACGTGACCCTGAACGACGTGGCGCTGGCCGGCATTACGCTGGACACGCTGGAAGCGGACAGCAATGTGATCATCACTGCCGGTGGCGACACCGCGATCACCAATGATGCGGCCCTGAATCTGGAAGGGACAGTGACTGGCACCCTGGACGCCACGGCGACCACCGGTGGCATCACCGACAGCGGGGCGCTGAGCGTGACCGGTGACGTGACCCTGAACGACGTGGCGCTGGCCGGCATTACGCTGGACACGCTGGAAGCGGACAGCAATGTGATCATCACCGCCGGTGGCGACACCGCGATCACCAATGATGCGGCCCTGAATCTGGAAGGCACGGTGACTGGCTCCCTGGACGCCACGGCGACCACCGGTGGCATCACCGACAGCAACACGCTGATTGTCACGGTTTCGGCCGACTTTAATGCACAGGCTGGTATTGTCCTGAGCGATCTTCAGGCAACAGACATCGCGGCGGATACGGCTTCAGGCGCCATCGATATCACCAATGATTCTGCGGCAGCCACGACGGTGACCAGCCTGACCACCACCGGTGCTGACATCAGCTTTACCCAGACTGGCGCAGGTGTGCCGACCTTTACCACTGTTACAACCGACGGTGTGGGCACTATCAGTCTGACTGCCGATGCAGGACTGAGCGTCGACGGCGCGGTAAGTACTGCAGGTGGCGATATTACGATTAACGCTGACAGTGATGGCATCGCCACAGGTTCGGGGCTGTTTACCCTTGCTGCCACCGGGTCCATTGATACCGCCGGCGGCAATCTCACCGTTACTGGTGCCGACTTTGATTTCCTGGCGGGTAGCTCCATGACGGTAGGTGCGGGTGTCTTTGACCTCATCTTCAGTCGCCCGGGTTCGCTGTGCCTTGGTAATGCAGCGGGCTGCCAGATCAATCTTGATAACACCGATCTGCAGGTGCTCACCAATACCACTGACGACCTTGAGCTCGACAATAGCGGCAACGCTATTCTGGCTGATGCCGCAGATTTCTATACCGACGATGTCACCCTGATTGGCTCGACGATTGATAATGCACCGGGTGTTACCACGATTGGCCTGACCAATATCGGCGCGCTGACCCTGACGGCGTCTGGCAACATTGGCGGCAATGATGCCCTGGGTGTGTCCGCGACCACGGTCGACGTGACGGATGCCCTCGACGTGACCCTGTTTGATGATGGGGCGGGTGATACCGGCTACACCATTGGTAGCAACCTCAACCCAGTTGGTGCAGTCAGCATCACCGAGTCCACCTCGGATCTGACCATCAGCAGCATAGATGCCAACAGCACTGTGATTCTGGATGCGCAAGTCGCATCGCTGAATATCAATGGCGCTATCGATGCCGGTGGCACGGTGCAGCTCAATGGCACCACAGCAATCAATCTTGGTGCGGACGTCAACACCACGGCGGGCAACATTGAATTCAATGATGCCGTTACCGTGACGGCGGACTCCCAAGTCGATACCAGCGCTGGTGGTGGCAACATCATCTTCACCGGTCTGATTGATGGCCAAGCGATCAATGCCCAGAGCCTGACCTTGACGGCAGGGGGCGGCAATGTTGACCTGCAGGCGGCTGTAGGTGGCACCACTGCGCTGGCTAACTTCGAGATTGTCTCTGCAGCGACTGCCGACCTGGATAGCGTGACTGCGGCTGACATCAACGTGGTGGCGGACCAGATCAACCTGAACGGTGCGGACTATATTGCCCAGAATGGCAATGCCCTGTTCGACGGCCCGGTCGATCTGACCACCAATGTGTCTGTGGATAGCAGCACCGCCGATGGCGACATTACCTTTACCGATACGGTGGACGGTGCCTTTGATCTGACGCTGACCGCGGGTGCGGGGGCGATTGATCTGCAGGCGGCTGCGGGTGCGACGGCTGCGCTGGCGAACTTCGCTGTGATCTCTGCAGCGACTGCCGACCTGGACAGCGTGACCGCAGCTGACATCAACGTGGTGGCGGACCAGATCAACCTGAACGGTGCGGACTATATTGCCGAGAATGGCAATGCCCTGTTCGACGGCCCGGTCGATCTGACCACCAATGTGTCTGTGGATAGCAGCACCGCCGATGGCGACATTACCTTTACCGATACCGTGGACGGTGCCTTTGATCTGACGCTGACCGCGGGTGCGGGGGCGATTGATCTGCAGGCGGCTGCGGGTGCGACGGCTGCGCTGGCGAACTTCGAGATTGTCTCTGCAGCGACTGCCGACCTGGATAGCGTGACCGCAGCTGACATCAACGTGGTGGCGGACCAGATCAACCTGAACGGTGCGGATTATATTGCCGAGAATGGCAATGCCCTGTTCGACGGCCCGGTTGATCTGACCACCAATGTGTCTGTGGATAGCAGCACCGCCGATGGCGACATTACCTTTACCGATACGGTGGACGGTGCCTTTGATCTGACGCTGACCGCGGGTGCGGGGGCGATTGATCTGCAGGCGGCTGCGGGTGCGACGGCTGCGCTGGCGAACTTCGCTGTGATCTCTGCAGCGACTGCCGACCTGGACAGCGTGACCGCAGCTGACATCAACGTGGTGGCGGACCAGATCAACCTGAACGGTGCGGACTATATTGCCGAGAATGGCAATGCCCTGTTCGACGGCCCGGTCGATCTGACCACCAATGTGTCTGTGGATAGCAGCACCGCCGATGGCGACATTACCTTTACCGATACCGTGGACGGTGCCTTTGATCTGACGCTGACCGCGGGTGCGGGGGCGATTGATCTGCAGGCGGCTGCGGGTGCGACGGCTGCGCTGGCGAACTTCGAGATTGTCTCTGCAGCGACTGCCGACCTGGATAGCGTGACCGCAGCTGACATCAACGTGGTGGCGGACCAGATCAACCTGAACGGTGCGGATTATATTGCCGAGAATGGCAATGCCCTGTTCGACGGCCCGGTCGATCTGACCACCAATGTGTCTGTGGATAGCAGCACCGCTGATGGCGACATTACCTTTACCGATACGGTGGACGGTGCCTTTGATCTGACGCTGACCGCGGGTGCGGGCGCCATTGATCTGCAGGCCGCTGCGGGTGCGACGGCTGCGCTGGCGAACTTTGCTGTGATCTCTGCAGCGACTGCCGACCTGGATAGCGTGACTGCGGCTGACATCAACGTGGTGGCGGACCAGATCAACCTGAACGGTGCGGACTATATTGCCCAGAATGGCAATGCCCTGTTCGACGGCCCGGTCGATCTGACCACCAATGTGTCTGTGGATAGCAGCACCGCCGATGGCGACATTACCTTTACCGATACGGTGGACGGTGCCTTTGATCTGACACTGACCGCGGGTGCGGGCAACATCGACCTGCAGTCTGATGTGGGTGCTTTGACGCCGCTCAGCGCCCTGACCATTAACAGCGCTGCTGATGTGGACGTGGTAGCTGTAACCGCCGGCACTATTACCCAATCGGCGGGCACTGGTACCACTACGGTGGATGGCGTGATGACCGCTAACACCGGAGATATCAGTATCACCACCAACAGCATTGTTCAGAATGCAGACATGACCGCGACCGGTAATGTGCTGCTGGACGCGGCTGCAGATATCGAACTGAACGAAGGTGTTCTGACTGCCAACGATCGCCTGATCCACCTGATTGCCGGCGCTGGTGTGCAGCAGAACTTTGACACCCTGCCGACCCATGGCGGTCTGGTGGCTACCGAGCTGCTGCTCGAAGGTACCGGCGATTTCAACCTGATCACCGAAGGCGTGAACCAGGTTGATACCGTGGCTGGAAACGTCAATGGCACCGTGGCCTTTATCAACAGCCAGGCCCTGACCATCGGTTCGGTGACAGACCTGCTGGCTAACACCACGGACGGCCTGACTGCGGAAACTCTGGTGGTACTGGCTGAAACCGGCGACCTGACGGTAAGCGAGGCAGCGACAGCAACTACCGGTAACCTGGGCCTGTTTACCGACGACGGCGGCATCCTGATTGATGCAGCGGTGGTTGGCGCGGGTCTGATTGATATCGAGCAAGTCGGTGCGGTTGGCGACATCGACTTTACGGTGAACGGCAGCGCGGCAGCGGATGGCGACATCAGCCTGATCACTGAAAACAACATCGTCATGGCGGATGGCGCCACGGCAACGGCGGTCGGTAACGGTCGTGTTGAAGCTGGTGGTGACATTACCCTTGGCGGTATCAGTGCCGACAGCCTGCGCATTCAAGCGGGCGGAGCCATCATTGATGGCGGTGACGCCGACATTGATGCTTCAGCCACTAATCTGCAGCTTGTTGCCGGCAATGACATCGGCACCGGTTTGGATGCGGTTGAGATTGATGCCGGCACTCTGGCGCTTTCCAGCACCACCGGCAGTGCCTACCTGAGTGCCGACAACGGCGTGATCATCGGTGACATAGCCACCTTTGATGTGCCCTATATCGATGCGCCGGATGGCTCGACGGTACTGGATCCGGTTGCTGCTCTGACCGGTGCGACCGCGGCCGTTGGCCTGTTTATCGAGGCTGATGGCGTGATTCAGGTTGACGAAGCCGTGACCGCGACAGCGGGCGACCTGCTGCTGGATGCGGCCGGTGATCTGACGATTAACAACGGTGTCACGGCGACGGCGGGCAACGCCAGCCTGATCGCGGGTGGCGCGATCACCCAGGCAGCGGCCGGTGATGTGAGTGTGGCTGGCAATCTGGATGTGGAAGCGGGTGGCGTAATCACCATGAACGCGGATGCGTCGAGCACCTCTACCGGTAGCGGCAATATCCGTTACCTGTCGACGGTGGGCGATATCACGCTGGGTCTACTGGATGCGGGAACCGGTAATGTTCGGGTTGAAGCGCAGGACGGCAGCATTGTTGATGGTCGTACGGCACTGACTAACGTGATTGCGGCGAATCTGCAGCTGTTGGCCAGCGCTAATGTGGGCGCGCCTGGCGCGGATGCACTGGATGTGGATGTGGACACGCTGGCGGCAGTAGCCACCACGGGCAACATCTATATCAGCGAAGCGGATGGCCTGAACCTGACCACGGTGGCGGACTTCGATGTCACGCGCATTGGTCTGGACAGCACTGCGCTGCCGACGGCGGTCGGTGCCCTGTCGAATGTACTGGCAGGCAACCACGTGAAGATCGAGACGGTAGCCAATGGCCTGACCGTGACCGATACCGTGACGGCAACGGGCGGTGACCTGCTGCTGGATGCGGCCGGTGATCTGACGATTAACAACGGTGTGACGGCGACGGCGGGTAACGCCAGCCTGATCGCGGGTGGTTTGATCACCCAGTCGGCCACTGGTGACGTAATCGTGGCTGGCAATCTGGATGTGGAAGCGGGTGGTGCGATCACCATGAACGCGGATGCGTCGAGCACCTCTACCGGTAGCGGCAATATCCGTTACCTGTCGACGGTGGGCGATATCACGCTGGGTCTGCTGGATGCGGGAACCGGTAATGTTCGGGTTGAAGCGCAGGACGGCAGCATTGTTGATGGTCGTACGGCACTGACTAACGTGATTGCGGCGAATCTGCAGCTGTTGGCCAGCGCTAATGTGGGCGCGC
>NZ_JAFMPS010000006.1:88168-185588 GCF_020667895.1 Alcanivorax sp. 1008
CTGGATGTGGATGTGGACACGCTGGCGGCAGTAGCCACCACGGGCAACATCTATATCAGCGAAGCGGATGGCCTGAACCTGACCACGGTGGCGGACTTCGATGTCACGCGCATTGGTCTGGACAGCAGCGCGACGCCGACGGCGGTAGGTGCGCTGTCGAATGTTCTGGCAGGTAACCACGTGAAGATCGAGACGGTGGCCAATGGTCTGACCGTGACTGACACCGTGACTGCAACGGGCGGCGATCTGCTGCTGGATGCGGCCGGTGATCTGGCGATTGATAACGCGGTGGCAGCGACGGCAGGCAACGCCAGCCTGATTGCGGGTGGCGCGATTACCCAGGCAGCAGATGGTGATGTGAGCGTGGCTGGCAACCTGGATGTGGAAGCGGGTGGTGCGATCACCATGAACGCTGATGCGTCCAGCACCTCTACCGGTGGCGGCAATATGCGTTACCTGTCGACGGTGGGCGATATCACCCTGGGTGTGCTGAATACGGGCACCGGTAACGTTCGCGTTCAGGCACTGAGCGGCAGCATTGTGGATGGCCGTACTGCGCTGACCAACGTGAGTGCGGTGAACCTGCAGCTGTTGGCGAGCGCGAATGTTGGCGCGGCCGGTGCGGATGCACTGGATGTGGATGTGGACACGCTGGCGGCAGTAGCCACCACGGGCAACATCTATATCAGCGAAGCGGATGGCCTGAACCTGACCACGGTGGCGGACTTCAATGTCACGCGCATTGGTCTGGACAGCAGCGCGACGCCGACTGCGGTAGGTGCGCTGTCGAATGTTCTGGCAGCTAACAATGTGAAGATCGAGGCGGTGACCAATGGTCTGACCGTGACGGACACCGTGACGGCAACGGGCGGCGATCTGCTGCTGGATGCGGCGGGTGATCTGGCGATTGATAACGCGGTGGCAGCGACGGCGGGCAACGCCAGTCTGATTGCGGGTGGCGCGATCACCCAGGCAGCAGACGGTGATGTAACAGTTGGCGGTACGCTGGATGTGAATGCTCAGGGTGGTGACATCACCATGACCAACGGAGCGATCAGCGCAGCCACCGGCAACATCCGTTACCTGGCCACCGGCGACATCCGTCTGGCGAGCCTGAATGGCGCTAATGTGCGGGTGGAAAGCACCGGCGGCAGCATTATCGACAACGGCGACGCCGATGTGGATATCATCGCGCTCACCGCTCAGCTTCAGGCGGCCAATAGCATTGGTGAGCCCAATGCCAGCAACAATGGTCTGCTGGAAACCACTGTGGGCACTCTTGGCGCATTGGCTACCACCGGCGGCATCTACATCGATGAGACTGATGCGCTGGTGATTGGCTCGGTGCCTGCCATTGACGTATTCCGTATCGGCATCGACAGCTCGTCCACTAATCAGCCGGGCGGTGTGTTGGCGGGAGTATTCGCTGGTACTGATGTGATCATTCGTGCCAACAACGACCTGACGGTAGACAACGGCGTGTTCGCCATCGCTGGTGATCTGCTGCTGCGCTCTCAGGCGGGTAACGTCCAGTTGAATGCTGGTGTCACCGCGAGTGCGGGCAATGCCACCATTGATGTGGTCAACGGCACTCTGGGTCAGTCCGCGGATGGCGATATCACCGCAGGTAGCGACATTTATGTCGATGCCAGTGGCACCATCACCATGGACGATGGCGCGCTGAGCAACGCCACCGGCAACCTGTTCTACGGTTCCGGCGCGGATCTGTTGATTGGCGGCCTGGCAGCCAGCGACGTGCTGGTAGATGTCACCGGCAGCATCATCGACAACGGTGATGCCCATGTGGATGTGGTTGCGACCACTACCCAGCTGCGCGCAGGCGCCAGCATCGGTGAGGCCGCTGGTACCAACAACGGCCCGCTGGAAACCACAGTGACCACGCTGGCGGCAACTGCTGGCACCGGGAATATCTACATCAGCGAGACCGATGCTCTGGAAATCGGCTCTGTGGCGGCTATCGATGTGAACAGCGTCGGCCTGAATGCGGGCGTTACCCTTAACCCGGGTGCGCTGCTGGAAGGTGCGCTTGCTGCCCAGAACCTGAAGGTGGAGGCGGTTGCCGGCGGTATTACCGTGAGCAACGCGGTGGATGCTACCAATGCCGATCTGCTGCTGGATGCTCAGGGTGGTGATCTGGCCATCAACGCCACTGTGGATGCGGGCGGCAACGCCAGCCTGCTGGCCAGCGCCAATGTCACCCAGTCTGCGGACGGTGATGTAACGGTTGGCGGCACCCTGGATGTTGAGGCTCGGGGCGGCGATATCGACATGACTGACGGCGCTATCAGCAGCGCGGTAGGCAATATTCGCTACGAGGCCAGTGCTGACATTCTGCTCGCCAGCGTGAGCGGCGCGGATGTGGAGATCACTGCGGGTGCCAGCATCATCGACAACGGTGAAATGGACGTCGATGTGATTGCTACCAACGCTCAGCTAGTGGCGGGCAGTGGCCTTGATAACAGCATCGGCGAAGTGAGCGGTACCAATAACGGGCCGCTTGAGATCACTGTTGAAGTGATTGCTGCGCAAGCGCTTCAGGGCAACGTCTACTTGTCGGAAACCGATGATCTGGAGATCGGCTTCGTCGCACCCATTGATGTCAATCGTGTAGGCATCGACAGCAGTGCCGCCTTCATGCCGGCAAGTCAGCTGACTGGCATACAGGCGAGCGCTGAGATTGATGTGGAAGCGGACGATATTCTGGTTGTTAACGAAGTGCGCTCATTCACAGGCAACATCCTGCTGCGCGCCCGTGATGGTGGTATCGATCAGACCGGAGCGACGTTGATCGCTCCTGACCTGAACCAGATCATCGCCATGGCCGGCGACATCGAGATGATTGCTGACAACGGCGACATCCTGCTGCAGCGTGTCTCTGCGGACGGCAACACCGTGACGCTGACCGCCAGCGGCCAGATTTTGAATGACAATCTGGGCCCTGACCTGGCAGGCCAAGTGAACGTGATTGCCGACACGCTGATTGCCAGCGCCAATGACGCCATTGGTGTGACCGCAGCAGGTCAGTTCACTGATCCGACCAATGAGCAGCGTCTGATCACTGAGGTTGAGAACGATATTCAGGTGTTCCTGGCGCAAGCCGGAACTGTGGCTATCGACAACACCTCCACGGATGGTTCAGTGGATGTGGTCTTTAACCTGCCACTGGCTGACGCCAGCAATGGCTCCTCGGTCTGGGTGCGTAGCACTGAAGCCCTGCGTGCCCTGGGTCTGGAGTTCGCTACCGAAAGCGGTGGTGTTGAGTTCGACGGTAACCTGCAGCTGCTGGCAGTGAATGGTGACCTGACTCTGAACGAAGCGCAGGTGGGCGATGCGAATGACGTCAATCTGGTTGCCCAGTGGATGCGTCTTGAGGCGGCCCGTGGTGCCTTCCGCAATGGCGATACCAATCGCTTCCAGCAGGTGGGTGATGGCCTTGGCCTGACCGCAGATGAGCTGGTGCTCATCACTGGTGGTGATCTGGGAGTCAGTGCAACGGTTGATAGCCTGAACGTCATCGGCACCGGTCTGTATCAGGTGGCGGTTGGCGGTACACCGGGCACCGGTGGCGAGAATGCCGATCTTGATCTGCAGCTGAGCCGCCGTGACATCGCGCTGGTGGACGAGGCGATTCGCTTCGAGACCATCATTATCGATCGTCAGGGTGATCCGGCACCGAGCTGGATTGCGGATCTGGATACCTTCTTCCAGGGTCTGGGTGCCGCGGGCTGGCAGGAAAACGTGTTCGGCCTGTTCACCACCGGCACCGCGCGGGTCATCAGCCTGCGTCAGGATGACGGCGTCAACACGACTCACGATGGCAGCATCCGCTTCGTTGATGATGTTGAAGCCGGTCAGCTGTCGCTGCCTGCCGATCTGACCATCGAAGTACGTGCTGGTGAATTCGGCACCGACTACGCCGGTACCATTTATGTCGACTCCGGCGTCACCTTCGTGGCCCAGAACGTTGGCACCCCGGTGACCGGTACGGCGTCGATCTTCGGCAACGTGCTGATTGACGGTAGTTTGGTGGTACAGGAAGACCGCTCTGTTGAACTGCAGGGCCGTGGTGGCGACATCATTATCGACTCGGATGAAAGTGCGGCAGGTCGTGTGCTGCTAAGCCCGGGCCTCGGCTTTGATGTGATCTTTACCAATGCGGCGACCTTCACTGTGACCCAGGGCCTTGGCGCCGAAGGTGATCTGGTGATCCTGTCCGCCCGTAACGTGGTAATGGATCCGGATACCGCGATCATCGCTGATGGCAGTGTGCTGATTGGTGCAGACAACATTACTGGTGATGTGGTGCTGGCTGAAGGCGGCACCGCAGTGCAGGGTGACGTGATCCTGTACAACGTAACCGGCAATGCCAACGGCAACGGTATCGGTGATGTGGTGGTGTACACCACTGGCGAGGCGGCGGGTGATACCTACTCGTTCGACTTCGGTAATGGTGCGCAGACCTACGAAATCAGCGGTCGCATTGTGCTGGGTCGTCAGGACGTCTTTGACAACCTGATCACTGAGCTGACCAACGATCCGTTGTTCCTCGACAACCCGGCGAATATTCCAGCGCCGGCAGTGCAGGCGGTCAATGTGCGCCTGATTGCTGCTGACTCTATCGAGTCGGGCTGGGCGGTGGACTACGACGCTGGATTGCTGCCGGAGCAGGAGCTGGTTCATGTGGTCGCTACTGAGACCATGGAGCTGCGCGCAATCAACGGCACCGTTGGTGGCACTGTCGCGCCGCAGGGCGTCGAAGGTCTCACCCCGGCAGAGCAGCCGCTGCGTGTTGTGGTTGGTGATCTGATGCGCCTTGGCGCGGGTGATTACGACCGCTACGCCACCTCGGTAAATCTGGTGGGCACCGCTGAGCGCTTTGAAGAGATCCGCCTGACCCCAGGACTGATCACCTTCAACAGCTGGCAGATCGGTGGCAACCTGGAGCCGAAGTTTGTCTCCGGCACTGGGCCAGATGCATCGGCCTATGTGATGGCGGGTTACGGTGAGCTGGAGCGTCGTCCTGCGCAGGCTGGTGTGGCACTGTCCCATGGCACTGACAATGCGCTGCAGCTGATCTCCTTTGTACCGGGTCAGCCGGAGCCACTGACCGCCCTGTGGGTGGTGGATGACTCTCCGTTCGGCAACGTAGTGCTGGATAAGCCTGAAGAGGAGCCAGTCCGCGGCTTTGTGGTTCGTCGCGGTGACACCCTCTGGGATCTGGCTGAGGAGTTCCTCGGTGATGCACAGCGCTGGGAAGAGATCTGGTGGCTGACCACGCCGCATATCGACAACCCGGATCTGATCGAGCCTGGTCAGGAAGTTATTCTGGGACGTGAGCAGATAGAGCGGCTGGAGCAGATCCGGGAAGAGGAAGAGGCTGAGGCCAATCCCTGATCAGCGAGTGCTTCTGCACCACAACGACGGGCCCTTCGGGGCCCGTTTTTTTATGCAGGGGGGTTAGTCAGGGCGACGCCGACCAGGAGTCCGACCGAGAAACAAAAAAGGCCCCCGTCAGGGAGCCTTTCTAAATTGGTGCCGAGGAGAGGACTTGAACCTCCACGCCCTTTCGAGCACTAGCACCTGAAGCTAGCGTGTCTACCAATTTCACCACCTCGGCAGGCGTTGAAACTCTGTTACCAGAGCGCGCGTATTCTAGAGGATGGACACTGCTTGTCAACGATGGAATTTAACCTGGCATGGCAAAACCTGCTGTTGCTGTCGGATTCTGCAGCTATGGAGTAAGCTGGGCGCATAGATTATCCCGGTGCGAGGCCATCTCTGGTCCCGTCTCCCCCTACGCAAGGAAGTATTTTCCGCCATATGGCAAAGAAAAAACGATATCAGGACCCCCACGCCGCCCGAGAGGCGGAGCGTTATGACAACCCCATCCCCAGTCGGGAACTGATTCTTCAGGTTCTCGACGAACAGTCCCGCCCTCTGGCCATGGAAGAGCTGCTAAGCCACCTCGCGGTCAGCGGTGAAGAGGCGGAAATAGCCTTTGAGCGGCGCCTGCGGGCCATGATCCGAGACGGCCAATTGGTGCGCAATCGCTCGGGTCTGTTTGGCCCTGTCCGACGGATGGATCTGATCGCTGGTCGCGTGCAAGGCCACCGAGATGGGTTTGGCTTTTTGGTCACCGACGAAAAAGGGGCCGAGGATCTGTTTCTGTCACCACGGCAGATGCAACAGGTGCTGGATGGCGACCGGGTTCTGGTCAGTGTCGAAGGGCGTAACCGGTTTGGTAAGAAAGAAGCCCGCATCGTCGAGATTGTCGAGCGCGGCACCACGGATCTGGTTGGTGTTTATCAGTCCGAAGGCGGCGCCCACTTTCTTACTCCCCAGAATCGCCGTCTGTCCCGTGAAGTGTTGATTACCCAGCTCAATGGCTTGAAGCCGGATCCCGGCGATCATATTCGCACCAGCATTGTTCAGTATCCGACCCAGAACAAACATCTGTTGGTCGAGTTGGAAGAAATTATTGCCGCGCCGGACGAGCCAGGCATGGAAGTCGATGTGGCAGTACGCAATTTCGATATTCCCTTTATGTGGCCCAAGGACGTTGAAGAGCAGGCCGATGCAATCCCGGCTGAGGTGCAGGAGAAGGACAAGGAAGGTCGCATTGACCTGCGTGACTTAACTCTGGTTACCATCGATGGCGAGGATGCTCGCGATTTTGATGACGCGGTTTATATCGAAGCGCGCAAGCGCGGTGGTTGGCGCTTGATCGTTGCTATCGCTGATGTTTCCCACTACGTCATGCCCGGCACACCGCTGGATCAGGAGGCGGAGACCCGTGGCACGTCAGTGTATTTCCCGCAACGGGTTATCCCGATGCTGCCAGAGAAGCTATCTAATGGCCTGTGCTCACTTAACCCGGATGTGGATCGCCTGTGCCAGTTCTGTGAAATACAGATAGCGGCCAGCGGCAAGATCACCAAATTCCAGTTCGGGGAGGGCGTGATGCGTTCCCATCATCGGCTGACCTATAACCAGGTTGGCGCGCTGATTGAGCAGCCGGAGTCGCCGCTGGCCAGGGACTTGGCCAAGCGTCTTGATAAGCGCACGCAGACCATGCTGTGGCAGTACCATGATTTGTATGGTGCTCTGCGCAGTCAGCGGGAAGTGCGTGGTGCGATTGACTTCGAAACCACAGAAACCAGAATTATTTACGATGACAGTCGCAAGATTAGTGCCATCGAGCCAGTGGTTCGCAATGTCGCCCATAAGATGATTGAGGAAGCGATGTTGGCGGCCAATATCTGCGCCGCCCGGCTGTTGGAGAAGTCCGGTTTGCCGGCCCTGTTCCGTAATCATGAGGCGCCCAAAGCGGAGAAGCTCAAATCGTTGCAGAAGTTCATCAGTCCTTTGGGGCTGAAGCTCGACTGGACAGAAAAGATGGGCCCGCCAACGCCTGCTGCATTTCGTAGCCTGACTCAGGCTATTGCTAATCGGCCGGACCGCGAAGTAATCCAGACAGTCATGCTGCGCTCTTTGACTCAGGCCAAGTATCAAGCTGAGAACAAGGGACACTTCGGTTTGGCTTACAAAGCCTATACCCACTTTACCTCGCCGATTCGTCGCTACCCTGACCTGCTGGTTCACCGCGCTATCCGCTATTTGATTCGCAGCGGTGAAGGTGGCAATCAAGTGGTCGGTGGGCCTGGTCTGGTGGCGCGCATGCGTGGCGAGGCGAAAAAGCACTCCTTGCCCTACACCCCGGAAAAGATGATTGCCTTGGGTGAGCACTGTTCCCTCACCGAGCGTCGCGCTGATGAGGCTACCCGTGATGTGGTGCAGTGGCTCAAGTGCCAGTATATGCAGCAGCATCTCGGCGAAGAATTTGATGGTGTGGTCAGCGGTGTCGCTTCCTTTGGCCTGTTTGTACAGATCGGCGACCTGTTTATCGAGGGCATGGTCCATGTTGCCAACTTGGATAGCGACTACTACCACCACGATGAGGTTCGTCATGCTCTGGTGGGAGAGTCGTCGGGCCAGAGTTACGCCTTGGGCGACAGTGTGCGCATTCGCATTGCCGCAGTGAATATTGAGGATCGCAAAATTGATCTGCTGATGGCGGGTAAGCCTCAGTCACGTAAGAAGAGCGTTCGTGATCAGGTTGCTGCCGGGGAGTTTCCCGGCAAGCGTGGAAGCAAGGACAAGCCATCAGGCAAGGGTAAAACAGCGCCAAAGGGTAAGTCTTCCGGCGCTGCGCGCAAGCCAGCAAAGGCGCCTCGCCCAGCCACTGGCAAGACAGCTGCACCGGCTAGCAAGACTGACGGCGCCAGTGATAGCGCTGAGAAGTCAGGCAGTGGCCGCTCACGCCGCCGCCGCGGGGGCCGTAGCAAGTCATGAGCAAGCCGCAAATGTACTCTGGCTACCACGCGGTGGCAGCCATCCTGCGCCATCGCCCCGAGGCAGTGCTGGAGTTGTTTGTTCAGGATACCCGCGCAGAGCGGGGCGAAGAGCGTCTTGATGCGTTATGTAGTGAGGCCGAGCGGCTCGGTGTTCGACCCCAGCGGGCTCGTCGTGATGTGCTGGAAAAGCACGCCGGACCACAGCATCAGGGGGTGGTGGCCAGAGCCAGGCCGCGCGCGCCAGGCGATGAGGGTGCGCTGTTGGCACACCTTGATCGGCTTGATCATGACCCTCTATTGCTGGTTCTCGACGGCGTCACCGACCCTCACAATCTAGGTGCTTGCCTGCGCAGTGCTGATGCCACCGGCGTGGATGCGGTGATTGTGCCGAGAAGACACGCCTGTGGTTTGACTCCGACGGCCTGCCGCAGTGCAGTTGGCGCGGCTGAGTCTGTGCCCTATTTCGAGATCGGCAATCTCTCCCGGGTGCTTGAGCTGCTTCGTGAGCGGGGTGTCTGGGTGGTTGGTACAGCGCTGGAGCAGGATAGCCAGTCTCTGTTTGAATTCCAGTCGCAGGGTCCGCTGGCTCTGGTGATGGGTGCCGAGGGTGATGGCATGCGTCGCAGCACCATGGAGAAGTGTGACTATCTGCTGGAGATTCCCATGCGCGGGGAGGTGGAAAGCCTGAATGTGTCAGTGGCCACTGCCGTTGTGCTGTATCAGTTGGTGCGAGGCCGCGGCTAGCGGCTAGCGGTGGGCTGAGTGAGGCTGGCTAGCGTGTGCCTGATCTGTTTGCGACAGGGCCGGTAGTGGTGGCTCAAGATTGGGCGGTAGACGAGTGACCTCCTCCAAGTCCTCAAGCAACAGCTCAGTCATGGCGCTGGCGGGCTTCTCTGGTTGTTCGTGTTCTGCTCCCAGCGCTCCGTCTATGGCCTTGTCAGACATGTCCTCAGAGGCAAGGCTTTCCAATGGAAAGCTGATGTGCGTGGTACGGTTGAAGCGTAGCGGTTCAGAGTAATTTGGTTGCTGGTAGCCGCTGGCATTGCGTACCGCTGTCTCCAGATCTTCTGGACCAGTAATGGTGTGCCAGTCGTCGGGATCGTGCTCCGCAGCAGATTCTGCTGGCAGTGGGGGCAGTTCACCGCGAGCGGCCCTGGCGGCCAGCTGATCCCTTTCCCGTTGCCAAAGCAGAATATCGGCAACGAATGCCTCGCGGTCCTGATAGTTTTCAATTTTGGGTCTGGGCGAAAGCCAGCCGGTAAGGTACCCGCTTTCAGATGCCTGTGCCTGACCGGTAAAGGTCCACAACAGCGCTATCAGTAAAGTCGAGCGTCCCATGGGGTCACCGGAAATTGATGGTTATGCCGAACTCGCCGCAGCTGCTCAGGCAGTTTTGAACATAGATATCGCTGGTGCCGTAAAGAATATCCTCCTCGCCCAGATAAAGAGTCAGGCTGCCGTCGTCAGAGTAGGAAATGCCTTGCAGGCGGCCGCCAAAGTTGTCGTATAGAAAGGCGGTGAGTACGTCCCGCTCCCGTAGCAGCAGCACGTCAGAGAGTTGTTGGCCGCTCAGGCCGGCAGCGTTACCGCCGTCCTCGACGCCATTTAGCGGGCCTTGCAGGGCCAGCAGTATATTGCGCAGGCTGTCTGCTATTGGTCCGTCTTCCAGGCTGATCAGGGAGGTATTGATAGCTTCGCTGGCCATGGAAGCGTTGGGCAGACCCGGAAGGCCGAAGCTCTGCGATGTGCTGCGGTTGTACCAGCTCTGGTTGCTGCTGTAATCAAATGGTGGCTGGCTGGCGGAGCGCTGCACGGCGCTATCCAGATTCTCGGCCTGAGAGTCCATTAGAGGGGCTTGGCGGTACAGTTCCGGGCACAGCTTCTGGTGTTTGCGCTTCTCTTCCTCTTTGGCCTTGTGTTCCATGGCCGCAACGAGGAAGTCGGTATAGTCGCCAAATGCGCCCATTACTGGCTTATCGCCCAGCACGACCGGCGATACACAGTCGTTCGCTTGGGCAGAAACAGCAAGCACCGCCGACAGAGCAGCGACAGCACAAAGCCTGAAATGACGTGACAGATCCATCGGGCGTCACCGTTATTGTTTTATGTTGTTAGAGTAATTCTCAGACGCTGGTACAAGGATACGGCTTCGCCCTCGGGAAGGCAATGTCCGGAAACTTGAGTTCGGGGGCTGTGATGGGCTAGAATCCGCGCCCCCGAAGCGCTATCCGGCCAGATTCTATAGTTTCTGGTCAGGTGGCCTCGGCTCCTTGCCTCACCGCATGCTGCGGGAGGCTGCCAAAACCACAGGGAGCAGATAATGCGCCATTACGAAGTTGTGTTTCTGGTTCACCCGGACCAGAGCGAGCAGGTGCCTGCCATGATCGAGCGCTACACCACGCTGATCAAGGATGGCAACGGTACCATTCACCGCCTTGAAGATTGGGGTCGCCGCCAGCTGGCTTACCCGATCAACAAAATCCACAAGGCTCATTACGTTCTGATGAACATCGAATGTGACGGCGAGACACTCAAAGAGCTCGAGAACACCTTCCGTTTCAACGATGCGGTAATCCGTCATCTGGTGATGCGTCAGGATAAAGCATTGACCGAGGCCTCGCCGCTGGCGAAGTCGAACGAGAAGGAGGAGGTGTCCGCCTGACGCCGTCAGTGCAAAACCAGTGTGTATTGACCGGTCAGGTGGTTGCCATTGAGCCGGTTCGTCAAACCCCAGGCGGTGTAGCAAGGCAGAGGCTTTGGCTTGAACATCGTTCCCGGCAGGAAGAGGCCGGGGTTGCCCGGGCCGTTGAAGCGCGCATTGCGCTAATACTGGCAGGTGAGGTAGCAATCGGCAGCGCCGCGCAAGTTCGCGAGGGCAGCCAGATTCAGGTCAGCGGGTTTATCGCCCGATCAGGCCACCGGGGGGAGGCGCAGGACAGACTGGAGTTGCACGTACAGGCACTGGTGCACCTCGATTGAGAGAATTTCTGGAGAATATTCATGGCTCGTTTTTTTCGTCGTCGCAAGTTTTGCCGTTTCAGCGCTGAAGGCGTTGATCGGATTGATTACAAAGATCTGGAAACCCTGAAGGGTTACATCACCGAAACCGGCAAGATCGTGCCGAGCCGTATTACCGGCACCAGCGCACGCTATCAGCGTCAGCTGGCTCAGGCGATCAAGCAAGCCCGTTATCTGGCTCTGCTGCCGTTCTCAGACAGCCACGACAACTAAGCCCGGGGAGACAGATCATGCAAATTATTCTGCTCGAGAGAGTTAAAAACCTGGGCGATCTGGGCGCTGTTGTTGATGTGCGCGCAGGCTATGGCCGTAACTTCCTGATCCCGCAGGGTAAAGCGCTGCCGGCGACCAAGGACAATCTGGCCACGGTTGAGGCTCGTCGTGCCGAGCTGCAGGCACAGGCTGCTGAGCAGCTGGCTGCTGCACAGGCCCGCGGCGAGAAGCTGAATGGTGCCTCTATTAGTCTGGCTGCCAAGTCTGGCGATGAAGGTAAGCTGTTTGGCTCCGTCGGCACCCGTGATATTGCTGAGGCGATCACTGCCCAGACAGGCGTGGAGCTGGAGAAAGCTGAAGTGAAGCTGCCGAATGGTGCATTGCGCAACACTGGTGAGTTCGAGATCGACGTACAGCTGCACAGCGACGTAACTGTCGCTATCAAGCTGGCGATTGTTCCGGAGGAATAAGCCTTTGCCCCTTGCCGGGCTCTGGTGACACAATGCGGGCACTGTCAGCGATGACAGTGCCCGTTTTCTTTTTATTGCCCTGCGGTTTTGCCAAGCTATGAGTGAACCACTGAATATCGACCAGCATCTGCCCGAAAGTTTGCGTCTGCCGCCCCAGTCTGTGGAGGCGGAACAGGCTGTGCTGGGGGGGTTGATGCTCAGCGAGGATGCGTGGGATCAGGTTGCGGAACGGGTCGGCGAGCACGACTTTTACCGCAAGGAACACAAGCAGATTTTTCGGGTCATGCTCGGGCTGGCTGAGCAGAACCAGCCTCGGGACATGATTACCGTGTCTCAGGCGCTGCAGCAACTGGGGCAATTGGAAAGCGCCGGTGGTGTGGCTTATCTGAGTGATCTCGCCCGCAATACCCCGAGTGCGGCTAATATCTCTGCTTACGCGGATATCGTCCGTGAGCGTTCGGTACTACGCCAGCTTATCAGTATCTCGAACAAGGTTTCCGATCGAGCGTACAACCCCAAAGGGGCGGCTAGCGCAGAGATTCTTGATGAGGCCGAGTCGGGTATTTTTGCCATTGCCGAACAGCAGCAAAAGGGAACCGGCCCGCGCGCTATCAAGGATGTGTTGACCAATGCGGTTGGTCGTATTGAGGAGCTGTTCCGTAACAAGGCACTGGTTACCGGGGTGTCCACCGGGTTTGATGAGCTGGATAAAATGACCGCGGGCTTGCAGCCTTCGGATATGGTGGTGGTGGCTGCTCGCCCTTCCATGGGTAAGACCACATTCGCCATGAACCTGTGCGAAAGCGTTGCTATCAAAAGCGGTAAGCCGGTGCTGGTGTTCTCCATGGAAATGCCGGCAGAAAGCATTGTTATGCGTATGCTGGCCTCGCTGGGCCGCATCAACCTGCGTAATATTCTTTCCGGTCGTTTGACCCAGGACGACTGGACCCGAATTGCTTCCGCAATGCAGTTGCTCACCCCGCAGAAATTCTTTATCGACGATACTCCGGCGCTTAGCCCGATGGATATTCGTGCTCGTGCTCGTCGCGTTGCCCGTGAGTGCGGCGGTGAGCTTGGCATGATCATGGTCGACTACCTGCAGTTGATGCAGGTGCCCGGCGTGGAAAACCGGGTTAATGAAATCTCTGAGATTTCCCGGTCATTGAAAGGCCTGGCCAAAGAGCTGAATGTTCCCGTGGTTGCTTTGTCCCAGCTTAACCGCTCACTGGAGCAGCGCCCCAACAAGCGTCCGGTCATGTCGGATCTGCGCGAATCCGGCGCCATCGAGCAGGACGCCGACGTCATCATGTTCCTGTACCGTGATGAGGTATATAACAAGGAAAAGTCCGAGGAAAAGGGTATGGCCGAAGTTATTATCGGCAAGCAGCGTAACGGTCCGATTGGCACCGTGCGGCTGGCGTTTCGCGGCGAGTTCACACGCTTTGATGATCTTGCTCCCGAGTATTATCAGCAGTATCAGTCGAGCGAATAATCATGCGCGGTACCCGGCTGGAGCTGCGTTCCGATTCCCTTCGTCACAATGCCCGTCGTGCCCGCCAGTTGAGTGGGGGCGCTTCCGTATTTGCTATGGTCAAGGCAAACGGTTATGGCCATGGCTTGGTGTTTGTCGCCCAATCTTTGATAGAAGATGTGGATGGTTTCGGTGTCGCTGTGCTTGAAGAGGCGAAAGCATTGCGCGCCGCAGGCATTGGCGCGCCGATCATGCTGCTTGAAGGTGTATTCGACGCCGATGAGTTGATCACTGCTGCGGCGCTTGGCTGTGAGTTAATTGTGCATAGCGAGTGGCAGCTTGAGCTTCTTGAGTCCACGCCACTTGCTGAGCGGGTGTCTGTCTGGCTGAAACTTGATACGGGTATGCATCGGCTTGGTTTGCCTTTGGCGGAGCTGGATGCTGTGGTGTCACGTTTACAATGCTGCCCCGCAGTGTCTCTTGTTGGTATGGCCAGTCATTTCGCCTGTGCCGATATGCTCGGTGACTCGATGAGCGAAGCGCAGTTGCAGAAAGTTCGCTATGCTGCAGCGCGCTATGAAGTGCCCTATAGTGCGGCGAATTCTGCCGCCATATTCCGCTACCCGCATAGTGTCGGTCGACGTGTTCGCCCCGGTATTATGCTGTACGGCTCCTCGCCATTTGCAGACCGTTCCGCAGCATCTCTTGGTCTACAGGTTACCCAACGATTAAGTGCAAAAATTATTGCCATCAATCAGGTGCCGTCAGGCGATGCGGTGGGTTATGGCGGTGACTGGCGTGCGCAACGTGATAGCCGTATTGCGGTGGTGGCCATCGGTTATGGTGATGGTTATCCGCGTCACGCTCCATCGGGCACGGCGCTGGCAGTGAAGAATGTTGATGGCGCTTGGCGCTCGGCAACTCTGGCGGGGCGTGTCTCCATGGATATGATTACCATTGATGTGACAGACCTGCCGCTGACTCAAGTTGGCGATGAAGTGGAGTTGTGGGGTGATCAGGTTAGTGTGGATGATGTGGCGCAAAGCTGCGGCACGATTAGCTATGAGTTGTTTTGTCGTCTGACCGGTCGACCTGAACGGGAATTTCTTTGATGGCAAAGCGCAAGATTGCTTACGTATGCACTGACTGCGGTGCGGACTTCCCCAAATGGCAGGGCCAGTGTCCGGCCTGTGGTGCGTGGAATACCTTGAGTGAATTCGTGACGGAGCCGGCCATGCCGGTTTCGCGCAGCGTTGAGCGCAGTGGCTACGCCGGTGAGTTGTCGGAAGTGCGCCGCCTGGATGAAATTGAGCTCACTGATACGCCTAGAATTATCACCGGGATTGGTGAACTGGACCGAGTTCTGGGCGGCGGTTTGGTGCCGGGCTCGGCAATTTTGATTGGGGGTCACCCGGGCGCTGGCAAGTCGACTTTGCTATTGCAGGTGATGTGCCAGCTAGCCAAGGGGCTGCCTTGCTTATATGTGACCGGCGAGGAGTCACCGGCTCAGGTTGCGATGCGCGCCGATCGGCTCAAGTTGCCACGGGACGGCCTCAGGCTCGCGGCGGAAACGGATATCGAACGTATTCTGGAGTTGGCGCGCAAGGAGAAGCCCCGGCTACTGGTCATAGACTCTATTCAGGTGATGTATCTGGCGGGCCTGCAGTCTTCGCCTGGCAGTGTTGCTCAGGTGCGCGAGGGCGCTGCGGTACTGACACGCTTTGCCAAGCAAACTGGCACCGTATTGCTGTTGGTGGGCCATGTTACCAAGGATGGCTCGCTGGCTGGACCGAAAGTGCTTGAGCACATGATCGATTGTTCATTAATGCTGGAAGGTTCGTCGGATGCCCGGTTTCGGACCCTACGGGGATTGAAAAACCGTTTCGGGGCAGTCAATGAGCTGGGTGTCTTCGGCATGACGGGAGAAGGTTTGCGCGAGGTAAAAAACCCCTCGGCGATTTTTCTCAATCGCTCAGATGAAGTTGCTTCCGGCTCTTTGGTGACAGTGGTTTGGGAGGGCACCCGTCCGCTGCTGGTGGAGCTGCAGGCGCTGGTGGACCAGAGTCACTTGGGCAACCCGCGCCGTGTTGCGGTTGGCCTTGAGCAGAATCGTATGGCCATGCTGCTGGCGGTGCTGCACCGGCATGGTGGCATCCAGCTTGGCGATCAGGATGTTTTTGCCAATGTGGTGGGTGGCGTAAAGGTGGTAGAAACAGGTGCCGATCTGGCGCTGTTGCTCGCCATGGTTTCCAGCTTCCGTAATCGGCCGTTGGCAAAAGATCTGGTGGTGGTTGGCGAGGTGGGCCTGAGTGGCGAAATTCGCCCGGTACAGCAGGGTCAGGATCGTTTGCAGGAAGCCGCCAAGCATGGTTTTCGCCGCGCCATTATCGGCAAGGGTAATGCCCCGCGGGCGCCCATAGCTGGTATGGAAGTGCTGCCGGTGGCGACATTGTCCGAGGCGTTGGCTTTAATTGACTGAATGGAAAATGGTTAGCTTATTTGCCGACCAGATTCTTCACAGCGTCTTCGTCACCAAGGTTGAGTTCGACAATGCGGCGCAGGTGCTGCATGTCGCTAACATCAATCAGCACGAAAATCAGCCCGGCTTGATCATCGCTGATGTGACGTACCTGGCTTTCCAGGGTCAGGTGGATCGGGCTGTCATCCAGGGTCAGTGTCAGACGGCACTCGTCATCAGCGTGTACGGACTCGCTTTGGGGCAGACGAATCTGTGCGCCGCGCACCGAGATATCCAGCAGCTCAACTGGCAATAGCCGTTCGCCGATATGCAGCCGCGCGGTGCCCTCAAAGGGCACCCGGGAGAAACGGCGTTTGTCTTCGGGGTTGCTCATACTTCAATCCGCTTGTAACGCACCCGCTTTGGTTGCAGGGCTTCCTCGCCCAGGGTGCGGCGCCGGTACTCTTCAAACTCTGTATAACTGCCTTCAAACCACTCCACTTTTGAGTCGCCTTCAAAGGCAAGAATGTGGGTGGCGACCCGGTCAAGAAACCAGCGGTCGTGAGAGATAACAATGGCGCAACCGGGGAAGGCAAGCAAGGCTTCTTCGAGGGCGCGCAGTGTCTCGACATCAAGGTCGTTGGTTGGCTCATCAAGCAGTAGCACGTTGGCGCCTTGCTTCAGTAGCTTGGCCAGATGTAGTCGGTTGCGCTCACCGCCGGACAGGTCCTTGACCCGCTTTTGCTGGTCGGCGCCCTTGAAATTGAAGCGGCCGATATAGGCCCGTGACGGCATTTCGAAGTTGCCTACCTTGAGGATGTCGAGGCCATCGGAAATTTCTTCCCAGACGGTCTTCTCTCCAGCAAGGTCTTCACGGGACTGGTCCACATAGGCCAGCTGCACGGTGTCACCGCGGACGATCTCGCCCTTGTCCGGTGTTTCCTGATCGGTCATCAGGCGGAACAGAGTGGTTTTACCGGCACCGTTCGGGCCGATAATGCCAACGATGGCGCCGCGCGGTACCTTGAAGCTAAGGTCTTCGTAAAGCACTTTGTCGTCAAAGTGCTTGGATACGCCATTAAGCTCGAATACCAGCTCGCCAAGGCGTGGGCCGGGCGGGATATACAGTTCCTGAGTGGCGTTGCGCTCCTGAAAATCAACACTTGCCAGCTCCTCGAAGGCGGCTACCCGTGCCTTGTTTTTGGAGCGGCGGCCTTTCGGGTTCTGCCTTACCCACTCAAGCTCGCGCTCCACGGTCTTGCGGTGGGCGCTTTCGGACTTGGCCTCCTGTTCCAGGCGCTTCTCTTTCTGCTCTAGCCAGGATGTGTAATTGCCCTTCCAGGGGATTCCTTCGCCACGGTCCAGTTCCAGAATCCACTCGCAGGAGTTGTCGAGGAAGTATCGGTCATGGGTTACTGCAACCACGGTTCCGGTGAACTCGTGCAGGTAGCGTTCCAGCCAGGCCACCGACTCGGCGTCCAGATGGTTGGTGGGCTCGTCCAGCAGCAGCATATCCGGGGCGGACAGAATCAGTCGGCACAGAGCGACGCGACGGCGCTCGCCGCCGGACAGGTGCTTAACCTCCGCGTCCCAGGGGGGCAGGCGCAGGGCGTCAGCGGCGATCTCCAGCTTGCGCTCCAGATCATGGCCTCCGGCGGTTTCCAGAATGGCCTCCAGTCTTGCTTGTTCTTCGGCAAGCTTGTCGAAGTCCGCGTCTTCCTCGGCATAGGCGGCGTAGACTTCCTCAAGGCGCTGCTGAGCCGCCTTTACTTCACCAAGGGCTTCCTCGACCACTTCGCGCACGGTCTTGCTGTTATCCAGCTCTGGCTCCTGGGCCAGATAGCCGATTTTGATGCCGGGCTGGGGACGGGCTTCACCCAGGTAGTCCTTGTCTACCCCGGCCATGATGCGCAGCAGGGAGGATTTCCCTGAGCCGTTCAGGCCCAGCACACCGATCTTGGCGCCGGGGAAGAAGGACAGAGAGATGTCCTTGAGAATCTGCTTTTTCGGCGGGACGATCTTGCCGACCCGATTCATGGTGAAAATGTACTGAGACATGGGGATTCCGTTGCGGGGAAAGTCTGGAAAAGTGCGCATAAACTAACGGAAATAGGGGCAGGTTGAAAGTCAGCGCAGGGGCGATTTGGCATGTCAGGCCGGGCTGAGCGAGGCTTCAGGTTGCCAGACTGGGGCCGCTGCCGTGAAACCCCCTTCACTCACGTCAGGCAAAGTGATTTAAGCCCCTCATTCGGCTAGAATGCGCCCTCCCCGCAAACCAGGTTACCGAGAAGGCACACTCATGTTTGGCAAAGACCACACCATCGCTGCGTTTGACCCGGAAATTCAGGCTGCCATCACGGCGGAAGAGAAGCGCCAGGAAGCCCATATCGAGCTGATTGCTTCGGAAAACTACGCCTCCCCGGCGGTGATCGAAGCTCAGGGTACCGTGCTGACCAACAAATACGCCGAGGGCTATCCCGGTAAGCGTTACTACGGCGGTTGTGAGCATGTCGATGTGGTCGAGCAGCTGGCCATTGATCGTGCTTGCCAGTTGTTTGGTGCCGATTATGCCAATGTGCAGCCTCACTCCGGTTCCCAGGCCAACGGTGCCGTGTTTCTGGCCCTGCTGAAGCCGGGCGATACCGTGCTGGGCATGAGCCTCGCTCACGGTGGTCATCTCACTCATGGCGCGGCGCCGAACTTCTCAGGCAAGACCTATCACGCCGTGCAGTACGGTCTGAATCCGGAAACCGGCCTGATTGATTACGACGAAGTCGAGCGTCTTGCCGTTGAGCACAAACCGAAGATGATTATTGCCGGCTTCTCGGCTTATTCGCAGGTACTCGACTTCCCCCGTTTCCGCGCCATTGCTGACAAAGTCGGGGCTTACCTGATGGTGGACATGGCCCACGTTGCGGGTCTGGTTGCAGCAGGTGTTTATCCGAATCCTGTGCCATTTGCTGACGTGGTTACCACCACCACCCACAAAACCTTGCGTGGTCCCCGTGGTGGTCTGATTCTGGCCAAACGCAACGAAGAGCTGGAAAAGAAATTCAACAGCGCAGTATTCCCTGGTGGCCAGGGCGGACCGCTGATGCACGTGATTGCTGCTAAGGCGGTGTGCTTCAAGGAGGCGCTGGGAGCCGACTTCAAGGGCTACCAGAAAGAGGTGGTGGTTAATGCCAAGGCGATGGCGGCGGTATTTATTCAGCGTGGCTATGACGTGGTTTCCGGCGGCACAGAAAATCATTTGTTCCTGGTTAGCCTGATCAAGCAGGACGTTACCGGCAAAGATGCTGATGCGTGGTTTGGCAATGCCCACATTACCGTTAACAAGAATGCGGTGCCGAATGATCCGCGCAGCCCCTTTGTTACCTCCGGTTTTCGTGTTGGCACCCCGGCGGTCACCACTCGTGGCTTTAGTGAAGCGGATTGTCGTGATCTGGCCGGCTGGATGTGTGACATTCTGGATAGCAAGGGTGATCAGGCAGTAATTGACGGTGTGCGTGAAAAGGTTTCCGCCATTTGTGCACGTCTGCCGGTATATCAGCACTAATTATTTTCTTTATCGGGAAATGAGATGCACTGTCCGTTTTGCGGCGCCGACGATACCAAAGTAATTGACTCCCGCCTCGTCGCTGACGGCGGGCAGGTGCGTCGGCGTCGCGAATGCGGCAGCTGTGGCGAACGTTTTACTACTTTTGAAACCGCCGAGTTGGTGATGCCGCGGGTGATCAAGTCTGACGGCAAGCGTGAGCCCTTCGATGACGTCAAACTGCGTGCTGGCTTGATGCGTGCCCTCGAAAAGCGTCCGGTTAGTCTGGAAGCGGTGGATGCTGCGGTAACCCGCATTACTCACAAGCTACGTGCCACCGGCGAGCGCGAAGTGCCGGCGCGGGTAGTGGGTGAGCTGGTGATGACGGAGCTGCGTCAGCTCGACACCGTGGCTTATGTGCGCTTTGCTTCGGTGTATCGGAGCTTTCAGGATATCTCTGATTTTCGCGCTGAAGTTGATCGCCTCGAGCAATCCAAGGATGCTTAGCACCAGTTACGGTTTTCTGCGGGCCAGATCATGACCGTTTCCGACCTTGATAGTGGCTATATGCAGCGCGCGCTAACACTCGCGCAGCGAGGCCTTTACACCACTGATCCAAATCCACGGGTAGGCTGTCTGATCGTCACAGATGGCGAAGTAGTTGGTGAGGGCTGGCACCAGCGCGCCGGCGAACCCCATGCCGAGCGTCATGCGCTTGCCATGGCCGCAGACGCCGCCCGTGGCGCGACCTGCTACGTGACGCTGGAGCCCTGTTCGCATACCGGACGCACCGGCCCCTGTGCGGATGCCCTGATTGCCGCTGGTATCGACCGCGTGGTGGTGGCAATGCAGGATCCGAACCCGCTAGTGGCGGGGCAGGGTCTGGCGAAGCTGCGTGACGCGGGTATCAGCGTTGATTGCGGTCTGCTGGAAACGCAGGCGCGGGCGCTTAACCCCGGTTTTATCAAACGCATGCAAACCGGCATGCCGCTGGTGCGCATCAAGCTGGCCATGAGTCTGGATGGCCGCACCGCCATGGCCAGCGGCGAGTCGAAGTGGATTACCGGGCCGGTGGCACGGCAACAGGTGCAGCGACTAAGGGCCCGTTCATCGGCAATCGTCACTGGTATCGGTACGGTGCTGGCGGATGATCCGGCGCTGACTGTACGTGTCGAGGATTGGTCGACAAATAATTATCTCGGTGCTGTGCGCCAACCACTAAGGGTGGTGCTGGATGGCAAGCTGCGCCTGCCTCTGGATGCCAGATTGTTAAGCGAGGATGGTGATGTCCTGATCATTAGTCAGGCATCGGCGGTGTTGGCTGGCGCACTGCAGCAGCGCGGCGCAGAGGTGCTGACTTTGCCAGGCTCTGGTTCTGGCACCGATTTACGTGAGCTGCTCAAGCTGCTCGGTGAGCGAGGCTGCAACGAAGTGCTGGTGGAAGCCGGGCCAATGCTGGCGGGCGCCTTTGTTCGTGAGCAGTTGTTTGATGAACTAGTGGTATTTATGGCGCCGACGCTACTCGGGTCGTCAGCACGGCCACTGCTGTCGTTGCCGGAAATTGGCAGTATGGCGCAGCAGCGTCGGCTGCAACTTGATCGAGTTGAGCAGGTCGGTGACGATCTTTGCCTGACTTATTTTCCGGCCTGATTTTTCGATAATCGCGAGATCGCCGAGCGATCGCCGCGAACTAAAACGGAGATAGACATGTTTACCGGTATTGTTGAAGCGAAAGGTGAAATTGTCAGCCTGACGCCAAAGGGTGGTGATGTCACTCTGCGCATTCGTACCGGTGTGCTGGATTTGTCGGACGTGCAGCTCGGTGATTCAATCGCGGTGAATGGTGTATGTCTAACCGCAGTGACCTTGCCGGGAGATGGTTTTACTGCTGATGTGTCCGGCGAAACCTTGCGTCTGACCACACTTGGTAATTTGCGTGCCGGCAGCATTGTCAATCTTGAGAAAGCGCTGACCCCAACCACTCGTTTGGGCGGCCATCTGGTGTCCGGGCATGTTGATGGCCTTGGTGAAGTGGTGAGCATGAAGCCGGACGCCCGCTCGATTCGTTTCGATATTCGCGCGCCGGATGAGTTAGCCAAGTACATTGCCCACAAGGGTTCGATCACGGTGGATGGGATCAGTCTCACTGTGAATAGTGTGGAGGGCGCGGTGTTCAGTCTGAACATTGTGCCGCACACTCAAAAGATGACGACCATTGCCGAGTGGCAGCCGGGCAGCAAAGTAAATCTGGAAGTGGATGTGATTGCCCGTTATCTCGAACGCCTGCTGATGGGGGAGCGTGCGGCGCAGTCCGGCCAGTCAGGCGGAATTTCCATGGCATTTTTGGCCGAAAACGGCTACCTGAAGCCGTAGCGGCTTGCTGGAGAAAAGCATGAAGATGAACAGTATTGCGGAGCTGGTTGACGATTTGCGCGCTGGCAAAATGGTGATCCTGATGGATGATGAGGATCGCGAGAACGAAGGCGATCTGGTGATGGCTGCAGAGCATGTCACCCCGGAAGCCATTAATTTTATGGCCAAGCATGCTCGTGGCTTGATCTGCCTGACGTTGACTCAGGAGCGTTGCAAGCAGATTGACTTGCCACTGATGGTTGGTCGCAATGGCACTCAGTTGGGTACTAATTTCACCGTTTCTATTGAAGCAGCTGAGGGCGTTACTACAGGCATTTCTGCTGCTGATCGTGCCAAGACTGTTCAGGTAGCGGTATCCAGAAATGCAAAGCCCGCTGACATTGTTCAGCCCGGACATATTTTTCCATTAATGGCCCAGCCCGGTGGTGTATTGCATCGTGCAGGTCATACCGAAGCTGGTTGTGATCTGGCTCGTATGGCGGGCAAGGAGCCGGCAGCGGTGATTGTCGAGATTATGAACGATGATGGCACCATGGCGCGTCGTCCTGATCTGGAAGTCTTTGCCGAGCAGCATGATTTGAAGATCGGCACCATCGCGGACTTGATTGAATATCGCATGACCAACGAAAAAACCGTTGAGCTGGTTAGCGATAACTTATTGCCCACCTGGTATGGCGAATTCCGATTGCTGGCGTTCCGCGATACGGTGGACGACATGACCCATGTGGCGTTGGTCAAGGGCAAGCCAGAGCCGGAGCAAATTACCACGGTGCGTGTGCATCAGGTGGATCCGCTGCGCGATCTGATGAGCGCTAAAATGGATGGCCGTACCGGTTGGAATATGCATCGAGTACTTGAGGAAGTTGCCGCCAGTGATGCCGGTGTGGTGATTATTCTGGGTCAGGATTACGCATCCAACCATATGCAGGGCATGATTGAGGAGTATTTCTCCGGCAAGCGTCGCCCGATTAACAGCAGCGGTCCGGCCTATCGTAATATTGGTACCGGGTCGCAAATTCTGCGAGAGCTGGGCGTGCGCCGTATGCGTTTGCTGTCATCACCGATGCGCTTCAATGCTCTATCGGGGTTTGATCTGGAAATTGTTGAATACGTTGAGGCACAGTAATTGTTGGCAGGGCGCTCCGGTGGTGCCCTGCTAAAGCTGACCAATAAAATCTTTTACCGCATCGACAAAGAGATCGTTCTGGTCGCCGGCTACCATGTGGCCGGCACCACTCACATCTACTACCTTTGAGCCGGGAATACGCTGGCGGAACTCCGCAGTGATGGATTCATCAATTACATCACTGTGGCTGCCACGTACCAGTAGTACAGGTTGGCTGAGTTTTTCTGCTGCCGTGTAGAACCGCTCGTCATCATGTACATCACTTTCTTCCCGGCCGCGCTGGAAGTCCTCCAGCATCTTTGGGTCCCAATGCCAATACCAGCGACCGTCGGATCGCTGGCGCAGGTTTTTCTTGAGGCCATCCGGGTTGCTACGTTGGCTGCGTTGCGGTTGATATGCGGCAACGGCTGCGGCGGCATCCTCCAATGATGCGAAGCCATCACGGTGCGCTGCCATAAAGCCAAGTATCCGATCGACACCATCGGCCCGCAGTCGTGGTGCGATATCAACCAGTATCAGGGCTCGGGATATTTCGCCGCTGTCGCCACCATTTGCTATCAGAGAGGCGAGTCCACCCAGTGAGGCTCCGACGAGTACCGGCTCGCGCTGCAGTGACTGAGCTAGCTCAATAACATCGTCAGCAAATTGTCGAATCTGGTAGTTGCCGGGCCAATCGCTGTCGCCATGGCCTCTCAAGTCGACACTAATAGCTCTCCAGCCGGCCTGTGCTAGAACTCTTGCGCTGCCCTGCCATGCATGGCGGGTTTGTCCGCCGCCATGCAGAAGGATTATCGGCGCGCCATCTTCGGGGCCGTAGCTGGAGTAGGCCAAGCGGTGTCCTGCTCTGGTGTGAAAGTATTCCATATGGCGGCACCTGATAGGTTCCTGCCTATTATCCTCATATGTATGGCAGCGCCCATGACAGCAATTCAGTCGGTGAGCTTTATAGTCAGTCGTCAAGCAAATCCATGCCGCGCTGCAACTGCCCGATCCAGTCAATCCGGGTGGCTCAGGGGGAGTTCCCCGCCGAAAAAGTCAGGAACAAAGGCGACGAACTGGTTACAATGTCCGCCTTTTCCGGCTGCGGCCGATGTCAGGGGGTTACATGACCGAATTCAACACCATCGAAGGCAACTTTCAGAATGTGGGTGGTCGCTACGCGATCGTTGTTTCCCGCTTCAACAGTTTTGTGGTCGAGGCTCTTCTTAGCGGAGCAGTAGACACTCTGGCGCGGCATGGCGTTAATGCTGGCGACATTACCGTGGTGCGCGTGCCCGGCGCCTGGGAGATGCCGGTGGCGGCCAAGCGCCTGACCGACAAGGGCGGCTATGACGCCATCATCACTCTGGGCGCGGTGATTCGTGGCGGTACCGCCCACTTTGAATATGTGGCGGGCGAAGCTGCCAAAGGTATTGCTGCGGTGCAGAATGCCAGTGGTGTGCCCATAGCCTTCGGCGTGCTGACGGTGGATAGCATCGAGCAGGCCATCGAACGCTCTGGCACCAAGGCTGGCAATAAGGGCGCTGAAGCGGCTCTCTGTGCTCTGGAAATGGTCAGCCTGTTCAAGCAGCTCTGATGACCGACCAGACCCCGGTTCCGTCTACCCCGGCGGCGCGTCGCAAGGCGCGCCGCTTTGCCCTGCAAGCTGTTTATCAATGGCAATTGTCGAAGAATGATGTGGGCGACATTGAGGTGCAGTTTCTTACGGATAACGATATGAAGAAGGTCGACCGGACCTATTTTCATGAGTTGCTGCATGGTGTTCCGGCGCGGCTGTCCGAGCTGGATGCGGCCTTGCAGCCAGCCCTTGATCGGCCGTTGATCGAAGTTTCTCAGGTGGAGAAGGCGATCTTGCGGATCAGTGCCTTTGAACTGCTGGCTCGCCCTGATGTCCCTTGGCGGGTAATCATCAACGAGGGTATTGAGCTTGCCAAGGTATTTGGTGCGGACGATTCCTTTAAGTACGTCAATGGGGTGCTGGACAAGGTGGCACGCCGTCTGCGCACAGAAGAGGTGCGCGGTTTCTGATCTTTTCCTGACCCGCTCCTGCTGGCGGGTCTGCTGCATGGATGGGGGCCGGAGTGAATGAGTTCGATCTGATTCGCCGGTTCTTTCGCGGCCGTACCGGCTCCGGGGTGTTGCTCGGGCCGGGCGATGACGCGGCCCTGCTGCTGCCCTCCGCCGGCATGCAGTTGGTGATGACCATGGACACACTGCTGTCCGGGCGTCACTTCCCCGAAGATCTTCCCGCTGCTGATATTGGCTGGCGTTCACTGGCAGTTAATCTCTCCGATCTTGCCGCCATGGGAGCCACGCCGCGCTGGTGCCTGCTCAGCCTCAGTCTGCCGACGGTTGATGAGTCTTGGCTGGAGGCATTCTGCGCCGGCTTTGATGAGCTTGCCCGACAGGCTGGCATGACTCTGGTTGGTGGAGACATGGTCCGCGGGCCATTATCGATTACGGTGCAGGCCTCCGGAGAAGTGCCGGCCGGTAAGGCGCTGCTGCGGAGCGGTGCCCGTCCCGGGGATCGTATCTGTGTGGGCGGCGTGCCTGGAGAGGCGGCCGCCGGGCTGCAATGCTGGCAGGCCGGCCAGCGTGATGGCGCTCTGGTGCAAGCCTTCAGTCGGCCCCAGCCGCAGCTCGATCTGGGATGTCGGCTGCGCGGATTGGCCAGCTCCTGTATTGATATTTCTGATGGCTTGTTGGCGGATCTCGGTCATATTCTGGAGGACAGCGGCGGGCTTGGTGCCGACATTCGTCTGGCCCAGTTGCCTCGCTCACTGGCGTTGAATGAATGGGGTGATGACAGCCAGCGCCAGCGGGTACAGCTAGCTGGTGGGGACGACTACCTGCTCCTGTTCACTGTGCCGCCGGTGTTCAATTTACCTGCCCAGTGGCGTGAAATTGGTCGGGTAGAGGCGCGCCGTGGCATTCGTGTTCTGGATGCGGCGGGCAACCCACTTGCCAGCCTGCCTGGGGGCTGGGATCACTTCGCGGGAGACAGCGACGATGCATGATATTCGCCCAGTTGTCATAGTCGGGGCCAGTCTGGGCGGCATGACGGCAGCCCGTGCTCTTGCCGGGCGGGTCTCCGCCAGGGTGTATGAGCCGGCTGGCGCACTGGAATGGCTGCCCAATATTCATGAGCTGATTTCCGGGCTGCGTCGTCCCTATAACCTGCGAGTTGAGCGCGGGCCACTGCTGGCCAAGGCGGGGCATGACTGGTATCGCCAGCGAGTCGAGCGAATTGATGCGCACCGCCATGAGTTATTCCTTGATGATGGCTCGGTACAGCCATTTTCTCAGGTTATCGTTGCTGTCGGTGGGCGTCATCAGACCTGGGGCATCCCCGGCGCCGACGAGCATGCTCTGCCCTTCAAGTCAGTGTCCGATTGCCGGAGGATTGCCCAGCGGCTGGAAAGGCTAAGTAGCCGGCCAGGGCCGTTGCGTCTGGTATTAGTTGGCGCTGGTGTAGAGGGTGTGGAAGCGCTTGGTGAAATTCTGCGTGCCTACGGAGCTCGGCCAGGGCTGACCATCGAGGTGGTCGACAGCGCCAAGCGGGTGCTACCGGCGTTACCGCAATCCCTGAATGAGGCAATCAGACAGCATTGTCAGAGCTGGCCGGTTAATTTTCGGCTTGGTGAGCGAGTTGCCGCTGTTAACGAGCAGGGAGTGTCGCTGGCCAGTGGTGAGATGCTGGCGGCGGATTTGGTCATCTGGACCGGGGGAGTTGGCCCCCATGCGCTGCTTCAAGACAGCCATCTGAATGATCCGTCCGGCTTTGCTCCGGTGTCTGCAGCACTACACAGTGACCATGCAGAAGGGGTGTATGTGATAGGCGACGCGGTTAGTTCAGTGGCAGGTATGTTGCTGCCCAAGCAGGCCTATCACGCCATGGATATGGGGCGTCTTGCCGCGACAAATATCATGGCAGCCCGTGCCGGCAAAGCACTGACAGATTTCCGCCCATCGCCGAAGCCACAAATTATCACCTTTGGTGCCCTGGATACCTTTCTGATCAGTGATCATCGGGTGTTGGCTGGCCCATCGCTGCGTGTTTTAAAAGAAGCGGTGTATCAGGCTGGCATGGCCAGCTTTGACCGTCGCCGCACAACGCGCCGGCTATGGGGCTTGTGGCGGCGAATACTGGATAGCGGTATTGATGCAACTATCGACGGGTTGCGTCATCCGGACAGCCTCGCCGGGCTGGTCCGTTTCAGAGTTCTGGAGTAAACATGCCCGTTAAACCTGATATGCGTAACCCGGTTCACTTTCTGGCCTTTGGCTTTGGCAGTGGGCTGTCACCGAAGGCGCCGGGCACCATGGGTACTGTGGCAGCGTTGCCAATTTGGTACGTCGCTGCCCAGCTACCATTGATGGGCTACCTGGTTGTTTTGCTGCTGGTGATTGCTGTTGGCCCATGGCTATGTGGTAAGACCTCCCGTGATCTGGGTGTTCATGATCATGGCGGTATTGTATGGGATGAGTTTGCCGGCTTTTTGCTGACCATGCTGTTGGTGCCGGTGAGTATTGCAACTGCACTGCTTGGCTTTGCCCTGTTTCGCCTGTTTGATATCGTCAAACCGTGGCCCATTGGTTGGCTTGATAGGCACATTCATGGAGGCACAGGGATTATGGTGGATGATCTGGTTGCCGGGCTCTATGCTGCTATCTGTATCCAGACGGTACTCTGGTGGTGGTAAAGGCGTGTCGGAGTGACAGAGCAGAATAATAACAACCCGGCGGATCAGCACGGGGTAATTCTTTCCCATCTCTCCCGGCGGGACTTTTGGTTGCGCCTGCCTGCGCCTTTAGAGGCGGATTTTTGTCGTGAGCACGATCATCGAGCGGTTGATGGATTCAACAGTATGATTGGCTCGGTCGCTTTGCTCTATTTTGGCCTTGGCGCAGCACTGGTCTTGTTCAGCGGCATTTCCAATATCGGTTTCTGGCCGGCAAGTTATGCCGTATTCATGGTGTTGATTGTCACTGCGTGGCTTCTTTCTGTGGCTGATGTGCTGCGCCATAACTATCAGTTGTATATGGCCGCATTGGTATCAGTGGCAGTCGGCTTCGCTCTGATTCATCCGTCCATTATTCAAGGTAGTGAGATGTACTATCTGGTTCACGAGGGCACCATCTTTGTCATGGTGATCGTGTTCCTTGGTTTGAACTTGCTTCTACCTTGGGCGTTGATGGCCACCGTGGCAGGAGTGCTGATCGCCACAACAGCCGTTTTGGCATTTGACCTTTCGGTTGACTGGACGATGACTGCGTCAACTTTCCTTGGTGGTGCGCTGCTGGGTATGGTGCTGCGCTATCGGGATGAACGTCAGTTGCGTCGAGAGCATCTGCATGCCCGTTTGCTAGTGCTGGATAATGAGCGAATTCAGGCGTTGGCCAATCAGTTGGAGCGCCTCTCGTTTCTTGATGGTCTGACCGGCCTCGCAAATAGACGTTACTTTGATAGCAGTCTTGATAAGGCATGGCGTAGCTGCCAGCGCGATGACACTCCGCTAACCGTAATCATGCTTGATGTGGATTTCTTCAAGCCCTACAACGATTTTTATGGCCACCAGCGTGGTGATCAGGTGTTACGTGATTTGGCGCAAACAATTTCCGCACAGGCGGTGCGGCCACAGGACATGGTGGCGCGCTATGGAGGTGAAGAGTTTGTCGTACTGTTGCCTGCTGTGGATCAGGAGTCTGCCCAGCAGATGGTAGAGAAGATCTTGCATGCCGTACGACAGCGCAATCTACCTCATGAGAAGTCAGCCTGCGCAGACCATGTCACGGTGAGCGCTGGCGTCGCGACTCGCGTGCCACAGCCCTACATGCATGCGGAGTCTCTGGTGGCCGCTGCAGATGCGGCGCTTTATCAGGCCAAGCGTGACGGACGTGATTGCTGGCGGCGGGGTGCTGAGTAATCTTTATAGCGTTGCCAGTCTGTTGCGGATGGAGTCGACCATGCCTGCCGTATTCAGACCATGCTGGGCGAGCAGTGAGTCGCGCTTGCCGTGGTGGATAAATTGATCCGGCAGGCCAAGGTTAAGCAATGCCACGCTGTGGCCTTTTTCAATCAGGTATTCATTCACTGCTGATCCAGCACCCGTCATGCGCTGATGATCTTCAACGGTGACAAGCAATTGATGGGACTCTGAAAGCTTATCCAGTAACTCGCTATCCAATGGTTTGATCCAGCGCATATCAATGACGCTGGCATCAAGTTGCTCGCCGGCGGCAAGGGCTTCGCCAAGCAGCGGGCCAAACGACAAAATAGCTACACCATGCCCTTTGCGAACTTGATTGGCCTTGCCGACAGGCAGGGCGTTTAGTCCTGACTCCATGACGACACCGGGGCCGGTGCCACGGGGATAGCGGACTGCGGCCGGACCCTGATAACGGTAGCAACTGGTGAGCAATTGGCGGCATTGGTTCTCGTCTGATGGCGCGGCGATAATCATGTTAGGTACGCAGCGCAGGAAGCCGATATCAAATACGCCACCATGGGTGGCACCGTCTTCACCGACTACGCCGGCCCGGTCTATACCCAGGGTGACATCCAGATTTTGCAGGGCGACATCGTGAATAAGCTGATCATAAGCGCGTTGCAGGAACGTGGAATAAATCGCCACCACTGGTTTCTGACCCTCGCAGGCGAGACCCGCAGCGAGCGTGAGAGCATGTTGTTCACAGATTGCCACATCATGAAAACGATGTGGGAAACGTTTACTGAACGGCACCATGCCTGAGCCTTCACACATTGCTGGAGTGATGGCGACAAGCTTTTCATCACGGGCGGCTGTATCACATAGCCACTGACCAAAAACATCTTGATATTTGATGCCGCTGGCAGATGCAGCTGGCGCTGATTGCTCAGTTTTAGGCTCGATTTTGTTAATCGCATGAAAGCCGATTGGGTCCAGCTCTGCCGGAGCGAAGCCCTTTCCCTTGGTGGTATAGATATGCAGTAACTGCGGCCCCTTGAGGTCGCGCATGTTTTCAATAACCCGCAGTAACTCGTGCAAGTCATGGCCGTCTATCGGGCCAATATAATTGAAGCCGATGGACTCGAACAAAGCATCCGGGCTGACCATGTTCTTCATGCTTTCTTCTGTGCGGCGCACAAACTCCCAGGCGGCGGGCATTTTCTGCAGTACTTTTTTGCCGCCCTCACGCAGGGCGATATAGCTCTTGCTAGCCCAGATGCGAGCGAAATGATTGGCAAGGCCGCCGACGTTGTGACTGATCGACATGCTGTTATCGTTCAGCACTACGAGCATATTGGCCTTGGTATGGGCAGCATGATTCAACGCTTCAAAAGCTTGCCCTGCAGTCATGGCGCCATCGCCGATCACTGCCGCCACACGGCGGTCCCGGCCTGCCATCTGCGCTCCGAGCGCCATGCCCAGACCGGCGCTAATAGATGTGGATGAGTGGCCCACGCCGAAGGTGTCGTATTCCGATTCGCTGCGTTTGGGAAACCCGGAAATACCCTGTTGCTGGCGTATTTCCAGCATTGCATCCCTGCGGCCCGTGAGAATCTTGTGCGGATATGTCTGATGACCAACATCCCAGACCAGTCGGTCCTCTGGTGTCTGATACAGGTAGTGCAGTGCGACCGTGAGCTCAATGACACCGAGGCTGGCGCCAAAATGGCCGCCGGTGCGACCGACACACCAAAGTAGATAGGCGCGCAGCTCATCAACGACCTGCTCAAGATCCTCTCGGTCGAGCGCCCGCAGGTCTGCGGGCCTGCCGATTTGATCAAGCAGTGGTGTTACCGGTCGCTGCAGCGGGATGTCGTGAAAGGTTCTGGCCATGGGGTCCGTATGTCTGTGTTCGGATGAGGCTGATTCAGAGCTGCGCAGTATAGCTGTCTGGCAGTGAAGATTCAGTTCAGTGTTGGCGCTCAATAATGTAACGGGCCAGCGCGATGAGCACGGAGTGCTCGGGGGCCTGCCCGGCGATGGCCGCACAGGCTTGATCGCATAGCTGCTTGGCCCGCTGGCGACTGGGATCCAGGCCAATAAGGCCGGGGAAGGTGCTCTTGCCTAGCTTCTCATCGGAACCACTGGATTTACCCAACACATCGGCGGATCCGGTGACGTCGAGAATGTCGTCCTGAACCTGAAAGGCCAGACCGATCGCATCACCGTACTCAGTCAATGCGGAGGCCAGTGAGGCGTCTTCACGGCCTGAGGCAATGAGTCCCAGTTGCAGTGATGCAGTAATCAGGCGGCCGGTTTTCAGGTAGTGCATTTCTTCCAGCGCCGCGAGGGTCTGCAGCTGCCCCTGGGCCTGCATGTCCTGCATCTGTCCGGCGGCCATACCATCTGCGCCCGCCGCGTAACAAAGGGTACGGATCAGGTCTACACGTTGGCTGGCGGAGTAGTTGCCGGCACTGGATAGCATTTCGAAGGCAAGGGTATGCAGGGTGTCGCCAGCCAGAATGGCGGTGGCTTCGTCATAGGCCCGGTGACAGGTGGCACGGCCACGGCGTAAATCGTCGTCGTCCATGGCGGGCAGGTCATCGTGTACCAGTGAGTAAGTATGCAGCAGCTCAATGGCTGCGGCGGCCACATCCGCCATTTCCGCCGTACCGCCGGCCAGCTCGCATGCCGCATAGACCAGAATTGGCCGAATCCGCTTGCCGCCGCCCATGGCGGCATAGGTCATTGCGTCAGCCAGTCTTGGCGCGGCACTGGTGCTATTGGGCAACAACCGCAGCATGGTTTCTTCGACTCGGCGGCGGCGGGCCGCCATAAAGTCATGCAGGTCTTCGAAGTTACTGCTCATCGTTGCTGTCGCCAAAAGCCTCTGGCTCGCCGTCGGCTGCCAGCAGGATGCGCACCTTTTGTTCGGCGCTACGCAGGGCCTGCTGGCATTCCCGGGTCAGCTTGACCCCTTCTTCAAAGGCTTTTAGGGACTCCTCGAGGGACAGCTCGCCCGACTCCATCCGTTCCACCAGCGTTTCGAGGGTGTCGAGCGACTGTTCCAGATTTGCGGGTTGTGGTTTACGGGCCATGAAGTCCTCGGCGCTGTGAATCCGTCAATGGGCCGGCATTGTAGCGCCACCGCCGCGCCGATGCAGCGCTACTGACTGGTTATTGATGAAAACCGGTCCGGTTGTCTGACACCCTGCGCGGGCTTGGCCTGACGGGAGACTCCTGATGCTGGAATAGGCAAAAAGCTAACCCTCTGAGGCACAAAGGGAAAAGCAGATTGGTTAGGATGGCGGAGTTAACTAATTCCAAAAAGGAATAAAAATTCTCCTGCGAAGCTGCCCGGCGCGGCGCTATATTGGCTCTCCTTGCCGGCCCGCAACCTCCGCCGCCCCTCTTGCGACCTCCTGAGCTATGGCGTTGGATGCACCCCTGGCCGGCAGGGCCCTATTCTTCGCTGGGCTTTGGCATATGCTCAGCCAGTGCCACCCGCACGTGATCCGGGATGGCTGTTGCGCGACGTTCCGTGGGGTCAAAATTCACCAGAGTGGCCAACCCGCGAGCTGTCAGCGTGCCGTCCTGCCAAACCTCCTGCGCCAGCTGTAGCGAACTGTGGCCTAACTTCGCCACTGTGGTGATGACTTCCACATCGCTGCCGAAACGGGTTTCCGCCACATAGTCCACCTCAATGCGCACCACCGCCAATGCCGCTTTGCCAACATCCAGTGACGGCGAAAATAGCCTTAGCACCGGCTCGCGGGCCTCCAGAAACCACACCGGGATCACCGTGTTGTTGATATGGCCGAGGGCATCGGTGTCCGAAAAACGAGGGTGTATCGAGCTGCTAAACATAACTGCCTCAAGGCTGAAAGTGAGCGGCCACTCGCCATGCGGAGCCGTCATATCGGGTTGTTTGGTGGCTGCCGTCATTAATCCATAGGGTGTCGCGGTTGAACATGGCAGCGGGTTGATAGTCCGGTAGTGTGCTGGCCAGGGGGTACTGGCGAAGCGCCCGGCGGCCGAACTTGCGGGTTGCTTCCAGCAGCCAGGTGCGCTCGTCCCGAATGGTTACCACCCAGGCATGGCCTTCGCCCTGATACTTTCCAAGTACTACTCTGGCATCCTCGCCCTGCTGGCTCAGCCAGTCTGCCAGTAGCAGGGCATGATCCTCACAGTCTCCAGTGCCCAGGCGCCAGGACTCGGCACCGGTTTGCCAGACATCCAGACGCCCGGCATAACGGTGGTGATCCCGTTGATATCTAAGCCGCTGCGCCACCGCATACCAAGGCTCCCAAGAGCGGGTTGCAGGGAATGGGTGCCAGTCAGTCAGGTAGCCGTGGGCAAAATGATGTTGCTGGGATGTTCCCTCTGCAGTAATGGCGAAGGGCCTGCCCGAAGGCAGGTTCCAGGTGTAGGTATAGGAGCGCCTTTCCATACTCATGCTTCGCACGGTCTGACGAACTTCATAGTCACTCAGGCGCAATTGCTCCGGTACGCTGCGTACTGCGCCCCGGCGGGGCTGCTCGGGGCTATCCAGATGGACTTCATGGTTCAGATTCTCCAGCAGCAGATCCTCCTCCGAGGGGGCGCGCAGCTGCCCCGGCAGTGTCGGTGAATCAACGTTATCCAGAGGCATGTCGGAGCGGGTTTCCGGTTTGCCAGACAGCAGGCCGATTACTACCAAAGCGAACAGGGCCAGGCTGATGCTCCTATCCGTCATGGCGGATCAGGCTTTCAATCCGAATGACACAATCATTGCCGCAAATAGCAGGATGGTGGAGGCAAATATCGCTACTGCAATATTGTTGTTCTTCAGCTCCTCTTCGATGTCTACGCGCTCCAGTAAGCGCTTGTCGACAAACTTGAGAGCCAGCACTCCCACCATCAGGGCGACAACGGTGTAGATCAAGTTGACCGATAGATTAAATAGCGTAGCCAGCAGGAAATCAGAGCCCATGAATGATCCGTCGCAGTGAATAACAAGAGCCGATGCTATCATGGGCGCCATGAAAGTCATCCTTGCGCCAATGGAAGGGCTGGCGGATTTCTGGGTTCGCCAAGCTCTGACGGATATCGGCGGTTACGACTGGTGCGTGACCGAGTTTGTCCGTGTCAGTGGTACGCTGCTGCCGGCCAAGGTGTTTTACCGCTGGTGCCCTGAGTTGGCAGGCAATGCTCGTACTCGCAGTGGCACCCCGGTGCATGTCCAGCTGCTCGGCTCCGACCCGGCCTGTATGGCAGATAATGCTGCCCGGGCGGCGGAGCTCGGTGCTCCTGCCATTGATCTGAATTTTGGATGCCCGGCGAAGACGGTGAACCGTCATGGTGGGGGTGCCGTGCTGCTGGATGAGCCGGAGAGGGTGTATCAGGTGGTGCACGCAGTGCGGCGCGCGGTGCCGGCAGCCATTCCTGTTTCCGCAAAGATGCGCTTGGGCAACCTTGATGGCGAGCTTGCGTTGGACAACGCTCGGGGCATCGAAGCCGCCGGTGCCGCCTGGCTGACGGTGCATGGCAGAACCAAAAGTCAGGGCTACCGTCCTCCGGCCTTTTGGGATCGTATTGGCTCGATTCGCGAAGCACTGGAGTTGCCGGTTATCGCTAATGGGGAGATTTGGACGGTCGAAGATGCGCGGCGTTGTATGGAAGAGTCTGGTTGCGAGGCAATAATGCTGGGTCGTGGTGCGGTTAGCGACCCGTTTCTGGCTCGTCGCTTGCGTGGGCAGCTTCTTGATAATGGCTGGCCTGAAGTGCTGGGTCATCTGCAGAAGTTTATTCGCGAGCTGGACGGTAGCGGTTCTGACAGTCAGGTCAGCGGGCGAATCAAGCAGTGGCTTAATTATCTGCGCAGGGACTGTGCTGATGCGGAGGCGCTGTACCAGAAGCTGGTTAAGTTGCGGCGACCGGCAGAGATGCTGGCAGCGATTTAAATCAGTTGGCGACCACCACCCGATTGCGCCCCGCTTCTTTGGCTTGGTAAAGGGCTTGGTCTGCTCGGCGGAATAGTTCATCGCTGTTAATTTTGTCGCCACGGACTGCGGCAACACCAAAGCTGCCATTGAGTGTCAGTTCCGTCTGGTTAGTTTTAACCGGCTCTGCGGACAGTGCGGTGCGGCAGCGCTCAGCCGTGATGCGGGCATTTTCCTCATCACAATTTGGCAGTAACAGGACAAACTCTTCACCGCCGTAGCGACCCAAATGATCAACTTCACGAATGCTGGCACCCAGACTTCGAGCTGCGTGAATCAGTGCCTGGTCGCCGGCTGCATGGCCGTACTCATCATTTATTCGCTTAAACAGGTCCAGGTCCACCACCACCATCGCTAAAGGCTGGCCACTGCGCTCTGATAGCGCCACTTCCCGGGCAATTAACTCATTCAGATAGCCGCGGTTCCAAACCCCGGTCAAGGCGTCGCGGCGCGAGAGTTCACGTACCTGAGCTTCGCGAGTGCGCAGTGTGCTGACGATGTAGCGGGTAATCATGAGCAACGCTAACGCCACCGGGAAGCCGATCAATACCTGAATGAAAAACCATATGGGTACCAGAAAACGGTTTGGAGGCTGGTCGCCATACAGGGGCGCATCGGTAAGCCAGCCCAGACTGACTGCAAGTCCCAACAAAATAACTTCCAGCCAGATCAGTAGCAGGGCATTCATCACATGGCGGTTTCTGAACATGACGAAGCCGAATGCCGGGGTGACCGCCAGAAGCAGCCCCGTGACCATAGAGTGGACGCCGTTGAAGTAGGCCATCACCACCATAGGATGGCCAAACAGGTAGGTGACGATTAGTCCAGGGATATGACTCTGCGGGTTGTTTCGGCGGATCAGCAAGATCAGTATAAAAACGCTGCTCCAGAGAGCAATCATGGCTAGAGAAAAGATGTTGAACTGACGCAGTACGGGTTGTTGAACGTGCATGGCAAGCTGCGGCAGCACCTCGGCAATCAGCCCGGTGGCGAGAAACAGCAGGTTCATAAGGATGGTCATAAAGCAGGCGAGCAAAGCCCCTTCTGCGGGCGGCCAGAACATTGGATTGCCTTTGCTTGCTAGCAGCCTGCGCAGGGACATCATTTGGTGGCCAAGCCCTTATACTTATTATTCTGGCAGTATACGCAGCCTCTAAGCTGCAGGTAAACGTCACATCTTCAGTCGCTACCCCTGGTGCCGGCCTTGACCGCATGAAGAGTTTTAAAGGTAGGCTGTTGTGGGTATCTAGAGTGGTTGGCATGCCAATAAAAAGGGGCGCTGATTGTCATGCGCCCCTTTTTATTGTTGCTGTATTTCCCGGCAGCGCCTGTTAGTTGTTATCAACCGGGTAGACACCATTTTCGTCATGTACTTCTTTGCCGCTTAACGGCGGGTTGAAGGCACAAGCCATCACCATGTCTACGCCACGGTTGGCACGCAGGTAATGCTCATCATGCTTATCCAGCATGTATACGGTGCCCGGGCGGATTGGGTAAGTCTTGCCGTCGGCGAGGGTATGAATCTCGCCTTCGCCGCTGATGCAATACACCGTTTCCAGATGGTTCTGATACCAGATATGGGTTTCGGTGCCGGCATGAATGGTGGTGATATGGAACGAGAAACCCATGCCGTCGTCTTTCAGGCTCAGGCGCACGGACTCCCAGTTGCCATTTGGCGCGACTACACGTCGCTCGCTATTGCGAGCTTCTTCCAGAGTGCGAACGATCATGCTGCGAATTGCTCCTTCCAGTGATTCAGTATGGCTTGTGCGTCTTCCTGACCGACCCCGAAGTGATCAGCGGAACAGCTTAATACGCACAGGATTGCCCGGGGCATAGTCAGATGGTCTTTCGGCATTACGCAACCACGCTGACTTTGCCACGACGCTGCTGCTTGATCCGGTCTTTCATCACGATATCTACGCTGTCGGAAACAATGGTAAGCCCGCGAATAAGATCCTCTTCGCTGATGGTCAGCGGACACAGCGTCTTGATCACTTGGTCATCCGCACCGGATGTCTCAATCACCAGCTTGTGATTGAACGCCTCCGAGGTGATTTCACCTGCAAGCGTTCCGTCACGACATACCAGTCCTTGCATCATGCCGCGACCGCTCAGGTGGAACCAATAATCGTCATAGCGATCGGCGATCGCACGAAAATGCTCAGTAATGATATCTGCCTTTTTCTTGATCTCGGTGGCGAAGGTGTTATCACGCCAGTAGTGATCAAGAGCAGCCGTTGCCGTAACAAAGGCAGGGTTATGGCCGCGGAAAGTGCCGTTGTGCTCACCTGGCTTCCACTGGTCCAGCTCCGGCTTCATTAGTACCACGGAAAATGGCAGGCCATAGCCACTGAGCGATTTGGATAGAGTAATGATGTCTGGCTTGATGCCGATATCATCAAAGCTGAAGAACGACCCGGTACGACCACAGCCTGCCTGAATGTCATCAACAATCAACAGCATGTCATGCTTGTTGCATACTTTTTCAAGATTGCGCAGCCATTCAAAGCTGGCCGCATTAATACCGCCCTCGCCTTGCACGGTTTCGACAATCACAGCGGCTGGATGATCGATGCCGCTGGAGCTATCGGACAGCATCTTGTCGATCATTTCCGTTGTATCAAAGCCGGTTCCAAGATAGCCGTCGTAGGGCATTACCGAGGTGTTGGTCAGTGATACGCCAGCGGCGCCCCGGTGGTGACTATTGCCGGTGGTTGCCAGCGCACCAAGAGACACACCATGAAAACCATTAGTGAACGTAATAATGTTGCTGCGGCCTTTGATGTTGCGGGCAATTTTTAGCGCGGCTTCAACGGCATTGGTGCCTGTCGGGCCGGTGAATTGCATAATGTACTGCATGTCCCGAGGCTTAAGAATGACGTCCTCAAACATGGTCAGGAAGTTGCGTTTGGCAACGGTATGCATATCCAGGCCGTGGACGATGTAGTCCTCCGTTAGATAAGCAATCAGCTTTTCCTTTAGCACGGGGTTGTTATGGCCGTAGTTCAACGTTCCGGCACCGGCAAGAAAGTCCAGATAGGCATCACCATTCTCATCATAAAGATAGGAGCCTTTCGCTTTGGCAAACAATACCGGGAAGCTGCGAGCATAGCTCTGCACTTCAGATTCAATTCGGTCAAAAACATCGGTGTTCATTTGGGTGTTCATGAAATTCTCCATGTATTTAGTGGCTTAGCGTGTCGTCAACCTGGGTACGGTTAAACGGGCCAATGCGAAGAAGGTGCTCATCCTTATGGGCGCCGGAAAAGTGAACGCGGCTGTCAAAAAGGATAAAAGTCTCGGTGCGGTAGTTGCGTTTGTCGGCGAAACGCCGGAAAAGGGCCCAGGAGGCATCGTTGTCCGGAGTGATCGTTGTTTCGATGAATTGCACATTCTCGCACTCATCACGATCCAGTAGTTCGCTCAGCATACGTGAGGCAAGGCCAAGGCCGCGGGCTTTCTCATCCACTGCGACCTGCCAGACAAACAGAACGTTTTGCTGCTTTGGCGGAATATAGCCAGAGATAAAGCCGACCAGCTCGCCATCCATCTCGGCAGCTACGCAGGTATCCGCAAAGTGCGTGCACTGCAACAGGTTGCAATACAGCGAATTCTCATCGAGAGGCTTGCAGCGGTGTACCAGAGCGTGAAGCTTGGCGCCGTCTTCGCCGTCTGGCTTGCGCAGGCTGACGTCGATGTCGGGTTGGGTCTGGTTGGTGCCGGCGGTGGGCACGGCTGTATCAGCAAACATGTAATGATTCTCCTGTTTGTGCTGTTGTGTTAGCGGCGGGCGGCGCGGCTACTGCGCTGTCCTTCCGGGAGCAGGGGAGATGCCTCGGTCAGGCCTTGACCGCGGTCAATAGCACCGACATCCAGCACCGGTGAAGCATCAATATCGTCCGCATCCATCATGCTGGCGATACGTTCCACCGCGCTGATGATCTGGGATTGCTCCCAGTCTCTTAAGGCAGTAAATCGCTTTACAAAGGTTTCCTGCAGCGGTTCCGGAGCGTCGGCAATCACTGCTTGGCCGGCTTCAGTCAGGTGAGCGTACACCCTGCGTTTGTCGGCAGATCCACGCTGTCTGACTACCAGCCCGCGTGACTCCAGACGATCCAGGATCGTGGTCACGGTGGCCTGGCTGAGGGATACCTCCGCAGCAATATCGCCCATGGTGATCTCGCCTTGGGCGCCGATTGCCTGGAGGATCAGCAGTTGTGGTGCTGTCAGCCCGGATTCCCGGCTCAAGCGGCGGGAGTACAGGTCTGTGGCGCGGATAATCCGGCGCAGGGCAATCAGCACGTCGTCGTGTCGGGCCATCGGGTTTCGTCCCGCTCCTTTGATATATGAGTAAAAGTCATGTCCATTATTGGTGCATCCCTGTGTTGTCTTCTGGGCAGCTATCATAACTATATGATATTTCGGCAAAATATATTATTCGCCGTGCTCTTTCTTTGCTCAGGGAGGGCAAACTATACCTGAAAAGTACTTAGACATCAAAATGTATGAGTACTAAGCATTCCTGTGGCCGCTGGATATTCACGGTTACTGGACAGTGATAGCAGCAGGCTATATCTGGCAGAGCCAAAGCCACACGCGGCTTCCGTCTATTCGGCAAGCCTTATCTGCTAGACTTGCCACCCCCCGAAAAGCACGCGCAGCCGTTTAATGTTCGCGGGCGCTAAATTTAGAGCGGCCAACGGAGATATTGATGAAAAGCCAACAGGGCTCTGCCACTGTCAAAGACATGCCGGATGTGGCCAGCAGTGCCAGCCGCCATATTCACAGCAAGCTTGATTGGGTCGGCATGAGCGAGATTCATCTGCCGGCAAAGCTGAGGGATACTCTGGCGGGAGAGAGGCCGATCAGCACTTCCATTCAGGCCTATGTGAACCTGCAGGATCCCACAGCTCGCGGAATTCATATGTCGCGTCTGTATCTGACCCTCGAAGAGACCTTTGCGGATTGCTCGGTCAGTGCCGCCTCGATCGAAAAACTGCTGGGTACTTTTTTGGCTACTCACGACGGATTGAGTGATCAGGCATTCGTTCAGCTGGACTTCGAATATTCCATGCGTCGCGAATCCTTGAAGAGTAATTATTTTGGCTGGAAGAGCTACCCGGTCAGCATCTGCGGCACACTTTCTAAAGGTGAGTTGCGCATAGAGCTGTCAGTGGAAGTGCCATACTCTTCCACTTGCCCCTGTTCTGCTGCGCTGGCCCGGCAGCTTATTCAGGATGCCTTCCGCAATCAGTTTGGCGATGTCGGTACCATTCCGGCGGAGCAAGTGGCCCAGTGGCTTGGTACGGAGCAGGGTATTGTGGCAACGCCGCATAGCCAGCGTTCGGTCGCTGAGGTGCGGGTGTTGTTGGATCATACGGAAGAGTCCGGCTTCCCGATTACCGCTCTTATTGATGCCATTGAAGGTGCGCTAAAGACCCCGGTGCAGACTGCGGTCAAGCGAGAGGACGAGCAGGAGTTTGCTCGCCTGAACGGGCAGAACCTCATGTTCTGTGAGGATGCTGCCCGTCGTTTGCAAGCGGTGGTCGATCAGCAGCCCCTGTATAAGGATTTCTGGTTACGGGTAAACCATCTTGAGAGTCTGCATGCGCATAATGCGGTTGCTATCGTAACCAAGAATGTACCCGGCGGTTATCTGCCGATACCTTGATTGTTGGTGGGTGCCAATAGAAAGGCCCGGCATTAAAGCCGGGCCTTTCTATGTTTGCTGTGTTAGTGAGCTTAGAAGCGGGCGCCTACGCCAATGGTAAAGTTGCTTACCTCTGCCTCGCTACGGTCGACCGCGCGAAGGTATTCGACGCTGACGAAGACATCCTTGTTGATGGTGTAATCGGCACCGAGGCCCAGGGACATGTCGTTATAGTTGTCGCCACGGCCTCCTTGAGTCGTCTCTACTCGGGTGACACCGATCAGGCCGTATGGACGCAGCGGCATACGGTTAGGAAACTGGCCTCGAAAATAAGCGCCAAAATGACGGTCAACTTCATAGCGAACGCCGCCACTGGTATCTCTGCCAAAGCCAAGCCCTGCACGAAACTCCCCTGCCAGTGTTGCGGCATTGTTCAGGGCTGCTCCGAAGCGAAACTGCACAGCATTAACATCCGCGCTGCCGGCCACATTCTTTGGGTCAATATGGGAGAAGACGGCATCTATTGCTGCAAACCCGCCAGACTGGGCGTTGGCGTGTAGTGGGGCCAGAACTAGCAGGGCCAAGGTCAAGGCAGGAAGTCTTTTCATTGCTGTCTCCAGAGCGTCAATGCGCAGAATTGTAGCCCATGTCACTGTCGATTGCTGCGTGCGGCAACGGCGGCGCTGATTGCCAGTGTTATTACGATGGTGGGGCCGCTGGGGAGGTCTGCCAGCAGACTTATTGTCAGGCCACTAACAAGGCCTGCGGTTCCCACAAGCAGCCCCCGGACAATACCACTTGCATCGCTGAGCCGTATGGATGCCAGCGCTGGAAAAATCAAACTGGCAAACACCAGGTAGACGCCAACCGTCTGAACCGCTCCTGTCACGGCAATGGCTAGTGGCAGATAAAATCTGGACAACTCCTGTTTGCCGTATCTCATCATGGCGACGACTACCATGCTGGCTACTGCGAGCCATACTAGCTGCTCCGGTGTTACCCACAGTATCTGCCCCGATAATGCCTGATGAAGATATTCACCGGCGTGAGGATCGTGACTGACCAGTAGCACGGCGAAAGAGGCCAGCAGAATGTAGCTACCGCCAATTAGCGCCTCCTGAATATGGGCATGACGCTTTGACAGGGCGTGCAAACTGACTGCCATCAATAACGCTGCTAATAATGCTCCGGTTTGCTGCCAAATAGCGGCGGCGTCGCCGAGCAGTATCTGGCTGGCCAGTGCGCCTGTGGCCGCCGCCTGCGCAACCGCAAGGTCAATAAAAATGATGCCACGCTTGAGTACCTGTCTGCCAAGCGCGACATGTGTGGCTAGAACCAGTGCTCCTGCAATAAAAGCCGGCCAAAGGATGTGCAGGCTGTCAGTCATACTCATAGGCACTCGCCTTGTTTGCTGACCAGTATTTCTATCAGCTCGTCATAAAGAGAGAACAATGATTTTTCATTGCTGAATGGGAGCTGAACTGCACAGGCGCCTGATCGCTTCGCTAGCCAGTTAGCGCCCTGACTGCCATTGAAGCTGGTGAAGAGAATCAGCCCGATATTTTCCTTCTCTACTTTGCTGAGTATTTCTCCCAGATGTTTGGGTGTGGGTGGTAGTCCTGGTTTGGGTTCCATTTCTGCAACGGCGCGCATGCCTAGCCAGTTGAGCAGGTAGCTGAATGAGCGATGATGTACCACCACTTCAGTATCTTTTAGGTGGGAAGCGCGAGACTCCCACTTCTCAATGGCGGCCTGCCAGCGCTGCAGGAAATCCACCAGATGTTGGTGATAGTACGCCTTGCCTTGCGGGTCTAGCGTGGCGAGGCGTTCTGTCAGTGCCTTGGCGACCATGGTGATGCGATGGGGATCAAGGTGCATATGAGGATTACCGGCAGCATGGACATCGCCATGGGCCCGGTCAGTAGAGCTGGACTGTTCAATCAGGCTGACCTGATCCGCTGCATATAGCAGCCCCGGAGCGCTTTGCACTCGAGGATTGGCTGACCGGGCTAGCAGTACCGGTAACCAGCCAACTTCCAGCTCTGCGCCGGTGCAAAAAACCAGATCAGCCTGGCGTACGGCGCTTATTAAGCTGGGCCGGGCCTGCACTTGATGAGGGTCCTGGTCGGCACTAATGGCCGTGCTGACGCGCACTCTATCAGCGCCAATTTCCCGGGCCAGAGCTGCCCATTCCGGCTCGCAGGTAAATACGTTAATTGCAGCGTTGGCCAGCGATGCAGTGCTCAGCACGATTGTTGTAAGAAAAAACTTGAGTATTTTCATGGTGCCTCCGGATATCGGGACAAGTTGCTGCCCCGATATCTTGATCTGCCCGACTTCACTCTCAGAACGTATGCGCGCCATGGGCGCCCAGACTCATGTTGTACTGCAGCATGATCTGGTTAAAGTCCTCGCGCCCGGTGTCAGTGGCGACGCTGCTGCGGTTGGCCTGCAGGCGCAGCTTGGAAAACTCGGTGGCCTGCCAGGTCAGTGCGACACTGTTCTGCCGAGAGCCACTGACTTCTTCCTTATTACCGTCCTCGACAAGCTCACCGTTGATGCCGGCTGCTGCATGGCGCAGCCCCACACTCCAGCGCGGAGCAAAGCCCCAGGTGGTCTGGATATAGGCTGCCTGCTGTTTGAGCGTTATTGGAGCACCAATTTCCAGCGGGTCGGTGTGATATGTGGCTGTCTGGTCAGACTCAACCTGAAAGGCCTCGGCCTGAATGGCAAAACTGCCCTTGCCATATGCTCCTGTGGAGAAGCGCTTGTAGACTGCCTGTAAACCATAAAGGTTGGCGCTGCCTTCGCTGATAAAAGCGTCCGCGCCTTCTTCATGGAAGGCCTGCTGGCTGCCATGGCGGGCGATGGACGCGCCAAGCTGAAGGGCTTGGCGGGTGCCAAGGTCAGGGGCGATACGCATATAGGCAACGCTCAGTAGCGGACCTTTACGCTCGGGCAGGCCAAGGTCGTCTGCATCGCCAGGCGGGTTGGCAAAGCCTTCTTCGATCCACTCCTCAACAATCTCATCGCCATCCAGTGAGTTACCAAATACCTCCAAATCGCTACCCTGAAGAAGCTCCGCGCCGATTTGCAGGAAAGTGCTGGAGGGGGCAAGCCAGCTAAGCTGGACCCCGGCATCGCTGAGCCCGTGATCGCCAAACAGGCTCATATAGGCCAGATTCTGGTCGGTGAAGTCCCAGCTGTGCAGGTGTTTTTCGTTGTGATAGCCAATGGCACTAAGGAATTTTCCGCCCTTCAGTGTGAGTCCCGCTGGTAGAGAACGGGTTTGAAACCATGCTTCCTCAATCTCCGCTTCTCCGTCCGACACCGCTAATGTGACGTAGGCGTCGAAGTAGCTGTCAATCGAGCCTGACATGGTTAGCTCAAGTTCACGCAGGTTAAAGCCCTGGCCGAAGGCGCCATGCTCGTGGCCTGCATGGCCGCCACTATGCAAGGCGCTGTCATGTTCCTCAAGAATCTCCATGCCTTCGCCATCGGCGCTGTCGTGATAATAAAGCCCGTCAATGATGACAGAGATGGCGGGGTTGAAGCTGCGCATATCATTGGTGTTGGCATGGGCTTGCTGGGTAAAAAAGGTGCTGCCGGCGAGCATGGCCAGCAGGGAAAGAGACTTGTTCATAAAACGCTCCTGAAAACAGAAAGAATTGTCGGGTGGATCCGGAATTCAGCTGTGGAGCGGCGGTCCGCGGGCCTGATAGGAGTGTGCGTAGAGAGATCGGTAGGTTGCCTGCGAGTAGACAGGTGGCTGCTGTGACGGAGTGTCGGAGCAACAGGTTTGCAGTGCGCAGGTTAATGCGACGCCATGGCCATTAATGCCGAGTGCGCATGGCTCGTTGTTTTGTGGTTGTTGGTCGCTAACGGACTGGTCCGCTGTCAGCGAGGCAAAGGCGTTATGTTGGTGATCATTCAGATGGCTGGGGATATGCCATGCCAAAAGTAGCTGAGCCAGCAGTAGCAGGCTGGTAAGGGCGAAGCAGAATCTACGGGACTTTGCGGGCGTCACGACTTGTCACCCTGTGCCGTATCACAGCCGCATGCCGGGTTGTCAGGAACAGCATCAAAGCCACCCGGGTGCCAGGGGTGGCATTTGCTGATTCTTTTAATGGCCAGCCAGCCGCCTTTGCTGGCGCCATGGCGCTCAATGGCCTCGGCGGCGTAGTGAGAGCAGGTCGGATAAAAACGACACTGATTGCCGACCCAGGGGCTGAGTAGGTACTGGTAGGCACGGATTGTGGCCAGCAGCAGGCGTTTCATGGCATCCGGGGCGGCGGTATATGTCGTGTGAAGGATAGGGGGTTTGTGGGCCTTTTGCCACTTTGTTGCATTTGCTGCTTCAGTTGCGAGACCAGCGGGTGCCTTCACGGGTGTCTTCCAATACGATGCCGGCGGCCAGTAGCTCGTCGCGGATGGCGTCAGAGCGAGCGAAATCGCGGGCCTTTTTCGCGGCATTGCGGTCTGCGATCAGGGCTTCGATCTGCTCACTACTAATACTGTCGCTGCTGCCCCTGGCTTGGAACCAGCTGGCCGGTTCCTGCTGCAACAACCCGAGTAGCTCCGCGGCGGCCAGTAACTCGGCTTTCAGTTGTGGCTTGTCGGCAGCATCAGCCTTGTTCAACTGAGCAGCAATGGCATGCAGGGCGCTGATAGCGCCGGCGCTGTTCAGGTCATCAAGTAGTGCCAGTAGCACCGGATGGTCGCTCGGTAGCTGATAGTCCGCTGCAGCGATAACCTGCTCGCCGCGACCTCGCAGAGCGTAGTAGAGCGAATCCAGTGTCTGCTCCGCTTGCTTGAGTACCTCTTCGCTAAAATTCAGCGGGGAGCGATAGTGCGACGACAGCAGCGCAAAGCGCAGCACTTCCCCGCGATACCGCTTGAGCAGTTCACGCACCAAACGGAAGTTGCCCAATGACTTGGACATCTTTTCGCCGTCGATATTGATATAGCCGTTGTGCATCCAGTAGCGGACATAATCGGTGTCATGGGCGCAGCAGCCTTGCGCAATTTCATTTTCGTGGTGCGGGAAAATCAGGTCCTGACCGCCGCCATGAATATCAATGACCTTGCCGAGGTGGCGGCTGATCATGGCGGAGCATTCGATATGCCAGCCCGGTCGACCGCGCCCCCAGGGGGAGTCCCAGCCAGGCTGGTCATCACTGCTTGGTTTCCACAAAACGAAATCGCCGGGGTACCTTTTATATGGCGCCACTTCCACCCGGGCCCCGGCAATCATGTCATCCAGTGAACGTTTTGACAGGCGGCCATAGTTTGGCATTGACTCGACGGCGAACAGTACATGGCCTTCAGCTGCGTAGGCATGACCTTTGGCAATCAAAGTTTCGATCATGCTGATCATGTCGGGCACATGATCAGTGGCGAATGGAATGATATCCGGTGGCAGGGCATTGAGCGCCGACATATCTTCCGCATAGGCGGCGCTGAAGCGATCGGTAATGGTTTTGATCGGCTCGCCAATCTCGCCAGCGGCTTTGATGATCTTGTCGTCTATGTCGGTAATGTTGCGGGCATAGACCACATGTTCGGCGCCATAAAGGCGGCGCAGCAGTCGGAACAAAAGGTCAAACACCACTACCGGGCGGGCATTGCCGATATGCACATAGTTGTACACGGTAGGGCCACACACATACATGGTCACCCGGTTTGGGTCGAGCGGTGTGAAAAGCTCTTTCTTGCCAGTAAGGGTGTTATGAATCTGCAGCGCCATTATTTTTTACCGTAGAGCTGAGCGGGGTTGATCAGCGGGGTTTTATCGAGCTCCACCTGGTCGCCATCGACGCGCCAGAAAAAACAGTCGCGTCGGCCGGTATGGCAGGCTGGACCACTCTGATCTACATCAAGAAGCAGGGTGTCGCCGTCGCAGTCAATACGCAGGCTTTTCAGAGTCTGAGTCTGCCCGGAAGACTCTCCCTTGCGCCATAGGCCGCCGCGGGAGCGGGAGTAATAGCATACGCGGCCCGTGGCGAGCGTTTCCTCAATGGCGGCACGGTTCATCCAGGCCATCATAAGAACTTCGCCGCTATCGTGCTGCCGGGCGATCGCCGGCACCAGGCCGGCATCGTTGTAACGCAGGTTGTCCAGCGCTGTGGCCAAGGCGACGCGGAAGCCCTGGGCTTGCTGCTCGTTGTCCTTAAACATGGCGTGGCCCTGCTAGTTAGTGAGGCATCCGTGTCTGGTCTTTGAGCAGCGCAATCGCGGCATCCAGAGCCATGACCTCAGTGTTCTGGCTACCAAGGCGCCGAATGGCTACCTGACGGTCCGTCGCTTCCTTCTCGCCCAGCACCAGGATTACCGGCACTTTCGACTTCGAATGCTCGCGAACCTTATAGCCAATTTTTTCATTGCGAAGGTCGGTTTCGTTGGTCACGCCGGCTTCAGCCAATGCCGCCGACACCTCAGCGGCGTAACCATCCACCGCGTTAGTAATGGTGGCGACAACTACCGGCAGTGGCGATAGCCAAAGTGGCAGATAGCCGGCAGTGGACTCAATAACGATGCCGAGGAAGCGCTCCAGAGAGCCGAGCACCGCACGATGTAACATCACCGGGCGATGACGCTGTGAGTCTTCACCAACATATTCGGCATCAAGCCGCTCCGGCAGAACGAAATCCACCTGAAGGGTGCCACACTGCCAGTCTCGACCAATGGCATCACGCAGCTGGAATTCGAGCTTGGGCCCATAGAAAGCCCCTTCGCCGGGATTGAGGATGTATTCCAGACCGACACTTTCCACCGCTGCTTTTAATGCTGATTCTGCGCGATCCCACGTTTCATCAGAGCCGGCCCGGTTGGCTGGGCGGTCCGAGAACATCACCTTGATCTCAGTGAAGCCGAAATCGGCATACACCTCACGCAGCATTTTGATGAAGGCCGCGGTTTCCTCGTTGATCTGTGCTTCGGTGCAGAAGATATGTGCATCGTCTTGACCAAAGGTGCGCGCGCGCATCAGTCCGTGCAGGGCGCCGTGGGCCTCGTTGCGGAACAGGGTGGTGAACTCTCCCAGGCGAATCGGCAGGTCGCGGTAGCTCTTCAGGCCCTGATTGAAAATCTGTACATGGCCAGGGCAATTCATCGGCTTGATCGCCATATCGCGATGATCATGGGTGCAGATGGTAAACATGTCGTCACCATACTTGTCCCAATGACCAGACTGCTCCCACAGCTTGCGGTCCATCATTTGGGGGGTGTTCACCTCCTGATAGCCGTTTCGCTCCATCTTGCCGCGGATGTAGTTCTCCAGAGTGCGGCGCAGACGCCAACCCTTCGGGTGCCAAAACATGCTGCCAACCGCTTCTTCTTGCTGATGGAACAGGCCCATCTCGCGGCCAAGCTTGCGGTGGTCGCGCTTTTCCGCTTCCTCAATCTGCTTGAGATAGGCGTTCAGCTCGTCTTTATTGCGCCAGGCGGTGCCGTATATGCGCTGTAACTGTGGGTTATTGCTGTCGCCACGCCAGTAGGCGCCGGCCACCTTGGTTAGTTTGAAGCCGTCGCCGAGTTTGCTGGTGCTGGGCAGGTGCGGGCCCCGGCACAGGTCGATAAAGTTGCCCTGCCGGTACAGGCTGACTTCTTGATCGGCGGGTAGATCGCGGATGATCTCGGCCTTAAAGGTCTCTCCCTGCTTGGTAAAAAACTCGATGGCTTCATCGCGATCCCACACCTCGCGGCGGATGTCCTCGTTGCGCTTGACGATCTCATGCATGCGCTTCTCAATCGCCTTCAGGTCCTCAGGGGTGAAGGGTTGCTCGCGGTGGAAGTCGTAATAGAAGCCATTCTCGATGGTCGGGCCGATGGTGACCTGAGTGCCGGGGAATAACTCCTGCACCGCCTCGGCCATGATATGAGCCGCGTCATGGCGAATCAGCTCAAGGCCATCCAGGTCTTCGCGGGTGACGATCTGTACAGTGCTGCCGGCGGGCAGTGTCAGATAGACGTCCTTAAGGGCGCCATCCACTTTAACGGCCAGGGCCTGCTTGGCCAGCTTCTTGCTTATACGGTTGGCGAGTTCCAGTCCGGTTGCCGGCTGGTCAAATGCCATCTCTGCCCCATCGGGCAGGCGGTAAGAAACGCTCATGAGGATGCTTCGCGACAGGTGGCTGAATAACGGCGGAAGTCTAGCCGGAAATGGCTGGCAGCGCACCCCGCGGGGATCTGTTCGGCTGCTGTAACACAGCAATGGGTTTTGCTGTGCTATCTTTCTGATAACCACGCTATGCGGAAATATTGGCCATGGATGCGTCGAGCGAGATATCTCCATTCCACTACCAGCGACTACTCAAGGTTGCCCAGCGGATCACGGCACAGCACGATATTGCCCGGCTGTGTGAGACTGTGCTGGAAGAAGCACGGCAGTTGACCCATGCAGATGGTGGCACGCTCTATATCGTAAAGGGCCACGGTGATAGCGCCCGCCTTGAGTTTGCCATCGTCCGTAATCGTAGCCTGGATATCCGGTTGGGGGGTACCAGCGGAGGCAGCATCCTTTATCCGGCTATTCCCATGTATCGGGAGGGGGTGGCAAATCACCAGAATGTCGCCAGCCACACCGGGCTGACCGGTAACATAGTCAATATCGATGACGTATACGATATCGATCAGTTTGACTTTTCCGGCACCCGTGCCTTTGACAAGCAGTTCGGCTACCACACCTGCTCGGTGCTAACTGTTCCACTGATGACAGAGTACGGTGAGCTGGTGGCCGTATTGCAGTTGCTTAACGCCACTGACGAAGCCACAGGTCAGGTAGTCCCGTTCAGTCATAGTCTGGAGCCTGTGGTCTCGATACTGGCGGGCTTCGCTGCCATGGCCATACAGCAGCAGCGAACCATGCAGGAGCAGAAGGAGTTGCTGGTGGCCTTGTCTGGTGAGCCAAACACGGGTCGCCTGCTGGAGCGCATCCTGACAGAGGCCCAGGCGATGACCTGTGCTGACGGAGGTTCGTTATATCTGTTTCGTGATGATAATGACTCACCCCGACTAGAGTTCGCGTTGGTGCGCAATGACAGCCTGAAGATTAATCAGGGCGGCTCCAGTGGCAATGAAATCAGCTTGCCGTCAATTCCTCTGCGTGATCAGGAAGGGCTTGAGAATCATCATCATATTGCTGCGCACGTGGCAATCTCGGGAAGGTTGGTAAATATTCCAGATGCGTACCGCTCTGAACAGTTCGATTTCTCCGGCACCAAAGCGTTTGATCAGGCCCATGATTATCGCTCCGTATCATTTTTGACAATTCCATTGCTTAATCATCTGAATGAAGTGATTGGTGTGCTGCAGCTGGTTAATTCCCGCCACCCGGTGACTCGGGAAATTATTCCTTTTTCCGAGCATATTGAGCCATTGGTCAAGGCCCTTTCCAGTTACGCAGCGATTGCCCTGAATAACCTGATTCTGGTGCAAGAGCTAAAGAATCTGCTTGATGCGTTTATTAAGGTGATTGCTCAGGCAATTGATGCGAAGAGCCCGCATACATCCGGCCACTGTCAGCGCGTGCCTCTGTTGACAGAGATGATCGCCAGAGCGGCCTGTAATGATGATAAAACCTTTGCTGATTTTGATCTTGATGAAGATGGTTGGTACGAACTTCATGTAGCGGCCTGGATGCATGATTGTGGCAAGCTGGCTACACCAGACTCTGTGCTGGATAAATCCACGAAGCTACACACTCTGTGTGACAGAATTGGCTCTGTGCGAGCCAGATTCTCTGCCTTGAAGGCGCAGTATGAGAGGGACATGCTAAGAGCGGCTTTGGCTGAGCCTGCGCGCCATGCAGAGCTGGATGCGGCTTTGCAACTGCAGCTTAACGAGCTGGATGATGACCTTGCCTTTATTGAAGCTGCTAATAAAGGCGGTGAGTTTATGGCGCAAGAGCGAAAAGACAGGGTTCGCCAGATAGCCGGTCGTCAGTGGCGTGATGCGGATGGGGTTATGCAGTCTTTGCTCAGTGAAGATGAGGTCTATAACCTGTGTATTGAACGCGGCACACTAACAGAAGAAGAACGTCAGGTTATAAATAACCATATGCAGGTCACCATAGATATGCTGGAATCATTGCCATTTCCGCGTAAATTGCGACGGGTGCCTGAATATGCGGGAGGCCACCATGAAAAAATGGATGGTAGTGGCTTCCCTCGCGGACTCACTCGAGAGCAGATGTCGTGGCCGGCGCGAATGATGGCTATTGCGGATATTTTTGAGGCATTGACGGCAAAGGACCGCCCTTACAAAGATCCTATGAAGATTTCTCAGGCGCTGTCGATAATGCAGAAGATGCGCGACGGCAACCATATCGACCCCGATCTGTATGAACTCTTCGTTCACAGTAGGGTCTGGGAGCAGTATGCGAAGCAAGTTCTTGATCCGGTGCAGCTTGATGTCCATGACCCGACTGCTTATTGCTAGTTTTTTGCTGTCCTGTAGCACTCTACTGCTGGCGCAGCCACTGCTGTCTTTACGCGGAGAGCCTGCGCCTGGCGCCTTGATGATTGGCCAGGTTGAACCCGGCTCAAAAGTCTGGCTGGATGAGCGCCCTTTGCGCGTTAACGCCAGTGGCTACTTTTTATTTGGTTTTGGTCGTGATGCAGAGGGTGAATCATTGCTTCGCATCGAGGGTGATGCCGGGAGGCAGGAAAGTCTCATTACACTGAAGGCGCGAGACTGGAATATTCAGAGAGTGGAGGGAGTTCCTGCTCGTACCGTTACCCCGCCACCCGAAGCGTTAGAACGAATACGCACTGAAGCGGCGCTTGTTCGGGCAGCTCGGCAAACGGATTCGGACCTCGCCGAGTTCTCCGGGCAGTTTGTCTGGCCAGCCAGTGGAAGAATTAGTGGGGTCTACGGTAGTCAGCGTGTCTATAACGGTAACCCTGGCAATCCCCATTACGGTGTCGATATTGCGGCGCCGACGGGAAGTCCAGTGGTGGCTCCTGCGGGGGGAGTGGTAACGCTGGTCCATCCGGAAATGTTCTATTCCGGTGGAACCCTTTTGCTTGATCACGGCATGGGGCTGTCATCGACCTTTATTCACCTGAACAAGGTTTTAGTCGAGGAAGGTCAGGTTGTTCGCCAGGGAGATCTGATTGCGGAAATTGGTGCTAGCGGCAGGGCGACCGGCCCGCATCTCGATTGGCGTCTGAACTGGTACCAGGAGCGTCTGGATCCACAGTGGTTTATGGGCGGGATGCAGGACACCGAAGTAAGCGCGGGCGCGCCTATGATCGGCAGACCTTGATTTTACTATCAGGTTCATAGAGGACGTGCTGTACCGCCCTCATCCAGAAGAACAACTCGATTTCGGCCCAGTCCCTTGGCTTCGTATAGTGCTTCATCGGCCATCCTTATCAGCTCTGAAGTGTGGTGAATTTCCGGCCTCCACCCGGCCACTCCGACGCTGATGGTAATTACGTTGCTATTACGCGACGCCTTGTGCTCAATACCTTGCTTTTCAATTCTGTCCCTCACGCGTTCCGCAAATACCAGCGCGTCATTCAGTCGTATGCCGTTCAGCGCGACCAAAAACTCTTCGCCGCCGTAGCGAGCGATAAAGTCTGCCTCACGCTGAATCATTGACTGAACGACGGTTGAAACTGTGCGCAGGCAGTCATCACCTGCCAGGTGGCCATAGCTGTCATTGTACTGCTTGAAAAAATCAATATCGAAAAGTAGAACATAGAGATTGCCGTCTTCCGTCTTGCGTTGCCGCTGGAGATTAATCTGTCGATTCAGGCGCTCTTCCATTCCTCGACGATTGACGGCGCCAGTGAGCGGGTCCTCTGTGGCTTGATTCTCCAGAACCAGATTCGCTGAGTGTAGCTCGTTGCGATGCATGGCCAGAACGCGCTCGGCGAGGAAGTGTTTACGTTGAAGCTTTTCGAAATTGTATTGGCCATAAAGACTTAGTACGCCACCGGCAAGAACGAAGAAAAACAGTACCAACGTCTCGGCTGGAGTGAGCTCGCTATACACAAGCATTGAGAAAATCATCAATAACAGAATCAAGGCGCTATTAATCAGGCTCCAGCGAAAGGTAATTCGGAACAATGTGCCCATCAGTAATATCGCAAGCAGATTAAAAAGGTAGTAAGTGTAGGAGAGGCTATGACTGAGAGTAATGCTTAGGTAATTGTTGGTTATTGAAATGATGAGTGCGGTTAAACATACCGATGGCTGGATTATCCAGTCCGTCTGCTCTTGCCCGGCGAGCCACCAGGTAAGAGTGGAAGCCATAATCGCAATAAGGCGGGCTCTCCAGCTGTGCATGGCGCTGGCAGGGTCGATGAGTACTTCGACCATGCTGCCACTAACTAGCAGTATCAAGACGATGACAAATGAAGATCTGATCAGTGTGCGGGTGAGGCCTAGCAGGTAAACCTGAAAGCCGCGCTCAAGGGGTGCCGGCAATCCCAGATGCCATGGCAGGCCTATGTCAGCGCCATTCGGAAGTGGTCGATCCGGCGGAGAGTGTCTGATGATGCTCATTGCGCCTTTCCTTGTGCGGTTCTAAACCGGGCGGCAGTCCTGTGCACCCTTTTTATAGCATCACTATGCCATTAACTGCCAGCCTGCTTTTGTCATGATCATCATCGCGCTTCAGGCGGGCGGTCAGGGCGAGATGATTTCTTTATGACATCTAAATAGTTCCAATAAGAAATCCATCTAATGCCAATTGCGAGCATCTTTTATTCAGTATGAATAAATTCACTCAACATGCTGCCACATTATGCCGTGGGAAGAACCTTGTTCTTTGTTAAATCACACGAGAGGCGGAGTGACTGTTATGAATAACCTTTTGCAGGTTGAGGACGACTCACGGAACGCACTGACAGCCAGGCAGTACCTTGATCAGCGTATAGATGAGTTCCGTGTTGATCGCTGGCAGAATGAGTGGCGTGGTCAGCATATTATGCGGGGGAGGTCTCCGGGTGCTAGCTCGGTCCGCCTGATCAGCAATGACTACCTTTCTATTGCCGGTCATCCGGAGATTGTAAGCGCTCAGATAGATGCCCTGAAGGCGACATCCGAAAGTGTATTGATGTCCGGCGTATTTTTGCATGGGCAGACGCCACAGAAGCAACTTGAATGCAGGTTTGCTGATTGGGCTGGAATGCCGGAAGCGATTCTTTCGCAATCCGGCTACGCTGCCAACGTTGGCCTGCTTCAAGCAATTTCAGGCCCGGGTGTGCCGGTTTACATTGATATGCATGCGCACGCGTCGCTTTGGGATGGCATTCAAAGTGCTGGCGCAGAAGCTCATCCCTGGCGGCATAACGATATCTCCCACCTCAGACGTCAGATTACTGCTCATGGCCCTGGCGTTGTATGCGTCGACTCGGTTTACAGCACCAATGGCAGTGTATGCAAGCTGGCTGAGACCGTAGGAATGGCCAAGCTGATGGGGTGCCTTGTGATCGTTGATGAATCACATTCGCTCGGAACGCATGGCCCCAGCGGGGCAGGGATGGTGGCTGGTCAAGGCCTGACTGGTGATGTGGACTTTATTACCGCCAGCTTGGCCAAGGCATTTGCTGGTCGGGCAGGGCTTATAATGTGTCCTGTTGGGTTTAGTGACTATTTTTGGTTTACTGCGCGGCCTGCAATTTTTAGCTCATGCTTGCTGCCCCACGAAATTTCGGCGCTTGATAAGACGCTGGATGTTGTCATCCGGGATGAATGGCGACGTGAGTCCTTGCACAAAAATGCGGATATTGTTCGTCGGGGGCTGGCTGATCTTGGCTATAACGTTGATGCCAGCAAGTCGCAGATCATTGCTTTGGAGTCTGGTCTGGAATACGACACCTTGTGTCTTCGTCAGGCTATGGAGGCTAATGACATATTTGGCTCCGTCTTTTGTGCTCCCGCGACACCAAAGAAGCGATCTTTGCTGAGGCTCAGCATTAACGCTTCTATGTCCATGAACGAAATCGGCAAACTGCTAAAGGCTTGCGAGGATGTTCGTGACCAGGTAGGTATGTGGGAGTGGAGTTCAACCCGACGCAAATCTGCTAGTGGCCAGACGACCATGTTGCGTACCATTTGTTAGTCAGGGGAGGGTAATCTTGCCTCCATATCTGGCGAGATTACCCCTGCTGATCGATGGCCTTTAAGTGTGCGCTATAGCTTGACTCGCCCTCGCTGTATTCAATGTCAGCTGGCGGGTTTTCGACAAGTGTGTAGAGCCATGGCTTACTGCCTTGAAATGTGTGCGCCTTATGAACATATTCATTCCAGTCGAAAGAACCGGACTCGTCGTTTTCATCAGGTTGCTCGCATAGCCAGATAATAGATCGATGGCTTTTCAAGCTGTTGATGACTTCCTGTGGAGGGTTGTATTTTCGTACAGAAAATATCTGCTCGTCGGCCTGAGACTCGGTTACCACGATCAGGCGATAAAGCTCTCCTTGGTGAGATACCATCAGAAAGCCATTCGGGTCTTCAACATAGTAATATTCAACAATGTCGTACTGCTGAATAAGGCTTTGGAAAAGGAAGATGAACTCATCTTCTAGCAGAAATTCTGGAGACTTCATTTCCAGAGTGCTCTGGATCAAAGATGAGATGTCTTCAAAGTGGCGTCGTTGAAGGTCATCGATTGTCTGGTTGATCTTGGCTTGAATCTGTGGGTCGTTTTTGGTCAGAAACCTGTCTATCAGTCCATCATTGAATGCCCTTACGGCAACTTTCTCATCACCCACGCCGGTGAGCAGAACTTTTTTGACTCTCCGGCTATTAATGGCCTGACAGAAGTCCAGGCCACTCATTTCTGGCATGTCGTAATCAACAACAACTACTGATATATCACTAAACCTGTCCGGGTTGCTGATTTCCTGCTCCACCAGAGCAAGATCAAGGCGTAAGGTGCCGCCCGGGCGGTGTTGAGCGCCAAGAAATGAGACGCAACGTTTGTCTAAAGGTGGTCGCGCTGCATTGTCATTGATAAATGACAATGCAGCGGACGTGCTGGAGAAGCAGCGCACAGCGAGCCTCTCTGATAGCAATAGGGTGAAGCTGTCCAGAAAGCGCTCGTTGTCATCCACGAATATTACGGTGGATGGGTGGTAGTAGGGGAGTATTCGTCTTGGCTTCATCGGTCCTGCTTCGGAAATGTTAGAATGAAATCCGCGTATTCGCTGAGGACGGATTGACAGGAAATCGAGCCATCCATGCTTTTCATGACGCGCTTGCAAAATGAAAGGCCAACACCCGAGCCCTCTTCGACTGATTTTGAGCTATAAAAATGCTCAAATAGATGACGCAAGTCATGATTGGCTATGCCAAGACCGGTATCGCGTATGGAAATTATATTTTCCTCTCCCTCTGACCTGATGCTGATGGTGATATGACCTTTGCCGGCCTTTAGTACGCTATGCAATGCGTTTTTGAGCAGGTTGAAGATCGTATGTGTTACCAGCAGGGCTGAGCCGAGATAGACAAAGTCCCCTTCAGCCTGGAAATGGACCAGTTCTCGCTCCCGATTAGACTTGAACGGGTAGCGAGCCAATGCCCCTTCGATGGTTTTGCTGGCGGAGTGCAGGCCACTATCGTCTGCCTTTAGTGACGTCTGGCCGGCACTTATTAGTAGCATGTCTATAATAATATTCGAGTAGTCGATTTCTTCGTCTATTCGCATAGCGGCGGAGTGGAGCTGGTCAACTCTTGATGCTCTTATTTCGCGCATCAGCAGCCCGGACTCCTGCGCCAGTCGGTAGCCATGAATAAGCTCTGGTAGATATTGATGGATGGCTCCGGCAGCCCCCTTCATGCCGAGTAGCGGTGTGCGTAGCTCATGGGCGATATTTCTTCCCACGGAAGCGTAGGCATCCAGTTTCTCGTCTTTAACCATCTGTGCCGTGTAGTTGAATATGCTGCCCGCTATGACAACAAACAGATATATGGGCAGCTGGGCAAAGTAGGCGTCCAGAACCGGAGGGCTATTAGTAGTAAGCCAGAATGCCAACCAGGCGAGGGCGGAGCCCCCTAGCGAGGTCAGCATTACCAGAAGCCAGTCATGCAGGGCGAGCACCAGTAAAAATAATGCGGCCATAGTCGACATGGCCCAGACCAAAGACATGTCATTGCGAAGGAGCATGTAGGTGAAGAAAAACGGCAGCGTGAAAACCATGGTCAGTAGCCAATAGGTGGCAAAATGGTCTTTAAGCTTTTTGGGCCAGAAGCGATGAAATACCAATGGCAGGCAGATTACGGTTCCTGCGAGCCGCAGCCAGAGGTTTTCGTAGGGTTGAGGGAAAAGGTCGTTCCAGATGAAGTAGTAAAGCGGAAAGCCGATAACACCAAGCCACCCCACCATTGGCGCGTTGTAGCGTGAATAGTGCGCGCTTTCCTTTATCGCATACGACAGCCTTTGCAGAAACAAGCTGCCACCAGAAAAGCTCCGCTGCATCAGCTTTCCACGAGGCGAAACTGGCAAGCCGATCGAGCGGCTGGATCCAGAGGGCTAAGCAGGTTAGTCCAGCAGACGCAGAAGAGCGTCGCGCTTGCCTTGCTCAAGCTTGCGGAAGGCCTGGAGCAAACGATGCTCGGCATCGTTACCAGCCTGAACCCGAGATACTTCCACAGCGCGCAGTTGAGGAGCGCTTGCCGGTGGGTTTTCGCTGATAGTTTCAATGACTTCACTCTCTGCAAGGCTGCGCTCCAGCCGGGCAACGATCTCGGAGTTCATGCTCCGGCGGCTGCGTCGGGCCACTTCGGCGATTTCCTGACGCATGCCCCCGGGCGGGCGAACAACGAACTTCTCTACTTCGGCTCTGGCTTCGCTAGCGGCTTTGTCGAAACGGATCATGGCGAATCGTCCTTATCTGGGCATATGGCTTCGGCTGCCCGAGGTCGATGGGCTAGCTGGTACGTCAGTTAATACGCTCATCGGCATGCGGGTCAATTATGTCAGATTGACATCAGTGGCGGCATAGCTCGCCTACGGGCCTCCAGATCATGGCATAATTCCCTCTGTTTATTTTAATGGCGGGGGCATTCAGGCTGTGAATGTAGGCAGGGTCGACCTTAACTTACTCAAGTATCTGGATGTGCTGCTGCGGGAGCAGAACGTGACCCGGGCGGCAGAGCAGTTGGGCATTACCCAGCCGGCGATGAGTAACGGGCTGAAGCGCCTGCGCGAGTTGTTCAATGACCCACTGCTGATTCGCACATCTGAAGGGATGACCGCCACGGAGAGGGCTCTGGAGCTTCAGCCGCTGGTTCGGCAAGTGTTGGCTCAGACAGAGTTGATGTTGACCCCTGACGAGCTATTCCGCCCATCTGACAGTCGCCGGGTGTTTCGGATTATGACTAGCGACTATGCGGAGGCTACTTTGGTGCCGCATATCGTCCGCCGCTTGCGGGCAGAGGCCCCCAATCTGGTGCTAGATTTTGTTACCCCCTCAGATGTCAGTTATACCGATATGGAACAGGGCCGGGTTGATATGGCGATTAACCGGTTCAATGAGATTCCTCAGTCTTTTCATCAAGTTACCCTGTGGCGAGATTCATTTTCCTGTCTGCTGAATCGGGGCAACCCCACGGCCGCAGACTTTAATCTGGAAAGCTATCTGAGTGCCCAGCATATTTGGGTATCAAAGACGGGCTTTGGTGTCGGTTTCGGTATGAACCCGGATAAGCTGGGCGGTCTGGGGTGGATTGATCAGGCTCTTATGCGCATCGGGCGCAGTCGTAAGATATCCATTTTTACGCGCCATTATCAGATGCCGGCGTTGCTGGCCATGAACAACGATCTGGTTGCTACCTTGCCGACTCGGGTGGCGAGAATGCAGGCAGAGAACTCCAGCCTGGTGATTAAGGAGCCGCCTTTTCAGATCCCGGAGTTCGAGCTGAAGATGGCTTGGTCCGCACTGCTTCATCACAACGCTGCCCATCGCTGGTTGCGGAGGCTGATCCAGGAAGAGGCTGAACAGATAGCCGCACTGCCTATCTAATCTGGTCTGTCGAGGGGTCAGACCCGCATCTGACCTGCTTCTGCAACGGCGCCTTTGCCGACGCCCTCGAAGGCACGGACGCGAAAGTGTTTGCCGGGGGCTTCACGGGTCAGCTCTTCGACGATGTGCTGGGCCAGCTGCTCCACGGTGGAGTCCGTATCGATCATGTAGCAGTGGTCCTCCGGGATAAGCAGTTCGAATAGCCCCTGAGCGCTTTCATAGCGGAATCGGTGGTGTGGCGATTCATCTATGTAGTAGGTGCCTTCCAGATCTTCCTGCGTGCCGATATAGATGTCCTCCCAGCGATCCGCCCAGAGTTTTTCCCAGTAGCGGCTGCGTCGGCCATTTTCGTGGATCTCGATTCTGGAACGATGGCCATGGGCAATGCGCTGACAGTTGCCATCATGCTTCTTGAGGCCGTGGGAGTAGTGGTAGAACGGGGAGGTGCCAAACTCTTCCTCGCGAAGGGTGAGCAGCACCTCGGTGACATTTGCCGGTAAAACCTCGCCAATGCGCTCGGTAAGTAGCAGTGACAGGTTGCCTTTGCTGATCTCCATGGCGGGCACCAGCAGAATACTAGACTCCGGAGCACGCATGCGGATATCGCCGCCCGGGTAGCGCCAGGTGATACTGATGCGTTCCTCGCCATCGGTGCCTTGGGTAAGCAGCTCATTTTCCACGGGGACCAGCAATCGGTGGTCGGCGCACTCATCCAACACACGCTTGATCTGCTTTTTGATATGGCCGAAGTCGAACACCATGCTCTGGGCATCGAGGTCGCCAGATAGCTCAAGGTCCACAATCCATGACTCTCCAACCATGCCTCGCTTGGCATGAAGGTAAGAGAAATCGAGCACTGTCAGGTTTTCGACAAACAGGGTGGCCATGGTGATCCGTTTAGGTGGCTTGATAGCAACGGCAGCCATTATGACAGTTGAGCTGGCCGGTGCCAGCCGCCGAAGGCCTCAATTGCAGCGCAAAGTGTTGTCGTTGTGAACCGTGCCTCAGAGCGCCGCAGTACAACATCCCTGTTCTCGCTCTTTTATCGGTCACACCCGCCGGGGTATGCTGCGGGCTTCATGTTCAGGGTGCCAGTCATGAAGGTGTGTGGTGTTGTATGGCGGGGGCTTGCCGCGCTGATACTCTTTTGGCCTTTAATGGCCAGCGCGAACATGGCTGATGTGGGCGCCGTTTGGACTGACGAGGTGCCGACGAGCCCTCTGGGTTTGCGCTCAATGATCCTTCAGGAGACGGCTGGCCCGCTCGATATTAACGCTGTCAGGGCTCAGGTCGGGAATGGCTTTCAGGTCGGTCAAAGCCCTGTTCCTACATTTGGAATCGGGCCGAAGCCTGTCTGGATCAGGCTGGTGGTTGAGAATCCAGATGCGCAACCCGTATCCCGACTGCTGCTCGCCGGCACAACATGGATAGACCGGCTGGATTTCTATGCCGCACATGCTGGCCAGATAGTCAGCCATCAAGTGGCTGGAGACCAGGCGTCTGATTACTTGCGCCCTCGGGCCGGAATGGGCTATTTGTTCGAACATGAATTTCCGCCGGGTAGTACGGAAATATATTTGCGCGCGGTAACGGCTGATCCGCTGTTGTTGCCCTTGCGCTTACTGGGTGTGGATGACGCCGCGGCCATGGAGCGCGCTACCAGTTACAGTTACGGACTGGTTTACGGCTTTGTGCTTGCCTTGCTTGCCTACAACTTGATGCTCTATTTAGGCCTGGCACAGCCCAGTCATCGTGATTACTCCATTTATTTGTTGTTTTTTGGGTTGATGAATCTGGCCTATACGGGGCATGGCTATACCTGGTTGTGGTCGGATTCGCCTGTGCTGCAAAACTACATCATTCTCGCGTTGATGGTGCTGTTTGCGTGCTCGGGATTTCGTTTTGCCAGCGGATTTCTTGGGTTGCACCAGTACGCTCCGGCGCTGGCCAGAACGCTGCAATTTTTTTGTCGTGCAGTAATTTGTCTGATGACTGTGTTTATTGCCCTGCGGTGGCAACGTGAAGCGGCCTTCCTGGCATTTAGCACAGCACTTGTTTTCGCCATTGCCATGGTTGCGCTGGGGTGGGATGCGGTGCGGCGCCAGCGACCTGCGGGGAAGTATTTTCTGGCTGCTGCCTGCAGTGGGATGGCTGGTACCGCTCTAACAACCATGACCGTATGGGGCTGGTTACCATTTTCCATGTTCTCTTATCGAGCGGTTGAAATTGGCATTCTGATTGAGGCAACGCTATTGGCGTTGGCGGTGGCTTACCTCGTTCGTCAGCATGAGAACGCACGGCATTCGGCAGAGCAGCTTGCCAGAGTTGATCCGCTGACTGGGCTGCTGAATCGGCGCGCCTTGCTGGAGCAAGGAGAGCAGTTAAAGGTTGCCGCATTGCGACACGGCCGCCCGCTTTCATTAGTCCTGTTTGATTTGGACCACTTCAAATTTATTAACGATTTGTACGGTCATGCGGTTGGGGATGAGGTTCTCAGGGAGTCCGCTGTGCTACTTAGGAATCTGTGCCGTCGGGAGGATCTTGCGGCCCGTTGGGGGGGGCGAGGAGTTTATTTTGTTGTTGCCCGATGCGGACATCCAGTCGGCCGTCAATATGGCGGAACGATTGCGGCAAGAGCTGGCCGAGCGGGTGTTATGGGCAGGCACTGAAAGCATTACCCTGCGCGCCAGCTTCGGTGTTGTCACTCTGAGCGATCATGATTCTATTGAGCGGTTGATCGCTGATGCGGACGCTTTGCTTTATCGCGCCAAGCAGTCGGGGCGAGATCAGGTGTGCAGCGCTGTAACTGAAAGTCAGAGAGGTAAAGGTTCCCCGTTGCCGGTGTGATGCCGCGGTTCCTTTTTGAGGCGCAACAATAGCTGGGGCAATAAAAAACCCTGACCTCTTTTGCGGTAGCAAAATCAGGCCAGGGTTTACTGGTTGGTGGAGCCGGCGGGGATCGAACCCGCGTCCGTCAGCAATCCACTTGCAGATCTACATGCTTAGCCGTGTCTACTAATTTAGGTTCCAGCGGCCCGACGGGCAGGGTGCTGGTTCCGATCCCCTAAAGTTTTAGCAATTCAGTCCGGGGCGAACGTCATCGCGAGTCTGTGTATGCGTGCCCGTGTTGCTCCCCCACAGACAGGGTCGCGCGACGGTTAGCAGGGATTTAGGCTGCTAGTGCGTAGGAATCGTCGTTTGCGATTACTTTTTTGCCACAATGGATTTACGAGCATCGTAGCCTGCTCGGCATGCACCACAAGATTCAATACCGGCGTCGAAACCATGTCGGCCCCAGTTGGTACAGGATACTTTATGGGGCCATTAAGAAGTAGTTTCAAGGTAAAAAAATGAAATAAATTTTGTGTCGGACAATAAGTCAGAAAGCCCCTTGTGGGCGGGGGCAACGGGCGCAATATAAGGGCGTGAAGAAGTTTTCTGATTTAAGGAGAGAAACCATGAAAACATTGGTTGATCGCATCGCTGCGCTGGGTGCGCCGCTGAAGAAATACCCATTGGCTTACCGTGGAATCGGGCTGGTTGTAGCCCTGATTGCCTATTCCGCTGGAGTCCTGCTGGTGGACAGCCTGACCCATATTGGCTTTTTGGTAGTGCTGGTGGCGCTGTACTTTCTGCCGGCTGTGCTGCGTGCCTGGTTGCTGTTTTATTGGCAGCTACGTGAGGAGCTCAGTGCTTGGCGGGGGCGCCGATCAGGCAAAGCGTTCTAAAGAGGAAAGGGCCGACTAGTCGGCCCTTTTTTATGGTTTGTGCTAGCGTCCGCGCATCAGGCGTTGCTTCTGCCGCTTCCAGTCCCGCTCTTTCTCGGTGGCGCGCTTGTCAAAGTTTTGCTTGCCCTTGGCAAGGGCTATTTCCAGCTTGGCTCTGCCGCGGTCCCAATACATGCTGACGGGCACGCAGGTGTAGCCATCCCTTTGTACCCCGGCAAAGATCTGAGACAACTGGCGGCGTTGCAGTAGCAGCTTGCGATTGCGCAGTGGCTCTGGGCTGATGTGGGTGCTGGCGGTGCTGAGCGGCTCGATCCGGCAGCCAAATAACCAGGCCTCACCGTCCTTGAGCATCACGTAGGACTCGGCCAGATTACATTTGCCGGCGCGCAGGGACTTCACCTCCCAGCCAAGCAATACCAGCCCGGCCTCAAAAGTTTCTTCAAGGTGGTAGTCATGCCGCGCTTTACGGTTTACGGCGATGTCACGTGGGGCGCCGGCCCCTTTGGCTGCTTTGCTCATAGGGCCGCGATTATACGGTAGCTGCAGCCAATTGCATGTCTGACATGATGGTTTTTCCGGTTTTCCTTGAGGCACACCGCTTTTGTCCGGAAAATGACGCCTTTGGTTATCTGAGCGAGCAACTATGGACAACAGCAGCGCACCACTGAACGGCACTTGGGCCAGCCGCTGGGTGTTTATCCTGGCGGCCACCGGCTCGGCAGTGGGGCTTGGTAATATCTGGAAGTTTCCGTATATCGCCGGGGAGTATGGCGGTGGCGCCTTCGTTCTCCTGTATCTATTGATCATTGCGCTGGTCGGCGTGCCGGTGATGGTGGCCGAGGTGATGATGGGCCGGCGTGGTGGCATGAGCCCTGTTAACTCCATGAAAAAGCTTGCTGGCCAGGCAGAGGTGACCAGCCGCTGGAAGGCATTGGGCTATCTCGGCGCAACCGCAGGCTTCCTGATTCTTACTTTCTATAGTGTCATCGCTGGTTGGGCGTTGTATTACATTGTTGCCATGCCAACGGTGCTGGTCGGAGCGGATACCGAGCAAGTTGCTGCGGTGTTTGATGGTCTGCTGGCCAGCCCAATGACTATGCTGCTCTGTCATAGCGTGTTCATGCTGCTGACTGTGGTTGTGGTGTTGCAGGGTATTTATCGGGGACTGCAGAGAGCCGTACAGGTTCTGATGCCAGCGTTGTTTGTCATGCTGCTGGTGCTGCTTGGCTATGCTGCGACCAGCGGTGGCTTTAATGAAGCGTTGGCGTTCATGTTTACCGTGGACTTTAGCAAGCTCAGTTCGGAGGCTGTGCTGGTAGCCATGGGGCACTCGTTCTTTACTCTGAGCCTTGGTTTGGGTGCGATCATGGCCTATGGCGCTTACATGCCCAAGGAAGTCAGCGGTAAAGATGGCCGGCGGCGGCCCGTATCGATTGGCTCGACAGTGCTAACCATCGCTTTTTTGGACACTCTGGTGGCTTTGGTTGCCGGGCTATGCATTTTCCCGGTTGTGTTTGCCAATGGCCTTGAGCCGGGGGCTGGACCTGGTTTGCTGTTCCAGACATTGCCGCTGGCATTCGCGCAGATGCCCGCGGGAATCTGGTTCGGAGGGCTATTCTTTGTCCTGGTGCTGTTCGCGGCCTGGAGCTCGTCTATTTCCCTGCTGGAGCCTTTGGTCGCGTGGCTGGTTGAGGCGGGCTGGTCTCGGCCGAGGGCTGCAATCGTGCTGGGCCTGGCTGCGTGGCTCATCGGCATTGGCTCAGTGCTGTCATTCAATCTTTGGTCCGACAAGACGCTATTTGGTGAAACCGTATTTGGCACTCTGGACTTCCTCACCACCAATATCATGCTGCCCCTGGGCGGGTTGCTGATTGCTATCTTCGCCGGTTGGGTAATGAAGGATAGCCATGCCCGCAAAGAGCTCAACATGGCAAGCTTCAAGGTCTATCTTGGTTGGCGAGTGGCGGTCAGAATCATTGCTCCGCTGGCCATTCTGGCGGTGTTTGCCCATGGCATTGGTCTGATTTGAGGCTGGTATGAACGACGAACTGCTGAATGTTGAAGTGGTGTATGCCCTGCCGGACAGGCAGAAGCTGATTAGTCTGCGAGTGCCAGTCGGTGCCACCATGTATGACGCTGTGCAACAGTCGGGGATTATTGGTTTTTTCCCTGAGTTGGATATTGAGCATTCCAGCATGGGGGTTTTCAGCAAGGTTGAGGCTAACCCCAAGGGGCGGGTTTTGGCGGAGGGCGAGCGGGTGGAAATCTACCGCCCGTTGATCATTGATCCCAAGGACAACCGCAAAGCACGTGCCAAGCAGGCTAAGGAAAAGCGCTCAGGTCAGGCCTGAGCGTTGATTATTCTTCGCTGTCGCGGCGCTGCTGGTCTGCACGGCTGGCGAGGTCGCGATCCTGCGGGGCAATGACCTTGGAGCGGAAGTCTGCGATGACTTCACCTTCATGATGGCTGTAAGCGCCATCGCGGAAGTGCACCACGATCTGCTGTTCGACCATATCGCCTTTGCCCGGCTGCAAGCGCATCAGGTAGAACCAGGTGTCCGGGGTAAATGGATCAATCAGGGTTGGCATGCCCATAACATAGCGAACCTGCTCCGGAGACATGCCTGGATTGAGCTGATCGACCATGTCTTCGGTGACAAAGTTGCCCTGCGGGATGTCAATGCGGTAGACGCCGGGGAAGCGCACAGTGCTGCACGCAGTGGTCAGCGCGGTAACGAGCAGGACGGAAATCAGCAGCAGAATACGCATAGTAGTGTCGACTTCACTCAAGTTGAGGCGATAATACAGACACTGTCTGGGGACACAAGTTCACCCGTCGGCTGATCGGCGGCTTAACTCAGGAGTAAATCGGTGGAAGATCAGGAGTTACGCAAAGCTGGCCTGAAGGTCACTCTGCCACGGGTAAAGATTCTGCAGCATCTGGAAGAAGCGGCAGAGCGCCACATGAGTGCCGAGGATATCTACAAGGCGTTGCTGGAGTCTGGTGCGGATGTTGGGTTGGCGACGGTCTATCGTGTGCTGACTCAGTTTGAGCAGGCCGGGATTGTCATGCGGCATAACTTCGAGGGCGGTTCGGCGGTGTTTGAGCTGGCCAACGAGGGGCACCATGACCATATGGTATGCATGGACACTAATGAAGTGATCGAATTTGTTGACCCGGAAATCGAGCGGCGCCAACACGCCATTGCCGAGAAGTATGGATTCGAGCTGGTAGATCACAAACTGGTGCTGTACGTGCGGCCAAAGAAATCCTGACGTCAGAGTGTCAGGCGCTATGAGCCTGACTTTTTTCCAGCATTTCTCTGGCATGTGCCAACGTTGAGTCTGTTATCTCGACGCCGCCGAGCATTCGCGCCACTTCCTGAACTCGCTGCTCATTAGTCAATGGCGATACGCTGGTGTGGGTGCTGTCTTTTTTCTGCTGTTTTTGCACCTGCCAATGGCTGTGGCCAAGGCTGGCCACTTGAGGCTGGTGGGTAATGCATAGCACTTGAGCATGGTCGCCAAGTTCGCGTAGCAGACGCCCCACAATTTCAGCGATGCCCCCACCGACGCCGACATCGACTTCATCAAAGACCAGAGATGGCACGGTTAAGGTCTTGGCGCATATCACCTGAATGGCCAGACTGACGCGTGAAAGCTCGCCCCCTGAGGCGACCTTGGCGAGGGGCTTGAGTGGCTGGCCCGGATTGGCGGTGAACAGGAACTCCACTTCCTCCAGTCCCTCAGCTCCGGGTTCGCAGGCGCTCAGTGATATTTCCAGGCGGGCGCCCTTCATGCCGAGTTCCTTCAGGTTGCCCAAGACTCCGTTGGCCAGGGCGCTGGCATGGCTGCGACGTAGCTCCGACAGTCTGCGGGCTGACTCCATAAAGGCGGTTTCTGCCTGATGCTCCTGAGCTTCCAGGGCAAGCAGATGGCTGTCGTGATTGTCCAGTCGGCTCGCTTCGTCGCGAAGGGTTTGGTGGTGGCTGGATAGCTGTTCCGGTCTGACTCGATGTTTGCGGGCCAGTGTATAAGCCTGACCAAGTCGCTCTTCCACCTGAATAAGACGCTCAGGGTCAAGGTCCAGACGATCCAGGTAATGGCGTAGATCATCGGCTGCGGCTTCCACCTGCAGGCGAGCCGATTCGACGGTGCTCAGGGTGGTCCCTAAAGTTTCGTCGCCATCTGCTGCATCGCCGAGCCAGTGCTGCACCCGTGCCAGCTGATCAGCAACGGCCCCCTCTTCTTGCTCATAAAGTAGGCCTAGAGATTGTTGGCAAAGACGGATCAGGGCGTCCGCGTTACCGAGGCGCTTCTGCTCGCTTTCCAGCTGAGCCAACTCCTGCTCGCCCAGATCAAAAGCATCCAGCTCTTCAAGTTGGAAGCGCAACAGCTCCTGCCGCTCTCCCGACTCCCGTGCGCTATTTAGCGCCTGTTCTCTGGCCTTGCGGGCATCACGCCATTCGCGCCACTGAAGACGCAGTGTGCGTAGCAGGCTGTCGGCACCGGCGAAACTATCCAGCAGAGCGCGCTGGGATTCCTTTTTCAACAACGACTGATGTTCGTGCTGGGAGTGAATGCTAATGAGTAACTCGCCCAGCTCGCGAACTTCGGTAATCGGCACTGGAGAGCCATTGATGTAAGCTCTGGAGCGGCCGTCCTGACGTACTGTGCGGCGCAGGATGCAGTCATCATCATGGTCCAGCTCGCGGCTTATCAGCCATTGGCGCGCCGCCGGGCAGTCGCTAAGGTCGAAGGTGGCCTCCGCTTCGGCCCGCTCACAGCCGGCCCGCACTACGCTACTGTCTGCCCGGTCCCCAAGGGTCAGCCCTAATGCGTCAATCAGCACTGATTTGCCGGCCCCGGTTTCGCCGCTGATGGTGGTCAGCCCGCGGCCGGGCTCGAGCTCAAGGGATTCGACGGTGGCAAAGTGGCGGACGCCGAGATGGGTAAGCATATGCTGTCCATGCGATCAGTATGATTGAGCGATGATACTGGTATTTGCAGCGACACTACAATATTGCCGTTAGCGCCGCCGTCAGCCCTTCCCCTGAGCAGATGCCCTCCTATAATGAAGACCGTTGTCATCATTCAGTCTGCTGCCCATGACCAACCCAGAACTCAGTGAACGAAAGCAACGCCTGTTGATGGCGTTGGTAGAGCGTCATATCCGTGATGGCCAACCGGTGGGCTCGAAAACCCTTGCCAGTGGAGCCGGGCTGCAGGCAAGTCCCGCGACTATCCGCAATATAATGGCGGAGCTGGAGGATTTTGGCATTCTGGCAAGCCCGCACACCTCCGCAGGGCGTGTTCCCACCGAGGCGGGTTATCGGCTCTATGTGGATGCTCTGCTGCGCAGTGCGCCCATGCAGGATGCCAATGTCCGCTCTCTGAAGAAGGAGCTGGAGAGGCTGATTGATCCCGATCAGTCCCCCAAGGAGTTGGTGGCGCAGGCCTCGCGCGCGCTAGCAGAGTTGACCCGTATGGCGGGGGTGGTTGTGGTGCCGCGGCGCGACGTTACGCGCCTGCGTATGGTCGAGTTTTTGCCCCTTTCCGGGCAGCGGGTTTTGGTGATTCTGGTGCTTAACCGGGCGGAGGTGCAGAACCGGGTTATTCATACCGACCGGGAGTATGCAGAGCACGAGCTGCGGCAGGCGGCAAATTATATCAATCGCACCTATGCGGGTTGTGATCTTGACGATATCTGTGATGGCTTGTTGAAAACCATGGCCGCGGACAAACGGCAGATGGATCTGATGATGCAGACTGCCATGGATGTGGCAGCAAAGGCATTGCGGCGTCCGGATCAAGAAGCCGGCGATGAGTACGTGGTGTCTGGCGAAGCCAACCTGCTGGGGGCTGCCGGAGCTGATGATCTTGGCAAGTTGCGGGATCTGTTTGAGGCGTTCAATAGCAAAAGGGACATCCTTCATCTGCTGGAGCGCAGTGCCCGTGCCGATGGCGTACAGATTTTCATTGGCCGTGAGGCTGGCTATCAAGCCTTCGATGAGTACTCTCTGGTGTCGGCGCCATACCGTGCGGAGGGCCACACTGTTGGGGTGCTGGCGGTGGTTGGGCCGACACGAATGGACTATGAACGCGTCATTCCTACTGTCGATATCACCTCTCGGGTGCTGTCAGCGGCGCTGCGCAATAGCTGATTTGGCCGGATTAATTGGCCTGTGCCCTTGAATCTGCCTGCACCGTTCCCATATCGTTGCCGCCTTTCCTGAAAGACGGGCCCGTTGTCCGTGTGTCATTCGGAGATAATTACATGAGCGAACAGGAAAAAGACCCGCAAGCGGGGGAGTCTGAGGCGGTGCAAAGCGAGCTTTCTGTGGAGGCGGCGGAGACGTCGTCTGACACCGCTACCGAGCTGGAGTCTCTGCAGCAGCAGCTGGCTGATGTTAGCCGCCAGCTGGCCGAGGCTGATCTGCGCGCCCAGGCGGAAATCCAGAATATGCGTCGGCGCATGGAGCGGGAGGTTGCCAATGCGCACAAGTTTGCGTTGGAGAAGTTTTCTGCGGACTTGTTGGCAGTGGCCGACAATCTTGAGCGCGGTCTGGCCGCGCTACCGATGGAAGACAATGCCCTCACCGCCGTCCGTGAAGGTATTGAACTGACCCTCAAGTCCCTTACAGATGCTTTTGCCCGGCATGGCATTGAGGGTGTGGATCCGAAGGGGGCGCAGTTTGATCCGCAGATGCATGAGGCCATGGCTATGGTGCCGATGCCTGATGCCGAGGCGAATAGCGTTATTGAAGTGCTTGAGAAGGGCTACCTGCTCAATGGCCGCTTGATACGGCCGGCTCGGGTGGTGGTGGCAAAAAATCCTTGAGCCAGCACTTGAAACACTGTCAGTCGGCGCCATATAGGCTCTGAAACCAAAATCAGCTTCTCCGGTTGCCGACAGGGACCGGAGGCAGACGTGAAAGGAGAAATGCAATGGGTAAGATCATCGGTATTGATCTGGGTACCACCAATTCCTGTGTTGCCGTGATGGAGGGCGACAAGGTCAAGGTTCTGGAAAACAGCGAGGGTGCACGCACTACGCCGTCCATCGTTGCCTACGCAGACGATAATGAAGTGCTGGTAGGTCAGTCCGCCAAGCGTCAGGCCGTCACCAACCCAACCAATACCCTGTTTGCGGTGAAGCGTCTCATTGGCCGCCGTTTTTCTGACGATGTCGTGCAAAAAGATATCGAGATGGTTCCCTATAAAATCGTCAAGGCTGATAACGGTGACGCCTGGGTTCAGGCTCGTAACGAAAAGCTGGCTCCGCCACAAATTTCAGCTCAAGTGCTAAAGAAGATGAAGAAAACCGCTGAGGATTACCTCGGCGAGAAAGTCACCGAAGCGGTGATTACCGTGCCGGCCTATTTTAATGATGCACAGCGTCAGGCCACCAAAGATGCAGGTCGTATTGCAGGCCTGGAAGTAAAGCGCATTATCAATGAGCCGACTGCAGCTGCTCTGGCCTACGGCATGGACAAGACAGATGGCAAGGACCGCAAGATTGCGGTTTATGACCTCGGTGGCGGTACGTTTGACGTGTCGATCATTGAAATTGCCGACGTTGATGGCGAGAAGCAGTTCGAAGTGTTGTCCACTAATGGCGACACCTTCCTGGGTGGTGAAGACTTTGATTTGCGTCTGATCAACTTCCTCGCTGACCAGTTCAAGAAGGACACTGGCATTAATCTTTCCGGTGATGCGCTGGCCATGCAGCGTCTCAAAGAGGCAGCGGAAAAGGCCAAGATCGAGCTGTCTTCCAGCGAGCAGACTGAAGTGAATTTGCCGTACATTACCGCCGACTCTTCCGGCCCGAAACACTTGGTGGTCAAGTTGACCCGCGCCAAGCTCGAGTCGCTGGTGGAAGATCTGGTTAGCAAGTCGCTTGAGCCATGCAAAATTGCCTTGACTGATGCCGGCGTTAAAACCTCTGACATCACCGATGTGATCCTGGTTGGTGGTCAGACCCGTATGCCGCTGGTGCTGAAAAAAGTTGCGGAGTTTTTTGGCAAAGAGCCGCGTCGCGATGTCAACCCTGATGAGGCCGTTGCTATCGGTGCTGCACTGCAGGGTGCAATCATGTCTGGTGACGTGACTGATGTGCTGCTGCTTGACGTCACTCCGCTGACCCTCGGTATCGAAACCATGGGCGGAGTGATGACTTCGATCATTGATAAGAACACCACCATTCCGACCAAAGCGTCGCAGGTATTCTCGACGGCGGCTGATAATCAGACTGCAGTGACCGTGCATGTCCTTCAGGGTGAGCGTAAACAGGCGAGCCAGAACAAATCGCTGGGTCAGTTCAATCTGGAAGATATTCCGGCTGCGCCGCGCGGTATGCCACAGATTGAAGTGACCTTCGATATTGACGCTAACGGCATTTTGCATGTCAGCGCGAAGGATAAGGCTACCGGCAAGGAGCAGACCATTCAGGTGAAAGCTAACTCCGGTCTGTCTGATGAGGAAGTCGACAAGATGGTCAGTGATGCCGAAGCTCATGCTGAGGAAGACCGCAAGTTTGAGCAGCTGGTACAGGCCCGCAATCAGGGTGATCATCTTCTGCATTCGACCCGCAAGATGCTGGAAGAAGCTGGTGACAAGGCCAATGATGACGAGAAAAACGCCATCAATAGCGCTTTGGAGGAACTGGAGACTGCTCTGAAAGGCGGTGATTCGGAAGAGATTGAAGCCAAGACCAAGGCGGTAGCAGATGCCTCCGGCGCTCTGGCGCAGCGTCTCTATGCCGAGTCTGCCCAGCAGGGCCAGCCCGCCGCTGACGACGGTGCCGGTGCAGCTGCGGCTGACGATGTTGTCGATGCAGAGTTTGAGGAAGTGAAGGACGACAACAGCAAGTAATCTGCTGTCAGGCGTCTGACGTCCGACAACTGACTCACCACGCCGGGCTCGCCCCGGCGTCGTGCCGATAGGCGAACAGGAAATGACTGACACCATGTCCAAGCGCGATTATTACGAAGTCCTCGGCGTGAGCCGTGAAGCCGACGCCGATGCGTTGAAAAAAGCTTATCGTCGCCTGGCGATGAAGTATCACCCGGATCGTAATCCCGACAATGCCGAGGCGGAGGAAAAGTTCAAGGAGGCCAAGGAGGCCTACGAAATCTTGAACGATGCCGATAAGCGGGCTGCCTACGACCGTTTCGGCCATGCTGGTGTGGACGGTCAAGCGGCTGGCGGTGGCGCTCACGGTGCTGGCGGTTTCGGAGATATTTTTGGTGATATTTTCGGAGATATTTTTGGCGGGGCTGGCGGTGGTCGACGTCGCGGGCCGAGTCGCGGTGCAGATCTGCGCTACACCCTGGAAATTGATCTGGAGCGCGCGGTAAAAGGGACCAACGAGAAAATTCGCGTGCCGACATGGGCAACCTGTGACAGCTGTGAAGGCAGCGGTGCACAAGGTTCTGAAAAGCCCACTGGCTGCCCGACCTGTGGTGGAGTGGGCCAGGTGCGCATGCAGCAGGGTTTCTTTACCGTGCAACAGGCCTGCCCCACTTGCCGTGGCAGCGGTACCATCATCAAGAACCCATGCAAGAAGTGTCATGGTCAGGGTCGAGTGCAAAAGACCAAGACTCTGTCCGTGTCCATCCCGGCCGGTGTCGATACCGGCGATCGCATCCGTCTGGCGGGCGAGGGTGAGGCGGGCCAGAATGGCACGCCGGCAGGTGATCTGTATGTGCAGATATCTGTGCTGGAGCATGAAATCTTCCAGCGAGACGGCAGCGACTTGTACTGCGAAGTGCCCGTTTCGTTTGTCGACGCGGCCCTTGGCGGGGAGCTTGAGGTGCCGACTATCGATGGCAGGGTCAAGCTGAAGGTGCCAGCGGAGACGCAGACCGGAAAGCTGTTCAGGCTACGCGGAAAGGGCGTTACCTCCGTACGAGGTGGTCCAGCTGGTGATCTGATGTGCCGCATTGTGGTGGAGACGCCGGTGGGTCTGAGCAGTGAGCAGAAAGAGTTACTGCGCCAGTTTCAGGCATCAATGAGTAGTGAGGATTCTCGACATAACCCCCGTAAAACAAGCTGGTTTGAAGGTGTAAGACGTTTTTTTGATGGCTTTTGAGACATTTGCCGGATTGTTGCTATTAGTCTCACTGCTATAGTCGTCCCCCACTGAGTTGTCCGCCTGCTGGCGGGCAACCTGACGAATAACAACAACAGGTTTTCGGGGATGAGACGGATACTCGCCAGCGCGCTTGTCATTTGCGCCAGTCTGCCATTGTTCTGTATTGCTTCGCCGGGTGATGAGGCCCGCCAGAGAGCCATTGCCACTTTCGATCAGAAGGATGGGGCGAAAATCGTCATTGATCCTCTGGTGGTGGAGGGTGAATGGGAGAAAGCGCCGTTCGATCCTCTGCCCTTTACCTACACCTTCGATGAAATCCGCGAAAAATGGCCACACCTGATGCGTGGCCTGAAGATTGCTTTCCCGTCTGCCGAGTACCTGCGAGAGCGCTATACCCGCTTTCCGGATCTGATGCGTCAGCTGGGGTATCAGGATGCGGATTGGGAAATGCATAGCCTGAATGTTTTGGAAGTCTGGCAGGCATTTTTCCGCGGCGACTTTCGTAAGGCCCGTGATCTGGGTATTCGCTATGGTGGTTATGCGGAGGTGCCGGGAGTGTTTGCCCAGCTGATGCAGGCCATGTACCTGACGCGTACCGATTCTGCCAAGCAGATGCTGCTGCAGGACGCTATCGACCGTATTCAGGCCTATGCCCAAGCGCAGCCATTCCTGCCCGGGGAGGAGGAATTTCATAAGGACTACGTAATCTTCCGGCTCGGTTTTGCCTATGCGGTCGGTCGCCTGGCAGAGGACGTGCCGGTACCGGTGATGCTTGCCAACGGATATGCGCCGATGGTGATTAATGCAGCCAATGAGGCTATGGCAGTGGACCCGGATCACGCTCTGTCGCTGGCGCTTAATGCGGCCTTTGACGCCAATGTAATTCGCCGGGTGGGTAAAGCCGCTGGGCGTATGACGTTCAACGCCCAGCCAGTTAATGCCGGTGAGATTTTTGGCCGGGCTGTGGAGCTGGCCGGGGATATGGCTATCGTCCGCTACGAATATGCCAACAGCCTGCTGTATATGGAGCAGACCAAAGAGACCGATGAGGCTATTCGTCAGCTTGAGGCGGCGGTTGCCTCGGAGCCATCCTATAGCATGGAGGCACTGGACCGTCTGTATGCGCAGAAGCGCCTGCAGGAGGTGCAGGCCCTGCAGGCCAGTGGTTCCAGCTTCCGCAGCTTTGATCGGGCGCGTCGCAAGCACATGGAGCGTAGTGGCGATAATCTATATTGCGTGCTCCTGCCGCCGTTTCAGATTTGAGCTGGGCCCAATGGCCGGGCGTTATAGATAACCCCTTGGTGGTTCAGATAGTCCCTTAATATCTGGCGACCCTCTTCGCGGAGCATTGGGCCGGAAACGCGAATCCCGCGCTCGGTTAGTTGCTGCCGCCACTCTCGGGTTATCGGCCCCTCATCGAAGCCAATTTGCTCCACATCTTCCCGGGTGGAGGAAAATACCAGCTGTTGTATACCGCTCCAGGCGATGGCCCCGAGGCACATAGTGCATGGTTCGCTGGAGCTCACCAGTACGCAGGGTCGATCTATCAGGGTGTAATTGCCGATCTTCTGTTGGGCCAGCGAGAGCGCCTGAAGCTCCGCATGGGCGGCTGCGCAGTGATTGCTTACTACCGTGTTAACTGCTGTAGATATAAGCTCTCCTGTGTCCAGAGCATAGACTGCTGCGGCAAATGGGCCGCCGCTGTCATGTGCTATGGTCAGCGCTGCCAGCGCCAGCACCGCCTGTAACCGACTCTGGTCATCGGTGGGTTTTGGTCGCTGTTTCTGTGCTTTAAGCCACTCGTCGGCAAGCCGGTCGGGCTGGATCAGGCGAATCTCGTTTGCTGTCATGTTTCTCTGCCGTCCGGGGTTATTCATCGGGCTGTGACCCGATACACTAGCGCACCTTTTCCTGCAGGTGACACAAGACAATGAAAGTTGGAATTCTTGGCGCCGCCGGGCGCATGGGACGCACCCTGATTGAAGCGGTTAACAATGCCGATGGCCTCACCCTTGGGGCTGCGGTGGATGTCCCGGGCAGTAGTCTGATCGGCGCGGATGCTGGCGAGCTGATCGGCGTCGGCAAGCTGGGCGTATCGCTGTCGGATGACTTGGCCAGCGTGGTTCGCGACGCGGATGTGTTTATTGACTTCACTTTGCCTGAAGCCACTGAGCGCCATATTGCTATTTGCCGTGATGCGGGCCGTAAGCTGGTGATCGGCACCACCGGGCTCAGTGATACCCAGAAAAAGTCGCTGCATGAGGCTGGCAAGGTCATCCCAATCTGCTTTGCTGCCAACTATTCGGTCGGGGTGACTTTGTGCCTGAGCCTGCTGGAAACAGCCTCGCGAGTGTTGGGCGATGAGGTGGACATCGAAATTATCGAAGCGCATCACCGCCACAAAATTGATGCCCCGTCAGGAACTGCGCTGGCCATGGGGGAAGTGATTGCTGACACGCTAGGTCGGGATCTGAAGGCCTGTGCGGTTTATGGTCGTGAGGGGCGCACTGGTGCCCGGGAGCGTCAGACCATCGGCTTCGAAACCATCCGCGCTGGCGATATCGTCGGCGAGCATACGGTTATGTTTGCCGGTGAGGGGGAGCGGGTTGAGATTACCCACCGGGCTACCAGTCGGATGAATTTCGCCCGAGGCGCGGTGCGGGCCGCCGATTGGCTGGGTCAGCAGCCCCCAGGGGTCTACGATATGCGGGCGGTACTTGGCCTTTAACTGCCATCCCTGCGTGTTAATCAGCCTTTTTACCCGTGACATGGCGAGGGGCAGTCCCTACAATACGCACCCGCCCAAGGGTCTATCCGGCCTGCGCCAAGAATGACAAAAAAGCGAGATGGAGCAGTCCATCTCGCTTTTTTGCACGTACGCGCGGCTCGCTGATCCTGCTCTGAATCACACACTGGAGGTTGCCTTGACGGTCCCGGCCCTACTCGCACTGGAAGACGGCAGCATCTTTCGCGGCGTCGCTATTGGTGCAACCGGTGAAGCGGTGGGTGAGGTGGTTTTCAACACCGCACTAACTGGCTACCAGGAAATCCTGACTGATCCCTCCTATGCCGCGCAGATGGTCACCCTGACCTATCCCCATATCGGCAATGTCGGCGTTAACGCCGAGGATGAGGAATCTAGCCGGGTGTGGGCGAAAGCCCTGATTATTCGTGATGCTTCCATGGTGGCATCCAACTTCCGCTCGCAGGAGTCCCTGTCGGACTATCTCAAGCGCCATAATGTGGTTGGCATTGCCGATATTGATACCCGACGCTTGACCCGCATACTGCGCGAAAAAGGCGCCCAGAACGGTTGCATCATTGCCGGCGAAAGCATTGATGAAGCTAAAGCTCTGGCGGCCGCCAAAGGCTTTCCCGGCTTGAAGGGCATGGATCTGGCTAAAGAGGTATCAGTCGATCAGGCCTATCAGTGGACTGAAGGAAGTTGGCAGCTCGGCAAGGGCCATATCACCCCGACTGAGACCCCCTTTCACGTGGTGGCCTATGACTACGGCGTCAAGCGCAACATTCTGCGCATGCTGGCAGACCGTGGCTGTCGCCTGACCGTGGTGCCGGCACAAACTCCGGCCAGCGAAGTGTTGGCAATGAAGCCGGATGGCGTGTTCCTGTCCAATGGTCCGGGCGATCCGGCTCCCTGTGATTACGCCATTGAAGCGATCAAAGTGATTGTTGATAGCGGCCTGCCGGTGTTCGGTATTTGCCTGGGACACCAGCTGCTGGCACTGGCCAGCGGCGCGGAAACCGGAAAGATGAAGTTTGGTCACCATGGCGCCAACCACCCGGTGAAGGATCTGGATCGCAACGTGGTGATGATCACCAGCCAGAACCACGGCTTTGCCGTGCTTGAGACGGGCCTGCCGGCAAATCTGCGAGCCACTCATGTGTCGCTGTTTGACGGTTCGCTGCAGGGCATTCACCGCACCGACAAGCCGGCATTCAGCTTCCAGGGTCATCCGGAAGCGAGTCCCGGCCCGCATGATGCGGCGCCACTGTTTGACCATTTTATCGAGCTGATGGAAGCGGCCAAATAAGGCTGCTTGTGTCAGACATCCCGCCATGCGGGTTTGCAGAATTGACTGGTAGAGACCATGCCGAAAAGAACTGATATCCAGAGCATCCTCATCATCGGCGCCGGCCCGATCGTTATTGGTCAGGCCTGTGAGTTTGACTACTCCGGAGCCCAGGCCTGCAAGGCGCTGCGCGAGGAAGGCTACCGCGTTATTCTGGTGAATTCGAACCCGGCCACCATCATGACCGACCCGGCCATGGCGGATGCCACGTACATCGAGCCAATCACCTGGCAGACGGTGGAAAAAATCATCGAGAAAGAAAAGCCGCACGCGCTGCTGCCGACCATGGGCGGCCAGACCGCGCTGAACTGCGCCCTTGATCTGGCCCGCCATGGTGTACTGGATAAGCACGGTGTGGAAATGATCGGCGCCAATGCCGACGCTATCGACAAGGCCGAAGACCGTCAGCGATTTGACAAGGCGATGAAGTCGATTGGTCTGGAGTGCCCGCGCTCGGCCATCGCACATAGTATGGAAGAAGCTTTTCAGGTGCTTGATTCCATCGGCTTCCCCTGCATTATTCGGCCCAGTTTCACCATGGGTGGCTCGGGTGGCGGCATTGCCTATAACCGGGAGGAGTTTGAGGAAATCTGCCAACGTGGTCTGGATCTTTCGCCAACCAAAGAGTTGCTGATCGACGAATCGCTGCTTGGTTGGAAAGAGTATGAGATGGAAGTGGTCCGTGACAAAAAGGACAACTGCATCATCGTGTGCTCAATCGAAAACTTTGACCCGATGGGTGTGCACACCGGCGATTCGATTACCGTTGCTCCGGCACAAACGCTGACGGACAAGGAATACCAGATCATGCGTAACGCCTCGTTGGCGGTGCTGCGTGAGATTGGCGTGGAGACTGGCGGATCCAACGTGCAGTTCGGTGTCTGCCCTGACACCGGTCGCATGGTGGTGATTGAAATGAACCCGCGTGTATCCCGTTCCTCGGCGCTAGCGTCGAAGGCCACTGGTTTCCCGATCGCCAAAGTGGCTGCCAAGCTGGCGGTGGGCTATACGCTGGACGAGCTACAGAACGACATTACCGGCGGTAAGACTCCGGCTTCTTTTGAGCCCTCCATTGATTACGTGGTTACCAAGATTCCGCGCTTCAATTTTGAAAAATTTGCCGAAGCCGATCCGGTGCTGACCACGCAGATGAAATCGGTTGGTGAAGTGATGGCTATTGGCCGCAACTTTCAGGAGTCCATGCAGAAGGCACTGCGTGGGCTGGAAACCGATTCCACTGGTTTTGACCCAGCCCTTGACCCCGCGGATGGCGATATGCGCACGCAGGTTGCGCAGGCGCTGGCGACTCCCCGTCCGGATCGCATTTGGGTGTTGGGTGATGCTTTCCGCGCCGGTTTTACTGTGGAAGAGCTGTATCAACTGACCAAGATTGACCACTGGTATTTGGTGCAGATTGAAGATCTTATTCGCGAAGAGCAGGTGTTGGCATCTTCCACCTACACGGAGCTGGATAGAGATACCCTGTATCGTCTAAAGCGCAAGGGCTTCTCTGATGCCCGTCTGGCCCGTCTGCTCGGTGTCAAAGAAGCGGATCTGCGTGCTCGTCGGCACGAGTTCGGCGTGCGTCCGGTATACAAACGTGTTGATACCTGCGCCGCGGAGTTTTCCACTGATACTGCCTACATGTACTCGACCTATGACGAAGAGTGCGAAGCGAAGCCGTCTGGCCGTGACAAGATAATGGTGCTGGGTGGCGGCCCTAACCGGATTGGTCAGGGCATTGAGTTTGATTACTGCTGTGTACACGCCGCGCTGGCAATGCGCGAAGATGGTTACGAAACCATCATGGTTAACTGCAACCCGGAAACTGTGTCCACAGACTACGACACCTCCGATCGGCTGTTCTTCGAGCCGGTAACATTGGAAGACGTACTTGAAATTTGTCATATCGAGAAGCCGAAGGGTGTCATCGTCCAGTACGGTGGTCAGACGCCGCTGAAGCTTGCTCGCGCATTGCAGGCCGCCGGTGTGCCGATTATCGGCACCAGTCCTGATGCAATTGACGAAGCAGAGGATCGCGAGCGTTTCCAGCAGATGGTTAATAAGCTCGGCTTGAAACAGCCGCCGAACCGAACTGCCCGTAGCATCGAAGATGGTGTGCGACTGGCGGCTGAGATCGGCTATCCGCTGGTGGTGCGCCCCTCCTATGTGCTGGGTGGCCGGGCCATGGAAATCGTCTATAACGAGGACGAGCTGCGTAACTACATGAAGAACGCGGTAAAGGTTTCCAATGATTCACCTGTGTTACTGGATCGCTTTCTTGATGACGCCATTGAAACTGATGTGGATGCGGTGTCTGACGGTAAGGATGTAGTGGTTGGCGCGATCATGCAGCATATTGAGCAGGCCGGTGTGCACTCTGGCGACTCTGCTTGCTCGTTGCCTCCCTACGCGCTGGACGAAGGCTTGCAGAATGTTATGCGAGAGCAGTCAGCCGCCATGGCCCGAGAGCTGGGCGTCGTTGGCCTGATGAATGTCCAGTTTGCGGTAAAAGATGGTGAAGTTTATGTGCTTGAGGTGAACCCTCGTGCTTCGCGAACCGTGCCGTTCGTGTCCAAGTGTATCGGCGTGTCGCTGGCTAAGGTGGCGGCCCGTTGCATGGCGGGTACCAGTCTGGCGGAGCAGAACTTCACTAAGGAAATCGTACCGACCAACTTCCACGTCAAGGAAGCGGTGTTTCCGTTTGCCAAGTTCCAGAAAGTGGACCCCATTCTTGGGCCGGAAATGAAGTCTACCGGCGAGGTAATGGGGGTTGGGGCTACTTTTGCAGAAGCCTACGGCAAGGCGGCGCTGGGTGCAGGTGAGCGTATTCCACGCACTGGCACAGCGTTTGTTTCCGTGCGCGAGGTAGACAAGGCAGGTGCAGTTGAAGTGGCTCGCGAGTTGAGCAAGCTCGGCTTCAAGCTGGTGGCCACTCGCGGTACTGCAGCGGTTATTGAGGCGGCTGGCATTAGCGTTTCGCCGGTTAATAAGGTGCTGGAAGGTCGCCCCCATATCGTCGATATGATCAAGAATGGCGAGGTGGATTTGATCGTTAATACCACCGAGGGCAAGCAGGCAATCAGGGATTCGTTTGCCATTCGGCGCTCAGCGCTGCAGCGTAAGGTTTTCTATACCACCACCATCGCAGCCGCCAAGGCAGTGTGTCAGTCGTTGACCATTGATGGTGAAATTGAAGTGCGGCGCTTGCAGGACATGCACGCCGAGCTGGCAGGAGCATAATTATGCAACGCTTTCCCATGACCATTGAAGGTGCCAAGTCGCTGGAGGAAGAGCTGCAGCGACTGAAGACAATCGAGCGTCCGCGTATTTCCAAGGCTATTGCTGAGGCACGTGAGCATGGCGATCTCAAGGAAAATGCTGAATATCATGCCGCGCGTGAGGATCAGGGTTTTATTGAGGGGCGTATTGCAGATATTGAGGGCAAGCTGTCTGCCTCTCAGGTGATAGATATTCGCAGCATCCCCTACACCGGCAAGGTAGTGTTTGGCTGTACCGTGACGATTATCAACGTCAACACGGATGAGAGTAAGACCTACCGGATCGTTGGCGACGACGAGGCAGATATCAAGCAGGGGCGAATCTCCGCAGGGTCACCCATTGCCCGTGGTTTGCTTGGCAAGATGGAAGGCGACTCGGTGGAAATCGATACTCCCGGCGGCATGGTCGAATACGAGATCGACAAGGTAGAGCATATCTGAGGTCTGGCCGGGCAGGCTCCCGAAGCCGGCAGCGTGTGCGCTGCCGCAACGGGGGGTGGATCAGCGTGCTGAGAAACGCAGCAGGTTGGATAGCTTGGGGTTTGGCTTCTTTGCGGGCCGATACAGTATGGCAATCTTGCCGATCAGCTGTACCAGCTCACATTCGCCGGCTTCGCAAAGAGCTGTCACGATGCCATGCCGGTCTTCACGGCTTTCGGCATTTACCCGTACCTTGATCAATTCATGATCCTCCAGGCGCAGGTTTAGCTCCTCAATAAAGCTCTCGCTCAGGCCCTTGTCGCCGAGGATCAGGATGGCATTGAGGTGGTGGCCGATGGCTTTCAGGCGCTTCCGGTCCTGAGGGCTAAGGGGCATGATGTTCTCCGCTAGGTTGCAGCCCGTGGTCAATGAGCAATGCGTTGGTTGAAAAGGGCGGCTATTCTAACTGTCACGAAGCAATCCCGATACGGTAACCGATGGCACGTTCAAAAAGCAGTGATCGCTGGCTCAAGGAGCATTTTGATGACCCTTGGGTGGCCCGAGCCCAGACTGAGGGCTATCGCTCCCGGGCATGCTACAAGCTCCTTGAAATCAACGATAAGGATAAGTTGCTGCGGCCGGGAATGCGGGTGTTGGACCTTGGTGCTGCACCTGGAGGGTGGTCGCAGGTGGCGGCCCGTCTGGTTGGTGACAAGGGCCTGGTGCTGGCCTCAGACATCCTGCCCATGGAGCCTTTGGCCGGGGTGACCTTTATCCAGGGGGATTTTCGTGAGGATGAGGTATTTCAGCAGCTGCTGGACGCCCTCGGTGGTGGCAAGGTAGACCTTGTTATTTCAGATATGGCCCCCAATATGAGTGGTAACCGTGCGGTGGACATGCCGCGCGCCATATATCTTGCGGAATTGGCGCTGGATATGGCGGCGCGAGTACTGGAACCGGATGGTCGGTTTCTGGTCAAGGTGTTCCAGGGTGAGGGGATCGAGGAGTTCCGACGGCTTCTTCACGACACCTTTCGTAGCGTGGTAACCCGTAAGCCTGCGGCCAGTCGGCCGCGCTCCAATGAGGTCTATCTGCTGGGGTCAGGCCTCAAAATGGTGTAATTTGGATATCCGTATGTCCCAGAATCTCCCGGTCAGCACCGGGCAAGAGGTGTAGTTTGAACGACATGACCCGCAATATCCTTCTCTGGTTGGTAATCGCCGGGGTTCTTTATGTGGTTGCTCAGAGCATCAGCCCGCAGGCGGTAAGCCAGCGCATGGATTACTCCGAGTTTATTACCCGGGTGGAGAATGGCGATGTGGCCAAGGTCACTATCAACGACACCCGTATTGCAGGTGAGCTGTCTGGTGGTGGGCGTTTTGAAACGGTCAAACCACCGATTCTGGATCTTGATCTGCTGCCGACTCTGCACAATAACAGTGTGGTTATTGTTGGTCAGGAGCCGGAGCGTCAAGGTTTCCTGACCCAGTTATTTCTCTCGATTCTGCCGATCCTGCTGATCCTGGCGATCTTTATCTTCTTTATGCGGCAGATGCAGGGAGGGGGTCGTGGTGGCGCCGGGGGACCTATGACCTTCGGCAAGAGCCGCGCTCGTCTGCTTGGCGAAGACCAGATCAAGACGACCTTTGCCGATGTTGCAGGTGTTGAAGAGGCCAAGGAAGAAGTTCAGGAGCTGGTCGAGTTTCTACGTGATCCAGGCAAGTTCCAGCGTCTTGGCGGCAAAATCCCCCGTGGCGTGTTGATGGTCGGTTCGCCCGGTACAGGTAAAACCCTGCTGGCCAAGGCCATTGCGGGCGAGGCCAAGGTGCCTTTCTTCTCTATCTCTGGCTCTGATTTCGTTGAAATGTTTGTCGGTGTTGGCGCATCCCGGGTGCGCGATATGTTCGAGCAGGCCAAGAAGCATGCGCCCTGCATCATCTTTATTGATGAAATTGATGCGGTGGGTCGTTCCCGTGGTGCCGGTTTAGGTGGTGGCCATGATGAGCGTGAGCAGACCTTGAACCAGCTGCTGGTGGAAATGGATGGTTTTGAAGGCACCGAAGGCGTCATCGTGATTGCTGCTACCAACCGTCCTGATGTGCTTGATGCTGCTTTGCTACGCCCCGGACGGTTTGACCGTCAGGTAGTAGTGCCGCTACCAGATGTGCGCGGCCGCGAGCAGATCCTGAAAGTACATATGCGCAGCGTGCCGATTGCCGATGACGTTAAGCCAGCATTGATCGCCCGTGGCACCCCGGGTTTCTCAGGGGCGGATCTTGCCAATCTGGTTAATGAGGCCGCCTTGTTCGCTGCTCGCGCCAACAAGCGAGTGGTCAACATGGAAGAGTTCGAAAAGGCTAAAGACAAAATCATGATGGGCGCGGAGCGACGCTCCATGGTCATGAATGAAAAGGAGAAGCTCAACACCGCATACCACGAAGCCGGTCATGCCATTGTTGGGCGTCTGGTGCCAGAACATGACCCGGTGTACAAGGTCAGTATCATTCCCCGTGGCCGTGCATTGGGTGTGACTATGTACCTGCCAGAGGAAGACAAGTACTCACAATCCAAGCGTGCTCTGGAAAGCATGATTTCCTCCCTTTTTGGTGGTCGGATTGCAGAGGAGTTGACTCTGGGGGTTGATGGTGTGACCACGGGAGCATCGAACGATATTGAGCGTGCTACCAAAATGGCGCGGGCCATGGTGACCAAGTGGGGTTTGTCGGCAAAACTTGGCCCGCTGGCCTACGAAGAAGACGAAGGCGAAGTTTTTCTGGGTAAATCAGTGACCCAGAGCAAGCACGTTTCCGAGCAAACCGCTGAAGAGATTGATCGCGAAGTGCGCTCCATTATCGACATGTGCTATGGCCGCGCTCAAAAAATTCTTGAGGAAAACCGTGACAAGCTCGAGGCCATGGCCCAGGCACTGATGCAGTATGAAACCATTGATGCTGATCAGATCGAGGACATTATGTCTGGCAAGCCACCCCGTCCGCCAAAGGACTGGAATGACAGCGGCACCTCGGGTGGTTCGGCGACGGGTGATACCAAGGAGTCGGAGGCCCATGACGAGGGGCGTGACAATGACAAGCCGATTGGTGGTCCAGCCAATACACACTGATGACCGATAACACATTGCAATGCGGGGCGCGGACACTGGACTTGTCCGCGCCTGTCGTTATGGGGGTGCTGAATGTCACCCCCGATTCGTTTTCAGATGGCGGGCGCTACCTCGGCCGTGATGCAGCGCTCATGCATGCCCAGTCAATGATTCAGGCCGGCGCGAAGATCATTGATATTGGTGGTGAGTCAACCCGACCTGGCGCCGCCAGTGTGTCTGTTGGCGAAGAGCTTGATCGGGTGGTGGTTGCTGTTGAGGCCGTCGCTGCGGAATGCGATGCGGTAATTTCTGTTGATACTTCCACGCCAGAAGTTATGCGTGAAGCTGCGGCACTGGGCGCTGGCATGATCAACGATATCCGCGCTCTAACTCGCCCCGGTGCATTGCAGGCCGCAGCGGCTACCGGGCTGGCCGTGTGTCTGATGCATATGCAGGGCGAGCCCGGCACTATGCAGCATGCGCCTCTCTATGCGGATGTAGTGGCGGAGGTTGAGGCATTTCTGGCAGAGCGGGTGGGCACCTGTGTTGCTGCCGGTATTGAGCGTAGTAAGTTGGTACTGGATCCGGGGTTCGGTTTTGGCAAAACCGATCAGCACAATTTGGCCTTACTGGCCTCGCTGCCCCAGCTTGCTGCTCGTGGTATGCCGGTGCTGGCCGGGCTGTCGCGTAAATCAATGATCGGTCGTTTGCTGGAGCGGCCAGTGGCAGATCGGCTGATTGGCAGTGTGGTGCTTGCATTGTTAGCTGCGCAGCGCGGCGCACGGATTGTTCGCGTGCATGATGTGGCTGAAACTGTGGATGCATTACGATTGCTGCAGGTTGTTAATCAGGTGGAGGCAGGGCAGGGATGACAAGAAAGTACTTCGGTACAGATGGTATTCGTGGGCCGGTCGGACACCTGCCAATTACTCCTGAGTTTGTTCTCAAGCTTGGCTGGGCTGTTGGCAAGGTTATGCAGGCGCGCGGCGACCAAGAGCTGGAAAACAAGATATTAATTGGCAAGGACACCCGCAGTTCCGGCTATATTTTCGAGTCTACTCTAGAGGCAGGTATATCTTCTGCGGGCGTTGATGTGCGCCTGCTGGGTCCCATGCCTACTCCGGCAGTCGCCTATCTGACTCGCACCTTCCGGGCTCAGGCGGGCATCGTTATTTCTGCATCGCACAACCCCTATACCGACAACGGCATCAAGTTCTTTGGTCCGGATGGTCGAAAATTGGCGGATGACGTAGAGTATGAGATTGAGCGCATGCTTGATGAGCCGATGCGCATGGTTAGCGCAGATCGGCTTGGAAAGGTTCGACGTATCAATGACGCCCGCGGGCGCTATATCGAGTTTTGCAAGAGCACGGTGCCGCATCCGTTTAGTCTGAAGGGGCTGCGCATTGTGGTTGATTGTGCTCATGGTGCCAGTTACCACATTGCTCCAGATGTGTTTGAGGAGTTGGGAGCCGAAGTGATAGCCATTGGCAGGGAGCCGGACGGCGTCAATATCAATCTTGATTGTGGCAGCACCCACCCTGAGGTGTTGCAACAGAAAGTAATTGAGGTGCGTGCAGATCTCGGCATCGCGCTGGACGGTGATGCGGATCGGGTCTTGATGGTGGATGATCAGGGCGAGCTGGTAGATGGCGATCAGCTTCTTTATGTGCTGGCAATGGATCGGGCGCGACGCGGAGCATTGTGTGGTGGGGTGGTTGGCACGTTGATGAGCAACTTCGGCCTTGAGCTGGCGCTCAGTGATGCGCAGATTCCGTTCCACCGCGCCGGTGTTGGTGACCGCTATGTCATGGAGGCGTTGGACCGGCATGGCTGGTCACTGGGCGGCGAGTCCTCTGGGCATATTGTCTGTCTTGATCGCACCAGCACCGGCGACGGTATTGTCTCTGCGCTCCAGGTGTTGTCGGCTCTAATTGGTCAGGACTGCTCGTTACGCGAGGCGCTGGCGGGCTTAAAAACCGTGCCTCAGGTGATGATCAATGTCCGCGGGCCAAATCGAACAGGGTTTATGCAGAATGAATGGATCAAGAAGGCCCTTGCCGACGCGGATCATCAGTTAGCAGGGCGTGGTCGTGTGCTGCTGCGGCCCTCTGGTACTGAGCCTCTGGTGCGCGTGATGGTAGAGGGCGAGGACGCGGCGCTGGTGGAGCAGGTTTGCCGCTCACTCGCCGACGTGGTTACTGAAGTCATCGCCTGAGGTTGTCGGACGATAAACCTGTCGCTATCCTTCGCGGCCACTGAAAACAGGGAGAAACAGATGACCCGGATTCCCTTGGTGGCCGGCAATTGGAAGATGAATGGCCGCCGCGCCATGGCTGCACAGCTGGCGGCGGAAGTTGCCGCAGGGGCTCCCGCTGGTGTCGAAGTGCTGTTGTGTCCGCCACTGGTCTACCTTGATACGGTTGCTGCTGCCGCAAAAGGCAGCCCTGTTTGTTTTGCAGGACAAAACGTTGCTGCAACCAGCGATGGCGCTTTCACGGGCGAGGTGTCCGCTGAAATGCTCGTGGATGCTGGCTGCCAGTACGTGCTTGTTGGTCATTCTGAGCGCCGTACCCTGTTCGCCGAGGATAATGCTCAGGTGGCAGACAAGTTCTGCCGGGCCCTGGAGGCGGGCCTGCGCCCGGTACTTTGTATAGGCGAAACTTTGGCTGAACGTGAGGCCGGACGGACTGAGCAGGTGGTTAATGCTCAGCTTGAGGCGGTTTTTTCACGGATTACAGCGGCGCAGTTGGTGGGCGCGGTTATCGCTTATGAGCCCGTCTGGGCGATTGGTACAGGCATGACCGCCTCTCCCGATCAGGCTCAGGCGGTGCATGCGCATATTCGGGCCAGGTTGAGTGGCGCATTCGGTGCTGAACTGGCTGAATCGTTACGGCTTCTTTACGGCGGCAGTGTAAAGGCGGATAATGCCGCGTCCCTTTTCGCCGGTGCTGATATTGACGGCGGCCTAATCGGGGGGGCGTCACTTGACGCAGAGACATTCCTCGCCATTTGTCAGGCGGCAACAGCGTAATAACGGACAGTCATGGATATTATCTTTCTTCATGTGGTGCATGTGCTTGCGGCTCTCGGCCTGATCGGTCTGGTGCTTATTCAGCATGGCAAGGGCGCCGATGCAGGCGCTTCATTTGGCGGCGGTGCGTCGCAGAGCTTCTTCGGTAGTGCCGGTGCGGCAAATTTCTTGACCCGCTCCACAGCAATTTTGGCCGCAGTATTTATGCTCACCAGCTTGGCTCTGGCATGGCAGGCTCGTCAGATTGCCAATGAAGATGGGGATCTGCTGCCGGCGTTGCAGAAAATTCAACAGGAAGTTCCGCAGGTCGATACCGGGGTGCCGGTGGTCGAAGAAAGCGCTGCAGAAGTTCCGCAGGTTGAGGTAGAATCGCCGGCCTCTGATGTGCCGGTGGTTGAGTAAGCACGTAGCCGAAGTGGTGAAATTGGTAGACACGCTATCTTGAGGGGGTAGTGGGCGCAGCCCGTGCCGGTTCGAGTCCGGCCTTCGGCACCAATCTTAAGAGGCGTCCAATGGACGCCTTTTTACTTTTTCCGTTTTTCGCCTGAGGTGTTGCCTGATCTCTGATCTCTCCCCGGCGGCCACTTCCAGATCATATTTGCGATGCAGTCCTGCCTTTATGGGGGCTGCCTGATTGTGCGGTTTTCCTCAGAGCCTGCGGCCAAATGGTCTGATATACATTGACAGTCCAAAGTCAGCTAACTATAGTGCTGCACCTGATTCGGGTGCGCATCCGAATAGGTAATCGCCCGATGCGGGGCGTAAAAATGGCATCAAGTTAAGTTGCGGGGTGGAGCAGTCTGGTAGCTCGTCGGGCTCATAACCCGAAGGTCGTAGGTTCGAATCCTGCCCCCGCTACCAAACAGAGGAAGTCTGCGGTTCTGTTTGGCAGGCGGCCTGGTATTACCAAAGCCCCTCTTGCAGGGGCTTTTTTGTCTTGCGGGCCGGCTGCCTCAGTCAGCGGGTTCGCAACGTGAAATGGGCGTTGCGCCCATTTTTTGTTTTTGGCGTTTGGGTGAGCTGTGTCACGCAGAAGCGACGAAATTCAGGCAATGTTGCAACCGGTGGTGGAGAGCCTCGGTTATGAGTTTTGGGGGCTTGAATATATTCAGGGCCGCGGAGCGACATTGCGTATTTATATTGATCGTGATTCAGACGAAGGCATCAGTGTTGACGACTGTGCTTTAGTCAGTCACCAGGTAAGCGGAGTGCTCGATGTCGAGGACCCAATTTCTGGTGAGTACAACCTTGAAGTATCTTCTCCAGGCATGGAGCGGCCGTTGTTCACCATTGAGCAGTGGGCCCGTTATGCTGGCGAAGATATCCAGATTCGTTTGTTGGCCCCGGTGGCGGGCAAGCGGCGTCTGACAGCAACGCTCACTGCTATTGAGGGTGATGACGTGCTGTTGGACGTAAAAGGCGAGGCACTGCGAGTGCCTTTCGCACAGGTGGATCGGGCAAATCTGGTCGCAAAATTCGACTGATTGTCCCGGTGTCGTCCAAGGACTGTTTGTCTTTGTAAAGGCTTGGCCATGAACAAAGAAATCCTGTTAGTTGCAGAATCTGTATCAAATGAAAAGGGCGTCAGCCGTGACGTCATTTTTGAAGCCATTGAGCTTGCTCTGGCAGCGGCGACGCGCAAGCGTTTCCACGAAGAGGAAGACGTTGAGATACGTGTCAAAATTGACCGGGTGACGGGCGGCTACCGCTCTTACCGGGTCTGGCATGTCGTGCCGGATGAAGAACTTTACGAATTTGGCCGTCAGCTGACTCTCGATGAGGCCCACGAGAAAGATCCCAAGCTGCAGCTTGGCGATGTCTGGGAAGAGGAAGTAGAGTCGGTTGCCTTCGGCCGGATCGGCGCTCAGGCAGCCAAGCAAGTTATCGTGCAGAAAGTGCGCGAGGCCGAGCGTGCCCAGATCGTTGAAGAGTATCGGCCGCGTATCGGCGAACTGATCAGTGGCATCGTCAAGAAAGTTACCCGCGATAGCATCATTTTGGATCTTGGTGGCAATGCCGAGGCCCTGATCACTCGCGAGCATATGATTCCCCGTGAAATGGTGCGTCAAAATGATCGCTTGCGTGCTTATCTGCTCGGAGTGAATGAAGAGAACCGTGGCCCGCAGCTTTTCGCTAGCCGCGCTTGTCCTGAAATGCTTATCGAGCTGTTCAAGATTGAGGTTCCGGAGATCGGGGAAGAGCTTATCGAGATCAAAGGCGCAGCCCGTGATCCAGGGGCTCGAGCAAAAATTGCGGTCAAGACTAACGACCAGCGCATTGATCCAATCGGTGCTTGCGTAGGTATGCGTGGTGCACGTGTTCAGGCGGTTTCCAATGAGCTGGCAGGTGAGCGGGTTGATATTATCCAGTGGGATGACAATCCGGCGCAGCTTGTAATCAATGCGATGCAGCCTGCAGAAGTAGCCTCCATCGTCGTCGATGAAGAAAAGCACTCCATGGACGTTGCGGTGGAAGATGAGTCCGCGTTGGCTCAGGCCATTGGCCGTGGTGGTCAGAATATCCGTTTGGCATCTGAGCTGACTGGCTGGGAGTTGAATGTGATGACTCTCGACAAGGCTCAGGAAAAGCAGGAAGAAGAAGCACAGCAGTCCATGGATGTGTTTATTCGCGAGCTGGACGTTGACGAAGATATTGCAGAAGTATTGGTGGCGGAAGGCTTTACCACACTTGAAGAAGTTGCCTACGTGCCGGTTGAAGAAATGCTTGGCATTGACGGATTCGATGAAGAAATTGTCGAAGCTCTTCGTCAGCGAGCCAAAGACGTGTTGTTGACTCGTGCCCTGGCATCTGAAGAGCAGCTGGAAAATGCCGGCCCTGCGGACGACCTGCTGAATATGGATGGCATGGATCGTAAGCTGGCGGTAGAGCTGGCATCTCGGGGTATCGTGACAATGGAAGATCTCGCCGAGCAGGCGGTGGATGACCTGCTTGAAGTTGACGGGATGGACGAACAACGTGCTGCAGAGCTAATCATGACGGCGCGTGCGCCCTGGTTCGAGAATGAGGAAGCTGCCGGCCAATAATTCGCAGTAGGGCCGGTAAGTGACGAAACGAACAGGAGCAAGGTTGGGATATGGCAGAAACGACGGTTCAGAAGTTGGCAGAGCTGGTAGGTACACCGGTTGATACCTTGCTAACGCAGATGAGTGATGCTGGGTTGCCTCACAAGGCAGCAGACGAAGGTGTATCTGATGAGCAGAAGCAGCAGCTTCTGGCTCACCTGCGTAAATCTCACGGCGGGGCTGAGGCCGAGCCGAAGAAGATTACCCTGACACGAAAAACCACCAGCACCATCAAGACCACGGGCACTTCTGGCAAAGCCAAGACGGTGGCCGTAGAGGTACGTAAGAAGCGCACCTACGTTAAGCGTGAAGTGCTGGAAGCTGAAGAGCGAGAGCGCGAAGAACAGGAGCGTTTAGAGGCAGAGCGCATTGCGGCTGAAGAAGCAGCCCGCAAGGCAGCAGAAGAAGCCCGTCGCCAGGCAGATGAAGATGCTGCCCGTCGTCAGCGCGAGGAAGCTGAGCGCGCCGCAATGACGCCGGAAGCGCAGCGAGAAGCTGAAGATAAGGTGCGCAAAGCAGCGGAAGAAAAAGCCAAGCGTTTGCACGTGCCGAAAGTGGGTGGCAAAAAGACTGAAGAAAAAGTCATCAATGAAACCCCTGAACAGCGCGCCGAGCGTGAAGCTGAAGAAAAGCGCAAGCGCGAGGCTGAAGAGGCCCGTCGTAAGGTGGAGGCAGAAGCCCGTCGCAAGGCTGAAGAGGAGGCGGCCCGCCGCACCTCAGAGGAAGCTCTCCGTCTTGCTGCCGAGTTGGAAAAGCGTGGTGAAGGCGAACAGCCTGCCCGCGAAGAAGAAGATGATTCCGGCGCCAGCATCGTAGTTGAAGCGATGGAGGCCAGCTGGCGTGATGAAGAACGTTCATCCAAGCGCCGTCGCCGTAAGCCAGGCGGTAAAGAGCGAGAGGGCAATATGCCTGTGGTAGCTCACGGCCAGATGAAAAGTTCATTCCACAAACAGCATGGCTTCAAAAGCCCGACGGAGAAGATGGTTTACGACGTTGAAGTTCCAGAGACCATTACTGTTGCTGATCTTGCTCAGCGCATGAGCGTGAAAGCCCGCGAAGTATTGAAGACTTTGATGCAGATGGGCGAAATGGCCACCGTGAACCAGCATATCGATCAGGAAACGGCGATGCTGTTGGTGGAGGAAATGGGCCACACGCCGAAGGCTGTTAAGGACACCCATGCTACGCTGGAAGATGATCTCGTCAGCTTGATGCCATCCTCGGGTGATCAGGTGGCGCGCGCGCCTGTAGTAACCATCATGGGTCATGTTGATCACGGCAAGACTTCTCTGCTCGACTATATTCGTCGCGCTAAAGTGGCAGAGGGCGAAGCGGGTGGTATTACCCAGCATATCGGCGCCTATCATGTGACTACTGACAAGGGCATGATCACTTTCCTCGACACCCCCGGGCATGCTGCGTTTACTGCTATGCGGGCTCGCGGTGCAAAGGCCACTGATATTGTCATTATTGTTGTAGCCGCCGATGACGGCGTTATGCCGCAGACCGTGGAAGCAATCAATCACGCCAAAGCTGCCGGTGTGCCGGTTATTGTTGCCGTCAACAAGATGGACAAAGAAGGCGCCGATATCGAGCGAGTCAAGAGTGAGCTGTCCCAGCATGAGGTGATCTCGGAAGAGTGGGGTGGCGAGTATCAGTTCCGCTATGTATCTGCTCACACCGGTCTTGGTATTGATGACTTGCTTGATGCGATTCTGATTCAGGCGGAGCTGCTTGAGTTGCAGGCCTGTCCCACCGGTGCAGCCCGTGGTGTGGTGATTGAGTCCCGCATTGAGAAAGGCCGCGGTGCCGTTTCATCAGTGTTGGTGCAGGAAGGCGAGCTGAAGATTGGTGACATTCTGCTGGCCGGTGGCAACTTTGGCCGTGTCCGGGCAATGAACGACGAAAATGGCAAGCCGATTAAGTCTGCTGGCCCGTCGATTCCGGTAGAAGTTCTGGGTATGGATGGCGCTGCGGATGCTGGCGAACAGTTTCTCGTTGTGCCAGATGAGCGCAAGGCCCGTGAAGTGGCTGAGTCTCGCCAGAACCGGGAGCGTGATACCAAGCTCAAGCGTCAGCAAACATCCAAGCTAGAGAACGTGTTTGCCACCATGGATACTGCCGAGCAGAAGCAGGTCAATATTGTTCTGAAGGCGGATGTACGTGGTTCGCTGGAAGCGATCATGGGTGCACTGAATGATTTGTCTACCGATGAAGTGAAGGTCAATATTATCTCTGGTGGCGTCGGCGCGATTAATGAGTCCGACGTTAACCTGGCAATGACTTCGTCCGGCGTTCTGCTTGGTTTTAATGTTCGAGCGGATTCTGCTGCCAAGAAGTTATGCGAGCGCGAAGGTATTGACCTGCGTTACTACTCGATCATCTACGAGATGATTGATGATGTTAAAAAGGCAATGTCTGGCCTGCTGGCGCCGGAGCGCCGTGAGGAGATCCTTGGCGTTGCCCAGGTGCGCGATGTATTCCGTTCATCCAAGTTTGGTGCGGTTGCGGGCTGTATGGTGATCGAGGGTACTTTGTATCGAAACCGTCCAATCCGAGTCCTGCGTGACGACGTGGTGGTATTTGAAGGCTCCCTGGAGTCGCTGCGCCGGTTCAAGGAAGACGTTGCTGAAGTGCGTAATGGCATGGAATGCGGTCTTGCGGTGAAGAGTTACAATGATGTTCGCGAAGGTGACAAGATCGAAGTGTTTGAGGTGCGCGAGATAGCTCGCACGCTTTAATCATGACGAGACATCGCCGCCCGCAGGGCTTCCAGCGCACCGACCGGATCGCCGATCATATTCAGCGGGAGCTGGCGCGGCTGTTTCGCGAGGAAATGAAAGACCCTCGTATCGGTAACGTCACTGTGCAGGACGTCCGTGTGGCCAAGGACCTTGGTTGGGCGGACGTCTACTTTACCCTGCTGGGTGAGGGTGCCGAGGAAGGCCGTAATGCGCAGCAAGTGCTCAATAATGCGGCCGGCTTTTTCCGTACCGAGCTGGCCCAGGTGCTTAACACCCGCACCACGCCACGGTTGCGCTTCCACTATGACGACCTGCCTGAGCGCGCCATTGAAATCTCGGCGCTGATCCAGAAGGCGTTGCACGAAGACAGTATGCATCCGCAGGATCCGGACAGGCTTGATGACCCGGACTCTCTGGACGAGCAGGAGTAATCTCACTTGGCGAAACGTCATCGTGGCCGTGCGGTCAACGGTATCCTGTTGCTCGATAAGCCCGCCGGGGTTACCAGTAATGGAGCTTTGCAGACCGTAAAGCGCATGTTCGCTGCGGCCAAGGCAGGGCATACCGGCAGCCTCGATCCGTTGGCAACCGGCATGCTGCCGATCTGTTTCGGCGAGGCCACCAAGTTCAGCCAGTTTCTGCTTGATGCCGACAAGAGCTATCTGGTCACCGCCAAGCTTGGCGTGGTTACTGATACTGGTGATGCGGATGGCCAGGTGGTACGTGAGGCTCCAGTGACCTCCGATGCAGCAACTATCACAGCGGCACTGATGGAGTTTGTCGGCGAAATTGAGCAGACACCATCCATGTTTTCGGCCATCAAGCATAATGGCCAGCCGCTTTATAAGTTGGCGCGTCAGGGCATTGAGGTGGAGCGCAAGGTGCGCCGGGTGACCATTCACCGAATATCGGTACTGGATGTGCGCGCTGACGAGCTGGACTTTGAGGTGGCCTGTAGCAAGGGAACCTATGTGCGCTCGCTAGTGGAGGACCTTGGCGAAAAGCTGGGTTGTGGTGGCCACGTTCAGTCTCTGCGGCGACTGTCTGCAGGTCCCTATCCGGCTGACCGGATGCTCACGCTGGACCAACTTGGCGCCATGAAGGAACAGGGTGGTTTTGAAGCAATCGACGAACAGCTCTTGCCTTTATCTACATCCGTGGCAGACTGGCCGGCCGTTGAACTGGGTGACAATGCTGCGTTCTATCTGATGCAGGGTCAGGCGGTGATGGCTAGCGACCGACCGCGAGAGGGTTGGGTAAGTCTTTATCAAGCCTCAGGCAAGCGTTTTCTGGGGGTTGGAGAAATACTGGAGGACGGGCGTATTGCACCCCGTCGCCTGGTAGCCGAGGCATGAGCTCATCCTCATGACTGGCACATCACGACAGCTGTAAATATGCGCGGCTGCCCGTGAATCCTTAATCGCATATTTAATTGGAGACGTAACATGGCATTAACCGTAGAACAGAAGGCCACCCTGCTTAAGGAATATGGCCGCAAAGATGGCGACACCGGTTCACCGGAAGTTCAGGTCGCTCTGCTGACCCACAACATTAATTACCTGCAGGGTCACTTCAAGGAGCACAAGAAGGATCACCACAGCCGTCGTGGCCTGATCCGCATGGTAAACCAGCGTCGTAAGCTGCTGGATTATCTGGCCCGTAAGGACCGTGAGCGTTACCTGACCCTGATTGAGCGTCTGGGCCTGCGTCGTTAATCGACCAATCCCTTATGCGTATCACGCAAAAGCCCGGCATGCCGGGCTTTTGTCGTTTTGGGGCTGGCGTTGGCCGCTGGATAACGGGTGAAAAAAGGCCACCTTTGCCGTATCATCCCCAGCGCACGCCTCAGGCTAATGTGAAAAGCAACTAACAAAGAAACCGAGAGAAGAGAAGACATGTTCAAGATCGTTCGCAAGGAATTCCAGTTTGGCCGTGACACCGTGGTTTTGGAAACCGGTCGTATTGCCCGTCAGGCTACCGGTGCTGTCATGGTCACCATCGGCGAGACCGCCGTGCTTGTCACCGTGGTTGGCAAGAAAGAAGCAGATCCTTCTAAGGGCTTCTTCCCGCTAACCGTCAATTATCAGGAAAAGACCTACGCCGCCGGCCGCATCCCGGGCGGTTTTTTTAAGCGTGAAGGTCGTCCCTCCGAGAAGGAGACGCTGACCAGCCGGCTGATCGATCGGCCGATTCGTCCGCTGTTTCCAGAAGGCTTCATGAATGAAGTTCAGGTTATCGCCACCGTTATGTCGGCGAGCAAAGATGCTGATCCGGATATCGCTGCCATGATTGGTACTTCTGCGGCGCTGGCGATTTCTGGCATTCCTTTTAATGGCCCGATCGGTGCTGCTCGTGTTGGCTTCATTGACGATATGTACGTGCTGAACCCGACCTATAGCGAGCTGAAGACTTCAGCACTGGATCTGGTTGTGGCCGGCACCGAGAAAGCAGTGCTGATGGTTGAGTCCGAGGCCAAAGAGCTCAGCGAAGACCAGATGCTTGGCGCAGTGCTGTTTGGTCACCTGGAGATGCAGGCAGTGGTTAATGCCGTGCGTGACTTTGCTGCTGAAGTGGGAACTCCGCAGTGGGAGTGGCAGGCGCCTGCTGCAGATACCGCTGTCTACGATGCGGTCAAGGCAAAGGTTGGTGCAGATCTGGCTGCTGCTTACAGCATTACAGACAAGAAGGAGCGTTATACCCGTATCGGCGAACTTAAGGCTGCCGTAATCGAAGCACTGGTTACCGGTGAAGATGGTGCCCCGGAGAAGGGCGCGGTCTCCAAGCAGTTCTCCGAGCTGGAATACCGTACCGTGCGTGATGCCATTCTGGATGGTAAGCCGCGTATTGACGGCCGTGATCTGAAAACTGTGCGGCGCATTGAAACTGAAGTGACGGTATTGCCGAAGACCCACGGCTCTGCCCTGTTCACCCGTGGCGAAACTCAGGCCATTGTGGCGGCCACGCTGGGTGGCATGCGCGATGCCCAGAACATTGATGCTCTGGAAGGTTCACGCACTGATCGTTTTATGCTGCATTACAACTTCCCTCCTTTCTGTGTCGGTGAAACCGGAATGGTTGGTAGCCCTAAGCGTCGTGAAATCGGTCACGGCCGCCTCGCTCGTCGTGGCGTTCAAGCGGTGCTGCCGGATGAAGCAACCTTTCCGTATGCCATCCGGGTTGTATCGGAAATCACCGAGTCGAATGGTTCCTCCTCGATGGCATCAGTGTGCGGCACCTCGCTGGCTCTGATGGATGCAGGTGTACCAATCAAGGCTCCGGTAGCTGGTATTGCCATGGGCTTGGTGAAGGAAGAAGACGGCCGCTTTGCCGTGCTGTCTGACATCCTCGGTGACGAAGATCATCTCGGCGATATGGACTTCAAGGTGGCCGGTACTGCTAATGGCGTAACTGCCCTGCAGATGGACATCAAAATCGAAGGGATTAACGAGGAAATCATGGAAGTGGCCCTCAATCAGGCCCGCGAAGGTCGCATGCATATTCTTGGCGAAATGGCCAAGACCATGTCGGTGCCGCGTAGCGAGCTGAGCGAGAATGCCCCGACCCTGATTACCATCAAAATCAACGCTGAGAAGATTCGCGACGTGATCGGCAAGGGCGGTGCGACGATTCGTGCGTTGACTGAAGCTACTGGTGCCAACATTGATATCAATGATGATGGCTCCATCAAAGTGTATGGCGCTACCCGTGAATCAGCGCTGGACGCGGTGCGGCGCATCGAAGAGATTACGGCTGAGCCAGAAGTTGGCGAGATCTATGAAGGGCGTGTGACCCGCGTGGTTGATTTTGGCGCTTTCGTTGAAATCATGCCCGGCACTGAAGGCCTTCTGCATATCTCCCAGATCGCTCAGGAGCGTGTAGAAAAGGTCAGCGATTACGTCAAGGAAGGCGACATGATCAAGGTCAAGGTTCTGGATGTGGACCAGCGTGGCCGTATCAAGCTGTCAATGAAAGAAGCTCAGCTGGAAGCCAGCGAAGGCTGATTGCCAGAGTGATGCTAAAAATAAAAAGCCCCGGTCTTCCGGGGCTTTTTATTTGTGCACAACAAAGTGCACTGAAGCCAATATGGTCTAGCTCAGTTATTTGCTGTGCCGCTGTTCATCCTGCCAGAAATCAGCTGGTCCACAACTGCGGGGTCGGCCAGCGTTGAGGTGTCACCCAGGGTATCCAGCTCGTTGGCGGCGATCTTGCGCAGGATGCGGCGCATGATCTTACCGGAGCGAGTCTTGGGCAGGCCGGGCGCTATATGAATCAAGTCTGGCTTGGCAATTGCTCCAATTTCTTTTGCTACCAGATTGCGTAGCTCAGCAACCAGTCCTTCATTCGGCGTGACACCGTTCATTAATGCCACATAGGCATAAATTCCCTGACCCTTAATGTCGTGTGGATAGCCAACTACGGCGGCTTCAGAAATGGCGCTATGCAGCACCAGTGCTGACTCGACCTCCGCTGTGCCAAGACGGTGGCCGGAGATGTTCAGGACATCGTCGACCCGGCCGGTAATCCAGTAGTAGCCGTCTTCATCGCGGCGGGCGCCGTCGCCGGTAAAGTAGTTGCCCTTATAGGTGGAGAAATAGGTTTCCAGCATGCGCTGATGATCACCATAAATGCTGCGAATCTGGCTTGGCCAACTGCGCTTGATTATCAGGTTGCCACTGGTTGCGCCGCTGAGTTCATTGCCATTTTCGTCCATTAGAGCCGGCTCTACGCCAAACATGGGCAGGGTGGCGGAGCCTGGTTTCATATCAGTCACGCCGGGCAGGGGTGAAATCAGGATGGAGCCGGTTTCTGTCTGCCACCAGGTGTCGACAATGGGGCAGCGGCCATCTCCTACTACTCGGTGATACCACTCCCAGGCTTCAGGGTTGATTGGCTCGCCAACACTGCCCAGTAGTTTCAGGCTGGCGCGTGAGGTCTTTTCAACCAATGCATCGCCGGCACCCATTAATGCACGTATTGCAGTGGGAGCAGTGTAGAAGATGTTGACCTGATGTTTGTCGATCACCTGCCAGCAGCGAGATGCATCAGGGTAGGTCGGTACTCCCTCGAACATCAGTGTTGTCGCGCCGTTGGCTAGTGGGCCATAAACGATATAGCTGTGCCCCGTCACCCAACCGACATCTGCGGTGCACCAGTAGATGTCACCGTCGTGATAATCGAACACATATTTGTGGGTCAGTGTGGCACCAAGCAGATATCCGGCGGTGGTGTGTAGTACGCCCTTTGGTTTGCCTGTAGAGCCTG
>NZ_JAFMPS010000070.1 GCF_020667895.1 Alcanivorax sp. 1008
TCCTGCGGAATGCTGCCATCATCATGCAGGCGTAAAATGCTGCCAGCATGATCCTTGCCATTTTGCGCGCGATCCCGCTCACCGCGATCACCTATGCTCAGATACAAATAGCCCTGCTGATCAAACAACATCCGTCCGGCATAGTGCTGACCCTTGTCTCCGCAGGCACGGCTGGCGATAACCTGTTTGAAATTATGCAGCGCGCCGTCACGGTATTCTCCACGGCCAACCGCGGTGGTGTTGCCGCCATCCGGGCAGGGTAGGGCATAGCTCAGATACACCAGACGATTCTCCGCAAACGCCGGGTGGAGAAGAATGTCGAGCATGCCGCCTTGACCATGTACGGCGACCTTTGGCGCACCTGAAACAGGTTTCTCGTCTAGTTGACCATTGACGATACGGCGCAGCCGCCCCGGCCTCTCTGTTACCAGAATTTCGCGATCCGGAAGAAAGGCCAGCGACCAAGGGTGTTCAAGGCCGGATACCAGCGTTTCGCTGTTGAACTTGAGTGACGTACCGGTGGCGCTGGTGTCGGCGTTGCCGCATGCACTCAAAAGCAGCATGACAGCGGCGAGGAAAATGGATCGAATAGTCATAAAGGCCTCCTCGGTTAGGCTCCCATCTGGTTCAATCTGTCAAGTCGATATCAGGCTCTGAGCATCTGGGGTGAGGTCGGACAATGCCATGGGCTTTAAACATCTGGCTGACACGCATGACCAGATCACTTTGAAACTCTTTCTCGTAGCGCATATCAAGCACATAAGCCTTGGTACGCATGCGGATGCCCAGTGTTCGTGCAACTTCAACTTCCTCAATAGCGAAGCTGACGGGCTTTTTAAGGTAGGCATATCGACTCGTTACCACCACCTCTTCTATTAACTTACGCACCTTTTCCAGATCCGCCTGCAGCGACACATGGAAATCCGTCACCACCATCATGTCCAGTTCGCCAGCATTGCCGGAAGCAACCACATCAGTGATAAACCGGGAGTTGGGGATGGTGACCAGATTGTCATCCAGAGTAACCAGACGCACGGTGCGCAGGCCGATGGATACGATCTCGCCGTAGGTGTCACCGAACGTTACCCGATCACCCACCCGAAACGGGCGATCAAATAACAGCAGAATGCCAGCTACCAGCGAGGCAACAATGTCTTTCAGGGCGAAGCCCAAGGCAACAGCAACAGCGCCGCCAACCGCAATCAGGAACTCCCGCGGAGGCTGCAGCACTCCGACTACCAAGCCGATAGTTC
>NZ_JAFMPS010000071.1 GCF_020667895.1 Alcanivorax sp. 1008
GAACTATCGGCTTGGTAGTCGGAGTGCTGCAGCCTCCGCGGGAGTTCCTGATTGCGGTTGGCGGCGCTGTTGCTGTTGCCTTGGGCTTCGCCCTGAAAGACATTGTTGCCTCGCTGGTAGCTGGCATCCTGTTGTTATTTGATCGCCCGTTTCGGGTGGGTGATCGGGTAACGTTCGGTGACACCTACGGCGAGATCGTATCCATCGGCCTGCGCACCGTGCGCCTGGTTACTCTGGATGACAATCTGGTCACCATTCCCAACTCACGATTTATCACCGATGTGGTTGCTTCCGGCAATGCCGGCGAACTCGACATGATGGTGGTGACGGATTTCCATGTGTCGCTGCAGGCAGACCTGGAAAAGGTGCGTAAATTAATTGAAGAAGTCGTAGTAACCAGTCGATATGCCTACCTGAAGAAGCCGGTCAGCTTTGCCATTGAGGAGGTTGAAGTAGCACGCACACTGGGCATCCGCATGCGCACCAAAGCTTATGTGCTTGATATGCGCTACGAAAAGGAATTTCAAAGTGATCTGGTCTTGCGCGTCAGCCAGCTATTCAAGGCAAATGGCATTATCAGACCTCACCCCAGAGGTGCGGAATCCGACATCGACTTGACAGATTGAACCGCCGAAGGCATTCATTGAGGGCTCCTGTATGGCTATCCGACTTGTTGTTCTGGGGTTTGCGATTCTGCTTAGTGCATGCGGCAATGCCGACACCACCACGACCGCGAGCTCACTCAAGTTCAATAGCGAAACAGTAGCCTCCGGGCTTGAGCACCCCTGGTCTCTGGCTTTTCTTCCCGATGGTGAAATTCTGCTAACAGAGCGTCCCGGGCGACTACGCAGCATCGTTAATAATCAGCTGAATGAGAAACCTGTTTCAGGGGCACCGAAGGTCGCTGCCCATGGTCAGGGTGGCTTGCTGGATGTTCTTCTTCACCCGGACTTTTCAGATAATCGCCTGATATATCTGAGCTATGCTCTGCCCTGCCCGAGCGGCGGAAACACTACGGCGGTTGGCCGTGGAGAATACCGTGACGGCGCGCTGCATAATTTCAAACAGGTTATCGCCAGCCGTGCCTGCGGAGACAAGGGTCAGCACTATGCCGGACGGATGGTGTTTGATCAGCAGGGCTATTTGTATCTGAGCATAGGTGATCGCGGTGAGCGGGATCGCGCGCAAAATGGCAAGGATCATGCTGGCAGCATTTTACGCCTGCATGATGATGGCAGCATTCCGCAGGA
>NZ_JAFMPS010000072.1 GCF_020667895.1 Alcanivorax sp. 1008
ACTCATCGACAATATGCTCAACAACACAGACTGGGGTGTCGGCAAGGTGCCGTCTCGGCAACGCCTGGTCAAGCTGTTTGATGACGGTGAGGCCGGTTGGGTAAGGGTGGGCTCGGGCAGAGAGAATCTTGGCGATACCACGCTAAAGAATATCCGCGGCGCCAGTGGCAATATCAACTTTATTGATTCGATAGAGAACAAGTTCAATCATGATCGGAACCTGCGCCTGAATATTCCGCGAGACGTGGCGTGGCTGATCAGCAACGGCACTGCGACAGACGTGGTCGCCTTTGACGACTGGACAGATCCCCACTACCTGATTTCTTCAGAAATGGTACAAGCCAAATCCGGCGCCAATATGAAGGGCGACTTCAAGCGCATCCAGAATGCGGCAACCGGCCTTTACCGCTCTCCGGCCTCTGGCGAAATCGTCGGCCCGGGCGAGGTGGAACGGGTTGCCCTGGGCGGCGTGCGTGGCAAAGGCTTGTTTTTAAGGCCATCATCCGGAATACGCTACACCATTCCTGACGGGCAGCATCGGGACCTGACACAGGATGTCTGGTTTGTCGGTCTGTTTGTGGACCCGCGCATGAAGAACGACAATCAGTTTCGCCGGCTGCTGGAATTCCCCGACGGCTCTGGCATTGATCTCAAGGGTTTGCATTCTGTGAGTCTGGTAAGCGCTGCCGGCGAGCGCCATACCTTTGCGCTAAATGCTGCGCTTGCTTTTGCGGCACATAATCACCTTGGTTTCCGCATCCATCCTCAGGGCAAGCGAGTGGAAGTGTTTCGCGATGGCATGCTGGTGGCAGACTGGCACAAACCTACTGACGCTGATCCAGTGCTGGTCATGTCGCCGGGCGAGTTGTGGGTGGGACGGGCTGCTAACACAACCAGTCCGGTAAACGGGTTTCATGGCTGGGTGGATGAGCTCAAGGTCGTCGGCCAGGCGCAGGACATGAACGCTGAAGAGATCTGCAACCACGCGTTGGGGTCCGTGGTGGCCCTGCAGACTGACTCCGCCTTGCAGGAAAAAGCGAGCGCCATACCACCCATGTTTCACGACGGTATCCGCAATGCAACGGCGAGCAAAGCAAAGTGGTTCCTGTGTTTTGCCGATACCAGAAACCAGGATGGCTGGGTGGATCTGAATAACCTGCCCAGTGA
>NZ_JAFMPS010000073.1 GCF_020667895.1 Alcanivorax sp. 1008
CCATCGACAAGCCGATGATGCTGATTATCGGAGATGGCGACTTTGCCGCACCAAATGGCATCCCTGAGGCCGAAGCGGCATTTCTGGCTCAGGGTGGAGTCACCACGCGGGCGATCGTCAACGACCCCGGCTACAGTCGTCCGAACTGGGTGTTCACCTGGAGCGGGCTGCAACGCAAGGGGCGTCATCACCACCAGCGGTTTACGGCCGGAGACCGGATTCTGGAAACCATCCGTCACAGCGGCAGCACCATACCGTTGTTTGGTCACTGTCACGCAGCGAATGACTACAACAGCTGGATTGTCTGCTATGCCAATATGGAAACCGGCCGCAAGCTGATAGAGTTCTTTATCCGGAATCCGCGCTGATTGGCGGTCGCGTTCCGGCCCTGCATGATGCTGCCGGGCCGGCGTCAGAAGGCTTCCAGCACCCGGTTCAGATGACGGATGCCCAGAGCCGAGCACCTTATACTACTGGCCTCTGGGGTAAGTAACTGCTTGCTACGGAGGGATGCCAGGGTGGCTGACAGGGTGTCCAGCGCCAGCCCGGTACGGGCCTCGAACAGGCTGGCCGGGGCGCCCTCGATCAGCCGCAGGGTGTTGAGAAAATACTCCATCGGCAGCTCGTCCGGTTCCAGCCAGCGCTGCTGTCGGGTGCGCTTGTCGCCGGCCAGATAGTGCTCTGGTAGCCGCGTTTTCTGGTAACGCTGGATACGGCCGTCGGCATCGGTGAGCTTGCCGTGGGCGCCGGCGCCGATGCCCAGATAGTCACCGAATTGCCAGTAATTGAGGTTATGGCGGCAGCGCCGGCCCGGTTGGGCAAAGGCGGAGATCTCGTAGCGTTGGAAACCGTGCTGACCCAGCAGGGCGAAACCGGCCTCCTCGGTATCTGCCATCTCGTCGCTGTCGGGCTGCACCGGCGGGTTGCTGTAAAAGGCGGTGTTCGGCTCGATGGTCAGCTCGTACCAGCTCAGATGAGTCGGACCAAGCGCGATGGCCTGCTCCAGATCATCTAATGCCTGTGCCCTGCTCTGCCCCGGCAAACCATGCATCAGATCAAGATTGAAGTTATCGAAGCCCGCCCGACGGGCTGATTCGGCGGCGTGAATCGCTTCATCCTTACCGTGAATA
>NZ_JAFMPS010000074.1 GCF_020667895.1 Alcanivorax sp. 1008
AGCTGGAAAGTCAGAAGAAAATTGAGGCGCTGGCGCCGCTGCGTACCGAGTATGTCCGTGTGAACTATGCCCGCGCTGCAGATCTGGAGAAGCTGATCAAGGCGGAGGGTTCTTTGCTGACTAGCCGCGGCTCCATTGCCATTGATGAGCGCACCAACACGCTGATCATTCAGGACACTGATCGCAAGCTGGAGGAAATTCGCGAAGTTATTTCCTATCTGGACGTAGCGGTACAGCAGGTGCTGATCGAGGCTCGGGTGGTGGTTGCCAGCACTGACGTTGCCAAAGAAATGGGCGTTCGCTGGGGTGGTGTGGCCTATCAGGGCGGCCGTTTGGGTCGTGATGGTCGTACTCTGGTGTTGTCCGGTAGAAATGACAATATCTACAACTTCGCAGAGGGCGCTACTGACCCTGAAGACGATGGTTCCTTCACCTATGATATCGAGCGTCCGCAGGATGCGGTGATCGACTTTGGTGTGGTGAATGATGCAGCGAGCCGCTTCTCTATCGGCATGGTGGATGTGAATGCCGGAGTTATTGACCTTGAGCTGTCCGCGCTGGACTCGGAAGGCCGTGCAGAGTTGGTGGCTACTCCTAAGGTTCTGACGGCTGATCAGCAGCCTGCGCTGATTGCATCTGGTCAGCAGGTTGGCTATCAGAAGGCAACTTCAAGTGGCGCGACTGCAGTTGAGTTTGTTAACGCAGAGCTGCGTCTCGAAGTGACTCCTGCAATTACGCCGGAAGGCAAAGTAATTATGCAGATTAAGGTGAATAACGACCGCATCAGTGGTTTCACAGCGAATGGTACCATTCCTCTACTGGACACCAATCGTATCGAGACTGCGGTGTTAGTGGGTGACGGTGAGACTGTTGTTCTGGGCGGCATTTTCCAGGAAAACGTTACCAAGGCCACTCTGAAGACACCGTTCCTGGGTGACCTGCCCTGGATCGGCCGCCTGTTCCGCAAAGACATCAACAACAACACTAAGCAGGAATTGCTGATCTTCATCACTCCCCGCCTGATCAAGGATGCGGTGGCCGGGAAGTGATGCGGGAAGCATGAGTGAAGACACACCAAGTATTTTCCTGATTGGGCCCATGGGTGCTGGAAAG
>NZ_JAFMPS010000075.1 GCF_020667895.1 Alcanivorax sp. 1008
TTTTGCCAGAACAGCGGCACAATCTGTGCCAGACCGGCAAAGCTGACCACGATCAGGATCAGGACGATCATCAGGCCGACATTTTTCTCGACTTTCTCATGAGCATTCGACATGTCGGGACTCCTTAGGCCGTGGCCAGGTTGCTTTCATTGCTATCGTTCTTTTCTTCTTTCAGCGTCTTGTAGACGTTCCATGCCATCAGCAGCATGCCGGAGAAGAAAATAACGCCGCCAATCAAGCGCACGACATAATAGGGGAAGCGAGACTCCATCTCTTGAACAAACGAGTAGGTCAGAGTGCCGTCAGTGTTCACAGCGCGCCACATCAGACCTTGCATCAAGCCAGATACCCACATGGAGGCGATATATAGCACTGTGCCGATCGTGGACAGCCAGAAGTGGGTGTATATCCAGGCTGTGCTGAACATGCCTTTGCGGTTAAAGACCCGCGGAATCAGCACATACATGGATCCCATGGTAATCATTGCCACCCAGCCCAGAGCGCCTGAGTGAACATGGCCGATGGTCCAGTCAGTGTTGTGACTCAACGCATTGACGGTCTTGATCGACATCATCGGGCCTTCGAAGGTCGACATGCCGTAGAAGCTCAGCGATACGATCAGGAAACGGATAATCGGATCAGTGCGCAGTTTGTGCCAGGCGCCAGACAGGGTCATAACACCGTTGATCATGCCGCCCCAGCTGGGGGCCAGCAGCACTATGGAGAACACCATGCCAAGGGACTGAACCCAGTCGGGCAGGGAGCTGTAGTGCAAGTGATGGGGGCCAGCCCACATATAGACAGCGATTAGTGCCCAAAAGTGAACAATGGACAGGCGGTAGGAATAAACCGGTCGACCTGCCTGAATCGGCACAAAGTAGTACATCATGCCGAGAAATCCAGCGGTAAGGAAAAAGCCGACAGCGTTATGGCCGTACCACCACTGCACCATGGCATCAATGGTGCCGGGATAAAGTGAGTAGGATTTCCACATGGAAATCGGCACTTCCAGATTGTTAACCACGTGCAGCATGGCAATGGTCAGGATATAAGCACCGAAAAACCAGTTGGCAACATAAATGTGGGAGGTAGTCCGGCGAGCCACAGTGGTAA
>NZ_JAFMPS010000076.1 GCF_020667895.1 Alcanivorax sp. 1008
TTTTGCCAGAACAGCGGCACAATCTGTGCCAGACCGGCAAAGCTGACCACGATCAGGATCAGGACGATCATCAGGCCGACATTTTTCTCGACTTTCTCATGAGCATTCGACATGTCGGGACTCCTTAAGCCGTGGCCAGGTTGCTTTCATTGCTATCGTTCTTTTCTTCTTTCAGCGTCTTGTAGACGTTCCATGCCATCAGCAGCATGCCGGAGAAGAAAATCACGCCACCGATCAAGCGCACGACATAATAGGGGAAGCGAGACTCCATCTCTTGAACAAACGAGTAGGTCAGAGTGCCATCGGTGTTAACAGCGCGCCACATCAGACCCTGCATCAGGCCAGACACCCACATGGAGGCGATATATAGCACTGTGCCGATCGTCGACAGCCAGAAGTGAGTATAGATCCAGGCAGTACTAAACATGCCTTTGCGGTTAAATACTCGTGGAATCAACACATACATGGACCCCATGGTGATCATTGCCACCCAGCCCAGCGCGCCTGAATGCACATGACCGATGGTCCAGTCAGTGTTGTGACTTAACGCATTGACAGTCTTGATCGACATCATCGGACCTTCGAAGGTCGACATGCCGTAGAAGCTCAGCGATACGATCAGGAAACGGATGATCGGATCAGTGCGCAGTTTGTGCCAGGCACCAGAAAGGGTCATAACACCGTTGATCATGCCGCCCCAACTGGGCGCCAACAGGACTATGGAGAACACCATTCCAAGGGACTGAACCCAGTCGGGCAGAGAGCTGTAGTGCAAGTGATGGGGACCCGCCCACATATACACAGCAATCAGCGCCCAGAAGTGAACAATGGACAGGCGGTAGGAATAAACCGGTCGGCCTGCCTGAATCGGCACGAAGTAGTACATCATGCCGAGAAATCCAGCGGTAAGGAAAAAGCCGACAGCGTTATGGCCGTACCACCACTGCACCATGGCATCAATGGTGCCGGGATAAAGTGAGTAGGACTTCCACATGGAAATCGGCACTTCCAGATTGTTAACCACGTGCAGCATGGCAATGGTCAGGATATAAGCACCGAAAAACCAGTTGGCAACATAAATGTGGGAGGTAGTCCGGCGAGCCACAGTGGTAA
>NZ_JAFMPS010000077.1 GCF_020667895.1 Alcanivorax sp. 1008
AGCTGGAAAGTCAGAAGAAAATTGAGGCGCTGGCGCCGCTGCGTACCGAGTATGTCCGTGTGAACTATGCCCGCGCTGCAGATCTGGAGAAGCTGATCAAGGCGGAGGGTTCTTTGCTGACTAGCCGTGGTTCCATCGCTATTGATGAGCGCACTAATACGCTGATCATTCAGGACACCGACCGCAAGCTGGAGGAAATTCGCGAAGTCATTTCCTACTTGGACGTTGCGGTACAGCAGGTGTTGATTGAGGCGCGGGTGGTAGTTGCCAGCACCGACGTAGCCAAAGAGATGGGTGTTCGCTGGGGTGGTGTGGCTTATCAGGGAGGCCGTTTGGGTCGTGATGGCCGTACCCTGGTGTTGTCTGGTAGAAATGACAATATTTACAACTTCTCAGAGGGCGCTACTGACCCTGAAGACGATGGTAGCTTCACCTACGAGATCCAGCGCCCCCAGGATGCTGTGGTCGACTTCGGCGTGGTGAATGATGCTGCGAGCCGCTTCTCAATCGGTATGGTGGATGTGAATGCCGGGGTTATTGACCTCGAACTGTCCGCTCTGGACTCGGAAGGCCGTGCAGAGTTGGTAGCCACTCCAAAGGTTCTGACTGCTGATCAGCAGCCGGCGTTGATTGCATCTGGTCAGCAGGTTGGCTATCAGAAGGCAACCTCAAGCGGCGCGACTGCGGTTGAATTTGTTAATGCCGAGTTGCGTCTCGAAGTAACTCCTGCAATTACGCCGGAAGGCAAAGTAATTATGCAGATTAAGGTGAACAACGACCGGATTAGCGGTTTCACTGCTGGCGGTACGATTCCGTTGCTTGATACTAATCGTATCGAAACTGCGGTTCTGGTGGGTGATGGAGAGACAGTTGTTCTGGGCGGCATTTTCCAGGAGAACGTTACCAAGGCTACCCTGAAGACGCCGTTCCTGGGTGACCTGCCCTGGATTGGTCGTCTGTTCCGCAAAGACGTCAATAACAATACCAAGCAGGAATTGCTGATCTTCATCACTCCCCGCCTGATCAAGGATGCGGTGGCCGGGAAGTGATGCGGGAAGCATGAGTGAAGACACACCAAGTATTTTCCTGATTGGGCCCATGGGTGCTGGAAAG
>NZ_JAFMPS010000078.1 GCF_020667895.1 Alcanivorax sp. 1008
TGCTGGAGAGTACTGACCAGCAGGCACTGTTCGCGGGCGTCGCGTCGATGAACCGTGAGCCTGCAAGCCTGCTGCAAGGTTCGGGAAAGGGCAAATCCCCGGACGCACTGTTTCCGGCTTTACAGGGTTTCAACAGCGTCGAGTGGATGTTGCTGATGGATACTCTTCATTACTTGGTTGATGACGTGCTGGTGAAGGTTGACCGGGCCAGCATGGCCAGTAGCCTCGAAGTGCGGGTGCCGTTCCTTGATCCGCAGGTGTTTCACGCCGCCTGGCGCATTCCGGTGGAAACCAGACTTAACAACGGGCAGGGTAAGTGGGTATTACGCCAACTGCTTTACCGGCATGTGCCACGCGAATTGATTGATCGCCCCAAGATGGGCTTTGCTGTACCGCTGGATGCCTGGCTGCGCGGCCCGCTGCGCGACTGGGCTGAGGAGCTGCTTTCCACTGCAAGCCTGAACCAGATGCCAATGCTGGATGCTCGCCGAGTGCAGCAGCTGTGGCGGACTCATCTGAAGGGTCAGGGCCATCATGCCCAGCAGCTTTGGACGGTGTTGCAGTTGCTGGCCTGGCAGCGCCGCTGGCGACCTCGACTGGCCTGAGTTTTATTTATCTGATCCGCATTAGCGGTGTTTAACATTTTTTGGAATTTATGCTGCCTTACTGGATTCTGTTTTTGATTCCCACTGTTGGACTGCTTTTTTCAAGGCGGTTGAGGCCCGCATCCAGCACGCCCATGTGGTGGTTGGCTGGGGTGTTGTTTGCCATGGCGATTGGCCTGCGTCATCGGGTGGGTGGCGATTGGTGGGCCTATCTTCTCTATCTGGAACGGGCCAGTTCACTGTCGCTGGTAGAGGTGCTCAATAGCACAGACCCTGGTTACATCCTGGTTAACTGGCTTGTCGCCCAGTTTGACGGTCCCATTTATTGGGTGAACCTGATCTGCGGCGCCATCCTTATGATTGGTGTGATGTCTTTTTCTCGTCGCCAACCCCTGCCATGGCTGGCGCTAC
>NZ_JAFMPS010000079.1 GCF_020667895.1 Alcanivorax sp. 1008
TGCTGGAGAGTACTGACCAGCAGGCACTGTTCGCGGGCGTCGCGTCGATGAACCGTGAGCCTGCAAGCCTGCTGCAAGGTTCGGGAAAGGGCAAATCCCCGGACGCACTGTTTCCGGCTTTACAGGGCTTCAACAGCGTCGAGTGGATGTTGTTGATGGATACTCTGCATTATCTGGTCGATGACGTGTTGGTGAAGGTTGACCGGGCCAGTATGGCCAGCAGTCTGGAAGTGCGGGTACCGTTCCTTGATCCTCAGGTGTTTAACGCCGCTTGGCGCGTGCCGGCGGAAACAAGGCTTAATAACGGACAGGGTAAGTGGGTGTTACGCCAACTGCTCTATCGGTATGTGCCACGCGAATTGATTGATCGCCCCAAGATGGGCTTCGCTGTACCGCTGGATGCCTGGTTGCGCGGCCCACTGCGCGACTGGGTTGAGGATCTGCTTTCCATGGCCAGCCTGAACCAGATGCCAATGCTGGATGCTCGCCAGATTCAGCAGCTGTGGCAGGCTCATATGAAGGGTCAGGGCCACCATGCTCAGCAGCTTTGGACCGTGCTGCAATTGCTGGCCTGGCAGCGCCGCTGGCGTCCGCGACTGGCTTGAATTTTATCCATCTGATCCGCATTAGCGGTGTTTAACATTTTTCGGAATTTATGCTGCCTTACTGGACTCTGTTTCTAATCCCCACCGTTGGTGTGCTTTTTTCAAGGCGGTTGATGCCTTCATCAAGTACGGTCATCTGGTTGCTTGTCGGCGTGCTGTTTACTTTGGCCATTGGCCTGCGCCATCGGGTGGGCGGCGATTGGTGGGCTTATCTTCTGTATCTGGAGTGGGCCGCACCGTTGTCGCTGGCAGAGGTGCTTAACAGTATTGACCCCGGCTACATTCTGGTTAACTGGCTTGTCGCCCAGTTTGACGGTCCCATTTATTGGGTGAACCTGATCTGCGGCGCCATCCTTATGATTGGTGTGATGTCTTTTTCTCGTCGCCAACCCCTGCCATGGCTGGCGCTAC
>NZ_JAFMPS010000007.1 GCF_020667895.1 Alcanivorax sp. 1008
GAGTAGGTCTTGGAGCTGACTATGCCCTGAATGATGGTTGGGCTTTAAGGTTTATGGCAACGAGCTTTAGCGAAGATGCAGTGGCATTTAGTATCAACATCATGAAGCGATTTAACGTTAGTGATAGCGCAAAAACTCAGCCAAAGAAAGATCCGATTACCACCCTCTAAGTAATCCTGCTTAACTGCCTGTGCCGGTTGCTCATTTGTAACCGGCCAGGCCATCGCCTCGTTTGACCCTGATTCGTTACGCAAGCGTCTAGCTGTTTTCCGGGAAGCCCGACGGTGGGCGCGCTGTATGGATGCTGTTCATTTGTGCCAGCCTGGGCAGCAGAACAGCCGGGTTATCATCAGAGCAAAAACTGAACATCACGCTGTAATGCCGTGGTGGTGTGCTCGGAATTTCGTCTAAACGAGCAAGCTATTTGTCTCTTCCTGCGTGAGCAATCCCTTCTGGATTTGCTAGTCTCCTGTTATGAGTTAGCTGCTGCGCTTCTAAGGGCATCCTTTTTAAGGTAAGGCGCAAAAGAAAAACTCGTTTTCGACAGTGCGCTTATTTAATAGAAATTGATTTCGCGGCTGTATAAACGGCGTTTGCTTTTATGTAATGCAGATAGCCTGGATCAAGCTTGATAGTCCGTGGTTATTGAAAGCAAGGTGTCGCATTTTGCGTTTATCCCATATTTACCAATTCGGTTAAGGATCATGGAATTCTGCGATGTAGGGAATTTTATCTTTGCTTTTATTGCACTGCATAAATCGTTAATTGAATCGCAGCTTGACGTTAATCGATATAGCGACTTAGAAGTTCTTGTTGGTAAGAAATATGAACTCAGTGATGCAATGAAAATGGTTTTTCCGGGAAAGGAGTTTGGCTCCCTTAACGAAAAAAGAAATGCAATGCTCCGTGCGTCAGACAGTGGAATTTGGCCTCTGGATTATGGCGCTTTGTATTCAGAGGTAATGCTCCCTTTCAGTCAAAGCAACGAAATTGATGCAGCACTGCTAGAGTATGAGGCCGTCTATAAAGAGAGAATTCAGCAGATGACAAATGTGGAGTTTTCTGTACGCAGCGGGAAGTTAATGGAGTTTCGCGCACCGAACGAACAGAGTTGTTCATATAGTACTCTAATTTGCTACGTCATAGAGTCGCACATTTTCTTTCTCGCCAGGCAGGCTTTTTCAACTGCCAGAGTGGATCGCCGTCGAGCCGATTACAGAAATATTCGAACCCTTGTGTTTCCGTCATTTCCTGAAAGGAAGCGAATCTACGATTTTAAAAGTAGCGGAAACAGGTCGGTGGCACTTAGAAGATTTTGTCTGTAAGGCAACTGCTGTGTGAACCTTTTGATCCGACCTGTAACCAGGTATTAGCAATGTTGGAGGTGTACTTATGAGTGTTTTCAAAGACCGTCGTGGCGAACATAGCGGGCAGTATGTCGGGCCGGAAAAGAGAAAGATAAGGGATGCCAGAAACGATGATCAATGGTACCTGAAGGTAGGGTACGTTAAGCATGAGCCTGACTCTGATGGCCGGAAGTCGGCCGAATCAAAGGGTATTGACAAAAATGAGAGAAAGTAGGGGCCTGGACTGCTGGAAGCGCACTGGCGCCGTGACAGGGCTATCGGCAGTAGTTGTGGTTGACCCGTATCAGCCTAAGAACTTAGACTTAGGACTGTGGGTATAACGCAGGCTTCTGTAGTATGATCGCTCGCTCGAAACTCAGGTTTCCCGTCTCTCATTTTCAGTTTATTGAGCGGATGCTCCCGGATATTGGCTATCCAGGGGTGTTCCCCATGCTGCTGAAAGCGTTAAACATAAAGGAAGAGCAGTTCCGCGACCCGGCAACCAGAATTGATGGCGATCAGTTTCTTTTCTTCTTGCGGCAACTAAAGAGCTTTCCGGAGTCACTTCTTCCTGTCCAGACCGTGTTGAAATACTATTCTTGGTCCGGTTTTGGGGTCTTGACACTCGCTGGCATGAGTTCTCTGACCATCAAAGACTCCCTATTGGTTTCCATTGAGCACGCTCATCTGTTTATTCCTTGTGTGGCTATGAGGTTTGAAGAGGGAGATGCTGAGTCCCGCATGATACTCGAGCTGACCACAGATTTTGAGGAAATGGGTCCGGCGATGATAGAGCTCGGGACGTGCTTCATGAAAAGAATGGCCGAAGAATTGGTGGGGCAGCTCCCGCGGCCAACTCTTCATTTTGCGCACGGGTGCTGGCTCAACATGGACGATCGGCGGGCCGAAAAGGTGTACGGGGAGTCTTTTGATTGCGATGTTCGATTTAATAGCAGCTTCTCGGGTGCTTCAGCGCCTAATGAGCTATGGAACCTTCCTTTAAAGAATTCGAACAAACCGACTTTTGAAAAGGCCCTTGCAATATTAAGGGAAGAAGCAGAGTGGCTTTCTCCAACCGAATCAATGTCAGCCAAAGTCCTCAGTGTCATGAGAAATGGAGCTGCCAGTGATATCTATCTCAGCCAGAAGCAATTGGCTTCTGTTCTTAATGTAACAGCACGTACTCTTTCCCGAAAATTGGCTACGGAAAAGACAAGCTTCAAAGACCTGATGAACAAGGTCAGGTTTGAAAGTGCGCAGAAACTACTAAAAAATAGCAGATTGAGTATCAGTCTGATTGCTTTGAAGGTTGGCTATCAAGATAGCAATGCATTTATACGCGCTTTCAAGAATTATACAGGCAAGACGCCCGCCAGTTGGCGGTCTGCCAATAGCTAAACGTAGCGCGGGCTCTCTTCTTGCCCGTGTCAATCTTTCGGCCTTCCTGCTGGTGGTTAGGTCGTCCGTTTGTTGGCTTGCCATTGGAGTTTTCGGGGAGGGATTTCTCGCCGGGCCGATGGTGTAAATGCCCAGTGATCCAACGTCAATGCAACGCAGTTGTAGACAAAATTCTTGCTGTTATGGACAGCTTTCGCCCCCGTCCTCCTCAGGCACACTGAATACAGCTATTCTGGTCCGTAATACCGTATGTGACTATCGTTGATGGTCATGACAGGCGAGCCGCGTCGGCAAGGGGTATTGGTGCCGCTGACGTGGTTATAGACTCTAGTTGAATGCGGAAACCTTTATGTGGCCAGCCTTACTCAAGATAGTCCGTCTGCAGGTCGCCTTTTGCTTGGCGCTGGCGTGCTCCGGGACGCACGCGTTGCAAGCAATGGATGAAGACGAGATGGCGGCTGTTTCCGGTGCAGGCCTGGTCCTAAGTCTTGAGGATTGGCGCTTCCTCGCTTCTCCTGGCAGCTATCTGGAGGTTACCGGGGATCCGCCGCCCGTTGGCAGTACATCCCAGCGCGGTGATGCGCGCTGGTACGGCATCTCCTACTCTGCTGCGTCATCGATATCGACAGCCGACGAGAGCTACGACGGCACAAGTTGTGTTGTGGGGATTGGCTGTCCTATCGGTTCGGCAATTCCGCTGGCCGCTGCAGTGGATAACCCGTTTATTATTCGCGTATTCGATTATGTGAGCGAAGGTACGCGCGATTACTATAACCCGGATGGGTCGATCGTCGACCAGCCTACGGTTTTTGAGTTGCTTGCGCCAACCTCGCACGACAAGTTAAAGGCATCTTTCTGGTCGGAACTGCTGGTGGGTCTTGACGGTGGTTACCATGGTTCGCGAGTCGATACGGGGTTTCAGTTCCTCCAGTCTCGGGTGATCATGGATGAAGTCGAGCTGTACACGTCCATCGACATGAACAATAACCCGGTCACACCAAAGAAATTCGGCACGGTATGGCGCATGTACCAGTATCCCACTCGTCCAGCGTACAGCACGACCTATGGTCCTCTCCCTGGAATTCCTGCTACCTATGGCCTCGGTGGAACCATCGCTGTCAGTGGCGATATGCACTTCTCGGCGCGCCAGAAAGCAGGCAGCGCAAATGCATTGGAAAGCGTACCAAGCTTCACCGAGACCGCAGGGATGTACTTCAAGGGTGTAGATACCGTTCTTCATCTGGGGGTTATGCACTATATGTCGCTGATTCTCGATGATGTGCCGGCCCAGGACGGTAACTTCACAATAGAGTTAACCACACTTCCCGAAGTGCCGGCGCTTTACAACGATTATTACAGTATTTCCCCGGGTGCGGGTCCTGGCGGTCTCGCTGCGGGACTTGGCTACAAGCGAACCAATCGTCCAGAGCGCTACTACGAAACCCATGGCTTCTGGAGAATTGGCGATCAGAATTTTGGAAACAACGGCATCAGCGGTACCGGAGACGGTATTTACTTTATGTCTGAGGAGCCGGGCGGATTTGCTGCTTTTTCCGATCGGCGCAGTGAGGATCAGGACGCATGGGAGCTGTCAGAACTAGGCTTTTTTAATCTTGTCCCGCCGCCTCCGACCCAAAAGAACCCTAACAACCAGAACCTGTCAACGGTTAATCTTGGCGAGGTAAATGTTCAGGGTATCCTGATTCAAAATCTCAAAATTACAACGCTGTCAGGGACGTGATGATGATCCGGTTTCTAGCAGTAGCGATGCTGGTCTTTGCTTCCCTTCCCACCACGGGGCGCCTTTTCGCCATGGATGCCATGTCCGAGGCGGACTTGGCCGACGTCGCTGCCCAACAAGGCATCGCGCTTGATTTATACCTCGGCATCAACGCGGATTCTGATGGCTCTGGGCGACCTGATATGACCGTGCCGGAGGGCCTGCGCCGCCTTGGACTGCGGTTTGAAGGTCGTACCGATGAGTGGCTGACATTGAAAAACTACTACGGTGTGATTGAGGTTTCCAATCTCTTCATCGATGTTGCTGTATCCAGTTCTGGCCCGACAGCCCACGCGGGCGACGGATCACAGTTTGAAGATTCTAATGGCAACGACTTGCGAGACCCGCTGCTGGGCAGCCCCGGCGGTTCAGTCTATAACCTGCCGCTGGTACAGTTCCAGCTTAGTGATCCACTTAGATTGGCGCTAACGATCGAGAGTATCGGCATCGAGTATGGTCCCCAGGGCTACGCGCAGGACAACAGTTTGGTCAATATTGTCGGGGTAAAGGTCGGTCAGGGAAGTGATGGCGCGCTGAACACGTTTCAGCCCGCTTCTATTCGCATGGAGGGCAGGATCGGTGTCTTTGGTTTCTAATATTTCCTCGTGGTTCCGCCCGTTTTTCACAGTTGTCGGGCTGCTGCTTCCGTATGCCGTATTGGCGATGGAGGAGCTCTCCGATAAAGAACTAGCAGAACTCTCAGGCCAGGCTCTGTTCCAGGCGGACTACATCAATGGTGTGGGTCCGGATGGCGTGGCACACAATGAATTCGCATACTATCGTCTCTCCATAGATGCCTTGGTGGAATTCAATATGAATATTGACAAGCTTCAGCTGGGATGCGGGGGCTTTAATGAAGGTATCAAGGCGAACGCCTGTGACATTGATGTGGATTATCTCCGCTTGATGGGCCCGGATGGCCCCGGCAGCTCTAATCCGGTTGCTGGTGCGGACGTCACGGGCGATCCAGTGTTGAGCACCTTTTCGTTGAAGCGGCCCTATGTTGAGTTCGCCGTCAAGAATGATGGCAGCGTGAATCGTGAAATTGTTGGATTTCGCCTGGGCTCGGAGCTTGCTAACGGTGTACTTTCAGCGGGCAGTTTTCGTAATAGTAACTCATGCAACAGTAATCCCGACAATGTTGCCTGTCATACTGGCATCAACACCTTTTCCGGCGACTTGAAGCTGCGGCTGCAAGGCAACGCGAGCGCTACGGTGTGCATCACTCCTTTTTGTTTTGTTCCAATTCCACAAAACTTGGCGATTGATGAAACCACTGATGTACGTGGTTCCCGTATTGATGAACCCGTGTTGATTGCAAAATCAACCGTCATAGACCTTCCGCTGCTTCGGCGGGCTCGGCTGACTGCGGTCCTCAAGGAGGACTTGCGCTTCCTGCATAATATTGACCTTGCCGATACCACTGATTTTGGCCTCTCTTTTCAGCGAGAGCGTGTTTCCTGGCCGACATTCTCTAAAACCGGCGGTTTTAATAACGGTTATCTGTATCCGGCCAACACGGGCTGGTGGTTGGTAGCACCCAACAGCGTCAATATCTCTGGCGTGAGTATTGACGCGGGGACACTCAATATCCTTCAGGCGGGTGTTGGATTAGTCGGAACGGTCCCGTTCAACAACAAGGATATTGGGCAGCGACCAGCGGATAATTGCTGGGGTGCGGCGGTGTTCTGTTGATGGCCAGAATCATGACCTATGTGCTGCTATTATTAGTATCTGCTCTTATTGCTACCCCCAGTTGGGCCTTGACCCCGCTGTCTGACAGCGACTTGTCCGAGCACACAGCCCAGAGTGGTATAGCGATTTCGCTCTCGGCCGGGGTCGGAGAGAATGTCATCACGGCTGATTCCGTTAATGTTGTTTACGATAGTGAAACACCCGCTCTCGAGGCGACCCACCGGATTACTGATGTAGCGCTTTACTCCCATGATGGTGGAGCGTTTAAGATCGATACGCAGATTGATGTCGGGTCCGACAGTGGTGATCCCGGAGTTTCCATATTTCTCGATTGGAGGAACCTGACAAATCCCGCTGAAATCCCGCTTACCGATCAGAGCGCTTGGGCGTCAAGGCGAGATCTCGTGCTTGATTTTGGCGGCGGCGCTGTTTTGCCGGGCAATGCGCTGGGCGTTACATCAAATTCCTGGGGCCGAATGGGTTTGGTGGGCGCGGGATACTTCAGGCTTGTCAATCAAGGCTTGCTGAACATAGCTTACGATGACGCATCCCTCGAGCTTAAAACTATCGGTAACTGGTTCTACTCCCAAGCCGCTGGCACCGCCTTGGCGCCAGAGCTGAGTTTCGGCAACCTGGACTTCAGCTACGCCTTCGTGAAGGGGGCGAATACTAGCCTGGGCTTGGGGACGGTTGGTTTGAGCAGCAATGGATTTGTTGCGACTGCGCCGTACATAGACCTCACACTGAATTTCGATTTGTTGTACAAAGGCTCTCCGTCACGAATCTATGACACCACTGGGCGGGGGGAAATGATCTTGTTCGGTTGGGCCGGCGGAGTTACAGGCATTGATGAAGACGAAGACGGCACTTTCGAGCGAAATGGGGGCGTGACAATATCTGCCGGCGGCTATGGCTATGGTGAGGAGACCATAGCGGGAAGCCAGTTCAACGACTATGACGGCAGCGGTCTTACAGCCCGTAGCCAGGGCCTTAACGTTTTGGCTGAATGGGATTACGACTCCGATTTCGCTTGGTTGCTAGGGCAGGCGGGGGGCAACCGCACCACTATCCGGTTCTTTGACTGGAAGAGGCTGTCGGGCGCCCCACACGATTTCAGAATCCCGCTGATTGTTGATGTCTTTACGCAGGCAAATCCTGCAGCGGGGATTTGCTTTGGCGGTGTACTGCCAGCTTCCGGGAATTTGACTTCTGGGGCATGTGCCGGCGCTGGTGGTGCCTCGGAGAGTCTCGCGTTGGACAGCTCGTCTGCGCTTGGCGTCTTGATTCGTGACGCCGGTTTGCATGCGTACAATTCCCAGGTCGAAGTCATTGATCCAGGTGCGGCCATAGAATCCGAAATATTCAACTGGTCTTTGCTATATACATATGGAAAGCTTGACGCTAACGTCATGCTGTATCCGGAAGGTATTAGTTGGAATGGCTCGGCCTATCAGACTACGACAACTGGCTTGAAAGCGGATGTTCTTGTGACTGCGCAATCACCGGGATATTGGGCCGCTGCGCAAAGTGCGTTTTCCAGCAATGGCAGTGTTCGAGACAACTGGGCTACACATACGCATTTCGGCATCGCTGATACCCTCACCAGCGAGGCTTTCCCAACCCCATCTGGCGGCACTTCATCGGCATACGCTTTCGGATTATTAAATGCTGATTTGATCTGGAAGGCCAACGATCTGTACTTTCGTGTCACAGAGCCTGACGGCGCCTATGCCGACTTTCCAGGCGGTTTGTGGGTGCAGACTTCAGTCGGGTCAAAGTTCGGCTTCAGGGGCGCACTGGGCGCGGGCAGCCTTGACGACTTAAGTCGAACAATTAACATTTCATTGCTGGATGTTAACCTCGATACGGACAACTTCATTTTTGCGTTGAGCCCTGGAAACGCCAGTGCTAATCCCGGTGAAACCTTTATTGCTTTTGACGGTCGGCTGGACTTTTCTGGCGATGCCTACATCTCACTGGCCGAACCATCACAACCGGCTGCAGACCTTAGACTAGGTAATGTTGACGGGACCATCCGTTGGCGCGATGGTCGCATTCAAGTCCTTTCTTCATCGGCAACCGCAGATAACCGTCCGGCATTGGTTATCGCGAACAAGATTGATATCGGTCGTAGTGTCGTTGCCGGGCAGGCTGGTCCTACGGCTGGCACCGATCTTACCGGGACATTTACGTTCAGTGGGGCTCCCTGGCTACACACAGCTATCCCTGGCGGCACATGGGAAAGCAGGATTTCCATCAAGAAGCAGTAAGCTCAGTGTGGCTGCCAAATTTGAATTCCGTGTTGTGAGTTGCTTGCTGCCACCGTCTACCTCTGGTCAAACAGGTTTTTGAATCATAGTGCTATGATTGTTGGCACGATGAGTGTCCGTTTAAGAAAGCATTCTGTCCTTCGCTGCATGCCCCGACGCATACTTTGTCCGCTACCCTCTCTTGCAGTCTAAGTTGAGTTATCAAAAAGGATGAGGACTGGCCAAAAAATAGAGCTCTCGATCAGTGCGGTATAATGCAATGGAGCTGTATTGCATGATCGCAATAATGGGCTTGGAGTTAGTCACTCATCGCTACCTGGAATCTTCACCTTGGACTGTCATGGCCAGGGTATTTATGCTTCAGGAACGTTGCAGATCAGGCTTCCCATTGCTGTGAGAAAAAGTGAGCATTGATTATGAATCAGAGAGATAAGAAGCAAGCTCTTCTTGAAGGTTTAAGTCCTGATACAATGCTGGTATTTTTCGGTCTTTTTGAAATAGAAACTGAAGGCGATAGCATAAAAATAAACGGAAAAGTCCTATCAATAATTGAAAGGATCTTTGAAACACTTTCACTTAAAGGAGCAATCAACGAAAAGCCGCATCTGGTAGATGCGGTTCACTCCAGCTTGGGCGCTACGGCTGCGACTCAATTTGGAGATTTGATCGACAAATATGAGAGATATATCTGGGCGCTTGCTGTAGCCCGATCTTCCGATGATTATGGTTCTACATCCGCAAAAAGCACAATAAGCGATGAAGAGCTTTGCAGGTTTCTGCAGAATTCAATTTTTGGCAATGAAGTAGCCCGCAAGCTGTTTGCCCAGTACTGAAGCATTTGGCGTTAAGGCCAGAGAAGAATGAGATGCGCATCTCTGTAGTGATGTAAGCGGGCACCGGTGGTTCTTTTGAAGCCGGTTTGCGCTGAGTATCATGGTCAGTCCATTAGCAATGGTCATGCCAATGCGGCAACGCGGGCCGCATTGGTTTATCGCTCAGTCGATTAGCCCGTAGTTGCTACGAATTTCAGTCTTGCGCAACTTGCCGGCGCCATCGCGTGGCAGGTCATCGGTAATGATGATTCGGCGTGGCAGTTTGAATCCGTAAAGTCCCTTTGCTTTGCAGAATTCGATCAGCTTGGCTTCATCGTCCTTCGCCACATTGCTGCGCCAGCTGACCACGGCTGCCGGTACTTCGCCGAGATCGCCGGCCGGTATGCCGACTACAGCGGCATCAAGAATGCCGGGGTGTTGTTTGAGTACAAACTCGATCTCATTCGGGTAAATGTTCACCCCGCCGACAATCAGCATTTCCTTGTCGCGGCCAGTAATAAACAGATAACCATCACCATCCAGATAGCCGGCCAGACCATCGTCGTACCAAAGCTCGCCGTCGACCTCGACAAAATGCTTGCGCATTTCCGCTTCTGATTTGCCACCGTACGCTAGTGCATAGACCGCCGGGCTGCGCAGCAGAATCTTGCCGGTCTGGCCTGGCTCGGCCCAGCGCTGCATAGCCGTGTCAAAGACCCGGCAGTCGCCGCCGCGGGGCTTGCCGACACTGTGGTAGCGCTGCGGATGATCAGCGTAGTCCTGCGGCACCAGCACGGTCACCGGGCCGGACTCAGAACTGCCGTAGAACTCATGAAATACATCGTCAGAGTTGCCTTGGCGGCGAAACAGGGCATTGATATCGCGCTTGACGTTGGCCGGGCAGGGCGCCGCACTGCAGATCAGCACGCGCATGCTGGACAGGTTATAGCGGCGCCGCTCGGCCTCTGGCAGTGCCAGCACCCGTTCGAGCATGGTTGGCGCAACAAAGGTCCAGTTGATTCGCTCTTTTTCGATCAGACGCAGGAATTCCTGTGGCGAAAACTTTTCCATGGTCACGATGGTGCCACCGAGGAATATTGGAAAAGCGGCGGCCTGGCCGCCGGCATGATAAAGCGGGCTGCATACCAGTGAGCGCAGATTATGGCTGTGCGGATCACGAATGCGGTCGAGCTGCAGCAGCGCCGGCACCGACAGCAATTGCCAGACCAGTCGCAACAGCGTTGTTTTCCCCGGGGCCAGTCCGCTGGACTGGCGCCGACGCAATTTGCCGCGATCCAGCTCGATAAATTTGGGCGTGCCGGTGGTACCACCGCTGAACAGTTTCGGTGAGAAACCGATCTCGCCATCTGGCAGACTGGTGCCAGCGCCGGCCAATGCCGCATCCAGCGTCGGCAACCCATCACTGTTGTCACCGGCCACCAGAATCAGCGGCAGAGAGTTGCGTAATGCCGGTTCGATCTTGCCCAGAAACAGATCGCTAACCAGTAGTGCCCGGGCACCGGAAAGGCGGATGCAGGCGGCAGTTTCAGTGTCGTTAAGATGCCAGTTGATCAGTGGCATCTTCATGCCGAGCAGGGTGGTTGCGGCCATCGCTTCGAACCAGAGTGCATTGTTGCCGGTTAACAATGCCATGCTGTCGCCGGCGCCGAGGCCATGGTCGTGCAGCACATTGGCAAGGCGCACGGCGCGATCGGCGAACTCGGCGAAGCTGACGCGCTCGTCACCGGCAATAACCGCTTCGCGCTGGCCATACTGTTGCCACAGCGACAGCAGGGTGTGGCGGCTGATCTGAATCGGCTTGCCGCGTAGCAGCGCCGGTAGCAGCGCCCGCAACAGTCGGCCGGCGCCGAGTTGCCGGGCCGGAGCCAAGGCTCCGCGCAGAGGCATTACAACGGCTTTCATGACAGCTTCCTCAGTGAGCTGTCCCATTGTGGCGGCCGTGGTGGCGGTTCACTAATGCCGGCCCGGGCGCGCAAGTGCACCGCCAGCATTTCACACCAGAGCTTGAGATATCGATCAAATAAATTGCGATCCGCAACAATGTGCAGGTCCTCCGCCATGCCGCGCAGCAGCCACTGGGTCAGCATCATCATCTCGCGGACGTTGGCCTGATCACGTATCGGTTCCAGATAGTGATCGGCGGCATTGCCGAGGGTGAAATAGCCAGCGGTCCAGACTTTCTGCAGGATAGCTGCCAGCTCGGCATCGCGCTGACTGGCCACCAGCAGCTCATGCAGTGCGATATGCTCGGGCCGGTTGAAAACATTCTTCCAGGCGCTGTAGATCAGGTCGTGCAGACGGTCTTCCGAGCCCTGCAGCTTTGCCACCGCCTTGCCCATCTGGATGTAGACCCGGCGAATCAGTTGCTCCGCTGCGGCGGCAATCAACGCGCTCTTGCTGGGAAAGTGGTGTAGTGGAGCGCCGCGCGACACCCCGGCGACTTCGATGATGCGGCTGACCGTGGTGCCGCTGTAGCCATCTGTTTGCAGGCATTCCAGCGTCGCATCAAGGATACGCTGGCGCATGGATTCGCTGCGCTCGGCCTGGGTGCGCCGGGGCTTTGGTGCGTCAGTATGTGGCTTGGACACGGACATCGGTCTTTTGCGGCCTTCTCGGGTGACAGGGTTTGCCAGAGGTGAGCGGAAATGTCACCTAAGCGGGCGTTTCCGGCATTGACCTCGGCGCGGCCTTCATTAAACATGCTGAACGTCCGTATTGTAAATGGCCTGTGATCAGGCCACTCCCCTTAACCCGTTACACAGGAAGTTTTTCCATGGCAGATGTCCACGTCCCCAAGCCGGTTAACCCGATGATGCCGCGCACCCTGTTCAATGAGGATCATGAGGCGTTTCGTGCTACTGCGCGCCGCTTCTTTGAGACCGAGATCGCGCCGCACCACGAAAAGTGGGAAGAGCAGCAGCATCTTGATCGGAGTCTCTGGAACAAAGCGGGCGAGCTGGGCTTGCTGTGTCCAACCATGCCAGAGGAATACGGTGGCTCCGCTGTGGACCGCCTTTTCAGCATGATCATGATGGAAGAGCAGGCGCGCGTCGGCGATTCCGCTAGCGGTTTTTCCCTGCACTCAGACATTGTTGCCAACTACATTCTTAACTTTGGCAACGAAGCTCAGAAGCAGAATTGGCTGCCGAAAATGGCCAGTGGTGAAGCCGTCACCGCCATTGCCATGACTGAGCCAGGTACCGGTTCAGATCTGCAGAGCATCAAGACCACGGCAAAAAAAGACGGTGATGATTATATTGTTAACGGGTCGAAGATTTTTATCACCAATGGCTACCTTTGCGATATGGCAGTTGTAGCAGTGCGCACCGGTGATTCTGGCAAGGGTGCTCAGGATGTTTCCCTGTTGATCATCGAGGCTGATCGCCCTGGATTCACCAAGGGTAAGCCACTGAAGAAAGTGGGCATGAAGGGTCAGGATACTTGCGAGCTGTTTTTTGACAACGTCCGGGTGCCGCAATCCAATCTGCTCGGCATGGAAGGTATGGGCTTTATCATGTTGATGAAGGAGCTGGCTTGGGAGCGGATGATGATTGCCATTATCTGTGTTTCCGGTGCTGAGCATGCACTAGCCACCACGGTTGAGTACGTTAAAGACCGCCAGGTTTTCGGCAAGCCGGTTTCGGCTTATCAAAATACCCGATTCAAGCTTGCTGAAATGCGCTCCGAGATCCAGATCGCCCGCGTTTATGTGGATAAGTGCATGGAGCTGGTGCTGGAAAACAAATTGACTCCGGAAGCGGCCTGCGCCGCTAAGTACTGGGTCTCTGATCTGCTTAGCAAGGTTGTCGATGAGTGCGTTCAGCTGCACGGTGGTTACGGCTATATGCTCGAGTATCCGATTGCTCGCGCCTATATCGATAATCGCGCCAACCGGATCTACGGCGGCACCAATGAAATCATGAAAGAGTTGATTTCCCGCGGTATCTGATCATGGAAATAAACGGCCCTTCGGGGCCGTTTTGTTATCTGAAACAGGGAGAAGAATAATGAGCAAGCTGCGTTTTGATGGTCGTGTCGCGATCGTGACCGGGGCCGGTGGTGGCCTGGGTCGTTCCCATGCTCTGCTGCTTGGCAGTCTGGGCGCCAAAGTGGTAGTCAATGACCTTGGCGGTACCGCTACCGGTGGTGGCAAATCCTCGGCAGCAGCAGATAAGGTGGTGGAAGAAATCAAGGCGCTCGGCGGTGAAGCCGTGGCTAACTATGACTCCGTCGAGCATGGTGAGAGCATTGTCAAGAGCGCACTTGATGCCTTCGGTACCGTAGATATCGTTATTAACAACGCCGGTATTCTGCGAGACGTTAGCTTTGCCAAGATGACCCAGGCTGACTGGGACCTGATTTTGAAAGTGCATCTGACCGGGTCCATGAGCGTCAGTCATGCTGCCTGGCCGATCATGCGCGAGAAGGGCTATGGTCGAATCATTATGACCACTTCCGCGGCAGGCATTTATGGAAATTTTGGCCAAGCCAACTACTGTGCTGCCAAACTGGGTATTGCTGGACTTGCCAATTGTCTTGCCGAAGAAGGTCGCGGCAAGAATATCTTTGTTAACACCATTGCCCCCATTGCTGCCTCACGTCTGACCGAAACAGTGATGCCGCCGGAGCTGCTCAAGCACCTGAACCCGGATGCGGTCAGCCCACTGGTGGCATGGTTGAGCCATGAAAGCTGTCAGGAAACCAAAGGCGTTTTTGAAGTTGGCGCGGGCTATATCGCCAAGCTGCGCTGGGAGCGGGCGCAGGGCAATGTGTTTGCGCTGGGTAAAAAATTCAGCATTGACGATGTTGCTTCTCGCTGGTCAAAGATAACGGACTTCACTGATGCCGAGCACCCGACCAGTATCAACGAATCCTTTATGCCGATTCTCAACAACATCAATAACCCGAGCCTGGGTGGTAATGAGTTTATTGATCTGGACGTGGCCAGCAAGGCGAAGCTGGAACTGGAATCTGAGTACGATGAGAATGATCTGGCGCTGTATGCGTTGAGTGTCGGTGCCGCGCGCGATCCTATGGACAAGGATGAGCTTAAGTTTGTCTATGAGTTAGGTGGCGATTTTCAGGCGCTGCCGACCTTTGGTGTGATGCCCCAGATCGGCGCTATGCTGAAGGCTGCGAAAGAAGGAAAGTTCGCCCTGCCGGGCATGAACTTCGGCTTTGACCGATTGTTGCACGGCGAGCAGCTCACCGAGATTCGCCGGCCGCTGCCGCGCAATGCAAAGCTGAAGCATATCTTCCGTTTCAAGGAAGCATTTGATAAAGATCCGAATGCGGTGGTCACCTTTGCCATTTCCACTGTTGATGAAAACGGCGATGAGATTGCCTATAACGAGATGACTTCCTTTGTGAAAGGCGCTGGTGGCTGGGGTGGCGATCGCGGCCCGAGTGCGGATATCAATGTGCCGCCGGAGCGTGCCCCGGATGCGGTGATCGAAGAAAAGACCGACGCCAATCAGACCCTGTTGTATCGCCTGTGTGGGGACTGGAATCCGCTGCATGCAGATCCGGCTTTTGCCAAGGCATTCGGCTATGACCGGCCGATCCTGCATGGCCTGTGCACCTACGGCTATGCCGGCCGCCACGTAATCAAGGCATTCTGCAATAACGATGGCCGGCTGATGAAGAGCATCAAGGTGCGCTTTGCTAAAAGCGTGTTCCCCGGCGAAACCCTGGTGACGAAGATGTGGAAGGAGTCTGACGACCGCATCATTCTGGAAACCCGGGTGAAGGAACGCGACGAAGTGGTGCTGAAGAACGCAGCAGTGGAGCTGTATCGCGAAGTGCCGAAGGTTGAGGTCAAGCCGAAGGCCGCAGCACCGGCAGAAACTTCTGCCACCGCCGATACCTCGGTCACCCTGGAAGATGTGTTCTCGGCGATTGCCAGCTATGTGGCAGCAACGCCGGCACTGGTGGACAAGGCCAAGACCTCGTTCCAGTTCAACTTCAGCAATCCGGATAAGAGTTTCTTTATTGATCTGAAATCTGCTCCTGGCAGCGCCGGCGCTGGTAGCGTTGACAAGGCGGATGTGACCCTGGAGCTGGACACCAGGCATGTGCAGACCCTGTTTGGCGGTGATCTCGCAGCGGTGCAGAAGTTGTACTTTGGTGGCGAGCTGAAGATCGGCGGTAATGTGATGGCCTCGAACAAGCTGTCCGTGCTGCAGGGCATGGATCCGAAGCTGGTGGAAGAAGCCCGGGCCAAACGTGTTGCCGCAGGCGGTTCCAGCTCAGCATCTTCGGCATCGGCGCCGGCTGCTTCGCAGGAGCCGACGCTTGATGATGTGTTCAACGGCATATCGGCCTATATCGCCGCCAAACCGGAACTGGTCGGGAAAACCAGTACCGTGTTCCAGTTCGTTTTCCATAACCCGGAGCAAAGTTTCTTTATCGACCTGAAAAATGGCAATGGTTCTGCCGGCAGTGGCATGGCTGACAAGCCCGATGTGACGCTGGAACTGGATAGCGCTCTGGTCAAAGTGTTGTTTGGCGGTGATGTGGCGGAAGTGCAGAAGCTCTACTTCAGCGGCCAGCTGAAAGTGCACGGCAATATCATGGCCTCAAACAAGCTGTCGGTATTGCAGGGCATGGATCCGAAACTGGTCGACCAGGCCCGTGACAAACGTCTTGCCTCCGGTGCAACGAAAGCAGCGGCGCCGGCAGCCAAAGCGGCGCCGAAACAGGCACGTGCGGCAGAGTCCATGGCGGCACTGGAGCAGAAGCTGGCCAAAGCCACGGGGCTTTCTGGCGCGGTTCACTTCCGGGTGCGTGATCCGGACGGGGACTGGGTGATGGATTTCAGTGTCACGCCGCCGAAGCTGTCAACCGGCAAGGCGGACAGTGCCGCTGCCACGGTCACTGTTGGCGACAGCCAGCTGGCTGACTGGGTCGATGGCAAGCATGGTTTGCGCGAGCTGTATCAGAAGGGTGATGTGCGTGTCGATGGTAACGTCACGCTGGTTCGCCAGATTGAAGATGCACTGTGAAGTGCTGACACAGACAACAGGAGAACGAAGATGAAACGTCGAGTGAATGTAATCGGTGTCGGCATGACCAAGTTCGCCAAACCTGGCGCCAGTGATGATTACCATGTTATGGCAGCGGAGGCGGGAAAGAAGGCATTGGCGGATGCCGGGATAGATTATAACGAGGTCGAGCAGGCATTCTGTGGTTATGTCTATGGCGATTCCACCTGTGGTCAGCGTGCAGTATATGAGCTGGGGCTGACCGGCATTCCGGTGGTTAATGTTAATAATAATTGCTCTACGGGATCGTCAGCGTTATTTCTTGCCCGTCAGGCTATTGAGGGCGGCTTGGCCGAATGCGTTATCGCAGTCGGCTTTGAAAAAATGGAACGGGGCGCCCTTGGCTCCAAGTTCAATGATCGCGAAAACCCTATGGGCCAGCATGCCCAGCTGATGATCACTGAGCAGGGCTTCACCCAGGCACCACCGGCAGCACAGATGTTTGGTGGCGCCGGTCGTGAGTATCGCTGGCAGCATGGCACCAAGCGGGAAACCTTTGGGAAAATTGCGGAGAAGGCGCGCAAACATGCCGCCAATAATCCCTATGCACTGTTCAATCAGGTTTTGTCCTTGGAAGAGATCATGGCATCCGAGGAGGTGTTTGATCCGTTGACCCGGTTCCAGTGTTGCCCACCGACCTGCGGTGCTGGTGCTGCGATTCTCTGTTCGGATGAATTCGCGAAAAAGCACGGTATCAACAATCCGGTGTATATCGCAGCGCAGGCCATGACCACCGACTTCGCCAGCAGCTTCGAGGAGAAGTCGCTGATCAAGATGGTCGGCTATGATATGACCAAGGCGGCAGCGAAAAAGGTTTACGAGGAGGCCGGTATCGGCGCCGAGGACGTTGATGTGGTTGAGCTGCATGACTGCTTTACCGCCAATGAACTGCTCACCTATGAAGGTCTTGGCCTGTGTCCTGAGGGTGGCGCCGAGAAGTTTATTTGGGATGCTGACAACACCTACGGTGGCAAGGTGGTGACCAACCCGTCTGGCGGCCTGTTGTCGAAAGGCCATCCGCTTGGCGCCACTGGGCTAGCCCAGTGCACCGAGCTGGTCTGGCAGTTGCGCGGTCAGGCGGACAAGCGTCAGGTGGAGAATGCGCGGATTGCGCTGCAGCATAACCTTGGTCTGGGTGGTGCCTGCGTGGTCACCCTTTATCGTCGCGACTGATTCGGTACGATGATGTCACACTTATAACAACAGGGGTCGGGGGGAATATGAAGGCGTTCAACGGCAAGACGGCGGTGGTCACCGGTGCAGCCTCTGGTATGGGCCGGGCGCTAACCCAAAAGTTACTGTCATTCGGTGCCCATGTGGTCGCCACTGATGTGAATGATGACGGCCTCAAGGCCTTGGTTTCTGGCCACTCTGGTAATGGCAAGCTGACCACACAGCAACTGGATGTCACCAATCAGGTAGCCTTTACTGCGCTGATTCACGATGTTGCAGCAAAGGGTTCGCTGGACTACCTGTTCAACAATGCCGGCATCGCCATCACGGGCGAGTTGAAAGACAACGTGCAATCTGATTGGCAGCGTACCATCGATATTAACCAGATGGGTGTGCTGTATGGCACGTTGGCTGCCTATGAGGTAATGCGAGCGCAGGGCTTTGGTCATATCGTGAATACGGCCTCAATCGCCGGTCTGATGCCGGCCCCGATGTTGGCGCTTTACGCCATGACCAAACATGCGGTGGTGGGCCTTAGCCTGTCACTGCGTGAGGAAGCCAAGGTATATGGTGTACGTGTTAGTGCGGTTTGCCCCGGTATCGTCGAAACCAATATTGTTGGTGTTGAGCAGATGCAGAAGCTGAAACTGGGCAACGACAGCCCGTTCGATTTTATTCGCAAAAGAACGCCAGTCAGACCTATCTCTCCGGATCAGGCGGCGCAGGCCATACTTGCCGGTGTTGTAAAGAATCTTCCTGAAATTATCTTTCCGTTACACGGTAAGTTGTCTGTATCCACATTCCATAATGCCCGGCGAGTTTGGGAGCTGGCGGTGGCCCCCGGCCTTAAAATTATGCGTGGTAAATAAACGAGTCATGACTTCCTCGAATCAGCCGTGGTGGCTGGCCCTGCCGGTGGACTATCACCGCCGCCCAGTAGATACGCCGCTCGATCGCCAGCACCGCTTCAAGGTGGGCGCTTCAGCAGCAGTGGATCATGTGCTCAAGAATGGTCTGGCTGCTGGAGTACTTGCGGCGATGGCCAATAACCTGCGCAAACGCCCTTTGGCAGAGCAGATTGGTGAAATGGGTTTTTATCGTGACCTGGCAGATCGCGGTGATCCATCGCAGGTATTTATGCCGCCCACCGATCAGGTGGCAGTGCGTATCAGTCGACCGAAAAAGCCAGTGCCTGGTATCGACAGCCGAACACTGCGCTTTGATAGCACCTTTGAGGCGCTCAACCCGGCATTGCGAGATCGAGTTGCCAGCCATGGTAAAAATCGAATTGCCGAAGCCCGTCACTGGACCCATCCAGGGGGCCCAAGGCCGACGCTGGTTTTTCTACATGGCTACTCTATGGATGCCTACTGGATTAACAGTGCCATGTTCTCACTGCGCTGGTTCTATGACCAAGGCTGGGATGTTCTGCTGTATACCTTGCCTTTTCATGGCAGCCGGCGCGAGCGCTTCGAACCGTTTAGCGGATTTGGCTATTTCAGCCACGGCTTTGCCGAGACCAACGAAACCATGCTCCAGGCGATCCATGAGGTGCGTACTTTTATGCGTTACCTTCGTGAGTTGGGAGTACCGAGCATCGGTATCAGTGGGTTGAGTCTGGGCGGTTATCTTTCTGCCTTGATGGCTGCGGTGGAAAAAGATCTTGCGTTTGCCATGCCCAATGCAGCAGTGGTCTCGCCGACTGACATGCTGATGGAGTGGGCGCCACTTCGTGAAGCCTTTCAACGCATGTTACCGAAGGCTGGTCTTGATCTCACCGATATCAGGCATGCCACGGCAATACACTGCCCGTTAACCTGGCAGCCGCAGGTGCCGGCGGACAGGCTGCTGATTATTGCTGGTGCAGGCGATCGTTTTACCGCGCCACGCTATCAGCAGCTGCTGCATGAACACTGGCCGGGTAGTGATTTGCACTGGTTTCCCGGCAATCACGTTATGCATCTGCAGCAAAGAGACTATCTGCAGCTGATGCGTACACTGATGCGCAGATCCCTGAGTAAGCTATCGTGACGGACATCCCCATGGAGCGTCAGATTGGCGATGCTGTTCAGCCACAGCGACGAATGAAATCGACATACTTGGGCAAATCTTCGCGCGCTTCCTTGAGGAACGGCAGCATGATCGGCCAGACATGGAATAGTCCGTCGCGCTCGAGCCACTCTACCTTAAGGCCAGCCTTCTCTGCCTGATTACGTACCGAAACCGCATCGCTATACAACACTTCATCGGTGGCGACGCTGATAAACATGGGCGGCAGGCCGCTGTAATCAGCACGCCCCGGGGAGGCGTAGGGATGAATACGATCTTTCCTGTTTGGCACATAGATTTCGGTAACGGCATGAATCATATCAGCGGATAGCATGGCGTCACTGTCGCTATTGCGCTGCACACTTTCGCCATCAGCAAGAGCGTTGGACCCTGGTGAGAACAACACCGCACAACGAGGCGCCGGCAGGCCTTGATCTCGTATGGCGATCAGCAGAGCAAGAGATAAACCACCGCCGGCGGAATCACCACTGACCACGATGTTGGCTGGATCATGGCCTTCATCGAGGAGGAAGCGATAACCCTCGATCATCCGGTTCACCGCTGCTGGGAACGGTGCTTCCGGGGCAAATGGATAGCGTGGTAGGTAGACGGCGGCATTCAACTCTTTGGCCAGCCGTCCGGCCAGATTGTGATAGGTGCGGGTGACACCAGCGATGTAGGCGCCGCCGTGAATATAGAAAACAGTCATGAGCGGCGTTTTCACAGTGACCAGATCACCCTCGAAGCCCTGCGTTTGCAGAGTTCTGCAGCGCACACCCCGCGGCAATATGGTTACTGTCGGGGTGTGATTGAAGTGGCTGCGCAGGTGGCGAACCAGCTGATCATGATCAAGGCCATCGCGTTTGATGGTGCGGCGGGCAAACATTTTGATAATACGGGCGGTAACACTCGGCATATCTCAATCCTTCAACGCTGTTCTGAAAACAGGAAAGCGGCCATGTTAGCCGCTTCCTTTTCAGTACAGTAAGTCAGATTGAGACATCAGCGGGACTGCCCTCCATCACCGCTGGCAGTAAGGCTGGAGGCCGGTGCAGTGCCATAGAACTCCTCGGCGGTAAACACATCCACTTCAATGGCTTCCAGGCCGGCCACGCGAGCCTCAATCAGCCGGGCTTTTTGGGTCTCGCTAATCACACCTTTCTCCGCCGCAAGCTCAGCCAGATCGTCGGTATTGCCACGTGGCAATTGCTTGCTGTACTGAGCTTTACGGATTAGTTCGCGCAACGGATCAGCCTCGCCGGTCAGACGAAATGCTTTCAGCAGACGGCCAAAACCTGGTTCGCTTTCCGCTGGCAGGTAGTTGCCTTTATTCAGGCGTAGATACTGCTCATCAAGTTTTTGTACGGTTGCTGCAGCGGCAGCGCTTTGTGCATCCGAAGGGTGATGGGCCAGTGGATTGATCATTAACCACCAGCGCCCCACTGTGCGCAGAATAAAGCCCATCGGCCCGCCGAAGTTTTCATAGATGCCTTCGAAGGCGGTTTGCACCTGTGCCATGGCGTGTTGGCAGGCGTAGTCGAGCAGGGGTAGATCCTCTCGGCGTCGGCCTTCGGCCTCGTAGCGTCTCAGGGCGGATACGGTTAATAGCATCCAGGCCACTGCATCAGCATAGCGCCCGGTCAGATTGCCGCGGGATTTCAACTTGCCGGATATCAGAAACATGGCAAGGTTCGTCATCAGACCAAAGCGGCTTGCCGCCCAGCCAAGGCGGCGATACCAGTGCCGCGTTTCTGGTGCCACATCTGGTATTGATACGGTGAAGTGACCTCGGGTTACGCCACGTAGCAAAGTCATCAGGAAGCCGGAGACAAATTGCCAGATCCAGCCCAGCAGGTTGCTCCGAAACCCGGATACATCATTGCTTTCCACCGCCTGTACCACTTTATAGGCATACGGATGGCAACGGGTGGCGCCCTGTCCGAACACCATCAGTGTGCGGGTCATGATGTTGGCCCCTTCCACAGTAATGGCCACCGGTGCGGAACAGTAGTTACGCCCTACCACATTATTGGGCCCCTGCATCACCGCAGCGCCGGCAAGCACATCCATGGCATCGATGCCGCACTCGCGAGTAACTTCGGTGGACCACGCCTTCATAATTGCAGAGGCCACTGGTGGCTGAATCCCGGCATCAAGCGCAGAGCAACCGAACACGCGAGCGCCTTCGAACATGTAGCTCAGTGCGGCAACCTTGCCGACCTTGGCGGAGATGCCATCCATTTTGCCAATTGGAATACCGAACTGCTGGCGCACCATGGAATAGGCGCCCATGGCGGAAGCCGCAACGCTCATGGAGCCGATGGCGGAGGCGGGCAACGATACCATGCGACCGCCGGCCAGAGATTCCATCAGCATCTTCCAGCCCTTGCCGGCATAGTCGATACCGCCAAGAATGTCTGTTGCAGGGACAACGACGTCACGGCCAACGATGGGGCCGTTTGGAAAGGCATCACCGATGGGTTCGTGATGGTCGCCAATGTGCAGCCCCGCCACTCCTTTCTCGATCAGCACCACAGTGATGCCCACATCCTCACCCTTGCCTAGCAGATTATCCGGATCCCGTAATCGTACTGCGAGAGAAATCAGGTTGGAGATCGGTGCCAGAGTGATATAGCGTTTGCGGAAATTCAGGCGAAATTTAATTTCACCATCCTCATCGCGAAACACTTCACCATCCGCCTTAATAGAGGCAGCGTCCGACCCGGCGGTAGGTTCTGTTAAACCAAAGCAGGGAATAAACTCACCACTAGCGAGTTTCGGCAGGTAATACTTTTTTTGCTCTTCGGTGCCGTAGTGATGCAGTAGCTCAGCGGCACCCAGTGAGTTAGGAATAACTACCAGAGCACTCAGAATGCCAGAGTAGGGAGTGATCTTCGCCATGACAGAGGACTTGCCCAGCGTGGAGAAAGGCATGCCCCCGTATTCCTTATCGATCTGCATGGCAAAGAAACCGTTCTTGGCCAGAAACTGCATAACTTCATCTGGCACTTTGCGCTGCCGTGACAGTTTGTAGGTGTCACAAAGGCGCAGGAGCTCTTCCACCGGGCCGTCAAGAAAATCCTGCTCGTTTTGTGGCAGCTTGTCGTAATTTTCTTTGAGTATTTTTTCGAAGTCAGGACGGCCAGAGAAAAAGTCGCCGTCAATCCAGACGTCACCGGCTTCCAGTGCCTGACGTTCGGTATCCGAGATCTGAGGCAGGATTTGATTATCCCGCATCCAGTCTAGTAGTAGAGAAAACATGGCTACACTCCTGTGCAAATTGTGCAGCCACTGTAACAGACAAAAAACAAAGGCCGCGTGAGCGGCCTTTATTCTTCTGGACTGACTGGTCAGGCCGCTTTTTTCTCGAGAACATCGGACAGCATACTGTCGAGCTCTTTCAGGTATTGGCTGTTGTCGTGATCCCACGGGTGGAAGCCTGGTTTAAACCAGTCCAGCCACGGTTTGACTACTTGCCGCAGAATCCCTGGTTTGCCCCACTGGTGCTGAAAGCTGGTCCATAGACCTTTAATGGCTTTTCTGCCGCCCTTGAGTCCGCCAGTACGGCGCAGGTTTTCCATGTAGTACGGGTATAGAATCGCAAGAAAAATGCCAGTGGCAATTGGCAGGGTAATGGTTCGTAGCGCATAGGCCTGCAGGGTTTTCCCCATCACCTTGCTGTACAGGTCAAAGGCCACTGCTTTGTGCTCTGTTTCTTCCAGTGCGTGCCATTGCCAGATAGCCTTGTAGCGTGGCTCGGCACCTTCAAAAAATACGTCGCTGTTATCCAGCAGGGCTCCACCGAGAATAGCGGTCAAATGCTCTAGCGACACGGTGGCCGATAGCTGGAAGATTTTCGGTGTTCGTTTCTGGATGAAATTGAGTAGATCAAGAACGAACTTCTCCTGAGCCATAGCTGGCATACCCGCCTGCTCCATCATTTCATTCATTTCTTCGTGTTCGCGACCGTGCATGGCCTCCTGACCAATAAACGCGGTGATCGCTGATTTCAGCTCGGCATCATCCGTGGCGTGGTCGCGGAAGTGACGCACTGAATCAATGAAGAAGCGCTCTCCCACGGGAAAGAATAGGCTCATGGTGTTCAGAAACTGGCTCACATGCATGCCGCTACCGTGCCAGTCAGTGACGCGGTCGGCGGGCAGCTTGAAACGGATATCGCGACGAATTGGTTGAACTGCAATAGCCATAGCGACGGTGCCTCTCAAATGATTACATTGACCGATGGTACAGTCGTCAAAAGAGGGATGCCAGCACTTGTCTAATACTTTATTGCTACTCGGCTTGACCGGAATGACCGATTCGAATGGGCGCAGATGTCAACCAAGCAATCGCTTGGTCGGCACTGCCAGTCGTTTAGGGGGCAGGGTTAGCGAGAATCAAGTCACCACCTTCCAGCCCACCTGTAACAGCACTTGAATCGCTGATATCAGCCAGCATGCCGATCAGGGAGTCATCCACTTGCGGGCCGCTGCCCGGTGGACATAACAGCGGCAACAGGTCATTGCAGAGGATGGTATCGAGCAGACTGACCAGTACACCGTCCTCGCCAAGAAGGTTGATGGAGTTTGCACTGTCGAGCAGGAACGGGATCCCGGCGACGATAAACTGGCCAGCCGGAGCGTCGATGGTTTGAATGGCTCCGCGCAGTGATACCAGTTGGTCGGCTACGGTTTCTCCCTTAACTACAACAAGGCCGTCGCCGTTTATAAAGCCAGTCAGCAGGGCGGTACTCCCATCGGTCAGTCCGTCCAGCACCGAACCATCGCCAACTGGTAGGCCTATAAGTGGTTGGCCGAGCACCATTACCGTGCCGTCCTCAAGGCGCACCAGCGGAGCGATAATTTCGAATAGGTCTAGTTCGTCGCGAAGCTGCAGCCGGCGCGCCTCCAGCACACCAGTTGCGGTATCCAGCACGCCGTCCACCTCCAGGCGGGTACCTAGTTCCAATGACGCCAGAGTTGCAAACAATACCGGCAGGACATTGGTCAGATCGACTATCTGGCCATTAAGACTGATTTGAACTGGCAAACCGCTACCCGCACTAAGGTGAATCCCGGTGATATAGCCATCGGCGGTCGCCGGCAGGGTGGCTGGGGCATCTTCACCGAACAGGCTCAGGCCATCGGCCAGGCACAGGACCTCAGTGACGCCGGAGAGCGCATCGCCCTTGCTAAAACCAGCCTGTGGCTGGGCTCGCACCAGCACCTGCTGACCATTAGTCAGAGGTCCATCACAAGTAATAGCTGGCGACAGGATTTCAATTCGTTGATCGCCAATGCTGAAGCCATGCATATCCTTGTCTTCTATCCGGCCTGTGAGCTGCCAGAACGGCGCTGCCGGGGCGCTGGCAATACGGCTGGCGCGGATCTGGCCGGTCTGATCTCGCTGGCCGGCCACCTTGATATCCTGTCCCGCGAGTAAATTCGCCAGTACGACGTTATCCAGCAGGGTATCGGCGGAAGTGCGCACCGGCTGGCCGAGTACCGCCAGCGGCTCCAGTGATGTGATCGGGCCAATCACATTGTGGTTGGCCACCAGTTTGCGGATTGTACCGCTGGTCATTTCTACGTTCGCGTCTTCGCCAAGGACAAACTCGGCCACAAGGCCCAGAGGTAAGCCCTGACCCGTCGGGTTAATGGTATTCGGAGCTACCAACTCGCCGTCGAGCCAAATCAAGGCGTCTTCGGCGATCTGGTAATAGCGGTGTTCGTTGACATAAAGGGAGCCGTATCCCGTAGTGGTGCCGGAGCCAGAGCCGCCAATACCACCCTCAGCCACGTCGCCGTCACCGGAGCCACCGATGCCTCCCTCCGTGACCCGCGTGGAGCCTGGGTCACTGCATCCCACCAGCATCAATAGCAGGCTGCTGAGAACAGTTGAGGAAAGGCACTTGAAGCTCATTGCTGTCCCTCCTCCGGAAGGGACTGGAAGTAATAGATCCCGACTCCAGCGCGTGCCTGACCAGTGCCCTGAACGGCAGGATTGGTGTCACGGTCGCGCTGACGCAGCCATTGGTCAAACTCTACCAATAGCTCGTGACCTCGCTCTGAGGCCAAGCGATGAAACTGGTCGAGAGATTCTACCGGCAGATTGTTATAGGAGACTTTCATCTGGAAGCGGCTGCCGCCCGGCGGCGCATTCAGGTTGTAGGAAATGGTTTCTGCCAGATCGCCTACGTCGGTACCGAGAATGCTCATGATCTGTGCTTCATCACGGCCAGGGACATAGCTGCGGGCATGCAGGGTAACCTGACGTTGTTCGTCAATGCTGGTAATGCCTGCTTGGGCCAGCTCGTCGAGTACGGCCCGCGGTGGCAGGTCGCCGCCACAGTGGTCTACCAGAGCGCTAAACGATAGAGGCTGGCCGTCAAACGGCAGCACCTTGGGTTGGCCTGGTTGGCTGGCAAACGGTGCTTCGTTGTTCCAGGTGGAGACCAGCCGTGCCGCGCGGTGAAATTGCTTGCCCAGATCACGGTCTGTGAGCTCCGGCTCACGCTTGATACGAAGTACTTCCTTACGCGACAGGCCAGTAACTACGGCAATGCGACTGTTGGTCTGCTTGCGCTCATCAAGACGAAAATGCTGGTCTGCCACCTCGACAAATACCTGCCGGGCGATCTGGTCGAAGGTCGCGTAGGACACCTTGTTATGCAGCAAAACCCGAACGATCGGGCGTAGCAGTCGGGCCAGTGCGAGCAGGATAGTAGAGGTTGTATTTTCCATATTTGGGAAAATATGACCAACCTTATGGCTGGATGCAAGGCGAATCTGATGACCGGTGGTTCATCCGTCAAGCGACTCCTGACGGATTAACGGCGTAGACGTTTCACCATTACGACGAACTGGCGTGGCTCATCGTTGAACAGAGCTTTCGCAAGTTTACTGCACTGACTAACCACATTGCCGATTTCCCGACGAACCAGATGCGAGACATAGGCACCTCGCTCGGGGTCATCATCAGTCCAGTCAAGCTCATTCACTGCTAGCAGCAGACGGTCGAGATCGTGCAGTCGACCAAGCTTCTTGCCAAGCCGGGTGATGTCATCGGTGAGCCGTTCAAGTTTTGCCGATTGGGCATAGACGGGCAGGGTCAGGCTCAGGTATTTGGTCCACTTGCGCAGTGCATGCCAGTGCTGAATATCGTCGCTACGCAGTGCTGTGCGGGTCAGTCTATGGGCTTTGCGATAGAGTCGGCCATAGCCCTCGGCGAGCAGTATGTTGCTATCCACACTAATGTCGAGAGATTGCCAGCGCTGCCTGTCTTGTTGCCAGCACTCATGCAGCTGTGCCGCGGTTGCGGTGCCGCGGTCTGCTTCTTGCTTCTGGCTGCAGAGCTTGTCCAGAGTGGCAGTTAAGGCTTTACGGGCATCCTTGCTTGGCGCTTTCTGGCAAAGGCGCTCAAGGGTTTGGATGATGACATAGCGATCACGTGCTTCGCTCAGAGTGGCCGCTGCATCACGTAGTTCGTTAATAGACTGTTTCGCACGATTGTCATCAAGCAGAGGTTTGATCACTTGCCACAGGGCGCGCAGTTCCTTGCTTGCCACCCGGATGCCATGAATGACGTCATCTCCGAGTATCTCATCGTCAGCGAGCATTTCGGAGACATCGTCGTGAACCTGCAAGGCGTGTTGGACAAGGGGCTCAATCGCGGATTTGGACATTACGTATTCTCGCTGCGGGCGAATCCTTCGCACGGACCTTTATCCCTACGGGGGCAACCTTGCCCGGTGCATGCATTGGCATCAAAAGAAACTTTTATGACAGTAGCAATATTACCAACTGCGGTAAGGTTTCTGGCTTAGCTGGCTGTTGAAGTAGCGGGGATCATCGCTGACTTCCTCACCCAGCCAGTCTGGGCTGACAAAGGTTTCCTGTTCACTGGCCAGTTCGATTTCTGCCACTATCAGCCCCTGGTTGTCTCCGGCGAACACATCCACTTCCCAGGTGTGGTTGCCGACCTTGACCCGGTAGCGGGTTTTGTCGATGCGGCCCTGACCACAAAGGGCCAGCATGGCCAGAGCATCCTCGGCCGGGATCGGGTACTCGAACTCCGCCCGGCGGATACCGGTGCTGCGCCCTTTAATGGTGAGAAAGGCCTGATCTCCCGCCAGGCGAATCCGCACGGTGGCTTCAGGAGAGTGGCTTAGATAGCCCTGACAGATCCGTTGACCTTCCAGATTCTCCAGAAATGCAGTTTCACGCAGTAGAAACTTGCGCTCGATTTCTGTGGCCATGGTTCACTCCAGATGGTTGTCTGGCAGAGTGTCGTCGCCACTATTGTCCAGTGCCAGCTGGTTGAATGCGACGTGGATTCCAAGTTGGCGAAACCGGGAGATCAGCTGGTCCGGCAAATAGAACGCCGGATCATCCATAAAATAGTACTGTGACACGCCAACGCCACAGCGATAGCGCTGCTGTAGCTGCTGTAATGTCGGGCCGAGCCGCTCAAGTTTTAGTATCAGTTTCTCAAAGTGATCGCTATGACTGGCGTAGTGGTCCAGACCGCTACTGATAATCCATCGGTTCTCGGTGCGCGTTGCCTCCGGCAGAACTGCGGAATAGCTCTCGCCCTTACGCCAGATCTCATCCGGTTCCCGGCCAGCCAGCAGGGTAATAGCCAGAGGCTCGTCCTGGTAGCCGAATACAGCAAAGTAAACATGATGTTCAGTCATCCCGCAGCCCCTGCCGGGTCCTGTTTTATACAGCAGGATACGGTAACACCTCATGCTATACTTCGCGCCCTCTGAATCCTGCCAATACGGAACGCCGTGACCGACCTGCCGTTGTTGCAAGCTGACAAGTTGACCTGCGAACGCGACGATCGTGTCCTGTTTGATGGCCTGTCATTCGCTGCCCGGGCTGGAGAGGTATGGCAGTTGGCCGGGCCGAACGGCTCTGGCAAAACTACCTTGATGCGTATTATTGCCGGCCTGCATGGTGACTTCTCCGGGCACGTGGATTGGCCGGCGGCCCGCTCCGCTGGGCAGGATCCCCGTCAGCAGCTGCTCACTATTGGCCATCGCCCTGGGCTGAGAGTCGAACTGACAGCGCTGGAAAACCTGCGTTGGTGGTTGGCTCTGCATCAGTGTGTTCTTGACGTGGCTCAGGCCGAGCAAGCGCTGTCCCGTGTGGGTCTGGCCGGCTATGAAACTGTGCCAGTGGCGCAAATGTCTGCTGGTCAGACCCGCCGCGTGGCGCTTTCTATGCTTTGGTTGGTAAACAAGTCTGTGTGGTTGCTGGACGAACCTTTTACTGCTCTGGATGTCGATGGCGTGGCGTTGATTGAAGCGCGCTTGCGAGAGCTGGCAGATGCTGGCGCGCTGGTGCTGTATAGCTCGCACCACAGGGTTAACGGTGACGCGCGTCAGATTCGGCTCGGCGACGGCCGCGGAGAGGTAAGGTGAGTTTTACTGCGACCATGCAGCGGGAGCTGTTGCTGGCATGGCGACGTCCTGCGGAAATTATCAACCCGCTTTTTTTCTTCGTCATGGTGGTGGCGCTGTTTCCCTTGGGAGTGTCGCCACGGCCTGAGTTGCTGGCAACGCTGGCTCCGGGAGTGGTCTGGGTGGCGGCGTTGCTGGCGGTATTGCTGTCAGTGGATGGGCTGTTTCGTGCCGACCACGATAGCGGCGCGCTGGAGCAGCTCTTGACTGCGCCGCAGAGCCTGTATGTGCCGGTGCTGGCCAAGCTGGCGGCGCACTGGATGCTGACCGGGCTGCCACTAGTGGTGATGGCACCATTGCTCGGTTATATGTTGCATTTGCCGGAGCAGGCAATCGGTGTGCTGTTCATCGCGGTGCTGCTGGGTACGCCCACATTAGTTGCCATTGGCGCCATTGGTGCGGCATTGACGGTATCTCTGCGCAGTGGCGGTATTCTGTTGTCATTACTGGTGCTGCCGCTATACGTGCCGGTGCTGGTGTTCGGTGCCGGGGTGGTCAGCTACGCCGCAAAAGGTTTACCGGTATCCGGTGTTCTGGCTTTGCTCGGTGCCATGATGCTGGCCTCGTTCACTCTGGCGCCGGCGGCGGTGGCGGCCGGTTTACGAATCAGTTCGGGAAATTGATGATGGTCTGGAAAACCCTGACACGCTGGTATCACCAGCTCGGATCGCCCCGTTACTTCTATCGGTTTAGTGAGGTTTTGCTGCCTTGGTTATGGCCGATAGCCCTGCTTACTACGGCCGTCGGGTTGGTATGGGGGCTGGCGTTTGCGCCGGAGGACTATCAGCAGGGCAATAGCTATCGAATTATTTTTATTCACGTGCCGGCAGCTGGTGGTGCATTACTCGGTTATGTCGCAATGGGTGTGGCTGGGTTGGTGAATCTGGTTTGGCGAATGAAAATGGCCGAAGTGATGATCAAGGCGATTGCTCCCTTTGGCGCTGTGCTTGCGGCCATTGCCCTGATTACCGGGGCAATTTGGGGTAAGCCCACATGGGGCACTTACTGGGTTTGGGATGCACGCCTGACCTCCATGCTGATCATGCTATTTCTGTATCTCGGTGTGATGGCGTTAATCAATGCCATTCCGGACCCTCGCCAGGCTGGCCGTGCTGCAGGTCTGCTATCTGTGGTGGGTGTGATCAATGTGGTGATCGTCAAATACTCGGTGGAGTGGTGGCAGAGCCTGCATCAGGGCAGCACCATCAAGCTAACCGGGGGTAGCACCATGCCGGCAGAGATGCTGACCCCGTTGCTGATCAGCATGCTTGGCATTTATTTGCTGTTCGCGGTTTCGGTGCTGTGGCGAGCTCGCGCTGAGTTGCTTTGGCGCGAACGTAAGAGCGCATGGGTGAAGGAGCTGGTGTGATGTACTTTGAATCTTTTGCTGCTTTTCTGCAGATGGGAACTCATGGGCCTTTTGTTTGGTCTGCCTACGGGATTTCTGCACTGCTAATAGCCACTAATATGTGGTTGGCGTATCGGCGTCAGCGTTTGGTGTTGAACGAAATCCGTCGGTTGGCGCGACGGGATCAGGGCAGTTTGTAACGGCTGCATGACTGGAGGAACTGAATGAACCCGCTTCGCAAGCAACGGTTGCTGATTATCGTCGGTGTGTTAGCCGGTCTGGGCATCGCCGTAGGCCTGGTGCTGTATTCATTGAGCCAGAACATCAATCTTTTCTATACGCCCCAACAAATTGTCAGCGGTGAGGCGCCAGAGGGTGCCCAGATGCGGGTCGGTGGGCTGGTGGTGGACGGCTCGGTACGACGTGATAAGGATGGTCTTGGTGTGCTATTTGATCTGACTGATGGCGTCGGCACTTTTACGGTCCGCTACGAGGGGATACTGCCTGACCTGTTCCGTGAGGGGCAGGGCATTGTTGCCAACGGGACACTTGTTCGGCAGGACTACTTTGAGGCGGAAGAAGTGCTGGCCAAGCATGATGAGCTCTATATGCCGCCGGAAGTACAGCAGGCACTGGAGAAGGCGGGGCATCCGGGAGCCAAGCCTGAGCAGGCCGAGAAAGACGGCTACTGAGCCGCCTTTGCCGAAGCAGGCTATGGCGCCCCGGCAGGGGCGCTTTTTCGTTGCAGTCTTTTTCTCTAACCACTGGCGATAAAACTGCTTCAGCCGCTAAAGTGTCGTTATTACCAAGTTGCCCACAGGAAGCAATATGACCCACGTCGTTCTGGTCGTTGAGGATATCAAGGATTGGGCCGCTTACTACCCCGCGCGCCATTTGATGACCGCCAATGAATATCTTGATGGTGGCACCCAGTTTCCTCCGGGCAGGGTGCAAGTCATCAATTTGTGCAGAAATTACCGCTACCTCAGTCCCGGCTATTATACCTCGCTGCTAGCAGAGGCTCGTGGGCACAGGGTGCTTCCGTCCGTACGGACCGTTAACGACCTGTCGCGCAAGTCTCTTTACGGGCTTCACTTTGAGTCCTTTGATGCGGCCCTCGACAAGGCAATGAAAAAGCATAGTGAATCCAAGGATCGTTTCTCTATAAAGCTTTACTTCGGGCAGACTGAGCATCAAGGCATTCAGGAGCTTGCCCGGCAGATTTTTGATCAGTTGCCCGCACCAATTTTGCAGCTCGAGTTTCGGCGCCGCGAAGAGTGGAATATCGAATCAGTAAAATCCGTCGGCTTGCACCAGCTTAAGGGCAAGGAAGAGGATGCTTTCGCCGCAGCAATCGAGGCGTTCAACGCTCGGGTATGGCGTAAGTCCAGTAGCCGCCGAAAATTTCGTTACGATCTTGCAGTGTTGGTCAACGAGAACGAAAAGCTGCCGCCGTCTGACCCGGTTGCTTTAAAGCGCTTTATCAAAGCGGGAGCCGAACTTGGCATCAATGTTGAGTTGATTGGTCGAGAAGACTACCCCCGCCTGGCGGAATATGATGGCCTGTTTATTCGCGAAACCACAGCGCTGGACCATCACACGTATCAGTTTGCCCGCAAGGCAGAAAAGGAAGGCATGGTGGTCATGGACGACCCTGGGTCCATCTTGCGTTGCACCAACAAGATCTATTTTGCCGAGCTAATGCAGGCGCATAAGGTGCCGGTGCCGAAAACCCGTTTCCTGTTCAAGGATAGCCGGGTGGACGCTGAGGCGTTGGTGGAAGATTTGGGCTTGCCCGTAGTGTTAAAGATTCCTGACGGCTCTTTTTCACGAGGAATCAGCAAGGTAGATAGCGTTGAGAAGCTGGATAACGCACTGGTGGAGTACTTCAAGCAAAGTGCAGTGGTGTTGGCTCAGGAGTATATGTATACCGATTACGACTGGCGTATTGGTGTGCTCAACAAAAAGCCTCTTTACGCCTGCCAGTATTTTATGAGCAAGGGGCACTGGCAGATATACAATCATTCACAAGGGAAAACGGTCAGTGGTGGTTATAAAACCATGGCCATACAGGAGGTTCCGGCCAAGGTTTTGCGTGTTGCCACCAAGGCGGCTCGATTGATGGGTAATGGCTTGTATGGTGTTGATATGAAGCAGAGCGGCGACCGAGTCGTGGTGGTGGAGGTCAACGATAACCCGAATATCGACTCCGGAGTCGAAGATAAATGGCTTGGCGAGGATCTATACCGGCAGATCATGCTGGAGTTCTTGCGCAGGATGGAGGCTCGTCGTCTCGGCTTGCCGGTCTAGAGGAAGGTAAAATTTGTTTTGCATTTGTTGCGGACTGATTTGCTGCACTGGCATTCCAGCGGCTCCTTGTTAGACTGCCGCCCATGGTTAACGTGGTTCTCTCTCTGGCGGCATTATTTCTCAGCATCGCTCTGCTAATTGGTGGCAGCGCCATGCTGGGCACGCTGGTGTCTCTGCGGTTGGAGTTTGAGGGCTTTGCCGAAACCTCCATTGGTTTGATTCTGGCGTTTTACTCCATTGGTTTCGTTATGGGGGCGACCTGGGGCAGTGCGGTGATTCGCAGTGTCGGCCATATTCGGGCCTTTTCAACCTATGCTGCGATTGCCTGTGCGGTGACCCTTTTGCATCCACTATGGGTGTCTGAGTATGCCTGGGCGGCCATGCGGCTGGTGATGGGTTTCTGTCTGGCCGGCTTGATGACTGTTACAGAGAGCTGGATTAATGACCGCGCAACCAATGAGTCCCGAGGCAAGCTGTTAGGGCTCTACACGATTAACTTCTATATGGCTTCGGCGTTAGGCCAGCTGCTTGTTGGTGCCAGTGATCCCACCAAGGCGGTGGCGTTCAGTGTGGTGGCTATTCTGGTTGTGTTATCGCTGGTGCCCCTGTCGTTGACTCGTGGTTTGGTGCCAATGTCGCCTTCACATACTGCCGTGCTCAGTATGCGAGCTTTGTCTCGCGATGCGCCGGCGGGGGTTACCGGCGTCCTGGTTGCCGGAATCGCGATAGGTGCATTTATCTCTCTTGCTCCTTTGTACGCCATGCGTGGAGGGCTGGATACCGCTGAGCTATCACGGTACATGGGCTTTTCGGTGGTTTGTGCGATATTGCTGCAGTGGCCTGCTGGTTGGTTATCGGACCGCCTCGGCAGGCTGACGGTATTGGCAGGGCTGCTGGGTGCGGGCAGCGTGGCAGCTATGTTAGTGGCATTCTTTGGCAGTGTTTCTACTCCTTTGATGTTTCTGTCTAGTGGTCTGTTTTTCGCTGTGGCCACCAGTATGTATCCGGTCAGTGTGGCGCTGACCAATGACCAGCTGCCCAACGATCAGCTAGTGGCCGCCTGTGCCGGGCTGTTGAGAATTTATGGCGTTGGCACTATTGCTGGCCCACTGATCGGGGCCTGGCTGATGGGGGTATTTGGCGCAGCGGCCTTGTTTGTCTTTATCTCTGTTTGCCTACTTGTTGGCGCGCTTGCGGTGCAATACCGCTTCCGCGCGGCCGATATGGTCCCGCTGGGCGAGCAGGGCGACTATGCTCCAGTAGTGCCGGTATCTTCACCAGTAATTGTTGAGCTGGACCCTCGTAACGAAGAGTTCGAGCCTCATCACCCCGGCGAGCCAGCGGACTGGGATATTGCTGATCATATCGAGATGTTGCTGCCTGATCAGGAGTATGTGCAGGCCGAGGATGGGGCTGCAGAGGGGGGGCTCCCGGAAACAGGAGTCTCCCCCATAGAATTGGCCAACGATGAGCCGGGAAACAGGGGTTAATCCCGGTAAAGCTAATGCTTCTGAGTACAGCGTTTCTGTTGTCTCTTTGTACCTTGTCTTGGATGCCTCAGGCGGATTTCCTATAGTGGATCAGTGGCAGTCTATGCCCGATAGAAATACTGCGCCCAGACGTTGTGGCGGCAGCCCAGAGGATCGTTCAAATGATTATCAGAATTTTGCGGAGCATGCTGTTGCTGTTGGGCATGCTTGGTTTGATCAGTTGTGGCGGCGGCAGCGGCGGCGGTGGTGCTGACGAAGACACTCTGGTGGTGGTTCAGGGGCAGGTGATTAATGGTCCGCTGGTTGGCGCCACAGTTTCCATTACTGATGGGACTGACACGGTGCTTGGTTCAGCCATCACGGATGCGCAGGGCAACTTTAGTATACAGCTGACCAATCCGGTCTCGCCTCTACTAGTGGTGTCTGATGGCGGCACGCTTGATGGTGTCCCTTATTCGGCACAATTGCGTGCCTATTGCTCAGTTGATGAAGATAGCGCAACGCTAAGCTGTCATGTCACGCCCTACAGCAGCCTTATTGCACAGCTTGTTGATGCGGACCCGGAGCTTTCTGTGCAGCAAGCGGCGCAGAAGGTGTTTGATGTTTTCGGTCTGGATGAAGACCCCTTCGTTTCGGATAACGCCGAGCCTGACTCGGTGCCTCTTTACTTCTTTGATCTTGATGCAGCACGTGCAGCTATCAATGGTGGCGCGGGTTTATCCAGTTGGCTGGACTCAATGGCCGCATGGGTGAATGCTCCGTTCGTTGGCGCCGCCCCTGAGGGGACGCCGGTGTATCGAGTTTTACTGCGTCAGAGAACGCTTGGCGGAACCGCTGGCCCGGACTATGTGGATGTTCCCATGGGAGGTGTGGCGCAATTCAATATGGTGCCGGATGCCAACTATGTGGTGGAGAGCACTCGCGGTTGTGGCGGTAGTTTGGACGGTACTGTTTACACCACGGCGCCAATTATCAGTGCCAGCGCTGTGACTGGTGTGTGTCAGGTTGAAGTCTGGTTTGGTTTGGAGAAGTTTTCTGTCAAATATGTTGCTGGAGAAAACGGTTCTATCACTGGAGACGCGGAACAGTCGGTTAGCTATGGATTTGACTCCAGCGAGGTCATTGCAACCCCTGATACTGGCTATGAGTTTGTCGCTTGGAGTGATGGTTGGGTTGATAGTGACCCAGAAAATGTGCCTCCGGTTAAGCGTAGTGATACTAATATTACGGAGGATTTGACTGTTACGGCGATCTTCCAGCGCCAACAATTAACGCTGACGTACCAGGCAGAAACCGGTGGCACCATCACGGGCGATACAGAGCAAACGGTTTTCTACGGTGAAGATGCCACTGAAGTCGTGGCTGCGCCGACGGCTGGCTACGATTTCGTTCGCTGGAGCGATGGCCTTTTGACCCCGCAACGTACCGATAGAGTGGTGACATCAAGTGCCACATTAACGGCATCTTTTTCGGCCAGACCTGAATCAGTACCTTGGTCGCAGGGCCTTCATGATGGTGATATCAGTGTTCGGGTTCAGGGGCCTACCCGTGTTGAGCTTGATTGGCCGACTCAGCCAGATACAACCTATGATTTATATATCGCTACTGACCCAGAAACTGTGCTGGATCAGTACGCGTTGTTTGGTGCCACCTTGATGGCTGATGTGGTGCCACCGCTGACTATCAACGGCCTGACCGCTGAGCAGCCCGTATATCTCGCTTTGCAGGCTAATGACGTTCTTAGCGCATGGACCAGCTTCGTACCGCGTAGCTGGGGCCTGAATGGATCCGTTTTCGCGCAGGCACGTGACCCGCTGGGGCAGCGTTTTGTTGGCGGAAACTTCGCCCGGGTGATTCAGAATGTTGGAGGTGCTTTAAGCCTGCCGTCTGCGACGTTTACCTCGCTGCCAGATCATGGATTGGCCTTTCCGGATGTTAATGGCGTGGTTTACGCCGTTGCCGCAGATGGGGTAGGTGGCTGGTACATCGGCGGTCAGTTTTCCTCTGTAAATGGCGAGCCGCGCCAGAACCTAGCCCGCATTGACAGTGCGGGAAATTTGCTGGACTGGGCCAGCTCCGTGGGCGGTCCAGGGGCGGTGGTGAAATCGCTGTACAGTAGCGGTCTCCAGTTGGTGGTTGGAGGGCTCTTTAGCAGTGCGGCGGAAGCAGGCGAGGCAGGAGCCCCACGTAGTAATCTGGCTTTGTTTAATGAAAGCGGCGAGCTGGATAGCATCTTTGCACCGGTTGTTAACGGAGAGGTTCGGGCCATCACAACTTTCAATGATGCCATTCTTGTGGGCGGCAGTTTTACCATGATTGGCTCTGTTGATGCCGGTGGCATTGGCCTGATTTCGTCGGACGGGACCGCAGTCCAGGCGCAGGGCTCCTTCAATGGCCCCGTGAATACCTTGCTTATTACTGACAGTCAGCTCGTTGTTGGTGGCGAATTCACAGCGGTTACCGTTAATGGTGACACTCAGCCCCAAAGTCTGCTGGCGGAATTTGAACTTTCTGAAACTTTCTCTCTGCCGTCGCGCTCTTGGTCATTTACCGGTCCGTCTGGGATGGCAGTAAATGCTCTGCTGGAAGCTGATGGCCGGCTGCTGGTCGGAGGGTCTTTCACTGCTATTGATGGCAGCCCACGGGGCGGCTTTGCCGTGATTGATGCGGATGACGGCGTGCTCGACTCTGCGATTGCAGTCGATGGGGTGGTGAATGCGGTGGTTCTGTCCGATGGAATTATTTACCTTGGCGGTGATTATGGCTTGGCGACCGGTATCAATGGTACCCAGTCGCGTACTTCATTGGCGGCCTTCGATGAAGCCGATAATTTGTTGGACTGGAACCCCGGCTTAAGTGGTGAGGTCGATGCTCTCATCACAGAGAATAGTGTGGTCACCGTGGCGGGCCAAATTCGCGGTGCATCGGCGCAGCCAAGAGAACGTCTGGCTGCCTTTGATGCGGATGGCAATCTGCTGCCGTGGGCGCCGGCAGCGAATAATGATGTGTTGTCATTGGTCGTTCACGGTGATGCAGTATATGCCGGCGGACGTTTCGATCAGATGGGTGAGTCAGTGGCGGACACAGGGCGCGCTTATCTGGGCGCACTGGATCGTCAGGATGGCACCTTGCTGCCATGGAATCCGGGCGCCGATGGTGAGGTCAATGCGCTGCTTAGTGCGGGTGCTGTGATTTATGCCGGCGGTAACTTCAGTGACGTTGGAGGGCTATCTCGCCAGAACCTTGTAGCCATTGACCTGACTGGTGTTCCGCTTGTCTGGAACCCGGGGGCCAACGGTAGTGTTGATGTCTTGCTGGCGGATGGCGGTGCTATATATGCGGGTGGCCAATTCACTTTAGCCGGTGGCGGTGTTGCAGATACTGCACGCTCCTATCTGGCGGCGTTTGATACAGATGGAGATCTGCTTGGATGGAATCCAGCGGTGGATGGCCGTGTGCGCAGCATGGCATTGCTCAACGGCGACATTTATGTCGGCGGCGACTTTGCCAATGCGGGAGCAGCGGTTGCTGATACTGCGCGGGAAAATCTGGCGGCGTTTGATTCGCTTGGTGGTCTGCTGGCATGGAGTCCCGGGGCAAATGGCAGCGTTGTCGGGCTATCCGCTGCGGATGATGTGATCTACGCGGTGGGTGACTTTACTCAGGTGGCGGGACAGCCAAGAGTCGGTCTGGCAGCGCTGGACTCACTGGCTGCCCTGCTTGACTGGAATCCTGCCGATATTGTTCAGCCATACTCTGTCCAGGCGGCCGATGGTTTGATTTCGGTAACCGGTGGCTTTACCCGCCTCAGTGGCGTGGTTGACGCACCGCGTTCGGGACTGGCTCTGTTTGATGACTCTGGGGAGTTATTGGCGCGCTGAGATTGGCAACAGACGATAAAAAACGCCGCATGATGCGGCGTTTTTTATGGGAGGCAACTGCGGATTAACCGTAGGTGCGATCCAGATATTCAATAATCGCTTTTGACTCGAACAGTTCTGTCCCGGTATTTGGGTCAATCAGATAGGGTACCGCGACACGGCCGGCACGCTCAATCAGGGCTTGCCGATTGCGCTGGGTCGGCTGGTAATCCGGCATAAGCTTTCGCCGCATTGGCGGCATAAGCCAGTCGGCAGGCTGGTCGCGGCCAACCTGACGGAGAATGTGCGGCAGCTCAAGTTCAGTCATTCGCTCGCGCACCAGACGGGCAAATGGGCTCGCTTCAAAGCTGAACAGCTCCAGTGGCTGCTCTGCCTGACGGACGTTGCCGTCGGCTCGAACGCCTCTGCCACGGCGTAATGCCGATGCGGCAAAAGAAGCCGGGGTGCGCATGGCCTTCAGTTTCCAGCGCTGGGGGGCCGGCTGATTGCCATATGTTGAGTATAGGTATTCGACGATGTCGGCGGACTCATACATAGCCTCGTCTGTGTTTGGGTCGAACAGGAACGGGAACTGCTGCTTGCCGCCCAGACGCTCAACCAGCGGCCGGAATACGCTGCCATTCTTCGGGCAGGGGTAGATCAGCGCGTCTATATCGAGGTCAGTCAAGGCTTCACGCACTACCCGGCAAAATGGGCAGCCTTCCATATCGTAGATTTCCAGCATTTCCTCAGGCTGGCGTCCGGCGCTGCCAATACGGATGCCGCGGCCCTGGCCGGCAACGGAGGCGAGTAGTGAGGTGGCGACTTCAAAGGCGTGGTTCATATAGGTCTCCCGTTGGATGTCGGCAAGGTAGAGGGGCGGGGCGGCAAGGTCAACGGCGTAACAGGCCGGAAAGCAGCAACCGGGCTAGTGACCAGAGTTGATTATAAGGTCAAGCCCTTTGAGCATTCCTGTCATTGTCCGCCGGACTGAGGTTCAGGCAGTCTAGCGCCTCCCCCGGCATCAGCCGGTTTCTGCAAGCTTTTGATAAGGCGAGAGGAGTCGTCTCCATGACCGAAGCCTATATTTACGATGCGATTCGCACCCCGCGTGGCCGGGGCAAGAAAGATGGTTCCCTGCATACCGTTAAGCCGATTGATCTGGTGGTAGGCCTGATTCATGAGATCAAGGCCCGTTTCCCGAACATGGACCCGGCGCTGATTGATGATGTGGTGATGGGTATTGTGTCGCCGCTGGGTGATCAGGGCGGCGTGCTGCCGAAGATTGCCGCGCTCAAGGCCGGCCTGCCGGAAACGGTATCTGGTTTGCAGGTCAACCGTTTCTGCGCCTCTGGTCTGGAAGCTGTGAATCTGGCTACCCAGAAAGTACGTTCAGGCATGGAAGATCTGGTGTTGGCAGGTGGTGTCGAAGTGATGAGTCGGGTGCCGATGGGCTCCGACGGTACACCCTGGGCCATGGATCCGGAGACCAACTATGAAACCGGATTTATTCCGCAGGGTATTGGTGCCGACCTGATCGCCACTATCGAAGGTTTTTCCCGCCGTGACGTGGACGAGTTCGCAGCTTCTTCGCAGAACCGTGCCGCTGCGGCCTGGGACAAAGGCTACTTCGCCAAATCCGTAGTACCAGTTAAAGATATGAACGGTTTGGTGGTTCTTGACCGTGACGAGCACGTACGCGCTGGCACCACAGCTGACACGCTGGCTGGTCTGAATCCGTCGTTCGCCATGATGGGTGAGATGGGTGGCTTTGATGCGGTCGCTCTGCAGAAATACCACTGGGTTGAGAAGATTGATCACGTCCACACCCCGGGCAACTCCTCCGGTATTGTTGATGGCGCCACTCTGGTGCTGATCGGATCGAAGGAAATTGGTGACAAGATTGGTGCCAAGCCGCGTGGCCGCATTGTCGCCACCGCAGTAAGCGGGGCCGACCCGACTATTATGTTGACCGGCCCGGCGCCAGCGTCCTTCAAGGCACTGGCCAAGGCTGGCATGAAAGTCAGCGATATTGACCTGTTTGAAATCAACGAAGCCTTTGCCTCCGTGGCCATGCGCTACATGAAAGACATGGGCATCAGCCATGACATTACCAACGTCAATGGCGGCTCCATCGCCATGGGGCATCCGCTCGGCGCCACCGGCGCCATGATTGTCGGAACCGTGCTGGACGAGCTGGAGCGTCGTAACAAACGTTTCGGCCTGTGCACCCTGTGCGTGGGCGCAGGCATGGGTATCGCCACCATCGTTGAGCGCCTCTGAGCGGCCACCGGACACGGAGAATTTTGAAATGACAGAATCAACCATTCGCTGGGAAAAAGACGCGGATAACATTGTCACCCTGATCCTGGATGACCCGCAGCAGTCCGCCAACACCATGAACGAGCGCTACACCCGCTCGATGAACGAGACGGTGGCGCGTCTTGAGAAAGAGAAAGCCGACATCGCCGGCGTCATCATCACCTCGGCAAAGAGCACATTCTTTGCTGGTGGTGACCTGAAGGACCTGATTAAGGTCACCAAGGCCGATGCAGGCAAGATGGCTGAAGGTGGTCGCATCCTCAAGGGCGACCTGCGCAAGCTGGAGACCCTTGGTATTCCGGTGGTTGCTGCGCTGAACGGTACCGCTCTCGGTGGTGGCCTGGAAATTGCTCTGGCATGTCATCGTCGTATTGCGTTGAACAATCCGAAGGCTCAGTTCGGCTTGCCGGAAGTGTCTCTGGGCCTGCTGCCTGGCGCCGGCGGTATCGTCCGCACCGTGCGCATGATGGGTGTGCAGAACGCACTTATGAATGTGCTGCTGCAAGGTCAGCGCATGAAGGCGGATAAGGCCAAGCAGGTCGGCTTGATCGATGAGATCGTCGATACCCCGGAAGAGATGATTGCCAAGGCGAAAGAGTGGATCAAGGCTAACCCGAAGAGCCAGCAGCCGTTCGATGTTAAAGGCTACAAAATCCCCGGTGGCACGCCGAGCGTACCAGCATTTGCCATGAACCTGCCGGCATTCCCGGCCAACCTGCGCAAGCAGATCAAGGGCGCTAACTACCCGGCTCCGAAGGCGATTATGTCCGCCGCAGTTGAAAGTACCCAAGTGGACGTGGATAACGCCTTCAAAATCGAAGAGCGCTATTTCATCAGTCTGGTTACCGGTCAGGTTGCGAAGAACATGACTACTGCGTTCTTCTTCAACCTGCAGGCTATCAACGCAGGTGCTAGCCGTCCCAAAGATGTGCCCAAGTTCAAGGCTGAGAAGGTCGGTATTCTTGGCGCTGGTATGATGGGTGCGGGTATCGCCTATGTCACTGCGCGCTCTGGCTCCGTGGCCGTGCTTAAGGATATTTCTGCCGAGAACGCCGAGAAGGGTAAGGACTACTCGCGCAAACTGCTCGACAAAGAAGTATCCCGCGGCAAGATGACTGCCGAGAAGAAAGAAGAAATCCTGTCGCGCATTATTGCCACCGCAGACCCCAAGGACTTCGAAGGTGTCGACTTTGTTATTGAAGCAGTGTTTGAAAGCACTGAGCTGAAGCACAAGGTCTTTCAGGAAATTGAAGGCGTGGTCAAGCCGGACGCGGTGCTTGGCTCTAACACCTCGTCGCTGCCAATCACCAATCTGGCCAAGGGCGTCAAGCGTCAAGCGGATTTTATCGGCATTCACTTCTTTAGCCCGGTCGACAAAATGCCGCTGGTTGAAATCATCTGTGGCGAGGAGACTAGCCCGGAAGCGCTGGCCAAGACCTACGATTACGTGCAACAGATCAAGAAGACGCCAATCGTGGTTAACGATGCCCGCGGCTTCTTTACCACCCGTGTGATCGGCACCTTCGCCAATGAAGGTATCGCCATGCTGGGTGAAGGCCTGAGTGCCCAGTCCATCGAGCAGGCTGCCATGCAGGCTGGCTATCCGGTGGGCACCCTGAATCTGATTGACGAGATCAACATGGAAACCGCACTGCGTATCGGCAAGGCGGCCCGTGATGATGCCAAGGCCGAAGGCAAAGAGCCCATGCCTGAGCATCCCGCCGAGAAGGTAATGAAGAAGATGGTCGAAGAGCTGGGCCGTCCGGGCAAAGTTCAGGGCAAGGGCTTTTACGATTATCCGGAAGGAGGCAAGAAGAGCCTCTGGCCGGGTCTGAAAGATGCCTTTGGCGGTGACAAGGACATTCCCTTCGAGGACATGAAGGAGCGTCTGATGTTCGTCGAGGCCATCGAGGCGGTGAAGTGTTTCGAGGAGGGCGTCATCGAAGCAGTGGCTGATGCCAATATCGGCTCTATCTTCGGAATCGGCTTCCCGGCCTGGACCGGTGGCGTAATCCAGTTCATTAACCAGTACGAGGGCGGCTTGGCCGGCTTCGTCAAGCGTGCCAATGAACTGCAGGCTAAGTATGGTGATCGTTTTGCCGTGCCGAAGCTGCTAGCTGACAAGGCTGCCAAGGGCGAGATTTTCGTCTGATCTGGTGGCTTTCTGGCAAACAAAAAAGGCCGGGCACGCATGCCCGGCCTTTTTTTTGGTCACAGTGGGGCCGGCCTGCTACGGCATGCGACCGGTTGCCGAGCCCACGGGAATCGCTGCATACTGGCCGTGAAGACAGCAAGCACTATGGCGGGACGAGCTCGGCTGACAGCGAGGCCCATTGCTGGGCTTGAGCCATGCGGTGTATGGGGCCGTTGCGAAACATATCTGGTGTCTGGGGCGCCGGACTAGAAGAAAGAATAACAACTGTTGGGGGCTGAAGATGGGCAAGCGTCAGGGTGATGATAACAAGACCTTTTTCAACAGCGACCGGTTCTTCAATGAGGGCGGCAAGTGGTTTTTCACCACTCGCGAGGGCCAGCTGAAGGGGCCGTTTGATAGCCGCAAAGATGCAGAGCAGGAGCTGATGCTTTATCTGCGTGCCCTTGAGGAGCGGGCTAAGTTCGGTCTGAACCCTTGAGCCTTTTCACGTCACCACTACATGTCTGAGTGCAAGCTCGTGGCATGAAAGTGTTCATTTCCAGTCTCGATAATGTGGACATCCCCTTGCTGAGAATTCGCTCCCTCGGTCTCGGTTTATATACCGTGGAAGTCACCCTCAGTGACGGCTGGGCTGTGGTCTGTGACGATCAGGGGGAGGTGTTGCGCTTCACAGGAATGGAGTGGGCCCGTCGCCGCCTGAGTCATTTGAAGGTGCGGCGTGCGGTACTGCACCATGCCTCCGCTTATCACGAGATGATAGGTGCAGAGGAAAGCAGGCCGGGGCCATTGGAAGTTCCAATAAGTTGGCCAGCAGATGGTCACTGAAACGCCGTTATAGTGTTTCCGGGTGCTCCACTAGCCACTCGCCGCGAGCAAAAATTCTTCTCCGTTTATCTTCATCCATCCTTTGCCAGTTGCGGTAAATCATGGCCATACGCGGGTGGCGTGAGAAACGTTCCTGATGGCGGCTGATAAAGTGCCAGTAAAGAGCGTTCAGGGGGCAGCTATCGCTGTTCTCTGATGTGGTCACATTGTAATGACATTGACTACAGTAGTCGGACATCCGTTGAATGTACTTGCCGCTGGCTGCATAGGGTTTTGAGCCGAGCATGCCGCCGTCGGCGTGCATCACCATACCCAGAGTGTTTGGCAGTTCTACCCATTCATAGGCATCCGCATACACCGCCAAGTACCAGCTATGGATTTCCTTCACATCAACACCCAATAACAGGGCAAGATTTCCTGTCACCATCAGGCGCTGGATATGATGCGCATGCGCGTGTTCCCGGGTGGCTCGCACTGCTTCGCTAACACAGCGCATTTGCGTTGGTGCGCCCCAATAAAGAGGTGGCAGAGGCCGCTGGCTGGCCAGTGCATTTTGTTTTGAGTAGTCCGGCATTTTTAGCCAGTAAATGCCTCTTACATACTCGCGCCAGCCGAGAATCTGGCGGATAAACCCTTCCGCAGCGTTCAGTGGTGCCTTGCCATCACGCCAGGCTTGCTCTGCGGCCTGGCAGGTCTCCAGAGGCAAGAGCAATCCCGCATTCAGGTATACCGACAACAACGAATGAAACAGGTGGTCATGATGCAGACTCATGGCATCCTGATAATCACCAAACCATGGCAGTGCATTGTCGATAAAATAGCTCAGAGCGGTCAGGGCCTGCTCACGGGTTACCGCAAACACAAATGGTTCTGCATCGCCAAAGTGGTGTGAGAATTCCTGTTTGACCAGCTCAGCCACCTCCGCGGTGATTGGGTCTGGAGCAAAGTGAAGGGGAGCGGGGCAGGCTGGTTTGCCCTCATATCGAGCCCGGTTTTCGCTATCAAAGTTCCACCTCCCGCCCTCGGGCTCACCCATAGCCGTCATCAGCAGGCCACTGCGTTGGCGCATTTCCCGATAGAAATATTCCATGCGTAGTTGTTTCCTCCCTGCGGCCCAGCGCTGGAAATCAGCGTGACTGCAGAGAAAGCGCTGGTCTTCAAGCAGGGTAACGGGCACGCCCAGTTTCGACGGCCATTGCTGACGCATTTGCTGGTCTAGGCGCCATTCGCCGCAGCGGGTAATCAGCACTTCCTGAGGCTGACGGTTTGCTGCACTTTGCTGTAGAGCATCACAGAGGGAGGCAAGACCCATCTGGTAAGGGTAGTAGTCCACCTGCCAGCCTTGTTGGCGCAGCTGTGCCGCAAAGTGGCGCATGGCGGAGAACATGAAAATGATCTTCTTGGGGTGGTGAGGAACGTAACTGGCTTCCTCCCGTACCTCGGCCATAACAACTGTGTCGCAGAGTCGATCAGCGGCGTTTAGAGAAGAAAGACTGGCGCTGAGCTGGTCGCCCAGCACCAGAACAAGACGGCTCATCGATTGGTGACGAGGGCGAGAAACTCTCTACGTGCTGCGTCGGATTCGCGCAGCGTACCCAGCATTACTGACGTGGTCATGGAGGAGTTTTGCTTTTCTACTCCCCGCATCATCATGCACATATGCCTTGCTTCTACGATGACACCGACGCCAAGTGCCCCGGTGACCTGCTGGACCGCATGGGCAATCTGGTGGGTCATATTTTCCTGAATCTGCAGGCGTCGTGCATACATGTCAACGATGCGGGCGAATTTCGACAGGCCCAGCACCTTGCCACTGGGGATGTAGGCAATATGGCAAACCCCTGTGAATGGCAGCATATGGTGCTCGCAGAGTGAATACAGCTCTATATTGCGGACCACCACCATCTCGTCGTTGTCTGACGCGAACACAGCACCATTGACGATATCTTCAAGGTTCTGGCGATAGCCATTGGTTAGGAATGCCATCGCTTTGGCTGCTCGCTTGGGAGTATCCAGCAGGCCCTCGCGGCCTGGATCTTCACCCAGTTGAATTAGAATGTCTTGATATAGCGACTGCAGGGATGTGGTGTGATCCAGTGGCGCCATGATGGCTCTCCTTCAGGTGACGGACCATCATCAACAGAAGTTGATCAACAACGCGTCAATCGTTGCCGCGACTAGCTTGAGGCTGGCATGCTGCAGTAACGATGCAGCAATGCGGTGAGTTCACTGGGACGCACCGGCTTGGCAAGGAACTGGTCAGCGCCGGCATCAAAGGCCTGCTGCCGCCAGGATTCGCCGCTATTGCCAGAGATAATCAGTAGTGGCAGGGAAGGGGACTGATTGCGGATATCCCGGGCCACCTGATAGCCGTCGAGGCCTGGTAGCTCCACATCTATTATGGCCATGCGGATATCGCGCTGACTGAACAGGCGCAGTGCGGCCTCTCCGTCAGCCGCTATCACGTACCCCAGTCCGGCTTCTTCGACAATGCGAGACAGCAACAGGCTAACGGGCTTGTTGTCTTCAACAATCAGAACATTCATGGCAATTCCCTGAGCCGGCATCTTTCAGCAATGCTGATTGCCGGTGCTGGTCTGCAGTCTGACTGAGTCTAGCGGCAAACCGCAGTCAGGTGGAACTATTCAGCAGCGCTAATTTGCTGCCTCGGTTCAGCTATTCTGCAGATTAGCCATAATCGCCATTAATGCTTGCTGGCCGCTGGCTGGGTGGTCCGCATCGGTGAAATCGGTGATCTCTGCCCACTTGCCATCAATCTGTTCTGCGCTGAGCGGGGAGTTGATGGGGAAGCCGTGGCCACGGGAGCGCTCCCAGCGCAGTTTGCCGGCCCAGCCGGCACCGACCTCATACAAGCCACCCGTGTCGGTGTGGTTCTCGTGGCACAGTTTTACCAGCAAAGGCGTCACGAACTCCGGCTTCAGCTGTTCAAGGATCTGCGGCGGCATGATGGTGGCGGTCAGGCGGCTACCAGCAATTGGAGCGATTGTGTTGACCACAATGTTTTTCTTTGCCCCTTCAATGGCAAGGGTTTGCGCCAGACCATGAAGCCCCAGTTTGGCCATGGCGTAGTTGGCCTGACCGAAGTTACCGTAGATGCCGGCGGCCGAGGCGGTAAAGACAAGCCGACCATATTCCTGCTCGCGCAGGTGTGGCCAGGCAGCGTGACTGATCTTGAAGGCGCCTTTGACATGGACGTTGTAGACCAGATCCCAGTCCTCCTCGGTCATATTGTGAAAGGACTTGTCACGCAGGATGCCGGCATTATTGATGACCACATCAATACGGCCGAAGTTATCCAGAGCGCACTCGATTATCCGGTCGCCATAGGTAACCGAGTCATGGTTAGCGACGGCCTCACCACCCGCCGCAGCGATCTCCTCGACGACTTGATCGGCGGCCGTCTTGCTGGCGCCGTCACCAAACGCTGAACCGCCCAGGTCGTTGACTATCACTCGTGCGCCGCGCCGGGCAAACTCCAGCGCATGACTTTTACCCAAGCCGTTGCCAGCGCCGGTGACCACTACCACACGATCGTCAAATCTGAGTTCAGACATAGTATTTCCTGTTGTTTACTGCTGTCCTGAGAGCCGGTAAGGGTGCTTGAGGCACACAGAGCCACGAATCCATGGACATGACCGGCAGGTCGGGCCATTATTCGAGCCGCTCTGCGGCCTCTCAATGACGCAATGTGCCAATCTGGCTGACATTAACTATCATTGGCGGCACGCCGAGTACGGCTGCATTCTTATTCCGGGGTACGGGTAACGCTGACCATGATTCATCGTAAAAACATTGCTGTTCGTCAGGTAGTGAGGGTGCTGCAGGGAGCAGCCCGGTCCGGCGCGGATATCCCGTCGCTGTTGTCGACGGCGGGCATTCCCAGGTCATTGTTGGATGATCCGGATGCGCGCATCGAACGTGAGGTCTTTATTCGCCTGATGCTGGCTGTCATGCAGCAGACAGAGGATGAGTTTCTCGGTTTTGGTCAGGGGCGCAAATCCAAGCCAGGCACCTTCAGCATGATGGCCCATGCGGTGATCAACTGTTCCAGCCTTGAAAAGGCCGTTTTGCGTGGCTTGAAGTTCTACGAGTTATTCGATCTTGATGTGCGCTGTACTCTGGTTCGTGATGGCGAAATGGCAGAGCTGCGGGTAACCGCCAATCCACGTCTTGATTTTCGCGAAGTGATTATCGAGTCACTGGTATTTCTATCGCTGCGCTTTATGAGCTGGTTGGCTGGTAAAGCCGTAGAGCCAGAGCGGGTTGATCTGGATTTTGAGCGCGGTGGCAAGGAAGACGATTACCGTTCCCTGTTTAACTGCCCAGTGGAATATGAACAGGACATCAGCCGTCTGGTGTTTCGCCGTGATTACCTTGATCTGCCGCTGGTACAGAACGAAATCTCTCTGTCCAAGTTCCTCAAGGACTCGCTGGCCCAGTTGTTGGAAGGAAACATTCACAATGTTGGCCTGCCAGCCCAGATTCGCGCCATTATTTCCAAGGAATATGGCAATAACTTCCCCGACTTTTCTGAAATTTGCGAAAAGCTGAACATGACACCGCAGACCCTGCGCCGGCGTCTGAAAGAGGGGAATACCAGCTATCAGGAGATCAAAGATACCATCCGCAAGGATGCCTCGATCTACTATCTGTCCAAGCCTGAGCTGTCGATTGATGAAATTGCCTTGTTGATGGGCTTCAGTGAGGCTAGCTCTTTTCACCGGGCGTTCAAAAAGTGGACCGGTAAGACGCCTTCCGTTTACCGGCGTGAATACTTCGGAGATCTTGCATGATATCGGAATCCATGGATGCAGCTCCGGCCAGTGCTACCACAGCCCGTCTACTGGTGACCTGTCCGGATCAGCCCGGCATCATCAGTGCAGTCAGTACTTTTCTTTACCATCATGGCGCCAATATCACAGATCTGGATCAGCACTCGAGCGATCTTAATGGCGGTCGGTTTTTCCTGCGGTTGGAGTTTCAGACCCCTGGTCTGGACTGCTCACTGGATGCTCTGGAGACAAATTTCCGTAACCGGGTCGCTGACAAATATCGTATGGATTGGCGGCTGTCCTATGCCAGCGACAAGAAGCGTATGGCCATTTTGGTGTCCAAACACGATCACGCATTGATGGAGTTACTGTGGCGCACCATGCGCGGCAATTTGCCAGCTACCATTCCAATGGTGATTAGTAACCATGAGGACCTGCGCGGAGAGGTGGAGCGCTTCGGCATTCCATACCACCATGTGCCGGTGAGCAAGGATACCAAGGTGGATTCCTATGCTGCCATGGCGGACATGCTGGACGGCAAGGTTGATTTGATTGTGCTGGCCCGTTACATGCAGGTGCTGTCGCCGGAATTTGTCGGTCGTTTCCCCCAGCAGATCATCAATATCCATCACTCGTTTTTGCCGGCTTTTGTAGGTGCCAATCCCTATCTGCAGGCTTGGCAGCGCGGCGTCAAGCTGATCGGCGCAACCAGCCACTATGTTACCGATGAGCTGGATCAGGGGCCGATTATCGAGCAGAACGTGCAACGGGTTTCACACCGGCACTCGGCGGAGGAGCTCAAGGCGCTGGGTCAGGATGTGGAGCGCAGCGTGCTGCTGCGCGCTGTGCAGTGGCATTTGGAAGATCGGGTAATTGTCGACGGTAATAAGACCGTCGTGTTTGTAAAATAAGCCAGAGCGCTTAAGCCGGCTTGTCTAGAAGCTGAAGCGGAAACCAAGGCTAAGGTTGTTGAGCATCTCGCCATCAGCCTGATAGACGTTGAATTCGGCCACTCCCTTGACGGATTCCACTAGCTGGAACTCTACACCAGCACCCAGATAGGGACCGATGCCTGAAATGGTTTCTTCCTGAGGTGTTTGCTCATTGGTGCTGATTGGATCGCCGTTAATATCAACGTCGGTACGGGTCTCCTCGCGGCGACTCTTCAAGCTGTAAACGAAGGCTCCGCCTCGCACGTAAAAGAATCGGTTGTCGTATAGCCGCAGGCCACCTTCAATACCGCTAAGGCGTAATTGATTGGTAACATCAACGATGATCTGGTCAACATTGGGTGGATCTATTCCGGGGATAGGGTCAATGCTTGATGTGATGGTTTTTCGGGTCTGTCCAAACTGATTCAGTGCGCCTTCTGCCCGCAGCATCCAGCCGCCAACCTTGACATCTTTCAGGTCGAGACCGAGGCGCAGGCGAAAGCCACCCGCGTCATCACCGCCCAGATTATTGTAGTCAGTCCGGGTGCCCAGCAACTCCACAAAGAAGGCCACATTCGGCGGGGCAAGCTCTTCCCGATACTCAATGGCTTGAGCAAGCGGTGTCAGGGCCAGAAGAGCGATACCGATAGTTTTCTTCATGATGTCCACAGGAATGCCGGAATACCCGGCGATTGTACTGAAAACCTGGCGGTCGGCGTGTATGAGAAGCGTTACCGGGCTAATTTGGTATGTATCAACGGGAAAGCGGCTCGAGCATGGTGATGCGCTCCGGTTCTGCCATAAACGGGCTGATCGCATCCAAGGCGTTCTGGCGTTCTCGAGACACGGCCCAGCGCTGCCAGGCATGACGGCTTGACCAGGCCGATAGCACCAGATGGTGGTTGGGACGATCCAGTTCACGCAGAGACTCCCCTGAGACGAAGCCGGGTGCCTGCACGATGGCCTGCATCATGGTGGTAATCGCACTGCTGTAAGGTTGTTCCAGACCTTCTATGATTTGTCGCTCAATCAATACCCGAATCACGTGCCTGCTTCCTGATGTTGAGGTAAATGACATGATACCCATGCTTGACCCGCAGTGTAGAGCGAGCGCTGTACAGCGCAAGTGACAGAATCCATGCCGCAAAGAAAGCTTCTGGTCATGCTGGCAGCGCTGTACTTCGCTCAGGGGCTGCCATTTGGCTTGATAACCCGGGCCCTGCCGGCCATTGCCAGGGATGCTGGCCTGTCTCTGCAGTACATTGGTCTGCTGTCGTTGGCCGCCTTGCCGTGGGCGCTGAAGTTTGTCTGGGCGCCGTGGGTAGATCGCCTTGGGCAGGGCTATAGCAACCATCGCAAGCGTTGGATTATCTCCTGCCAGCTGGCTGCGGTGATGGTTTTGGCGGCCATGTCGCTGCTGCCCATGAGTGAGCTGAGTGTTCCATTTTTTGTTCTTTTGCTGGCGCTACTGTTCCTTTTAAACCTGTTTTTTGCCACCCATGATATTGCTACCGATGGTTTGGCGGTGCGCCTGCTGCCTGCGGCTCTGCGTGGTATTGGCAATAGCGTTCAGACCGGCGGTTACAAGGTTGGCTTGCTTACTGGCGGCGCGGTGCTGCTCTGGCTGGTGGGTGAAATTGGCTGGATGCCCACGGTTTGGCTGGCCATTGCCGCGTTGCTGCTGTTGCTGATCCCATTAAGCCGTTATCCGGAGCCCGAGGAGCCCGTCGCAGCACCGATATCCTATAGCTGGCGTTGGTGGACTGCCGAGCTCTGGCGTTTCTGGGGTCGCTCAGGAATGGTTTGGTGGTTGGTGTTGTTGTTGATCTACAAGGTCGGCGACAGCTTCGGCACTCGCATGATCAAGCCGTTTCTGATCGATCAGAACTGGACGTTGGCCCAGCTGGCAGCGCTGGACCTGGCAGCATCTTTGGCCGGTCTGGCGGCAGTGGCGGCGGCGGGGCTGCTGCTGCTGAAGCTATCGCGACTGGCGGCGCTGGTCAGTTTCTCCATACTTCAGGCTGGGGCTTTTTTGGGCTGGGCATGGTTGGCGCAAAACCCGCATAGCTCGCTGGTCTGGACCATGGCGATTGCTGAACAATGCGCCGATGGTTTGGCGACAGTGGCACTATTCACAGTCATGATGGATAACTGCCGAACTGGTCACGAAGGTTCAGACTACACAGTGCAGGCGTCAGTGATGCTGATGGCGGCGGGGTTGTTCACTCTGTTTAGCGGCTATAGTGCGGCTTATTTCGGCTATTCGCTGCATTTTATGCTGGCCGCAGCACTGGCACTGGCCGCTATAATACCGGCGCTTTTCTGGAGCCGCTCAGGGCAGGTGAAAGATGACAGATAGTAATGCGGCAAATCAGCTGGATGCTCGTGGTCTGGTTTGTCCAGAGCCGGTAATGCTGCTGCATAGCCGGGTGCGGGCCATGGCTCCCGGTGATGAGTTGGAGATGCTGGCGACGGACCCATCCACTGAGCGCGACGTGCCCAAGTTCTGTCAGTTTCTGGGTCACAAACTGGTTAGTCAGGAGCGTGATGGCGACCTGTTTCGGTATTTGATTCGCAAGAAGGGAGCCTGAGTTGATGCTGCTGAATATAGGCTTGATTATTGGCGGGTTCGTGGTGCTGGTGTTCGGCGCAGACTGGCTGGTAAAGGGGGCCTCACGGCTGGCGCTGTCGCTGGGTATGACTCCTCTTGTGGTAGGTTTGACGGTGGTGGCTTTTGGCACCAGTGCGCCGGAGCTCGCGGTGAGCGTCGCCTCAGCCTGGTCTGGCCAGGCTGACTTGGCGGTGGGCAACGTCATTGGGTCGAATGTGGCCAATATTCTGTTGATTCTTGGCCTGTCCGCCGTTGTTGCGCCTCTGGTGGTACATCAACAGTTAGTACGTCTAGATGTACCGATCATGCTCGGTGCCTCCGTATTGTTTTATACGCTCGCTCTGGATGGACGTATAAGTATGGCCGACGGCGCCATCTTGGCTGGCGGCATCGTGCTTTATGTGACGTTTCTGATCCGCCAGAGCCGCCGCGAGAAAAGCGAGGCGGTACTAGCCGAATATGAAGGAGCGATGGAGTCCGGCGGCAGTATCCCCATGGATATTGTATGGATGGTGGCGGGACTGGTTGGGCTGGTGGCTGGCGCCCAGATGTTGGTGGAGGGTGCTGTTTCTCTGGCCCGCGCTTTTGGTGTCAGTGAGTTGATGATTGGTCTTACCGTGCTGGCGATTGGTACTTCCTTGCCCGAGCTGGCCACATCGGTTGTCGCGGCGGTGCGCGGTGAGCGAGATATCGCAGTGGGCAATGTGGTGGGTTCAAATATTTTTAACCTGCTTTCCGTGCTTGGCTTTACCGGGCTGGTTTCACTTGGCCAGCTACCGGTGGCACCGGCTGCGCTGACGCTGGATATTCCGGTGATGCTCGGCGTGGCATTGCTGTGTATGCCGATCTTTAGGGCGGGCTTCATAGTGACCCGGGCAAATGGAGCATTTTTCCTGCTTTGCTATGCCGCCTACATTGGCTGGTTGGTGGTCGACAACAGCGGCACGCCCCCCTCGTGGATGTCGGTGTCGCTGCTCAGCGGACTGATTCCAATGGCGATTTTGTTCACCATGGTATCTTTTGTTCGCTACGTCAGTGCCGAGAAAGCCAGTACATCAGATCACTGATCACGCTGGCGTGCCAGAACGGAGATGGCTGCTAAAGTATCCGGGTCCCTTTCCTTTATCCGGTTGGCCACTTGATGCTGGAAAAAGTAGCGGAAACTGGCATGCTGCTGGGCCGCATGCAGGCAGGGATCTCCGGGGAGCACTGGTGTGTTGGTTACTTCCCCAGGTTCTATCACCATGGCTTGCAGCTGGCCATCGCCGTACAGACGCCAGCTGATAACCTCCTGTAAATTAATGCTCTGAAACCCGTCCGTGGAAAACACAGCGTGGGTGCCAATACTGTCAGGGATTTCCTGAACCACTTCCTGTTTCGCATTGGCGGAGCCAAAAAATTTCACTGCGGATCTGAGCTCATCCGCTTTATGTTGGGGAACCTCGGTGAAAAGGTAGTGACTGTGCGGCAAACGGTAGCCCTGCCAGCGGCCATTCAGAGGGTCTGCCAGATCAGCGCAGGACGATACCGCATTTAGCCACGGTACCATGGCAACTACCTGATCGTTATCCAGCAGCGCCCAGCACAGAATTCGGACGGAGAACAGCGTGTCCGGGTGGCGGTCATTGGCGTATAGCAGCTCGAGCCCATCATTCTCTGGGGAAATCCTTACGATGCGGGGCTTTGCTGGTTTAGGGCGCGGGGTTAGTGGCACCACATTGTGATGCGAGGTGGTGCCAGGCGGTGCTGAGTGTGGCCGGAAACCCATTGGAACCTCCGGTAATAGCAGCAGATGACACTATCACACTAGTCCGCAGTTATCGGCCGGGCAAGTCTGTATCAGGCATTTCATGGACCGGCGGCTGATTATGCAGTCTCAGCGTTCGCCAACAGTGGCTGAGAATGTCTTCAGGCGATAGCCGAGGCGCAGGCTGAGCATCAGCGCTGCAGCGGTGAGGCCGCTAAGCAAGCCGACCCAGAAGCCCTCAGGCCCCATCGCTGGTACCAGCAGATCAGTCAGGGCCAGCGCATAACCCACTGGCAGGCCAATTCCCCAGTAAGCCAGCAGGGTGATGAACATGGGCACCGTAGTGTCCTCAAAGCCACGCAGGGCACCGCTGACTGTTACTTGCCAGGCATCTGACAGCTGGTACAGGGCAGCGAACAGAAGCAGACTGGAAGCGATGGCTCGTACTTCGCTGTCGCTGCTGTACAGCCAGGGAACCTGGTGGCGTAACAGAAACAGTAGGCTACCAGCGACCACGCCAATCACCACCGTCATAAACATGGCACTTTTAACCGCCAGCCGTACCGCAGCAATATTTCCCTGACCGCGCCCGTGGCCAACACGCACAGTGGTGGCAATGGCCAGGCTGAGCGGAATCATAAACAGCAATCCGGTGAAATTAAGTGCCACCTGATGGCCGGCGACGACAGTTGGGCCAAGGCTGCTAATCAGCAGAGCAATCATGGCAAAGATACTGACCTCAAAAAAAATCGATAGGCCGACCGGAAGGCCCAACAGGAAAATATACCAGGCTGTTCGTGCTTCAATATGAGTCTTCTTGAGGTGAAGGCGGGCGGCTGCATATACCGGGTGGCGTTGGATATAGCCGCTCATCATCAGGGCCATACACCAGAACACCAGCGAGGTGGCCCAGCCACAGCCAACACCACCCAGAGCGGGCATGCCAAGTTTGCCGTAGATCAGAATGTAATTACTGGGAATATTGATCAGCAGGCCGATAACGCTGATCCACAAGACCGGGCGGGTGTGAGACATGGCCTCTGTGTAACTGCGTAAGGTCAGAAAGATGGCGGCGCCGGGCATGCCCCAGCTGAGTGCGCTGAGGTAACCCGCTACTTTAGGTTGTAGTGCAGCATCAACCTCCATCCATGCCAGCACGGGGGCCATACTGCGCAACGCCAATGCGGCCAGCAGGCCAAGACCCAGTGCCAGCCACAAGCCTTGCTGGGCAATCGGATTGATGCGGTGGTAGGCTTGCGCGCCAAGTTTACGGGACAATATGGGGGTGGCGCTCATCAGCACCCCGGTCATAAAGAGGTAGATCGGAACCCAGATGCTGGCGCCAACAGCGACCGCAGCGAGATCCACCGGGCTGACTCTTCCGGCCATCACCGTGTCGACAAACCCGTTCGCGGTTTGCGCCAGTTGCCCACCGAGAATTGGCAGTGCCAGTAGCAGCTGGCTGCGGGCTTCCTGGCGTAGTGGGGATGAACGGCTTTTCACGTTAAGAGGTTCCTGAATGAGGCGCGCTACCTTACCGCAAAGCGACTCTGAAATGCAGCGCACCCTAACCAGTGTGGAGCTGGAAAAGTTATTCGCTGATTGTTTTCTGGTGACTGAAAACACCCGGCTGGTTGGTCAGGCGGAAGAGCCCTTGTATCTGCCTGCCTGTGATGGCCTGCCGGCGCAGATTTTTTATACCCGGGACTATTTTCGCTCCGCATTGCATGAGATCGCTCACTGGTGTGTGGCCGGGCCCGCTCGCCGAAAGCTAGTGGATTTTGGTTATTGGTATGCGGCAGATGGCCGTAATGCGCAGCAGCAGGCCGCCTTTTTACGGGTGGAGTTGGAGCCGCAAGCTTTGGAGTTACTGTTCTGTGCCGCGGCAGGGCATCGTTTCCGAGTGTCCCAGGATAATCTTAGCGGAGAGGCAGTGGATCCTGCTCCCTTCGAACAGGCGGTATGGGACCGTGCTGTGCTATTGGCGGAAACCGGTCTGCGGGGAAGAAGCAAACGTTGGTGTGAAGTGCTGGCGCAGCATTACCGCGGCTCAGAGCTGCGGCCTGCCCATCTGATGCAGGTATTTGAGCATTGGTAACGGCTTGTTGTGTATGGATAAACATAAATGCCGGGCAAGCCCGGCATTTATGTTTACAACGCAATGGTAAGGATCAAGAGGGGAACAGGTTCAGTGCATAGTCGCCAGTCCAGACTTCCACGGGCAGGGCACCAAAGTCCATCGATTTGACGATAAGCAGAATACGCCGCTCCAACTCATCATCACCCACTTCAGACGACTTGATTACCACGTTACTCACTTCACCGGATGGGGCAATCGTCATAGTCAGCACCACAGTCCCACGCAATGCAGGGTTTTGCCGCAGAGCACGTTGGTAGGCGCTATTGATGCGGCCCTGACTACGGTTAAAGGTCTGACGGATTTGTTCTTCCGTACGGACACTTTTGCCCTCCGCATTTTTGCGTACGGTGGTAGCAGCTTCAGTGGCAATCTTACTCTCAACCTGGGCAACCTCTGCGCCTTCCAGAGTGCCGCCGCCACCGCCACCGCTGGATACGCTGGCCACGGCAATACCGCCCGAGCCGCTGCCGGCACGACTGGTAATCAGATTGCGCTCGACCTTGGCAGACTCGGCACCACCAGTGCGCAGTGGTTGGCGATTGACGACCGGCGCCAGATCCTGCAGACCAGCGAGCGAATCTTCGAACACTTTCAGTTCTTTCTTCGCTACTTCACGAGCTTTTTCTACTCGTTCAGGAGTCGGCTCTTCCTTCGGCTTTTCCGGCTCTGGCTCAGGCTCTGGCTCTGGCTCAGGTTCTGGCTCGGGTTCTGGCTCCGGCTCAGGAGGCGGTGGCGGCGGCTCTTCCTTTTTCTTCTCCATCACCAGCTTGGCCAGCCGCTCCGGAATCTGTTCCGCTTCGCTGCGGTCCTTCTTCGGAATGGTGGTGCTCTCAATCAGGATGATGAAAAACAGGCACAGTAATGCCAGCACGGCCAAAATGATCCACTGACGACGGCGATCCCCGGGGAGGTTGTCCCAAGGAAGCAGACCATCGACAAATATCATCAGAGGCTTCTTGTTATTCTCGCTCATTCGACGCCCTCCTCAGCCTTTTGCAGCACGGCAAAGGAGATTTTGGAATAGTCAGTCTGGTTGGCACTGACCATCACATTGCGAATGGTGGAATAGGGTACCTTGCGGTCCGCCAGAATCATGACCTCACGCTCAGGTATGCCATCTTCGTTCAGTACTGGAAGACTGCGATCCGCACGCCATTGCAGCTCTGCAACCAAGGCCGGTATCACCATGGCGCCATCTTCGTTCTCGGCGGCAGTCGGATCAACGGCCACGTCTTGAACCAGAATGTTGCGAGCACTGATCTGGATCTTCAGAACCTCGCCAGGCACCGTATTGGCGCTGGACTCAGGCAGAACAATGTCCTTGTTATCCGGCGGCTGCTGGGAGTTCGATGAATTAACCAGCAGAAAGAACACCAGAATGGTGAAGATATCCATCAGTGAAGTCAGGTTCAGCACTGCAACGCCCTTATGGCGTGCATGCCGTCGGGCCATACGCTTACCGCGGGATGACTTTTTCATGCATCACCTCCACGACGAGCGTCCGGTGGCGCTGAGCCAATGCCGATTTCCGGGAACAGTTCTTTTTTGATGCCTATGCCATTATTGATCTCGATTCGGTAACGAACCGCATCCATGGTGTAGATCATCAGCTCATAGTCGGTGTCATCCTCACACAGCAGGGTGATATTGGTGACTTCCGGGAACTGGGCTTTGATTTCCGCAAGATACCCGCGCAGCTTTTCACGGTCATGCTTGCCGTCTTCAGCTACGGGTACGATAGCGACAATTTTGCCGCTTTTCCTTTCGCCAATCTCGTAGCGGTCCTGATAAATCAGAACCTCCAGTACGGGCTTATTATTCTCTTCCGGGTCCGAAGGAGGTGCTTCCTCGTTGGACGGCAAGTTCAGCTGCAGGATGGAAACCTGGGCGAATACCGCATTGAGTAGCAGGAACGGAATCAGTACCACCATCAAATTGAGGAAGGCGGTAATGTTCAGTTCGACATCTTCGTGCCCTGTACGCTTTCTTGATCGCATACCGGCTCCTTAACAGGTTAACGAAAGTTGACGGATTATTGACCGTCGCCGTTACGTTGATCCTGTTGAGTCACCACCTGACGGAATACATTCAGGAACTTGATCGAAGCCATTTCCATACTGTCGATCAGCTTGCCGGTCATAGAGTTGATGAACGAGTAAGCCAGCAGTAGCGGAATTGCAGCGATAAGACCAAATGCAGTGGTGTTCATGGCCACCGAGATAGAGGCGGATAGCAGGTCGGCCTTTTGTGCCGGGTCAGCACTGGCTACCGCAGTAAATGCCTGAATCAGACCGATAATGGTACCGAGTAGGCCCATCAGGGTGGCGATGTTGGCGAGAGTAGCGATATAGGGGGTGCGAGTTTCCAGACGCGGCATAACTTCCATCAAGCCTTCTTCCATGGCCAGCTCCACGTCATCATGGCGACGGCTGATGCGGGCACGCTCGAGGCCGTACGCAACAATGCGACCAATGCCCACTTGGCTGTCTTTAACCACATCCATTGCCTGACGGAACTGGCCTTTGGAGAGGAGCGGGAATACCTGGTCCCAGATTTTCTTGTTGCGCGCTTTGGTGGCTTGCAGGTACAGCACACGTTCGATGACGATGCCCAAGCCGATCGCCAGTACAATCAGGATTGGATACATGAAGAAGCCACCATCCTGAATAAAACTGATGGCTGTGGTCATCAGTCCGGTATCGGCAACGGCCGGAGCGGAGGCTGGATCAAGGGATACTGGCGTCGACATCAGGGTGTTCTCCAAACAGGGTTGTTGTTGTCATTACAGCATCCCCATGATGCTGTTGGTGAAAATGGCGATGGTCTTTTTATCAGAATTTATGCCGAGCTGCATCTGCTTGGCTGGGTATAACTCAAATCAGTCAAGAAACAGATCGTCACCGCTGGCGGGTTCTTGGCCGAGAATGCGGTAATACTCGACTTCTCGCATCAAAACCTCTTGATCCAGAGGTTCCAGTACCCTGTTGAGCAATGAGGAAGTAGGGTCCTTCTTTTCCAGCTTCACTTCCTTGTCTTTCCATGGCACAACATTAAGAACAGTGGGTGCCTCCTGAGAGCCAATAATATTACTCGAAAGCCCCGGATCGGCGGTTTCCTGCTCTGCAATGGCGGGCAGGGAGAGGAGTACTGAGCAGCAGATTAGGGAGACATAGCGCATATCAGTTCAACTCCTGTTGGTCTGCGTCTTGCTGGCCGCCGTCGGCATCCGGAGATGCTATTTCTGCAGGTTCTGTGGGTGCAAGCTCTGCGGGTGCAGGAACAGCATCTGGTACTCGTCGTTCAAGATCTGCGACCCAGTTGGCAACTGATTGATCCAATTGTCGCTGTAGAGACTGATACTGACGGAAGTGCTCTAGTGCCAGTGGCAAGTCCTGTAGGTAAAGCTCTGCCAGCACGCCCATGTTGAAGTGGGCTCGGGCGTACTTCGGGTCCAGTTGAATAGCCGCCTCGTAGTGCTTGCGTGCCTCATCAAACTTGCCCTGCTCGCGCAGGGCCAATCCCAGAGCATTGTGGGCATAGGGGTTATTGCTGTTGACGCCAAGCGCCTGCCGTAATGCTTCCTCGGCCTCCGGATATTTCTTCTGCCGCTGGCGGATGATGCCCTGATTGACCAGCGGGCCGGACAGCTGTGGGTAACGGCTAGCCACGGACTGAAACATCACTAGTGCCTTGTCAGTTTCTCCGGCTCGCATGGCCTGCAGGGCTCGAGCGTACTCGGGCATGGCCTCAAGGGCGACAGCTTCCACGGCCGGGTCGTGCGGTACCGGCGGAATATGCTCGGCATCACTTTCTGCCGCGGCCTCTCCACTGCGCTGGTCAGCGTACTTTGAAGGCCCGCCGGCGCCCCCATCCAGACCCAGATCCGTATCGCCGGGAGGCTTCGAGGCGCAGCCAGCGAACAACAGGATGGCGGCGGCCAAGGCCAGCCGCCGGTTAATAGATGATGTCGACATATTCTTCTACCTGCTCAAACTTGGCAAAGCGGCCTGGCAACAGCTTGGCCAGTTGGGCAAAACTCTGTTTGACCCAGTCATCATAAATATTCTGGCCAACCAGATCGGTGTTAGCGATCAGGATATCAATTGCCTGATCTTCATAAGGCAGCGCTTGCTCTTCAAGAAGCAATTCATACTGTTCCAGTTCCAGCTCTCCGAGGCCTGCCGGTCTTTCCGAGTCGATCATGTCTTTGGCAAGTACCTGATACATCTGACCGATCTTGAAGTTCGCGGCGGTTGCATACTCGGATACACCAATCGCAGCGATGGTTTCGTAGCGCTTCAAGGCATCACGCATCACAGTGGTTTTGCGCTCCAGACTGCGACGCAGGGGCTGGGTCAGCTTGATTGAGTTGAATTCTTCAAAGCGCGGCTCCGCCAGAGTAAAAGCGGCCCATGCTCCAAGCCATGCCACCCGGTCCGAGCCCTGGTCACCGGCCTGCTGATGGGTTTTGACCAACTCATTCAGACCGTTGTTGTATGCGGCAGTGTCTCCGGTCTGCTCGTACAATTTGACCAGGCGGTGCTGTCCTTCGGCGCGGAAGTCATAGGGCTGAGGGTAGGCTGCCAGATACTTTCTATACAGACGGATGGATGCTTCTGGTTCTTTTGCCCGGTCCTGCATCTCGGCTGCTTGCCACAATGCCTGCCGGGCCAGCTCACGATCTGTCTGTTCATAATTGCCGGCAATACGCTCCAGTTCGAGTGCTGCTGCTCCGAAGTTGCCGGTTTTCTCGTATGCCACTGCCAGTTTGTCCGGAATGGTTTCATTGAGCGGATCTTTAGGATATCGCTGCCGGAAGCTCTCCAGAATTGGGATAGCGCTGTCGAAGTTTTCGATCTGCAGATAAAGAGTAGCTGCATCAAATTCTGCATTTTTACGAATGCTGGCTTCCGGGAATACCGTCGCAACTCGCATAAACATATCTGCCGCTGCGGCAAATTGCTCTGCAGTCTGCAATTCTTCCGCTTGCTTGTATACCGAGGCTGCCAAGCGCTCTTGATAGGTCAGGCGGTCTTTAGCTTCCACAGATGGATACTGCAGTACATTGGTATAGGCGAATTCAGCGACTTTAAAGCGGCCTAAATCAAACTCGCCATTAGCGATAGTGCTCCAGCCGTAGACGAGCAGTTTTTCCGGCGGCGGCGGCTGTAGTGATACCAGCATGCCGGCGGTGCGGATGGCGGCCTCAACATCCTCGCGTGCCAGCTGGTCATCAATAACGTTGCTGAGAACCTGCGGTACCTGCTCATGCTCCGGGTAGGTGGCCGCAAATTTCATACTGCTGGTGATGCTGCGCTCGCGCCACTGGTCCTTGGCCTGCTGCTGCTCTTCCGTATCTGAGGGCAGAGCACGGATCTGAGCCTGATAGGCAACCAGAGCGAAAAAGGCGGCATCAGCGCTTTTCTCATAACCTTCGTAGCCGTATGCGGTGCGCTCGAACTCGGCCACGGCCTCTGCAAAGCGCTGACCAGAGAACAGGGTCTGGGCATACAGATCATTGATTGACGCCTGATCTGCCGATGCCGGCGGTGTGTCCAGGTATTCCTTGTACCAGGCGGCGGGGCGTGCAAAGTCTTCTGGTTTCTTGGACTTCTGGGCCAGCGCATGATGATGGCCGGCAAGATCAAGAATATGTCCCTTCAGTTGAGTGACATAGCCGTCTCTGGCCTCCGGGTACTGGGTCCAGTAGCTGCTGTGAATGCCATATTGGCTGATGAACTTTTCTTTGGCTGGCAGAACCAGAGTTGGGAAACCGCCGCGCTGGAAAGCTTCAATATTCAGGCTGGAAAACTCGGGAGCCTGCGGGCTGGTAGGATAAACCGAGACAAACATGTCATAGGTGTCAGCAGCGTCACGGAAGCGTTCTTGCTGCAGGTAGATATCACCGAGGGATCGGTAGGTATCTGCCTCGTATGGCCGGTGACCTCGTTTGGCGAACCAGTCCCGTACTGACGTGGCGCCATCCAGATTAGTAAATGCAAGACTGATAACCCGCCGTACATCGGTAACCAGCTTGGCTTGCATAGACTTTTCATCTGCCAGTTCTGCAGAGCCTTCCAGATGGTCAACGATGGCAAAAAACTGCTCCAGAGATTGCTCATACTCACTTAACTTGTAGTGACTCCAGCCTAGCTTGTATAGAGATTGTTCGTAGAAGTCAGATTGCTCGCCGGCCTTAACGACCTCCAGGTAGGATTTTACCGAGGCATCATAGTCGCCATCTGAAAATTGCAGTTCTGCCAGACGGAACTGCGCTTCCAGATAGAACGGGCTGTCCGGGTACTCCTTAACCATGTCTTTAAGTGCTTGCTGAGAATTGTCCAGATCTCCTGCCAAATCATAGGCTTTAGCGAGAAGGTAATAGGCCTCGGCGCGCTCTGCCGGGTCCTGACTGGTTTCCAGAAGGGTACGGTAGAGCTGGATGGCAGTGTTGTAGTCCGTGTCCAGCATGGCACCATCAAGTCCGCTGTAAAGACTGCCAGCCAGATCAAGGGCAGCATAACGCTGGTCCCGAGTTTCAGCTTGTTGCGCTTCACGCATGAAGTTTTCATACAGAAGCTTATCTACATTCATATCAAGCTCTGCCCGGTCGACAGCCGGGTTTGCATTCAGCTCCTGATCCTGAAAGCCAGCGTCTTCTTCTTCTGCAGCAGCGAGCGCCAGGTCTGCCATGCGGCGAATGGAGCGACTACGTTGCTCAGGATCCTGAAAAAGCTCAACAGCGCGCTGATAGCTTTGCAGGGCAGCCTGAGCTGATACGTTATCGAGGTCCTGAGCCTCAATGGTAATTTCGGTTTGCTCCAGATCTGCCAGAGTTGTGCCGGTATAGCGGGCCTGCTCCTGCAGCGCCAGATCGTCCGTGGTGGATTGACTGGCGCAGCCGGCCAGTGAAAGGGCGACGGCAGCAGTAATAGTGCGAATACGAAAGGTGCCTCTGCTCATCACTGCGCTTTCCCCTGCAGACGGTCACTGAAGGACGCGTCCTGAACTCGCGCCATGGCCAAGTGTGCCTCGGCAAGCTGCTCACCGAGCTGGACGCGATTTCGCGCCAGCACCTGCAAGGCGTCGTTCTTGAGTAGCTGGCCAAGTTTGCTCATCAGTTTCTCGGTTTCAGCGATCATCTTGTCAATATCCTGGCGTCGCGCGTTCAGTCTTTTGCCCAGATCGCTGCGAATATGAAGCGAGGCGTCTCTTACTAGCTGTTCAGCTGCCTCAATGCGCAGGCCTGAGATCTCTATATCCTCTCCCGCCTGTGTTACATCTCGCAGCTGCTGCTCTCTATTTTGCGGAGCTGCACTTGCGATACTGTATAGCAGAACGCCTTTTACTCTGCGTAGCCGTTCACGTTGTGGCGAAGTGGCAGGTAATCCATTGAGCTGGCTTTCCAGTGCAGCAATAAGCTCCCAGGCCATCAGCTGATCATAATCGGCAAGGTCCTGTGGCCGCTTCATGTCCAGACGTTGCGGCATGTTCACAGCAATGTCTGCAGCCAAGGCGCCGGCTTCCTGTTGCTGGCGTTTCAGGGCAAGCAGTTTGGCCCGGGCATCTGGCAATACTCTCTCAAGCTGGGCCTGCTGGTTGCGCCAGGCGCTTTCCATGGCCGGTACAGATTGCTGCCAGTCGAGTAGTAGTGTGCGAAGACGATCAAGCTCCATGTACTGGCGGAACTGCTCAGAAAAATCATGAGATGCGAACAGTCGATACAGATAAGGCATCTCCGGGCCGGCATCAGCACTGTAATTGGCCGCGCTCGCCATCGGATCAAGATTCATATTGGCAGCTTTGTCGTGACTCTTAAGGCGGTCCAGCCAGCGTTGCTCGTCGACATTGCGTATGGCCAGCTCAACCTGCCGCAGTTCATCACGTAGAGTCTCAGTGGCAAAACGGTAGCCCGCCAATGCCTGAGGAATGGCGCCGAGCTCCTCGTAGGCCCGCGGAGCCAGCAGCAAAGCCTCTTGCACCGATTGATGGCTGGGGTTGCGGCGGACGAGCTCCAGCCAAAGAGGAAGGGCGCGGCGGTATTCCTTGCGTTCAAAATTGCTTAGCCCCAGAGCGAGCAGCGCTTCATTGGAAAACGGGCCATCGGCGCGCACCCTGACTAATGCTGCACGTGCTTGATCAAAGCGTTTCTCTTTTAACTCAGTCAGACCGATGGCAAGTGCGGAGCGATCCTTCAGGGCGTTGATTTCTTCGTCGCCTGGCGGAAGGTTCAGTACACCGCTGAGCATTCGAACGCCATCATTGATGTGGTTGGCACGGATCATCGCCACGCCCATATTGTAGGTGGCGTATGCACCCTCCCGGGTTCCGGCGGGGATGGAGTGCAGGCTGGCCAGTGCTTCGCCGAATTCTTCTTGGCTGATACGTATATTTGCAAGCATCAAATGGCGACGGGCGTTTTTATCTGCCGCCAAGCCGTCAGTGAGACTGCTGGAAAGTACTTTGGCTGCTTCGTCCATTTGCCCGCGGCGATAATTCAGTGCTGCTTTATGTAGCCAGGTTTCCGCCCGCAGCTGGGCAAGAATGTCCTTTTCTAAAAGTCGATTAAAAATAGTTTCAGCCTGCTCTGCGAGGCCAAAGTTTACATACAATTCGCCAAGCATCAGTTCGGCGTATTCAGTGTCTTCGTTGAATAGTCCCACTTTCTGGTTGGCCAGTAGCTGTGACATGGCCTCAAACTGACGATTGCTATAGAACGAAAAAGTAGATTCGTTAAATGCCAGATAGCGTTTGCTTTCCAGGTCTAGCGGTATTGCTTCCACCGGCAAGTCGTCGCCGATTACCAGTAGGCCGGCCTGAGCGTTGAATGCGAGCGTGCTGGCTGCGATGGCCAGCGGCAGCAGGGTGCGCCGCCAGAACCGGCGACTACGCGGCATAAGTTTTCCCGAAGCATCGCTCATTTATTCATTCCATTCGCGGAATTCGAATCGATGCTGCATGGTACTCAGGTCATCAACGACCCGTAGTTCCAGCATCTTTCTGCCAGGTCCTTTAGTGAAGGTGTGGGTGGTGGTCTTTTGGTAGTCCTTGCCTTGCGGATCATAGCCCGTAACGGTGGCCTCCAGAGTGTGCCGGCCACTTGCCAGGTTACCGTGGAAAATACGGTGAATGCCGCCATTAGTTAGCGCAGTAAATTCCTGCTCACTGTAGAAGTGATAGCCCACATGCTTGCCATCCATGGTCAGATTCACATCCACCAGGCGAATTGGCGTACCCACATCAACGGAGACAAAAACAGCGCTTTCAGAGCTGGGATACAGCAGCTCCCGTTCAAGTAGTGAAAGGTCTCTATTCAGGTCCAGCACGCCCTGCTTAAGGTTCTGGATCTGTCCGGAGAGGCCATCATCACTGGCGGCCAACGAACCACTGAGCAGGGTCGCACATAACCCTGCGAGGATAATTTTGCAGCTAATTTTCATTGGTACAGGCCTGATAATGCTGATTGTTGTTATAAGCCGGCCCATGGTCGGGCGTGGCAGTAGTGCCTATTTGTAATTAGAAGAAAGGGTTAAATCAAGTGTAGGTGATCAGTCAGATGGCGGCATTTGGGTCAATCGGCTGTTTGGGTCGGCACTCGTGTACACTATTTCGCCCTGAAAGTGCCGTCTGGAGACGCCTGTGCCGGTTGCCCCGTTGCGTATTATTGCTGATGAGAATATGCCGGGTCTGGGCATGTTTGAGGGGCTGGGGCAGGTTGTTCGGCTGCCGGGAAGGGAAATCTGCCGCCAGCAGTTGCTGGAAGCTGATGTTTTGTTGGTCCGTTCAGTCACAAAAGTTAACAAGGCACTGCTTGAGGCTACCCCGGTACGTTTTGTCGGTTCGGCCACCATTGGTACCGACCATATCGATCTGCCCTGGCTTGAGCAGTCGGCAATTCACTTTGCCCATGCTCCCGGCTGTAACGCACAAGCAGTGGCTGAATATGTCCTGCAGGCGGTGCTGAGCTGGCTGCTGGAGCGAGGCAACGGTCTTGCAGGACTGACTTTGGGTGTGGTGGGCTATGGCAATGTTGGCTCCCGCGTGGCGTCCTTTTTTCGCGCCTTGGGGGTCACAGTGCTTTGCTGCGACCCGCCCAGACAGCGCTGTGGCGATGCCCTGGAGGGAGGCTGGCACTCCCTTGAGCAAGTCTTGGCGTGTGACGTGGTGAGTCTGCATGTGCCGTTGATCCGCTCTGGCCCGGATAGCACCTTTCATCTGCTTGGCATGCGACAGTTGTCGACTATGAGCGCGGAGCAGTTGCTGCTGAATACCTGCCGCGGCGCAGTAATCGATAATCAGGCTTTGCAGACCTTGCCGCCGGAAGTGTTGCCGCAGTTAGTGCTGGATGTCTGGGAGGCGGAGCCGCAGGTCTCCGCCGAGCTGTTTTCGAGAGTCCGTTGTGGGACGCCACATATTGCTGGATACAGCATCGAAGGTAAGTGGCGCGGCAGCTGGATGGTGTGTCAGGCGCTGGCACAATGGTGTGGTCATCAGTCAGTGCCGCCGGAGCCTCAGGCGCAGGCCACTAGCTATTCAGCTGCGATCGCGACAGTGTCCGATTTGTTCGATCTGCTGGTCAGTCGTTACAGGATGGAAGATGACCATAATGCTTTGCAGGCCTCATTGTCGGAGGTGCAACCGGCACTCGCATTCGATCGTTTGCGCAAAAACTATCCGGACAGACACGAGCTGGATGGCACCCGAGTCAGTGGCGCAATCGCGCCGCAGTGGCAGCCACTGCTCAGCCTGCTTGGCGTATCCGGTTAATCGGGTAATGCCAGCCATGCTCCAGAGTTTCACAGGCGCGGCGGATCATGTCTTCGGTGATCGGCACTTCACGACCCGATTCATCAATCAGGGCGGCACCGTGAAAATCCCTGGTCTGATCGGACGTATTCTGTGGGTGGGTCTGCATGGTTGGTTCCTCCAACTAATAACTGCTGCCGGTTTGATTAGCGTCTGCTCGCCGCGTATTGGCGACAAGCGGATTGTTGTTTCAGGATATGACCCTTTGATGAAAGGTAGGCGGAAAGCGTGCTGACGATTGGCTTGATTGTTAATCCATTTGCCGGGATCGGCGGTGCCACCGGCCTTAAGGGAAGCGATGGTGCGCAAACGGTGGCCGAGGCGCTACGCCGTGGCGCCCGGCCTCAGGCCGCTGCGCGGGCTGCCCGGGCTCTTCAGTTGTTGGTTGGCGCACAGGTCCAGGTGCTCACCTGGGGGGGCGCCATGGGTGAGGACAGCGCCCGTCAGGTCGGCTTGCCGGTGCGAGTTATAGGTGCTGCGCAGCAGGCCTGTAGCGCTGACGATACCCGCTCTGCTGCTACCGCGCTGCTAGATGCCGGGGTGGACTTGCTGGTGTTCGCCGGAGGCGATGGTACCGCGCGGGATATCTGTGATGTGGTGGCTTTGCGTTTGCCGGTGTTGGGTATTCCGGCGGGCTGCAAGATGCATTCGGCGGTTTATGCGGTGAACCCGGAGGCGGCAGGCCGCCTGTTGCTGCAGATGGCGGAGGGGGGGCTGGTGAATGCGGCCGAGGCGGAGGTCCGTGATATAGATGAGCAGGCATTCCGGCAGGGGGTGGTTCGCGCTCGCCACTATGGCGTGATGCGGGTGCCGCAGGATGGCCGTTTTCTGCAGCAGGTCAAATGTGGTGGTCAGGAAAGCGAGGCACTGGCTCAGGTAGAGCTCGCCGCCTGGCTGGTCGAGCAAATGGAAGACGACGTCTTCTGGCTAATTGGCTCTGGCTCCACTATGGCGGAGGTAATGACGCAGCTTGGCCTGCCCAATACTCTATTGGGCGTCGACATTGTTCATAACGGCCAGTTGGTGGCGCAGGATGTCAGCGCTCGGCAGATTCTTGAGGTGATCGGTGATGCCCCGGCCAAGGCCATGATGACCGTGATCGGCGGTCAGGGGCATCTGATCGGTCGAGGTAACCAGCAGTTTAGTCCGGCGGTTATTCGTCGGCTTGGCAGGGAAAATATTGTTGTTGCAGCTACTCGTAGCAAGTTGGCAGCTTTGGCTGGCAGGCCCCTGTTGGTGGATAGTGGTGATGCACAGCTGGACCAGCAGTTGTGCGGTCTGATTCCGGTGGCAGCGGGTTATGACGATGTGCTGTTGGTACGGGTGGCCACGGATGCTTCGCTGGAAAGCTAGATACACAAAAGACAAGGGCGCCAAATGGCGCCCTTGTCTGTTTGCTCAGTGTTAGCCGTGACGTTGCTCGGTTAGTGCAGCGATACGGTCATCCAAAGGAGGGTGCGAGGCGAACAGAGTCTTCAGCCCCTTGAGGCCGCCACCGTTAATGCCAAAGGCCACCATCGAATCGGGCATCTGGTTGGGCACTCCATACTCGGCCTTGATACGCTGCAGTGCGTTGATCATACCGCGGCGGTCGGCCAGCTGAGCGCCGGCAACGTCGGCTCGGTATTCACGCTGGCGCGAGAACCAGGCGACGATGGCCATTGCAACAAAGCCCAGAACGATATCCATGACAATGGATGTGATGTAGTAGCCAGGACCAAGGCCCCGCTCATTTTTCAGTACCACACGGTCGACGAAGAAGCCGATCACCCGGGCGAAGAAAATCACAAAGGTGTTCACAACGCCCTGTACCAGCGAAAGGGTGACCATATCGCCATTGGCCACATGTCCTATCTCGTGGGCCATGACGGCTTTTACTTCTTCGCGGGGAAAGCGCTGCAGCATGCCCTCGGATACGGCCACCAGAGCCTTGTTCTTGTTCCAGCCGGTGGCAAAGGCATTGGCCTGCTGAGCTGGAAAAATACCGACTTCCGGCATGCCAATATTGGCCTTGCGCGCCAGTTCGGCCACCGTATCCATTAGCCATATTTCATTCTGGCTGCGCGGCTGTTGAATGACCTGCACCTTGGCCGCCATCTTTGCCATGGGTTTGGAAATAAGCAGGGAAATAAACGAGCCGGCGAAGCCGAATACCAGCGCCAGAACGAACAGCGCACGCATATCCAGATCAACACCGTTTTGCGCGAGAATGCCGGTGAAGCCGAGCAGATTCAGCACGATACCACCGACGACAAGGATCGCCAGGTTGGTCAGCAGAAAGAGCGCGACACGCTTCATGATGGTTTTACTCCGTTGTCAGGTTATTGCACCGATATGATGGCAGCTCAAAGTCTTTTCAAGGCTGCGCAATAGAGATTCTCCCGGTGCTCAAGAGTTCCCGCTGTCAGCATTTATTCTGGCGTCTCGCAGGGCCCCGCCAGCGGGGCGGTAGGAAGAATGATCTGTTGCGGCATGGATGAGAAGAAATATCTCATCATGGCGCTGATCTTGCTGGACTCGCCACTTCTCAGCACCGCCCGGATTTGCTCGACCACGGTGATCTTTTCAACCATCAGTGAGTCAGGCAGGTCGGGCATGGGCTGCTGGTAGCGTATCTGGGAGAGGCCGCACAGCAACGTGAAGGCCTTGCCGGTCAGCACTGCCTGATCAATGCCATCCTGATAGATCATTGCTTCAAAGCGCAGGTAGTCCTCTTCCGCCAGCCACAGCATGGTGCCGAGGCAGGCCATGTGCCGCTCAGAATGCAAGCCCACGTCGTCGGTGGTATCCAGACCGCTGATATCCTCCACATAGACTGAAGTGCGGCGCGGAAAGGCGCTGTAAAGATGCAGCAGAATCAGTGCCGCATCTCGGCAAAAGTCATCGATATGCAGATCAGCCAACGGCCAGCTCCCTGGTTACTGCTTGCGCATGCGCTCAAGGTAGCGGCCTATTCGGCCGATGGACTCGCGCAGGTCGTCCGGACTGGGCAGAAAGACGATGCGGAAGTGGTCAGGCTTGGGCCAGTTGAATGCTGTGCCCTGGACTACTAGCACTTTTTCCTGGCGCAGCAAATCAAGGGCGAAGGCCTCATCGTCTTCGATCGGGTAAATCTCGGGATCCAGACGCGGGAACATGTATAGGGCCGACTTTGGCTTTACGCAGGACACACCGGGAATCTCATTAAGCAGTTTCCACGCCAGGTCCCGTTGTCTGCCGAGGCGACCTGTGGGCAGCACAAGATCATCAATGCTCTGGTAGCCACCTAGCGCAGTCTGAATCGCATGCTGGGCCGGTACGTTGGCACACAAACGCATTGAGGCCAGCATTTCCAGACCTTCAATAAAGTCATGGGCACGGTGCTTGGCGCCGGAAACTACCATCCAGCCAGAACGGAAGCCGGCAGCCCGATAACTCTTTGACAGGCCGTTGAAGGTGACGAACAGCAAGTCGTCAGCCATGGAGGCTATGGATATGTGCTTTTCTTCATCATAGAGAATCTTGTCGTAGATCTCGTCGGCGAGAACGATCAAGTCATTCTGACGAGCAATCTCCAGCAGCTCACGCAGGAAGGTCTGGCTGTAGTTGGCGCCGGTGGGATTGTTAGGATTAATGATCACCAGAGCCCGGGTATTGGGGCCGATTTTGGCGCGAATATCATCCAGAGATGGCTGCCAATCCTGCTGTTCATCACACAGGTAATGTACCGGCTTGCCACCGGACAGACGCACTGCCGCAGTCCACAACGGATAGTCCGGAGCGGGTATCAGGATTTCGTCACCGTTATTTACCAAAGCCTGCATAGCCATGACGATCAGTTCGGAGACACCGTTACCGATGATGATGTCATCGATGGTGACACCCTTGATGCCCTTTGCCTGAGTGTAGTGCATCACTGCCTTGCGGGCCGGAAACAGTCCCTTGGAATGGCAGTAGCCACTGGAATCCGGCAGGTTGGTAATCACGTCCTGAAGAATTTCCTCCGGGGCGTCGAATCCGAACGGTGCCGGGTTGCCAATGTTCAGCTTGATAATGCGATGGCCTTCCTCCTCCATCCGGTTAGCTTCGCGTAGCACCGGACCGCGTATGTCGTAGCAGACACCCTGGAGTTTGTCAGATTTGAAGATACTTTTCGGATTGCTCATCGCTGCGACTCTGAAATCGAGTAAAGCGGCATTCTACAATGCCGCTGAAAAGACTGTATATGCAGGCTGGTGGACAAGATCAGGGTTTTGCTCGGACTTTCTCCACAAATCCGCTTTCTTTGGCGATGGTGCTGGCAAATGCCGGGCGGGCATGCATCCGTTCAGTGTGGGCGGCCAGATTCGGATACCGTTCTTTATCGACGGACTCACCGCCGTGGAGCAGGTTGACCATCTGGCTGGCCACAGCGATATCTGCGATGGTCATTTGCTCGCCAACCAGAAACTCCTTGCCGGCGAGCTCGTTATCCAGATAGGCGAATAGTGGTGGGATAGTGCTGTTGAGGGCTTTTTGCACTTTTTCTTCATCACATGGGCGCCCCACTAGCGGCATGATGACGCGGTTGCGGAATACGCTGAAAGTGCAGCACACCCCCAGTTCGTAGTCGGCGAATTTTTCAAACCAGGCACAGCGAGCCTGTTCCCAAGCGTCAGTCGGGTATAGCGGGTTTTCCGGGAACAGTGATTCCAGATAGCGACAGATCACGGCGGAGTCTGCCAAGGTCCGGTCACCATGCTGCAGCACCGGGATGCGCTTAAGCGGATTCAGGTTGACGAAGTCTTCCGGGGGATTGTTTGGGTCAATGTGGATGGCTTCAAAAGGAATGTTTTTTTCCTGCATGAAAATGCGGGTTTTACGCACAAAGGGAGACAGGGCGGCGCCATACAGCTTGAGTTCCATGGGAAGCTCCGAAAAAATTGAGCTGCTATATGACCAAGGCAGGGATTTCCCGTCAATGGGCCTTGACGCAGTGCGGGGGCAAACATAGACTTGCGCCGCTTTCCAGGTCCCCTTCGTCTAGAGGCCCAGGACACCGCCCTTTCACGGCGGTAACAGGGGTTCGAATCCCCTAGGGGACGCCATTCAAGCGAGTGGCAGGAAGCATCAAGCGGGAATAGCTCAGTTGGTAGAGCACGACCTTGCCAAGGTCGGGGTCGCGAGTTCGAGTCTCGTTTCCCGCTCCATATTTTTTCAGAACGGCGCCTTCGGGCGCCGTTTCTGTTTCTGAGCATCCGGGTTGTCATGACTGAAATGTTGTGGGCATAAAAAAGGGGCCACCGAAGTGACCCCTTTTCGTCCAGATTGGCTCCGCCTGCTGGGCTCGAACCAGCGACCCACTGATTAACAGTCAGTTGCTCTACCGACTGAGCTAAGGCGGAATAACTGAGGCCGCGAATCATAGTGTTGGTCCCGGAGAGGGTCAACCCCTCTCCTGACCGATTGTTGCTTATTTATCCGCGGTAGCACATTTTCTTATTTGCCCAACACTGCAGCGATGCGTTCGACCGCTGATTTCAGGGTGTCGAGGCTCACGGCAAAGGACAGTCGCAAACAGCCCGGGGTGCCAAAAGCGGAGCCCGGAACCAGCGCGACACCACCTTCAAGCAACTTCTCCGCCAGTTCCAGATCGTCTTTCAGGCCCAGATCACGGATCGCCTGATTGAAGTCGGCGAACGCATAGAAGGTGCCATCGCCTTCCAGGCAGGTGACACCCGGCAGGGCATTCAGGGCAGCTACCAGCCAGTCATGGCGCGCCTTGAAGGCAACAACCATCTCGCTAACACAGTCCTGCGGGCCATTCAGTGCGGCTTCTGCGGCGGCCTGACTGATCGAGGCAGGGTTAGAGGTGCTTTGACTTTGCACCTTGGTCATTGCCTTGATCAGCTTGAGCGGGCCGGCTGCGTAGCCAATCCGCCAACCGGTCATACTGTAGGCCTTGGAGACACCGTTCATAACGATGGTTCGGTCGTACAGGTCCGGGCACACATTGAGGATGTTCACGAACGGTTTGCCGGTCCACAGGATATGCTCATACATATCATCCGTGGCAATCAGGATGTTGGGGTGCTTGCGCAGCACCGCACCGATCTCGGCCAGCTCTTCCTCTGTGTAGGCAATGCCACTGGGGTTAGATGGGCTGTTGATCACAAACAGGCGGGTTTTCGGCGTGATGGCCTTTTCCACTTGCTCGGCGGTGACCTTGAAGCGCTGTTCAACCGTAGTCTCAATGATCACGGGTTCACCACCGGCGATCAGTACCATGTCTGGGTAGGACACCCAGTAGGGGGCCGGAATGACTGCCTCGTCTCCGTCGTTAAGAAATGCGAGCGCCATGTTGAAGAAGCTTTGTTTACCACCCGAGGAGACCAGAACCTGATTGGGTTGGTAATCAAGACCGTTTTCGCGCTTGAATTTGGCAACCACAGCTTTTTTCAGCGAGGGGGTGCCGTCAACGGCGGTATATTTGGTTTTTCCCTGTTGAATCGCTTCGATTGCCGCTTGTTTGATATGATCCGGCGTATCGAAATCCGGCTCGCCGACGCCGAGACCGATAATGTCTTTGCCCTGGGCACGCAGCTCTGCTGCACGGTTTGAAACAGCCAGGGTAGGAGATGGCTTGATGCGTTGTACGCGGTCGGAGAGATTGAGTTCGGACATGCACTCCTCGTCTTTTTAAGTGAGCGGCGGATGATGGTGCGCTTGTGGCGCCTGTAAGGGTGCCCTTCGGCGACCCTCGCGGGCCGCGTATTCTATCTAATCCCGGGACAGGCTTAAATGGCATCCACAGAATCCTTTAAATTGTGCTCGGATTATTCCCCTGCGGGGGACCAGCCGGCGGCTATTGCCGGGCTGATCGACGGCCTGGAGTCCGGGCTGGCCCACCAGACCCTGCTTGGGGTGACGGGTTCAGGCAAGACCTTCACGATTGCCAATGTGGTCCAGTCGGTTCAGCGGCCTACTATCGTGCTGGCGCCAAACAAGACCCTGGCTGCCCAGTTGTACAGCGAGTTTCGTGAGTTTTTCCCTGAAAACGCAGTTGAGTACTTCGTTTCCTATTACGACTACTACCAGCCCGAGGCCTATGTGCCATCCTCGGATACCTTTATCGAGAAGGACTCTTCGGTCAATGAGCAGATCGAGCAGATGCGCCTTTCGGCCACCAAGGCACTGATGGAGCGTCGCGATGTGCTGATCGTCGCTTCAGTATCCGCCATATATGGCCTTGGTGACCCAGCCAGCTACCTTTCCATGCTGCTGCATGTGGTGCGTGGCGACAAAATCGACCAGCGCGCCGTACTGCGGCGGCTGGCGGAGCTGCAATACACTCGCAACGAGATGGACTTCCATCGTGGTACCTACAGGGTGCGCGGAGATGTTATCGACATTTTTCCGGCGGATTCCGATCGTGAGGCAATAAGGATCGAGCTGTTTGATGAGGAGGTCGACAACATCGCCCTGTTCGATCCTCTCACCGGGGAGGTTCTGCGCAGGGTGAGCCGGATCAGCGTTTACCCTAAAAGTCACTATGTCACACCGCGGGAAACCGTGCTTGCCGCCGTCGAGAAGATCAAAGCGGAGTTGGAAAGTCGCCTGAAAGACCTGCGTGAGCGCGACAAGTTGGTAGAGGCGCAGCGGCTTGAGCAGCGCACCCGGTTCGATATCGAAATGCTTAATGAGCTGGGCTATTGCAACGGCATCGAAAACTATTCGCGACTGTTTTCCGGAAGGGCGCCGGGAGAGCCGCCACCGACGCTATTTGATTATCTGCCGGATGACGCCCTGTTGGTGATTGACGAGTCCCACGTCACCGTGCCGCAAATCGGGGCCATGTATAAGGGGGATCGGTCCCGTAAGGAGACTTTGGTGGAGTATGGCTTCCGCTTGCCTTCGGCGCTGGACAACCGGCCACTGAAATTTGAGGAGTGGGAGCGTATTGCTCCGCAGGGCATTTTTGTATCAGCCACCCCGGGCCCTTATGAGGCATCCCATGCGGGTCAGGTGGTGGAGCAAGTAGTCAGGCCCACTGGGCTGCTGGATCCTGTTATTGAGGTGCGACCAGCCACAGGGCAGGTCGATGATGTGCTTGGTGAGATACGCCTGTGTGTGGCCAAAGGGCAGCGAGTACTGATTACCGTACTGACCAAGCGGATGGCTGAGGACCTGACAGAGTATTTGCGTGAGAATCAGGTCCAGGTCCGTTACCTGCACTCGGATATAGATACGGTTGAGCGGGTCGAGATCATTCGCGACCTGCGCTTGGGTAAGTTCGACGTGCTGGTGGGGATCAACCTGCTGCGTGAAGGCCTGGATATGCCTGAAGTGGCGCTGGTGGCCATATTCGATGCTGATAAAGAGGGCTTTTTGCGTTCCGAGCGCTCGCTGATCCAGACCATTGGTCGCACTGCACGCAACCTGGAGGGCAGGGCGATCCTGTATGCGGATCGGATGACGGGCTCCATGGAGCGTGCCATCGGTGAAACTGAGCGTCGCCGGCACAAGCAGGAGGCGTTCAATCAGGCCAATGGTATCGTGCCCACGGCGCTGAACAAGCGGGTTCGCGATATTCTGGAGGAGAGCTTCTCTGCCGGAAGTGCGGCAGGTACGGACCGCAAGCGTGGCCGCAAGGTGGCCGAGGAGTCGGCCGAGTTTGCTGCCATACCCGCCGGACCTGTTGAGATTGCCCGAGAGATAAGCCGTCTTGAAGGGCAAATGATGGAGCATGCTCGTAATCTGGAGTTCGAGCAGGCAGCCCGGCTACGTGACAGGGTCGCCCGGTTGCGCGAACAGTTTGTTGCTTTGTCCTGATGGGGTGGTCGGGCCAGTTAGCCGATTGGCAACAAATACTTGAGTTGCTGACGGCAGGTCACTAGAATGCGCCCCACTTCAGGCACGTAGCTCAGTTGGTTAGAGCACCACCTTGACATGGTGGGGGTCGTTGGTTCGAGTCCAATCGTGCCTACCAGATTTTCCCCACGGCAGAAGATTTCCTGATTTTTCAGGTGGTTGGCGGACCGTGGGGTTGAGCATTTGAGTGTTGCGATGATTTGCTCCCGTGATGGCGGCATGCCGCGCGACAAAATAGAAATGGACCGGAGGTTCGAACATTAAGCAGCGTGCGACCAAGGGCGGCGATAAGCGTGCCCAAATCAATGATCAGATAACTGCCCGCGAAGTGCGGTTGATTGATGACAACGGCGACCAGTTGGGTATTACCCCGTTGGCAGAAGCTATCGCTGCAGCAGTGGCGAAAGAGATGGATCTGGTGGAGATTTCCCCGGATGCAGAGCCGCCGGTCTGCAAGATCATGGATTATGGCAAGCACCTGTTCGAACTGAAGCAGAAACAGAAAGAGTCGCGCAAGAAAGCGCGGCAGATTCAGGTTAAGGAAATCAAATTCCGCCCTGGCACCGACATTGGCGATTATCAGGTCAAGCTGAAAAACCTGATTCGTTTTCTGGAGGACGGGGACAAGGCCAAGGTAACAGTACGTTTCCGTGGTCGGGAAATGGCTCACCAGGAGCTGGGGCTGCAACTGCTTGAACGGATTGAGCAGGATCTCGCTGAACACAGCGTGGTTGAACAGCGCCCGAACATGGAAGGTCGGCAGATGATCATGGTGCTGGCACCTGGGAGTAAGAAGAAGTAACCGATTTCCGGTTGCTCGAGTTGAAACGGCAAGAGAAGAGATACTGTCATGCCTAAAATGAAGTCAAATCGCGGGGCCGCCAAGCGTTTTAGAAAAACCGCCTCGGGTTTCAAGCGCAAGCAGGCATTCAAACGCCATATTCTGACGAAGAAGTCGCAAAAGCGGATTCGTCAGCTCCGGCCGATGACTGGGGTGCATGCCTCTGACGTCGCGTTGGTGAAGCGTATGCTGCCATTCGCCTGATCTGGCCCGCAGCACAACGTTGAATATATGGTTTTTGGAGATCTGAGATGGCTCGAGTAAAGCGTGGTGTGCAGGCCCGTCGCCGGCACAAGAAAATTCTGAAGTTGGCTAAGGGTTACTATGGTGCCCGCAGCCGTGTTTATCGTGTTGCCATTCAGGCAGTGATCAAGGCGGGCCAGTACGCCTACCGCGATCGTCGTCAGAAGAAGCGTCAGTTCCGTCGTCTGTGGATCGTGCGTATTAACGCCGGTGCACGTATTTCGGGTATGTCGTACAGCCGCTTTATTGGTGGGCTGAAGAAGGCAAACATCGATATTGACCGTAAAGTACTGGCTGATCTGGCGGTGCGTGATCAGGTGGCATTTGCTGCTTTGGCCGAAAAAGCCAAAGCGAGCCTCGCCTGATCTGTCGCTGACGCGTCACACAGCACAGCAGTAAACGGGGGAAGAGCTCGCGCTCTTCCCCCGTTTTTGTTTCGATGCCGGGTTAACAGGAGCCGGAAATGAGCAATCTTGAATCGCTGACGCAGGCCGCATTAGCCGCCGTGGAAAACGCCCAGGACCTGCGCGCACTGGATGAAGTGCGTGTGCAGTATCTGGGCAAGAAAGGTGAGATCAGTCAGCTGATGAAAGGGCTGGGGCAGCTGTCTGCCGAGGAGCGGCCAATATTCGGTGCTCGTGTAAATGAGGCTCGCGATCAGGTTGAAGCCGCTCTTTCTGTGCGCCGCGAGAGTCTCGAGTCGGCGCGTCTGGCGTTGCAACTTGCCAGCGAGCGAGTGGATGTAACCATGCCAGGGCGTGGCGAGCATAGCGGCGCATTGCACCCGGTAACTCGAACCCGTCGCCGTATCGAAGATTTTTTTGTTCGTCTTGGTTATGAAATCTCTGAAGGCCCGGAAGTGGAAGATGATTTCCATAATTTCGAGGCGCTAAATATTCCCGGTCATCATCCGGCTCGTGCCATGCACGATACTTTCTATTTTGGTGACGGCCGTTTGTTGCGCACCCATACTTCGCCAGTGCAGATTCGCGTGATGGAGCAGGGCAAGCCTCCATTCCGGATTATCGCGCCGGGTCGTGTGTATCGCTGTGACTCGGATCTGACGCATACGCCAATGTTTCACCAGGTTGAAGGCCTGCTTGTCGATGAGACGGTCAGTTTTGCCGATTTGCGTGGGACTGTTGCGGCATTCTTGCGAGCCTTTTTTGAAGTAGATGATCTGGCTGTGCGTTTCCGGCCGTCCTACTTTCCATTCACGGAGCCTTCGGCGGAAGTGGATATTGGTTGCGTGCTTTGCAGCGGTAAAGGCTGTCGGGTGTGCAAGCAGACTGGCTGGTTGGAAGTGATGGGCTGCGGCATGGTCCATCCTAAAGTGCTTGAGCACGGCGGGCTGGATCCACAAAAGTACTCCGGCTTTGCTTTCGGTATGGGAGTAGAGCGGCTCACTATGCTGCGCTATGGCGTGAATGACCTGCGCAAGTTCTTCGAGAACGATGTGCGTTTCCTGAAGCAGTTTCGCTAATCCACTACTCACATTCAGGAGAGAAAAATGCGTTTTAATGAAGCCTGGCTGAGAGAGTGGGTTAACCCGGATATCAATACTGAGCAGCTAGCACATCAATTAACCATGGCCGGGTTAGAAGTTGATGCTGTAGAGCCGGCGGCGGCAGAGTTCTCAGGAGTGGTGATTGCAGAAGTAATGGCGACTCGCCCTCATCCCGAAGCAGACAAGCTGACCCTGTGTGAAGTAAATGCAGGCGATGGAGTTTACCCGGTGGTATGTGGTGCGCCTAACGTGCGTGCTGGTTTGCGGGTGCCGTTTGCAAAAATCGGTGCGCAGCTGCCCGGTGATATCAAGATCAAGAAGGCCAAGCTGCGTGGTCAGGAATCTCAGGGGATGCTTTGTGGCGCATCCGAGCTTGGTATGGAGGATGTGATCGACGGTTTGCTGGAGCTGCCAGCGGATGCGCCTGTGGGCGAAGATTTTCGTCGCTGGTTGCAGTTGGACGATCAGTGTATCGAGATCGGTCTGACTCCCAACCGGGCGGACTGTCTGAGCATTCGAGGTATTGCTCGCGAAGTTTCCGTGCTCACTGAGGCCGCTTTCTGTGCTCCGGAAATTGTTGCTGCACCCGTTTCTTCGGCAAAGACTTTTCCTGTCAAGGTCTCAGAGCCTGCCGCTTGCCCACGTTACCTTGGACGAGTTATAGAGGGGGTAAATAGCAAGGCGCAATCGCCTCTCTGGCTAACAGAGAGGCTGCGCCGTGCGGGGCTGCGTTCCGTTGATGCGTTGGTGGATGTCACTAATTATGTCTTGCTTGAGCTGGGACAACCGCTGCATGCCTTCGATCTTGAAAAGCTAAATGGCGGCATTGATGTGCGCGCAGCGGCGGAGGGCGAGTCTCTCGTTTTGCTGGATGGCCAGGCTTTAAAACTCAAGCATGGTGATCTGTTGATCGCTGATGCGTCAGGGCCGCTTGCGCTGGCGGGGGTAATGGGTGGCGAGTCCAGTGCCGTTAGTGCCGACACCACATCTATTTTTCTTGAATGTGCTTTCTTTGCGCCACTGGCTCTGGCTGGCAAGGCTCGCGCCCATGGTTTGCATACTGATTCTTCCCATCGCTTTGAGCGTGGTGTTGATCCTCGTTTGCAGGAGCAGGCGCTTGAGCGTGCCAGTCAATTGATTGTTGAGATTGCGGGCGGTCAGGTCGGTGAGGTGGTGTGCGTTGAAAGTGAGGCGCACCTGCCCCGTCAGAATGAAGTGACGCTGCGGGCTGACAAACTTGAAAGTCTGCTGGGCATGGCCATGTCCGGCGAGCGCATTGAAAACATCCTCGGCCGGCTGGGCATGGAGGTGGCCGGGCACGAATCCGGGAAACGTTGGACGGCGCTGGCCCCGAGTTGGCGCTTTGATATCGAGCGTGAGGAGGACCTGGTCGAAGAATTAGCCCGGGTCTATGGCTACAGCCGGTTGCCCAGTCATCTGCCCAGTGTCAGTGCTGAGCCGAAGATAAGCGAGGCACAGCTGTCGCCCCGCCGTTTCGCCGATGCACTGCAGGATCGCGGTTATCAGGAGGTTATCAGCTACAGCTTCGTTGACCCGCTGACTCAGGCGGCGGTCTCTCCCGGTGTCGCGCCGCTGGCGCTAAGCAACCCTATCTCCAGTGAGCTGTCTGTTATGCGCAGTAGTCTCTGGGCCGGGTTGTTAACCACTGCTCGCTACAACCTGAACCGTCAGGCCGAGCGGCTGCGCCTTTTTGAAACTGGTCTGCGCTTTGTTCCGTCTGCCGAAGGCCTGCGTCAGGAGCCAATGATTGCCGGTCTGTTGTATGGGCCGGCGCAGCCGCAGCATTGGGATGGCAAGCCTCGCAAGGTGGATTTTTTTGACCTCAAGGGTGATGTGGAGGCGCTGCTGGGGCTGACGGGAGATAGCACCTGGCAGTTTGAATCTGGCGAGTGCGATGGGCTGCACCCTGGTCAGTGTGCCCGCCTGAGCCGCGCCGGCATGTCAGTTGGGTGGCTTGGCAGGATTCACCCCGCGCTGGCGACCAAGCTGGATATTAGTCAGGATATTTATCTTTTTGAGTTGGAAATAGAGCAGATATTGCCGGCATCTTTGCCAAAATTCGCCGAAATATCTGATTTCCCTGCGGTTCGACGTGATTTGGCTTTTGTCTTGCCCGGGACAGTGCCAGCGGCTCAGGTCATGGCAGCAGTTCGCGAAATTTGCGGTCAAAGCCTGCGTGATCTACGCCTTTTCGACGTATATCGGGGACAAAATATTGGCGAAGGCAATGTCAGTCTGGCTTTGGGCTTGACCTTCCAGGACCGTTCCCGCACCCTTGGCGAATCGGACATTAGCAGCCTGACAGAAGCTGTAGTATCCTTGCTAAAACAAGAATTTAACGCCCACTTGCGGGATTGATTCGAGGAACGCTAATGACTGCGCTGACCAAGGCCGATCTGGCTGAACGTCTGTTTGAGGAGCTAGGTCTCAACAAGCGGGAAGCCAAGGAAATGGTGGAAATGTTTTTTGAGGAGATCCGCCGGTCCCTGGAAGGCAATATCCCAGTCAAACTATCCGGTTTCGGAAATTTTGATTTGCGTGACAAAAGCCAGCGTCCCGGCCGAAATCCCAAGACTGGCGAAGAGATTCCTATTACTGCCCGGCGGGTTGTGACTTTCCGTCCCGGGCAAAAACTGAAGCAGCGGGTTGAGGCATATGCTGGAACCAGGGAATAACGACCAGCTACCGGTCATTCCGGGGAAGCGCTACTTCACTATCGGTGAAGTCAGTGAGTTGTGTGATGTAAAGCCGCACGTGCTGCGCTATTGGGAGCAGGAATTCCCACAGCTTAAGCCTGTGAAGCGGCGTGGCAACAGACGTTACTATCAGCGTCAGGACGTGCTGATGATTCGTCAGATTCGCAGCCTGCTATACGATCAGGGCTTTACTATTGGTGGTGCCCGGCAGCAATTAACAGGTGCGCCCAGTGCTGAGCAGTCCAGCCATTATCATCAGCTGATTCGACAGATGATTGTTGAGCTGGAAGAAGTGTTGCTGGTTTTGCGAACCTGAGGTTTCATCCCCCGGGCGCATCCGTTATGATTGCGCCGCTTTGTGATCGAGCCAAGGATCACCGCCTGTCGGGGCGTAGCGCAGTCTGGTAGCGCACTTGCCTGGGGGGCAAGGGGTCGCAGGTTCAAATCCTGCCGTCCCGACCAATATCAAGAACTGGAAAGGCCGCTTAGCGGCCTTTTTTGTCGGTGCCGGACGGACCCCTATGAGCAACAGGACAGAGGATACTGACCGGATATATGTCGATCAGCGCGGAATAATCGAGCGCTTCTCCTTTGATGAGCAGGTGGTCCGGGTTTTCCCTGACATGATCAGTCGCTCGGTGCCCGGCTACGGCACAGTGGTTGAAATGATTGGTGTAATGGCAGCTCGCTACGCCCGCCCGGGTAGTTGTCTTTATGATCTGGGCTGTTCTCTCGGAGCGGCAACCCTGGCCATGGCGTCATTAGTTCCACATCGGGATTGTCGCATCGTGGCAGTGGATAATTCTGCAGCAATGATAGCCCGTGCGCGCCAATTGATTGACGAAGCCAGACCTTCTCTTTCGGTTAATCTGCGGCAAGCTGATATCCGCGATGTGGCGTTTGAGAACGCCTCAGTGGCAGTACTCAACTTCACCCTTCAGTTCTTGCCGGTGGCCGATCGAGACACGCTTATTCGGCGTTTGGCGTCTGCATTGCAGCCGGGCGACATTCTTTTATTATCGGAAAAAATTCGCTTTGAGGACCCTCACGAGGATGACCTGCAGCAGGCTCTTCATCACGCATTCAAGCGCAACAATGGCTACTCCGATATGGAAATTAGTCAAAAGCGTACTGCGCTGGAAAATGTTTTGATTCCTGAAACTCTGGCCACACATGAAAGTCGCCTGCGCGCTGCTGGATTCAGTGAAGTGCATGTGTGGTTTCGTTGCTTCAATTTTCTTTCCCTGGTGGCCATACGGTGATTGGCGAGTACTGTGATGCGCTGAGCGAGGCACTGAGCGATTTTGCTCCAGTCTGGCAAAAGCCCGCTGACGACCTGAGCCGGCAAAGGCTTATTCAACAGCCCCATGGTGACATGCCTCGCTGGCAGGCCGCCATCGAGGCTCTGCCTGACGTCGCTGCAAGTGTTAATGCAGACCAGAGTTGCGTCACATTAACCACTGCTGCGTCATTGGATGTGGACATAGGGGTTGCCGCACCCCTGCGGCAGCTGATGCCGTGGCGCAAAGGACCATTCGACTTCTTTGGCGTGCACATTGATACCGAGTGGCGCTCTGACTTGAAATGGAATCGTATTGCACCGCATATCAGTGATCTGGGCGGCCGAACGGTTCTGGACGTTGGTTGTGGCTCCGGCTATCACTGCTGGCGCATGGCTGCCGCCGGCGCCCACGCAGTTCTGGGTATTGATCCGACGCTGCTTTACCTGTTCCAGTATCTGGCCGTCCGGCGTTACACGGCGCAGTTGCCGGTTTGGTTTGCCCCCGTACGCATGGAGGAAATGCCAGCCGGAGCAAGTAGCTTCGATACCGTGTTTTCCATGGGCGTGTTGTACCACCGCCGCTCCCCGCTGGACCATTTGCTTGAGTTATTTGCGGCGCTCAAGCCCGGCGGAGAGCTGGTGCTGGAAACCCTCATAGTAGACGGGGATGTGCGCACGGTATTGATGCCGGAAGATCGTTATGCGTCGATGCGTAATGTCTATTTCCTGCCCTCTGTTGCCATGCTGGAGCGCTGGTTGCTACGGTGCGGGTTTATTGATGTCCGCGTCATAGATGTTTCAACGACGACCGCAGATGAGCAGCGTGCCACCAACTGGATGACGTTTCAGTCGCTGTCTGATTTCCTCAGTGATGACAATCCGCAGCTGACCATTGAGGGCTACCCGGCGCCTTGTCGCGCGGCACTGATAGCGCGACGCCCGCTGCGCTGACCGGCGTGGTATCTTTGCCATACTATGCACCCGCTTACCGGAGATCGTGATGAATTGGCTGGCAATAGTTGCAACGGCGGCTCTCAGCGCCGCTTTAACCTGCTCAGTAATTGCCTGGTGGCTGCAGAACCGGGTACGTCCTCGATTTATGGCGCAGCTCGACGAAGAGTTCCGTCAGCGACTCAAGGAGGCCTCTGATGTAATGGCACTGAGGGTTGAGGAAGCGGTAAGTCGCGGGGTGCGTGAGGGTGTGACTTCTCTGGCCACCCGAGAAGTTATTCAGGGAACGACTCGAAATATTGCCCGCACTGGAGCCGGCTTTGTGGAAGACAGTCTGGGCAAAATACTGGGTCGGCGGCCGCCAAGAACGGGCGATCAGGAATAACGATGACCGAACAGAATTCGAGACAGGATCAGGGTCAGTCCTATACTGGCCATGATCAGGGTTTGCAGGCCCGCTTCCGTTTCCAGTAACAGAACAGGCAGTTGTCCGTTAGCGGTGGCGAAGGCTCCGAACAGCAGGGCCATACCGGAACAGAGAAACAGCAGATCCAGGCGCCGCTCACGGCGCATTCCCTTAGTCAGACCGTGGAGCGCGTCCAGCACTTCCTCTTGAAGTAAGCGCTGCCTGCCGAGTTCTTCGGCAATAAGCTCAACTCGGTCAGACACCTGCTCCAATCTGGTAAACCAGCGAGGGTCTTCACGGCGCAGCAGGACTAGTAGGTCCTCCAGCCGCAGATGGTCATCGACCCAGCTGCGCAGCGCACCCCAGAGGTCAAACTCTGCCATTGCAGCAAGTAGCTGGCCCAGTTGCGGCTCGTTCCCGGTTATCCGGATATGTTCATCATCCGCCGCAATGGCGCCCGGAGCGATCAGCCAGTGCAGCAGAGCGCCAAGGTTGGTACGAATACGGATGTCTACTGAACCTTCATAATCGTGCAGGATCTCGATGCCATCTTCGGCTAGCAGCATATAAATGCTGGTGGCAGGCTTCTCCAGGCGGATGCGCACCACGGTGCCGTGCAGCGCAGTGAGGCGGGCGGCAGACTGACTTTCCAGAGCAATCGCTTGGTTGAGCACTGTCTCCAGTGCGCCCAGCGCAAGGAGGCGAGTCAGGGATTGTTGTTGTTCCATGCCGTCGCGAGGCCCGTGGAAGTTAAAGTAAGAGAGACCATTCTACACACCATGGAGGTAGCGGACAGGACAAAAAACCGGGTCCGGTTGGCTCAACCAACCATCATATCGTCCTGATTGGCCGCGAAAAAAGTGCTCGGGTCACTTACGCTGGGCGGGCATGTGGCTATACTAGACGCTTACTTCCGCTTGCCTGAGTGTCTGGGCAGCACGGATGTGAGGTCGCGTTACTAGTTGGAGGGATGGTATCCCTTCACTTGGGGAGAATTTTTTTTTCATGTTTGAAGCCCTGCTATCCCATCCGGACTTCTGGAAATACGTCAGCATCCCTGTTGCTTCGGGTCTTATTGGTTGGGGAACCAACTGGCTTGCCGTACAGATGACGTTTTGGCCGAAAGAGTTCATCGGCATCAAGCCCTTTCTTGGCTGGCAGGGGATCATTCCAGCCAAGGCGGAGAAAATGGGCCGTATCGTGGTGGAAAAGACCCTCGAAAAGCTTGGCTCTATCGATGAGTTTTTCCGTCAGATGGAGCCTGAGAAGATTGCCGCTCACTTGACTCGCAGCACTCAGGACCGGATCGAAGAATATACTGACGAAGTCATGTTAGAGCGCAATGGTGTGCTGTGGGAAAACCTGCCGCTGATGGTACGCAAGCGTGTCTATAATCGTGCACGCAGGGCGATTCCTGATGTTATGGATAATCTGATTGATGATATCAGTCGTAACATTGAGGATTTGGTCGACATCAAGCACATGGTGGTGACCCAGCTGACCGAAGACAAGGATTTGCTGATTCGCGTGTTCCGCGAAGTTGGTGAGCCAGAGTTCCGTTTTGTGGTCAACTCGGGCTTTTACTTTGGTTTTCTGTTTGGTCTCCTGCAGATTCCGGTATTTGTTCTGATGCCGGAAAACTGGGTGCTGCCAGTGTTTGGCTTTATCGTCGGTATTGCCACCAACTGGGTTGCATTGAACGTAATTTTCCGGCCATTGAACCCGGTAAAGATGGGGCCATTTCGTGTTCAGGGCCTGTTCTTGAGGCGTCAGAAAGACGTTGCAGAGCAGTTCGCTCGCATCAGTACCACCGAGATGATTACGCTGCGTAATATGATGCATCAGGTGATCAATGGGCCCCGTGGTGATCGCACCAGGATGTTGATCAAAAAGCATTTACGCCCTCTGCTTGAGGGTGGCGTAGTACGTACTGCAGCTCAGCTTACAGTGGGGCCGGGAGGGTATGCGGACCTGAAGCGGGCCATTGAAGAAAAGGCCGTGGATCTGTCCATGTATCCGTTCGAGGACCCTGTCTTTAACCGCGAGCGTGGTGCCATCGTTGAAAAGGTCATCAGTGAGAGAATGCAGGCGCTGTCCTCAGAGGAGTTTCAGGATCTGCTCAGACCTGCTTTTCAGGAAGACGAGTGGATTCTGATTCTTGTTGGTGGCGTGTTGGGCGCCATGGCAGGAATGTTCCAGTTGCTGGTTGTATTCGGAGTCAGCTAGGTGGTTATTACGCTGTCGGCCATGCAAGTGTTTGGCTTGCTACTTGCCGCCGCCGGAGTGTCCTCGGCGATTACCCTGTTGATAATGCATTTGGCCTTTCGCTTCCACATCGGTCCGGAAATTGAGCGTAAAGTTGACGTGCGCCTCAAGGAAGGAGCCGCTCGTCTGGAGGAAAACCTGCGCCAGCGTCTTGTTGAGACCCTGCTCGGCAAGTCCGATGTGATCCGTGATCGCGCCAGAGATCTGGCGAAAACCGGAATCAGCCTGCTATCTGGCCGTCGGCCAATGCGCGATTACGACGATGAAGGCGATTTTTGAGTGTTCAGCACTCAGGTCCTTGCTATTCCTTCTTATGTTTCACTCTTTTGACAGATTGTCAGACACTATTTCTGATTTATTCTCATAGTCCACGCCTACAATTACCTCGTTCGCGCTGATTCTATTGTTTCACTTTCTGGCATTTGCCATTGCTGTATTGGCTTGTGGAACTGGTAACGGAGTATGTCGATGTCTGACCGCAAGCAGAGTAAAGAAGTGCAAGACAAGTCTCACTCACCGAAGGGAAGCGGTGACGGTGCGCTTGACCTGCGCAAATACACCCACCAGATATGGCTTGCCGGTCTGGGGGCGTTTGCCCGTGCAGAAGAAGAGGGTAGCAAGCTGTTTGACACCCTGGTCGATGTGGGCAAAGACCTTGAATCAAAGACCCGGGATATTTCCGAGACTCGCGTAGAAGAGATCAAGGAGCGAGTACGTAGCCGCACCGGCGAAACCATGGGCAAGATGGAAAAGGCCTTTGATGAACGTCTGAACAAGGCTCTGTCGAAGCTTGGCATTCCCAACAAGCGTGAGGTTGAGGCCCTGCAGAAACGCGTACAAGAGCTTACAGCAGCTCTTGATGAGCGGTCGTCTAGCGGTACACCAGAAGGCGACAAGAAGGGCAAATAAGGTTTGTAGTGCACACCGCAACCCCTTGTGGTGTTTTTTTACGGGCCCCATCCTCTGGGGCCCGTTTTTTTTGCCCCGACCGGGGGCTTGTTACCGCTTTGGGGTGCCTTTTTTCGGGGCATACGCATATTTTTCTGCACAGGCTGGCGTAACTGTCTGTGAGGGCAAAGCTTTTTTCATAAAGCCCCGCTTTTTCGTGATTTTTTTACCTTAACATGTTGTTTTTTATGAAATTTAATATAAAGGTCAAAAAAACGTCAAATTGATGGCATGTACCGTTTCATGCCGGTTCCACGCCTTTGTAAGAGCGTTTTACACAGAGTTTTCCACAGTTTTTGTGGACAATGACAGCGCTACAGGTCAGCAAATAGCCCGAAGCGGGATGATCGACCGCCGACAAATCATACTTCGGAGATTGAGGTATATCAGGTTAGCGGAATGACCTGATTTGTTCGTAAGGTTGCACAGGTAACTATCTGATTCTTTGCATTGCACTGAAAGTGGGCTGTTGCTGTGAATGTCGATGCCGCTGATCGGCCATGCTCTGTGTCCGGGGCGTCGTGGAACTTTCCACAGACTTATCCACAATAAAAAAGGCCAGACATCGTTGTCTGGCCTTTTTCTTTACAGCAGAGTTGTGGCGGTTAGAAGCGGAACTGACCTCCATCAATACCTTTCTGTAGCTCAGGAGTCAGTAGCTGGTAACAGCTCTCACCTGGCAACATGACGTATACCGGGTTGTCTTGCTGGGCCAGATCGTACTTCTGTTCCTTGAGCTTGTTTTTCTGGTGCTTGAAGGTGCCTGTGGTCTCCATTTCTTCCGTGTTGATGCGGATGAATACAGGAGCAGCATAAGCAGGGATCTCGTGCTTCAGGTACTCACACAGGCCTTTGAAGTTGAACTGGCTGTGGTCACAGTCCAGACGTACCTGAGCCATGCCCGCACGGCCATTGGTATTGGGAATCTCAACGCCGTAGACCACGGTTTCAACTATACCCTCGAAGCCATCCATGATTTGCTCGATTTCGGTGGTTGATACGTTCTCGCCTTTCCAGCGGAAGGTATCACCCAGACGGTCAACAAACTGAGCATGCTTGAAACCAATATCGCGCATCATGTCGCCCGTATTGAAGTACGAGTCGCCTTTTTTGAATACATTGCGCAGGACAGATTTCTCGGTCTTTTCTGGATCGGTATAGCCGTCGAAAGGGGTTTTGTCGCTAATTTCGCCCACCAGCAGACCTGCTTCACCTTTGCTGACTTTGATCATAAAGCCATCCGGACCACGCACCGGTTCCTCCCGCTCCTTGTCGTATTTGACGATGGCGTAAGACACTGGTGAGAAGCCGACAGTGTTGTCGAAGTTGAAGATGTTGGTGAAAGCAACGTTACCCTCTGAGGAGGCATAAAGCTCAACCACCCGCTCGATGCCAAAGCGTGCCTTGAACCCTTTCCAGATACCCGGGCGAAGGCCATTGCCAACGATGACATGAACTTTGTTGTCGCGGTCATTGGGTTTGGCTGGTTGCTCGTTCAGGTAACGACACAGCTCGCCGACGTAGGCAAAGGCGGTGCAGTCGTTTTTGCGGATATCATCCCAGAAGCGACTGGCAGAAAACTTCCGCGCAAGCACCAGGCCAGCACCAGCTGCGATGGCCGAGCCCCAGCCGATGACCATGCCAGTGGCGTGGTAGAACGGAAGTGTGCAATACATGCGGTCGTGTTTTTGCAGGCGTACTGCAGAAAAACCGAATCCACCGTAGGCCTTCTGCCAACGGCCATGGTTGAAAACCACCGCTTTCGGCAGCCCGGTGGTGCCTGATGTGTAGATATAGAACAACGGGTCACGCAGGTATATTTTGCTGGCGGACTCAGGGTTCTGGCTGCTGCAATCCCGAATCAGCTCAGCGAGGTTCAGGTAGCCATCTGGTACCGTACCGGGGTTGTCGAGCGTGTCCTGATCGGCAAAGCAATAGAAGCGGTCGGCGGGCAGGTCAAGGTGCTCGCGCACCTCTTCAATGGCTTCAACCAGTTCCGCACCTACAATAGCCGCCTTGGGTTCAACCAGATTAACGCTATGGGTGAGTACCTTGCCGCGCTGGGAGGTGTTAATCAGGGCAGAGACCGCACCGATCTTGGCCAGACCAACAACGGTACCAAGGAGTTCGGTGCGGTTTTCCATGTCGACCGCTACTACATCGCCCTTTTTCAGGCCGATGGAGGAAAAATAGTCTGCGATGCGGTTCGCCCAGGCGTTGAATTGGGTGTAGGTCAGCTGGGTGTCATTGTGAATTACTGCGACCCCGTTGGGGTTCATTTCTGTAGCACGCTGAATAGCCAGGCCGAGGCCTAGGGGCATGGTTTTGTCGGTCAGCTTAGCCATTTTCGAGCCTTTGACGATGCCGGGCAGGTTAGCCAGCAGCATAGGCATTCTTGAAAGTAGCTTGGGCAACGAGATGACGTCGGCGTTGCTCATGGGATCTCCGTCTCGTGTTGATCGAAAATATTATCGGTCGCTCTGTTGCGGCCCGACTATGGGTCGGTACAGGCACAGGGTCCCGGCAGAGTGCGGCATGGGAGCCGCTGCAAAAAAGGTGCGGCCGTACCATAACCGCACCACACCCGGGCTGGCAAGCGAGTCAGGGTGTTAGTGCTCCACGGTCAACAGGATTTGTTTACCTTTGACCTGATCGCCTGCCTTCACGTCTACCGAGGACACCACGCCGTCGGCGCTGGCCTTCAGGCTGTGCTCCATTTTCATTGCTTCCATTACTACCAGTACTTCACCCCGGTTGACCTGCTGGCCTGGCTCACACCTGACGGCGATGACGGCGCCATCCATGGGAGCCTTGAGCTGGCCTGAGCCGGGGCCCTCGGCGGCAGATACAGGCAAATGGGTCAGGTCGGTGAAGACATGTGCCTGACCGTGATCATCGAGCCAAAGTTGATGGCCAATGCATAGCATGGAGATACAGCGGCGTACTCCATTTACGCTGAGCTCGGCCTGCTGGCTGTTCAGAAAATGCAGGTTCAGGGTGAATTGCTGATCACCCACCAGAGCGGTCAGCTCGTGCTCATGACGCTGCAGCATGACGGTCTGGCGGCTTTCACCTGTACCCAGGATGAGAGGTTGAGCGCCGTGGTCACTGCTATGCCACGCATTAACTGAAGCATGTTTTTGATTGCTTAGCAGTGCGGCTGCGATGGCATACAGGGCGTGGCTGGCCTGTGGTGTGGCCATGCTTGGGTCATCACCGAAATCACTGTCAAGAAATGCGGTGGTAGCATCACCGGCGGCAAATACAGGGTGGCGCAAAATGGCTGCCAGAAAACGACGATTATCCTGAAGGCCAAACAACACCGTATCTTCAATCGCGCGGATCAAACGCCGACGGGCATCTTCGCGGCTATCGCCGTAGGCGATAATTTTGGCCAGCATCGGATCGTAGTGGCTGCCAATGCTGGATCCCTCCCGCAAGCCGTGGTCAATCCGTATTCCGTCGCCTTCAGCAGGTGTCCAGGTCAGCACAGGGCCGGTCTGTGGCATAAAGTTCTGGCTTGGCTCCTCGGCATACAGCCGTACCTCGATGGCGTGACCATTCAGTTGTACCTGGCTCTGGGTTAACGGCAGGGTCTCGCCGCGGGCGACACGGATTTGCCAGGCCACCAGATCAAGGCCGGTAACAAGCTCGGTCACGGGGTGCTCAACCTGCAGACGGGTATTCATTTCAAGAAAGTAGAAACTGCCGTCCTCGGCTAGCAGAAACTCCACAGTGCCGGCGCCCACGTATTTGCAGGATCTGGCGGCGTTGACGGCCGCTGCGCCCATCTCTGCCCGCAGCGCAGGACTGACTGCAGGGGAGGGGGCTTCTTCTACCACCTTCTGGTGGCGTCGCTGTACCGAGCAATCGCGCTCACCCAAATGAATAATATTACCGTGCTGATCACCAAAGACCTGAATCTCCACATGGCGCGGTCGCATTACTGCGCGCTCCAGAATCAGCTCATCGCTGCCAAATGCACTTTTTGCTTCGGCACGTGCCGAACGCAATTGTTCAGCCAACTCTGACATATCCGTTACGACACGCATGCCGCGTCCACCACCGCCGGCACTCGCTTTGATCATTAAGGGTAGGCCAATGCGCCCTGCCTCCTGAATCAAAGTGGCATCAGTTTGATCGGCGCCCTCGTAGCCAGGAATGCAGGGTACACCGGCTTCCTGCATGGCGATTTTGGAAAGTCGTTTAGAGCCCATCAGGTGAATGGCGTTGACGGGTGGGCCAATAAAGGTGATGCCAGCAGCTTCACAGGCTTCGGCAAAGGTCGAGTTCTCTGACAGGAAACCATAGCCAGGATGCACGGCATCGGCACCGGTCTTCTGTGCGGCGGCAATGATGGCATCGGCATCCAGATAAGACTGACTGACCGTGGCAGGGCCGATACAGATGGCTTCGTCAGCCAAGGCAACATGGCGGGCATCCCTGTCAGCTTCCGAATAGACGGCCACGGTGCGATAGCCCAGAGAATGTGCTGTGCGGATCACCCGGCAGGCTATTTCGCCGCGGTTGGCAATCAGAATTTTTTCAAAAGCCATGACGGGCTCCGGTAACAGTTTTATCGGAAAATTATTCCGCCCAATTGGGCAGGCGTTTCTGTACGAATGCCATGGTGCCCTCGGCGCCTTCGGCGCTGGCTACGGCAGCAGCGAAATCCCTCGCAGCTTGATCAAGTAGTTCTTCAAGTGGCTGTTGGCCGACACTTAACACCAGTTGCTTGGTGATCCGGTTAGCATGTGGTGCGCAGCGGCGAATCTGTTTCAGGGTGACGTCCAGTCGAGCATCCAGCTCCGCCGCCGGTATGGCTTCGTGAACGATGCCAAGGCGAGCCGCCTCGGCGCCGCTGAAGCGAGCACCGGTGAGCGCCAGTCTGCGCGCCTGAGTCAGGCCGATTCGCTGGACAACAAATGGGGCGATCTGTGCAGGAATTACACCCAGCCCGGTTTCCGGCAGGCCAAACTGCGCATTCTCTGCCGCTATGGCCACATCAGAAATGCAGGCAAGTCCGAAGCCACCACCCAGAACTGCGCCCTCGATAACGGTAACCAGTACTTGTGGCAGCTGATTTGCCAAAGTGATCATTTCGCCGAATCGACGATTCAGTTGGAAGTAGGCGTCACTCTCACCTGAAGCGGCTTTCATGCGTGCCCCTGCCATGTCCTTGATATCGCCGCCGGCGCAAAAATGGCCGTTGCTTCCACGCAGGATCACAGCCCGAAAGTTGTCATCTTTGCTGATGGAGTCGAACACGGTCATCAGCTCGTTGACCATGGTGAGGCTCATGGCGTTGCGTGATTCCGGCCGGTGCAGCGTGATATGTAAAAATGGCCCATCTTCGCCCAGCAGCAGGGTCTCAGTGGCTGGCAGAGTCATATCGGTTATCCCTTTTTCTTGCCCGGCAGGATGTCCATGGTTTTGCAGATGATGCCCAGCATGACTTCGTCTGCACCGCCACCAATGGAGCCAAGACGGCTATCACGGTAGCCGCGGGCGATGTTGGAGTCCCACATAAAGCCCTGCCCGCCCCAGTACTGCAGGCAGCTGTCATACACTTCGCGGGTCAGGCGGCCAGCTTTAAGCTTGGTGATGGAGGCCTTTTGCATGACATCCTTGCCGTTGACGTACTCCTCGCCGGCTGAGTAGGTCAGTGCACGCAGCAATTCGACCTCGGATTGCAGCTCGGCCAAGCGGAAGTGCACCACCTGATTGTCCAGCAGGGGCATGCCAAAGGCATGACGTTGGCGGCAATACTCAATGGTATCGGCGATGGCCAGATCCATGCCGCGTAGGCTGTTAGCCGCACAGAACAGTCGTTCTTCCTGAAACTGCATCATCTGCATCATAAAGCCCATGCCTTCCTGGCCGATGAGGTAACGCTGCGGCACGCGCACATCATCGAAGAACACCTGCGCGGTATCCGAGGACCTCATTCCCAGTTTGTTCAGTGGCTCTGAGACACTGACGCCGGGGGTGTTTTTGGGCACAACGATCAGCGACTTGTTCATGTGCTTCGGGCCGTCGCTCGTGTTGGCAAGCAGACAGAAAAAATCATTTTGGGTGGAGTTGGTGATCCACATCTTGGTGCCGTTAATGACATAGTCATCGCCGTCCTTGCGCGCCGTGGTTTTGATGTTGGCAACGTCAGATCCGGCATGCGGTTCGCTTACGCCAATTGAGGCGACCATGTCACCGGCAATGGCAGGGGCAAGAAATTCACGGCGCAGTTCGTCAGAACCAAAACGGGCCAGGGCCGGAGTGGCCATGTCGGTTTGCACGCCAATAGCCATGGGTACGCCACCGCAGCGAATACCACCGAACTCTTCCGATGCCACAAGCGAATAGGTGTAGTCGAGGCCCATGCCGCCGTACTCCACTGGCTTGCTGATACCCAGCAGGCCCAAATTGCCGAGTTTCTTGAACAACTCATGGGCCGGGAACGGCGGGTTGTTCTCCCACTCGTCAACGTAAGGGTTGATTTCCTTGTCAACAAAGTTACGTACGGTGCGGCGCAGTTCTTCATGTTCCTGAGTGAAAAGCATCGTAATCTCCTGATGGGATTCGTAGTGGGTAATGGCGCTTACAGGCGCGCCACACCGTAAGTATTGCTTTGCAGTGGCCGTCGCTCCGCTTCCTCACAGACGTCCAGCACCATGGCAACTACCCGTCGGGTGTCACGGGGGTCGATGATGCCGTCGTCCCACAATCTGGCGGTGCCATACAGTGAGGTAGATTGGCTGTCGAGCTTGATCGCTGTGGTTTGCTGCAGCATGTCGAGAACCTTTTCGTCTGGCTCGATGCCCATAGCCCGTTGCTTGGCATCGGCAACAATGCGCAGCACCATGCCAGCTTGCTGGCCACCCATTACCGCCACCCGGCTATTCGGCCAGGCAAAGATAAAGCGTGGGTCCAGACCCCTACCGCACATGGCGTAGTTGCCCGCGCCATAGGAACCACCGACGAGGATGGAAATCTTCGGCACCCGGGCATTGGCCACGGCCTGAATCATTTTCGACCCATGCTTGATGATGCCGTTCTGTTCCGCATCGGTGCCAACAAGAAAACCGGTAGTGTTGTGAAGAAACAGCAAAGGCCGATTGCTTTGGTCGCAAAGTTGAATGAACTGGGCTGTCTTGGCAGCGCCCCGGGCGGTGATTGGGCCATTATTGCCGATCACGCCAATGGCCTTTCCTTCCACCTTGGCCCAGCCGCACACGGTGGCCGCGTCCCAGTCATTCTTGAAATCAAGAAATTCCGAGCCGTCGACGATACGGGCGATAATTTCTCTAACGTCATAAGGCTTTTTGGTGTCGGCTGGAACGATGCCGAGTAGCTCTTGCTCATCATAATGGGGTGGCTGCCACTGCCTTTCTGCATGGGCAGTTAGCTGTTCATTCCATGGAATGTTAGCCATTAGCTCCCGTGCCAGACGAATGCCATCAGCATCGCTTTCGGCGATATATTCAGCAGTGCCGGCCACGGTTGCATGCATTTCTGCTCCGCCAAGGTCTTCGTCGGTGGCGATCTCACCAGTTGCTGCCTTCAGCAGCGGCGGCCCGGCAAGGAACATTTTGGCGCGGCCTCGTACGAGAATGCAGTAGTCGGACAGGCCAGGCTGGTAGGCGCCGCCGGCGGTGGCATTGCCGTGTACCACAGTGATTTGCGGAATGCCCTGTGCCGACAGTCGCGCCTGATTTGCAAAGGTGCGCGCACCCTCAACAAAAATTTCAGCGGCATAGTTCAGGTTAGCGCCGCCGGATTCTGATAACGACACGATTGGCAGTTTGTTTTCTCTGGCAATTGCTTGCAGACGTAGTGACTTGTGCAGGCCGGCAGGGGAGATGGTGCCACCCTTGATTGCTGAATTGGACGCGGCCACTAGACAGCGCACACCACTGACATAGCCAATTCCGGCAATGGAGCCACCGCCAGCTTCGGTGCCATCCTTGTCGTCATGCATCATGTAGCCGGCCAGATTCATCAAGCTCAAAAATGGTGAGCCCGGATCAAGTAAGCGGGTGACCCGTTCATGTGGCAGTAACTGGCCGCGCTTTTCGAATTTTGGTCGTTGCGTTTCCGCTTTGGCGACCACCTTCTTCTCAATGCTGCGGAATTCTTCCACGGCCTTCAGCATAGCCTCGCGGTTCTGGCTGAATTCCTCGCTGTGGATATCCAGGCTGGTTTCAATCGCCGGCATATCAGTTGTCCTTGAAAAGATCGGGGGTTACCGCTCGATGAAAACCATCGAATGGCTTGCTGTTGTTGTGGTCCGGAAGCGGGAAGATGGCGATGTTGCCCTGACTGGCAGCACCGTCGATACGCAGGGTGTCCCCGCTGATAAAGGCAGCTGCATCAGATAGCAGGAATGCAATGGCGCCGGATACTTCGGCTTCTTCGCCCATGCGTTTTAAAGGGACCGCGGCCCGCAGTGTCTTGATGGTTGATTTGAAACTTTCTGGATAAGTATCCATCCCGCTGGAGGCAATCCAGCCAGGAGCGACAGCGTTAACGCGAACCCCGGCACAGCCCCATTCAAAGGCGGCGGTCTGGGTAAGGTTAACCATACCTGCCCGGGCCGCACCGGAGTGCCCCATGCCGGGCATGCCGCCCCACATGTCGGCAACAATATTTACGATGCTTCCACCGGTTTTGTTCATTCCCTGCATGAATACTTCACGGGCCATAAGAAAGCCGCCGGTGAGGTTGGTGCGGACTACTGTTTCCCATCCCTTTTGAGAAATAAAAGCCAGTGGGGAAGGGAACTGGCCGCCAGCGTTGTTAACCAGACCATGAACCTGGCCCACCGATTTGAAAATCTCTCCGACAGTGACCTTGACGCTGTCCTCTTCACGAATATCGCAGGTAAACCAGATCGCCTTGCCACTATCCTCCTGAATTTCCTGTTGTACTTTTTTCAGCTTGTCGTCCTTGCGGCCAATCAGAATGACTTGAGCACCGAGTGATGCAAGTTCATGGGCGGTGCAGCGACCAATGCCACTGCCGCCACCGGTGACAATGATGTTGCGTCCAGCAAACAGGTCGGGGCGGAATACGGATCGGTAACTCATCAGGCATTAACCTCTTTGGCAATCTCGGCGGAAACCGGAACAGGAAAGTCGAGTAGCTGTTGGGCAAAGGCTTTGCCCTGTGGATCAATTCGCAGTGATGCGATGCCGCCACCTCCCAGGGAGTTTTTTAACAGGAAGTTGAGTGCATTAAATCCGGGCAGATCCCAGCGTGAGACGCTGCCGGTGTCTGGGTCAAGAACGTGCTGCATAAAATCGCTGATGGCCTGCTCGGTCAAAGCCGCGCGCAGGAATGGCAGGTAGTCGGCCTTGCGCGCGATGATCCCTATATTGGCATGATTGCCTTTATCGCCACTGCGCGCCCAGGCCAGTTTTACCAAAGGTACCGGAACAGAGCCGCCTATGCTGTCGCCGTTGTGCAGCGATAGCTTGCTGGCATCGAGCGCTTGTCCGGGGGGTTGGGTGCTGGTCATCTTGTTGCCATCGATATCCACGGTGGCCTGTACGGATTTCTTATCTACCAGCGTGGAAAATAGCCTGATGCGCGGAAAGGACTTCGGGCGGCCGCCAACTATTCCGGTCAAGCCCGGCGCCATGCCCGTAGCTGCCTGAGCGATTTCCCGAGAGAAAATATCCAGCGCTTTTTTGTTGTTATGGATGGCGGCGATCTTGACGACTACCTCGCGGGTGTCAGCACGTCTGCCCTGTGCCCCATAGGTGGTTTCCGTGCCAAGTAGCTCAACAGAAGTGTCCCGGAAATCTTCCATGCCCGTAGTGGTGAATATGCCGCGCACTTTTTTCAGGATGCTGTCAGCAACTCGTTGCCCCTTGGCCACTGCATCAATGCCGCCAATCATGAACGACGCGGTAATTTTATGGCCATCCGGCCAGGTGGCGGACACCTTGTATTTATCAGTCGGTGGCAGGCCGCGGGCGCCGCTGACTCGCACCTGATTCTCACCCACCTGCTCTAGTGCCACGCCAGTAAAGTCGCACACCACATCGGGGAGAATATAGGCGCGAGGGTCGCCGATTTCATAGACGATCTGCTCCGCAACGGTAGCGCAGCTGACGAGACCGCCGGTATTGGCCGGCTTGGTCACAACGAAACTACCGTCGGCGAAACATTCGGCGATGGGAAAGCCCATGTTGTGGTAGTCGGGCACATCCTGCCAGTCTGTAAAGTTGCCGCCGGTGCACTGGGCGCCGCATTCGATTACATGCCCGGCCAGGGATCCCTGAGCCAGCTTATCGTAGTCATTTAACGACCAGTTGAATTCATGTAGCAGGGGGCCGAGTACCAGTGCGGAATCGGCAATACGCCCGGTTAAAACAATGTCGGCTCCAGCGGCCAGGGCAGCGCGGATCGGCTCGGCGCCGAGGTAGGCGTTCATGGTAACTGTGAAGGGGGGCAATGGCGCGCCGGTGTCCATTTCTGTGACCGCAGAAAACTCCTGACGACGGGGACTAAGGTCATCACCTTCTACCAGAGCAATGGTCATTTCCACGCCGGCTGCGGCGAATGCCTCTTGCAGTGCCTTGCGGCAGGCTTGTGGATTAACTCCACCGGCGTTGCTGATTACCTTGATGCCTTTGCTTTTGATCTCTTTCGCCAGCGGTGCCATCACTTGGCTGACAAAATCATGGGCATAGCCCTGATTGGGGTCCTTCATGCGCGCGCCGGCCATGATCGACAGGGTCACTTCAGCCAGATAGTCAAATACCAGATAGTCGATGTCCGCCTGACGCACCAGCTGGAAAGCGGCGGTATTGGTATCGCCCCAAAAGCCGGCGGCGCAGCCGATACGGATTGGAGAAGTCATTTTGTCTCCCTGTATTGGGCGGGGCGGGCATAGTTGCCCGCCTTTTCAGATGTGATTGGCAGATGGGATAAACTACCAAGCAAGCGCTTGGTCTGTAAAGGCTCGGATGATAAGGTGGTCAGAATGGGCCGCTTGCATGGTGGGCTCGGGCCACCATAATGACGGGCGCAATTCAGAGGGGTACTCATGGGGCAGCTACAAACCATTGTCAACGGCATGGACGACTCGCCGCGCGGCAAGTTGCTGAGCGCAGCCGCACGGCTGTTCCGTGATCAGGGCTTTGATCGCACTACGGTGCGGGATATTGCCAGGGAAGTGGGTATTCAGAGTGGTAGCTTGTTCCATCACTTCCCGACCAAGGAAGACATCCTGTTTACTGTGATGGTTGAGGTTATCCGATTTAACACCCAGCGCCTGCAGGAGGCGCTGGCGGGCAAGTCAGATCCCGTGGAGAGATTGCGTGCCCTGATTCGTGCAGAGCTGCAAACCATTATCGGTGATACCCGCGAAGCCATGAGTGTGCTGGTGTATGAATGGCGCTGCCTGACCCCTGAGCACCAGCGCGAAGCTCTGGCTTTGCGTGATGTTTACGAGCAGCTGTGGATGGATGCGCTTGAAGAGCTACGCCGCATGGGCCGGTTGAGTGCGGATGCCTTTATTACGCGGCGCTTGATTACTGGTATGACCAGTTGGAGCAGCAACTGGTTTGATGCACACGGCAGCCTGACCATCGACCAGCTTACCGATATTATTCTCGACCGGGTGATTGGAGAGCAGCGCTGAGGTGCAGCGGGGGACAGCATGATCGGTAACCGTTATAGCCACGGTGCAAAGGGTCACACCATTCTTGAACAAGGGGACATTAACCGCCAGACCCTCCAGCTTGAGGTTACGCTCTGGTTGGTTTGCAGACCTGATGGTACGGAGTTGGGCAGCTATGCAACGTTGGCAGAGGCTCAGCATGCTATCGAGCGGCTGGAAAGCGGCAGCAGCCTTGCCTGAGGCGCCATTGCGCCGTCCGTCACTGCGGGCGTCTGGTGGATTTCTGAGCAAACAGTCCATCGGCCTGAAAAAATCCTTCATCTTCGATTGACAGGCGGAGCGAAAACCCTAGAATGGCGGCCTCTTCGGGTGGTTAGCTCAGCTGGGAGAGCATCTGCCTTACAAGCAGAGGGTCGGCGGTTCGATCCCGTCACCACCCACCAGTTTGCGCGGAGCGGTAGTTCAGTCGGTTAGAATACCGGCCTGTCACGCCGGGGGTCGCGGGTTCGAGTCCCGTCCGCTCCGCCATTTACAAAGCACCAGCCCCTGAACTCTGGTGTAATTAAACGGTCACAGGCCGGTGATGCAATGCATCACCGGCCTGTTTCTTTATGGGCCGGTGGAAACTTTAAACCAGTCCATTAAGGAGAGACCCATGGATGAAGTAGTAGAAGAACGGCTCGACGAGCGCTTGACCGAGCTGTGCTGCGAAGAGTTTTTTGATGACGATATGGACGCGGATGACGGCTTCGAGCTGTAATCTGCGTTCCTCCTCCCCCCTTTCCCCTCCGATTTTCTCTGACTGCCCGCCACGCTCATCCTGCTGAACAATCCAGTCATTGAGGCAACACCTGCCAGCTCCCCAGAATGCGCCAAAACCAATTGGTTCTCTGAGGGCTCCTCCATGTCAGGACAGCAACGTTATCCACATCTTCTCAAGCCGCTGGATCTTGGTTTCACCACTTTGCGCAACCGCACCATTATGGGATCCATGCATACCGGGCTTGAAGAACAGCCCAACGGCTACGCGCGGCAAGCAGCTTTTTTTGCCCGTCGGGCAGAGGGTGGCGTAGCGCTGATCGTGACCGGTGGAATCGGTGTGTCCAATCGCGGTGTACTTGGGCCCGGCGCCTCGAAAATGACCACGCAGGATGAAGCCAGTCATCACCGGGTGATCACCGATGCAGTACACAATGCCGGCGGCAAAATTCTGATGCAGGCGCTGCATGGTGGCAGGCAGTCCTATCACAACCAGCTAGTTGCGCCGTCCGCCAAGCAGGCACCGATCTATCCGTTCAAGCCACACGCTCTCAGCGCAGAAGAAGTTGAGCAGGAAATTGACTCCTTTGCGAATGCTGCTGCGCTGGCTAAATGGGCTGGCTATGACGGTGTCGAAATTATGGGCTCGGAAGGATACTTGATTAACCAGTTTCTCACTCCACGGGTCAACGAGCGCGATGATCAGTGGGGGGGCAGCTATGAAAACCGTATGCGTTTTCCCTTGGAAATCGTTCGTCGTACTCGCCAGCGTTGCGGTGACGACTTCATCATTATGTATCGCATTTCCTCCCTTGATCTGGTGCCAGATGGCTCTGACTGGAATGAGGTGGTACAGCTTGCCAAAGCGTTGGAGGAGGCCGGTGTGACCATTCTAAACTGTGGCATCGGTTGGCATGAAGCGCGTGTGCCGACCATTGCAACCATGGTGCCACGTGCTGCGTTTACCTGGGTGGCGCGCAAGTTGAAGCAGGAAATTTCAGTGCCGCTGGTAACCAGCAACAGGATCAATATGCCGTCAGTAGCAGAACAGGTGTTGGCCCGCGGTGATGCTGACATGGTGTCCATGGCACGGCCCATGCTGGCCGACCCGGACTTCGTGCGTAAAGCGATGGATAACCGCGAGGATGAAGTAAATACCTGCATTGCTTGCAATCAAGCCTGTCTTGATCACACTTTTCAGCTGAAGCAGGCCTCTTGCCTGGTCAATCCGCTGGCCTGCTATGAAACTGAGCTAAAAGTGGAGTCGGCCGCCGAGCCGCGCCGCTTTGCTGTGGTCGGCGCCGGTCCGGCGGGTATGGCGTTTTCTCTGACGGCGGCCCAGCGCGGCCATAAGGTTACCCTGTTTGATTCCAGTGACAGGATCGGCGGCCAGTTCAATATTGCCAAACAGGTGCCGGGCAAGGAGGAGTTCAGTGAGACCCTGCGCTATTTTGACGTGATGCTGAAAAAGCATGGCGTTGAGGTGCGTCTTAATCAGCGGGTGTCGGGCCGCGAACTTGTCAGTGGGGGTTTTGATCAAGTAATCCTGGCAACGGGGATCGTGCCACGCACTCCGGACATCGAGGGTGTTGATCATCCTAAGGTGCTCAGCTATCTGGATGTGCTGCGCGACCACAAGCCGTTGGGCAATAAAGTGGCCATTATCGGTGCTGGTGGGATTGGTTTCGATCTGGCGGAATACATTAGTCATGGCAGCCAAGCGAGCAGCCTTGATCCCCAGCTATTTATGAAAGAGTGGGGGATTGATCCAACGGGAGAGGCCCGTGGCGGCGTTGACGGCGTGTCCGCAGAGGTTGAGCCATCACCCCGTCAAATATGGCTGTTGCAGCGTAAACCCAGCAAGGTGGGTGCCGGTCTGGGTAAAACCACTGGTTGGATTCACCGCGAGGCACTAAGGAAAAAAGGCGTGCAAATGGTGCCTGGGGTGAACTACTTGAAGGTTGACGATGCCGGCTTGCATGTTGAGATCAATGGTCAGGCTCGCATTTTAGAAGTGGATAACGTTGTGCTGTGTGCCGGTCAGGAATCTCTCCGTGAGTTGGAGGCGCCACTGCTTGAGATGGGTGTCAGTGTCCAGATAATCGGTGGTGCTGATGTGGCGGCAGAGCTGGATGCAAAGCGTGCTATCGATCAGGGTGTGCGGTTGGCGCTAGTCGTCTAACGGGCAAAGTTGCAGGGACAAGGCCGGGCATTGCCTGGCCCAATTTGCTGGCTGTGCTTATTCTGTTGTTCACGTCCCCTCGCCATCTGTTATACCCTGACTATAATCGGCACCAAACTGACGCACAGTGTCAGTGATCTATCCCATCATATTAAAAAGGACAAGGTATGGGCATGTCGGCCGTCACTTCTGAGGCAATCCTGTTTTTCGGAGATCGCGGAGTCAGCAAAAGCATGCTGTTCTCTGACTTTGAGGCCATTCTGGATGGCATGGTTGGGGTGCCTGAATTTGCCGGTGAGCAAATAAAGGGGGCCTACTGTCTGGTTAACGGTGGCCTTCAGGTGGTCGCCCTGACCCTGTTTCTGATTGATTTTGATGACGATGGAATGGCCGATCACACCTGGAATGTGCCGCTGCGCCATCTTGCTGAGCATGGCGGTCCTGGTCCTGATATGGGCGTGGGCCCCATTCGTCTGGCCTGCAAGAGCCAGTGTCCGGTGGCCTGGCATCAGGAAAAGCTGTGGGACCCGGTGATGAAGCCCGGTGCCAATCATTTCGTATTTATTCGTGATGCAGTTAAGGAGCGTGGCCCCAAGCTCGGTTTATTTATTGATGAGTCTTCCCCGACAGCGCATCCTGCTGCGCCAGCTCAGGCGGTGAAGCAGTTTTCTCCCACTGAAACCGTGCCCCCGGTGGTGGCGCCAGAGCCACCGGTAGTGCAGCCTCAAGCGCAGGCCCAGACCGTTCGTGATGAAAAAGAGCGTCTGCGTATCGCGCGAACCTTGAAGGAGCTGCGTCTGCGAGTGCAGACCATGGAAAACAAGCACAAGGACGAGGTTGATCAGCTTCGTTACGCGCATCAGACCAAGGAGGAGATTCTCAGCACTCAGCTGGAAAAGGTGCTGATGCAGTTTAAAACGCTGAAGTCGCAGAACGTGGCACTGCGTGAGCAGACGGACTCGCTCAAGTCTCAGGTGTTATCCCTGAATGAGAGTCTGCAGGAGCAGATGAACCATAGTGATGAGCACGGTAGTGAAATTGAGATTCTAACGGAGCAGTACAAGATCGCTCTTGAGCAGCGTCTCGACGAAGAGCGTGCCCGGCTTAGCGAAACCCTGCATGCTAAGGAAATGGAAGTTCTGAATCGGGATGAGCGTATTGCTGCTCTGGAGTTAGAGCTTGCAGATGCACGTCATGAGCAGATTCGCTCCGCCAATACCGGCGCAGAAAAGCTCCTTGAGAAGCTGCAAGGGCTGGGCCTCAATTTTATCGCATTTCATCCCGGTGCCGGGCATATCTCTATTAATGCCGGCGAGATTTCTGACTATATGCAGAATCCGATTGCCTTTGCGGCGCGTAAGTGTCTGGTCACTGAGGAGCATTACAGGGCTTGGCTGCGCCACTATGAGAATCCGGTTTGTCAGGTGGAAATTGGCGGGCAGCCCTGTGGCAAGCGGGTAATCAGAGTGGATGCGCCCAATCAGTTCCGGCCAGGGCAGTCGGACCGCAATGCGAACCGATGCCAATATTGCCGTTCGGACACAGCCATTGAAAACGTGCTGAAGTTTCGATGAGATGAAAAGTGTTTTGTGAGGGACGTCACAAAATAGTGGATGTATTCTGAATCTGGTATGGAACGTGCAGAATCAGGGCCCGAAACGGGTGTAAATGGCGCGGAGCAGTCATGGCCAACAGCGATTCGATTGATAAAAGTTTGTTGCAGACCTTTGTTCCGGTAAACGCGCTGAGCGGGGATCACCTCGATCGTTTGCTGGAGCAGCAGGAAGTTGTCCATTACCACCCCGGTGAGGTGTTATTTCACGCTGGTGAGTCGGATGACAACACCATCTACTTGCTTAAGGGTGAGGTAGAGCTGGATCGGGGCAACGGTGATTGTCAGGTAGTCAGCGCCGGAGGGCTGGAGTCCTGGCATCCTCTGGACCCTGTGCAGCCGCGTCGCAGCACGGCAAAGGCGAAAAGCGAGGTTAGTGTTGTCCGCTTTGGAAGTGCCGGCCTTGATTCTATTCTGGCCTGGGACCAGTCGGCCGGTTATGTGATTCTGGATATCAATTCCAACGCAGCCTACCAGGACGATCGTCACTGGATGATACGACTGCTCAAGTCGAAGCTTTTCTACCGTATTCCACCCGGCAATATTCTGGAAATTTTTCGACGGCTGAAGCCGCTGCGTTTCAGGGCTGGACAGGCAGTTATTACTCAGGGAGATGAGGCGGATTGTTGCTATATCATCAAGCAGGGCTTGTGTGAGGTGTTGGTCAAGGCCGAAGGAGCGGCCGACCCCATGCCAGTTGCGTTGCTTGAACAGGGTCAATGGTTTGGCGAGGATGCGCTGCTATCAGGCAAGCCACGCAACGCGACTGTGGTGATGGCGACGGATGGAGAGCTGATGCGGCTCGATCGCAAGGACTTCGATGAGCTGCTGCGCGAGCCCATCGTCAGGACGATTTCCGCGGCGGACGCTCGCGAGCGTATTGCCGGCGGCGCGCGCTGGCTGGACGTGCGTACCCCGGACGAGTTTGAGCAGTCCCATCTGCGTGGCGCCCTGAATATGCCGCTGAACGTACTGCGCCTGAAGTCCCGCCTGCTGGACCCATCCAAGGTCTATCTGGCTTGCTGCGATACCGGTCGGCGCAGCGCCTCTGCTGCTTTTCTGCTCAATAATGTGGGCATTGATGTGCATGTCCTTGAGGGTGGCTTGAATGCCCAGAGTGCTGTGCTGAGCGATTTGATTGAGCACGAATAGTCTATGGCAGGGCGGTTTCACGCTGCCCTGCCTTGCTATGCTTTACGGTCCCATTCATGCTTCCCCCTTTCTTGCTGTCATTAGGTGCCACGGTGCCACGTGAGACTTTTCGTCATATCGGTTTGATTGCCAAAACAGAGAGTGAGCAGGCTCTGTATTCGCTGCGCCAAATAGTGCACTTCCTCAACGGGCGCGGCGTCCACGTCATTATCGATCAGGAGCTGTCTGAGTCCTTGCCGGAGATGGGGCTGCAGGCTGGCAGTCGTAGTCAGCTCGGTGAGTCCTGCGATCTGGTTATCGTGGTCGGCGGTGATGGATGCTTGCTTGGTGCTGCCAGAGCCCTGGCGCGCCACGATGTACCCGTACTTGGTATCAACCGTGGTCGGCTTGGCTTCCTTACGGACGTGCGGCCATCCGAGATTGAGTCGCGGATTGGTCAAGTGCTGGATGGGGACTACACCCTTGAGTCGCGATTCCTGATCGACATGGAGGTGCGTCGTGGCAAGACGGTGCTGGGTGAGGGCTCGGCGCTTAATGATGTGGTGTTGTTGTCTGGTGACAACGTTCACATGATCGAATTTGACCTGCATATTGATGGCGTTTACGTCTACAGCCAGCGCTCCGATGGTCTGATCATTTCCACACCCACCGGGTCTACCGCCTATGCGTTGTCTGGGGGTGGACCAATCATGCACCCGAAGCTGGATGCCATGGTGCTGGTGCCTCTTAATCCGCACACATTAACCAGCCGACCTCTGGTGGTTGATGGCAACAGCGAAATCAAGATTCGTATCCGTAGTCATCGGGTTCGACCTCTGGTCAGTTGCGACGGACAGGAAGGTATTCGAGCCGAGCTGGATGATGTGATTTCAATTCGCAAGAAGCCCCATCGCTTGAAGTTACTGCATCCGCCCGGACATGACTTTTATGAGGTGTGTCGCTCCAAGCTGGGCTGGAGCAGCCGCCCTGGAGAGCCATCATGAGTGAGGATTTTGCTCGTACTGCTGCGCAGATGAGCCGCGATGTTTATCAAAGTTTGCGCCGCTCCGTTGAGTTAGGGCGCTGGCCGGATGGGCGTCAATTGACTGCCGAGCAGCGCCAGACAAGCCTGCAAGCAGTGATTGCCTGGGAGGCTGCCAACCTGCCGGAGGAGGAACGAACAGGTTTTATCGCCAGGCCCGACTGCGCCACCGACAGCAGTGCAGAGCAGCCGGTTAATTGGCGCACGGGAGGCAAGCAGGATGCGTGATAACCAGGCTCCCAAGCCCATACGCCGGCTTGACTACCGCCCGCCCGCCTTTTGGGTGGATAGCGTTGCGCTGGACTTTGATATTTATGGCGACCTGACACGGGTGCGCAGTCGTTTGTGCCTGCGCCGAAATACCGCTGCCGATGCTCCAGCGGACTGCGTGTTTGATGGTGAGATGCTGGTTATTGAGTCCTTGGCCGTTGATGGCAAAACGCTGTCGGAGCAAGAGTATCGGTATCAAGGCGGTCAGCTTGCATTGCTTTCCGTCCCGGATAAGTTTGTCTTTGAATCCGTGGTGACCATTGACCCGCGAAGCAACACTGCTCTGGAGGGGTTGTACGTTTCCAAAGGTATGTACTGCACTCAATGTGAGGCGGAAGGTTTTCGCCGCATTACTTTCTTTCCTGACCGCCCGGATGTGCTGAGCCGTTTTACCACCACTGTCAGAGCCGACAAGTCTCGTTATCCGTTGCTGTTATCTAACGGTAACCCGGTGGCGGAAGGTGAGGAGGATGGCCGACATTGGGTGACTTGGGAGGACCCGTTCGCCAAGCCATGCTATTTATTTGCTTTGGTGGCCGGCGATTTGGCTTGCCTCGAAGACACTTTTACAACCACTAGTGGTCGCTCCGTAAAGCTGCGTATTTATGCAGAGCATCATGATCTCGATAAACTCGATTTCGCTATGGACTCTCTTAAGCGCAGTATGCTTTGGGATGAACAAGTGTATGGGCGGGAATACGATCTGGATATTTATATGATCGTTGCCGTCAGCCATTTCAATATGGGGGCGATGGAAAACAAGGGCCTCAATATTTTCAATACGTCCTGTGTGCTGGCCCATCCAGACACCACTACGGATCAGGGTTATCAGCGGGTTGAGGCGGTGGTGGCCCATGAGTATTTTCATAATTGGTCTGGCAATCGGGTTACTTGCCGTGACTGGTTTCAGCTTAGTCTGAAGGAAGGCTTTACAGTCTTTCGGGATCAGGAGTTCTCTGCAGATACGCACTCGCGGGCGGTGAAGCGAGTCGAAGATGTGGACATGCTGCGCACCATTCAGTTTGCTGAAGATGGCGGGCCAATGGCTCATCCTGTGCGCCCGGACGAGTATCAGAAAATCGATAATTTCTACACCGTGACCATCTATGAGAAGGGCGCGGAAGTGGTGCGCATGCAGTACAACCTGCTTGGCCCGGAATTATTTCGCAAGGCAACGGACCTGTACTTTTCCCGCTTCGACGGGCAGGCAGTAACCTGTGATGATTTTGTTGACTGCATGGAAGAGGCCAGTGGTCAGGATCTGTCGCAGTTTCGCCGCTGGTACAGTCAGGCTGGTACGCCTCGGTTAACCGCCACTGACCAATACAGCAACGGTATTTATCGTTTGACCCTTAGTCAGCAAACCGCGCCAACACCAGGGCAGGCGGACAAGCAACCGTTAATGGTTCCGGTCTCCATGGCGCTGCTTGACCAATCAGGTCAGCCCCTGGTGCTTGATGCAGATGGCGCCACGGAGACGGTGCTTATCTTGTCTGACGCGACCCAGACTTTTGAGTTCACCCTCCCTGAACAGCCGGTGCCGGTGTTGCTACGTGGTTTTTCCGCGCCGGTGGAGTTGCGCTATCCCTATAGCGCGGATCAACTGGCATTGATTCTGGCTCATGATACCGATGGTTACTGTCGCTGGGACGCCGCCCAGCGGCTGGGGCTGGAGGCTATTCGGCGGATTATTGCGGGCTCTGACCCCCTGGTCGAAGCGGAGCAGCTGCTGTCGCCCTGGCGGCAAGTGCTGGCTCGGGCGGCCGAAGACCCCGCCGGGGCGGCCCTGCTGCTTGGATTGCCGTCCGAGAGGGCGCTTGCTGAGCAATTCCTGCCACTGGATCCAAGGGCAATCCATCTGGCTCGTACCAGTCTGGAGCGTGCCCTTGGCCGGCTTCTGCAGGCAGATATTGAGGCCTTGCTGCCCACGCTGGTGGTCTCCGGGCCTTATCGGGCAGAGGCCGCCGATATTGGTCGCCGCACCCTGATGCAGCGCTGTCTGGCCTTGTTGGCCTCAGGCGAGGCCGCGGGCTTGGGCAGTCGTTTGGCTCAGCAGTTTGGCTCTGCCAGCAATATGACGGAGCGTCTCGGTGCGTTGCGTTTGTTGGTTTGGCACGGTTTGCCGCAGGCGGATCAGGCGCTGAAGGAGTTTGCCGCCCGTTATGCCGGCGAGGCCTTGGTGATGGATCAGTGGTTTGCTGTGCAAGCACTTGTTCCCGGGGAGCAGACGGTGGCGGTAGTAGAGAGGCTGATGGGGCACTCTGCTTTTGAAATGACATCACCGAACCGGGTGCGGGGTTTGCTGGGTAGTTTCGCCAATGGCAACCCTTCGGCCTTTCACGCTGCTGATGGGAGCGGTTACCGCTTGTATGCGGATGCCTTGGCCCGTCTTGACCGATTGAACCCCCAGGTGGCGGCGCGTATGGCTAACGCCTTTGCAACCTTGCCTCGTTTGGCGGGTGATTTTCAGGTGAATATGCGCTTGGCTGTGCAGCAACTGCGCGATGGCGAGTGTTCGGCGAACCTGGCCGAAGTGCTCGACAGATTGCTTCAGTGACATTCGCCAATGTTTTTGTGAACAGCTTTGCACAGGACTCAAGAGTCACCGATACAGCTAGATTGGAAGGATGTTTTGTATTTCAATAGGATAAAAGGGTGGTTTCAGGTTACAGTTAAGATCAGTCAGAACAATCGCACGCGATCTCTCGAAAGATCCGGCGACAGAAAAAAAAGATAATTCGAATAATCGGGCGAATCACGGAGTTATATATGAATAACAAGCTCATCAGGAAAACCCGGCTGGCTGCTGCGGTGGCTGGAGCGGTGATGGTCGGCAATCTGTCGGCGGCGGAGTTCACCTTTAACGACGGTGCTATCACCGGGCGCTTTGACACACTTCTTAGTGCCGGCGCCCTGTTTCGCACAGAGGGTCAGGACGCCAAGCTGGCTGCAACCGAAGATGCGCTGGTGATGGCCGGCAAGGGTTATTCGACGCAGCTGAACAAGAACGACGCTAACAATAATTTCGATACCGGTCTGGCTTCGATGGTCTACAAGATCAGCCCGACCCTGGTAATGCAGTTTGAGGGCGGTTGGGGCATCAACGTCAGCGGCACCGCGTTCTATGACTCCGTGATTATGGGTGGTGGTCATGACGGTGGCGACTTGAACTCCATCGCCCCGGGGTTCGTTACTGTTGGCGGTATTAATCGTTACGCCACTTACTCTGACTATGCCAACAACGGTACTGGTGATCGCTTCTCTGATGACGCAAGAGATGAGGCCGGTAGCCGTGCCCGTTTGCTTGATGCCTATGTGTTTGCCGACTTCGATTTTCTTGATCGTCCAATGAACGTTCGTCTCGGTCAGCAGGTGATTAGCTGGGGTGAGGCTCTGTTCATTCAAGGTGGTGTTAACACAGCTAACTACATCGACCTGAATGCTTTGCGTCTGCCTGGCTCAGAGATTAAAGAAGCGCTGTTGCCGCTCACCAGCTTGTACTTCAACTGGGGTGTTACCGATAACCTTTCCATGGAATCTTTCTACCAGTTTGACTGGCAGAATTCCGAAGACGCACCGGCGGGTACTTACTGGTCGACCCATGATGCATTCCCGGGTAAAGGCGCAAACAACGTCATCGTAGATGGTCGTCTGGTAGCAGCCAGTGCAGGGGTGCCGGCTTTGGCTGATGCATTTGCCAGTTACACCCTCTCGACTTATGGAGTCTCTGGAACTGGGGCTGGTGAGTACCAGTACGAGCAAACTCAGGTAACGGTAAATCGTCTGGCTGACGAAGAAGCGAAGGACGATGGCCAGTTCGGTCTGGCGTTCCGTTATTTCTCCGACTTCTTTGGCGGCACGGAGTTTGGTCTGTTCTACACCAGAACCCATGCACGTTTGCCGGTGGTTGGTGCTCGACTGGATCTGATTGGTGCCGGCACCATCCCGGAGAAAATTGATAACGCTAACTACTTCATGGCCTACAACGAAGATGTGGACATGCTGGGCCTGACATTCAGCACCAACGTTGGTCAGATGTCTCTGTCCGGTGAGCTGGCTTATCGTCCGGAGCAGAAAATCATCAATGAAGTTGGTGACAACCTGCTGCAAAGTCTGTCCGGGCTGGCCGCCAATCCTGCGCCAACCATTGCCAACATCACTGCGCACTGTGTTCGCCTGAAGATGGGAGGTTCCTGCCTGGATGGCACTGATGCAGTGATTCAGGGTCAGGAATACTACTTCTACGAAGAAGTGGAGACACTGACTGGCTCTCTGGTTGGCCTTTACTTCTTCGGCCCGATGCTTGGCGCGGATAACGTGACAGGCGTGCTGGAACTGGGCGTAGATCAAATCATCAGTGGTCTGGATAGCAACCTGAACTACAACTCCACCGCGGCGATTCTTAGTGGTGAGGCGTTAATTCGCAACCCGAACGATCCTAATGCCTACTTCTTGACCGAGTCTGCATGGGGGTACCGAGCGGTGCTGCAGGCTGACTACACTAACGTCTTTGCGGGTGTGGCAATCAAGCCTAGCGTTCGGCTTCAGCATGATGTGGACGGCAACTCTCCGATTGGCGGCAACTTTATGGAAGACCGTAAAGCGGCAACGCTGGGCGTAGACTTTGTCTATCTCAACAACCTTGAGGTTGGCGTGCAGGCAACCAGCTTCTGGGGCAACAGTTATAGCAACAAGCTCAGTGACCGTAACAACGCCTCGCTGGCGCTGAAATACGCATTCTGAGTCAGACACTTATAACAATGATTGGACGCGTTACGGCGCGTCCGACGGGAAAGCAACGGAGAGAAACCATGCTGAAAAAAATCAGTGTAGTCGGTACCGCAGTAACCCTCGCGCTAGCCATATCTGCGGCGGTACAGGCCAAGGTTCCGGCTAGCGAAGCGGCCAAGCTGGGCACTAGTACCACCACCCCGCTTGGCGCTCAGGTCGCCGGAAATGGTAAAGACGTGGCCACCGGGCTGGGTATTCCCGCCTGGACAGGTGGCATGACTCGCAACGACATCCCCAAGACCTATACTCAGGCGGGGCAGCACCATCCTGACCCGTTCGCTGATGACAAGATTCTGATTACCATTACCAATCAGAATCAGGGTCAGTACGCCGACAAATTGCCAGAAGGTGTTAAGGGTCTGCTGCGCACCTATCCGGATACCTTCAAGTTGAATGTATACCAGAGTCGCCGAACGACTTCTGCGCCGGATTTTGTGTACAGGGAAACAAAAGCCAATGCTACCCGTGCGGTGATGACCGATGCCGGTGTGGAGCAGTCTTTTGGTGGCAATCCGTTCCCGATTCTGCATGGCAGCAATAGTGAAAAGGCCAAACAGGCTATCTGGAACCATGTACTGCGCTGGCGTGGCGTCTATGTGGTCCGTCGTGCCTCGGAAGTGGCGGTGCAGCGGACCGGCGCATACTCGCTGGTAACCTCTCAGCAGGAAGTGTATTTCAAGATGCACGATCCCAAGCTGAAAGCTGAGGACATGGATAACCTGATTTTCTACTACCTGTCCTTCGTTAAGGCTCCAGCTCGCCTGGCTGGTGGTGCGGTGCTGGTACACGAGAGTATCGATCAGAAAATTCAGCCGCGTCAGGCCTGGGGTTACAACGCTGGCCAGCGTCGTGTCCGCTTGGCACCGAACCTTGCTTACGATACCCCGATCGCAGCTGCGGACGGTCTGCGTACGGCTGACGATACCGACATGTTTAACGGCGCTCCGGATCGGTATAACTGGAAACTGGTGCATGAAAAGCCGGTGGAAATGTTTATCCCTTACAACAACTACGAGTTGGACTCGCCGAAGATCAAGTACAGCGACATGCTGATTCCCGGTCACGTGAAGTCTGATTATCAGCGTTGGGAGCTGCACCGTGTATGGGTGGTCGAGGCAACCTTGAAAGAGGGCGAGCGACACATTTATGAGCGTCGCGTGTTCTATATTGATGAAGACTCCTGGCAGATTGCAGTGGTCGATCAGTACGATCGTCGTGGTGATCTGTGGCGTGTGAGCATCGCTTATATCAAGAACTACTACGAGGTTCCGACTCAGTGGACTGCGCTGGATGTGTTCCATGATCTGCGCGCCCGTCGTTATCACGCTCAGTACCTGGATAACGAAGAGCCCACAATTCTGGACTTCAGTCTGCCCACTCCGGACGAGCGCTATTTCCATCCGGCGGCGCTGCGCCGACGCGGCACCTGATCAGGCAACAGACAGATATAGCGGGCAGGGGCGGCGACCCCTGTCCGGACAAAAAAAATAATTCAGTATGAACATCGGGAGATAAGCGATGCGTACGATAAACAAAATGATCGGCTTGACCGCTTTGGCGGTGGCTATTCAGGGCTGCGGTGGTGACACCGGCCCGAAGTTACAACCGGCTGCGGCGCCCGCCGATGCCGTAGTGGTATTTAATCCTGCGCTGGGTGGTGATGGCCTGCCGTTCCCGGCGGACCTGTTGTTCGCCAGCACCGCGGACGGCTCTATTAACATTCCAGGCAAGGAGTCCAGTTTTAATCCGGCCGAGGCTGGGACGACACTTTCGAAGGCTACTTCCGTGCCGGCCGCTGCGTTTCTGGCGGATCCGCAGACAGCGCTGAACAACATGGATGGCTTCTCCACCACCGCGCCCATGGTGGTTCGTTTCTCGTCCAGTATCGCTGGCCCGTCAGATAGAACTGATCTGCAAAGCGGGGTTCGAATCTTCCGCACCAATAATTTTGATCCGGGTGCTCAAGGTACAGTCAATATTGACGATGAGCTGGTCTGGGGTGTGGACTTTGTTGCCGGTGTCAGTGGCGGTACAAGCTTGCTGATCCAGCCAGTGAAGCCACTGGAGTCCAGCAGCACTTACATTGTTGTGATCGAAAATGAAGTGTTGGGAGCCAGCGGTAGCCCGGTGGGTCAGGACAGCACCTATCAGTTGCTAAATGGCTCGTTCCAGCTTTCTGTTGGCGTACCAATCGCACAGGCGGACTTTATTATCCAGTCCACGGATGATGGTTCCTGTAACTTCAACAGCCCGGCATCGGTGGCGGTTTGTACCAAGATTAACCCTGTATATGGCGTAGTGGGTGCTGGCGTGCCAGCGGCAGCGACAATTGCCGAGACATTGGCAGGCCTGGAACAGCAAGCCATCGCTACAACTAGCTATGCGACTCTGTGGCAGCTTGAACAACTGCGCCGTATCACTGCCAAGCACCTTGGTGCACTGGCGGGCGAGGGCATTAGCCCGGATACCGTGGCATTGAGCTACAGTGTTTCCACCGAGAATATTGGTGACGCATTGGCCGCAGCTAAAAGTCAGGTAGAAGCGGCAGCTACTGATCCGAGCATCAGCGTGTTGAACCCGATCACTGCCTGGGACAGCACTATTGATATCGAAGTCACGTCTCCGGGCCCGGATGGTGATTTGACCACCCCAGATTATCTGGCACATATCTACCTGGGTACTTTGGATGACGTGATTCAGTTCTCTGATCCCACAGATCAGAACAACACTGTGTGGAAGGCCGACCGTGCAGGCTGGATTGCTGCTGGTCCTTGTGCTCAGTTGGCGGCTAGCACTGATTTGGGTGCTGGACCAGTGGGCTCTGAAAATCTGGTGGCCTGTAATGGCTTTGTGCCTGCTCCGGTAGAAACCGCGCATAGCATCCCGGTCATCATTAGCGCGCCAAGAGCTGAGTCTCTAAACCCCGGTCTGGATCCTCAAGATAACTTTGCAGACTGTGACGGTGGCGATCTGCCGGTGGTGATTTACCAACACGGTATCACTTCCAACAGGGCAACCTTGCTCGCTATTGCCGATACGCTGGCATCCCAGTGCATCGTTGGCGTGGCAATTGATCTGCCCAAGCACGGCATTTTGCCCACTTCAGATACTGCTATTGATACCTTCGGTCAGCTGGCGCTATTGCAAGCGACACTTAGCGGCGATGTCTATCAGGAGCGTTTGGTAAAAGTTTCCAGCCCGATGACTCAGTGTCAGGCAACCAGCGGTGTGGCGATTCCGGAGGACACCGACTTCTACTGCCCCAGCGGGGATAACTTTATCAACCTGAGTAACCTGGCCAACTCCCGTGATGCGCTGCGTCAGGCTTCGGTGGACTTGCACTCCCTGTTCTCCGCTCTGGTAGAAAATGCGGCTACGGACCTGACCCCGGCGACCATTGGCACCACCGTTGATACTGACCGAATCAGCTTTGTCGGCATATCACTGGGTGGCATCGTGGGCACCTCGTTTGTTGCTCAGCAGACCGACTTGACCGCTGCAGTGCTGAATGTGACCGGCGGCGGCATTGCCAAGATTCTGGATGGTTCGCCCTCGTTTGAACCGAGCATCACTGCGGGGCTATACGGCGCTGCGGGTCTGGTTAAGCCGAGTGGTGATTACGAAGGTTTCCTGATCATTGCCCAGACCATGCTTGACAGTGTTGACCCGATCAACTTTGCCGCGGATATCGCCGATGAAGGTACTCCTGTGATGCTGCAGGAAGTGATCGGTGTTCCATCTGATCTCGGGTCTTGCATCCTTGATGGTGATGGTTGCCCGGATCAGGTGGTGCCGAATAACACCTTCGGTTCCAGCTTCGGTGCGGCATGGGGTCTGGTTGGCCAGACTGGTCAAACAAGCTTCCTCGCTAATCAGAACTTCGTGACCACCCCGGTAGCACTGTCCGGTTCTGACCCGCTGGCTCAGGGCACTGGCTTCCTGGCTATTGCCTCGGCGGCTCAGCAGGGTCTGACTGCTGCTCTGGGCATTGGTCCGGTGGCCGTTGACCCGGGTGTATTGCCGGCTACTGCCATTACCTTTAAAGGTCTGGCGCTGCCAACGGTAACCTCTTGCGGTGCACTTGGTGGCGGTGTAGTTCGCTATAACACGGGTACCCATGGCTCGCTTCTGACGCCGGCTGGTGCTGGGGGTGCAACTCAATATCTGGCGGTTACCCAGACCATGCAAAGTCAGGTTGCCGGTTTTGTGTTGAGCGATGGTGGGTTGATTGTGGCGGATGAAAACGGTGTTGTGTTTGATCCTGCAGTCGCCAACGCCTCACAGGCGACATGCGCACCGACGCCGTGATAGTAGTGATATAGAAGAATGGCAGGGGCCGGCTGAGCCGGCCTCTGTCGTTTGGTGATATCAGCGTTGCAAACTCTGCCTGTGTTATTCAGGCCACACTGTAAAAGTGGTTATGCGGGAATTGTCATGAAAAAAATTGCTTTGAGTCTTGGCGCGCTTGTTTTGGCCTCGGGGTCGTTGATGGCGGCGGAATTACTGCCAACAAATTCTCCGGTGCTGACTGCCAACCTTTATCTGGATGCGGCCCGAGCTGGTACCCGAGTGGTGGCGGTGGGTGATCGTGGCCAGGTGGTGTATTCCGATAATGAGGGGCAACACTGGCAGCGCGCTCAGACGCCGACCGGTGTTCTGTTGACGGCGCTGTGTTTTGCCGATGCCCGCAATGGCTGGGCTGTGGGTCATGATGCGGTGATCCTTGGCACTAGCGATGGTGGTGCTACCTGGCAGCAGCAGTACTCCGACGTGCTTGGCGCTGATGCTGGTGATGATGGCGCCGATGATTACGCTGATGAAGATTACTCCGATGAAGACTACTCGGATGATTATTACAGCGAAGATTATTCCGATTTTGGCGAAGCGGATGCCGGTGGTCAGGATACCAGTGGAGCACCTTTGCTAGACGTGGTTTGCATAAACAAGAATCGCGCCCTCGCCGTAGGCGGGTACGGATATCTGGTGGAAACAACAAACGGTGGTGATAGCTGGCAGAAGGTTGTCGAGCGTATTGATAACGGCAATGGCTGGCATCTTAACGCCATCACCCAAGTACCTGGGGGCAACACGCTGCTGGTGGCCGGTGAAAAAGGTTTGCTACTGCGCTCCCGTGACAACGGTTTGTCCTGGAAAGAGCTGGAAAGCCCCTACGATGGCTCATTTTTTGGCGTATCCGCATTGATTGACGGCACCGTGCTCGCCTATGGCCTGCAGGGTAACCTGTGGGTTAGTCGCAATCAGGGCGATAGCTGGCGTCAGGTGAGGACCGGCGTTACCCGTGGCATCAATGCTGCGACTCAACTTGATGATGGCTCTGTGGTATTGGCTGGTGGCGCCGGTGTGGTGCTGGTAAGCCGGGATGGCGGTAACAGTGTTGTCCTGCAATATTTGCCAGACCGTGAGTCAGTATCTTCCCTGCTGCCGCTGACCGGCGGCGAGCTGCTGATGGTCGGCGATGCCGGCATCCGCGTGAAATCCGATATTCGCTGAGGGCTGTCCAATGGGTAATGCATTTTCCAGAGCTGTATCCCGGGGACTGTTTTCAGTTCGGCCGGTAATTCTTTTGTTGTTTGCCGCGGCGACGGTGTTCCTTGCCATGCAGGCCATGCAGGTGTCCATCAATACTGATGTGCGCAAGATGGTGCCGCTGCAGCACCCCTATATTCAGAACTTCCTTGAGCATCGTGACGACGTCAGCCTTGGTAACGATGTACGTCTGATTGTTGCAGATAGTCGTAATGACGACATCTTCAACGATGAGTATATGCAAGCGCTTAAAGCCATCACCGATGAGGTCTTCTCCCTGCCAGGGGTAGATCCGTCGGGCATCAGTTCGTTGTGGACGCCGGATGTGCGTTGGAACGAAGTAACTGAAGAAGGCTTTCAGGGCGGTGAGGTTATTCCTGGCGACTACGACGGTGGTCAGGCTTCGCTGGATATGCTTCGGACTAATGTACTGCGTTCTGGTTATGTAGGGCGCCTGGTGGCGGATGATTTCCGTTCCAGTATCGTCCACGCCAACCTGATGGACGTGCTGTCTGATAGCTCAGACGTGGATATTCCCACGTTGGCGGCATCGCTTGAAGATATTCGTAGCCGTTACGAGGAGCAGTACCCGTTTATTCGCATCCATATCGTTGGCACGGCGAAGCAGATCGGTGATGTGATGGCGGCAGCGCAGGAAGTGGCAATGTTCTTCTTTGTCATCCTGTTGCTTACGGCGGTTTTGCTTCTACTTGATACCCGCTCACTACGCAGTTCTCTGGTTGTAGTGACATGTTCTTTCATCGCGGTGGTGTGGCAGCTGGGTCTGGTTACCATGCTGGGTTTTACCATCGACCCTTACTCCATGCTGGTGCCATTTCTGGTGTTTGCCATTGCGGTTAGTCATGGCGTTCAGATTGTTAATAGTTTCCTGAATTTGCTTTCCGGCAATGCCGGGCCCCGTGACGCTGCTCTGGGCACTTTAACCGCGCTGGTTGTACCCGGTTCTGTGGCTCTGGTGAGTGATGCTATCGGCTTCCTCACTCTATATATCATTGATGTTGGTGTGATCCGTGAGCTGGCCTTGTCGGCCAGTATCGGTGTTGCCGTGGTCATTATGACTAACTTGGTCATTGTGCCAATCATCTTGTCCTATATTGGTTCCGGCAAGCGTTCGGTTCAGAGGGTTGCGGAACATAATAAAAAGGATGGCATGCTGGCGGCCATTTTTGCCCGCTTTACCCGTCCCGGGTTTGCAGCCGTATCTATTCTGATTGCCGCTGTTGGTTATGGTGCCGGCATTTGGTTTAGTCAGGATCTTAAGATTGGTGATCTGGATGTGGGTGCACCGGAGCTTTGGCCGGATCCGTGTCTGGAGGAAGAGTGCCCGCGCGGTTTCAAGCCGAAAGAGCGCTACCGTTATAACCATGACGTAAATGTGCTGGTGTCCAATTACAGCGTCAGCGCGGACGTATTGGTGATTATGGGTGTCACACCTATGGAAGGTTGCAATAGCTACGAAGCGATGCAACAGGTGGACGATCTGGGTTGGAAGCTGCGTAACACCGAAGGCGTTCAGGAAGTGACCACGATTGCCTCTGTGACTAAACAGATTAGCGCCAATATGAGCGAAGGCAGCCTTAAGTGGGCTACCGTGTCCCGTGATCAGTTTGCGCTGAATAACGCTATGCGCTTTATGCCGTCGGCAATGTATAACCTTGATTGCAGTCTGACGCCTCTTTATGTGTTCCTTGATGATCACAAAGCCGAGACGCTGGATCGCGTTACCGGGGTGGTCCAGAAATACATTGATAAGCACAACGATAAGGACATTATCGAGTTCAAGCTGGCGTCCGGTAATGCCGGCGTGGAAGCAGCTACCAATCAAACCATTGATGCCAAGCAGTACCAGATGTTGGCGCTGGTTTATGGGGTGGTGATTCTGCTCTGTCTGATCGCCTTCCGCTCCATTCGCGCTGTCCTGTGTATCATCATCCCGCTGGGCTTGACCTCGATCCTGTGTCAGGCATTGATGGCGCAGATGGGTATTGGTGTGAAAGTGGCAACTCTGCCAGTGATCGCACTGGGCGTTGGTATCGGTGTGGATTACGGCATCTATATCTACAGCCGTCTGGCGGAATACTTGAAAGAGGGTATGGATCTGGAAGCGGCCTACCGGGAAACCCTGAAGACTACAGGCAAAGCTGTTGCCTTCACTGGTATTACTCTGGCTCTGGGCGTGATCTTCTGGATATTCTCGTCCATCAAGTTCCAGGCCGATATGGGTATTTTGCTTACCTTTATGTTCCTCTGGAACATGATTGGGGCTCTCTGGCTGTTGCCGGCACTGGCTCGATTCCTGCTCAAGCCGGATGAGGCTCGGGCCCGCGCCAAGGCCCGCGTGAAGGCATAAACCCAGTGGCCGGCCCCAAAGGGTCGGCCGCTTTGCTGCCTCTGCGCAACGTGCGTGGAGTGCAGCCCCTCATTTCCCTATAATGCGCGGCACCTGATGAGGTGCCGCCATGCTTTATGAAATTGCCAGACCATTTCTTTTTTCCCTCTCCGCGGAGCATTCCCACGATCTGACACTGGCGCTTTTGCGCCGTGGCGCCGGCCACCTGTGGCCAGCTTGCGTGCCGGCCAAGCCCGTTACAGTGATGGGTATTGAGTTTCCTAATCCAGTCGGTTTGGCCGCCGGGTTGGACAAGAACGGTGACTGCATTCGTGGTCTGGCGGCGCTGGGGTTTGGCTTTCTTGAGGTGGGCACGGTTACCCCTCGTGCGCAGCCGGGCAACAGCAAGCCGCGCCTGTTTCGCTTGCCGCCGGCGAAGGCACTGATCAACCGCATGGGCTTTAACAATCATGGCGTTGACTACCTGCTGCGGTCCGTTGAGAACAGTGCCTTTCAGGGGGTGCTGGGAATCAATATCGGCAAGAACTTCGACACCCCGGTAGAGCGGGCAGTCGATGATTATCTGTACTGCCTGGAACGGGTCCATCAGGCGGCCAGTTATGTGGTGGTCAATGTCTCCTCTCCCAATACTCCCGGTCTGCGCACGTTGCAGCATGGCGATGCTCTGGAGGGGTTGCTTTCAACCTTGCGTGAAGCCCAGACCCGTCTGGACCAGCGAGCTGGTCGGAGAGTGCCTCTGCTTATCAAGATCGCGCCAGATAACGAGGCAGAGGCCATGGCGGCCATGGGTGATGCGTTTATTCGTCACCACATGGATGGGGTGATTGTTGGTAACACAACGCTATCCCGGGTTGGAGTAGAAGGGCTGGCCAATGGCAACGAAGCCGGTGGCCTCAGTGGCGCGCCGCTTAAGTCATTGGCTGATCAGGCTTTGACTGCCATGGTATCGACACTGGATGGGAAACTGCCAGTTATTGGGGTTGGCGGTATTCTCAGCGGTCAGGATGCCGCGGATAAACAACGTCTGGGTGCCAGTCTGGTACAAGTCTATAGCGGGCTTATTTACCGTGGCCCGGGCCTGGTGGCCGAAGCGGTCAAAGCATGGCAGGGCTAAAAGGAAAGGGCCCTGGAGGGGCCCTGTGTAGGCGCCGAAGCGCCCGGTTCCTCCTTGCGGAGTTCGGCAAGCGTTATCAGTTAACATCCTTCAGGTTTTGCACACTGGCAACGCCGACATAACCGTTGATGTGATCAACACGGCCTTCTCGCCAGCCGCTGATCCAATTGAAGCGGGGAGTAGTGGAACCAAAAGGGCAGATATCCTGGGATTTACCCTCCAGACCTGCCTGGTAACCACGGGAATAAGCACGGGTATCGCGATCTCTCTTCTGTCTTTTCATCGAGTGTTCCTCTCGTTTATGGCAGTCGCATCGCACCCGGAGAGCCGGGCCGTATAACTGGTGACATCAGGTTCGCTGAAACGTTCTGCACGGAGACTGAGGGGGCAGCTCTACTGGCCACCTCTGACCCCCCGACGCACCTTCAGTATCGGAACGTCTGAGTGGGCTGTCGAATATCGAGTTGCGATATACAGGCGTACCATTAGCAGTATGTTTCATATTGATTGCTCTTGAGATAGTCATCGCAACTGTTTGATCCTATCCGTATCTATTTGATTAAAAGCGCTTTTGGAGAATGCTTGTGGAAATGGTGATCACCTGTATGCCCGGCCTTGGCGAGCTACTACGCCGGGAACTGATCACATTGGGCATAACCCCGGGGGACGGCAGTGCTGCTGCTTTGCAGGCGGATATGTCGGTCGAGCAGGCGCTGACGGTGTGTCTTCATTCTCGCATTGCTGAGCGCGTACTGGTGCAATTGGCTAGTGAAGAAGTGGCGCCTCAGCAGGCACCAGAGGCGCTGGCTGCAGCGCTTACTGCGCAGCAGCTGTGTAATGCGCTGGCACTTAATGTTCACGCTGATCATGAAGCCGGGGTGCGTGGTGATGCTCGGGTCAGCGCAAGTGTGTTTGCCCGTTCACTGGCCCAGCCGCTGCCACTAAGTCGCGAAACCAGAGGCGCACTGTGCCTTCGTTTGCTGATTGGTGAGCAGCGCTCACGCTTGTTTGTAGACCTGTGCGGTGAGCCATTGAGCCGCCGGGGATACCGGCTGCAAGGCGGTGCTGCGCCGCTGCGGGAAACGTTGGCGGCAGCCATGCTGCTGGCTGCGCAGTGGAAAGTGGACCCGCAGACCGGTCTTTGGCCGGCATTGGTCGATCCATTTTGCGGTAGTGGCACGCTGCTGATTGAAGCGGCATTGATTGCCACTGGCAGGGCGCCTGGTTTACTACGCGATGAGTTTGCCTTGCGCTATTGGGGCGATTTCCAGCCTGCCCTGTGGCAGAAGCTGCGAGATCTGGCGCAGTTGGCAATCCATAGTCCGCAGGAGTTGTCGCTGAAAGGCTTTGATGCAGATGACTCTGTACAGCGACAGGCCAGAGCCAATGCGGAGCGAGCTGGTGTGGCCAGTCTTATTCATTTTGAGCGGCGAGAACTGGGCCAGCTCAGGAAACGTGACTTTTCCGGCGACGGTATGCTGGTTACCAACCCTCCGTGGGGTGAGCGTCTTGAAGATAAGGCGCGCGCCGGCTGGTTGATGAATGGATTGGCCCACTTGCTGGCCAATGAAGCTCGTGGCTGGAGCGCAACAGTGCTGGGCAGCGACGTTGAGGTGCTGGATCGTAGCGGCGCGGAAACCGTAGCCCAGTGGAAGGTGCTGAATGGCGCGGTGAACGGTTTTGTCCGGGTGATGCGCCCACAGCGCCGCGCTCCAATCAGACCCCTACTGGCTGGTGAGCCAGCATTCGAAGTGCCGCCAGAGGCGCAGGCCTTTGCCAATCGTTTGCGCAAAAACGGCAAGCAGCTCAAGCGCTGGCTGGAAAACGAGTTGGTGCAATGCTACCGGCTCTACGATCGTGATCTTCCCGAGTTTAATGTTTCCGTGGATGTCTACGCGGACAGAGTATTGGTGCAGGAGTTTGCCGCACCGAAAACCGTTGATGAAAAAGCGGCGGAGCAACGGCGTATGCTGGCGGTCTCCGCTGTGCGATCAGTGCTGGGAGCCCATCGGGAGCAGGTGTTCTTGCGCACCCGGGAAAGGCAGAAAGGCGCCAATCAGTACCAGAAGTTAGGACAACGTCGCAACCTTATGGTGGTTCATGAGGGGGGAGCAAGGTTACTGGTGGACCTGCGTGCCTACCTTGATACCGGGCTTTTTCTTGATCATCGGCCGGTGCGCTTGCGCATTGAGGAGGAGGCTGCCGGTAAGCGCTTTCTTAACCTGTTTGGCTACACCGGGGCGGCAACTGTTCATGCCGCAGTGGGCGGTGCTCGGCAGTCAGTGACGGTAGATGCTTCCAACAACTATCTGCAATGGGCCGGCGAGAACCTCGCGTTGAATGGATTTTCTACGCTGCGCCATCGGCTTGAGCGTGCCGATGCCATGGCCTGGCTGGGAGATTGTCGCGAACAGTTTGACTTGGTTTTTTGTGATCCGCCGACTTTTTCCAATAGTAAAAGTCGGGATGACTTTGTCGTTCAGCGCGATCATGGCGAGTTGATTCGCCGTATTATGCGACGGCTGGAGCCCGGTGGCGTGTTGTACTTTTCCTGTAATTTCCGCCGCTTTGAGCTGGATGCGGAAATCCGTCGCTGGTTTAAAGTAGACGACATTAGTCGTAGCAGCATTCCTCCGGACTTTCAGCGTCATCAGGATATTCACCACCTGTTCGCTATTCGTCACGGAGAGGTTTGATGCAAGTTGAGTTACTTACCACGATGGGTTGCCATTTGTGTGAGCAGGCTCAGGAAGTCATTAGCCGTGCTGCGCCGCAGGCCCAGGTTGTGCTGGTGGATATCGCTGAGGATGATGGCTTGATTCAGCAATATGGCGAGCTGATTCCGGTGTTGCGATCAGGCGGCAAGGAGCTGCGCTGGCCTTTTAGCCTACTTGATGTCAGAGGTTTTCTAGCCGAATAGCAGCAGCAGTCAGGTTGAAATGCGGAAAAACCGCTTTGCATTCTGCCAGCTCTGTTGACCGATGCTCTGTTCGGTGCGACCTGTCGACTGGGCAAGTTGGCGGACTATCCAGGGCAATAGTGCTGGCTCATTTCTACCACTGACCGGCGGCTTGTGATCCATGTTACGAGGTAGAAGCCAGGGCGCGTCAGTTTCGATAAGCAGCCTGTCAGCAGGAATGTTGCCGGCTAGACGTTGCAGCTCCATGCCTCTCCGTTCGTCGCAGATCCAGCCGGTAATGCCGATATGGCAGTCGAGGTCCAGGTAGTCGAACAGTTCTTCGCGACTGCCAGTGAAGCAGTGAACTACCAGATCGCATAGCTGATCCCGAGCTTCACGGACTATTGGCAAGAAGCGATGGTGCGCATCCCGTTGGTGGAGGAATGCGGGCAATTGCAGCTCTGCCGCCAGCGCCAGCTGTTCGATAAAGGCATTTTCCTGCTGCGGCCGAGGGGAAAAATCCCGATTGAAGTCCAGCCCGGTTTCACCGATGGCGCGAACCTTGCTGTGGCTGGCGAGTTGGCGCAGGTCTTTCAGGGATGAGGCAGAAAATTCCGATGCCTGATGAGGGTGAATGCCGGCGGTGCAGAAAAGGTCCGGCTCGGTTTCGGCAAGTTGCAGCGCTGCAGCGGAGCTGGGTACGCTGGTGCCGGTCAGAACCTGAAGGACGACACCAGCCTCACGAGCGCGTTGGAGCACTTCAGAACGATCCTGACTGAAGCGTTTATCCGTCAGGTTGACGCCAATATCTGCTAAAAGCACGGGGACTCTGAGTTAAAGATTTGAGTTAGAGATTTCTCGAAGCTGCGAGTTTCTCCCGCAACATCTCCACACGACTACGGTTGGCGCCAAGGTCGGAGTAGCCAATCCGTGATGCAGAACGTACCTGAATCATGCCGTCATTGTCGATGTGAAACAGCACATCGTCAGTGAAACGCAATATGAGGGTTTTGAAAGTAGCCTGAATTACATTGTCCGCAGGGGCGCTCCATTCAACGCGCGGCAGAGAGTCGAGAAGGGTTGTGAGCATTTGTGCGGACTCAGCAACGTTGCCGCCCGCCACCAGAGGGGCAACCCGGCGAGTTTCATCGCTAGCCTGTGAGCTGACGCAGTTCGGGGTTTGCGGGCAGTCCGGTAGCTCCAGTGCATGCACGCTGGCACCTGCAAGCAGCCCTGAGATCAGTACTACGTGGCTGAACATGCGATGTTTCATTGCGGGCCCCTTGTATGCTGTTATCAGAATTAACCGACGTCGCGAATTAACCCGACCACGATACCTTCAATCATTAACTGATCAGGAGCAACAGGAATTGGTTCAAATGTATCGTTCGCGGGCATCAGGAAGATTGCCGACTTGTCAATTTTGAGGGTTTTCACTGTCACATCCTCGTCAAGGCGGGCGACAACGATTTGCCCGGAGCGTGCCATATTGGTCTTGCGCACTGCAATCAGGTCACCGTCGAGGATGCCAGCGTCTCGCATACTGTCGCCCTGTACTCGTAGCAGGTAGGTGGGGCGCTGGTTGAACAGCCCCTGGGGTACCGGCACAGTGCGCTCCACATTCTCCACCGCTTCAATGGGCAGACCCGCTGCAACGCGCCCCACCAGGGGCATCTCGTCGTCATTCCAGTTAGCCGCATCAAGCAATTGAATGCCTCTCGAGCGGTCGTTATGGATGCGGATAAAGCCTTTTCGCTCCAGTGCCCGGAGGTGGTCAGAGGCTGCGTTTTTCGACTGAAAGCCCATCAGATCAGCAATCTCGGCCCGTGTCGGGGCCATGCCTGTGTCCTGCAGATGCTGGCGGATACACTCCAGCACCTGGCGCTGGCGGTCGGTCAGGATTTCGCTCATCGGTGCTCTCCTCGGGCTTCCTGAATGTGGCTTCCGCTGGATGCTAACACGTATACTGTCCTTGTGGCCAGTGTCGGATGGTCAGATGCCAGAGTGGCCTACCAGGTAGACAAATTGCGCTGTACGCCGTTGCCCTGTGGCTGACAGTTGCCTACGATGTCCGACTGTTCGGACCAGCCAGAAACATCGGAGTTATTCGTATGGAGCAGATCAACCGCGCGGACTATCCGTTAGAGCGCATCCAGCGTTTGCTTTCGGGCATTCCTTTTTTCAACGAAGTTGCGCGGGAGAGCGAGCAACAGTTGTCTCGTTTGCTTGAGTGCTCGGATATCATGCAGGCCCGGGCCGGCGAAGAGGTGATTCGTCAGGGTGACACGGACACTTTTTTGTACTTCTTGCTGAAAGGGCAGTTGGCGGTCATGTCGCCCAACGGTAATGCCAATCAGGTGCTCAATTATATTTCCCCGGGCGAGGTCTTTGGCGCTCTGGCGATGATCCGGGCGACGCCGCGTAGCGCCACCATCAGGGTCGATGAATCTGCCAAGGAAGCCATCGTTGCCCGTCTGAATTACGCTGATTTTAGCAATATTACGGATTTTAACTACTTGAGCCTGGCCACCAAGCTGGCCTTTTATCGCATGTTGGTCCACAACATTCGCTGGACTCTGGAAGTGAACAAGATGCAGAGCCCGCAGCACGAGCTGGTCGCAAAACTGCGCACCGTGCCCGTTTTTACCGGCGCCAAGGGCACCGTTGAGGAGCTTAACGCGCTGTGTGATCAAGCTCACAAATTGGCGGATATTCTTTGCCTGTGGAATGAATCTGCCCAGCCTGTGCGCAGCAATATGCAGACCACCTGAGGGTAGTCTGCAGGTTCAGCTTTGATCCACTTTCACCGCAAGTACGTCGCAGTGAGCGCCGGGCACTAAGCCCTTGGCGGTGGAGCCGAGCAGTAGTGCCAGGCCGCTGCGGGTGTGGCTGCCGACTACAATGAGGTCCGCGCCCAACTGGTCCGACTTCTCCTGAATGGTCTTTTCAATCGAACCCAGTTCCACATAGACCTGATCCGGGCTGATAGCAAAGCGCTGAGCATGCTCCAGGGCCGCTTTTCTGGCTCTATCCATCAGGCTGGACTGCAGGTCCGAGACATCCATCGGCACATCGGCTCCGTAGGCCAGCGCCAGAGGCTCGATAACATGGATCAGGTGCAGCGTTGCATCTTTGCCTGCCACCGCGGCCGCTCTGGCCAGCACCCGGCCGGAATCTTCGCTGCAGTCGATGGCCACCAGCAAGGTGCGGTAGTCGTTTTCCATGCTTGCTACTCCCCAAGAGCGATGATGGCTGATTGTGGACTGCTACTTCATTTCTGACAAATAACGCCAATGGCTGACAAGGGGGGGTTGCCCTCGGACCCTTAATCCGATTACTACTAAAAAAGGGACAGTTAAGAGCATTTCCTTGACCGGCCCGCGTCGCTCCGCCTAAATAGGCGGCCGCTAACGGCCCACAGCACGGACAGGTTTCGTTCACGATGGCTAAAAATCTGGTAATCGTCGAGTCGCCCGCCAAGGCGCGCACCATCAACCGCTACCTCGGGGACGACTTTATCGTCAAATCGAGCGTCGGCCATGTGCGCGACCTGCCGGTGGGGGGGGCAACTAAGAGCACCCCCGCAGAGCGCACTCGCGAGGCGGCCATCACCCGCTCGCTGCCTCCCGAGGAGCGAGCCCGGCACAAGGCCCGCAAGGCCCGCGATCAACTAATAAACCGCATGGGTGTCGACCCGGAGCATGGCTGGGCGGCTCGCTACGAGATCCTGCCTGGTAAAGAAAAGGTCATCGATGAACTCAAACGGTTGGCTGCCAAGGCCGACACCATCTATCTGGCCACTGACTTGGACCGCGAGGGAGAGGCCATTGCCTGGCACCTGAAGGAAGTCATTGGCGGGGATAATCAGCGTTTTAATCGGGTGGTGTTCAACGAGATTACCAAGAAGGCCATTCAGGAGGCGTTTCAGAAGCCCACCAAGCTGGACATGCATCGGGTTGAAGCTCAGCAGGCGCGGCGCTTTCTTGATCGCGTGGTAGGTTTCATGGTGTCGCCTCTGCTCTGGGACAAGATTGCCCGGGGTCTCTCCGCCGGACGCGTGCAGTCGGTGGCGGTCGAGTTGGTGGTGGAGCGCGAGCGGGAGATCCGTGCATTTGTTCCCGACGAGTATTGGGAGCTGTTTGCCGACGGCAGCATGAAGGATGCGGATGCCATTCGTATGCAGGTTCACAGGCATGCAGGTCAGGCATTCAAGCCAGTTAATGAAGAGCAGGCACGCAAGCATGAAAAGGCTCTGCGTGATGCTGGTCAGTTAAAAATTGTTGATCGAGAAGATAAACCGACTCGTTCAAAGCCTTCTGCGCCTTTTATCACCTCCACACTGCAGCAGGCTGCAAGTACTCGACTGGGCTATGGTGTCAAAAAGACCATGATGCTGGCCCAGCGACTTTACGAAGCTGGTCACATTACCTATATGCGTACCGACTCCACCAATCTTAGTGAAGACGCGGTGGCTGCCTGCCGCCAGTGGATTGGTAAAAAACTCGGTGAGCAATACTTACCGGCCGGGCCGATTTCATACTCCAGCAGAGAAGGAGCGCAGGAAGCCCACGAAGCGATTCGTCCTTCCGATGTGGGCCGGGAAGCAGAGTCGCTGAATGACATGGAAAAGGATGCTCGTCGTCTGTACGACCTGATTCGTCGCCAATTTATCGCTTGCCAGATGCCGCCGGCTGAGTATCTGAGTACCACAGTGACGGCTCATGCGGCGGACTATGAGTTGAAGGTTCGTGGCCGCATTCTCAAGTTTGACGGCTGGACCAGAATGTTGCCGCCCATGTCCCGTAAAAGTGCTGAGGACACCGAGCTTCCGGCGCTGGAAAAAGGTCAGGTGTTGCCGATCAATGCGGTAGATGCGGTGCAGCATTTCACCAAGCCTCCGGCCCGTTATACCGAAGCCAGCCTGGTAAAAGAGCTGGAGAAGCGGGGTATTGGCCGTCCTTCTACCTATGCGGCAATTATCTCGACGATTCAGGATCGCGGCTATGTGCGTACTGAGAACCGTCGTTTTTATGCTGAGAAAATGGGTGACATTGTTACTGACCGGTTGGCGGAGAACTTTCCTGACCTGATGGACTATGGTTTTACCGCCAATATGGAAGAAACCCTGGATCGGGTGGCTTCCGGAGAGCGCAACTGGCGTGATGTGCTAAACGACTTTTACAAAACCTTCAGCGCCCGTTTGGAAGCTGCTCAGGGTGACGGTGCTGGCAAGCAAGCCAGCGGCGGCATGCGCGCCAACTTGCCTACGGAAACGGATATTGCCTGCCAGACCTGTGGTCGGCCGATGCAGATTCGCACAGGTTCAACCGGGGTTTTCCTTGGCTGCTCAGGTTACAGCCTGCCGCCTAAGGAGCGCTGCACCGCCACGGTAAATCTGTTGCCGGGGGAAGAGGCTGTACGGGTTAGTGAAGATGATGACGAAGCCGAAGCGTTGGAGCAGCGTCTTAAAAAGCGCTGCCAGAAGTGCGGTACGGCAATGGATAGTTACTTGATGGATGAGGGCCGTAAGTTACATGTTTGTGGCAACAATCCGGACTGTGACGGTTATCTGATTGAACACGGAGAGTTTCGTATCAAGGGCTATGATGGCCCGACCATTGAGTGTGAAAAGTGCGGCAATGATATGCAGTTGCGCACGGGTCGTTTTGGCAAATTTTTCAAGTGCACTAATGAGGCTTGCGGTAATACCCGCAAGTTACTGCGCAACGGCGAGGCTGCGCCACCGCGAGCTGATCCTATTCGTATGGAGCATCTGCGTTGCGAGAAGGTGGATGATTTTTATTTGCTGCGTGATGGAGCTGCTGGTCTTTTTTTGGCAGCCAGCAAGTTTCCCAAAAATCGGGAAACCCGGGCGCCACTGGTTGCTGAAGTCCAGACAGTACGTGATGCACTGGAAGACAAGCACCGCTATTTGGCTGACGCGCCGGCACAGGACCCGGCAGGGAATCCATCTGTGCTGCGTTTTAGCCGTAAGAGCAAAGAGCAGTACGTGCAGTCTGAGGTCGACGGTAAGCCGACGGGTTGGTATGCATTTTATCGTGATGGCAAGTGGCAGGAAGAGGGTGGCGTTAACGAGAAGAAGCCTGCCGCTAAAAAGGCCGCAGTGAAGAAATCGCCAGCCAGGAAAAAGGCGCCGGCAAAGAAGAAGGCTCCCGCCAAGAAGAAGGCGGCGGAGAAAAAGTAATCCTTTACCGGCAATAAGTCAGCCCGGCGGCCGGATCTGCTCATGCAGGTCCGGCCGTATGGTTTCGGAGTGGTCGTTATGTCGCGGATGGTACGGGAGAGTCAGGTTAGTGGTCTGCGTGAGCGGCTTTTCTTCGCCCAGTGGACACTTCGCCAGTTAAACAGCGCCTGCGAGCTTAGTGCCCCCCGGGGTGAATTGCTGGCTCAGCGTGCGGCGGTGATTTTTCATCTCTACAGCTGTGTCGTCGGTCTGGCCCGTCAGGCACTGCGTGGGCATCCGGATTTACTGGCTGGCCGGCAGATCAGTCTGGCAGAGATCGAGAAATCTGCGGCTGATATTCATTCGCCGGATCTGATGCTGATCAGTGAGGCGCGCGCTGACCGCAATGATGCTATTAGCTGGCTGGACCAGGAAGCACTGTCTTTGTTTGCTGCCAGTGGTATGGCGCGACGGGCGCAGGCTCCTGTGGAAAATGCACTGGCGATTGCCGCAGAGAACCCGGATGAGCTTTTGGCTAGTGGTGATCTGGAGCGTTTGGCGAGTACAGTGAAACGGGTCCAGCGCCTGCTGGATGAAGCGGCCAGCCTGACCGAGGAGTGGTGATGGACGAGCGCAGAAGTAGGGAAGCCTGGCGTGTTTTACGTATTCAATCCGAATTGGTAGATGGCATTGAACATCTCTCTACCCTCGGTCCCTCAGTGACCATCTATGGTAGTGCCCGGCTTGGGCCAGATTCAATTTATTATGGTCAGGCCAAGGAGCTGGCGCGGCGCTTTGGTGATGCCGGGTTGAATGTCCTTACCGGCGGTGGGCCGGGCATTATGCAGGGTGCCAACGAGGGTGCCTTCGGCACCGATGGCTGTTCCATCGGCTTGAATATCAAACTTCCCCACGAGCAGGGCGCCAACAAGTATCAGGATCTCAGCCTGGACTTCCGCTATTTTTTTGTGCGCAAGCTGATGTTCGTCAAGCATGCGGTGGGATTTGTGGTTTTTCCTGGTGGCTACGGCACCATGGATGAACTGTTTGAAGCGCTGACACTCGTGCAGACAGGCAAGACCAGACCCTTTCCAATCGTTCTGATCGGACGTGACTTCTGGGGCGGTCTGGTGGACTGGATGCAGAAAGTGATGAGTCAGGAGCATGGTTGCATCGGCGATGAGGATATGGCGCTGTTTGAGGTCACTGATTCCGTCGAACATGCCTTCAATCTTGTGCACGAAAACTTTCACCGCATTCAGGAAGCGGATCAGCGTGACAATCTTCCTCCAACGGTGTGAGTGCCTGTGTTAGCCGGTACCAGGAGACAAGTAATGACAAAAATACTCGCCATAATGCTGACTGTTTTTATTTCTAATGTTTGCTTTGCGCAAGCGCAAACCGCCGAAGAAAAAGGCCTTGAGATTGCCCGTGAGGCAGACCGCCGTGGCGAAGGGTTTGGCGACTATGAGGCGAGCATGAAGATGGTGCTAAGCAGTCGTCGCGGCGATCGCTCGGAGCGGGACCTGCGTGTGCGCACGCTGGAAGGCAAAGACGGCGAGGGGGACAAGGGGCTGACGATCTTTGATACCCCAGCCGATGTACGCGGCACCGCACTGTTGAGTTGGAGCCACGCTGATCGTGACGATGATCAGTGGCTTTACCTGCCGGCCCTGAAGCGCGTTAAAACCATTGCCTCGCGGAGTCAGTCGGGGGCATTTATGGGCAGCGAGTTTGCCTTCGAAGATATGCGTGCTCAGGAAGTAGACAAGTACACCTATAAGTATCTTCGCGATGAACCCTGTGGCGAGCTTACCTGCTTTGTTTTTGAGCGTTATCCGCAAGACAAGTATTCCGGATACACCCGTCAGGTGGTGTGGATGGATCAGGCGGAGTACCGGGTTCATAAAATTGACTACTACGACCGCAAGCAGAGTCTCCTCAAGACTCTGTCGGTGAGTGAGCATAGTCAATATCTGGAACGTTTCTGGCAGCCCGGGCGGATGGAAATGGTGAATCACCAGACCGGCAAGACGACCGAGTTGTTGTGGAGTGACTACCAGTTCAACACGGGCCTGAGTGAGTCGGATTTCACCCAGAACAGCCTTATGCGAGCGCGCTGACCCATGCGCTGGCGGTTATTGGCTATCGGTCTGGGGCTGCTGACATATAACGTGCCGGCTCTGGCGTGGGAATGGCGCGGTGAAGTGGGCCTTGAAGGTCGCTATTTTACCGCAGGGCCCGGTGCCGAGGGCTACTGGCACAATAGCTCCGCGTATCTGCAGGGGCAGCTATTGCATGAGTGGAACGATCGTCGCGACCTTTTTACGTTCACACCGTTCTTTCGCGTTGATGAAAATGACCCAGAGCGTACCCACGGCGATATCCGCGAGCTAATCTGGATTCATGTTGCCGATCAGTGGGAATCTCGGATTGGTATTGGCAAGGTATTCTGGGGCGTCACTGAGGGTCGTCATCTGGTCGATATTATTAACCAGACAGACGCTGTCGAGCAGCAGGATCTGGAAAGCAAACTTGGCCAGCCAATGATTAACCTGTCCACGGTGCGTAGCTGGGGCACTCTGGATTTTTATGTTTTGCCGGGCTTTCGTCCGCGTACCTATGCGGGAGTTGATGGTCGTCCCTCATTACCGCTTCCGGTGGAGGCCGATGCGGCGCGCTACGCCTCATCGGCTGAGGAAAATCGGATTGATGGGGCCGTACGCTGGCAACACATGTTTGGCCGCTTGCAACTTGCCCTGTCTCATTTCTCTGGCACCGGCCGTGAGCCACTTTTATTTATTAATTTTTTTGAGTTGCAGTATGAGCCCTACTATCCAGTGATCGAACAGTCTGGAATTGAGCTGCAGTACCTGCTCGGTGGCTGGTTATTCAAGGCAGAAGCGATTCGCCGCAGTGGCAATCGTTTCGAAGGAGCCATGCGCGCCGCAGATGTAGGCTTTGAATTTACCCAGCCGGGCCTGTGGGGAACCGGTATGGATCTGGGCTGGATCGTCGAATATCTGTGGGAAGATCGCGATGATCCGTTTGCCTCAGCGTTGTCTAGCGATGTGCTGCTGGGTAACCGAATGACCTTCAATGATATTGCTTCCACAGAGCTACTTTGGGGGCTGATTTGGGACCCGGATACGGGCGAACGTATTTACACGCTGGAATCCAGTCGTCGCTTTGGCAGCCAATGGCGGGCTACGCTGGAAGGGCAGTTCTACAGCCGGGTGGGCAGGTCGCCTCTGTCCCTGGTTGCTGATGAAGACATGATTCAGCTGGAAGTGATTCGTTATTTCTGAGACTAAAGGGACTCTGCTGGCGCACCGGTCAGATCGAACAGCGCCAGCGTGATGTGAATAGAAAAACCATAGTTCAGAGATCTTCGAGGCGCAGAGCGTCGCGAACTGTACGCATCTTTTCCTGAGTTTCCCCGCTACACAGATTATCGAACAGCGCTTTGGTGGCGGGCGTGGGAGCCTTTTCAGCTAATACAGCGTACATATCAATCAGCACGTCATGAAACTTAATCGACAACTCCAGTACGGTTTCGGTATCCACTTTTTCCAACGTGTCGCACAGGGCGTTGAGATCCGGTGGCAGTTTGATGTCCGGTGCCTGATCGTACCAGGTGGCTAGCAGGGATTCCGCCGCGTCTTCTTCATAATGTTGCAAAGCCGAACTCAAGGCCCGTTCGTGCTCAGCCAGATACTGCAACAACATGCCGACGCGGTCCTTCTCGTGTCCCTTTGCAATGCCATCGTAGTCATTGGCAAGAGTGTCATGGAAGGTGCGTGTCCAGTCTATTACTTCGCTGATTTGGCGAAAACGCATAATGTTTTCTCCTTGCGTAGCGGTTCAGGTGTGGAAGGCTAATCATCGCCCGGTACAGACTAGTCGATCATGACCTGTATCAATAGCTAACCATGTAGCCGGGCGGCGAGGCCAGAGGCGCGCACGGTGGGGCGAGCCGGTAAGGTCAGGGCGGCGGCTGTGCCCAGCACAGTGAAGTGTTGGCGCGCCCGAGTGATGGCGGTATATAGCAGCTCACGACTGACGCCCTGATGGTTGTCTGGTAGCACCAGTGCAGCGTGGCGAAACTCTGAGCCCTGGGATTTGTGCACGGTCATGGCGTAGACACTGTCGACTCCTTCAAGACGACTGGGCAATACCAGACTGATGTGACCATCAGCCAAACGGAAGGCAACGCGCAGCATGACAGGTTGCTCCGCCGATGCCAGATTGAGGGTGACGCCTACATCACCGTTCATCAGGCCAAGCTGGTAATCGTTACGGGTCATGATCACCGGGCGCCCTTCATACCAGCCTTCGGCGCGGCCTATCAAGCCGGAGCGGTATAGCTCCCGAGCGATACGCTGGTTTAGTCCAGCGACACCGGCATCGCCCTCGCGCAGTGCGCAAAGCAGCTGAAAATCATCAAATGCAGTCAGTACCTCAGTGGCCCAATTCTCGATGCCGCTGTCCGTTGCCGGGCGCTTTTCCTCAAGTACTTTCAGGTAGTGGCTATAACCGTCCACAGCTAGTCTGGTCAGGTTATGATCCTGTAGCGAGCCCAGAGTGCGCTGCTCGATGTCATGATGATTTTTCTGCCATACCGCAGTCAGCTGATCCGGTTGCCCACAGTTGACCGCCCGAGCCAATTCGCCGATACCACTGTCAGCGCTGAATCGATGACTGACGCGCAGCATGGCGGTCTGCTGAGCCAGTGCACTGCCGTTGCCTGCATAGACGCTGACATCTTCACCACAGTTTTGCTGCAACCAATTGACAGTGTCGCTAGTGTATTGGCCACCGTCAGCGCCCAAGCACAGGTTGCCGAGCACCGCGCCCGCCTCCACGGAGGAGAGCTGATCCTTGTCGCCGATCAGAATCAGTCTGGTATCCGGGCGCAGTGCGTCGAGCAGGCTGGCGGTTATATCCAGATCCATCATGGATGCTTCATCAACAACGACTAAATCCGCATGCAGTGGATTATGGCGATGATGGCGAAAGCTACGGCTATCCGGACGGCTGCCAAGAAGTTTATGGAGCGTGCTGACTTCCGCCGGAATTTTATCACGCACCGATGCATCCAGTGGCAGGCTGGCAATGGCACTGCTGATGGACGATTTCAGTCGTGCAGCGGCTTTGCCGGTGGGGGCGGCAAGGCGGATACGTAATGGGGCGCCCTGCTCCATGGCCACCGATTGCAGCAGGCCAAGCAGCCGTACCACTGTGGTGGTTTTGCCGGTGCCCGGGCCGCCGGTGATCAGAGTGAATGCACTGCGGCTGGCCAATGCGCAGGCGATTTTTTGCCAGTCAGGCTGGCCATCCTGGCGTGGCGGGAACAGCGTATCGAGGCGATGCTTTAGCTGAGCAGGTGGGGTTAAGGGATAGGCCAAACGTGCACTAATCTGCCCGGCAACATCTGTTTCATAGCGAAAATAGCGGCGCAGATAGAGGCGATGGTTATCGATAATCAGCGGCGCCGATGGATGCTCCTGCTCGCTGCTGGCAACCACGGCAGAGTGCTGCAGTGCATCAAGCAGATCAGCAAGGGTTTGCTGCTTAAGCCAATGTAAAGGGGACTCGGAGCTATCGCTGCGTGGTGGATGGGAAAACAGTTGCGCCGGGGTCGCCACTGCGCGTTGCAGATCGACACAGATATCGCCTTGCCCTAATTGTTGGCTGGCCAGTGCCGCCAGTAACAGCACTCGTTCGTCCTGCTCGTTGCCATCATCAATCAGCATGGCTGCCAAAGCTCGATCCAGTGGTCGCATCCAGCGCTCGTTAATCCATTGGTCAAGCCGTGCCAGCGCCGGGTGTTGCAGGGACAGGAAATCAGATGACATCGGCGCTCTCCGGAACGGGCTGACCGCGGAACAGGGAGTCCAGTGCATCGATCAGCTCACTGATGGGCGCCTGGAAAAATACCCCGCGACTTTCGCTGTACAGGCCGCGCAGGAACAATAGCGCGGCACCGCCCAGCTGGTGCTTTGGCTGATAGCTTTTGCCGAGCCGTGACCGCAACAGGCGGTGCAGAGCGAGCAGATAGAGACACAGCTGCACATCGTAGCGTTTTTCCAGTACTGCTTCGGCCATGGCGCTATTGCTATAGCTGCTGTTGTCCGGGCCAAGCCAATTGGATTTGTAGTCAGCAACGAAATAACGGCCCTGATCAACAAATACCAGATCAATAAAGCCCTTCAGCATGCCGTTAAGCATGTCCTCACGCAGTGCCGGCCTTGGCTGACCGGGTAGGACATAACGGCGTACCAGTTGATCCAGTGCTGTGGTGGAAACCGTAGTGGACTGAATCCAGAACTCCATTTCCGGTTGGCACTGGTGGCGCGGTAGATTGGCCAGACACAATGACTGATCGGCGAATGGCAGGGCGGTTTGCAGGTAGTCGCCGAACCACTGGTCAAGTATTTGCTGGTAATCCTCCCAGCCTGGTACCTGGCAGCGGCGCTGCAATTGCAGGCGGAATTCATCCCGACGCTGCTCAGCCAGCTTGGTGAAGTCCTGGGTGCAGGCCCATTCCAGTAAACCATGCAGGAAAGTGCCGGCCTGCGGACCACGGACAAATGTATGGATGCTGTTTTCCTGTGCTGCGGGTACCGGCAATACATCGATCTGGTGCTTTTCTTCAGAGATCACTTCGTCGCGCACATGCCGTGGTGTTTCGCCGGCGCTGATTGCTTCCGGCTCCAGCGCGCTGTAGCTGGCAATCCACCAGTGCTCTGTAGCTGGCGCTTGATAACTGCGGGCGGCTGCCAGCGTTGGGGTATCACTGCCAAACACGGCTGCAATCTGATTGCTTTCCGGTGCTGGCTGCAGGGCAATATGGTCACAGTCGCTAGCCAACGCGCTCAGCGGCTTGCCCAGTTGGTTTGGCTGAAGCTCGTTACCACCGGTAAGCACATAACCAATGGCGCTGCGCGGTAAGTCAGTGCGGTTTTTGCTGTTGCCAATGCGCATTGGTGCGATGCCAAGCCAACAAGCATGGCGGGCTCGGGTGACGGCAACATAGAGCAAGCGCAGGTCCTCCGCCAGACGTTCCCGTTCAGCGCGCTGAATATCATTTATGCTCGGTGTCAGGGTCAGGCGCAGGGAATTGTCGTCATCATGGAATGCTAGTGGTAGATGTTTGCCATCCTGCGCCCTGAAGGTACAGATGAAGGGTAGAAATACCAGCGGGTATTCCAGGCCTTTGGATTTGTGAATAGTGACAATACGAATCAGATCCGCGTCACTTTCCAGACGAAGAATATGGTCTTCACCAGCGTCTTCGTCGCCTGAGTCAATGGACTCCGCCAGCCAACGCACCAGTGCCAGCTCGCCATCCAGTTGTCCGGCGGCACGCTGGGCCAGTTCGGCCAGATGTAGCAAGTTGGTCAGGCCTCGCTCATCACCAGCATTGAGCAGTCTGGCCGGCACCTGATAATCACGCAGCAGTGCGCGAATCATCGGTAGCACACCATGGCGCTGCCATTGATGGTGGTACAGATGGAACTGGTCGACTTTGGCTTCCCATTTCTGCTCGTCCTGACCGAGCTCGTCCAGTTGCTGCCAACTCAGCGCAAGGGTCGACGTGGCTAATGCGGCGCGAATTTTTTGCTCCGACTCCGGTTGCGCCGCTGCCTGCAGCCAGCACAGCAGATCCGCCGCCTCAGTGCTGTCGAATACACTGTCTTTATCTGACAGATAAACGCTGCGCAGGCCACGTTCGCTCAGAGCCGCGCGGATGTTGGCGGCCTCACCACCATCGCGTACCAAGATGGCGATGTCAGCCGGGCGTAGCGCGCTGATGCTGCCATTTTCGTCAAAGCCACAGCGACCGGAGCTAGCCAGATTTAGCAGACGAACAATTTCCGAGGCGCTGCGCTGGGCCATCTCGTGCAGGTACTGACCTTTGGCCATGCTCGGGTCATCGCCTTCGTTTTCGAGCTGCCAGAGAGTCATGGCATCACAGGGCTGTCCGTCGATCATTAGTCGTTCGGCGCGATCATTGGCCTGCACCGGGGTAAAGGGAATGTCTCGGTATAGGAAACTCCCGTCCGGGTAGCTGCTGGCATATTCGAACAGATGGTTGGCGGCCTCGACCAAACCTTTCGCTGAACGGAAGTTTTTATCCAGTGTGTACAGGCTGTCCTCAGTGGCGCGCCGCGCAGCCAAGTAGGTGTGAATGTCGGCACCGCGAAAAGCATAGATGGCCTGCTTCGGATCGCCAATCATCAACCATGCGCAACCGGGCTGACGAGCATATAGTGTGCTGAAAACCTGATACTGCACCGGATCGGTGTCCTGGAATTCATCGATCATCGCCACTGGAAACTGCTGCCGGATAATGGCGGCAAGGCGAGCGCCATGGGGGCCGATCAGGGCATCCCGTAACCGACTAAGCATATCGTCATAGCCGATCATTCCATGGGCGCGTTTGTACTGATCCAGTCGCTCACTAATCCATTTGCCAGCATGGGGTAGCAAAGCCGCTTTCAGGTCTGGTAAACGCTGATCAATGCCGCGTAGTTCTTCAATCGCAGCAACAGCGGGATGGCTGACGATCTCCGGAATCTTGTCGCTGGCGGCGCTCAGTGAGGCGCTGTTGATACGCTCAAAAAATACCGAACCTTCAAGTTCGGGACTGAGCTGCTCCGGGGTTTCCAACCAGCTGATGATTTTTTTGAACCACTTGCCAATGTCTGCGCTGCGACTGGGCTTGCTCCTAAGCAATCGTTTGCTCTCCCAGGCCGCCTCGAACTTACTGAGCAGGTCTCCGGTCCACTGGCTCCAACGATCACGCAGATCATTGAGCACCGCTTCACGTTCGCTGGTTATCTGCCTGATGATTTCTTCAGGCCGGCGAAGCTCTTCAGAGAAATACCCTTGATTGCCCAGCATTGGCCGCACCGCCTTGATTAACTGGGTCGGTGTTGGCCACTGCTTTAACAACGCCGCGGTGCATTGCTCATCCATGTCATAGAAAAAGGTGCGCCAGTAATCCATGGTGGCCTGCTCACGCAGTTGCTGTTCATCCTTTTTCAACTCCATGGTGAACAGGCTTCCGGAATCGAAGGCGTGCTGTCGCAACATACGGTTGCAGAATCCGTGAATGGTGTAGATAGCTGCTTCATCCATCCACTGGGCGGCGGCGTCGAGACGAGCCGCGCAGGCAGCGTGGTCCTGCTGCGGATATTCCCGCATCAGTTGCTGTAGAAACATGTCGTTGTCTTGCACCGGTAGTCGTCCGGCAAAACATAAGGCAGCATCAGCCAGACGAGCACGGATCCGCTCTCGCAGCTCTCGGGTAGCCGCCTCGGTGAAGGTCACCACAAGAATATCGGGTGGCAAAAGCATCTTTTCTGGGCCGTTGCCATCGTCGTTGCCATGCCCCAGTACTAGCCGCACATAAAGCGCCGCCAGAGTGTAGGTTTTGCCGGTGCCGGCACTGGCTTCAATCAGTCTGCTGCCATGCAATGGGAAACGAATAGGATCAAGAATATTACTCATGGCTGGCCACCTCGCTGTTGGCAAGCAGGGGGCCATAAAGTCGCCGCGCCCAATGGCAGAATGCGGGCTCCTCACCATGCTGTGCGGTGGTCAATGCGGTAAAGTCGGGAAATGCCCGGCGCAGAGCCTGATGGTTGCCATAACTGACTTCGCCTCTGGTGCTACTGTTGCCATAGTTACTGCCCTGATAGGTATCGCGCGCCTTGTTTAATGGATTGCTTTTGCTAGTACCGTTGGTCTGCGCCTGCTCTGCAACAACAAAGGCAGAACCAGTACGACACGCCAGCGGCAATGGCTCGCATAGCCCGGTCAACCAGCCTTCCAGCAAGTCGGTCAGGTACTCGCTGGCACGGCGGGTATCCATAGCGGTTAGGGTAATGACCTGATCGCTGCCGATAATCACGCTATCCACCGTCATGCCGGCGGCATTGGTGAGCAGGTGCAAAGCCCAGTCACCCAGTAGCCGATGGGGTTTGTCTTTTAAGGTTCCAGCTACCACATTGAGGCGCGCCCGCTGGCCCGCGTCGTCAGTGCGCAGATCGTTTAGCCAGTCTTCCAAGACAAACAGCTGCTGATTTACGGTTAGCTCAAGATAAATTTCCTCCAGCTTGCAGAGCTGGGCAAATCGACCGCAATACTCCTGCCAGCAAGACAGGGCCTGCCAGGCTTGCTCGCCAAGGTTGTCTACCAGCAACTCGCCAGCGTGACCGACGGGCAACGACCCACTACGCAATAGTTGGCGGCGCGCTTCACTAAATGCGTTTTCCTGATCATCAGCGGCTGCCTGCATAACTGCGCTAAGGAGAGTGGTTTCAATCTGGTGTTTGTCCAAACCATCCAGGGCAAAGGGTTCGTTTTCCTGCTCGTTGCCATCTTCACCGGCAAAGCGCACTTGCAGTCGTTCATTAAAGAATAGCTGGGGTGGATTTTTTATGAACCGGGATAACAGTGATGCATTCAGGTGAATGGCGTCGGTACTTTCCGGCAGCGGCAGAATTTTCTGATCGGTGTGGCTGATTTGATCGTGTGCTGCTCGCCATTCCTGATCATAGGAAAACAGGGCCGGGTTCTGTTGATCGAAGTATTTTGGGCTGAATGGCTGCAGCGGGTGAATCACGGTGATTTTCTCTAGCAGCTTACCCTGTTCAGTAGTGAATGCTGAGGCCAGATAGTCGCGCAACTGGGCCACCAATACAGACGGTGGTCGCTCATGGTTGTCGCGCACGTCGCGCCCGACCCAACTGATATAGAGTGCTTCGCGGCTAGCCAGCAATGCTTCCAGAAAGAGATAGCGGTCGTCATCCCGGCGGGAACGATCACCGGGGCGATAGTGGCCGCGGCCAGCCATCAGGTCAAAGTCCAGCGGCATCTGCGCGCGGGGATAGTCACCATCGTTCATTCCCAGCAGACAGACGCGACGAAACGGAATGCTACGCATGGGCATAAGCGTGCAAAAGTTTACCCTCCCTGCAAGGAAGCGTTGCGACAGGCCGCCCTGATCAAGGGCGCCCAGCCAGGCCTCGCGCGCTACTGATAACGGCAACGGTTCGGCAAAGCCGGCTTCGGCACAGGCTTCCTGCCAGTCAGCCAAGGCTTCCAGCAGGGCCGCTTGTAGTTGCAAATCCTGATCCGCCTGCAGGGTAAATAGATCATCCAGCAGTTCGCGCAAACGCTGCAGCCACTGTTCCGGGGTGCCAGGCTGACTTAGTAACTGCCAGTATTTTTCCAGTTTGCTCAACAACTCATACAGTTGACCGGCAAGTGTTGCCTGCAAACCAGCTACTTCGGTATAGGGCTGGATATTTTGCCAACTGATATCGCCGCCACCGAGATAACCAAGCAGCATGCGCTTGATACCAAATGTCCAGCTGTTCTGACTAAAGCTATCTGGCAAATCAAGACTGCCTCGTTGCCGTCCATGCAGGCCCCAGCGGATGCCGGATTCCTGTACCCAGCGTCGCAGGGTAGGCAGGTCCGCTTCCCCGATAGCAAAGCGTTGGCGCAGCGGCGCCACGTCCAGCAGATCGAGCAGATCGCTGACGGTAAAGCGGCAGCGGGGTAGATTCAGTAATGCTTCCAGCGCAATGGCAAAGGGCATTCGATGGCGCTGACTGCGATCGGAAATCGTATAGGGAATTTTCTGGGACGCTGGCGCCGTACCGAATACCGCATCGATATGCGGTGCATAGGTCTCAATGTCCGGCACCATAACAATGATGTCACGAGGGCGCAGTGGCTCGTTATGTTCTGCGCTGGCAGCAAAGGCGGCCAGCAGTTGGTCGTGGAGAATTTCCACCTCGCGCTGCGGGCTGTGGCTGCAATGGAACTGGATCGACTGATCCACTTCAATCGGCGCCGCCTCATCCGGCAATGACTCCAGATCGAGAATCGACTGTTGCACGGTGGCGAGCAGGCTATGCGGTGCCTTATGGTGATCGGCCACCGGGTAAAACAGGTCAATCTGGTTGAACCAGTCGCGGTAGCGTTCAGGCATATCGTAGTCATATAACAGGCCAATATAGTCACGGGCCTGTTTGCCCCAGGCAGCTAACAATGGATGGCCATGGCGGGGCAGTTCATCATCGCCAGGCACTGCCAAGGAGGCCTTGTGCTTGTGTCGATTCTGGTTCAGGCGCAGTAGGGCCTTGTCTTCGATGATGTCAGCCCAGTAATGCTGGCAGGGGTTCTGCACCAGCATCAGGATTTGACAGTGCGGTGATAGAGCATGCAGCGCATCAAGCACCTGACTGGGCAGGGAAGTGATGCCGAATACCACCAGCCGTCGCGGCAGCCCCTTGGGCAGGGCGCCGTTTTCCAGTGCAGCCATAAAGGCCTGATGCACATGGGCACGGCTAGTCAGCTTTTGCTCGTCGGCCAGATCGGCAATCAGAGCCTGCCATAGTTCAGCCTGCCAATGCTGATCTTCGGGCAGTGGCGCGTGCTCACCCCGGGGGGTTATCAGGCTGCGCTGATCCTGCTCCCACAGTGCCAGCCAGTCGGCCCGGTAAACCTGATACTGGTCAAACAGGTCGGCAAGACGTTCCGCCAACTGGAAGCGCTTGCGCTGGTCGCCATCATCGGCCAAAAACTGGCGTAGTGGCTGGAAGCTGGGGCGTTCAAGCAATGTCGGCAGTAAGCCCATCAGACGCCAGACCAGCCGCGACTTGTCAAAAGGGGAGGTGGGCGGCACCGCCTGTTCGCCAAGCACACTGCGATAGGCGGCCCACAGAAAACGTGCCGGCATCTGAAAGCGCTGCGCCGCACTGATGCCACATGCCTCGTCTGAGGCCAGCTTGAGCTTTAGCCACTGTGCCATGCCATTGGACTGCACCAGAAAGATTTCATCCTCCAGTGGCATCAGTGGATTGTCCTGCAGCCACTGTACGGTCAGGTCAGTCAAGGTTTCCAGATGATTGGCATGGATAACGGCGAGGCCGGACTGCATTTAGGTGCTACTCCCTGATTGGTGAGGCCAGAGCATGTTAACCCTGCTGGCGCAGACTTGGCAGGCATACATGGCGATTCATCAGGAGCCTGCGGCTACTTGTCCGCAGTTTCGGCTACAATGCCTCCTCCTGAGCCTGATAGCGCGTACATGAGTATTAACTGGTTTCCCGGCCATATGAACAAGGCCACCCGCGAGATTCGCGAGATCCTGCCCAAAGTGGATGTGGTGATCGAAATCGTTGATGCGCGATTGCCTTATAGTAGTGCTAACCCGGTGCTGGCCCAGCTGCGCGCCTCCAAGCCCTGCGTCAAAGTGCTCAGCAAAACGGATCTGGCGGACCCGGAAATTACTCGGCAGTGGCTGGAATATCTGGAATCCGATAGCGCAGTGCGAGCGCTGGCTGTCAGCACACGGCAGCCTGATAAAATGCGCCGCATTGCCGATATCTGCCGACAGCTGCCTGGTGTCAGGCAGGATGCCACCGGCAATGTCACGGCGCTGATCACCGGCATTCCCAATGTTGGTAAATCCACATTGATCAACACGCTGGCTGGCAGGCCGATTGCCAAGGCAGGCAATGAACCGGCGGTTACCAAAATCCAGCAACGCATTGATCTACGCAACGGGCTTGTGCTGATTGATTCGCCAGGTGTGCTGTGGCCCAGGATCGATAATCCCAACAGCGGTTACCGTCTGGCGCTTTCCGGAGCGATCAAGGCCACTGCCATGCAGGAAGATGATGTCGCTGTTTTTGCTGCAGATTATCTGTTGCAAGCCTACCCGCACTTGTTGCGCCAGCGCTACAAGCTTGACCAGCTTCCGGATGCAGGCGTTGAACTGCTGGAAATAATCGGTCGTCAGCGTGGCTGTATTGGTAGTGGTGGATATGTAGATTTTGAGCGGGTTTCTACCTTGCTCATCAATGAGTTTCGAGCAGCCAAGATTGGTGAGATTTCTCTCGAAACACCGCAGATGGCAGTTGCTGAGGAGACCGTCGTTCGTCAGCAGCTGGAAGAAAAGGCCGCAAAAAAGGAGGCGGCAGATAAGGCCCGCAGACAGGCCTTTAAAGCCGATCGTCGCTAAGTATTTACCTTGCTGGCTAAACATTGACGCGAGAATGACGCGCACTTTTGTTACAGTGCGCGTTTTTTATGGGGTTATAAATGTCTTTCAGAGTCGCTATTTCCTTTTTTCTTTTGCTTTGCTACTCCTCCGCTCAGGCTATTTCCAATATTGAAAGTCAGCGTCCAGGTCCACCTCCGGAGGGCTGGAGCGGCAATGTTGAATTTTCTGCCAGCGGTAAATCCGGTGATGTGGAAGAGGATCGTTATGCTGTTGGAGGAAGACTCGCCTATCGCGCCGACAAAAATACTATGTTCGGGGTGCTGCAGGCTGCAGAAACTCGCTCTCAGGGGGTGAAAACTGCGGATGAGTCTTTTGCTCACTTTCGTGGCATTCACCAGTACAGCGATCGTTTGGCAGGTGAGGGCTTTATTCAGTTTCAGTCGAATGAGTTTGCCAGCCTGCTATCCCGCTACCTTGCAGGTGCTGGCGGCCGTTTTGAGCTTCTTTCCAGGAAGGATAGCTATAGCGTTTATGTGGGGCTTGGTGCATTTCATGAATGGGAGCGCACCGACCTTGGCACCTTTACGGAGCGTCAGGAAACTTGGCGATTGAATAACTATTGGTCCTATCAGCATCGACTTAATGAGCAAGTAAACTGGTATGGCACTTTATACTATCAGCCTGATGTTGATGACTTTCAGGACTATAGGACACTGGTAGATACCGGGTTTCTGGTGCGGCTGACCGGGTCGCTGAGAATGAAGGTGAGCTACAACCTGCGACATGACAGTGAGCCACCGCGGAATCTGCTGGCCATCCCTGCCATCGACCGGGAGAAGACTAACAGTCAATACGTGACGACTTTTATGTACGAGTTCTGACGGGTAAGGCCGCATTGCGGTCAGGTTTTCTGGTGATCGATCTTTCGCGCATAAAAAAGGCCCGCATTTTGTGGGCCTTTTTTATGCGCGGTTTATATGTGTTTTTCTAACCCTCAATCATACGCTCTAGGTAATTGGTGTTACTTTTTTCTTCTTTTTTTTGCACGTTGAGAATTAGGTGCATGCCAGCGTATAACAGCATCGGTTGTCGTTTCTGCTGGCTGGTTCGCAAAAATCGTGTTTCTGCAGCAAAAATTGCACTGTCACGTTTAGAAATGGAGTTTTCTCATGTCAATCGAGCCCGCTCGCCGTGCTTTTTTTCCGAAGTTTTCAATTATTTTTTCAGTATTTTTGTCTTCCCTGTGTCTTCAGGCCATGGCTAATGAGTCTTCCTCTGATGACATTCCAGTGCCGCAGTTTATTAACATCATGCCGGTATATGTGGATGCCGATAATGATCGTGGTGCGGATGAAGGTGGCGGTTTCCGGATCGGCTATGGTCGTTCGCTGGATTCGAAGTGGTATTGGGAGAGCGACTTGTTTGGCGGAGTTTTAGAGACAGGGAACTCAAATATCACTGATCTCTACCAGCTTGGTGCCAGCACCGGGCTGTCCTGGTCTCTGTATGACCGCGACCCTTCTCATTGGACGCCTTACCTGATTGGCATGGTGGGTGCCGTGTATAACGATGGCCAGCCGGACTCCCGTGATGGTATGGACCTGACTCTTGGTGCGGGCGTGGGTGCGGTTAGCAAGAGCCTGTTTGATAACGGCATTCGTCTGCGCGCTGAAGCACGCTATCTGTATGACACCTATGCCAATGATCAGACTGATTTGCATGTCTCTGTTGGTATCGAGATTCCGCTGCGTGGTGCGAGGGTGGTCGAGAACGTGGTGTACATCGATCGCTTCCATGAGTTCGAGCGAGAAGTGCCAGTCATGGTGACGGTCTATGACCCGGACAGCGATGGTGATGGCGTGGTTGATAGCCGTGACAAATGCCCGGATACCCTGGATGGCGCTCGGGTAGACGCTACCGGCTGCATTATCGAGTCGCAGACCATTGCGCTAAGCAATGTTGCTTTCGAGCTTGGCTCAGACCGCCTTACCCCATCATCCCGTGAAGCGCTGGACGATATCGCTGCATCGCTGCGTAGTCAGAGTGATATGGCTATTGAGATCGCCGGGCATACGGACTCTCAGGGAAGCGATGCCCTGAATATGGATCTGTCGCAACGCCGAGCAAACTCGGTGCGCAGCTACTTGGTCGAGCAAGGGGTTGCCGAAGAACAGCTGACCTCCAAAGGGTACGGCCCCCATCAACCGGTTGCGGATAACGCCACCGTCTCTGGCCGAGCGATGAATCGTCGGGTCGAATTCCGTATTAGCAAGTGACAGGGAGATATGTCATGCACAATGATCTGATGTCTTTATCCTCCGGCATTATCAGCCAGCGTCGAGTGCTGCTGGTCCTGATCCTGCTTGGTTTGTTTATGGTCGGTTGCCGCGCAGACATGAACGATGCGACGCCTGTGCCGCCGGCGGTACCCTTTGTTGATGCTGATAAAGACGGCGTTGGCGATGACGTGGACAACTGTCCTGCGCGGGCCAACGCCGAGCAGGGTGATCAGGACGCTGACGGTATCGGTGATGTCTGTGACGACGATATTGATGGTGATGGCGTAGATAACGACACAGACAACTGCGTGCGTGTCGTCAATCCCGATCAGGCAGATACGGATGCTGATGGTATTGGCGACGCCTGCTTCGCTGGCACCGATAATGACGCAGATGGCATCGATGACGGCATCGACAACTGTCCTCTTCTGTTTAACCCAGACCAGTCGGATGCCGACAATGATGGGGTTGGTGATGCCTGCGATCCGGATAGCGATGGCGATGGCATCGACAATGGCACCGACAACTGCATCAGCGTGGCCAACTTTAACCAGCAGGATAGCGATAATGATGGCATTGGTGACGCCTGCGATAGTGATCTGGACGGTGATGGCATCGGTAATGAAGCGGATAACTGTCCTGCGGTTTCAAATCCCCTGCAGCAGGATGTGGATGGAGATGGCATTGGCGATGCCTGCGACCCGGATCTGGATGGCGACAGCATTGCCAATGACGTCGACAACTGCCCCATGAGCGGCAATATCGATCAGCAGGATAGTGATATTGATGGTATTGGTGATGCCTGTGATAGCGACATCGATGGCGATGGTGTCGATAATGATTCTGACAACTGTCCATTGGTGGTTAATTCGGATCAGGCTGCTACCAATGGTTCAGGAGTTGGGGATGCATGTTTTATCGGTGTTGATACAGACCTGGACGGTATTGATGACGGCGCGGATAACTGCCCGTTGATTAGTAACGCTGACCAGCAGGATGTGGATGGCGATAGTATTGGCGACGCCTGCGATAGTGATCGTGACGGTGATGGGGTTGATGATAGTGGTGATAACTGCCCCAACGTCAGCAATGAAGCGCAGACTGACACCGATGCCGACAGCGTAGGCGATGCTTGTGATGTGGATAGTGACGGTGATGGTATTAGCGATGCGGTAGATAACTGCCCACTGGTAGCCAATGCTGATCAGGCGGACGTGGACGGTGATGGTGTCGGTGATGTTTGTGATACCGCTTTTAGCTGCACTGCTAGCAGCTCTTATCCACCGCTATTGGCCATTAATGGCGCACAGGTTAGCAGTGGCACCAGCGGTCTGCTGTGTCTGCTTTGCAGTGGCAGTAATTCGCAGCGAGTTATTGATGACGATGGCGCCAACGCCGCGGACCTGACCACCGCAGCAACCCTGGCCACACCAGTGGCCTTACTCGGTGGCAGTGTCTATTTCGATGTTACTAGTCCGCTTCCGTTCAGTGGCGACAACCGAGTCGGCTTTGTACTCAGCGAGCCCGGTTCCTTGCTGTCGCTAGGGTTGCTCGAGGGCACCACCATTAGCCTGTTTCTTGGGGCTACAGAAGTGGAGAAGTTTGAGGGTAGCAACTTGCTTGATCTGGACCTGCTTGGATTGATGGCGGATCCGTCACCGGCATTTGTAAGCGCCGACACCAGCGCCACCTTTGACCGGGTGCGCATCGAGTTTTCTTCTCTGGTGGGAGCGTTGTCGACGCTGAATGTGCACGCCAGTTGTGTCGGGCCCACTCCTTGAAGGAATCAATCAATAGTGCTGGCGTAGCCAGGCGTTGATCTCTTCGGTGACGTCATCACGGCATAGGTCATTAAGGATTTCATGCCGTGCTCCGACAAACTGTCCGAAGGTCAGGTCGGCAAGGCCAGCCTTGTGCAATGCTTTGTACAGTGCTGGCATGCCCTTGCCATTACCGCTCATGGGATCGCTGTCACCACCGATCAGCAGCGCCGGTAGCGAGCGCGGCAGTTTCTTCATACTGGCACGGGCATCAATGGTTGCCATGGCACCGATCAGGTCATGCCACAGCTGAGTGGTGCAGTCATGACCACACCAGGGATCGGCCATATATTTGTCTACTTCTGTCGGGTCCCGGCTAAGCCAGTCAAAGGCGGTCCGGCGGTGCGCTATTTTTTTCGCGAAGCTATCAAAGGTCAGGGCGCTGATCAGGGCACTGGTGCCTTGCACACCGCGTCGCAGGCGCGCCATTTTTACTGGCAGCAGGGCGAGCTTCCATAGCCACGGCGCCTTGTAGTCGCTACCACACAGAATCAGACCGTCGAGGGAGCTGCCGTACTGTTGTGCATAGGCCAGCGCAATAAAGCTGCCCATACTGTGTCCGGCAAGCACCAGCGGTAATTTTTCATGACGCTCGGCAACCGTGTGTTGAAGCTGGGCCACGTCAGTCAGTACCCGCGTCCAGCCTTCCTTATCGGCAAAGTGGCCACGCAACTCGCCATTGGCAACGCTGGCGCCATGGCCGCGATGATCAGGACAATACAGGTGCCAGCCGGCTGTATTCAGCACTTCGGCTAGCGGAGCGTAGCGGCCACCATGCTCTGCCATACCGTGTAACCAGATCAGCGCACCCCTTGCTTCACCCTGTGCTGGCCACATATTTACGGCAATTCGATGGCCGTCTTCGGTATTCAGATATTCAAGTGGCATAACCGCGCTCCGTATTGATGGCGCATTGTAGCAGGGCGGCAGATGGGGTAACCCGGCAAAAGCAGCCATATCCGGCTACTGCTTGACCGATCCAGCCCATGTTGTTGGTGCTACCTTGCTGGCGTAATAGCGCTGCAAGGCAGAATAAATAGGCCGGAAAAAATGTAACTTGTTGATATATATGTTCATTCATGTGGTGAATGACGGGTATATCAAATATCAATTTCGATTATGAAAATCCCCGGCCTAAAATGCGCGCCTCTCTGCTGCCGAGCGGTTTTCAGCACGGCCAGATGAGTAACGCCCTCAACCAAAGGATCAGACCATGTCATATAGCAAAGACGTAGAGTCGCTCGCCAAGGTCGTCAAGGCCAACAAAACCTGGCAGGCGATCAACCCTGAGTCCGCCGTACGTATGCGCCTCCAGAATCGTTTTAACACCCATCTGGACATCGCCAAGTACAACGCAAACATCATGCGTGCAGACATGGCTGCCTACGACAAGGATTCTTCCCAGTACACCCAGTCGCTGGGTTGCTGGCACGGCTTTATCGGTCAGCAGAAGCTGATTTCGATCAAGAAGCACTTCGGTTCCACCAAGCGTCGCTACCTGTACCTGTCCGGTTGGATGGTAGCTGCGCTGCGCAGCGAGTTCGGCCCGCTGCCGGATCAGTCCATGCACGAGAAGACCACCGTTGCTGACCTGATTCGCGAGCTGTACACCTTCCTCAAGCAGGCTGATGCGTGGGAACTGAACCACCTGTTCCGTGACCTGGATGCTGCACGCGCCAAGGGCGACGCCAAGGCTGAAGCTGAGATCATCAACAAGATCGACAACTTCGAAACTCACGTTGTACCGATCATTGCCGACATCGATGCTGGTTTCGGTAACGCTGAAGCCACCTACCTGATGGCCAAGCAGATGATTGAAGCCGGTGCCTGCTGTATCCAGATCGAAAACCAGGTATCTGATGAGAAGCAGTGTGGTCACCAGGACGGTAAAGTTACCGTTCCGCACGCTGACTTCCTTGCCAAGATCAACGCTGTTCGCTACGCGTTCCTTGAGCTGGGTGTGGACAACGGTGTCATCGTTGCCCGTACTGACTCTCTGGGCGCTGGTCTGACCAAGCAGATCGCAGTAACCAATGAGCCGGGCGACCTGGGCGACCAGTACAACAGCTTCCTCGACGGCGACTACATCAGCAGCGCTGACGACATTCAGAACGGCGACGTAGTCATCAAGGCCAACGGCAAGCTGCTCAAGCCGAAGCGTCTGGCCTCTGGCCTGTTCTGCTTCAAAGAAGGCAGCGGCATCGACCGTGTTGTTCTCGACTGTATCACCAGCCTGCAAAACGGTGCAGATCTGCTGTGGATCGAAACCGAGAAGCCGCACGTTGGCCAGATCGCAGAGATGGTTAACCGCATCCGCGAAGTGGTGCCGGACGCCAAGCTGGTTTACAACAACAGCCCGTCCTTCAACTGGACCCTGAACTTCCGTCAGCAGGTATTTGATGCCATGCAGAAAGAAGGCAAGGACGTGTCTGCGTACGATCGCGCCAAGCTGATGAGCGCTGATTACGACAACACCGAGCTGGGCATTGAAGCTGATAAGCGCACCGCATCGTTCCAGCGCGACGCATCCCGTGAAGCAGGTATTTTCCACCACCTGATCACTCTGCCGACCTACCACACTGCCGCTCTGTCCACTGACAACCTTGCCAAGGGTTACTTCGGTGAAGAAGGCATGCTGGCTTACGTTGCAGGCGTTCAGCGCAAGGAAATCCGTCAGGGCATCGCTACTGTGAAGCACCAGGACATGGCCGGTTCCAACATCGGTGATGACCACAAAGAGTACTTCGCTGGTGAAGCAGCTCTGAAAGCTGGCGGTAAAGACAACACCATGGGCCAGTTCGAGAACGTTTAATCTCTCGATAAGGTTTAACGGTGTGAGGAAAAGGCGGGGCGCAAGCCCCGCCTTTTTTGTTGTTGTTCGGTTTTGGTTTCAGGCGCGTGCCAGATACTTGATAGCCACTGCTGCCGCTGAGGTCCGGTTTTCTACATTCAGTTTGCGGAAGACTTGCTCCAGATGCTTATTCACTGTGCGCGGGCTTACGTCCAATATCTGGCCTATTTCACGGTTGGTCTTGCCTTTAGCGATCCACAGCAACACGTCAGACTCCCGGCCCGTGAGTTTGAAACGCTCTTTCAGGACTCCCGTGGCGACGCTGGTTTGCTGGACCTCGTGCAAACGAAGCAGGTACTCCCGGCCGTCCACGATGGTCAAAAACTCCACGGTATGAGGCTGCGGCAGAAAGTCCAGAGTCAGGCTATGGCCGCTCTCCGGATTATGACCAAGCCACTCGGCAAGTAGCTTGCGGAGCTGATCTGGCTTGCTGTCATAGCCAGCGATCAGGCGTTGATGCACTTGCGGGGTAGCCCACGAAATTTCGCCATCACGATTGACTGCAAACAGGTTTTGACCGGCAGTATCCAGAGCAGCTCGGGCGCTACGCGCCAAACGGGCATTAGCCAGGTGTACCTGCATGCGGGCCAGCAGTTCCGTCGGGTTGATGGGCTTTGTGACGTAATCGACGCCACCGGAGTTTAGGCCCATGACCACGTGCTCAGTGTCGCTCAGACCAGTCATGAATATGATCGGCGTATCAATGAATTGGGGGTTTTCCTTCAAGCGCCGGCAGGTCTCGAAGCCATCCATGTTGGGCATGATGGCGTCCATTAGCACGATATCCGGGGTAATGTTCTGGCTGATGGTCAGGGCCTGACTGCCCTCCAGCGCCACCAAAACCGTCATGCCAGCTTCCTCCAGACCGTCGCTGATCATGCGTATTGAGTCGATGGCGTCGTCGACGACCATCACCACTGTCTTGTGCAGCTCAGGAGTGTTCATGGTCGGTTACCTTGATTAGATCGATGATTTTTTCGAATTGAAAGTCGCTTGCCAGCCTAACCATCTCTGCAACAAACACGGGGGAGGCATCGCCGTTGTGGGCCAATGCATGCAGGGCCTCCAGAAGCCCTTTACGGTGGCCAATGGTGGCCAGTGCTACCAGTGCTACTCGATGTCGGGTAGCTGGTAGTTCCAATCCTTCTGAAGTCGTCGCGGGAGAGAGAGCGAGCGGCTCCGGGGTCTTTTCAAAGCGCCACTTCAGAGCCACCAAACGGGCTATATGGTCGAGAAGCAGGTTCAGCCGCACAGGTTTGATTACATAGCCATTATGCAGGACTGGCGATTCCTCCCGGTTGCGACCCTCGCTGGCATCTGCAGAGACCATCACCACCGGCAGTAGTGGATGACTGGATCGGATCTGGGAAAGGACTTCCCAGCCGTTGTAACCGGGCATGGAAATATCGAGCAACAGCAGGTCTGGTAGTTCGGCTTCTACGATGTCCAGAACTGCCAGTGAATTGCCGGTATCGATTATCTCAAAGCCGAGAGGCGACAACATGGCACGAATAAGCTGGCGGTGCGAAGTCTCGTCGTCCACCACCATTATTTTGCGGCGTGGGCCTTCATAGCCATAGATACGTTGCGCCGGCGAGGTCATGGATTCTGGTCTTGGTGTATGCAGGCTGGACAGCATCAGGCTGACGCGGAACGTGCTGCCCTTATCGGGGACGCTCTCTACCGACAGGTCGCCGCCCATTATCTCTGTTAGCAAGCGAGTAATGGTTAGCCCCAGTCCGGTACCCGCCTGACGTGGTCTGCCGATGCCTGCCGTGACGCGTTCAAAGGGTCGGAAAACACGCTCGATGTTTTCTTGCGCAATACCTTCTCCTGTGTCTTCGACGATAAACTCTGCCACCTGACTGCGATACTTCAGGGTGAGAGATACGCGACCTCGCTCTGTGTACTTGATTGCGTTGGAAAGCAGGTTAATGAGAATCTGGCGCAGCCTTTTTTCATCTGTGTTAACCAGCTCCGGCAAATTACCAATGCAGTGATATTCAAACGACAGACCTTTCTCTTCAGCCTGTAGCCGAAACATATGAACCAGTTGTTCCATGAGTAGGCCGATTCGTACCGTATCCCGGTGTAGGTCAAGTCTTCCGGCCTCGATCTTTGAGATATCCAGCAGGCCTTCAATCAGATCAGCCAAGTATTCTCCACTACGCCGGATGACTCCCAGGGCCTCCTTGCGATTACTTGGAACTGAAGCGTCGTTCTCCATTAACTGGGCATAGCCCAGAATAGCGTTAAGTGGTGAGCGAAGCTCATGGCTGATACCGGTCAGATAGCGGCTTTTAGCGCCGTTGGCGGCTTCGGCCCGTTCCTTGGCTTGCTGCAGTGCTTGATCGGTGCGGTCATGGGCGACTATCTCTTCTGTTAGCAGCCGGGTTTGTCGTCGGGATTCCTCCTCCGCTACCACGCGGCTTTCATGCGCAAGAACGAATAGCCAGCATACGACGCCTGTGATGATGATCAGAACAAAAAACACTTTCCACAGGGTGGCTGACAGGAGCGCAGCCTCAGCAGCCGAAGCGACTGGTGTCTTGCCGTAAATCAGGGCAAGCAGCAGACCGGACAGGCCGTTAATCAGGACCAGCAGAGTAAGAAAGTGGCCGATACGTGAGTTGAGACGAGCAAATGCAGATGCAGGAATAACCAGCCCGAAGAATTTTCGCAGCTGTTCTCTGTAGCCGGCTCCAGGCTTGCAGAAATCACCGCAACGGGCATCCAGAGAGCAGCACAGCGAACAGATATTACCGGCATAGGCTGGGCAACCGGTGACATCCTCAGGTTCAAACTTGTGTTCACAAATACAGCAAGCGACCAGCTGATTGTCGGTGGCGATGGGCACGAATGGACGTGCAGTGTAAAAGCGGCCCTTGGTTCGCCAGGCGATTAGTGGAGCAATCACCAAAGCTGCACCCAGAGTAATGAAGTGAGACAGCGCACCGGGTACAGGACCGAGTACGCCACCATGGCTGGTCATGCCGATGACGGATGCGAGAATCATCGCGCCGACACCCACCGGATTAATGTCGTAGAGGTGTGCACGCTTAAATTCAATATGCTTGGGGCTCAGTCCCAGCGGCTTGTTGATAACCAGATCTGCTACCAGAGCACCGACCCAGGCCACGGCAACAATGCCGTAGTATCCAAGCGTTTCCTCAAGCGCCCGGTAGACTCCCAGCTCCATCACCAGCAGCGCAATGGCAACATTGAAGACCAGCCAGACGACTCGGCCGGGGTGGCTATGGGTCAGGCGTGAAAAGAAGTTTGACCACGCGATCGAGCCGGCGTAGGCATTGGTTACGTTGATTTTTAGCTGGCAAATAATGACAAAAATACCAGCAACGGCCATTGCTACTTCAGGTCTGGAGGTAATGTAGCCGAAGGCCACCATATACATTCTTGTGGGATCAGAGGCGTCTGCAGCAGATACACCATGTTTCAGCGCCAGTACGGCAAGGAACGAACCAGCCAGTATTTTTAACGCACCAATAACGATCCAGCCTGGCCCGCCGGCCATCACCGCAGCCCACCAGTACAGCTTCTTCCCGGGCTTCGGCTCGGGAATAAAGCGAAGGAAATCAACCTGCTCGCCGATCTGCGCCATCAGTGAAAAGACCACTGCTGCGGCTGCTCCAAAAAGAAGCAGGTCAAAGCTGCCGCCTTGACCAGACTCAATGCCATCGAACTGTGTCCAGTCGGAAATCGACCCTGCATCCAGATAGATGATGGCGATAAAGGGAATTAGCTGAAGAATGACCCAGACGGGCTGAGTCCAAAGTTGAAACTTGCTGATAGCCGTTATGCCGTGCGTCACCAGCGGAATGATGACTACAGAGCAGATCAGATAGCCAATTACCAAAGGAATATCGAAAAGCAGCTCCAGTGCCATGGCCATAATGGCCGCTTCTATGGCGAAAAAGATAAACGTGAAGGAAGCATAGATCAGCGAGGTGATGGTTGAGCCGATGTAGCCGAAGCCCGCTCCACGGGTTAACAAGTCGATATCTACACCATAGCGAGCGGCGTAATAGCTGATGGGAATGGCCGTCAGGAAGATGATCAGCGCAACCGCACAAATGGCTGCTACCGCATTATCGAAGCCATAGTGGATGGTGATGGCCCCGCCAATGGCTTCCAGAGCGAGGAAGGAGATCGCCCCAAGCGCAGTGTTGGCGACCCGACTGGCGGACCAGCGACGAGCGCTCTTTGCTGTAAAGCGCAGGGCATAGTCTTCCAGAGTCTGGTTCGCGACCCATTGGTTGTAGTTCCGCCTGACACGGAAAATGCTTTGCCGGGCACTCATGTTGTGACCTTTTGGAGGTTGCCGTTCCCCTATTTCAATCAAATTCCGTGCCACGCACGCTTTTGTAGCCATAAAGGGGTTTATCCCCAACGGTTTATAGTCCGAAAGCCCTTCAGGCCATGCGTTAAATGACGTAAGTCGGTGGAGTGTTTGCCTAATGGGTTAGTCAGTGGCAGCCGGACAGAATTGTTTGCGAGGGCGTACTGCGAAGTGTTGGTGGTGCGTTGAGCAGAAATCTTCTGACTGGGTATGAACACGAGGACTAACCATGAAAATGCATAAGCAATCGAAGAAAGGAGGCGCCAACGGGCGGTGGGGCCTCGGCAAGCTTAAACTGCTGGCAGCTTCAATGGTGCTAGCGGCGACGGCCAATGCGGCAACGCCGCCGACATCGCAAGTCAATACAACTGGCTTGGCTGTCACTGATGACACCGTAACCGTTGGTATTCTCCACTCAATTACCGGCACCATGTCGATTAGTGAGATTGGCTCGGTGCAGGCTGAAAAGCTTGCCATCAAGCAGATCAACGAAGCCGGCGGTGTGCTTGGACGTCAGATTAAATATGTTCAGGAAGATGGCGCCAGTGACTGGCCAACCTTCGCCGAGAAATCGCGCAAGCTGCTGCGTCAGGACAAAGTTGCTGCGGTATTCGGCTGCTGGACTTCCGCCTCGCGTAAAGCGGTATTGCCGGTATTCGAGCAGCTTAATGGCATGCTCTATTACCCGACCTTCTATGAAGGTCTTGAGCAATCACCGAACGTCATCTACACCGGCCAGGAAGCTACCCAACAGATTCTTGCCGCCATCGACTGGGCAGTTAAGGAGAAGGGCGCCAAGTCGTTCTACCTGCTGGGTTCGGATTACATCTGGCCACGCACATCTAACAAGATCGCCCGCAAGCACATTGAGAAGCTGGGCCTGACTGTTTCCGGGGAAGAGTACTACCCGCTGGGCCACACCCAGTTCAACTCGGTGATCAACAAGATCAAGTTGAAGAAGCCTGATGTGATCTTTGCGATCGTCGTCGGTGGCTCCAATGTTGCGTTCTACAAGCAACTTCAAGCTGCGGGCATCGATCCGACCAAAGAAAAGCCGATGGTGTTGACTATCTCCGTGACCGAAGACGAAATCCGTGGCATCGGTGGGGAGAACGTTGAAGGTATCTATGCCTCCATGAAGTACTTCCAAAGTCTGGATAACGAGAACAACAAGGCATTCGTTGCGGCTTTCAAGAAAGAGTATGGCGATGACATGGTAATTGGTGATGTCACCCAGGCTGCCTATCTCGGCCCATGGCTTTGGAAAATGGCCGTCGAAAAAGCCGGTTCTTTCGACATCGACAAGATTCGTGAGGTTTCTCCGGGTATCGAATTTACTGGTGCTCCCGAAGGCTATGTGCGTATCCACGAGAACCATCACCTCTGGTCCAAAGGTCGTATCGGCCTTGCCATGGCTGACGGTCAGTACAAGCTGGTCCACGAAACTGAAGAGCTGATGGAACCAGATCCGTTCCCGGAAGGTTATCAATAAGCAGGAAGTTTCCGCATCGGAGGAGTCCATCTTGGGCTCCTCAGGTGCTGAAGCCTTTTACGGCACTAAGTGAGAGCGTTTTGAAATACGGGAGCAAGGACCATGTTTGACGGCTATACCACCAGTGAATTGATGTCGATATTTGCCATGCAGGGGTTTGCCGGTCTGTCCCTGTTTTCGGTATTCGTACTGATGGCGCTCGGTCTGGCTATCATCTTCGGTCAGATGGGCGTGATCAATATGGCGCATGGGGAGTTTATGATTCTCGGCGCCTATACCACGTACTTGACGTCCGGATTTTTCCAGGCGTACATGCCCAGTCTATTTGGGGGCTACTTCTTCATAGCAATGATTATGGCTTTTCTAATATGCGCCGCATTTGGTGCATTTATTGAATGGGCCATGATCCGACGACTTTATCGAAGGCCACTGGATACGCTGTTGGCGACCTGGGGTCTCAGTCTTATTCTGCAGCAAGCTTATCGATCCATTTTTGGCCCTCGCGAGGTGGGTGTGGAGCTGCCAGAGTGGATGATGGGCGCGATTCAGGTTACTGACATGGTTGAGCTGCCGATTAATGGCTTGTTCGTCATGATTATTGCGCTGCTTATCGCACTTGGACTTTATCTGCTGATGTATCGCTCTGGATGGGGCAAGAAAGTACGGGCAGTAGTACAAAACCGGCCAATGGCAGAAGCCGTTGGTATCAATAGCGGCGCAGTTGATCGTATGACCTTCGCTCTGGGTTGCGGTATCGCCGGAATTGCCGGCAGTGCCTTCACCATGATCGGCTCCACCGGTCCATCTTCTGGCCAAGCCTATATCGTCGACACATTCCTCGTGGTTGTGTTCGGCGGTGCGCAAAGCCTGATCGGCACCATTGTTTCCGCTTTCGCTATTTCCCAGGCTCAGTCCACCATGGAATTCTTCCTGAGTGGGTCCATGGCCAAGGTCCTCACCCTTCTAGTTGTCGTTGGCATCTTGATGCTGCGCCCAGAAGGTCTGATGGCTCTGAAGATTCGCCGCTAGGAGGCCCGTGTCATGACTACACCGTCTGCAATCCAGTGGTTCAAGACCCGCGAGGGAATCTACTACATGTTGTTGGCCTTGTTGTTGGTGGTGATCTTGCCGCTCACGCTCGACCCTTTTCGTCTCAGTATGACGGGAAAGTACTTGACCTATGCCTTTGTCGCTATTGGTTTGGTCATGTGCTGGGGTAAGGCCGGCATTCTGAGTCTTGGTCAGGGGATTTTCTTTGGCCTTGGTGGCTACTGTATGGCCATGTTCCTCAAGCTTGAAGCATCTACGCCAGAGGCCACGGCCATTCAGTCCACTCCGGGCATTCCGGATTTCATGGACTGGAACCAGCTTACCGAACTGCCCTGGTTCTGGCAGCCGTTCCACAGCTTCCCCTTTACGCTGTTGGCTATCATTGGTGTGCCTGTTCTGCTGGCGTTGATCATTGGCTTTACCATGTTCACCCGACGCGTTGGTGGAGTCTATTTCTCCATCATGACTCAGGCCGTAGCTGCCATTCTTACCATTCTGATTATTGGCCAGCAGGGCTATACGGGTGGCGTCAACGGCATCACAGACCTGCGCACGCTGATGGGTTGGGATATCAGGACAGATGAAGCCAAAATGACGCTCTACTTCATTTGTGTGGCGCTGCTTTTTGGCTGCCTTTTTATTGCCAGAATGGTTCAAAACCGAAAACTCGGTCGCATTCTTATGGCAATGAATGCACAGGAGACACGGGTACGCTTTTCCGGCTATGACGTGGCTGCTTTCAAGATCTTCGTATTCTGTCTGGCCGCCGCCTTTGCTGGCATTGGTGGTGCCATGTTTACTCTGATCGTGGGCTTTATGTCGCCATCATTCGTGGGCATTGTCGCCTCTATCGAGATGGTCATTTTCTGTGCTCTGGGCGGACGTTTGTCCATCCTTGGTGCGGTTTATGGAGCATTACTTGTTAATGCTGCCAAAAGTGGTCTTTCCGAGTCATTCCCGGAGCTCTGGCCTTTTGCCATGGGCGCGCTGTTTATTGGCGTTGTAATGGCCTTTCCTAATGGCCTGGCTGGACTTTACCAAAGTTACATTCAGCCGCTGGAAGATCGCTTGTTTAAAGGCAAGCAAGCCGAGATTAGTTCGCAGTCCAGCGCGCCGATTTCCCAGCCCAGCAAGGCCGAAGAATCTGACGGATATGATTCAAGCATGGATAACTACAGCGCGGAGAAATCCTGATGAATGCAGCCAAGAAAAAAGGTGGCGATTTTCTGCTGGCAGTTGAGGGCCTGACCGTATCATTTGATGGCTTCAAGGCGGTAGATAACCTGTCCTTCTATCTCGACCCGAAAGAAATACGCGTGATCATTGGCCCCAATGGTGCGGGCAAAACCACGGTGCTAGATCTTATTTGCGGCAAGACCAAAGCAACCAGCGGCTCCATCAAATTTGCTGGCAAGGAACTGACAAAGTTAAAAGAGCACCAGATCGTTCACTGCGGTGTCGGCCGGAAATTCCAGACGCCATCAGTGTTCGAGGATCTTACCGTATTCGAGAACCTGGAACTGTCTTATCCCAAAGGTCACAGTGTGATGGGGGCGCTGGCCTTCAAACGCGATGCAAAGGTGATTGAAGCAGTGGAGGAGGTGGCAGCAACCATCTTTCTGAGTGATGCCCTGAATGAGCCGGCGGCGTCCCTGAGTCATGGTCAGAAGCAGTGGCTGGAGATCGGAATGCTTCTGATTCAGAAGCCTGACTTGCTCATGCTGGACGAGCCGGTGGCAGGCATGTCGGTTGCAGAGCGTAAGAAAACAGCAGAATTGCTCCGCGTAATCACCAAGAACCACACAGTGTTAGTGGTGGAGCATGATATGCAGTTTGTCGGTGATATCGCCGACCGTGTGACGGTTATGCATCAGGGCAAAATTCTTTCCGAGGGATCCATAGATCACGTGAAGGCAGATCCAAAAGTCATCGAAGTCTATCTGGGGCACTGATTATGCTGAGCGTAATAAATCACTCCGTGGCCTACGGCCAGAGCACCATCATTGATGGTATGAACCTCGATGTTAGTAAGAACGAGATAGTTGCCGTAGTGGGCCGTAATGGCATGGGCAAGACAACGCTGATGAAATCGCTGGTGGGCATGACTCCCACCAAGGGTGGCAAAGTGACTCTGGACGGCACGGATCTTACGTCGCTCAAGAGTTTTCAGCGTGTTCGCGCAGGAATCGGCTTCGTGCCTCAGGGAAGGATGATTTTTCCCACACTGACGGTGCGGGAGAACATTGAGACAGGACTTGCTGCTATTGGGGAAAAGAGTGTTCCTGAAGATCTATATGAGCTGTTTCCCGTTCTAAAAGAAATGCAGAATCGACGCGGTGGCAACCTGTCCGGTGGCCAGCAGCAGCAGTTAGCCATTGCCAGAGCGTTGGCTACACGGCCGAAGGTGTTGCTACTGGATGAGCCCACCGAGGGCATCCAGCCCAACATTATCAAGGAGATTGCCGTCACCTTGAGGCGTATCCGTGATGAGCGTGGCTTGTCGATTGTAGTGTCCGAGCAGGTGCTCAGCTTTGTTATGGATGCCGCCGACCGGATTCTGGTGATCGAAAAGGGGGCCATCGTTCATGAAGAAAACCGGGCGGAAGCCGACCAGGAGAAGATTGCCAGCTTCCTCGCTGTCTGACTCCAGTCCGGCAACTCAGCCCGGCAACCCCGGTCGGGCTTCTCCCTCAGGATGCTAATGACCACGTATTCTGAGGGAGGCACCAACCCTCCCAGCTTCTCCTCTTCTTTTATTACAGCCAAACCATCATCTGCCCCAGGGGCTGCCTGTGCTCAGCGGGCAGGGCGCGCATTGTGCTGTCTACGGGCTTCAATACGTTGAATGACGTATGCCCGGGGGGCATTTCGCCAATACACCGGAACCCCATGATTTCAGATAGTAACGCCATGACTTAACCGTTTATGCGACAAACACCAAGGAGCGACCGTCATGGCTGAAACAATCATCAAGATCGACCTGAGCAAGTCCGCTTATGAGAATGAAAAGATCCATAACCGCTGGCACCCGGACATTCCCATGGTGGCCACGGTCAAGCCTGGTGATGACTTTATCATTGAGTGCTATGACTGGACCGGCGGCCAAATCAAGAACGATGACTGCGCCGACGATGTGCGTGATGTGGATCTCAGCCAGGTACATTTTCTGTCTGGGCCCGTTGGCGTAGAGGGCGCAGAGCCGGGTGATCTTCTGGAAGTCGATATTCTGGATATCGGCACATTCGAAGAGAGCCAGTGGGGCTTTAACGGCTTCTTCTCGAAGAAAAACGGTGGTGGTTTCCTGACTGAACATTTCCCGGAAGCGCAAAAGAGCATCTGGGATTTCAATGGCATGTTCACCAAGTCGCGTCACGTCCCGAATGTGGAGTTCGCCGGCCTGATTCACCCGGGCCTGATTGGTTGCCTGCCTTCCAAGGAATTGCTGGATATCTGGAACAAGCGTGAGGCCGGGCTGGTACAGACTGACCCGAACCGGGTGCCGGAATTGGCCACACTGCCGAACGGCGACACCGCCCATATGGGCAAGATGACCGGCGAAGCGGCAAAAGCAGCAGGCGCAGAAGCCGCGCGCACAGTTCCACCCCGTGAGCATGGCGGTAACTGCGATATCAAAGACCTGTCGCGTGGTTCCAAGGTGTACTTCCCGGTTTATGTGAAGGGTGCCGGTTTGTCTGTAGGTGATCTGCACTTCAGCCAGGGCGATGGCGAAATCACTTTTTGTGGTGCTATCGAAATGGCCGGTTGGATCCACCTGCGGGTTAACCTGATCAAGGGCGGCGTGGAAAAGTACGGAATCAAGAACCCGGTGTTTAAGCCCAGCCCGATCAAGCCGCGTTACGATGACTATGTCATCTTCGAGGGTATTTCAGTTGACGAGCACGGCGGTCAGCACTACCTCGACGTCCATGTGGCCTATCGCCAGGCCTGCCTGAATGCCATCGAATATATGACCAAGTTTGGTTACACCAAGGCACAGGCCTACGCCATTCTGGGTTGTGCGCCGGTGGAGGGTCATATTAGCGGTGTCGTCGATATTCCCAATGCCTGTGCCACCTTGTGGTTGCCCACCGGGATCTTCGACTTTGACATCAATCCATCCGCAGAAGGACCGCAGAAGAAAGTCACTGGTGGTATGGACGTACCGCTGTCGAAGGACAAGGAGTAATTGCCATGCCCGTGTATGACTACAAGTGCAATGAACATGGTTTGTTCAACACATTGGCAACCATCGATGACGCTGATAAGCCGGTGGCTTGCCCCACCTGCGAGGCCCTGTCACCGAGGGTTATTGTGTTGCCAAAAAAAGTAGTAAACATGGACCCGGCAACGAAAGCGGCTCATGAACGGAATGAACGCTCCCGCCATGAGCCGGTATTCTCTACCGCCGATCGCCGCGAGTATGACAAGGAGCATAGCCGCCAGTGCGGTTGTGGCTCGCCGAAACCCGGCAAGTCCATGCTTCTCTATACCGCAGACGGGAAGAAAATGTTCCCTTCCATGCGTCCATGGATGATTAGTCACTAGTCTGGAAATAGCACATTGCTCAGTAATCGCCCCCGGTTTACCGGGGGCTTTTTTACTCCCCAAGAACAATCATGCCGGGGCTGATACAGATATTCGTAGCCAGCATGTTTCTGCTTTTTGCCCACGGCTCCGTTTTCATGTTTTTCTGGTCCTGCTAGCTGTAGTCTTCTCTCCATGCTTTACCAATAACTGAGGGATTGGCTATGGGCCGTGTCGGGATAGCACTACTTGCTCTTTTACTTACCGCCTGCACAGGTGCACCGGAGGGCATCAGCCCGGTGACCGGCTTTGAGCTGCCCCGATATCTGGGCACCTGGCATGAAATCGCTCGACTGGATCACTCGTTTGAGCGGGATATGTCTGAGGTGACGGCCCTCTATGAGCTCAACGAGGATGGTTCGGTAAAAGTCACCAACCGGGGTTATCTGGACACCAGGGAAGAGTGGAAAGAGGCCGTTGGCAAGGCAAAGTTTGTTGGCGCAGAGGATGTGGGGCACCTCAAGGTGTCTTTCTTCGGCCCCTTTTATGGCGGCTATGTGATCTACGAGCTGGACCATGAGGGCTATGAATATGCCTTCGTAACCAGCTACAACCGCAACTATCTGTGGATGCTGGCGCGCAATCCCATGGTGTCCGCTGAGCTCAAGGATCGCTTTGTGCGGCAGGCGAATGAGCTTGGCTTTGATACCGAGGAGCTGATCTGGGTGAAGCAGACCATTCACTAACGGTGTGATTTACTAAGCCAGCCAGCGGGTTTGCTATACTGCGGCTTCGTTTTTACGGAGAAGCCCGTGATTCATTACTGCATCCAGCCGTCCCGCCCGGAAGCTCATCAATTCACCGTTGTTCTGACCATTGAGACGCCTACCCCGGAGGGGCAGGTGCTGCGCATGCCGGCCTGGATACCCGGCAGCTACATGATCCGCGACTTTGCCCGTCATGTGCTGTCTCTGCGTGCCGAGAGTGCTGGTCAGCCGGTGGCGGTGGCCAAGCTCGACAAGGACAGTTGGCAGGTTGCCCCCTGTGACGGCCCGTTGCAGGTGTCCATCGATGTCTATGGCTGGGATCTGTCGGTACGCGGCGCCCATCTGGATACCCGTCATGCCTACTTCAACGGCACCTGCGTATTCCTGCAGCCGATCGGCCATGAAGACCAACCCTGTGAAGTGGACATGCTGCCGCCAGAAGGCACTGCCTACGCCACCTGGCGTGTGGCAACCGGCATGCCGCGGTTGACCGGCGGTGCATGGGATTTCGGACGTTTCCGCGCGGAAAACTATGACGACCTGATCGATTATCCGGTGGAGATGGGGCACTTCGAAGATGCCCGTTTCGAAGCCGGAGGGATTGTCCACAAGGTGGTGATCAGCGGCCACAGTGGCACCGATCTGGATCGACTGGTGCGCGATTTGAAGCCCATCTGTGAGCAGCATATTGCCCTGTTCGGCGAGCAGCCGCCGATGCAGGATTACCTGTTTATGACTCTGGTAACGGCGGATGGATATGGTGGCCTTGAGCACCGGAACTCCACTAGCTTGATGTGCGCCCGCGCCGATCTGCCACGGCGCAGTGATGCGCCGGACAAGCAGCGCGACAGCTATCGCAACTATCTTGGCCTGTGCAGTCATGAGTATTTCCATAGCTGGATGGTCAAGCGCATCAAGCCCGAGGCATTCACCCCATACGACCTCAGTCAGGAAAACTACACCGAACTGTTGTGGGCCTTCGAAGGTATCACCAGCTACTACGATGATTTGGGCATGGTGCGTTGCGGCAAAATCAGCCCAGAAAGTTATCTGGAGTTGCTTGGCACTGCTATTAGCCGGGTAGCCCGTGGTCGCGGCACCCACAAGCAAACCGTTACCGAATCCAGCTTTGATGCCTGGACCCGTTTTTACAAGCAGGATGAAAATGCCAGCAACGCCATCGTCAGCTATTACGCCAAGGGTTCACTGGTGGCGCTGGCGCTGGATTTCACCCTGCGCCGCGTTACCGATGGCGGAAAATCGCTGGATGACTTGATGCGCCTGCTGTGGCAGCGCTACGGCAAGATCGGCGTCGGTGTGCCGGAGCAGGGCATTCAACTGCTGGCCGAAGAGGTGGCTGGTCAATCGTTGCAGGATTTCTTTGATCTGGCGTTGTATAGCACAGAGCCGTTGCCGCTGGCAGAAATGCTGGCAGAGGCCGGTGTCGAACTGCACTGGCGTGCGCCGACCAGCCATGCGGACATGGGCGGCAAGCCGGGTAATGGTGCGTCGCCGGTAAATCTTGGTGTGCGAATTGCTGATGATGTCTTGGGTGCGCGCATTCAGGTGGCGTTTGAGCAGGGTGCGGCCATGGCGGCGGGATTGTCGGCGGGGGATGTCATCATTGCGTTGAACGGTGTGCGGACGGATGCAAGGAAGCTGGATGATCAGTTGCAGCAGTTTTCACCGGGTGATGATGTTGAGATCCATGCGTTTCGGCGTGATGAGTTGATGCGGGTAAAAGTACGACTTGATGTTGGGGAGGCTTCTTTAGCTTACTTGACCGTTGCTGCTGGTGGTTTGACTGAAGTGGGTCGGAGCTGGTTGGGGAAGTGAGTTTGTGGTTCCGCGGGTTGTGGGGTGGTGTTGAAATCGTGCGGCGAGCGGGAGTGCTGGCGTTTCCGGGACACGCACGAGTACATCCATGTAGCTCATCTCAGCCATCCCTGGCTTCGATGGTCCCGGAAACGCCAACACTCCCGCTCGCGGCCAGACATCGCATGTGTATCCGCGAAAATTAATTAAGGCCAGCGGCCTGGCAAGAAGCAGGATGCAAGGTCAGTGTGTCTGTCAGGGGGTGACGGGACTGTGTGAGGCATGGATGCCGAACTCAAGCCCCCACGGATGGGTTTACGGCGTGTCCCGGCACCCCCTGACAGACACACTGACCGACGAAGCCACTGCCGCACCCGCTTACCGTAACCGGACTGAATAAGTTTTGACTGAACACTCGATCACCACACTGAAACAACAACTCAACGACTGCCTGCGCGTCGATCGCTATCGCCTGCGTCGCCGTCTGGAAAAACTGCAACAAAAGCCCAACGACAACGCCCTGGAAAAAATCGCCGCTGATATAGCGCGCTCGAGCACCCGCCGTGCCCGCAAAGCGGCAAGACAGCCAAAACTCAGCTGGCCGAACCTGCCGGTGGTGGAGCAACTCGACACCATCCGTAATGCCATCCGCGATCATCAGGTGGTGGTACTGGCCGGCGAAACCGGCTCAGGCAAAACCACTCAGCTGCCGAAAATCTGCCTTGAACTCGGACGCGGCGTAGAAGGCATGATCGGCCACACCCAGCCGCGCCGACTGGCCGCTCGCGCCGTATCCAGCCGTATTGCCGAAGAAATCGGCTCCTCCGTCGGCGATCTGGTGGGCTATCGGGTGCGTTTTACCGATCACGTCGGCGAAGACTGCATGATCAAGCTGATGACAGACGGCATGTTGTTGTCGGAAATCCAGTCCGATCGCTTTCTGGACCAGTACGACACCCTGATTATCGACGAAGCCCACGAACGCAGTCTGAATATCGACTTCCTGCTTGGTTATATTCGGCAACTGCTACCCAAGCGGCCGGACCTGAAAGTTATCATCACCTCCGCCACCATCGATCACGAACGCTTCGCTCGACACTTTGCCGGTGCCCCGGTGATTGAAGTGTCTGGCCGCACCTATCCGGTGGACGTGCACTATCGTCCGGCGGAAGCCGAACGCGAACTCAGCCGTCAGGTGGAAGATGTGCTGCGCGAGATTGAACAGCTGGAGCGCG
>NZ_JAFMPS010000080.1 GCF_020667895.1 Alcanivorax sp. 1008
GGCCGCGGCGCCCTAACCAGACCCGGAGAAAGCTTTGCTATCTTTGCCTCGTTGGATGCTTCGTTTGTTTATGTGGATGATTGGTCTGTTTACGCTTCAGCACGCCGTAGACGGTGGTGGTGGCACCGAAACGCCCATCAACAAGGCACCCGAAGTCACATTCACCACGCCGTTGTCAGGCGCACGCCTGAATGCTGGGGACGATATCCATGTCGTCACTAGAGCGACCGACAGTGATGGCTCCATCGTCAGCGTCGTCCTGTCTGTTAATGGCACTAAGTTACGCACGCTCACCAAGCCACCTTTTGAATGGGGTGTACCCCGCGGCAGTCACGATGCGCTCCTGAGAAACGTTGCCGCGGGCAATTATGAATTAATCGCCGTGGCGCAGGATAATCAGGGCGCTGAAAGCCGCGCCGTGCTTTCGTTGCGCGTCGCGCCCCCGCCCGCGCCGCCGCCGCCGCCCGTCATCAAAACCTGCGATGAAAACCCATCTCTGGATCGAAGCTGCACTGACGGCAGCGTTGGCACTGAAGCGGATGACCGGCGGGCGCTGCCTTTGGCGCCTGCAATCAAACGGGACATTCACCTCGTGGAAGTAGGCGACGGTGCCCGCACCGACCCGGACAATAATACCCGCGACGAGGGCTATTTCACTCGCCCCCATATTCCGCCCTATCGGACCACGGCCGACGGCCGGATTGCGATGCAGACGCGAACCCGCACCAAAGACCCGACAGCAGAAGTGTTCCGGTTTTTCCTGTTTGAGCCCAAGCGAATCAACACGTCTTTCCTTTCCTCGCCGCCCGGCAGCGCCACCAACGGCGCCGGCATGGACATCGTAGCCAATCGAGGCAGTTACGCCCTGCCCAGGCATCGGTTCGTAGCCTCAGAAGCCGCAGGCGAGTCAGAGTCTTTGCACTCGGCTATCTGCAATGATCCGGGCAAGCCCATGACGACCTGCGGACAAGGTGGCAAGAACGACTGCCATCACTTCTCGGTCATTACCCCTTTCT
>NZ_JAFMPS010000081.1 GCF_020667895.1 Alcanivorax sp. 1008
AGGTGAATGTCCCGTTTGATTGCAGGCGCCAAAGGCAGCGCCCGCTGGTCATCCGCTTCAGTGCCAACGCTGCCGTCAGTGCAGCTTCGATCCAGAGATGGGTTTTCATCGCAGGTTTTGATGACGGCCGGCGCCCGCGCCGCCGGCGGCGGCGGCGGCGCGGGCGCGACGCTTAGCGAAAGCACGGCGCGGCTTTCAGCGCCCTGGTTATCCTGCGCCACGGCGACCAATTCATAATTGCCCTCGGCAACGTTTCTCAGGAGCGCATCGTGACTGCCGCCGGGTGCACCCCATTCAAAAGGGGGCCCTGTGAGCTTGCGTAGGGCAGTGCCATTAACAGACAGGATGACGCTGACGATGGAGCCGTCACTGTCGGACGCTTTAGTGACGACACGGATGTCGTCCCCAGCATTCAGGCGTGCGCCTGACAACGGCGTGGTGAATGTGACTTCGGGGGCCATGTTGACGGGCGTTTTGGTGCCACCACCACCGTCTACGGCGTGCTGAAGCGTAAACAGACCAATCATCCACATAAACAAACGAAGCATCCAACGAGGCAAAGATAGCAAAGCTTTCTCCGGGTCTGGTTAGGGCGCCGCGGCCTTGGGATTTCTGGTTCGGCCGCTGCGGCCTTGGCACACTGCTCAAGCGAACTGGTTTCACGTGTCAAAACACTTGCCCGCATACATAGACAGCGAACTTAATCATGAAATGGCAGACTGGACTATGCTGTCCTATATCTAATCACTGGCTCCGAGCTCGAACTGTTCCACAATTCACACAGCGTTGGAGCTGGGGGGAGGCGGAATGTCCGGAGATGCAAGTTTTTTGTCTATCTATGCATCCTAAGGCACTGTCAGAGGCTTACTACCCCCCCCTGAATCGCCGCCAGTTGACGGATCGGGGGGATCACACTGGCGGCTGTCTACGTTGACGGTGTTTAATCAGGGCGACGGCGGCGCGATAAACTCATCTATAGGATGGCCACCAGGGCCTG
>NZ_JAFMPS010000082.1 GCF_020667895.1 Alcanivorax sp. 1008
TCGAAGCCAGGGATGGCTGAGATGAGCTACAGGGACGTACTTGTGCGTGTCCCGGCCAGCCCTGACACTGCCTCGGGCCGACGACGACACTGCCACACCTTCTTACCGAAACCAGTTTCTGGACTAAACAAATTTTGACTGAACACTCGATCACCACACTGAAACAACAACTCAACGACTGCCTGCGCGTCGATCGCTATCGCCTGCGTCGCCGTCTGGAAAAACTGCAGCAAAAGCCCAACGACAACGCCCTGGAAAAACTCGCCGCTGATATAGCGCGCTCGAGCACCCGCCGTACCCGCAAAGCGGCAAGACAGCCAAAACTCAGCTGGCCGAACCTGCCGGTGGTGGAGCAACTCGACACCATCCGTAATGCCATCCGCGACCATCAGGTGGTGGTACTGGCCGGCGAAACCGGCTCCGGCAAAACCACCCAGCTGCCGAAAATCTGCCTTGAACTCGGTCGCGGCGTAGAAGGCATGATCGGCCACACCCAGCCGCGCCGGCTTGCCGCCCGCGCCGTCTCCAGCCGCATTGCCGAGGAAATCGGCTCCACCGTCGGCGACCTGGTTGGCTATCGGGTGCGCTTCACCGATCACGTCGGCGAAGACTGCATGATCAAGCTGATGACAGACGGCATGTTGTTGTCGGAAATCCAGTCGGATCGATTTCTGGACCAGTACGACACCCTGATTATCGACGAAGCCCACGAACGCAGCCTGAATATCGATTTCCTGCTTGGCTATATTCGGCAACTGCTACCCAAGCGGCCAGACCTGAAAGTTATCATCACCTCCGCCACCATCGATCACGAACGCTTCGCTCGACACTTTGCCGGCGCCCCGGTGATTGAAGTGTCTGGCCGCACCTATCCGGTGGACGTGCACTATCGTCCGGCGGAAGCCGAACGCGAACTCAGCCGTCAGGTGGAAGATGTGCTGCGCGAGATTGAACAGCTGGAGCGCG
>NZ_JAFMPS010000083.1 GCF_020667895.1 Alcanivorax sp. 1008
CGTGACTGTAGCGAGGAACTGCTGGCTGATATCAGTGCGGCGGCTGACGGCAATGACGCAAGTGGCGTCACCATGGATGTTCTGAACGGCATCATCGGCCTGACAGGTGTCGATCCGAGCCAGCTTGCCTACTATCAAGAAGCTATTGCGGATGCGGATGCTTCCCTGGATAGCCTTGAGGAGCTGCAGGCGATTATCGATTCTGTAAACGACCAAAGTAAGGACGTCGTTGTTTCCAAAGGTGGCGTGGGTTCATTTAACTTCCTTTGGCTGTCGTTAATGTCTGGCCTGCTTGCATTCCGTAAGGCGAACGTACGCGCTGTGCGCCCGATGTTGTACCTGCTTGCGGGGGCTTCTGTCTCTGGTCAGGCGTTGGCTAATAATGCCTACTTTGGCATTGGTGCTGGTGTCAGTGATTTGGAGCCCAATACCGAACAGTCGTTGTATGAAGTATCTGAAGAGCAAGGGACTGCCTTTCAGATATTTACGGGCTATCAGTTTAACGACCATTGGTCAGTTGATCTGTCTTACATGGACCTGGGCTCAGCAGAGTTAGAAAACGCCAGCTTAACCCCTGCGGTGGTGGACGTTGACTATAGCGCCCTTTCGGTAGGTGGTATGTATCACTTTGAATTCTCGAAAGACGATGCCTGTCAACGACACTGTGGTTTGGACCCGTTTATCACATTGGGCCTGTCGGACTTGAATGTTGATGCCGGTACCGGTTTGTCTGAAGACAGTTCGACGTTAGTCAGAGTAGGTCTTGGAGCTGACTATGCCCTGAATGATGGTTGGGCTTTAAGGTTTATGGCAACGAGCTTTAGCGAAGATGCAGTGGCATTTAGTATCAACATCATGAAGCGATTTAACGTTAGTGATAG
>NZ_JAFMPS010000084.1 GCF_020667895.1 Alcanivorax sp. 1008
CCTCCCCGAAGCTTATCGCAGGCTACAACGTCCTTCATCGCCTCTGGCTGCCAAGGCATCCACCGTGTACGCTTTGTCACTTGACCATATAACCCAAAACAGTCACACAATATCCCGCGTAACCACTCCAAGCACACAGACTCGCAACAGATAATTTTCGCCAAAAGACGCAAGTGTCAGCATTCAAAGACACTCACTTCTTTAATTACGACTCAATCCATATTGTTAAAGATCTACTCACTGCTCGTCGCAAGCGAGACTGACTTTAGAAATCAGAAAAAAACGAACCCGATGGTGATGGTTCACTTTTTTCTGAATTCTTTTATAACTTTCCTTACCGTGCCGCTGCACTTGGTGGAGCCAAGCGGGATCGAACCGCTGACCTCCTGCGTGCAAGGCAGGCGCTCTCCCAGCTGAGCTATGGCCCCAAAACTGCAGCATCCTCAAACTCACCCCGCCAGGCTGCCAAAGCAGACAAACAAAGCGAATTTGGTGGGTCTGGGTGGACTTGAACCACCGACCTCACCCTTATCAGGGGTGCGCTCTAACCACCTGAGCTACAGACCCGGCAAGGTCTCTCGCGCACTATAAAACCAGACAGACAAACGTGTGAACTCTGAGGATTGATATCTTCGGTCGTTAAGGAGGTGATCCAGCCGCAGGTTCCCCTACGGCTACCTTGTTACGACTTCACCCCAGTCATGAACCCCACCGTGGTAAG
>NZ_JAFMPS010000085.1 GCF_020667895.1 Alcanivorax sp. 1008
TCGCGAATTATTGCCTTTGAGCCGATGAGACTGCAGCACGCGATTCTTTCTATTAATGTTCTGTTAAACGAACTTCAAGGAAAGGTAGAGGTTCACAAGCTAGCGTTGTCGGATCGTACTGAATTTTCCCGTATGATAACTCCAAACTCCCATAACATTGGTAGGAGTATGATTGCCTCCGGTGTATATGGTGAATGGGTAAAGCTTGTTCGTGGCGATGACCTGTTGTCTGCCGCGCAGGTAGACTTCCTTAAGATTGATGTGGAAGGCCATGAGATGGAAGCTCTTGCGGGGCTTGCGAAGACGATTGATCGTTGCCGTCCCGCGATGCTGATTGAGGTTTCAGATTGCAATGGTGCCGATTTTGAGAGCTGGTTGATGGACAATGGTTATTCAATATCACGGCGTATGCGTCATCATGGCGAAAATACTGAAGTGCTTGCTCTTCCAAACTGAGGTCTGCATAGAGTAGGTGATACAGGTCTTCATATGGCGAATATTCATCGACGGTTTATGCCCGGTTACCTTGGCAATGGTGTGCCAGTTCTACTAATTTCTCTTGAGGACCAATCAGGTAGGCGTCAGGATCTTATTTCGAGGGGTATTCCCGAGAGCTGGGTGCACTCATT
>NZ_JAFMPS010000086.1 GCF_020667895.1 Alcanivorax sp. 1008
TAAAATGCCCAAAATACATATAGCCCATCCGGCCATTACTAACTTCATTTATATCCCCGGTCTGGTCATGGCGTTTGAGCTCAGGCCGCAGCCCGACAGGGACGTCGGCCTGCAACGAATTGTTCGGCACTCACGGCACGCGCAAGGCTACCTGCGGTGAGCATCTCTTGCCTTCGCTAGGTCAAGCTCATACCACCCGAGTTCTGGATAGTGCCTTGCAACACCTACCGCCGCCATTACGGCCCCATAGTAAATGACCGAGAGAGATTGATCTTTGTACTGAATAAGCATCAGGTCATCAACTTTCTCAAGGGTAGAGTCAGAAATTCTGACAAAGCCAGATTTCTGAGCGGTTGTTTTAACGCTTACCCTTCTGCCGTTCTTGGAAATTACGTCAAACCCATGTTGGTTTGGCGTTGCAGCCAAAGCTCCATCAACCGACAGCGCACAGTAAAACTCCCCGAGGCGGCCAATGAGATGCCGAACCTCGGTTGGCTTTACGCCAAACTCGGAAATCTCAAGACGAATTAGATCAAGATATTTCTCATACAAAACTTTAGTTTTTTCGGGTCCAAGAGTACCCACCAATCC
>NZ_JAFMPS010000087.1 GCF_020667895.1 Alcanivorax sp. 1008
CAAGCTGGCTCGGATCGACACCTGTCAGGCCGATGATGCCGTTCAGAACATCCATGGTGACGCCACTTGCGTCATTGCCGTCAGCCGCCGCACTGATATCAGCCAGCAGTTCCTCGCTACAGTCACGGACCGCGCCGTCAATCATCCAGCCATAGGTTTCGCTCAATACACTCAGAGCGCCTTCCGCATCACAGTAGCTCAGGCCGGATGCGCCCAGCGTTACGCCTGGCTCCAGCTCCAGGGCTGACCAGGCAGTCAGCATGTCTTCGTAGCTTTCATCGCTGATTGCGGTATTGGAAAGCATGCCGTACATGTACTGCACATTCGAGATGTTCCAGGTGCTGAGATCACCGGCAAAGCTGTTTGCGCCTGAAAACGCATCCGACAGGTTTGACACCTGGCCTACATTCCAGCCAGACACGTCACCATTGAACGACGCTGCATTGGCGAAAATGCCTCCCATATCGGTGACATTGCCGGTACTCCAGCCACTGACATCACCGTTGAAGCTTTCCGCGCCCCTGAA
>NZ_JAFMPS010000088.1 GCF_020667895.1 Alcanivorax sp. 1008
CGGATGGCGTTGGCAAGTTCACGGGATCGGGTAACAGCGGTCATCAAACACTCCTGCTGGCTGGGGCGGTCCCGAAGGGGGCCTGAAATGGGGCGCTATTGTCGTTGATGGCGGGGTGTTGGGCAAACCCTGACGGATGGGGTTGGGTTAGCTCGCCGTTGGCCGGTGTCCGGCAGACGTAATAGCATAGGCAGTCAATATCGAAAATAATTGATATTGTCGTTCCGCCGGCGTAAAGTTCGCCCCTATGTCAGCTACCCAAGCTCTTTCCATCCCCCCTGCCCCGTCCCTTGAGCCGCTGGAACAGCTGCTCTGGGCCGCCGGCGACAGCCTCCGGTTATCGGTACTGCAGGTGTTGGGGCAGAGCAGTTTCGGGGTGCTGGAGCTGTGCGAGATCTGCGATATGCGCCAGCCGGCCATGAGTCATCACCTCAAGGTGCTGGCCGAGGCCGGGCTGGTGGAGCGGCGCCGCGAGGGCAATGCCATCTGGTATAGCCGCAGTCTGGCCAGTGATGTGC
>NZ_JAFMPS010000089.1 GCF_020667895.1 Alcanivorax sp. 1008
CCTACTTCTATTAGTCATAAAGACGGCAAAGATGCTCTTGAAGAATATTTCTTTGAAGTATTACCAGATTATGACGAAGATAGAGTCTATGCATCTGATATAAAAAAGGTTGTACAATGGTACAACTTACTTCAGAAAAATAATCTATTAGATTCTTTAGAGTCTGAAGATGAATCTGATACCTCTGAGGAGGAATAATTATGCCTGATAAAAGTTCACAACTTAAAGCCTTTGAACGTTTATTGATTGTAATGGACGAATTGCGAGAGCAATGTCCATGGGATAAAAAGCAAACCATGGAATCCTTACGACACTTAACAATTGAAGAGGTATATGAACTTGGTGACGCCATTTTAGATAAGGATTTAGACGAGGTAAAAAAAGAACTTGGTGATGTGCTATTGCATATTGTTTTTTATTCTAGAATTGCCAGTGAAACCAATGACTTTGATATAGCGGATGTTTGTCACAGTATTTGTGACAAGCTTATTGAGCGTCATCCGCACATATAT
>NZ_JAFMPS010000008.1 GCF_020667895.1 Alcanivorax sp. 1008
CGCTTTCTTCACTGCCGGGCAATGTGCCCGCCAATGGCATCACCGTTCGTGTACGCGGCAGCCTTAATGGCGACATTCTGGATGCAAGCACCGTCAAGGGCTTTAGCAGTGGCTTTGACGATCTGGATGATGGCGTCGAGGCTGAGCTGAAAGGCCTGATTACCGAAGTCACATCAAGCAGCCAGATCGCCGTAAACGGCATCCCTGTAACCATTGCCCCTGGCGCTGAATTTAGCGGCGGCAATGCGGGGCTACTGGTGGTTGGCGCAGTTGTTGAAGTGGAAGGCATCTGGTCAGAAGGCATTATCATCGCTGATGAAGTGGACTTTGAGCAGGAAGAGGATATTTCTCTGCACGCTCAGGTTTCGGCAATTACTGCAACTAACCTGACTCTGAACGAAGGCACCATCACTGCGCTTGGCTTGACTCTGGTATCCAACACCAACACTCGCTACGAAGATGATAGTGAAGCGGAGGAGACATTCTTTGGTCTGGACGACCTGGCAATCAATGACTATGTCGAGCTGCAGGGATACCAAAGTGGCGACACACTGGTGCTTACCGAGGTTACCCGCGTTGATCTGGAGCTACCGGTGCAAGTAGTCCTGGAAGGTCCGGTCACCGCCACCACCCCGAATACCGCACTGAGCATACTTGGCGTGCCGGTAGATGTGTCTGGCAGCGAGTTCGAGGACGATAATAGCGGCAGCATTGACGCCACCACTTTCTTCTCGGCCATCACCATAGACAGCACGGTGGTTGAGGTGGAAGGCAGCTACAATGGCAGCGTAATTACCGCCGAGGAAGCGGAGCTGGAAGACTAACCAGCAACATCCTTAAAAAAGCCGGGGTCGGTTGCAGCCGACCCCGGCTTTTTTTGGCCATGCAAGGATGGCAACCGCCGGAAAATCTGCCCAGAATGGTTATTCCTTTCGCCAAAACGACGGGCTCACATGACCAGCGAACCACTCAAGACTGTCTCTGACCTTGTTACCGAGGCCCATGCCCGCATCCAGCAGCAGCATGCGGACATCAACCCGGTGGTCGGCGTACGACGCGGCATGAGAGAGAAAGGCATTCCTGCGGATGCCTTGACCATAGACTGCCTGCGCACAGGCAAGCGGATTGTGCTGATCCTGCATGATCAACAGCCCGGCGAGTTGATTTATCAGTTCACATTGAAAGACCAGGATACCGATGCACCTTACCAGCAGCTGCCGATGAGCAACCTGCGAGCCGATTTACTGTATGAATGGATGCGGGATTATTTTGTCGCACAAACCTGAGGCCTGAGATGTGAGCATCCTGCAACTGCCCCACAGTCGCCCCAGCGCCATTCTTTTCGACTGGCATGCGACGCTGGTGGATACTCACAATGCCATGTATCTGGCCATTGACGACATGCTGGCGCGGCTGGATGAGCTGGGTCTGATGTCGCTACTGCTGGACCCGGATGAATCGAAGACGCCGGAAGACGCAAAGCTGCTCAACTATGTGCGCACTAACAAGCAGTTGCATCCCAAGGTGGTGGCGCAGAAAAAAATCTCTCGTACGGATATTTTTGAAGTACTGTTCGGCACCGACGAAGGCGCCAAGACTGAAGCGCATCGGGCGTTCGACGAGGCCTACCGGCAACATATCGCCGATGTGTATCCACTGGAGCCCGACATCCGCGAGCAAATTGAACGACTCAAGGCGGTGGGCTTGCCCGTGGGGGTTATTTCTAACCGGCGTCGGGATTTTTTTGAGCGAGAACTGGCACTGGTGGATGAAACTGGCTGGCTGGAACTATTTGATGTAACCGTGTGCGGCACCGACGTTGCGAGACGAAAACCAGCCCCGGACCCGCTTCACTACGCACTGCAACAACTCAAGCTGCCAGCGGATCAACATGTCTGGTACGTGGGTGACAGCACCACCGATGTCATTGCTGCACGACTGGCCGGCATTACCCCAATCTTTTACAACGGTGCTGGCTGGAGCCAGAACTGGTTGGACAAGATTTTCCCCGGCTCACCGCGGCACCCGCATCTACCAGATGCAGTGGTTAATACCATTGCCGAGGTGACCGACCTGGCTCGACTAATGCTGGCACAGGATCTTCGCGTGCAGCGCGCTCGAGACAAGCGCGCTGACTAAACGCCACCAGGGAAATTATTTCGGCGGAAATGCTGCGACCTGCTGCTGCAAACGGGCCCAAGCAGCAGCGTACTCCTTCTGCAAGCGCTCCACCGCCTTGGCAGCCGGCTGAGTTTCCTTCACCGCACCAATACCCTGACCACTGCCCCAGATATCTTTCCACGCCTTGGCGCCGCCCAGATCCGGCTTTTCGCCAAAGTCCATTTGCGAAGGGTCACCTTCCGGCAGGTTATCCGGGTCCATGCCCGCCAGCTCGATGGAACGACGCAGATAGTTACCATGCACGCCGGTGAACAGGCTGGAGTAAACGATATCTTCAGCACTGCTATCGACGATCGCCTGCTTGTAGCTGGGATCAGCATTGGCTTCGTCGGTGGCGATAAAGGCTGAGCCGATATAAGCAAGGTCTGCGCCCATGGCCTGGGCCGCCAGCACCGAGTCGCCGGTAGCGATGGCACCGGACAGTAGCAAGGGGCCACCGAACCACTCACGGATTTCCTGGATCAGCGCCAGTGGTGACTGCACACCAGCATGACCACCAGCACCAGCGGCTACAGCAATCAGGCCATCGGCACCTTTCTCAATGGCCTTTTTGGCGAACTTGTTATTGATGATGTCGTGTAGAACGATGCCGCCATAGCTGTGCACCGCTTCGTTTACATCGACGCGGGCACCCAGCGAGGTAATAACGATCGGCACCTTGTACTTAACGCACATTTCCAGATCATGCTGCAGACGGTTATTGGAACGGTGGACAATCTGGTTGACCGCAAACGGAGCAGAGGGACGATCCGGGTTGGCTTCATCCCAGGCCGCCAGCTCTTCAGTGATCCGCTTTAACCATACCTCCAGCTGATCTGCCGGGCGTGCATTAAGAGCAGGGAACGAACCAACCACACCGGCCTTGCACAGGGCAATAACCAGATCCGGGTTAGACAAGATAAACATGGGCGAAGCGACAACGGGTATACGTAGACGGCTTTTCAGAATTTCAGGCAAAGACATACACAAACACCTTATTGATTAACAGGCACAAGCCTGAACAGACCCTTTACTGGGCAAGAAAGCGGGCGAACTTCTCGCTGAAACCGAACCGGTTAATCCAGCATAGGAATATGTCCGGATCGTTGGAATGTTACCACTTCCGCACAGGCATTCACGGTATCACCCACATATTCATGTGACAGTTGTGGGAGGCAAGGTTTACCACATCCTCAACGGCGGAGCACCCCGATGTTTTCACTTTTCAAGTCAGACCCACTAAAGAAGCTGCGCAAGGAGTATGCGGATACTCTGGAAAAAGCCATGTTATGTCAGCGCAGTGGCGACATCCGCCAGTACTCTTTCCTCACCGAGCAGGCAGAAGCCATGTATAAAGAAATCACCAGGCTGGAAGGCAGCGATCAGGCAGGCGGGTAATCTGCATTGATCGCCAGCATCTCTGCGGCAGTGAGGAATCGACTGGCGCCAGGGCGCAATGACGGGTCCAGCTGCAGTCCACCAATGGCGCTGCGGTGCAGGGTCAGCACCCGATTGCCAAAACGGCCAAACATGCGCTTGATCTGGTGGTAGCGCCCCTCGGTGAGAACCACATCGGCAACATGCTCAGCAACAATATGCAGCTGCGCTGGGCGGGTAGTAATACCCTCGTACTCAAACCACATGCCGGCAGCAAAAGCGTCCACATACTCTTCGTTAATCGGCTTTTCCAACGTCACCCGGTAGTGCTTGCTGACCCGGTTTTCCGGAGCACTAAGCTGGCGCGACCAGTCGCCGTCATTGGTCAGCAATAGCAGGCCGGTGGAGTGGAAGTCGAGGCGTCCGGCAATATGCAGGTCATCGCCAACCTGGTTATCCAGCAAATCAATCACCGTGGCATGCCTGCTGTCCCAGGTGGCGCTGACCACCCCGGCAGGCTTGTTCAGCATCAGGTAGCGAGCCTGCCTGGCCTGCAGTAACTGGTCATCAAGCTGCAGCCGGGAGAAAGGGCCGATACGCTGCTGCCCATCCCGTGCTGTCACACCGTCAACCTGCACCCGGCCCGCCGCCAGCAGATGCTGGATCTCGCGCCGGCTCTGGCCAAGGCGCTGACTGAGAAAGCGGTCCAGCCGGGCGTGTTTCGAGCTCATGCAGGCATCCGGGAGAGGCGAAATAAGCGCCGCAGCATGGTATCGGCAAGAGTGCCGGTCAAGCCATTCGGACAAAGCCATGTTGACACCGTTAACTTAGCGGGCTAAATTTGCCTCCAGTGTTTACACCGTCAACATATTGAGTAGAACCATGTCCGCCAGCCCCGAACCCGTCAACTACCACCATGGCAACCTGCGTAGCGCCCTGATCGGTAGCGCCCTGACCGCATTGGAGCAGGACGGCCCGGCGGCCCTTAGCCTGCGCGCTCTGGCGCGCAGTGTTGGCGTGTCCGCCACCGCGGTATACCGCCATTTCGCCAACAAGGATGACCTGCTGGCCGCTATCGCCACCGAGGGCTTCGAGGGTCTGAGCGCGGAAATGAGCGCCCGTCTGGCCCAGGAGCCGGATGCGGACACACTGCGCCAGCTGGTAATTCTTGGCGAGGGCTACGTCAATTATGCCGTTGCCCACCCGGCCCATTATCGACTGATGTTTGGCAAGCGTATGGTCGAGCGAGCCGCCTACCCGGCCCTATCGAAGGCCTCGGCGCACAGCTATGGAATGCTTGAACAGGCCGTGGCCGACGCGGTGGCCTGCGGTGATCTTCCCGCCGTACCGGTGCCCCTGCTAAGCACACTGGCCTGGTCGCTGGTGCATGGCCTGTCCACACTCAGCAACGACAACTTGCTCAACGACAAACAACTTCCTGCCAGTGCTGAACTTGGCAAAACCTTTACCCATATGCTGGCCACGGCGCTAAAGCATCTGGCCCAACCTGCGGAGTAATTTATGTCTACGTCATCCGGGCTTGCCCCCAGCACCATTCGTATCGGCCATCGCTATCGCGCCAACCGCCTTGACGGTCCCTACGATGCTATTGTCATCGGTTCCGGTATCGGCGGTATGACCGCAGCAGCCTGTTTGGCAGAACTGGGCCAAAAGGTGGTGGTATTGGAACAGCACTACACCGCTGGCGGCTTTACCCACAGCTACTCGCGCAATGGCTACGAATGGGACGTGGGCGTGCATTACATCGGTGATGTTGGCGCCAAGCACACGCTGGCCCGACGGCTGTTCGACTTTGTCAGTGGCGGCAAGTTGGAATGGGCACCAATGGATGACCATTTCGACCGCATTTTTATTGGCAAGGAGTCATTCGATCTGGTCGCCACACCAAAAAAATACCGGGCCGAATTGCTCAAGCATTTCCCGGAAGAAGAAAAAGCCATTGATGAATACTTCAAGCGCATTGCCAAAGCGGCGGATGCCATGCGCCTGATTACCATGGAGAAGCTGCTGCCAGCACCGGCGGCAACCCTGGTAAGACTGCTGAGTAAAATCAAAGCGCCGAAGTGGCTTAACCAGACCACCCGAGAAGTACTGGAATCATTGACCAAGAACCAGAAACTGATTGCTGTTCTCACAGGCCAATGGGGCGATAACGGTCTGCCGCCAGCACAGTCCAGCTTTATCATTCACTCGCTAATCGCCCGGCATTATCTTTATGGCGGCTATTATCCGATTGGCGGTGCCTCGCGCATGGCCGAGACCATTATTCCGCAGATCCAGAAAAATGGTGGCGAACTGTTTACCTATGCCTCCGTGGAGCAAATCCTGATTGAAGGCGGCAAGGCGGTTGGCGTAAAGATGGCCGATGGCACCGAAGTGCGCGCCCCGGTGGTGATCAGCAACGCAGGCGTGTTCAACACTTTCGGCAAGCTATTGCCAGAAAAGGTCGCCAAGCAAAGCGGTTATCTGAAAAAACTGGATACTGTGAAACGCTCAATGGCCAGCCTTGGCATGTATATCGGCATTCAGGACACCGCCGAAAATCTTGGCCTGCCGAAAACCAATTACTGGCTCTACACCAGTGAGGACTACGAAGGCTCGCTGGACAGATTCTTTGCCGACCCGGAGAACGAACCAGTACCGCTGGTGTACATCTCGTTCCCGTCTGCCAAAGACCCGGAGTTCCTGAACAAGTATCCGGGCCGCGCCACCATCGAGATCGTTGCGCCTGGCCCCCATGACTGGTTTGCCCAGTGGGCTGATAAGCCCTGGGGCAAGCGTGGCGAGGAATACGATGCATTGAAGGAAAAATGGTCGCAGCGCCTGCTGGAGCGCCTGTATGAACACTTCCCGCAACTGCGCGGCAAGATTGATTACTACGAACTGTCCACGCCGCTTTCCACGGACTTCTTCTGTCGCTATGCAGAAGGCGAGATCTACGGTCTGGATCATGATCCTTCGCGCTTTGAGCAGAAATGGCTGAAGCCGAAAACCAGTATTCCCGGGCTGTATCTGACCGGTCAGGACGTGGTCACCTGCGGCGTGGCCGGTGCCATGATTGGTGGCTTGGCCACTGCCGTGGTGATTAGCGGTAAGGATGGTGCCAAGCTGGCGAAGAGATTCTTCGCCAGCTAATCAGACGGTGCGCTATTTGGCTTTAAGCTTGTCGATACCCAGCGACTTCATTACCACCTTTTCGTAAAGAGGTTCGCTGGTGCCATTTCTGATCTTGTAGAGGAAGTATTTCTCGAAGGCGACCTTGGCTACATGGACCCACTTACCGGCCTTCATCCAGTTGACGTTGCGGGGCGGTATTTGCGGCATGGCCACAAAGGCAATACCGGTATCACCCATATCGGCAAGGCAAACCGCATTCCAGGTGGCCTCAGCGCTTTCTTCCTTGCCGTCCAGACGGGCGCGAATATTGTGCGCTGTGGCAGTCACCATGCTCTCAATCATAAAGCCAGTCTTGGGCACGCCGGTGGGCACCGGAGTGGGCTTTTTAGGAGCAATCGCCACGGCCACGCCAATACCCCAAATATTGCGATGTACTGGGTTGCACTGGTGTTTATCAATAACAATAAAGCCCCGGGGATTAACCAGGCCTTCAACATCACGCACCGCCTCGATGCCGGTAAAGGCCGGCAGCATCATGGAAAAACCGAATGGCACCTCATGGCGCTTCTTTTCCTGACCATTTTCATCGCACTCGACAACATACATAACGCCGTCTTCCACTCGGTCCACCTTGGCGTTGCAGATCCAGTCGATATGCCTCTTGCGAAGCTCCGATTCCATCATGGTCTTGCTATCACCAACACCGTCGAGGCCCAGATGGCCAATAAATGGTTCAGATGTGACGAACGTCATCGGCACCTGATCACGGATTTTCCGATCACGCAGGTCCTTGTCCATAATGAAGGCAAATTCGTAGGCGGGGCCAAAACAGGATGCCCCTTGCACTGCACCGACCACAATCGGCGCCGGTTTGTTAACGAACTCAAGCCAGCGGTCCCTGGCTTGCTCTGCGTGATCAATGTGACAGATGGACTGGGTATGGCCGTCCGGGCCCAGCCCTGCAATTTCTTCGAAGGCCAGTCGCGGGCCAGTGGAAATAATCAGATGGTCATAGCGGATAGTACTGCCATCCTCCATCTCGATATGGTTTGACTCGGGGACCACCCTGGTCACTTTACCGACCACCAGCTCAACACCACGCTTGGCCAGCGGCTTGCCTAGTGGCACAACAATATCTTCGCGCTTACGCCAGTCCACCGCTATCCATGGATTCGACGGGACAAAGTGGAAGTAGTCCTTGTCACTGACCATCACGACTCGATCCTGCGGACGAGCTATATCTTTCATCTCAAAAGCCATCGGCATGCCGCCAAGACCCGCACCAACAATAACGATATCTGCCATGATCAACTCCCACCTATGACTTATGCCGCTCAGTCACGTTACTCTCACCAACAAGAACTACAATTGATCTGCATCACTTACCACCTAAAGGCAGGCCTGATGTCCGCACCGCTGAATATGGATCGCAGCCAGCGACTTTTTATCAATACCACTGATCTGGACTGGGAGAGCTCACCGGTCGAAGGGGTATGGCGCAAAAAGCTGGAACGAGAAGCGGCGGAGTCAGGCCAAGTGACCAGTATTGTCCGCTATGAGCCGGGCACACGATTTAGCGCCCACAAGCATCCGCTAGGCGAGGAAATTCTGGTACTGGACGGCGTGTTCAGTGACGAGCATGGCGATTATCCCGCCGGCTCCTATCTGCGCAACCCACCCGGCTCGTCCCATGCCCCGTTTAGCGAAGAGGGCTGCACCATTCTGGTAAAGCTGAATCAGTTTGCTGCGGATGACGATGCCAGCATCCGTGTCCGCACGGGGGAGTGCAGTTGGCGGCCGGGTTTAGTGGATGGCCTCAGCGTAATGTCACTACATAGCCATGGGGTCATCCATACCGCACTGGTGCGCTGGGCGCCGGGCACTGTGTTTCAACCACACAACCACCCGGGCGGCGAAGAAATTTTTGTTATTGAGGGGGTGTTCGAAGATGAATACGGGCAGTACCCAACGGGTAGCTGGCTACGTAACCCGCCCTGGAGTCGGCACCATCCGTTTAGTCGTGAAGGCTGTACGCTGCTGGTAAAAGTCGGGCACATTGCGGAGTAGAACGTGCCCGCATCCAGAGTCAGCCAGTGGTTACCACATAGCCCTGCTTGGGAAAATGCACATGCACCCTGCCCACTCGGGAATTCTCTCTGGCAATCACCCAACCCTGATCAGTCTCTGCAACCAATTTTCCCTGAACCGCAGTCTGGCCGTAGTCATCGGGAGCAATAGTTATCAACGCGCCATCAGCATCACCCGCCAAAGCACGGGGCTGCACTGCCAGTGCAGCATCCAAAGCCTGATCAGCGCTAATGACCGTCACATCGCCGTGACCGAAACCACGCATCCGGTTCATCCACTCACTCACTTTTGAGTAGCGGTCAATAAAACGAGACTCACCCAAATCACGGATAAACCACATGCCATGATAGGCACTGAAATCAGCAATACAGGGCTTGTCACCAAACAGGAAAGGCTGCTCAGCAAGACGCCCTTCCATATCTTCCAACTGCTCCCGGACAATCACCTTGGCACGCTTGGGTCCAGCCGCTTTGACACTTGCCGTGCGCCCCATATTGATTCGATCACGCAGAAAACGGGCCACATTCAACAACGAAGATCCTTTCCACAGTTTGCGCAGTAAGGTTCCACCTGGCGCCGACAGCACACAAGCCAGAAACACCTGCAGATCCGTATGGCGAACAAAGGACTGAACTTCTTCACTGCAGTTTTCCAACGCCAGCTCAGGTTTGCCACACAGCCTGGCTATCTCACTGCTGATGGCGCGCGTATCACAAAATACGTCTGCTCCGATTTGCATCACCGGAATCTTACGATATTTCCCCGCCAGAGGTTGCAGAGCCTTGCGCGGCGGCATCTCCGGCACGGCCACGGACAACCAGGAAAGATCCGCGTAACCCAACATGGCACGGATCTTCTCGGCAAAAGGCGACATAGCGTAATGGTGCAGAATCAAATCAGACATAACTGGCTCACCAGAGTAATTAATTTTCCCGAAAGGCTTTGAGTCGCTCTAGCAAGGCTGCACGAGCCTGCTGACGAGTCTGCCCGGTCTCCTCAAGAATCTTGACCATGCTATCGAATAACTGGCGGCGGGTAATTCCGTCTTCACTGAGATCACGCCGACTATGAAAAAACTCCATCAATGTTGCGCCACAACCACAGTGACGAAACACTTCCAGATAGAGATCGTGACTACCATCTTCCTGAGCCACCTCCCGGATAGAGGAGGGAGCATAAGTCACAGGAGTAGTTTGGGTAAGAAACTGCATCTGATCTTCGTAGACCTTACCGCAGATCCTGCAGTGTTTAGGAAATGACTCCGCCTGCAGTGGAGTAAACTCCTTCTTGCCGCTCATATCTGCCTCCGCTAGAGAGCTCTTATTCGCAACGAACGTCCCTTGATCTTGCCAGCACTAAGCCGGGCCAGCGCCGTATCTGCCACACCACGCTTCACTGCCACATAGGACTGGAAATCAAATACCGATATCTTACCCACCTGATCCCCGGCAATGCCGGCATCTTTAGTTAATGCACCCAGAATATCCCCGGGGCGTAGCTTGTCCTTGCGCCCGGCGGCGATACACAGGGTGCGCATGGGTGGCTGCAAAGGCTCGCCTGGTTGTGGTTTAAGGCTGTTTAGTGGATGCCAATTCAATGGCGTCTTCTGCATCGCCTCGATAGCCTGAGCACGGCGTGCCTCTGGCGGCGCCACAAGGCTGATCGCCATACCCTTGCGCCCTGCCCGGCCGCTGCGACCAACTCGATGAATATGAGTCTCCGCATCGCGCGCCAGCTCAACATTGATGACCATGTCCAGCGCATCGATATCCAGCCCACGGGCAGCAACATCCGTGGCCACCAGTACCGACAGACTTTTATTGGCAAACAAGGCCAGCACCTGATCCCGGTCTCGCTGCTCCATGTCGCCATGCAAAGACTCGGCAGAAATGCCGCTGGCACGCAGGACGCCAGTCAACTCATCGCACTGCTGTTTGGTAAAGCAAAACGCAACACTGGATTCCGGTCGATAGCAGGCCAGCACTCGCATCACCGTTTTCATACGTTCTTCCGCATCGATCTCGTAGAATCGCTGCTCAATCTCACTATCACTATGCAGTGATTCAACCCGCACCTGCTGTGGGTCACGCATAAAAGAAGCAGCCAGCTGCTTGACGCCGGACGGATAGGTGGCAGAAAACAATAACGTCTGTCGCTGGGTCGGTATTTGCCCAATAATTTCGGCAATGCTGTCGTAAAAGCCCATATCCAGCATCCGGTCTGCTTCATCCAGCACCAGAGTGCGCAGCGCATCAAGGCGTAGCGAGCCTTTCAGCAAATGCTTCTGCACTCGCCCAGGGGTGCCGACAATAATCTGTGCTCCATGCTCCAGCGAGCCCACCTGAGGCCCCATGGCGACGCCGCCACACAGAGTCAGCACCTTGATATTTCCAGCACTGCGAGCAAGCCGACGCACTTCTTTGGCCACCTGATCCGCCAGCTCACGGGTTGGGCATAGCACCAGCCCCTGACAATCGAAGCAGCGCGCATCCAGCGCCTGCAGCAGGCCGATCCCGAAAGCCGCGGTTTTGCCACTGCCGGTGCGAGCCTGGGCGATCACATCCTGGCCGGCGAGGATTAGCGGCAGGCTCTGGGCCTGCACTGGGGTCATCTCCGTGTAACCGAGGGAGTCAAGGTTGGCCAGCAGGTCGGCCGGCAGCGATAAGGCAGAAAAAGCGGAGACGGTCACGGAGCAAGCCTGATTAGTAAAATGGCCGCTAGTGTAACAGCTGTGCCCTGCCGATTCCCCGGCGGTGGTACACTGCGCCCCCGGATATTCTGAGTCTGACCTTTATGCCCCTGCTTACCCTGCGCAATATCCAGCTGGCCTATGGCGCCGCGCCGCTGCTTGATGGCGTCAACCTGTCCATTGAGCCGGGGGAAAGGCTTTGTCTGGTGGGCCGCAATGGCGCCGGAAAATCGACCCTGATGAAGCTGATTGCCAATGAAATTCAGGCGGATGACGGAGATCTGGAAAAGCAGCCCGGCCTGACCATCGCGCGGCTGGTGCAGGAAGTACCGGCGGACACCGAAGGCAGTGTGTTCGATGTGGTGGCGCGCGGTTTCGGCGATCTTGGCGGCATCGTTGCCGAGCATGCTGCACTGGCGCTGACGCTAGGCGATGCCTCTGATGCTGACATGCAGCGTTTCGAGGATCTGCAGCACGAGCTGGATAGTCGCGATGGCTGGACCCTGTCACAGCGGGTCGACACCGTGCTGACCCGTCTTGCCCTTGACGGCCAAACTGACTTTGCCGGCCTGTCAGGAGGGATGAAGCGACGTGTGCTGCTGGCTCAAGCACTGGTGCAGGAGCCGGATATCCTGTTACTGGATGAGCCAACTAACCATCTGGATATCGAATCAATCCGCTGGCTGGAAGAATTTCTGAAAGGCTGGAATGGCACCTTACTGTTTATCACCCATGACCGTGCCTTTCTGCGCGCCCTGGCCACCCGCATTATCGAGCTAGACCGTGGCCGCTTAACCAGCTGGCCAGGAAACTACGAAACCTACCTGCAAGGCAAACAAGCCCAGCTGGATGCGGAAGAAAAATCCAATAGTGAATTCGACAAAAAGCTGTCCCAGGAGGAACGCTGGATCCGTCAAGGGGTTAAGGCACGGCGGACTCGTAATGAAGGCCGGGTGCGCGCCCTCAAGGCCATGCGTCAGGAACGTGCGGCACGCCGTGAGCGTACCGGCCAGGCCAGCCTGACCGTGCAACAGGGAGACAAGTCCGGCAAGTTGGTTATCGAAGCAGAACACCTGAGCGCGGCCTTCGGTGGTCATACTCTGTTCAAGGATTTTGCCATCACTATCCAGCGTGGAGACCGCATCGGTCTGATCGGCCCGAACGGCTGCGGCAAATCCACTTTGTTGAAGTTGCTGCTTGGCCGTCAAGAACCGCAAAGCGGCAGCGTGCGCCTTGGTACTAACCTGCAAATTGCCTGGTTTGACCAGCTGCGTGAAACACTGGACGAGAATAAATCCATTATTGAAAACGTTGTTGAGGGCAGCGACTTTATTGAGGTCAACGGCCAGCAAAAGCACATCATTGGCTACCTTCAGGACTTCCTGTTTGAGCCGGCCCGATGCCGCCAGCCAGTCAAGGCACTTTCCGGTGGAGAGCGCAACCGACTATTGCTAGCCAGACTGTTTACTCGACCATTCAACTTGCTGGTAATGGATGAGCCAACCAACGATCTGGATGCTGACACGCTGGACCTTCTTGAAGAGCAACTGATGCAGTATCAGGGCACCCTGCTGCTGGTCAGTCATGACCGGGAGTTTGTCGACAACGTGGTCACCTCGACGCTGGTCTTTGAACAGGGTGAGGTCAATGAATACGTAGGCGGCTATCAAGACTGGTTACGTCAACGGGCCAAGCCAAAGAGCAAATCCGCTAATGAGCAGGGTGACAGAAAAGTGGCGGCCAAGCTGGCACCCGCCACCCCGTCAGCCTCACCCGCCAGGAAAAAGCTCAGCTACAAGGAGCAAACGGAGCTAAAAGAGCTGCCGCTACTGATTGAAAAACTGGAAACAGAAATCAGTCAGCTACAGCAGACCATGAGCAACCCGGATTTTTTCAAGGGTGATCCCGCACAGGTTGCCGCGGCCACCACAGCACTGACAGAAAAGGAGCAGGCTCTGGAACAAGCATTCAACCGCTGGTCAGAGCTGGAACCATGAGCCTGTGGCGCCGCGCTCACCCCACTGCCACTGACCTGCTAAACCAGCTGGAGCAGCAAGCCGGTGCTGGCACCCTGACAATTTTGCGAAAAATTGTCGCATGGCTGCGCCCCTCTACAGCTGACTCCGAACAGGCTGGGGCACAAGTAGGGAGTCGTATTAACGACCTGCGCGCCGCTCTTGAGACTCGTCCGGAGTTACGAGCCAACATTTCTGAGTGCCTGCGTACCTGGCTAGCCGACACACATTTTTTTCCCGCATTTGCTTCCTTGGGGATTCTGCCTCGACAGGGCTTTCGCAGCGAGCTCAGGCGACGCATTTACGAGCATCTCAATCCGGCACCCAAGGACCCCGCTGATCTGGCCAGCATGTTGTCGCTGATATTCACCCACCCCCAAGACGGCGAATGGGTCGCCCGCGTATCTGACGATGCCTGGCTGGGCCTGTTTATGACCCTGTGGCATACCCCGGAAGGAGAAATGCGGCCATTTATGGTGCGCGCTCTGGACGAGCTGCTGTATGCACTTGAGATGCTGTCGATCTGGGTGGCGGCGGAAGAACTGGAACCGGATCTGGTGCGCCTGGAACCTCGCATGCAGATTCGTGAGTCTGCCTTTGTTGGCCTGCAGCGCGAGCTGGCCAGCTTTGTGCGCGACTATGAAGCCTGGCTGGAGGGCGATCATAGCCGTTGGCACGACGCCTCCCATGCCCGGGTAATGCTTGACCAGTGTGCCACCGAGGTGGCTGCGTTCAGGCGCCGTGCCGTCACCCGTGGCACAAGTATTTCTCTCACTTATTTGCTGGAACGGCTGGAGCAAACACTGGCACGTATCGAGCATATTCTCGACATCGTCAACCTGTCCGACATACAGCGTAGCCGCGAAACCACACTAGCCCTGTTCCGCGAGCTGGTAAGTGCTACGACAATGCGCAACAGTGTGCGCGCCCTGTGGCGCCAAAGTATTCGCCTGCTATCGCGCACTGTTACCGAGAACGCCAGCGATTATGGTGAGCACTATGTTACCCGTGACCGCAGCGAGTATTTTTCCATGCTCCGCTCTGCTGCGGGAGCAGGTCTGATTATTCCGCTGATGGCGCTATTGAAAATTCACACCCATGAAGTGGGCTTTGATGCGGGCACAGAGACATTACTGTACTGCCTGATCTACGGACTTGGCTTTGTCCTGATTCATATCTGTGGCTTTACTATTGCCACCAAACAGCCGGCCATGACCGCGGCCCGGTTTGCCAGCGCGGTAGAAAAAGAAGGTCGCGGTGGAGCCAACCCGAAACGTCTCGCCCAACTGCTGGTTCAGGTAACACGCTCACAGTTTATCGCCATTGCCGGCAATGTTTCTGTAGCCCTTAGCATTGCCATGCTGCTCAGTCTCGGCTACCAGCACTGGCTTGGCGAACCACTACTTGATGCGCAGCAACAGCAATATCAGCAGTATTCACTAAGTCCCTTTGCCAGCCTGGCCCTGCTTCATGCCGCCATTGCCGGGGTCTGGCTGTTCCTGTCTGGACTGATTGCCGGCTTTTTTGATAACCGCGCCGCCTATCTTTCAATAGCAGAACGCTTCAAACATCATCCCCTGACCCGTCGGCTAATGCCGCTGCACTGGCGAGAGAAAACTGGCGAGTATTTGGCTAAACATAACGGCGCCATTGCCGGAAATTTTATCTTTGGTGTTTTGCTTGGCGCCACCGGCTACTTCGGCTCACTGATGAACCTGCCACTGGATATCCGCCATGTGGCGTTTTCATCTGCCAATCTGGGCTATGCAGGGGTAACCGATATACGGCTGTTTGCCGAACTGCTTGGTGTGGTGCTACTGATTGGCCTGATTAATCTGGCGGTCAGTTTCGCTCTGGCTCTGTCAGTGGCATTACGAGCCCGCGGCGTACAAATCAAAAGCACCAGCAAATTGTTACGCGTACTGGCCAGTGAAGTTCGCCAACAGCCAAGCGCCCTGCTCTGGCCGCCGAAGGACACGGATAAAGAAGCTACTGCGGCGGGCGGCGATAAACCGGATCGCGGCGACTGACCCAGTCACCGACAACCATGAGCCCTTGGGCAAGCTGCCATAGCTTCTGCCCTGGGCGAAAACGGGCCACCAGCAAACCCGCAACAAACGACAAGGGTAATAGCCATGGATAGCGCTGCCGCCAGCGCTCACGTTGCTGCTGGATATGCTCGGCCAGCGCCTCACGGCTAACATCAAGATTCTTGCTTGCCTGATCAGCCTGCTGACGATGGCGACGGTGACGCAAAAACATGCCCCTTGTTACTCCCTTTCATCAGCTGGTGGCAGTGGCTGACCCGGTCGCTGCCGCCAGGCGGCTCGACTGCGCGGGAACAGAAGGTCACGCCCCAATCGACTGACAACCCAAAGCAGAAACAGGGACATCAGCAACAACATTACCACCACCGCCAATACTGCCAGCGAAGGACCGAGCCAACCCATTTCGATCAATACCACCACCGGGGCCGCGACCAGCAGTAACGTGGCACCAGCAAGCAAAAAGCCAGTGACAATGGTCAACACAACGATCAGAACCAGTGCCGAAGCAGCCAGCCGGGATTCCGCCTTGAGCAGTGCTACAGCGTCACGGGCGAGATCACCAAAGCCCGAACTGATTCGGCTAAGGTCATCCATCAAAATCCGGGAGGGCGCCTCCGGGCGTTCCGACTCAGTGGCAGGTGGTTGTTCTGTATTGCTCATCAGCGCCGGGTCAGTGAAGCCAGCAGAAAGCCCGCAGCAAACGCCACACCTACCGCAGCAAGTGGGTTATCCCGCGTATAGCGAGCCATTGAATCAATCACTTCAGCACCTCGCGCCTTGGCATATTCCGCCGTCTGCCGGGCCTTTTCTGCCTGTTCTCGCAGACTTTCCTCAGCACCGCCGACCTTTTCCGCGGCGGCATCAACTGCGTCATGCAGATTCTCGGCGACTCGAGCCGTGCGTGGCGCACCGGACACAGGTTCAGTCATGATCTGGACTCCATTGACAATATCCATCATGGAACCACGCCAACCGCTGCGCTTCAATCAGGGACTGTGCCCATGTGTCAAAAACGGCACCCTTCGGAAGTCCCGACGGCTGCCCTGGCCGCCCCCTACACTGCGGATGTCTATTTCTGACCGATCAACCACTTAAGCTTATTCAGAATCATTCTTGAGGCGCTCTGGCCGGTGGCCCATACTATGCGCCTTCGCCACAGGTAGACGTTTTGTATAGGGGTTAGCCGCGCCGTTATGACAGAGACTATCCTGATCCTGATCAGCGCCGTGCTGGTAAACAACTTTGTGCTGGTCCAGTTTCTGGGCCTGTGCCCGTTTATGGGTGTTTCCAACAAAGTGGAAACGGCCATGGGCATGTCGCTGGCCACCACCTTCGTGCTCACCCTATCCTCGGTGCTCGCCTACCTGACATGGAGCTGGATTCTGGTACCGCTGGAGCTTGAGTACCTGCGCACCATTTCCTTCATTCTGGTTATCGCCGTAGCGGTGCAATTCACCGAAATGTTCGTCCGCAAGGCCAGCCCGCTACTGTATCGGGTGCTTGGCGTTTTCTTGCCACTGATCACCTCAAACTGTGCGGTACTAGGCGTGGCACTACTCAATGTGCGCAAAGAAGACGCCAGCTTTATGTCATCCCTGACCTACGGCTTTGGCGCCGCACTGGGTTTTTCCCTGGTACTGGTGCTGTTTGCTGCCATGCGAGAGCGTATCGCCGTTGCTGATGTGCCAGTGGCATTTCGTGGCCCCAGCATCGGCCTGATTACTGCCGGACTGATGTCGCTGGCATTCATGGGCTTTTCCGGGTTGATCAAGTTGTGACTACGATCCTGCTCGCCGTCGCTGCGCTATTTGCTCTGGCCGCCGTGTTCGGTGCCCTGCTCGGCTTTGCTTCGGAAAAATTCCGCGTCGAAGGCGATCCAATCGTTGATCAAATTGACGCCCTGTTACCGCAAACCCAGTGCGGACAATGCGGTCACCCCGGCTGCCGCCCCTACGCAGAGGCCATCGCCTCTGGTGAAGAACACAATCGCTGCCCCCCCGGTGGTGAAACCACTGTGGTTGCTCTTTCAGAGCTGCTGGGCCGCGAAGTTCTGCCACTGGATGCGGAGGAAGGTAGTGCCGGTGACGTCAAACGGGTGGCGGTGATTCGCGAAGACGAATGCATCGGCTGCACCAAATGCATTCAGGCGTGCCCGGTGGATGCCATTGTCGGTGCCGCCAAACTGATGCATACCGTGATTGCCGATGAGTGCACCGGCTGTGACCTGTGCGTTGAACCCTGCCCGGTGGACTGTATTGATATGGTGGAAGTGGCACCCACACTTAACACCTGGCATTGGCAACGGCCGCCGGGCATCGGCAGCAAGCCAAGCAATCAGATCCCGGTGGTGAACCTGTGAACGCCTCTATCGGTAAGCCGCGCCCATTGTTTGATTTTCATGGCGGCATTCACCCGCCACAAAACAAGGAGTTGTCCAACCAGCGGCCAATTCGTCAGGCGCCGCTGCCGGAACAACTGATCCTGCCCCTGAATATGCATCTGGGGGCGCCTGCAAAAGCCATCGTGCAAGTTGGCGACACGGTACTGAAAGGCGAAAAAATTGCCGAAGCGCAAGGCGCTGTTAGCCTGCCCGTACACGCCCCGACTTCCGGCAAAATCGTAGCCATCGGCCCGCGCCCCATTCAACACCCTTCAGGACTCGATGCACCATGCATTGTGCTGGAGCCGGATGGCAAGGACCTGTGGTGCGAACTACATCCACTGCCGGACTGGCAAACCTGCTGCCCGCCCAGTGCATTAGTAGCGCGCCTGCGTGAAGCCGGCATTGCCGGCATGGGCGGTGCTGGCTTTCCAGCCGCGATCAAACTTAGCCCAAAGCCAGAGCATAAAATCGATCAGCTGATTATTAACGCGGTGGAGTGCGAACCTTATATCACCGCTGATGATGTGCTGATGCGCGAGCGAGCAGAGCAGATTATCGGTGGTATAGAAATCCTGCGGCATATCCTCAAACCGAAGGAAGCCATCGTTGGCATTGAAGATAACAAGCCTGAAGCCATCGAAGCCATGCGTCGCGCAGCAACTGGCACCGGTATAGAAATTGCCGTGGTACCAACCAAGTACCCCTCCGGTGGTGAAAAGCAGCTGATCTATATGCTCACCGGCAAGGAAGTCCCCAGCGGTGGCATTCCGGCACAAATAGGAGTGGTTTGTCATAACACAGGCACAACTCTGGCCATCTACCGCGCCATTGTTTATGGCGAGCCACTTGTTTCGCGCATTACCACGTTAACCGGCAAAGCACTGGCAGAGGCCGGAAATTTTGAAGTACTGATAGGCACCCCGGTAGCCAGCCTGCTGAAAGCTGCTGGTGCGGATATGGACAAGATAGGCCGGTTGGTAATGGGTGGCCCAATGATGGGCTTTACCCTGCACAGTACGGCCATTCCGGTGGTCAAAACCAGCAACTGCATTCTCGCTGCCACCGAGCAGGAACTGCCCGCTCCGGCTACCGAACAACCCTGCATCCGTTGCGGCAGCTGTGCGGATGTATGCCCCGCGGATCTGCTGCCACAACAACTTTATTGGTATGCAAAAAATCAGGACCTGGAACGCGCACAACAATACAACCTGATGGATTGTATTGAATGCGGTGCCTGCGCCTATGTCTGTCCCAGCCATATTCCGCTGGTACAGTACTATCGCTTTGCCAAGGGCGAAGTACGCAATGCCCTGCAAGAACAACAGAAAGCGGATCGCGCCCGAGTGCGCTTCGAAGCACGTCAGCAGCGTTTGGCAGACGAGCAGGCGGAAAAAGAAGCTCGTCGTAAGGCACGCCTGCAAGGCAGCAAGGCCAGTGCCGCACCCGGCGTGGACATGGCGGCACTGAAAGCGGCCTCCCTGCAGGCCTCGGCTGCTTACAAGGCCGCTGTTAAGGCATTAAAGGCAGCCGAGGTGGATGGCCGCGATCAACTTGCTGCGCTGACCAGTGAAGTCGAGCAACTAAAGGCTAAAGCGGACGCAGCCAAGGCGGCGGTACGTGACGCTGGCAACGCTCCGGCCGCACCAGTCGTTGATGTTGCCGCACTGAAGGCTGCTTCTCTGGCTGCATCGGCGGAGTACAAGGCAGCGGTCAAGGCAATGAAGGCTGCTGAAGCGGCGGGCGAGGACGTCTCCGCACTACGCAGCGCAGCAGATGCCCTCAAAGCAAAAGCAGATGCGGCCAAGGCTGCGGTGCGCGATGCAGGACCAGCCATCCAGACGGCAGCGCCATCAAGCGCCAGCGCAGCGGTGCCGGAAAAATCCGATGATACAGCGCAGCGGGCACAGAAAATGAAGGCGCTGAAAACTGCCTATAACGTGTCACATAAACAATTCAAGGAAGCCAGCGCAGCGCTGGAACGTGCCGAGCGGGATGGTAGTGACAATCTCGACGAGCTGCGCAAGCAGGTGGAGCGCTTCAAACTGAAGTCTGACAAAGCCAAGGAAGCCCTCAACCTGCTGGTTGATCAGGCAAAAGCGGATATCCGTGCCAGTGGCAGTGATCTTAAGTCACTCAAAATTGAAGCTGCCCAAACGGAGGCTGCCGCCAGACAGAAAGCAAGGGAACTGGATGCAGCAAAAATCAACGGTGACGACCAGCGTATTAATGTGCTGACTCGGGAACTGGAAGCTCTGAAACGGGAAGCCGAGGTTGCTGCCGGCGCCCTCAAAGCAGCCATTGATGAACAGGGGCTGGCCGACTCATGAGCCTGATTACTGTCACCTCACCGCACACCACCGGGCAGCGCAATCACACTGGCGCTTTTATGCGTCAGGTTATTTACGCAACGATTCCAGGTGTGGCCGTGCTGACCTGGCTGTTTGGTTGGGGCACTCTGTTCAACCTGATTATCGCCGTCCCCGCCGCCCTTATTGCAGAAGCAGCGGTGCTCAAAGCCCGTGGCCGTGATGTGCGTTTTGCCTTGAGCGACTGGAGTGCAGTGCTCACCGCCGTGCTGCTCGCCATCGCCATTCCCCCCACCTCCCCCTGGTGGTTGATCGTGATTGGCATTGTTGCCGCCATCGTTGTTGCCAAGCAGCTTTATGGTGGCCTTGGCATGAACCCGTTTAACCCGGCCATGGTCGGGTACGTGGTGCTACTCATTTCTTTTCCACTGGAAATGACTCGCTGGATTGCCCCCCACGAAGCGCCGAGCTGGTTTGATTCCTTCCGCATGGTGCTGGCCAGCGCCAATGTGGATGCAATTACCGGAGCCACACCACTGGACAGCTTGCGCACCTGGGCAGGTAATGCGGAGCAGCTGGCCAGTCAGCCGATCCTGCATGGCAGCTTCGCCGGTGCTGGCTGGGAGTGGGTGAATCTGGCCTTTCTGCTTGGCGGTATCTACCTGCTGGCGCGTAAAATTATTAGCTGGCATATCCCCGTCGGCATGCTGGCTGGCATGGCGCTGATCGCCCTGCCTTTCTGGCTGGCTGATGATGTACGCTACGCCAGCCCGCTGTTTCACCTGTTTAGTGGTGCGGCCATGTTTGGCGCTTTCTTTATCGCCACCGACCCGGTGAGCGCTGCCACCAGCCGTTACGGCAGGCTGATATATGGTGCCCTGATTGGCGTTCTGGTGTGGGTGATTCGTAGCAATGGCGGCTACCCGGATGCTGTCGCCTTTGCGGTGCTGCTCATGAATATGGCGGCGCCAACTATTGATTACTATACCCAGCCGCGCAGCTACGGCCACCGCAAAGCGAAACGGGGGGCCAGCCGATGATGCGCCAAGCCATTACTCGCAACGCACTGGTGCTTGCCCTATTCGCCATTGGCACTGCAGCCGTGCTGGCAATTACCAACAACAGCACCCTGCCACAGATTCAGTGTAATCGTGAGCTGGCACTGAAGAATTCCCTGCTGGAAGTTATCCCGGCAGACAGGTTCGATAATGTTCTGCTCGCCGACTCCGTGGTCGCCACAGACCCGTTGCTAGGTCGTGGTGAGCATATGATCTATCGTGCCCGGATGGGCGATCAGCCCACCGGCATGGTGGTTCAGGCCACTGCGCCGGATGGCTATGGCGGCGCCATTCGTCTGCTAATCGGAGTAGATCAGAATGGTACATTGACCGGAGTGCGGATGATTCCGCCACACAACGAAACGCCAGGCCTTGGCGATAATATCGACATCCGCAAGTCCGACTGGATAACAGGATTCAATGGTCAAAGCCTGAGCAATACGGATGACAGCGACTGGGCAGTACGCAAGGATGGAGGCAAGTTCGATGCCTTCACCGGCGCCACTATTACGCCGCGGGCGGTGATCGGTGCGGTACACCGCACCCTTAAATACGTCGCCAATGAGCAGGCTGCTATTTTTAGTCTTCCGGCAGACACCGATCATCAGGAGAGCTGCAATGACTGATTATAAAAAAATCAGCATGGATGGTCTGTGGAATAATAATCCGGCAACCGTGCAGATTCTTGGCCTGTGTCCGCTGCTCGCCGTATCAGGCAGTGTGGTCAATGCCATGGGGCTTGGCTTGGCAACCATGCTGGTATTGGCCGGCTCCAACTTTGCCGTCTCTCTGATCCGTCACTTTGTTACCCCGGCGGTGCGTTTGCCTGCATTCGTTATGATCATCGCAGCATTGGTGACGGTCATTGAGATGCTGATGCAGGCTCTCACCTTCGAGCTGTATGAGATTCTCGGCATTTTTATTCCGCTAATCGTCACCAATTGTGCGGTGCTGGGGCGCGCCGATGCCTTCGCGTCCAAAAATGCTCCTCTGCCGGCGGTGCTTGACGGTCTGATGATGGGCGCAGGCTTTCTATTTGTACTACTACTGCTTGGCGCCATGCGCGAGGCGTTAGGACAAGGCACCCTGTTCAGCAATATGCAGTTGCTGTTCGGTCCCATGGCTGAAAACTGGCAAATTACTTTGATTGCTGATTACCGTGGGTTTTTGCTGGCCATCCTGCCACCCGGTGCATTTATCGGACTCGGCTTGATCATCGCCGGCAAGAATGTGATTGATAAGCGTCTCAAAGATGCCGCCAAACGCCGCGAGGCAGCCGAACCAAAAACCAGCCGTCGAGTACGCACCACCGGAACAGTCACCTGACCGATGAACCGCGCCAAAAGAACAGAAATCTTTGCCCGGCTGCGCGATCACAACCCGGCGCCAAGGACAGAGCTGAACTACTCCACACCCTTTGAGCTGCTGGTGGCTGTTACGCTATCAGCTCAGGCAACAGACGTGGGAGTCAATAAGGCGACTGCAAAGCTGTTTCCCGTGGCCAATACCCCGGAGAAGATTTTTGCCCTCGGCGTGGATGGGTTGAAGCAGTACATCAAGACCATCGGCCTGTTCAACTCCAAGGCCGAGAATGTGATCAAGGCCTGCCGCATCCTTATCGACAAGCACAACAGTGAAGTACCCCAGGATCGTGAATCCCTGGAGGCTCTACCAGGGGTCGGTAGAAAAACCGCCAATGTGGTGCTGAACACTGCATTTGGTCAGCCCACCATTGCCGTGGACACCCATATTTTTCGGGTTTCAAACAGAACGAAAATTGCACCCGGCAAAAACGTCCTGGAAGTGGAGCGGCGTCTGGAGCGGGTAATCCCTGAAGAGTTCAAGCTTGATGCACATCATTGGCTAATCCTCCATGGACGCTACACCTGTGTAGCACGCAAACCAAAGTGTGGCAGCTGCATCATCGAAGATCTGTGCGAGTACCCGCCAAGCAAGCGCCCCGATTACTGATCAGGGCGCAATCGGCGGTTCCGTTGATGTCCCCAGTGTTACCCCTTCAAGAATATCGGCAGCAAAAGCCTGTACTTGTTCAGCAACCTCTTTTACCTCTTCAAAACGGGCAATGTGGAACAGGGCCTCACCTTCATTGACCAACGGCAGATTATCTCGGCCCACCAAAATACCGGCACAGGGTGCCAGGATTTGCATTTCATCACTGGAAAATGGGCTGCTAATCCTGCCCAGCAGCTGATCTTTCTTAATCCGGTCACCCAAGGCCACCAACGAACGAAAGACCCCATCACGCTCCGCACGCACCCAAAGCGAACTACGCGCCACCGACGGCTCTACCAAAGGATGAGGCTTGCGCGCTGGAGCCACCATGCTGAGATGACGCATAACATTGATCACCCCCCGGACACCGGCGCGAATGCTTGCCTCATCAAAACGTAGTGCCTCACCTGCCTCATAGGTAATTACCGGAATGTTCTGGGCTTCCGCCACTTCCCGCAGAGTACCGTCACGCAGCACCGAGTTAAGGATTAGTGGCACACCAAAAGCCTGAGCCATCTCAGCCGTTGCACTACTATCCAGGTTGGCCCGAATCTGCGGCAGATTACTGCGATAAACCGCCCCAGTGTGTAGGTCGATGGCATGCGTGCAGCGGTCCAGAATCTGGTTCTTGAACAACCAGGCCATACGCGCACCAAGGCTGCCAGTCTCTGAGCCGGGGAAACAGCGGTTAAGGTCACGCCGATCTGGCAAGTAGCGAGATTTGTGGATAAAACCAAAAACGTTGACCACGGGCACAGCCACCAGAGTGCCACGCAGATTCCGCAGACTTTGCGACTGCAGCACTCGGCGAATAATTTCCACACCATTTAGCTCATCGCCATGAATGGCAGCACAGACCAGCAATACCGGCCCCGGGCGGCGGCCATGCACCACATGCACAGGAATATTGAGAGGCGTATTGGTATAGAGCTGCGCCGCTGGCATTTCAACTACCGTACGCCGGCCCGGCGCCACGCTAACACCAGCAAGCTCGAATGGAACAGCAACTTCCTCGGCACTCATCCACGGCTTCCTTTAGTACGCGTCCGGTGCGGACGGGCATTGCGCTCAGCAAACTTGATAATCAAACCAGCCACGTCCTTGGCGGTCGCTTTCTCTATACCTTCCAGTCCTGGCGATGAATTAACCTCCATCACCAATGGTCCACGCTCCGAGCGAAGAATATCCACACCGGCCACATTCAAGCCCATTACCTGCGCGGCCCGCACCGCGGTAGCCCGCTCTTCCGGCGTGATACGAATAAGACTGGCGCTGCCACCCCGATGCAAGTTGGAACGGAACTCTCCTTCCTTGGCCTGGCGCTTCATAGCAGCAACCACTTTGCCATCTACCACAAAGCAGCGGATATCCGCGCCGCCTGCTTCCTTAATATATTCCTGCACCATGATATTGGCAGACAGGCCCATAAAGGCCTCAATCACCGACTCGGCCGCCTGGCGAGTTTCCGCCAGCACTACACCAATACCCTGAGTACCCTCAAGCAGCTTAATCACCAACGGCGCACCACCGACCATATTAACCAGATCGGGAATATCATCCGGCGCATTAGCAAAGCCAGTCACTGGCATACCAATCCCTTTACGAGCCAAAAGCTGTAGAGAGCGGAGCTTGTCTCTGGAACGCGTAATGGCTACGGATTCGTTTACCGGGAAGACACCCATCATCTCAAACTGGCGTAAAACTGCCGTGCCATAAAAAGTCACCGACGCACCGATGCGAGGAATAACCACATCAAAATCTTCCAGCACTTGTCCACGATAGTGAATCTCTGGCTTGTGCGAGGCCATACTCATATAGCAGCGCAACGTATCAATGACATGCACTTCATGACCCGCCGCCTGTCCTGCCTCGACCAACCGTCGAGTGGAATACAAATTTTTGTTACGCGATAAAATAGCAATCTTCATGGTCAACTCTTGTGATGCTTTCTACGTCCCAGCAGAAAGGATTCATTAGGATCTACCCGCAGGCCCGTCATCGCAGTGCGCCCAAGCAACATGCGAAATTTCATATTCTCTCTATCCGTCAGGGTAATCTCGATAGGCCACTGGTGAGCACCAATAACCACATCACTGCGAATCACTATACGCTCTTCCGTGTGGCCACCGGAATCAGTCACTTGACGGCGCGCCAGAACCGGACAGCTGCATTCATTCACCAATTCCGTGTTCTTTTGTAATGGGTGTATTCGGAACCGCACCCACTCCTGACCATCCTCAAAATAGGTTTTTACTTCGAAGGCATGCAAAGCCGAAGTACGTGCACCGGTATCGACCTTAACCTTGATGTGCTCTATGCCAAGCGCAGGCAGGCTTGCCCACTCCCGCCAACCGATTGTCTGCATGCTTTACTTCCTGACGAAAAATATTGGCTCTGATACCCACAGCGCCTGTTTAACAAAGTCAGCCTTAGTGCTTTTCTCCGAGCAACTCGATCTTGTAACCATCTGGATCTTCCACAAATGCCAAAACGGTGCTGCCATGTTTCATAGGGCCGGGCTCGCGAGTAATCCTGCCACCTTTTTCTCGAATTCGATCACAGGCGGCATAAACATCTTCTACGGCCAGCGCCACATGGCCATAGCCTGTGCCGAGATCATAATGCTTGGTATCCCAGTTATACGTCAGCTCAATAGCCGCCCCCTCAGACTCATCCTGATAGCTGACAAAAGCCAGGGTGAAGCGACCCTCCGGGAAATCCTTGCGGCGTAGCAAACGCATGCCCAGCACTTCCGTATAGAAAGCAATGGAACGATCCAGATCACCCACTCTCAGCATGGTGTGAAGAATGCGCATACAGCCATCTCCTCAATTCAGACGCACAAACGAAAACGCCCGACTAGCGTCGGGCGTCCTGAAGCAAACGTCAAGCAAAGCCCGCGTTACTGCATGCGACGGCCCTTCTTGGCAGCAATGCGCAAGCGCAGGGCGTTCAGACGGATAAAGCCTTCGGCATCCTTCTGGTCATAGGCGCCGGCATCATCTTCAAAGGTGGCAATCGAGGGATCAAACAGACTGTCATCAGAGCGACGACCAACCACGATGACATTACCCTTATACAGCTTCACTCGCACTTCGCCGTTTACATATTCCTGGGTCGCATCAATCAGCTGCTGCATGGCCAAACGCTCTGGCGACCACCAGTAACCGTTATAAACCAGCTCCGCGTACTTGGGCATGATGCTGTCTTTCAAGTGAGCAGACTCACGATCCAGCGTCAGCGACTCAATAGCACGGTGGGCGCGGAGCATTACCGTACCGGCAGGGGTTTCATAGCAGCCACGGGACTTCATACCAACGTAGCGGTTTTCTACCAGATCAAGACGACCGATACCGTTGGCACCGGCCACCTTATTTAGCTGCTCCAAAACCTGCGCAGCACTGGTGGGCTTGCCATCAATAGCAACGATATCACCCTTCTGGTAAGTCAACGTTACGTAAGTTGGTTGGTCCGGTGCAGCTTCCGGGCTAACGCTCCAACGCCACATATCTTCTTCCGGCTCCCACCACGGGTCTTCCAGATTGCCGCCTTCATAGGAGATATGCAGCAAATTGGCATCCATCGAGTACGGTGACTTCTTCTTATTCTTGGCAAAGTCCACGGGGATATTGTGGTTTTCACAGTAATCCATGAGCTTTTCACGGGAAGTCAGATCCCATTCGCGCCACGGTGCAATCACTTTGACCCCTGGCTTAAGGGCGTAGCCACCCAACTCAAAACGGACCTGATCATTGCCCTTGCCGGTGGCCCCATGGGAAATGGCATCAGCACCGGTTTCATTAGCGATTTCGATCAGGCGCTTGGCAATCAACGGCCGGGCAATGGAAGTCCCCAGCAGGTACTCGCCCTCATAAACAGTATTGGCGCGGAACATGGGGAACACGAAGTCGCGGGCAAACTCCTCGCGCAAATCCTCGATATAAATCTCCTTCACCCCCATCGCCTGAGCCTTGGCCCGAGCCGGCTCGACCTCCTCGCCCTGACCGATATCAGCCGTAAATGTAACCACCTCGCACTGATAGGTTTCCTGCAGCCAGCGGACGATGACAGAGGTATCGAGACCTCCGGAATAGGCCAGAACCACCTTCTTGATATCGGACATGCAGCACCCCGTGGTGAGAATTCGGTTTAACAGGGCGCGTATTGTAGGGGGCCAGCGCCCAGTTATCCATGCACCGGCGTTTTTCTCGCAGGCCGGGATCGGTTAGCATGAGCGCCCTGACTGGAGCCCCCATGAATGACCGTAATAGTTCGCTAGCTGCCCGCTTCCGTGGCTTCCTACCCGTGGTGGTGGATGTGGAAACCGGCGGATTCAACCACCGAACCGATGCACTGCTGGAAATTGCTGCCGTTCTGGTGGAGATGGACGAAGACGGCAAACTGCAGCCGGGCCGCTACTATCACTACCATGTGGAGCCATTTCACGGCGCCAATCTTGAACCCGCAGCGCTGGAATTCACTGGCATTGACCCTCACAACCCGCTGCGCGGGGCGGTACCGGAAAGTGTCGCCATAAACAATATCTTTGATGCCGTACGCGAGGCATTGCGCGCTCAGGGCTGCAACCGGGCTGTGCTGGTTGGTCATAACGCCTTTTTCGACAGTGATTTCGTTAAGGCCGCTGCCGGCCGCATCAATCACAAACGCAACCCCTTCCATCCTTTCTCCTGCTTCGATACCGCTTCTCTGGCGGGTCTGGCGTTCGGCCAGACGGTGCTGGCCAAGGCCTGTGAAATGGCCGGCATTCCCTTTAGCCAGCGCGAAGCCCACTCGGCACTTTACGACGCCCAGCGCACTGCCGAACTGTTCTGCACCATTGTTAATCACTGGCACACTCTTGGTGGCTGGCCTCCGGTGCCCCCGTCCGAGATGCCACCAACGCTGGCGAAAAATCCAGTCAGTATCCGTGATGATGATATGGACTTTAGTAAGGAGTTCGGTCTCTAACAGAACTACCGCAGCATTCGAGAAGGTCTTGCATGTTCACGAAGCGGCATTAGACTGCCATTATCGCAGGGGGCTCGTCAGGGCAATAACAAGGACTAAGGAATAACTACGGCCGCATGGTGCGGTGGGGTGAGGGACATGCTGAATCTGCCCGGGTACAAGGTTCACGGGGAAATCGGGGTTGGGGGACAGGCCAGAATCTATCTGGCCACTCAGGAGTCATTTGGCCGCAAAGTTGCTATCAAAGTGTTGCTGCCACAGATTGCCGAGAACAAGGAGTTCGTAGAGCGCTTCCTGCGCGAAGCCAAGACCGTTGCCAGCATGGGCCACCCGCACATCATTCCGGTTTATGATTTCGGCAAGGTTGACGACAGCTACTACATGATCATGGAGTACCTGCCCTGCGGTGACCTTAAAGCCCGTATCAAGGCCGGACTGAAAGAAGAAGAGTGCCTGAATATCCTCGCTCAGCTGGGCGATGCCCTGCATCTGGTCCACGAGAAGGGCTTCGTCCATCGCGACATCAAGCCAGACAACGTCATGTTTCGCGAGGACGGCTCGGCGGTCCTGACCGACTTTGGCATCGCTCGCCTGCAAAATGGTGCCGATCAGGTGACTATGGTCGGTCAGGTACTTGGCACCCCAAGCTACATGAGCCCGGAACAGATTCAGGGCCGTCAGCTGGATGGTCGCGCCGATATCTACTCCCTTGGCATCATGTTCTACGAGATGCTGGCGCGACGAGTGCCTTACGAGCACGCGGACTACACCACTCTCGCAGTAATGCACTGCAAGGACCCTATTCCGAATCTCCCTGGGCGATTCCGTCGTTACCAGCGACTGTTTGAACGGATGGTGGAGAAAGAGGCTGAAAAGCGCTTTGCCTCCGCACAGGAACTGGCGCAGGTGCTTCGCGAGATTCTGACCGGCAAAAAAGACCCCGAATCGATTGTCAGCTCTGCATCAGTGGCACTGAAAGCTCAGGCCCAGATGAGCGAACAGAAGTCCCGACCGGCGCCGACCGTCGGCGGCAGCTTGCTATCTGTAGCCGACCACAGGCTGTCGCGCGAAACATCCATTGAGCTGCGAGAGCTCGACCCGCTTTTCGATCCCGACTGGTATCAGAAAGTAGTAGCACTTTTCAAAACCATGACGGCGCCACAGCGTAGCTATGCGTTCTCCAACTACCTTTCTGAAAAGGGGATTACCCACGACAAGGAATCGAAGCGCCTTGTTTTTGAGGGTCGCCCGAGTGTCGCCGGCTTAAGCACCAGCATTTCAAGCGCAGCCCTGCAACAAGTAGTCGCCAAGCTGCTCAAGGCCGAGGAAATGCTACGCACCACCCGCGACCCTCAGGCTTTTGCTGACCTGATGGAAAGCAGTATCAGCATCATTGACAACTTTGATGTTCAGGAAAACCTTACCCTGCAGAAAGGGAAGAAGGCAGTGCGTCAGGCGCTGCTGGATGATCTGGTATTGATTGTTCGTGGCAGTGAGTTTCAGGTTGCAGAGAACCGCCGCGGCCTGACCAGCGATATCATCCGCTACTACTTCGCTCACGTTTACCTTAAACAGATGATGCAGGGCTATCGCTTCCGCAGCACGCCCCTTTCCGCTCTGGACAATGATTCACAGGAGCTGATACGCGAACACGTGGCCAAAGAAGCCAGAGTGCGTCAATGCGATGTTATCCGCACCGAGAAGGCCTGGTTCATGGTCGGTCCGGTACGCAACTTTGGCCAGAATCCATTTTCTGCCCGGCGCTTCCTGAATGAAGAGTCAGCAATGGGGGGCAAAGTCGTCTATTTCAACGTGGTCGCCATACCTGCAGTTCAGATCCGCAATGAAAAGCTGATAGAACATCTGAAATGGAGTATCAGCAGGATCGTAACCCTGCAGCGCCAGCTTAGCCCGGGAATCACTGAGCTGGTGGAGGAAATGGAGAAGGCCTACTCCGAAAAGCTCGGCCCCATACTGAGAAGAGAAATTAGCGCCGACGGCACGGAGCTCGAGGCAGCAATTGCAGAGAAAATCCTGCAGTACGAGCAGGCTCTGACGGTACAGATTCTTGCCAAGATTCCTAAAGCCCTTAAAGAGATGGCGCAAACCAGAGACGACTTCGAATACCTGTTTCACCACCTGCGGCAGTTCATTATCCAGCTGGCATGTGAAGTCCGCGACTTCAGCAGCCAGTTCGCCGCAACCTTCAGTACCGCCGCCCAGGATCTGGATCTGAAGATGATGGCGTATCTGTCACTGATGGACAAACGCAGAGACACACTGTTTGTTCCGGGTGGTGCGCAGCGTGCAGATCCATTGCTTGATCCGGAAATGCTTTATTCAGAATTCAAGAAGATTCTGGATGCTTACACGCCGGCCATGGAGGATATGAAGGATCAGCTCCGCGATGCGGTGATGGATGTCAACAAAGAACGAGGAGCAGTAGTCACCTGGCTGGAGAAAATACTCAAGATTGATCAGCGCCGAGTGACCCCGGAAATGGTCCAGCGGGACATGGATAAGTTGCGCAAGAAATGTCTGGTCGACGTGATCAGGATTTGCAAGCGCTATCCTAAAATCACCATTTACATTGAGCTGGAAGGCCTTAACGACGTTGACACCAGTGTGCGCCACTACGCGCTGCCCGCAGGTCAGGACGGGGTTGGGCAGCTGCCCAAAATAATTCGTCTGTATGAGGACAGCGGCGTCTTCAATCCGGACGAAATCATTGAGCAAATCAACTTCAATATTCTCAATCCAAAACGGAAAGAGTTCTCCTAGCAGCCTTGGATAGAGGTCATCACCGCAACGGTGATGACCTTTGCTATCACTGTTCCGACTGGGCGCTTGCTGCGGCCTCAACCATCTCGGCTAACTGGCCACTACGGTGCATCTCCAGCAGGATATCACTACCTCCAACCAGCTCACCCTTGACCCACAGCTGGGGGAAAGTCGGCCAGTTACCATACTGTGGCAGGTTCGCGCGGATTTCCGGAGCCTCAAGGATATTCACATAGGCGAACGGCTGACCAACGGAAGTCATCACCTCCACCGCCCGGGCAGAAAAGCCACACTGGGGAAACTGCGGCGTACCCTTCATGTAAAGAATGACCGGGTTGCCTTCAATCTGCTCTTTGATGACTTGCATGATGTCCATGGGGGTCTCCTAATGGGGGGCCGGGGGCAGCGATTGTAGCATTGAACCGCTGCGCCTGCCGCTGCCTCCCGTGACTGCAAAGGCAGCAACCGGCCACCCCTCAGAAACGATAGCGGAAGCCTGCCTCAACGCTACGCTCCGGGCCAACATATATACCCTGACGCAAACTGGCGATGTATCTCTCGTCGGTCAGGTTCTTGACCGACCCAAACAGCTCCAGATCGGCAGTGGCCTGATAGCGAGCACTCAGATCTGCCGTTGCATAGGCCTCCACCTGGCCGGTGAAGAAGCCAGAGGTATTTTCCTGAATGGCCTTGGTGTTGTCCGTGTCGGTGTACTGCGAGCCGGTGTAGTTCGCGCTAAGCAAGGTTCTCAGGTTGCCCGCCGTGTAGCCAAGCACCAGATTGGCAACCAGCTCCGGCGCATAGGTGACACGATTACCGTCCGGGATATCAATGGTGATACCGTCTGGCTCAAAACGGGTACCAACAAACTCGGCCACCGGCACCCAGGTAGCATTTGCCTCGACACTGAAGCCACCATTGAACTGATAACCTACCCCACCCTCCAGGCCCTGGTGCAATGTCTTGCCGCCATTGGTGTTCTGGAAAACGCTGGTGCTGTTAGCCGGAATGATTTGATTATCAAAATCCATACGAAAGGCAGCCATTTCATAACTCCATGCACCATCGCGACCACGCAGGCCCACTTCCACATTGATGGAACGCTCTGCTTCCAGATCCTGATCCTGTAGACCATCCAAGGCATCGCCATTGAGCGCCGGAGCGAAAGCCTTGTATACGCCGCCAAACAGCTGCACAGATGAATTCATCTGGAATGTAGCGCCCAAACCGGGGATCACTTCCGTATTCGAGGTACTGGCACTGTCCGGCACTCGCAGATCCTTGCGAGACTGCTGGTAGTGCTCCACCCGCACCCCCGGAGTTACGGACAGGCGATCCGACATATCGAAACGGTTTTGGGCAAAAATTGCGTAGCTATCTGCCGAATCAACCCGATCACGGTTAATTGTCCCGGTACGAGGCGTGGCACGAGTAGCACCGATGGTCTGGTCATGCATGGTCTCGACCATGTAGCGAAGGCCCACTTCTGCCTCGCCGTTTATCCCAAACATTTGATTCAGCACGGTTATACGGGTTTCGGCCCCCTTGCGCTCAAATGCACGGTTATTGCCATTCAGGTTATTGGTATACACCCAGCGGCCGGCACTGACCGAGGCAGGGTTATCCGTGGCATAGCGCCAGTAGTCCCGGTACATCTCGCTCCAGTAGAGCAGAGTGTTAACCCTTACCGTGGCACTGACATCCCATGCATGGTTCAGATCGAATGACGTACGGCCAGTAAGGAACCAATCATCCGGGGCCGGGTTGTAGGTTTTGCCTGCTTTGTAATCATCAAGGAACAGACCCCGGTAGGAAATATTGGCGTCGTTCTCATAATGGCTGAACTTGACGCCGACCCATTGATCCTCACCTATTGCACTGCCGGCTTTGATCATCGCATCGGACATGTCATAGCCCTTACCCATAAAGCCATCACTTTTAGCCGTACTTAGCACAGCACCGAATATGCCATCACCGGAGGGGGCAGTGCCTCCCAGCTCCACCATATTCTTGTATGTGTCCCACGATCCCACACTGCTTTCCAACACCACCCCATCCGCTGGCTGCTTGGTGCGATAGTTGATCACACCACCAATGGTGCTCGGGCCATAACGCAGCGATGAAGCCCCCTTGAGCACTTCGATGTTGTCGATGCGCTGGATGCGAGGGTTGTAGTAACGGCCGTTACCGACGAACAGGCCCGGCGCCACAGGTACACCGTCTTCCAGTACCAATGTTTTGTAGTCAGCTGAGCTGAGGCCGCGAACACCGATGTTAACTACCACTGCGGTCTCTTCTTCCTGCTTGATGTACACACCCGGCACACTGCGCAGGGCCTCTTCCGTGGACTTGGGCTGGGTTTTGTCCATTTCCTCTCGGCTTATCTGAGCAACGGCCCCCGGCTGGCGCGCCGCCTGTTGCTCGGTTGCCCCGGTTACTATCACTTCCGGCAGGCGAGCGCCCCCTACCTCATCCTCCGCCAATGCCGGGGCCGTGGCAGCGCAGGACAGCGCCACAGCCGCCACCATCAATGCTCGGCGGGCCGAAAAAACAGAACCCTCAGTAACCACCCTATTCATGCTTTTTACTCCCCATATGATGACCAGATTCGGCGAGCCGCGCCGGATGGGCGGCAGCCAGAACCCGCGATTGATTGGCGGGCATCCTAATCAATCGACAATCTTAATGCAAACCATTCTCATTTGTATTCAGTAAAATCTTTCCTGACACTCCCCCAGCACCGCGATTACCGGCGCAGGGCAGAGTTGGCGGGCATTGCAGCCCCGAAATCAGGAAGCTATCATCCGTCCTCCCCCGGCAGCTCTGGCTGCCGTTTTTCGTTTCAGGACGGAGTCGTCCCGGAGCCGGTGATGAGTGATACGACGAAAACACCCGATCAGTACCTGATGCCTACCTACGCTCGCCAGCCAGTGATGTTCCACCGTGGCGAGGGCTGCTGGTTATTTGACGACGCAGGCAATCGCTGGCTCGACGCAGTCGCGGGCATTGCGGTTTGCAATCTGGGCCACTGCCACCCGGCGATCACCGCAGCGATCTCCCAGCAAGCCGCCACCCTGGTGCACACATCGAACCTTTACCGAGTCGAACGTCAGGAAGCGCTGGCAGAAAAGCTTTGCCAAGCGGCAGGTATGGAAAAGGTTTTCTTCTCCAATTCCGGTGCTGAAGCGAATGAAGCGGCCATCAAACTGGCCCGTTTACACGGCCACAGCAAAAACATTGAAGTGCCATACATCATCGTTATGGAAAACGCTTTCCATGGCCGCACCATGGCGACGCTGACCGCCACCGGCAACCGTAAAGCGCAGGCTGGTTTTGAACCGCTGGTACAGGGTTTTATCCGGGTACCATTCAATGACCTTGATACGGTACGCAAGGTTGCTGCAAGCAACCGGCAGATTGCTGCCGTGCTGGTCGAACCGGTGCAGGGCGAAGGAGGCATTCATGTGCCGACCACGAATTACCTGCAAGAGCTACGGCAAATTTGCGATCAGCATGACTGGCTGCTGATGCTCGATGAAATTCAGACCGGCAACGGCCGCACCGGCAGTTACTTTGCCTATCAACAAATGGCTGTGCTGCCCGATGTAGTAACCACTGCGAAAGGTCTGGGAAATGGCTTCCCGATTGGTGCATGCCTCACGCAGGGAAAGGCCGCAGCCCTTTTTGGCCCAGGCAGCCATGGCAGCACCTATGGCGGCAACCCGCTCGGCTGCGCTGTCGGTTGCGCCGTGGTCGACACTCTGGGTAATGGTGTCATTGCCCAAGTCCAGTCCCGCGGTGAATACCTGCGTGGTGCACTACGCAAACAGTTTGCTGACCTGGACATGGTCCGGGAGGTGCGTGGCCTGGGCCTTATGACAGGCATCCAGTTTGATCGCGACTGTCCAGAGCTAGTCGCGCTGGCCCGTGAGCGCGGCCTGCTGATCAATGTCACTGCAGGTAGTGTGGTCCGCCTGGTGCCTCCCTTGATTATCAGCGAAGCGGAAATTGACGAACTGGTATCACGCCTCAATGATTCCGTCCGCGCATTTGTTAACCAACAGGAGGCCGCATGAGCGTGCGCCACTTTCTAACTTTGCTGGATCTGACTCCGGCCGAGCTGAACACGCTGATTTCCCGTGCCATTGAACTGAAGGGCATGCAGAAGCGGGGCGAGCGCCACGATATTTTTCGCGGTAAAACGCTGGGCATGATTTTTGAAAAGTCCTCGACTCGCACCCGCGTGTCTTTTGAAGTGGCTATGACCCAATTTGGTGGCGACAGCATATTCCTGTCACCGCGAGATACTCAGCTTGGCCGTGGCGAGCCGATCGAAGATGCCGCCCGGGTTCTTTCACGGATGGTGGACGCTGTCATGATCCGCACATTTGCTCATCAGACCGTGGAAACTTTTGCTGCCCACTCGGCAGTGCCGGTAATCAATGCCCTAACGGATGATTTTCATCCCTGCCAACTGCTCGCCGATGTACAAACCTTTGTAGAGCATCGCGGCAGCATTCAGGGCAAGCGTGTTGCCTGGATCGGCGATGGCAACAACATGTGCAATAGCTATATCAATGCCGCCCGCCAGTTTGATTTTGAGCTGGTGGTCAGCTGCCCGGAGGGCTTTGAGCCGCGTGCTGACCTGGTTGAGCGCGAGCGTGGCCGCGTGATCATCGAGCGCGATCCCGGCAAAGCCGCTGAAGGCGCGCATCTGTTGGTCACCGATGTCTGGGCCTCTATGGGGCAGGAGGAAGAGCAGGCCGCACGGGAAAGTGCGTTCGCTGATTATCAGGTCAATACAGCCCTGATGGACCGCGCATGCAAAGATGCCTTGTTCATGCACTGCCTGCCGGCGCACCGCGGAGAAGAGGTGAGCCACGAACTTATGGACGACCCACGTGCAGTAGTCTGGGATGAAGCCGAGAACCGACTGCATGCGCAAAAGGCTCTGCTTGAGTTTCTCCTGAACCAATGACAACTGCGCTGCTGACACTGGATCACATCGCCTGCCGTTACGATAACGAGCAGGTGGTGAGGGACATCAGTTTCTCACTGGATTCGGGACAGATCGCCTGTCTGCTGGGACCATCCGGCTGCGGCAAAACCACCACCCTGCGAGCCATTGCTGGTCTTGAACCACTGACCGATGGGCGCATCATGATTGCCGGTCAGGAAGCATCCAGGCCCGGGCGGACTCTGGCACCAGAGAAGCGCGGTCTGGGCATGGTGTTTCAGGAACACGCGCTGTTCCCGCATCTTAGCGTTGCCGACAACGTGGCCTTCGCACTGCGCAAGCTGTCATCCCATGAGCGCCAACAGCGGGTACGCGAATGCCTCGCCATGGTCCGCCTGGATGATCTTGGTGGACGTTTCCCCCACGAGTTATCAGGTGGGCAACAACAGCGCGTAGCACTGGCCCGAGCATTAGCTCCACGGCCCCGCCTGATGCTGCTGGACGAGCCCTTCGCCAGTCTTGACCTGGATTTGCGCCGGCAGCTTAACCGCGAGCTACTAGGCATTCTGAAACTGGAAGGCATCACCGCAGTGATGGTCACGCACGATCAGGAAGAGGCCTTTGCCATGGCAAGCCATATTGCCATCCTGCGGGCCGGCGAGCTGGTGCAGTGGGACTCGCCCTATCGTATCTACCACTCCCCCGGGAATCGCTTTGTCGCCGAATTTGCCGGTCAGGGTGCTTTTCTTGAAGGTAAAGTGATCGCCGGTAGCGAGGTCTCAACGGTTGTTGGCCAGCTGGCCTCAGACCAGCCTCTGTCATTGCCAGCAGGAGCAGATGTAGACGTTCTGTTGCGTCCGGAAGATATCGTACCGGATGTTGACGGCCCCATTGCCACCCGGGTTTTAGAGCGCACCTTCACCGGCGCCAATATTCTTTATCGGCTTGGTCTGGCTAACGGTGAACACCTCACCTGCCTGACTGGCAGCCATGTGGATCTGGCAGTGGGCCGTGAATGCCGGGTACAGATAGCGGCCAAACATCTGGTGGTATTTTCGCGCAGCTAGAATCTTTCACCGTCCGGTTTGAAAAGTCACAGCCAGCGGCTGTTACGCGAGAACTGTCCGCGTAGAAACTCCATCTGATCGCCACGAATCCGCGCACTATTTATCAACGCCAAATACTCGGCCATGTTTGGCACATAGGGCAGCGCCAATAATTCCATATTGCACTCCTCTGGCCGCCGATTGCCTTTGTGCTGATTACAGCGCCGGCACGCCGCCACCACATTCAGCCAGCTATCACGCCCACCTCTGGACACCGGAATAATATGGTCGCGGGTCAGATCATGGTCACTAAAGCGGTTACCGCAATACATACAGACATGCTGCTCTCTGCGAAACAGGGCACGGTTGGTCAAAGGGGGATGACTACGAGGATGGGGGTTGGGCCGGCCATTGCAGGCCACGATTGAATGCAACTTTAATGATGAACGCTGCCCGGTGGCACGGCACAAGCCACCTTGTAACTGATAGACCACCTCACCCAAAGTCCAGGTCACCATGCCACGAGCATACAACACCGCAGCCGACTGCCAATCAAGCCATTGAACCGGCTTGCCAGTGATATCCAGACGCAAAATGCGATCCATATAACACCCTCAATCACATCGGATTGGGCAAATAATAAACAGCAATTCCATGACCGGCACAACCGCACTCAACGAAATTGTGGTAGCCGGTAGCAAGCAGTGGCCTGACCGGCACTATTATCAGAGTCGGTCATCACCGCCACTGCGTCGACTTTCTCCACTTCCATATCGTGGTAACGGCGAAAGTCTGCAGCCACGTCCCGCTGAAAAGACTGCCATTGACCCAACCCCTCGTCGCCAGTCTGAACCACCACCATAATGGCGTTACTGACAAAGGGGTTCGGCCAGTGGCTGCCAACCGGGTGCTGGCGCGACCAGACATAATTAATCGCCTTGGTCTGCCACGGAAAGAAACCCTCCTTGATCACGTATACCCGGGCCAGATAATCATCCCCGGCCTTGTCTTTCTCCCCTGCCTTTGGCCGCGGTGTCAGTGGTTGATCTGCCTGCCAACTCCAGCTCAGCAAAGGTCGCTGCTTCAGGGTCGACTCGACCGCTTGAATTAGCCCCGAAGCGCTACTCTGGGCCTGTGCCAAAACGCAGTCTGGCTGCTGGCTGTAGCGGGTTTGCCCCTGAAAACGGATCTCCTGCCACCCTTCAATGGGCGACGCCTCCCAGCGAGCCAATGCCGGCTGGGTAAAAATGGCCGTGATCAGTAGCAGTAATCTTGTCATTGAGCGACGTCTCATCGTTGATTGTGAGGAAACCCTTCTGAATTACCCCTTAATTTGCCTACAATGCACCACCTGACTCCTGATGTATCGGAACCCTGACATGCAATATGACTATTTGATCGTTGGTGGCGGCTCCGCCGGCTGCGTACTAGCCAACCGTCTTTCAGCTAATCCCGCTACCCGAGTATGCCTGCTGGAAGCCGGCCCTGATGACAATAGTCTGCTGGTGCGTATGCCCGCTGGCATCATAGCCCTGATGCGCTCCAAAAAGCGCAACTGGCGCTATAACTCAGTACCACAGAAAGCGTTAAACAACCGTCAAGTATACGTGCCCCGTGGTAAGACGCTGGGCGGCTCCAGTGCAGTCAACGCCATGTGCTACACCCGTGGCCATCCCTGGGACTATGATCACTGGGCGTCATTGGGTAACACTGGCTGGAGCTGGGATGAGGTGTTGCCACTGTTCCGCCGCGCAGAGAATAACGAGCGTGGCGCAGATACTTTTCACGGCGTTGATGGCCCGCTCAATATTGCCGACCTGCGCTTTCATCACCCGGTGAGCGCTGCCTTTATCGAAGCGGCTGGTGAGGCAGGATTCCCAAAGTCGAAAGAACTGAATAACGATATTCAGGAGGGTGTCGGCCTGTTCCAGGTCAACCAGAAAAATGGTGAGCGCTGGAGTGTCGCGGCCGGCTATCTGCACCCGGTAATGGGCCGCCCCAACCTGACGGTTATTACTAATGCCCGCGCTACCCGCGTGCTGTTTGATGGCAAGCGGGCTATCGGTGTTGAGTATCGTCAGGGGCGTAAGACCGTGCGAGTTGAGGCAGCGGAAACCATTCTTTCAGGAGGTGCAATCAACTCCCCCCAGCTGCTGCTACTTTCGGGCGTAGGGGCCAAAGCAGACCTTGAGCCGCACGGCATCAAGCAGATACATGAACTGCCCGGCGTTGGTAAAAACCTGCAGGACCACCCAGATGCACTGGTAGTGACTCGCTCAAAGCGCAGCGATACCCTCAGTCTTGGCCCCATAGGCCTGCCAGCGGCGATCAAGGGTGTGTTCGATTTTCTGACCAAGAGACAGGGCAGCCTGACTTCCAATGTTGCGGAATCCGGCGGCTTTATCAAATCCAGCCCTGAGGAAGAAATTCCTGATCTACAGTTACACCTGACCGCCGCACTGCTGGATAACCACGGCCTCAATCTGGGCTTTAGTTTCGGATTCGGCTACTCCGCCCATGTGTGCATTCTGCGCCCCAAAGCACGCGGCAGCATTACCTTGCAAAGCGCGGACCCCATGGCAGATGCGCTGATTGACCCCAACCTGCTCGGCCACCCGGACGATATGGAGGGCATGGTTCGCGGCATCAAGCATGTGCGCAACATACTTTCCCAAGCATCACTGGAGCCATGGCGTGGGGAAGAAATCTTCCCCAGCGCAGCCCTGCAGAGCGACGAGGAAATTCGCGCATTCCTGCGCGCCAAGTGCGACAACATTTATCACCCGGTGGGCAGTTGCAAGATGGGCGTGGATGACATGGCCGTAGTTGCACCAGACAGTATGCGGGTGCACGGGCTGGAAGGCTTGCGCGTGGTGGACGCGTCCATTATGCCGACTCTGATCGGCGGAAACACCAACGCACCCACCGTGATGATTGCGGAAAAGGCTTCTGATCTGATTCTTGGAAAACCGGCGGCCTGAACACGCCTGCAAAAAACTGCACGGGCCCGCTGGATAAACTGCCAGCGGGCCCGTGTATCAAGTCACCGAATCACCACGAAGAACATGCCTCCGTTCCGATTCAAACGCAGTAAAATAGCTGCCTCCTTGTCCGGAATAGCGGCGCGCATCTGTTCCATGTTGGCAATATCTTTACGGTTAGCATTGATGATCACATCACCGGGCCGCAACCCTGCCCGAGCCGCCGCACTGCCACGCTCAACAGACTCCACCAGCACGCCCTTATCGGCATGACCAAGCTCGCCGCTGCGCAAGTCACGGACACTGGCACCCTTTAAATAGACCGACAGCGATCCGCCGTCCGCAGTGGTAAGTTTGGTCTCGCGAATCACCGCGGTGATGTCTCGTTTCTTGCCATCTCGCACCACCGTCAGAGTGATACGATCGCCCACTGGTGACATGCCCACCTTGTTACGCAGGTCCGCCACCCGGCGCACCGGACGACCATCTACCTCCACCACCACATCCCCGGCCTTGAGACCTGCCTTCTCGGCGGTGCTGTCTTCAACGATCTGGGTAATCACCACACCATGCTGGTCCTTGCTAACGCCGAAGGCCTCAGCGAGCTCCGCAGTAAGATCCTGAATATTAACGCCGAGCGACCCGCGACGTACCTCACCGTGCTCAATCAGCTGGGCCATAATAATCGACACCATCTCCGTGGGAATGGCAAAGCCGATACCCACATTGCCCCCAGCCGGGGCAATAATTGCGGTATTGATACCCACCAGCTCCCCACGCAGGTTGACCAATGCGCCACCGGAATTACCCGGGTTAATGGAAGCATCAGTCTGGATGTAATTTTCATAACCATCTATACGCAGACCTGTACGGCCCAACGCGGAGACAATACCCGAGGTCACCGTATGACCAAGGCTAAACGGATTGCCGATGGCGACCACAAAGTCTCCCACCCGCAGAGTCGAAGAGTCGGCAATCTGCATCTGCACCAGATCTTCGGCCGGCACCTTTAGCACCGCCAGATCAACCTCGGTGTCAGTTCCTACAAGTTCCGCTTCCAGAGTTCGACCATCAATCAGAGTAATCTCTATCTGCTCCGCATTACGCACAACATGGGCATTAGTCAGGACATAGCCCTGCTTCGCATCAACAATCACCCCCGAGCCTGCGCTGGCGGTGCGACGTTCCTGCGGGACATCCGGCATATTAAAAAAGCGCCGAAAGAAAGGATCTTCCATTAGTGGATTCTGAGCCCTGACCCGTCCATGGGTGGCGATATTCACCACTGCTGGAATGGCCCGGTCAAGCATCGGCGCCAAAGAAGGCAGCGGCTCCCCGGTCGCTAGCGCGCCAGGCAGGGCCGCAGAGGCAGCAGCTGCTTGAAACAGCAGCCAGACCGCTGCCAACAGAATTGCAGCATGACGTTGTGACTTCATGATCAGCATATCTCCTTATCAAAAAGCGGAACGAGCAGTTCGACTAGCACTGTAGCCATCGGTTCAACCTGCAAGTCAGGAAAGTCGAGATTGATACACAGTAACCTGATTGAACTGGCTGGACTCCCCCAGATCCGGCCATGTTACTGCGCTGAACCTGCTGACCTGCTGGTAGCCCGGAGACGACAGGTTGCGCACCCGGGAGTCGGCCAGTAACACCCAAGGCGCCACCTGCAATACTTTCAGCATCGGCAGGTTGTCCCGGTCATAGAGAATATCCGCCGCCGTCACCAGATCTGCCTGGGGCAGACAGGCATGCAGGTCGTCACTAAGCTCAACAGCTAAAGACAGTGCCCGAGCATTCATGGTCACCGCCAGCAATGCTTGCGGATCAATATCGCAGGCAATCACCCGACCGGCGCCTGCCAAAGCTGCAGCCAAGGCCACCACCCCGGAACCGGGCCCCACATCCACCACCGTACGACCCCTAACCTGATCAGCATGATCGAGCAACCAGCGGGCCAATACCTGTCCACTGGCCCAGCAAAAACTCCAGTAGGGAGGTGTTTCCATCAATGCCCCGGCAACACTGGCTTCCAGCCTCTGGCCGGCTTGGATATCCGCCAGCAGCCATAGCGGCAATTCTGGGATTAGCGGCGGAGCCTGCCGGCGCAGCGTCGCCTCAGGCAATAGCTGGCGCAGCTCCGCCTGCAATTGCGCCCGAACATCACCGGCGCTGGGGTCTATGCTGCGCTCACCGCTCATGTACACTCAGTCATCCTTTGTTCTCCAAGTCTGCTATGGGCCTGGATGAACAGACAATCAAGGCAGGGAGAATAACAAAAATGCGGTTATGGAGTGCAGCGTGTCTGTGTCTGCTCGCCTGCCTGTGTACCACTGGCAGGGCAGAACAGAAGCCGGAACCTATAGTCCCGCTGGCGGACCGCTTTTTTGACACCTTCATGGAGTTTTACCGCAACGACCCAAGCGCCCTGACCCGCTACCCTGGCGGCCTGCGCAACATCACTGCCGAGCAGTTGCACCGGGCAGTGATCAGTCTGGACACCACTCACTTCACCTATCTTTACCCAATGACCATGCGCGGCCACGAGCTACCGGCGGTGCGTGGCACCCCCATACGACGACTATCTCTGATGGCGGTACGCGGTGATAAGCTGATTCCTATCCCATTCCAGATTGACGAATTTGATCGTACCGGACTGATCTGGATTGAGGGTGCCAACAAGGCTCCCGCGGAAGGCGAGCCAAACACCTTTGATGATTTTGATGAGCTGGTATTTATGTTTCGCGACGGCGGACAGCTCACCTACGATCCGAACCAGCATGGACGGGTCGAGGGCCGTGTATTACATGAAATTAGACTTGATTCACCGCGTAATAATCCACGCTATGTCTACCTGATGCTGGACAACCCGGAGCGCTCTGAGGCGGACTATGTGCAGGCGGACCTGGACAGTGGCCGGCTCGACACAACAGTCATGGAAATGAGCTATAACCCGAAGAACCTTATCGAAATTGAACATATTGCCAGCAAGGTCGGGGCTCACCACAGCGTTAACGTATTCGACAGCGTTTATCTCAACATCAGCACAGGCATCCTTAACCAGAACGTACGCATGAGCCTGGAAGGCGGCAAAAATATCCGCGCCGTACCTATCGCGGTCAAAGATGGTCCAATTCGGGCCAGCCTGCTGATACGCACGCGCGTCTGGTATTTGTATCTACCCACATTCTTCAACCAACAGTTCACCGTACATTTCTATGAGCAAGGCATCATGGTGCCAAGCCGCTTTGCTATCGATGGCATGCGTACACTGCGCTATTTTCTTATGTTCCTGCGCGAGCCACGCATTGAACTGAGCTTTGACTTCCACAACCTGGATGGAGCACGAGTCACTTTTGACAGCGTGTTCAAACAGGATAAGGACCGTGGCGTGGTCGATGGGGAAATGAGCGAATTTGAGCAGCGCATGGCAGCAACCCGGTTGCCGGGAGACTGGGTACATATGGACTCCAATCGTGGCTGGGAAATGTTTTTTGCCAATCATATGCCCGTTGTTGAGAATGGTCTTTTCGATTCCTTTCTGGACGGCATGAGTCTGTCCATGTTGTATCGGGATGATCACGCTGCGACCTTACCCCATGAGCGCTTTCCCGGTGCCACGCCACGCTTCGGCTTTACCAGCAGTGGTTTGCCTCACTATGTCATTGACCTTCTGGGAGCAATGCCAAAGCTGGACTTTTCTGACGTCGAAACTCTTGGCGAAGCTATTATCCTGCTTGCCGACAAGGACTCACAAAGCGAAAGTAAATTGCATGCCTATGACCGGGTCGCCAGCAAGGTACTCAGCAAACTGCGCGATCAGGGCCGCATTACCAATGCTGCCGAATTGGCTGATGCGTTTATTGCGGATATGGACAGAATGCGATTCACAGGGCTGCCACGGGAAACTCTGAATGGTCTGATAAGGGATGCCATTATTGAAACGGTTGAAGACCCTGGCGATGTGCGCCACGGCCAGATACTGGCGGAAATGGTTCGGCTTGCAGAAAGCCGCAACATAGATATTGCGGCACTTCGTTATGGCTCCATGGACAATACCCTGTGGCTGCCAGACTGGGTTGGCGAGGGCGGACCAGCAGACTTCCACTGGCAAGTGAAAAACCCGCCCAGCCATGTGGTGCGGCCATGGATTGAGCCACAAAAATCAATACCAGCTGATGATCAGGGCCGCCCTCTACCGGGCAACCCTGATTCTGAAAAGTAGTGCATACAAAACCGGCACTGCGGCCATGGTCAGCACTGTTGCAAAGGCAAGGCCCGCCATGATGGTAATTGCCATGCTGGCAAAGAAAGCATCAGAGATCAGCGGGATCATGCCAAGAATCGTAGTCAGTGCGGCCAGAAAAACCGGCCGCAGACGACTAACGCTGGCATCAATCAATGCCTCTGGCTGTGGTTTTCCATCTCGCTCCTGAGCCTCGATTTCATCCACCAGAACGATGGCATTTTTCATCAGCATCCCGGATAGACTCAGGAAGCCAAGTAGTGCCATAAAGGTAAAAGGTTGACCAGTAATCAACAGCCCCGCCGTGACGCCGCAGATTGACATGGGCACCACCAGCCAGATCACCATGGTCTGGCGAACTTTGCTAAACAGCAGTATGGAGATCACCAGCATTATCAGAAACCCCAATGGAACCTGGGTTGCCAGCGCCTGTTGCGCCTCCCGCGCGCCCTCATACTCACCGCCCCACTCCAGCACATAGCCATCCGGAAGACTGATTGCTTCAACATCCTTGCGCAGAGCTCGCAGGGCCTGATCAGCGGTCAGATCCCCCACGGGGTCGGCCTGAACCTTCAACGCCCGTAGCCTATCGCGGCGGTGGATCAAGGACTCTTCGGTCTCCACACCGAAGCCGCTGACTACCTGACTAACCGGCACATAGGCCTGCTCCGCACTGCTCCACATCAACCGGTCTGCCAACCGACTGACGCTGCTGCGCTCCTGCTCCGGCGGCCGGACAATAATCGGAATCTGACTATCACTCTCTCGATAGACCCCGGCCCGCACTCCGGTGGAAGCAAATAACGAAGCTGTTGCCACATCACTACGACCGACGCCCGCTATGCGACCTCGCTCTTCGTCATAGTGTGGGACGATAACCATTTCCTGCTGACGCCAATCTGTACGAACATCATGTACCACACCACTTTGCGCAAATACCTGCCTGGCCTGCTCACCCAGACTGCGCAACAGCGCCGGATCAGACCCCTTAAAACGCGCCTCAACTTTGGCACCACCACCCGGTCCGAACATCAGTCGCTGCGGATAGATCTCCACATCCGGGAAATGCTTTGGCAACTCGCTACGCAAATCTGCTATCAAGTCATCGATCAGATCGCGCTTGGACACCCTGATAATCAGTTGCCCATAGGCCGGGTTCGGCAGCTCGGGCTCATAGGTGAGCATAAAGCGACTACCGCCCTGACCAACGAAGCCAGTGACCGCTTCTATCTGTTCATACTTCTGTAAATAGTTTTCCATGTCGCGCAATCGCTCAGCGGTGAGCTGGATATCCGAGCCCTGCCGCAACATTACGTTCAGGTAAAACATTGGTGTGTTGGAGGGAGGGAAAAACGCATGGCGAAGAAAACCAAAACCCACCACCGACAGCACCGTGATTAGCACCAGAACCATAAGAGTGCGGCCACGGTTACGTAGAATTTCCACCAGCACGTTGCGATACTTGACATAGATTGAGTGGGCGTAAGGATCTTCCCCTTCGTTGTACTGATGGCCATCGAAAAGATAGTGCCCCATCAGTGGCGTTACGGTAATCGCCAACAGCCAGGAAAGCAGCAGTGAAATAGTAATCACCGCAAATAATGAAAACAGAAACTCCCCGGTAACATCCGAAGACAGACCGATCCCGGAAAATGCCATAATGCCGATGACGGTCGCGCCAAGCAGCGGAATCTGAGTACGGGCACTGGCATCACTGGCCGAGTCCCGGGCCAACTGCCCGCGCTGAATACCAATCAGCATTCCCTCAGCAATAACGATGGCATTGTCCACCAACATGCCCATGGCAATAATCAGCGCACCCAGAGATATTCTCTCCATCTCAATACCAAATATGCGCATGAAAAATACGGTGCCTAGCACTGTTAGTAGCAAAGTGGCCCCCACCACCATGCCCACGCGCCAACCCATAGTGAGGCATAACACTGAAATAACGATAACTACAGACTGCGCCAGACTGACCAGAAAGCTGTTAATGGCTCTATCCACCACCACATGCTGTTCATAGATTGGCTCGATAGTTACACCAATCGGCACATTATGTTTAAGCTTTTCCAGGTGGGCGCTAACCGCATTGCCCACCTCAACAATATTTGCCTCCTGAAGACCGGCCACGGCCAGAGTAAATGCCGGTAGCCCATTGTGCATTATCAGGTTGTCTGGCGTATCTGTAGTGCCACGCTGAACCGTCGCCACATCCACCAAACTGATCTGTTCGGTAGTGCCTGGACGGCCGATACGTAGCGATTCAATACTGGCCACAGAATCAAAGCCAGGACGGGCGGAAATTCTCAGACGACGCCCATCCACGGTAATGGCACCGCCATCCTGCACCCGATTCTCGGTTTGCAGACTATTCAGCACCACTTCCAGCGGTAGACCAAGACTAACCAAACGCTCCTCGGAAATTTCCACGTAGATGACTTCTTCGGGCTCACCGGAAGTAGTCACCTTGGAAACATTCGGCACCGTAAGTAATTCTCGACGCAAGAATCTGGATAGCTCACGAATTTCAGCGTCACTAAACTCTGGCGCTGTGACGGCATAGAAAATTCCAAATACATCGCCGTAGTCATCCTGCACCATAGACTGCATGGCGGCAGGGGGCAGACTTCTTTGCGCATCACTGACCTTGCGCCGCAGTTCATCCCACACCTGCGGTAGAGCATGGCCATCATAGGTATTCTTGATTTCTACCTTGATGATCGACTCACCGGGACGGGATCGGGAAGTCAGTCTTTTCAACTGTGGTAACTGCTGGATTGCAGACTCCAGTGGCTCAGTGATTTCTGCTTCGACCTCCGCCGCTGAGGCACCGGGATATGGCGTAATCACAAGTGCCATCTTGATAGCAAACGCCGGGTCTTCCAGACGGCCGATGCCGTTAATGCCCCACCAGCCCCCTAAAAGACAGGCCAGAATAATTAGCCAAGTGTTGATCGGGCGATCTATGGAGGCGCGCGCAATATCCACCGACATCTCCTCAGAAGCCTTCAAACGGCAGAACACGCATGCCGTCATGAAGAAGATGCAAGCCAGCGCTGACAATCTCTTCATTGCCTGCCAGGCCGCCCACCAAAGCCTGACCTTCTTCATTCAAGCCAAGCATCTTCACTGGGCGTGGTGTGACGCTGCCACTTTCTGGCTGATACACCCAAACGCGGAAATCGCCCTGCTCGTCGCTATCTATTGCAGAAGGAGGAACAGCGAAAAAGGCAACCTCATCAGGAATGGCCGCGCGCAAACGCACAGTGACCGTCATCCCTGGCAGCACATTAAACTCTTCATCCCGTGGCATACCGAAAGTTACACGGTAGGTTTGCGCCACGGCGTCCGGCTCGGTTTCATGTTCACGGTAGGTCAGCGCTACAGGCTTATCCGGCCTGCTTTGGAACACGGCCTCTGCACTGATTGAGTCAGTCTGATCCAGACCACCCATCAGATTTTCCGGGACACTTATATGAACCCGAAACTCTTCCACGTTTTGCACCCGAACAATCTCCATGTTCGGCCTTACATTGGTAAAGGGGTCAACCAGACGACGTGTTACCAACGCATCAAATGGCGCAGTAATACGAGTATAGGCAAGATTGCGGCGGGCGGTATCTAATGCCACCCTGCGCAGGTTGTGCGCTGTCTGCGCTTGATCAAGGCTGGCCTGAGAGACACTGCCGCGCTCGAACAATGACCGTGCTCGCTCCAGATCCCTGTTGGCCTGATCCAGTTGCAACTCGGCTTCGCGAACCGCCAATTGATAATCCGCCGGATCAAGCGCCGCAATCAGGGAACCCGCTCGCTGTATGGTGCCTTGCTGAACCGGCAGCTCGGTAATGCGGCCTCCCACCTGAAAGGAAAGATCAACCGTACTTACCGCATCTACCCTGCCAACAAAATGACGCACTGCCAGCAGGTTGCTTTCTCCAACCTGATACAACTTTACCGGGCGCAGTGATTCAACCGGCTGTTCATCGCTATGACTACCACAACGAGCCAATAGAACGATTAGCAGGGCCAATAGCACCCAACCCGCAATCTGCACCAGCCGGGGCAAGCGATCGTGATGCTGCCGCATGGAAGTAAGAAAACTCTGGGTCTTGTTCATTTCAGCATGCCCTCGGCAAGCAATTGCAGTTGTTGATGCATGGCATCGCGCTGCTCTGGCAAGTACGGCTCAACGCCAAGCAACTGTTGAAATAACAGGCCATCCGCCGCCGCCCACAACAACCAGAAGGCTGGATGGTCGCCGGACTCCGCGATGATCTGCTCGCGCATATGAGCAATGTGCTGACGTAACGGATCCAGCAAGGTGGGCTGCTCGGCCGCAGCGGCAAGAATCGCCATGGCCACATGGGGGTCAAGCACATCGTCGCGATTGCGGGTCGCCAGCATTGCTCGCAAGGTCGCATGCGGCTTGCCAACCAGACTGCTGGCATGCTCCTCGCGGACCACACTACTACGCTCGATAAGCCGCTCCAGCATGGCCTTAATAAGCGCTTCCTTACCGGCAAAGTGATACAAAAGGCCGCCTTTGCTCAGGCCACTCTCTTTGGCTACCTCGTCTAGCGTGATTCGCCCGGCACCTCGCTCGGCAGCAATGCGCTGAGCTGCATCAAGAATGGTGTCCCGGGTTGATGGCTGCCCCATGGCGGGCTCCTGAGTATATTTTCGTAGGCGGATACTATACCAACTGGACGGTATAGTAAAAACAGGCAGGACGGGCCAATGTTGATTGTATACAATCCGCTTTCCTTGCCTGCTGGAGACCCTGATGACTGACGCCCCCACCCCCCGCCTGCCACTTGCCGGCATTCGCGTGATAGAACTCGGTCAGCTACTGGCAGGCCCCTTTACCGGCACTCTGCTGGCCTACTTCGGTGCTGAAGTAATCAAAGTGGAGCCTCCTGGCGGCGACCCGATCCGCGGCTGGCGCAAGCTGGATGAAAACGGCACGTCCTTCTGGTGGCGCAGCCTCGGCCGCAATAAAAAGTGCGTCACCATCGACCTGAAGCAGCCCGCCGGTATTGAACTTGTGCGCAAGCTGATCGGTAGCGCTGATGTGGTCATTGAAAACTTCAAACCCGGCACCATGGAAAACTGGCAGTTGGGACCGGATGATTTTTCCAGCAGCCACCCGAAGCTGGTGTATGCGCGTATTTCCGGCTACGGCCAGACCGGCCCCTATTCGCCCAAGCCTGGTTATGCCTCTGTCTGCGAAGGCATTGGTGGATTCCGCTACGTCAACGGTTTCCCCGGTGGCCGGCCGGTGCGGCCGAATCTATCCATGGGAGACACCGTTGCAGGCATCCATGCCGCTCTGGGCATCGTGCTGGCGCTGTTCGAACGGGAACGTGGTGGCGATGGTCAGGTTATCGATGTGGCCCTGTTCGAGTCCGTATTCAATCTTCTGGAGGGTGTTATTCCGGAATACGATGGCGCTGGTGTGATCCGCGAGCCCTCTGGCTCCACCGTCACCGGCATCGTACCGACCAACACTTATCTATGCGGCGATGGCAAGTACGTCATCATTGGGGGAAATGGCGACTCGATTTTCCAACGGCTGATGAAGGCCGCCGGCCGCCCGGATATGTCCAGCGACCCGCGCCTCGCCAGCAATGCCGGTCGGGTGGAGCACGAGGAGGAAATCGATCAGGCCCTATCAGACTGGTGCGCCAACCGTTCCTCAGCCGAGGTATTGGCCACGCTGGAGCAGGCCAATGTCCCTGCAGGGCCGATCTATAGCGCCGCTGACATGCTGGCCGACCCACACTTTCAGGCCCGTAACCTGTTCGAGCAGGTAGAAATCAATGGCAAGCCCCTGAAGATCCCTGCCATTCTACCCAAACTGGCAGGCACTCCGGGCCGCACAGCCTGGCCAGGACCGGAAGTGGGCGCTCACAATAGGGAAGTTCTGCTAGAGGGACTTGGACTTTCCCCAGAGGATTATGCTGCTCTGACCCGCAGCGGCGTTATCAGTGCTGGTTGACCAGTCAGCACCGGGCTAGAGCGGGTTATCACGCAGCCCTTCACATTTGGTTTCAACTTGTCTGCGGCAGACTGTGGTCTGGTGGGTGTGCTTTGCCGGCCGCCCCGCTACCATTCGTGACCTCGTGGTCACATATGGAGCCCACCCTTGTCTGTACTGCCCGTTATCACCGCACTCGGCGGCATCAGCCCTGCCGGACGTAGCGCCTGCCACCACGGCTTCCAGCGACTGATCTTCGATGTCCTGAGCGACACTCAACGGCAGCAGACCCTTAGCTCTCTAAGCTCCCTGTGCGGCCACCAGAACGAGCAACAACTGCTTGATGGCACGCTGGTCAGACGGCTGGATAACAACCTGTTCGATAGCAGCCGTGTGCCGGTCAATGTGGCCGCCAGCAACAGCGCTCCGATGACCGTTACCGTCCGCAATATGGATCTACCGACACCACTGCCGCCGCACTGGCAGGTCAAACCAGTGGATCGCAGCCGCAGTGAATTGACCATTCCCGCCGGCGACCTGCTATTACCCGCCGGCGAGCAGGCCCGGGTGCAGGCAGCGGGTCAACTACCGCAGGGCTTCGATCCGTCCACCAGATATGCATCAAGGCACCACCCACGAGCCTTGCAGATGACCATTTTTGGCGCCTCAGAATGCGTCGGCATGGCCGGTATTCCATGGCAGACCATCGCAGCCAGCGTACCCCCGGAGCAAATTGCTGTTTACGCCTCCGGCGCCATGAGCCAGCTGGATGACAATGGACTGGGAGGGATGCTCAAGTACCCTCACCAAGGCAAGCGCATTACCTCCAAACAATGTCCGCTGGGCCTCGGAGAAATGCCAGCAGATTTTATCAACGCCTACGTGCTGGGCAGCGTCGGTCGCACCGGCGGCATGCTTGGTGCCTGCGCCAGCTTCTTGTACAACCTGTCCCTTGGCGTTCATGACATCCGCTCCGGCCGCGCCAGAGTAGCCCTGGTGGGCGCCGCCGAGGCGCCTCTGGTGGCGGAAATTTTTGAGGGCTACCGGGCCATGGGAGCGCTGGCGGAAGACGAGGATTTGCTCAAACTGGACCCCCAGCGAAGTACTCCGGACTGGCGCCGCGCGGTACGCCCGTTTGGCCACAACTGCGGTTTCACCCTGGCCGAGTCTGCACAATTTTTCCTGCTTATGGATGATGCTCTGGCGCTTGAGTTGGGAGCCGATATTCTCGCCGCCGTACCAGATGTATTTGTCCATGCGGACGGGGTAAAGAAATCCATTTCCGCACCCGGTATTGGTAACTACCTGACCCTCGGCCGAGCCACCGCCCTGGCCCGCCAATTAATCGGCGAGCAGACTCTGCAGAGACACAGTTTTGTTTCCGCCCATGGCACCAGCACACCACAGAACCGAGTCACAGAGTCCGATGTACTGGATCGAATTGGCGGCGCCTTTGGTATCGACCAATGGCCGGTTCATGCGGTCAAGGCCTATCTTGGTCATTCACTGGCCAGTGCCTCCGGTGATCAGTTGATGTCCGCTCTGGGAACATTTCATAGCGGCTGGCTACCCGGCATTACCAGCACCACCAGCATCGCCGAAGACGTGCATCGCAAACATCTGGACTTCGTCCTGCAGCACCGTCAACTGGAGCAGCCCGCAGCGGCATTTCTCAACTCGAAGGGGTTTGGTGGCAACAATGCCACCGCGTTGGTGCTATCCGCGCAGCACAGTCTTGAGCTGTTACAACGCAAACACGGCACTGCAGCAATCGATCAGTGGCAGGGCAAACGGGAAGCCACTACGGCGGCGGTGGCAGACTACGAGCAATCCGTACTAAGTGGCGAAGCCAAACCGATCTATCAGTTCGGTACCGGGGTACTTGATGGTAGTGATCTGCAGATTCACTCAGACCGCATTAATCTGCCAGGACAGGCAATGGCAGTGGAATTCAGGGACGACCCTGACTTCAAGGACTTTCTCTGAGAGACGCTTTTTCAGATAACAAAAACGGCCACCTTAAGGTGGCCGTTTTTATTTACGCAGCTGCCGTGATCAGTTGGCAGTGCGTACTTTTTCCTTGATGCGAGCCGACTTACCTGCGCGGTCACGCAGGAAATACAGCTTGGCACGACGCACATCACCGCGACGGTCAACCTTGATGCTGTCAACGATAGGGCTGTGGGTCTGGAATACACGCTCAACACCAACACCATGGGAGATTTTGCGCACGGTGAAGGAGGAGTTGAGACCACGGTTTTTCAGCGCGATGACAACGCCCTGAAACGCCTGCAGACGCTCGCGGGTGCCTTCTTTCACTTTCACCTGAACGGTGATGGTGTCACCCGGAGCAAACGCCGGCACGTCGCTCTTCAGCTGTGCCTGTTCAACTTCCTGAACCAGAGGTTTCTTGCCGCTCATGACTGTTTGCTCCTGTTACTCAATTCGCTGTCTTGTTGCTATTCAAACTCGCGGTGCTTCATTTCCTGAAGATATTCCGCCAGCAGTTTCTCTTCTTCCCGGCTTAATCCCTGTTCGCGTCGCCGCGCGTCAAACAAATCAGGCCGTAATGTTGCCGTTCGCCCCAGTGACTGTTTAAGTCGCCAGCGCCGTATTTCTTCGTGATGCCCGCTCATCAGCACTGCCGGCACCGCTTGCTCCTCAAACACCTCTGGTCGGGTGTAATGGGGACAATCAAGCAGGTTGCGGTTATCACCGCTGAAAGAATCCTGCTCGGCGGAGGCTTCGTCTCCCAGCACACCGGGAATACAGCGGGCCACCGCGTCGATCAACGTCATGGCGGGTAACTCTCCGCCGCTCAATACAAAGTCACCGATGGATATCTGCTCATCAATGACGGTATCGATCAGTCGCTCATCGATTCCCTCGTAACGCCCCGCCACCAGAATCAGCTGCGGCTGCGCTGCGAGTTGTTGCACTTTCACCTGATCCAGCTTTTTGCCGGTAGGCGACAGATAAATCACTTTTGCCTCGGGTAACTGCTCGCGAGCGTGGCCAATCGCCTTTGCCAGCGGCTCTACCTTCATCAGCATCCCCGGGCCGCCGCCAAACGGGCGGTCATCCACGGTACGGTGCTTGTCGCTGGTGAAGTCCCTTGGATTCACCGCTTCCACCGCCAGCACGTTACTTTCCACTGCTCGCCGGGTAATTCCGTATCCGGTGATTGCCTCAAGCATTCCCGGAAACAGGGTCACCACTGCGACCTGCAGGGTCTTCTTCTGCAGGGTCACTTTAAAACTCCGTGTCCCAATCCACCGTAATCACACCGGCGGCGGTATCCACGTTCAGCACCACGTCGTCAGGCAGCCAGGGAATAAGCCGCTCGCGTGTGTCGATGCTGCTACCGTCGCCACGTACCACCAATACATCGTTGGCGCCGGTTTCCATCATGCTGGTCAACTTGCCCAAATCGCGGCCGTCCTTATGACAAACCCGCAACCCGATCAGGTCACGCCAGTAAAACTCGTCGTCTTCCAATACTGGCAATGCGCTCGCCGGTACCAGAACTTCCCTGCCGCAGAACAATGCTTCTGCACGGGTGCGATCAGATTCACCTTCCAGCTGCACCACCAGGCCCTTGCCTTGCATGCGGCTGCCGGTCACCTTGACCGTTCTGTCTCCATCAGGCCCACGAAGTGTCCATGGCTGATAGTGAAGAATGTTATCCAGCGGGTCGGTAAAGGAATTCAGCTTTACCCATCCCTTTATGCCGTGGGCCGCACCAATGCGGCCCACAAGCAAGAGTTCCGTCGCAGTGGCCATCAGGCGCTCTGCTTGCGGGACTCCTTGACCAGACCGCTAACGCGATCAGACAGTTGGGCACCCTGAGCAACCCAGTGATCAACGCGCTCAGCATTGATCTGCAGACGCACTTCACCGCCACGGGCGATCGGGTTAAAGAAGCCAACACGCTCAATAAAGCGGCCGTCACGGGCATTGCGGCTGTCGGTTACGACCAGACTATAGAATGGACGCTTCTTGGAACCACCGCGGGAGAGACGAATAACTACCATTATTTCAGCACCTTAGTTCAATCCGGTTTCCCGGCCCACGACCTGTGAGCCATCGTATCCGCCTGAATATCTGCCCGTTTTCACACAGGCAGACTGCGAAGGGCGCAGATTCTAGCCAGTTCGGCAGCAGAGTGAAAGGGGTTCAGGGACTTATTTCCACCCTGTCGCTTTCGCCCACTTACATGCCCGGGAAGCCACCTGGCGGCATACCGCCACCGCCACCGCCACCCATCATGCCCTGCATACCGCGCATCATCTGCTTCATGCCGCCCTGGGTACGCATCTTCTTCATCATCTTGGCCATCATTTTCTGCTGTTTGAGCAGACGATTAAGATCCGGGATATCCAGACCTGCTCCATGGGCGATACGACGCTTGCGCGAGCCCTTGATCATCTCCGGATCACGCCGCTCATCCGGAGTCATGGAATCAATCAGCGCCTCCATATGCTTCATCTGCTTCATGGACTTCTGGTCTTGGGCCATCTGCGCCATCTGACCAAGACCCGGCAGCTTGTCCAGCAACGAGGTCATACCACCCAGATTACGCATCTGCTGGAACTGATCCTTCATGTCCTCGAAGTCCATGGCCTTGCCTTTCTTGAACTTCTTGGCAAGTTTTTCGGCTTTGGACTTATCCAGCTTGCGCTCCGCCTCCTCGACCAGTGACAGCACGTCACCCATGCCAAGAATGCGCGAGGCAATACGTTCCGGATGGAATAGCTCAAGGGCATCGGACTTTTCACCGCTACCGATAAATTTGATCGGCTTGCCGGTAATGGCGCGCACTGACAATGCAGCACCACCGCGGGAATCACCGTCAGTCTTGGTCAGGATGACACCGGTCAGCGGCAAGGCATCACCAAATGCCTTAGCGGTGTTGGCGGCATCCTGACCGGTCATGGCATCGACTACAAACAGGGTCTCGGCCGGGTTAATGGCGCTGTGCAAGCGCTTGATCTCAGCCATCATGGCTTCATCGATGGCCAGACGACCGGCCGTATCAACGATCAGCACATCCATGTAGCGACGGCGGGCCTCGTCCAGCGCCCCGTTAACGATGGCCACCGGATCCTGATCCGTGGTCGACGGGAAGAACTCAGCACCCACTTCTTTTGCCACGGTGGCAAGCTGATCAATAGCCGCCGGACGGTAAACGTCCGCCGATACCACCATCACTTTCTTCTTCTCACGCTCTTTCAGGAAACGCGCCAGCTTGCCCACGGAGGTGGTTTTACCAGCACCCTGAAGACCCGCCATCATGATTACTGCCGGCGGCTTGACCGCCAGATCGAGGCCGACATTACTGTCGCCCATCACATGAATCATTTCGTCGTTGACGATTTTGACAAAGGCCTGACCCGGATTGATGCTCTTCAGCACCTCAGCGCCCAGCGCCTTCTCCTTGACCTGCTCAGTGAAATCCTTGACCACCGACAGGGCCACGTCCGCCTCGAGCAGAGCTTTACGCACCTCTCGCAGGGTGTCGCGGATATTGTCCTCGGTCAGCTGGCTCTGGCCGGTCAGGCCACGCAGGGATTCGCCAAGGCGCTCGGTAAGATTCTCGAACATGGTGCAGTTCCTCCATCAGGCCGGCGATTATAGCCATGCCCCGGCACCGCCGTCATGCCGTGCCTTCAAATAGGGCCAACCCTGTGACACACTCTGGCGCTCAGTGGCGCCCTTGCCGGGGCAGCCTGTTTGAGGATTTCCATGACAACCGCACTCTGGACCGGACTGGTCGCCCTTATCCTGTACGTGCTTGCCAGCGCATTGGCGGCACAACAGTTGCGCAGCACCAACGCCCCCCAACGGATTGGCTTTCTTGGGCTGGGCACGCTGGCGCTGTTGTTCCACGCCTGTGCCCTCTGGCACCTGATCGTCAGCGAGCAGGGAGTGCACCTTGGCCTATTCCCTGTCACCTCACTGATTGGCGCCACCGGGGCAGCCATTGTCATTCTGTCCAGCCTGTATCGACGACTGGAATGGGTCAGCCTGATGGTGTTCCCGTTCAATGCAATATTTATAGCTGCAGCACTATTTATAAAAACCGGATATCAACCTGGCCCACTGGCCCACGGTATTGGCAGCCACGTGTTATTCGCGATTCTCGCTTTTGCGGTACTGGCCATTGCCACCTCACAAGGCATTCTTGTTCTGATTCAGCACTACCAGCTTAAAAATGGCCATATACGCGGGGTGATGCGGCTATTCCCACCGATTCAGGTGATGGAGACCATGCTGTTTGAGCTGCTCTGGGCCGGCGTGATCCTTCTATGGCTGGCCATCGCCGCTGGCTTCATGTTTATCAACGACCTGTTTGCCCAGCATGTCGCCCACAAGGCCCTGTTTACTCTCATTAGTGCGCTGCTATTCAGCGCCCTACTCGCCGGCCACCAGCTGCTTGGCTGGCGCGGCGTTACCGCCGTGCGCCTCACGGTGGCAGCCTTTGCCTTGCTGCTGTTGGGTTTTTTCGGCTCGCAGCTGGTGTTGGAAGTCATCCTCAAGCGTTAATCGGGCCCGCCATTTTCCTTGACAGGAGGAAAAGCCGGTCGGGACAATGGCTCCATCTAAGCAACAGGCACTCTTCTTGGACAGCTCCTATCCGGCGTTACTCGCTGGCGCCATCTTTGTACTGATACTTCTATCCGCCTTCTTCTCCAGCAGCGAGACCGGCATGGTGGCCCTAAACCGCTACCGCCTGCGTCACCTTGCCCGTCAGGGGAACCGCGCCGCCATTCGGGTTGAGAAAATGCTGAAGCGGCCAGATCAGCTGCTTGGCGTGATCTTGATAGGTAACAATTTCGTCAATAACGCCGCTGCAACCTTAGCCACCCTGCTTGGCCTGTACCTGTTTGGCGAGCTCGGCACGGCTCTGGCACCGGTTGCCATAACTATTTTGATGCTGATCTTTGCTGAGGTCACACCAAAGACCTTTGCCGCTTTGCGTCCGGAAAAAATCGCCTTCCCCGCCAGCCTGATACTCAGACCGCTGTATATCCCGTTCACCCCTCTGATATGGCTGGTTAACGGCATCGGTAATGCGCTGTTGAAATTACTCGGCGTTAACACAGAAAAGCAACGCAGCGACCACCTGTCTGCAGAGGAATTACGCACAGTGGTCAACGAAGCAGGCGGCCTGATTCCAGAAACTCACCAGCGCATGCTACTGAGCATTCTTGATCTGGAAAAAGCCACTGTTGAAGACATTATGATCCCGCGCAATGAGATGGTTGGCATTGATATCGAGGAAGATGTCGGCGACATCATTGAGACATTGCGCAGCTCACAGCACACCCGCCTGCCGGTTTACCGCGGCGATCCGGGCAATATGGTAGGCATTCTGCACTTGCGCAAAATGACCCGGCTGCTACTACGCGAAGAGATCAACAAAGCGGAAATCATCCAGCACGCCGTGGAGCCATACTATGTTCCGGAGGGCACACCGCTGCATCAGCAGCTAATCAACTTCCAGAACGTTAAGCGACGCATTGGCGTGGTGGTTGACGAGTATGGCGATGTGCTAGGCCTGATTACCCTGGAAGACATTCTTGAAGAAATCGTCGGCGAATTCACCACCGACCTTGCTGCATCCAGTGATGAAATCCACCCTCAAGAAGACGGCAGTCTGGTCATCGACGGCACCGCTCATTTGCGCGATATAAACAAGGCCCTTAACTGGGAGCTTCCAACAGACGGCCCGAAAACTCTCAATGGCCTTATCCTCGAACATCTGGAAAATATTCCGGACAGCAATACATCACTGCGTATTGGCGACTACCTGCTGGAAATCATGCAGGTGAAAGACAACATGGTTAAAGCAGTACGGGCCCGACATATCAGCATGCTAAAGAACCAATAACGATGAGTAGACCTGCTCTGCGAATGCTCACGGCCGGCCTCGTTCTATCTCTGTCTGGATGCGCAGGTTATCAGCCGCACAACGGCCAAGAGCCCTACGGCTATTTCAGCACGCGCAGTGAAGACGGCTATCTGCAGATAGGCTATGAATCCTGGCGCCCGGGCTCACGGGAGCGCATCTGCGGTTTCGCCCATCGCCGCGTGCGAGAACTCAATCTGGAAAGCGTAAACGTGCTCAACGAACATTGGGAAGAACAGTACGAACATGCTTATAACCGCGAACAGACGGCTTATGTTCACACCCCCAATAGGGGGCCAAGGGAGATTGGGCTGACTGCCGCCTACGTATCTGCCCGGGTTATTCGCCGTTGCCTGCTGACGCTTGAGCAAGCGGCAGACTGACCCAGAAAATCCCGCGCAGGTCGCCGGCGGCAAAGCCAGTGGCCTGATCATCCGGATAATGGGCGGATAGCGCCTGAGTCACTGGTGCAGACAACTTGCTACCGTGACATGCAAGGCACATGGGAGCGGCAACAATCGGCTCCACGTAGCCAACCCTGTCGCTACCCAGATCAATCACCATTGAGTCACGATCTTCGCCACCCAGATAATGGTCTATGGCTTGCTGCTGCCAGTCAGTTGGCGCGTTGGCCGGATTTCTTAATCGATGACTACTGCGCCCTATCTCGATCCCATCACCACTAACTGACGCCGCAATGGCTGGCGCTTGCAGACGACAAACATCGATGGCATTTTCTGCACCCTGCTGCATGCCACGTTGCAGTGCCTGCATGAGCTGCTGTTTGAAAGGTAGCAAACTGGCTGCACCAAGCTGCTTTACCGCCACTGGATCGTAGCCAGATTGATTCTGCTCAGGCTCAGGCCCAGCCTTCTCCGGCTGGCCGGGGGAAGCGGATTGCGGCGGCTCGGAACAAGCCGCCAGCAGACCAACGGCCAGAAACATCATCACTCGCCTTGCAACCAACATCAGTGAATCTCCTGCTCAGTCTTCCGCTGGCTTACGTCCTAGCGGAGCAATATCTTGCACCCGGATGGGGTACTGGCCTGTCTTCATGTCTTCAATAAAATACTTGAGGGTCCGGCTGACCGTGGGAAACGCCAGTTGATCCCAGGGAATCTCCTCTGGCAGATATAGCCCGGCATCGCTGGACTCTTCTCCCACCCCGTATTCCCCATTGAGCATATCTGCGAGAAAGAACACATACACCTGATAGATGTGCGGCAAATTGTACATAGCGTACAAATCCTTCACCGCGACACTGGCACATGCCTCCTCCCAGGTCTCACGGGCGGCACCTTCTTGCATGGTTTCGCCGTTCTCCATAAACCCGGCGGGCAAGGTCCAATAGCCTTTGCGTGGCTCGATGGCCCGCTTGCATAGCAGAATCCTGCCCTGCCAGACCGGCACCGCACCAACAATGATCTTCGGGTTTTGGTAGTGGATGGTGCTGCAATCCGGACACCAGTAGCGGGGCCGGTTGTCCCCCTCGGGAATGTCGTAACGGATCTGCTGGCTACCGCACTGGCTGCAATACTTCATCTGTCCTCCCTCTGAATAAACCAGTGTAACCGTCCGGGAGGCTCAGCGGAAAACCGGCGCTGAACCTTTTGGCCTTGCCCGAGGTCAACTGGAAGTTCAAACTGGCGTTTGAAACTTACAGGTGGACCGTGGATACCCTGGATCTGATCCGACACAAGCTTCAGGACTACCGGCTGCGGGATTTTCCCGTGCAGCTGCCGGAGGCGGCCGTGCTCATGCCGTTCACCGATCAGTCGGCTCCTGAGCTGATTTTGACGGTACGCTCAGCGGGCATGCCGACCCACGCCGGTGAAGTCGCCTTTCCGGGTGGCAAACGTGATCCTTCAGACGCTGACCTGCTCAGCACTGCTCTGCGGGAAAGCCACGAGGAAGTGGGCCTGCCACCAGGTCAGGTTGAGGTTCTGGGCCAACTATCACCCTTGGCATCCCGCTTCGGCATGAAGGTCACGCCCTTTGTCGGCATTATTCCCCATGATATTGCCCTGCTGGCCGAAGAGCGTGAAATTGACCAGATTTTCCGGGTGCCGCTGGAGTTTTTCCTCGACACCCGCCCGGACCTGTCCAGCCCCATGGAATTCTACGGCAAGCGCTTCCGCATCCCGACCTATCACTTCGGTGACAAGCGCATCTGGGGTCTGACCGCCTTCATGATCCTTGACCTGCTCAACAATGTATTCGACGCTGATATCCCTTTCGAAGAATCTGCCTGAGAGAAACCCATGATATATAAGCTCGGTGATCGCCAGCTGGAAGCGGGCGACGACGTATGGATTGCCGATAATGCCAGTGTGATTGGATCCGTTGTCCTTGGTAACAACGTCAGCATCTGGTTCAACTGCGTGCTGCGCGCCGATAACGATGTCATTCGCATCGGTGATGACAGCAATATTCAGGACGGCTCCGTGCTGCACACCGACAGCGGCATCCCGTTAAACATTGGCAAGGGCGTCACTGTTGGCCACAAGGTCATGTTGCATGGCTGCGAGATCGGCGATTACTCGCTAATCGGCATCAACGCTGTGATTCTCAACCGGGCCAAAATCGGCAAAAACTGTATTATTGGCGCCAACTCGCTGGTACCGGAGGGCATGGAGATTCCGGATAACTCTCTGGTATTCGGCTCACCCGCAAAGGTGGTCAAACCGGTCAGCGATGGCCAGCGCATGATGCTGCAGATGAGCGCCATTCATTATGTGGAAAACAGTAAACGCTATGCCCGAGAGCTCGTTGTAGATGACCGATTCCCACAGCAATGAATTGCCTGAAGTAGTCCCTTCCCCCTGTGTGAGCATCTGCGCTCTGGATGGGGATGATGTCTGCGTCGGCTGCTTCCGCACTGGACGTGAAATCAGCTATTGGGGCCGCATGGACTGCGCCCAACAACGCGAGGTGCTACGCCGTTGCAATCTACGCATCAACGGCGAGCTGGCCACCTGCCTGATCGGAGAGCAAGCATGACCAGCAAGGGGCCGGTAATTGGCCTGGCACTAGGCAGCGGATCGGCGCGCGGCTGGGCACATATCGGCGTTATTCAGGAACTGGAGCAGCTGGGTGTTCACCCTCAGGTAGTGGCTGGCACATCCATCGGCGCACTGGTCGGTGCGGTATATGTCACCGGACAACTGGATGACTTTGCCGAGTGGGTTCAGACCCTGACTATGCGCGATGTGTTTGGACTGCTGGATATCAGCTTCTCCGGTGGCGTGGTCAAGGGGGAAAAGCTATTCGGCTTTTTTCGCGAAAAGCATCGCAACCCTGACATCGAATCACTGGAAAAGAAATTCGTCAGCATCGCCACGGAGATGAAAAGCGGCCGGGAAATCTGGCTTCGCCACGGGCCGGTGCTGCGCGCGGCAAGAGCATCCTGTGCCCTGCCCGGCGTTTTTTCACCGGTACAGATTAATGATCGGTGGATGTTGGATGGCGGCCTGGTTAACCCCGTGCCGGTTTCTGCCTGCCGCGCTCTCGGCGCCGACGTGGTCATTGCCGTCAACCTGAACGCCCAGCTGGTCGGCGCCCATATGCCGCGCAACAGCCGGGCAGAAGTAGACAAGGAAATGAGGCGGTCGAACGCAGAGGAAAACACCCTGTGGCAAAAGTTTGCCAGCTACTTCGCCTCTGAAGATGAGAATGCTGAACCGGGTATGCTCGACGTCATGTCCGCCAGCATCAATATCATGCAGGATCGTATTACCCGCAGCCGCATGGCCGGTGATCCGGCAGAGATATCACTGCTGCCACAACTAGAAGATTTCGCTCTGATTGATTTCCACCGCGCCGGCGAGGCAATTACTGAAGGACGCAATCTGGTGCGACGGCACAAAGATGAAATTCTTGCCTGGACCGGCCGGAGCACCGAGCCAACACAGGTCTAGGCATAACAGCCGTCCCAGTCAGACGGCTTCGAGGCGCCAGACATCAATAGCCGGCTCCTCATAAGGATGGGACTGACGCAACGCCTGCAAAGCCGCTTGCAGACAGGATTGTTGGCAGATCATTTCGACACGGTACTCAACAACTTTTTCGATAACTCCGTGCTCACCAATATGCGGGTTGCTGCCTGCCAGGGGCCGGAACTGGCCCTCACCCGGGACCTGCCATGCGCAGCAGTCGTAGTTGCCAATCCGCCCTGCACCGGCAGCAAATACTGCAGCCTTTACCTCCTCGAGGCTATCCGCAGGCACATAAAAGCACAGCTTGAGCAGGCTCATTGTGGCTTGAACTCCTCCTTCCACTGGTAGTCGCCACCGGCACTGATCCAGACTCCGCTGGCCTCAACGGAAACCCGTTCCCCGACCAGCACACGACCCTGGCAAAATAGTTTGCGCCCTTCGATGCGCTGCACGCTCGCCTCAAGAGTGACATCAGTATTCAAGGGTGTAGCGGCCAAGTAACGCAAGGTGAGCGTGCCCGTCATACCCAGATTAGGAAAGAAGTCCTGCGTCTTCGCCAGCAGAATATCCATGGTCAGGGCCAGTACGCCACCATGCACCCGCCCGGGCGGCCCCTGCCACGGCACTCCGTAGTTAGCCTTGCCACGAACCATCTGTCCATCGAGCCACAACTCTAACGGCAACGACAACGTTGTCGAGTGGCCGGTAAGAATTTCGAAATCAAGCACATCGAGCAAATCCTGTCGGCTGGCCTCGCCCTGAAAAAGGCGCCCCAGCATGGCCGGGAAATCGCGCTTGTCATGTTGCCGAATACGGTCTGCCAAGGCTGCCAGCTCGGCGGCATAGCCAGCCAGTTCATCCCTTGAGGCATCCATCCGCACAAGTTCTTCGGTGATGGATTTCATTGAGCCGGCAATATCACGACGCAGTACCGTTTCTTCGGTCGGCTGTGGCATCTCGCCAACGCGGATCTGGGAAAAGTGGTAGCGCTCGCTCATTTGCGTTTACTGAAGTCCGGTTGCAGAAAAATGCCTTCCGCCTGCACTGTCTGCTGTTCGCCGTTAAAAATTGCCCCCTCGATAAACATCTTGCGGCCTTCCATGCGCACGATACGTGCAGTGCATCGCAGCTGAGTATCAATAGGCGTCGAAGCCATGTAGCGAATATTCAGGGTGCCGGTAACACCGATCTTCAACGCGGCATGCATGGCGCGGGACAAAAGCGCATCAAGGATCCATGCAATCACGCCGCCATGTACTCGGCCAGGGGGACCCTGATAATGCTCGCCAAGACTGATCTGGCCTTCCACCCCTTCCGCCGTCTGTGTCCGCCAGCGCAGCTGAGGGGCAATGGGATTGGACAGACCGCCGACCGGGTCATAGTCCATCATGTCAAACACGTCAAAAGTACTGGCCTGACCGGTGAACAGGCGACGGTTCGCCTCACGGGTGTTACGGCGCGGCGGGGTGCCCATGGTCTCTAGCAGACCTTCCAGCGTGGTCGCCCATTGCTCAAGGTCTGCATCATCCGCTTCAACCCGTATCAAGCGCTCAGATAACTGCTGCATGGCGGCTGCGATGCGCCGACGGATAACAAAGGTTTGCGGCACATCACTGTCATGGGCCGAGAGCAGCTCAAATGGCCCCCACTTTTTTTCCGGCATCTGCTTACCCCACCCACTTGCGTGCATTGGCAAACATTCGGAACCAGGGCGCATTCTCGAACTGCTTCCACTCATCCGGGCACCAGCTTTGCTGTACCACCCGGAATACCCGCTCCGGGTGCGGCATCATGATCGTTACCCGGCCATCCGCTGTGGTGAAACCGGTGGCACCGGCAATCGAGCCATTGGGGTTAGCCGGATAGTTCACCGCCGCATTACCGAAAGAATCGATATAGCGCAACGCAAGCAACTGCTGGTCCACACAGGTGCGGAAATTAGCATCACTGATTTCTACCCGACCTTCACCATGGGCCACTGCAATGGGCAGCCGTGTACCAGCCATGCCATCGAGGAAAATTGACGGTGATGGGGTGATTTCCACCAACGCAGTGCGCGCCTCAAACTGCTCTGACTGGTTACGCACAAAACGGGGCCAATGCTCGGTACCAGGAATCAGCTCTTTAAGTGCGGAGAGCATCTGGCAGCCATTACACACACCCAAGGCAAAGGTGTCGGAGCGGGCAAAGAAGGCGCTGAATGCCTCACGCAGATCCAGGTTATACAAAATGGTTTTAGCCCAGCCTTCTCCGGCGCCCAACACGTCCCCATAGGAGAAGCCGCCACAGGCAACCAGCCCGCGGAAATCAGCAAGCTTCACACGGCCCGCCAGCAAGTCACTCATATGTACGTCATAGGCGTCGAAGCCAGCACGCTGAAACACAGCAGCCATTTCAACATGGCCGTTAACGCCCTGCTCGCGGAGAACTGCCACCTTTGGTCGAGCACCACCGGCAAAAGGCGCCGCCACATCTTCACTCATATCAAAGGTCAGGCGCACATTGAGGCCCGGATCATTAGCATCCGGAATAGCATCAAACTCCTGCTGGGCGCAGTTTGGGTTATCGCGCAAAGCCTGGATGCGGTAACTGGTTTCTGCCCAGTAGCGATGCAGATCACGGCGCGGGGTTTCCATAAGAATAGCGCCGCCCAAACGCACTCGCAGAACATCTTCTGCATTGAGCTCGCCAATACGGTGAACACACTCGCCAAGACCGGTTTCCGCATAGGCGGCAATGACATAATCGGCCTGATCAGCACGCACCTGAATCACCGCCCCCAGCTCCTCGGAGAACAAAGCAGCAATCGCTTCTTCGTTATCTCCGGCAATATTATCAAGTACCAGATCAGCACCCACACGCCCGGCAAAGATCATCTCAACAAATGACACCAGCAGGCCGCCGTCAGAACGATCGTGGTAGGCCAGCAGAAGCTGTTCAGACAACAGCCTTTGAGTGACGCTGAAGAAATTGCTGAGCAAGGCAGGATCATCCAAATCCGGAGCCACCTCGCCGACCTTGCCGTATACCTGTGCCAGGGCCGAGCCACCCAGACGGTTTTGGCCACGACCCAGATCAAGTAGCAGTAGCACGGTGTCTGGCTCAGTACGCAATTGCGGGGTCAGCGTATTGCGAATATCCGTCACCGGTGCAAACGCTGAAACGATCAGCGACAAAGGCGCAGTGACAGATTTCTTGATGCCGTGATCCTGCCAAAGGGTACGCATGGACAGAGAGTCCTTGCCCACCGGAATGGCAATACCCAAAGCCGGGCAAAGTTCCATGCCGACAGCCTGAACCGTATCAAAAAGGTTCTGATCTTCACCCGGGTGACCGGCTGCAGCCATCCAGTTGGCGGACAGCTTGATCTTGCTCAGGTCACCGATATCGGCAGCGGCAATATTGGTGATCGACTCGGCCACGGCCATACGGCCAGAGGCTGCTGCATCAATCAGCGCCAATGGTGTGCGCTCACCCATGGCCATGGCTTCGCCGGTATAGGCGGTATAACCACTGGCGGTAACCGCACAATCTGCCACCGGCACCTGCCACGGGCCGACCATCTGTTCGCGATTCACCAGGCCCGTTACAGAACGGTCACCAATGGTAATCAGGAAGCTCTTGCTGGCTACCGTGGGCAGCTGCAGCACTCGCTGTACAGCGTCGCGCAGCTCAATGCCACTGACCGAAAAACTGCTTCGCTGAAAATCAGTGCGATCAAATTCGCGTAGCATTTTTGGTGGTTTGCCAAACAGCACATTCATCGGCAGGTCCACCGGCGCATCGGCGAGCAGCTCATCAGAAACCTTCAGATGCTCTTCTTCTGTCGCCTCGCCAAGCACCGCAAAAGGCGCGCGCTCCCGCTGACAAATTTCTGCGAAGCGTGGCAAGTCCTCCGCACTGACCGCCATCACATAGCGTTCCTGGGCCTCATTGCACCAGATCTCTACCGGGCTCATGCCGGGCTCATCGCAGGGTATGCGACGCAGCTCCAGAACAGCGCCCCGATCCGCATCATGTACCAGTTCCGGCAACGCATTGGATAAGCCACCGGCACCGACATCATGGATGGAAATAATCGGGTTGCGCTCACCATAGGCCCAGCAGCAATCAATCACTTCCTGGCAACGGCGTTCAATTTCCGGGTTATCTCGCTGCACCGAAGCAAAGTCCAACGCTTCCGCGCTTTGCCCGGAAGCCATTGACGAAGCCGCACCGCCGCCAAGGCCGATGAGCAATGCAGGCCCACCCAAAACGATAATTTTTGCTCCCGGAGGAATGCGATGTTTTTCCACATGCTGACCACGAATATTGCCAACACCACCGGCAATCATAATGGGCTTGTGGTACCCGCGTATTTCATCACCGCTAACTCCCGGCGCTTCAATTTCCAAGGTACGGAAATAACCGTTGAGGTTGGGCCGACCAAATTCGTTATTGAATGCAGCGCCGCCAAGGGGACCTTCAATCATGATATCCAGAGCGGATGCAATACGCTCCGGCTTGCCATAGGCGGTTTCCCAAGGCTGGGCAAAGCCGGGAATATTCAGGTTGGAAACGGAAAAGCCAGTCAGGCCAGCCTTTGGCTTGGAACCACGACCGGTAGCCCCTTCATCACGAATCTCTCCACCGGAGCCAGTGGCCGCTCCGGGGTGTGGCGCGATAGCAGTCGGATGGTTATGGGTTTCCACCTTCATCAGGATATGCACAGGCTCGTCGACGAACCCGTACTGATGTGAATCCGGATCAGCAAAAAAACGCTGCGCCTGTGAGCCTTCAATGACCGAGGAGTTATCGCTATAGGCCGACAGCACGCCTTCAGGGCTGACCTTGTAGGTGTTGCGGATCATGCCGAACAGACTGATGTCCTGCTGCTCACCATCAATTAACCAATCCGCATTGAAAATCTTGTGCCGACAATGCTCCGAGTTTGCCTGGGCAAACATCATCAACTCAGCATCCGTGGGGTTGCGCTGAAGACGCTGAAACTGTTCGACAAGGTAATCGATCTCGTCTTCCGCCAGAGCCAGACCCAGATCACTGTTAGCCTGCTCCAATGCGGCTTTACCGCCACCCAGCACATCGATACGGCTGAGTGACTTTGGCTGATGTTGGGCAAACAGCGCCTGTGCCTCTTCAAGTGTTCCCAGCACTGTCTGGGTCATGCGGTCATGGATGGCTGCGCAAAATGCAGCTCTTTGCTCCTCCGTGGCATCGGCAGCAAAGTGAGCCCGGAACTCGATTCCGCGCTCTACCCGATGCACCGCCTGCAGGCCGGCGTTGTGACAGATATCCGTGGCCTTTGACGACCAGGGTGAAATGGTGCCCGGACGTGGCACCACGACAAATTGCTCGCCCTGCATCTCTTCATTGACGCCCGCAGGGCCATATTGGAGCAACTTACCGAGCACCTGCTGCTGGTCATCGCTGAGTGGCTCAGCCAGATCAACAAAGTGAACAAAGCAACAACCAAGGTCGATCACGGCGGGATGCGCCTGCAACAGCTTTTCCTTGCGGAATGGAGACAGAGCGGAACTACCGGGCAGTATCAGCATGCGAGGCCTTCTGGCTGGGGAATTGCGAGGAGGCGCAATGATACGGGATTTAGCGCCCGGGTAGGAGGCCAATCAACACCCTCCTACCCTTGCCCGAGGCAGTATCTCCGGCAAAAGGCTCAAAATTGTTAAATGACTGATAAACCTGAGTATTGTCCAACAATAGGCGGAGAAGGGGTCGCCAGCACACTGATAGAGTTCGCACCTGTTTAGTGACGGGGGTCTCACAACGACCCTCAAGTACCGGTGGTTCAGGAAGAATCACGGTTGAAAGCGGCTGTACCGGCCTGACTGGCACTACCAGCAGAGGAACGAACCGGATGATGAGCGCACTACTAAGACAAAGCCGGCACCTGCTATTGCCGGCGGCACTGATTGGCGTGGTAGCCGTGCTACTCGCTATGCGTAGTGTGCCCTCTGATCTGGACCGAGTAATTGCCAGCGGCGAGCTGGTTGTCGTTTCTCGCCCCTCCCCGGCAACCTGGTATCAGGATCAACACGGCGATACCGGCTTTGAATACCAGCTGGCCCGCTCCTTCGCTGATGAGCTGGGCGTATCCTTGCGCATGGTCAAAGCAGACAGCCTGCCCTCACTGATCGATATGGTGCGTAACGGTGAAGCGGATATCGCCGCAGCGGCTCTGGCAATCACTCCGGAGAGACAAGAGCGACTGCGTTTTACTGGCAGCTATATGAATAATGGCGACCAGATGATCTCGCGCAGTGGCGAGGCCCGTCCCGCCTCTCTCGCCGACCTCAATGGCAAACACATTGCGGTACTGGCTGGCAGCGGGCAGGAAGAGTCAATACGCGAGCTGATTCGTCATGGTCAGGATCTGCGTTTTCAAGCGATCCATGACGTGAGCACCGAAAAGCTGCTCAATCTGGTCGATGAGGGCTACTTTGATCTGGCCATCGTTGATGAAAACTCCTGGCGTCTTAACAAGGCCCTGTTCCCGGAGCTAGTCGGTGGCATCACGCTGACGGAGCGGCAGCTAGGCTGGGCACTGCGCAAAAGCGGCGACAATAGCCTCTATTTGGCCGCTCAGCGCTTCCTGACCCAGCGCAAGGCAGATGGCACCGTGGCCAAGCTGGAGCAGCGCTTTTTCCACAACGCTGCCCAGATGAACCTGTATTCTTCCCGCTCATTCCTGAAACACCTTGATGTGCGACTGCCGAACTATGCCGAGGCATTTCGGACCGCCGGGGAGGAGTCCGGGTTTGACTGGCGCCTGCTGGCTGCCATGGGTTATCAGGAGTCACTTTGGGATGCCAACGCGGTGTCACCCACCGGGGTGCGCGGCCTGATGATGCTAACCCTGCATACTGCAGCGGAGATGGGAGTCTCTGACCGCACCGACCCCCTGCAAAGCATCCGCGCCGGAGCCGCCTATCTACGCAAGATCTATGACCGCATTCCGGCACGCATTGCGGACCCGGATCGCATGTGGATGGCTGTTGCCGCCTACAATGTGGGCTTCGGGCATATGGAAGACGCCAGAGTTCTGACCCAGAAGCAGGGCGGCAACCCCGACCTGTGGAGTGATGTGCAACAGCGCCTGCCGCTACTGCGCGACGCCAACTACTACAGCGATACCCGCCATGGTTATGCCCGCGGCGGCATGCAGTCCGTGATTTATGTGCGTCACATACGCCAGTACTATGATCTGCTGGTATGGGCCAGCGAATCCAACCGCCACGGCCCTAATATGGTCGCCATGCTGGGCAACGGTCAGTAATTATCTGCGCTTGCGCGCGAAGAAACTCTTCAGCATGGCGCTAGACTGCTGCGCCATGACGCCGCCTATTACCTCAAGCCTGTGATTGTAGAAATACTGCGCAGGCAGGCTAAGCTGACTTCCGCAGACTCCGGCCCTTGGTTCACGGGCACCGTAAACCAAGGTCCCAACCCGGGCATGCATGAGGGCGCCGAAACACATGGTGCAGGGCTCGATGGTCACATACAGCACGCTGCCACCCAACCGATAATTCCCCACCCTTGCCGCCGCATCACGCAACGCCACCACCTCCGCATGGGCGGTGGGGTCATGGCGGCCAATGGGCTGATTCCAGCCCTCTCCGATAACCTCTCCATCACGCACCAATAGGGCGCCCACGGGAACTTCACCGTGCTCTGCGGCAGTCTTGGCCAACTCCAACGCCTGCGCCATCCAGACTTCATGCTGTGGATCAACGGACACCCGTCACTCTCCTCACTTCAACTAGTGGACTATGGTAGCCGAGACACCCATCGAGCGCCTCGGTGTGCTATAAATGCGCCTTGTTTGCGCCGTCTTGTCCGGACGGTGCCGAATCTCGGATCGGGCACTAATCGGGGCACTACATGAAAAGGAAATTCTGGACCACTGACTGGTTTGCAGTCGTTGTCATCACTCTATTGATGATCACGCTAAGCCGCAGTGGGCCGCTTGGCAGTCTGGAGCTGGCCACCTACGACGTTGGTGTTCGCAGCGCCGACCGTGATCCGGGCAGCCGCATCTCAGTACTGGCCATCGATGATCAAAGCATCGAAAACCTGGGCCGCTGGCCCTGGCCGCGAGACATTCTCGGTTCGATGATCGACAAGCTGCAAGATGCCGGGGCTAAAGTAATCGGTTTGGGCATTTTCCTGTCCGAACCGCAAACCGACCCGGGGCTGGCAAAAATCCGCGATCTGCGCCTGTTCTGGCAAAACAGCACCCTCTCTCAAGGCGAACCCGAAGACCTGCACTTTAATGATCTGACCGTACTCGGCGAAAAGCTTGAAAAGGCCAGTCTTGATCTGGACACCGACAGCCGTCTTGCCAGCAGCATCCAGAGGGCCGGCAATGTGGTAATGGGCATGCAGATGATTCAGGGCGTGCCGATCGGCCGGCCTGACAATCCCGTACCACCGTACATCAGTAAACAACAGGTCACAGCAGAAGGCGCAGAAATTCCGGGCATGCCCATGAGCACCCTGTCACTGACCCCACCCCTGCCTGAGTTCGCCAAATCCGCTTCGGCAGTGGGACACTTGATTATCAATCTGGACAGTGACGGAGGCGTTCGCACCGAGCCCCTGTTGGTCAACCATTACGGTGAACTGTACCCATCCCTTTCCCTGCAGATCGCTGCGCGCAGTCTGAACCTTGGCGCCGAAGACATCCGCACCAGCGCCGATGGAGTTCGTCTGGGCAATCTCAACATTCGCACAGGCGATGACCTGCGCATGAATACTTTTTTCTACAGCAACCCGGACAAGCAATCTGCCATTTCGACCGATTCATTTTATGACGTTTACAGTGGCCGCCTGTCCGCAGATAAGTACAAAGACCGAATTGTGATTATTGGCGCCACCGCCTACGGTCTGGGTGCATCCCTGAAAACACCTTTACCACGGGCTCAGGAACCAGTGCAGATTCTGGCTCATAGCGTAGCCAGCATTCTCAATGAAGACTTCTTCGTCATGCCATCCTGGGCCAATGCAGGCCGTTGGATCATGCTGCTACTGATTGTTATCTATCTGATGTTTGCCCTGCCGCGACTGGGCGCAGGCCTTGGCGCGGGCATTTCCGCCGTACTGCTGGTAGCGCTACTGGGTACAGAAATCGTCATGCTTGGCATTCAGGGACTATGGATTCCTCTGACCCTACCGGCAGCGCTACTGTTTGTCGGGCACCTCACTCTGACCACAAAGCATTTCCTGGTCACCGAACAAGGCAAGGAAAAGTCAGAAAAAGAATCCGCCGAATCAAATCGCATGCTCGGCCTTGCTTTCCAGCAGCAGGGCCAGCTGGATATGGCTTTCGAAAAATTCCGCCGTGTGCCGCTGTCCGATGATGTGATGGATTTGCTTTACAACCTGGCCATGGATTTTGAGCGCAAGCGACAGTTCAATAAAGCCAGTGCTGTATACCAATACATGGCCAGCCATGACTCAACTTTCCGTGATATCGCCCAGCGCACCAAACGCGCTAATGATGCGCAGGACACTATTATCTTCGGCATGCGCTCCGGCGGCGGCGGCTCACCCACGGATACCCTGCTGGCCGGTGGCGACGACAGCAGCTTCGAGAAGCCCATGCTGGGCCGCTACCAGGTAGAAAAAGAACTTGGCCGCGGCGCCATGGGCGTGGTTTATCAGGGCCGTGATCCAAAAATCAACCGGGTGGTAGCGATCAAAACACTGGCGTTGTCAGAAGAGTTTGGTGAAGAAGAACTAACCGAGGTGAAAGAACGCTTTTTCCGCGAAGCGGAGGCAGCTGGCAAGCTCAACCACCCGAACATTGTCACCGTCTATGATGCCGGCGAAGAACACGATCTGGCCTATATCGCCATGGAGTTTCTGCACGGCCATGATCTTCTTCGTTATACCAAGCCAGACAGCTTGATGCCGGTCATAAAAGTGCTGAACATAATCGGCCGTTGTGCTGATGCGCTTGACTATGCTCACGTAAACAGCATCGTGCATCGCGATATCAAACCGGCAAACCTGATGTTTGATCCGGAAAAAGGGCAGGTAAAAATTACCGACTTCGGCATCGCCCGGGTAAACAATTCAAGCCGCACAAAAACTGGCATGGTGGTTGGCACGCCAAGCTTTATGTCACCCGAACAGGTGACCGGCAAGCGAGTTGATGGGCGCTCGGATATTTTCTCTCTGGGCGTGGTGCTGTATCAGATGCTCACTGGCGAACTGCCATTTCAGGCAGAAAATGCCACTCAGATCATGTACCAGATCGCCACAGAGCCACACCCGGATATCCTGCAGACACGCCCCGGCCTGAAGCGAACAGCTCCATGGGTGTCGATTGTGCTGAAGCGTGCATTGGAAAAAGACCCTGAGAAACGTTATCAGCGAGCAGGCCTTATGGCTGCCGATATTAAGGTGGTACTGAAAAAGATGGCCGATGCTGCAGCAAAGCAAGGCGACAACTGATTTTGACTGATAGGAAAACCATGACAACGATTGGCACTCCACTCGCTCCCCATGCCACCCGCATCATGTTTCTTGGCAGCGGAGAACTCGGCAAGGAAGTGGCCATAGAGCTGATGCGCTTTGGCTGTGAAATTATTGCCGTAGACCGCTACGCCAACGCGCCGGCAATGCAAGTTGCCCATCGCAGCCATGTGATCAGCATGCTTGATGGCGCGGCCGTACGAACACTGGTTGAACTGGAAAAGCCACACCTGATCGTCCCGGAAATTGAGGCCATTGCCACCGATGAGCTAGTCAAATTGGAAGCCGAGGGCTGGAGTGTTATTCCCTCCGCCCGCGCAGCCCAGCTGACCATGAACCGCGAAGGTATTCGCCGATTGGCCGCAGAAGAACTTGGCCTGTCCACTTCGCCGTATCGTTTTGCAGAAACAAAGGAGGAGTATCTGGCAGCCATTGAATTGGTTGGCCTGCCCTGCGTAGTCAAACCAATCATGTCGTCCTCCGGCAAAGGGCAGAGCACGGTAAAGCAACAGGCTGATGTCGACCCTGCGTGGGAATATGCCCAGTCCGGTGGACGATCCGGCAAGGGCAAGGTCATTGTCGAAGGCTTCGTGGATTTTGATTACGAAATTACGCTACTCACCGTCAGGCACCGTAACGGCACCAGCTTTTGCGCGCCAATTGGTCATCGTCAGGAAAAGGGCGACTACAGGGAGTCATGGCAGCCACAACCAATGACTAGCGTGGCACTTGAAGAAGCTCAGAGTATTGCCGCCGCTGTTACCGAGTCGCTTGGTGGCTACGGTATTTTTGGCGTAGAACTATTTGTCAAAGGCGACAGGGTGTTCTTTAGTGAGGTCTCCCCCCGCCCCCATGATACCGGGCTGGTCACTCTAATTTCCCAGAACCTGTCTGAGTTCGCCCTGCATGCTCGCGCCATTCTTGGCCTGCCGGTGCCGGCAATCCATCAGGTTGGCCCGTCTGCCTCGGCGGTTTTGCTAGTGGCTGGCGACTCAACTGATATGCGCTATGGCAATCTGGCCGAAGCGTTGGAAGAAGCGGATACCGACCTGCGTCTGTTCGGTAAACCGGAGGTTCATGGTGAGCGTCGTCTGGGCGTGGCACTTGCCCGGGATGAAAGCACTGGCAAGGCTATCGACAAAGCCCTGCGAGTAATTAGCAAGATTACCGTTACGCTGTAAGGACATCGTTATGGCACAGCAAGATACGCACAGCAAAATTATCGGCTACTGTCTGTGGATCTTTGGTTTTATGGGCGCGCACCGTTTTTACTACGGCAAGCCAATAACGGGCACAATCTGGTTTTTCACTCTGGGCCTGTTTTTTATCGGCTGGATTATCGATCTTTTCCTGATACCAGGAATGGACGAAAAGGCAGACCGGCGCTTTCTGTCCGGGCCCGCCGATTACAACATCAGCTGGATTCTGCTGACATTCCTCGGCGTATTCGGCATTCATCGCTTCTATCTGGGCAAGTGGCTCACCGGCCTGATCTGGCTATTTACCGGCGGCCTTTTCCTGCTGGGCGTACTGTATGATTACTGGACTCTGAATGAGCAGGTGGACTCCCGTAACCGCTCCGTATAGGAGCGGCTTCAGCACCGCTGCTGACGGCTCAGTTCTTGATCACATACTTACCACCCCCCAGAAACACCAGAGCCGCCGCAGTAAATAGATAGAAAGCCTGCAGCTCAATGGCCCAGCCACCATGCTTTCCGAGAGAGAAAATCTGCCCGGAATGGGCCAGACCGATAGCAAATAGCATATTAATCACGATCAGCCCGGCGCCAATACGGGTCTGAACCCCCAGCAGCACCATCAGCGGCGCGACAATCTCACCAACGAATACACCGAAGGCAAACCATCCTGGCAGGCCATGGCTAGCCAACATGCCAGAAATACCGCTAACACCGTGCATCAGCTTGTCTACTCCATGCAGCAATAGCATCACGCCAAGTGCAATACGCAAGATCAGTTTGCCAATATCTGGATTATTCATGGACAGTTGTTCTCCGCTGACCGGTGGGTTCGATTATATGGGTGCCGTAGGCTGGCATTTTGCGGAAAATCGGGACAAAGTAACAAGGTCGCATAGCGCCCACATAACAAAAATCCAACCCGACACCATGTCCGGGTTGCTGCGGAGAGAACAGATTCATGTCGAGCAAGCCCGCCGTCCTGATCGTCGATGACCAGAGCGCCAACCGTATTGCCCTGGAAGCCCTGCTGGATGATTTCGATATCCAGCTACTACAGGCGGAGTCTGGTGAACAGGCATTACAACTACTTGGCGACAATGACGTTGCCGTTGTCCTGCTGGATGTGCAAATGCCGGGCATGGATGGCTACGAGGTAGCCAACCTGATGCAGCAAGGCAGCCGCACACGCGCGGTACCGATTATTTTTGTCACCGCCATCAACCGCGATCTTGAGCATGTCATGAAGGGCTATGCCAGTGGCGCGGTGGACTTTCTGACCAAGCCTATCAACTCGGAAATGCTGCAGGGTAAAGTGCGGGTCTTTCTCGAGCTGGATCGGCGCGGCCGCGAGCTGTCAGAGTCCAATGCGGCCCTCACCCGCTCACTTCAAGAGGTGGAACGCCTCAAGCATCATAATGAACTACTACTGAAGTCCATCGGCGAAGGCATTCTTAGCCTCGACCGCCGCGGCAATATTATTTTTGCCAATCCAGCGGCCCACACCTTGTTAGGACAGACCGCACCGATTATTGGTAACGCGCTTACCAGCCATGTTTCAGGGCCGGCTGCTACTCGAGCCATCGAGGAAATGCTTAAGAGCTGCCTCGGTGGCGATCGCTGGGCCGGCATTGTCACTGGCAATCGCCAACATATGAACTTTCCGGCTGAGCTGATTGCCACTCCACTGAAAGATGAAAAAGGGTTTATCGCAGGCGTAAGCATTGCATTTCAGGATGTCAGCGAGCGCCAACAAAGAGAAACCGAGTTACGCCGTGAAAGTGAAAAAGACCCACTTACCGGGCTAGTTAATCGTCGAGGGCTGGAGCGTCTGCTGCCGCGTCGCCTTGCCTATGGCGCACAAAAGCTGGCGCTGCTGTATCTGGATCTGGATCATTTCAAGGAGATAAATGACAGCCATGGCCATCATGCCGGAGATGTGATTCTTAAAGAAATCACCGATCGCTTTCAACATGCTATGCGTCAAACTGATCTGATCGCCCGGGTAGGCGGAGATGAGTTTTGCATTGTAGTCAGCGGCGACTCCCCCACTGAAGCAGCTGAGGCTGTGGCCAAGAAGCTGATTGAAGTGAGCAACCAGCCCCTCGATTTCGGCGGCGTATCGGTGACACTCGGTGCCAGCATCGGCATCGCGCTACCGGATGGCACCAGCCTGCCAGACATGCTCATGCGCCGGGCGGATGAAGCCATGTATCAGGCAAAGCGAAACGGTGGAAACTGTTATCAGATAGCCAGTTAACCAGTCATCTGATAACAAATCCAAAGCTACTCCCACTCGATGGTTGCCGGCGGCTTCGAGGAGATATCGTAGGTCACCCGGGAAATTCCGGGAATTTCGTTGATGATACGACCGGAAACATGCTCAAGAAACTCATAGGGAAGATGTGCCCAGCGGGCCGTCATAAAATCGATGGTTTCCACGGCGCGCAGCGCCACCACATATTCGTAACGACGCGCATCACCAACCACGCCAACGGATTTAACCGGTAGAAAAACCGCGAACGCCTGACTGGTCTTGTGATACAACTCTGCAGCGTAAAGCTCCTCAATAAAGATGGCATCTGCCAGGCGCAAAGTGTCTGCATATTCCTTTTTAACTTCACCAAGAATACGCACACCCAGACCCGGCCCCGGGAACGGATGGCGATACACCATATCGTAGGGCAGACCCAGCTCCAGACCGATCTTACGCACTTCATCCTTGAACAACTCACGCAGCGGCTCCACCAGCTTGAGAATCATATTCTCCTTCAGGCCGCCAACATTATGGTGCGATTTAATCACGTGAGCCTTGCCTGTTTTGCTGGCAGCGGACTCGATAACATCCGGATAAATCGTCCCCTGAGCCAGCCACCGAGCATCTTTCAGCTTGGCAGCTTCGGCCTCGAAAATATCAATGAAGGCATTGCCAATAATCTTCCGCTTTTTCTCAGGATCTGCTTCGCCGGCAAGGCTCGACAAAAATACTTCCTCTGCATCGACGCGAATTACCTTCACGCCCATATTTTTGGCAAACATTTCCATGACCTGATCACCTTCACGGTGACGCAACAGGCCGTTATCCACAAACACACAGGTCAACTGCTTGCCAATGGCGCGGTGCAGCAATGCCGCCGTTACCGAGGAGTCGACACCACCGGAGAGACCTAGAATCACTTCCTCATCACGGACCAGCTCGCGGATCTGCTCAATGGCATCCTCGATAATATTATCCGGGGTCCAAAGTTTTTCGCAGGCACAAATCTCCCGTACAAAACGCTCCAGCATGCGACCACCCTGTAAGGTATGTGTTACCTCCGGGTGGAACTGCACACCATAAAAACGCTTTTCATCATTGGCCATACCCGCAATCGGGCAGGAATCGGTGCTGGCGCTGACGACAAAACCCGATGGCAAAGTACCTACCCGATCGCCGTGACTCATCCACACATCAAGATGACCAACTTCGCCTTCCTGATGATCGACGATGCCATCAAGCAATCCATTGGATTGCTCCTTCTTCACCCGTGCGTAGCCGAATTCGTGCTTCTCTCCAGCGATGACCTTGCCACCCAGCTGTTGCGCCATGGTCTGCATGCCATAGCAAATACCCAGCACTGGCACGCCCTGTTCAAATACCCGCTGCGGTGCCCGTGGAGTCTGCTCCACCGTCACCGTCTCCGGGCCGCCGGACAAAATAATACCGGCGGGGGCGAAGGCGCGAATTTCCGCCTCATCCATATCCCAAGCGCGAATCTCGCAGTAGACACCAATTTCACGCACGCGACGGGCAATCAACTGCGTGTACTGGGAGCCGAAATCCAGAATCAGAATGCGCTGAGCATGAATATCTCTCATGACGAAGTTCCATTGCGGGCCAGCTGGCCTCGGTTAAAAACTGAATCGGCCGGGAGCACCGGCCGATTACATACTGAATAAATTTTCCGGATTACCCGATCGGGTAGTTCGGCGCTTCCTTGGTAATGGCCACATCGTGAACGTGAGATTCCTTGATGCCTGCACCGGTAATCTTGACGAACTCCGGCTTGGTGCGCATCTGGTCAATATCGGCACAGCCGGTATAGCCCATGGAAGCCCGCAACCCACCCATCAGCTGATGAATGATGGCACTCATCGGCCCTTTATAGGGGACACGGCCTTCGATGCCTTCGGGCACCAGTTTCTCCACCCCGGCAGCACTATCCTGAAAATAGCGGTCGCTGGAGCCAGTCTTACCAGACATGGCACCGAGTGAGCCCATGCCACGGTAGGCCTTGTAATAACCCCCCTGATACAGCTCCACATCGCCCGGCGCCTCTTCGGTACCGGCCAACAAGGAACCAATCATGATGGCACTGGCCCCAGCGGCGATCGCCTTGGCAATATCTCCGGAGAAACGAATACCGCCATCAGCAATCAAAGGTATGTCGTATTTCAACAGTGCATCAGCAACGTCAGAAATTGCAGTAATCTGCGGAACACCAATACCGGCAACAATCCGCGTGGTACAGATCGAGCCCGGGCCAATACCAACCTTAACAGCATCTGCACCTGCTTCGGCCAGTGCCCGCGCAGCTGCAGCGGTAGCAATATTGCCGCCGATAACCTGCACTTGCGGAAAATGCTTCTTCACCCAGGCAACACGATCAATTACGCCCTGACTGTGGCCATGGGCGGTATCAACAACGATCACATCGACGCCAGCCTCAACCAGCAACTCAACACGCTGCTCAGTACCTTCACCGGTACCGACCGCCGCACCAACCCGCAACCGGCCCTGAGAGTCCTTACACGCATTCGGATACTTGGCAGCCTTTTCAATATCCTTAACGGTGATCAAACCACGCAACTCACCGTGATCGTTCACCACAATGACTTTTTCAATCCGGTGGCGGTGCAACAGTCCGCGGACTTCTTCTGAGGGCACACCTTCACGGACAGTCACCAGGCGGTCCTTGCCCGTCATTATGGCTGACACCGGCTGGCTGTATTCGGTAACAAAACGGGTATCCCGACTGGTGACAATGCCAACCACTTCATTGCCATTCACCACCGGCACGCCGGAAATATCATGGGCTCGAGTAATGCGTAGCAGCTCAGCAACCGTTGTGTCCGGCGTTACGGTAATGGGATCTTTCACCACACCGCTTTCAAATTTCTTAACCATCCGCACATGGCGTGCCTGATCCTCGGCCTCCATATTCTTATGCAGAATACCTATGCCCCCTTCCTGGGCCATACCGATGGCGAGACGACTTTCTGTCACGGTATCCATGGCCGCAGATACCAGCGGAACGTTCAGGGCAATGGAACGGGTCAGGCGTGACTTCAGTGAGACGTCCTTGGGCAGGACTTCCGAATGGGCAGGAATCAGTAGAACGTCATCAAAAGTCAGTGCTTCTTGCACAATTCTGAGCATGGGGCACCGTAAGGGGGTGGAAAATCAGGCCCGGCATTATAGGCGACGGGCCCACTCCGGTGCTACCCTCCAACCCATGAACAAGGACCTTAATCCGGCCCCAGACGAACGTCGTATCTGGACCGTCAGCCGCCTCAATCTGGAAGCTCAGGGACTGCTGGAAGGCGGTTTTCCGCTGTTATGGATCGAGGCGGAGCTCTCCAACCTGTCCCGGCCGGCCTCCGGGCACCTGTATTTCAGCCTGAAAGACGACCGCGCTCAGGTTAGTGGAGCCATGTTCCGCAACCGCGCCCAACTGCTCCGTTTCACCCCCCGGGACGGCATGCAGGTACTGGTTCGGGCCCGGGTCACCCTGTATGTGCCACGGGGTAACTACCAGCTGGTTATCGAGCACATGGAGGAGGCTGGCGAAGGACGGCTCCGCCGCGAGTTCGAGCAGCTACGCGAAAAGCTTCGTGCCGAGGGACTATTTGACGACAGTCGCAAGCGCACCCTGCCTGCCTTTCCTCGGCAAATCGGGGTGATCACCTCGGCGACTGGCGCCGCACTGCGCGATATTCTGCAGGTACTGAAGCGGCGCGCCCCCCAGCTACCCGTGCTGATCTACCCCGCTGCAGTGCAGGGCAAAGACGCCCCCGGACAGCTGATAGCCGCACTGGCACTAGCTAACCGGCGTCAAGATTGCGATGTGCTGATTATGGCCCGTGGCGGCGGCTCACTGGAGGACCTGTGGGCCTTCAACGATGAACAGCTGGCCCGTGAGGTGGCCGCTTCATCAATCCCGGTGGTATCCGCTGTAGGCCATGAGGTGGACGTCGGCCTGACCGATTATGTTGCTGATCTGCGTGCTCCAACCCCTTCAGCAGCGGCAGAGCTGGTCAGTCCGGACCTCGAAACACTGGGCCAGCGGGTGGCCACACTGGGAAGGCGGTTGGCAGTTCATATGCAGCACCATCTGCAGCGAGAGCAGCAACGACTGGGCTGGCTGGAGAAGCGGCTAGGTCGCCCGGAGCAGCGACTGCAACAAGTGGCTCAACAGATTGACGAACTGGAAGCACGCTTGCGCCGTCACCTGCAACAGCGCCTTGCCCTGCCCGCACAGCGTCTGGACCAGCTCAAGCGGCGTCTGCATGGCCGCGACCCTCGCGTGCTACTGAGCCTGAGTGAAACCCGCCTGACGGGCCTGGCGAAAAGACTGGCACTACCTTTGCCACGTCAGGTCCGTGACCGGCAACGGGATCTGCGCCAGTTAAGTAATCGCCTCAACTCGGTCAGCCCTCTGGCAGTACTGGGGCGCGGCTATAGCATTACCTTCCATGAAGGTCAGGCACTGCACTCTGTTGCTGGCCTGCAAGCCGGCCATACCATACAAACGCGACTACGCGACGGTGAGGTGCTGAGCACGGTGACTGAGCTCAAGCCGCTCCCAGATAACGAGCCAGCAAAGTAAGCAGTTTGCGACGCTGGAACGGTTTCGCCAGATAGTCATCCATGCCAGCCTCTATGCAGCGCTCGCGCTCTCCAACCAGGGCATTCGCTGTCAGCGCGATTATTGGCAGATGACCGCTGCCGTCGAGTCGCTCCTGCTCACGATAGCGGCGCACCGCCTCCAGACCATCCATAACCGGCATCTGCACATCCATCAGCACACAATCAAACCGACCATCCGCTAGTTTCTGCAAGGCTTCGTCGCCATTGCCCGCACAAGTGACCTCTACACCAGCAGCGCTGAGCATGTGCTCCGCAACCATACGATTGACTTCGTTATCCTCAACCAGCAGCACAGCACCAGAAAGATGGGGCAACTCTTCACTATCATCAGCCAGCAATGACATCGGAGTGCCGCCAACGCGCATCGGCAAAACAAATCGGACGGTGAAGGTTGTACCCTGACCTTGTGTGCTTTTCACCTCCAGCACACCACCAAGCAGACGAGTCAAACGCTGGACAATGGCCAGCCCCAGCCCGGTGCCGCCGAAGCGACGGGTAGTAGAGCTATCCACCTGAGAAAACGCATCAAACAATAGCGGCAACTTGTCCTCAGGAATGCCGATACCAGTGTCCTTGACGGTCAAGGTAAGAGCCAGTCGATCCTGCCGCTGCTCAACCAGCAACACATCAACCAACACTTCACCCCGTTCGGTAAATTTGACCGCGTTACTAATCAGGTTGGCCAGAATCTGACGCAGCCGCGTTGGATCAGTGCAGACTTGAAGATCCAGAGCCGCAGACAATCCATGTAAGCGCAACCTTAATCCCTTCTGATTGGCCAGATAGCTAAAGTTTGCCACACAGCTTTGCAACAATTCCGCAATAGGGAAATAAAGGTACTCAAGCTCCAGCCGGCCACTTTCTACCCGGGAAAAATCGAGGATGTCATTGATGACGTCAAGCAGATGCGCCGTGGAGTCCAGTGCGGCGCGGGCATACTCGCGCTGTGTTTCACTCAGAGAAGTTCCATCAAGAAGTTGCAGCATCCCCATAACGCCATTCATCGGAGTGCGCAGCTCATGGCTCATCATGGCCAGAAACTCGCTCTTTGCCTGGCTAGCACCTTCCGCGCGCAAGCGTGCTTCACGCAGCGCATCCATGGCTCGATCCTGTTCACGTCTGGCTCGCTCCAACTCTGCCGCCAGCTGATTGATATCCCCCTGCAATGCGCCAAGTTCAGCATTCAAAGGAAGTACGCCGCGGGCCTGATAGTCTCCGCCGCGAATCTGCTGCACCAGTCTGGATAAACTGGTAATCGGGTGCGACAGTCGCCCTGCCATTTTTGACGAAATAATCAAACCAACCAACATGGCAATAACCGCAGGCATCAGGGTCGCCAGCAAAATCTCTCGCTGTCGTTGGGCTAGCGAAGAAGACGATAATAGTAGTTCGACGTGACCGATACGCTCAGGCGAACTTTCCACAGTAGCAGCGGCGTCATCGAACAAGCTTCCGGGCAACAGGGTCTGCCGATAGATTGCTGCCCGGAAGCGACGTATGGATGACTCATCAGGCTGCCGGCTATCAGACACATAACGCTCAAGCAATATCTGCCCAAGATGATCCCGGAATATCACACCAAGAACATCGCCATGCTGCATTGCGAGGCGCGCCTGCTGATCCAGCTCACCCTGACTACCGGATATCACTCCGTATTCAGAGGCTGCTGCAAGATAGCGACTCATAAAGATGCCACGTGCGTTGAGCTCCGCTTGCGCATCATCAAAACGCTGCCAGGTCAAAGCGAGCAGCAGCAGGATAAGCATCAACAACGCCGGCAAGACACCTAGCCAACGTAGCTGATTGACAATGCTGCCGGAGAAATTCATTGCTGTGCCTCCAGACGCCTTTCAATCGCCGGGATGTCCGGAGCGATTACACCGTAACTACGTGCCACATGGACGTTCCATGCCACCGCTGCGCGGGCATACGCAGCCTCCGGCATAGTTGCCGGCAACCCATCATGCTGTAGCAGCTTCAAGGTCGCCTCAATCATTCCCTCCACAGAAGGATAGGCCGCCGCCAGACTGCCAGCGCGAACAAACTGCTCGTCCGGGCCAATCACCGGCTTGCCCTGCCGGTAGCTGGATAGCAGTATCAGCCTGGCGGTATCAGCGTTGTACAAAGCAGGATCGGGAAGCGCCAATAATACGTCGACACGCGGCAATAATTCTGCCAGCACCGCAGGCAACTGCTGTACATTGCTGACACTACGTCGCTCAAACAGAATGCCCGGAATTTCAAGTTGCTGCTCGTCGCCGGCAAAGCCCGGACCAAGCAGAACACCAACCCGGCGGGCCGCAGGAAGCATTTCACGCAGCACAAGAATCTGGGCAGCAGTGGTCGCCTCTCGGTAGACTGCGGAACATAAACAGCCGGCATCTCTGGCCGATTGCAGAGCAGAGCGGGAGACATGCACACCAATAACAGGAATGCCGAGGCTCTGTGCCTGAACGAATGCATCTTCACCCAGCGCCACGGCTAACCCGGCAACATCAGCATCAGCAGTCAATGTCAGGGACGGCAGCATCCGACTGGTCAGCTCGGCCTGAAACTCAGAGGTGTAGTTATTATCCGGCCCCACTAGCAAAATCGGCATTGATACAGAGTCGGACTCAGAGGCAACAGACAATTCTCCGGCGTGGGTGAACCACGTCAGACAGGCGAGCAATACGCCAAGCCCTGTTCTGCATCCCTGAGCCATCATTCCCTTCCTAGAACGAGACTGCCGCTGACAACCAGTAGAGGCTGTCCTCCTTGTACAAGTTATTAATCCTCACCACCGGATCATCACTAAGTAAATGCTGCACCACTGCACTAATCTCAATTGTGCTGCGAGGCCCTCGAACACGCCGTGAAACCTGCAAGTCCGCACGCTCGTAGACATTCTCGAACCTTCTGTCACTCCAGTGGTCCGCCCGGTGCCAAAAGGCTGACAACATCCAGCGGTCATTCACATCAAAGCGCCATAGCAAACTGGACAGTGTCTCCGCTGCCAGTGCCTCTTCTATTCGCGCGGAGCCGGGCTCTGTCGGATGATCTGCCTTGGTACTGATGCGGGAACCGGCAAGCCGAAGCAAGTGCCTCGGATGCGGCCGCCAACTGAGTTGTGCCTCAGCGCCTTGAATATCAACCGAGCCTTCATTGTCGGGGCGGAAACGCTCCGGGTTCATCGGCCCACTAACCAGCTGGTCGAGCTGCTCATCGAATACCCGGATATCCCACTCAAGCGTACTGACCCGACCATAGTAGCCAACCTCCACAGAGCGGATACGCTCTGGATCAAGCGCACCATCAGAGGTCTGGGTGGCGAAAAACTCGGCCGTTTCCCAGCCCAGAGCGGCCAACGGATCTGCGCCATAAACACCGGCAAGGTTTTTTGGCTGGATATGGATATCTGCGGACTTCTCGTAAATATCCATGGTTCGCAATGCCTCAGCGTAGACAAAGCGCACGCTTTGCGAGGGCAGAAACTGATAGATCAGCGCACCACGGGGGTTGAAATAGGAACCGTTGAGATCGTCATGCTCCCAGTAGCCTCCAAGATTCAGATATAGCGGCTCGGCAAGATGCATCTCCAGATTACCGAACAGACGCTGACTGAAATTTTCCACCGGCTCGCCAATATAGGTATCGGACTCCCCCTGATCGAGGCGCAAATTTGCACCTACAAGCAGTCGTGTATCCGGGCTGAGCTGGATAATATTCTCCACTTCCAGATCGTGCCGACGCTCAACGATCAACGGGTTCAGCTGGCCGCAAGGTGCACCGGCATTGGCTGACACGAGGGCGTTCAGGCGGACAAGGAGCGCCCCCTCCTCTGCCGTGGCCGGACCATTAACCAAGGCACTTTCCAGAGCGGCCTCTGTGCCATCAATATCCCGATTATTGGCCTCAAACAAATCTCGCATTTCTTTACTGAACAGCAACCCGCCAGCCTCCGGGATGGCCTCCAGACCGGGCAAAACGAAGCAGCCGGCTAATTGATCCTCTGTTTTCTTGTACTGGCTATAGAACTGCACCTTAAGCTGATGCGTATCGGACACCTGCCGCTTCCAACGCATCTGCGCAAATGCCTCTTCCGAACGATTTTCCGGCTCGACGATAAAGTCAGTAAAGTCGTCGAAGTCTGACCGCTCAGTAGGCAAACCCAGCGTTCTGCGCGAGCCGCCAGCAAAAAACTCCAGCGTGTCACGGGGGTTCACCTCCAGATGGGTGCGCAGGTTAATGGTCTGCACTGATTTCTGGTCGCGGCGCGGCTCCCCTTTGAAAGGCTCGCTATAACCATCGTCGTCTCTCGACGCTACAGTAACGCGCGACCTGACACCGTCCTGACCGTTGGCAGACGTAACGCGCCAATCTCGCACGCCGTTGTTACCACCGCGAGCAGCCGCGGTTGTGCCAACTACATCCTGAGGATGACGGCTGATGATGTTGATAACTCCCTGAAAGGCGTTAGCACCATAGGCCGCCGAGGCGGGACCGCGGGTCACCTCGATGCGCTCGATATCTTCGATTTCCAGAGGAAAGTCATTCCACAGCACCCGGGCCAGACCGGGCAGGTATTGAGTACGGCCGTCAATCAGCACCTGCATACGGCGCACATCGCGGGCCTGAGTGCCGTGATAACTGACCGTCGGCACATTGCCATCAACCTTGACGGCGCTCATGCCTGGCACCAACTGCAGCAGCTGGTAAATTTCCCGGGCGCCAGTAGCCTCAATCAACTCACGATCGATGATGGTGACACTAGCAGGCACCTGAGACTGCGGCTGGCTAAGCCGCGCTGGCGTCAGCACCATCGGCATGCCGTCGTCCGCAAATGTGTCGTCAAAAGCATCAAAGGCAAATGAACGGTCGACCGGCAGCCATGCCAGCAACAGCGTAACGGTGACAACAGACAGCCTCATGCATCCCCCCCGGATAGCACATTAGTACAAAGTCAGGATAGCAGTGCTGTGATCGCCAACAAGGGTTGAAAGGTAAAATCAGCGACCTTTGACGTGCTTGATTAGCCGGCGCTTGCGCTGGACCTGCCGCTCGGTCAGTTGGTTACCTTTCCCTTCGAAGGGATTGTCACCGGACTTGAACTCCACCTTTAGCGGCGTGCCCTCAAGCTTGAGCAGATCGCGGAAGCGGTTTTCCAGATAGCGCCGATAACTGTCCGGCAGGCTATCAAGGGAGTTGCCGTGGATGATGATACGCGGAGGATTGGTACCGCCAAGATGGGCGTAACGCAGCTTGGCTCGGTGACGCCCCACCTGTGGCGGCTGATTGGCGGCCACCAGATGTTCCAGCATGCTGGTCAGCTTGTTGGTGGGGATGCGGGTAAAAGCAGACTGCCAGGCCCGTTCGATCAGGGCATACAGATCGCCAACTCCTGTGCCATGCAGCGCAGAGATATAGTGCACCCGAGCCCATGGGGCAAACTCTAACCGACGAGCGAGCTCAGACTTAACCTGTTCACGATGACTGGCATCCAGTCCATCCCATTTATTAACCGCTACCAGCAAGGAACGGCCGGCCTGCAGTACATGGCCAAGCAGGCTGAGATCCTGATCTGTAATCCCTTCCCGGGCATCGACCACCAGTATCACCACCTGCGCATCATCAATGGCCTGCATGGCCTTGATCACAGAAAACTTTTCGATAGTCTCGTGGACCTTACCGCGGCGGCGCACCCCCGCTGTATCAATCAATGTATAGCGTTGGCCACGCCGCTCGAACGGGATATAGATGGAGTCCCGCGTGGTACCCGCCATATCAAAGACCACCACGCGATCTTCGCCGAGCATGCGGTTGACCAAGGTTGATTTACCCACATTGGGGCGGCCAATAATCGCCACCCGAATACCCTGCTCCTCAGTACCGGGACTATGCTCTGGAGCATCGGGGAAAGCCGCTAAAACTTCAGCCATCATGGCGTTGACGCCACGGCCCTGACTGGCAGCAATGCGATGCTGGGAGGTGAGGCCAAGGGAGTAGAAATCTGCTGCGGCAATATTTTCATCAACACCGTCGACCTTGTTGACCACCAGATAAACCGGCTTGTTGAGGCTGCGCAACTCACGCGCCACAAGCTCATCTGAAGCTGTCAGACCAGCCCTGCCATCAACCATGAACAACACTGCATCAGCCTCTGCCACCGCTTGACGAGCCTGATCACCCATGGGCCCATCGATGCCGTCGTCGCCCTCCCCGATCCCGCCGGTGTCCACCACCATATAGGCCCGCTCACCGACCTTGCCGTCACCGTATTTGCGATCACGAGTCAGGCCGGGATAGTCCGCCACCAGCGCATCGCGGGTACGGGTCAGACGATTGAACAGGGTCGATTTGCCGACATTCGGCCGGCCGACCAGAGCCAGTACGGGTTTCATTACCTGGTTGCCTTCAAACGGTAGGCTGCAACTTCACCGTCAGCACTGACGGCATACAGAACATCACCATAAACCATCGGTGTGGCAGCGAAGCCATCCGGGTCATGACGTTGACGGGCAACAAATTTGCCCGTCTGAGGGTCGAGCCAATGCAAGTAGCCATCACGATCTCCCACCACCACCAGATCATTATGAATGGCAGTGCCAGTCAGCTTGCGTGCGATCAACCCTTCCTGCTTCCACAACTCATTGCCAGTGCGCTGATCGATCGCACGCACTACACCCTGATTATCGGCGACGAACAGAACACCGCCCAGACTCGACATTATGTTGGCACTGGAGATATTGAAATCCCAGTAGACCCGACCGCTGTCCTCATCGAGAACCGCTAGCTTGCCCTGAAACGTGCTAACAAAAAGACCGCCATTTTCCAAAACAAGATTGCCGTCAATGTCGACCAGACGATCCAACTCGGAACGGCCGCTGGGCTCTGCCACACGACGCTCCCAAACCGGCGAACCGCTGACCAGCTCCAGGGCGACTACCCGGCCACTGGCAGTGCCGGCAAACACCCGATTGCCGACCAGTAGCGGCTCCGCCAAACCACGCAAAGTCAGTACCGGTACGGTGACCTCAAAACTCCACAGCACCGCACCATCTGCGGCATTCAGGGCAACCACCCTGCCGTCCTGACTCTGAAAGATTGCCACTTCGCCGTCGGTTGCCGGCCGGGAAAGCAGTTCGCCAGACAACTGGGTACGCCAAAGCTCACTACCATCGTCCGCCGACAGAGCAACGGCTTCACCATCACGGGTGCCCAATAAAAGCCGGCCATAGCCGCCCCGCACACCGGTGGAAATACGCAGCTCCGTATTTTGCAGCCAGACCGTGCGACCGCTGCTTCGCTGCAGGGCACGAACACGTCCGCTCATATCTCCAAGGTAAAGATACTGTTCAGACAGCGCAGGCTCGAGACGCAACGGCTTACGCAGCGAGCCCAATCCCGAGTAGCGATGCCATTCCCGGTCAACCCGGTACTCGCGCTCAAAACTTGTCAGCGCAGTGGGCTCAACCTCTTTCGGCTTACTGCTGCACGCACCCAGCAATACCAACGGAGCCACAATGAGGCCCCGTTGAAGCAACCGGACGAAAAGGCTATTTCTCATCAGGACGCCGGCACCAGATCATCAAGCTTCATCTGAACCAGTTCACGATGACCAGCGCCATCAGTCTCGAGCGCTTGCAGAGCAGACTGATATGCCTCGCGAGCCGCGTCTACATCACCCTGAGCGCGGGCCAGATCACCACGCAGCTCGAACACCTGTCCCAGCCAGGACTCTGGCCAGGACGCGTTCAGCGCCTGCTTGGCCCCATCAAGATCGCCACTATGCAACAGCACCCGGGCAAGGCGCGCACGAGCAGTCCAACCCATGGCGGGGGTAGCCGGTGAGTCCATCACCTCGCGCAACTGGGCGGCGGCATCGGCATAGGATTCTTCACTGACAGCAAGAGAGGCCAAGGCCAAACGCGCATAATCCGCATAGGAAGTTGAAGCATAGTCCGCCACTAGTTGCTCTGCAGAACTGCGCACGGCATCACTGGCGCCTTCAGCACCAGCCATTGCCCGCGACTGCTCCATGGCGCCGATCATCTGCTGATAAATCTCGGACGCAGCTTGGGTTTTCTCCTGACTTTTGTCTTGCCAAAAACGCCAACCCACCAGTGCGGCAACCGAAAGCAATACAGCAACAACAATGGAAGTGCCGTTCTCATCCCACCACTTACGCAGTCTTTCGACCTGTTCTTCTTCGCTATAGTCGACCATTTACCGCTCTCCTTGATTAACTGGACTGCTTATTTGATCTGCGCCGCCAGCGTGTCCGCCAGCGCCGCCCGGGCAATACGTTGCTGCTCACTGTCGCCGCGCAACGGCTTCAGGGTAATTTCTCCGGCAGCAAGCTCATCTTCACCGACGATCAGGGCCCAGCGGGCACCACTTTTATCGGCCTTTTTCATCTGGCTCTTGAGGCTGCCGGAACCGCAGTGACTCTGCACTCTGAGTTGCGGCAGTGCCGCGCGCAACTCTTCTGCCAGCACCAAGGCCGCGGCGGGAGCCACTGTCGATACCAGATACACATCTGCGGGTGCCGGCAACTCGGGAGCTCGCTGCTCCAGCAGCAGAATCAACCGCTCCACCCCCATGGCAAAACCCACCGCCGGTGTTGGCTTGCCACCAAGCTGCGACACCAAGCCATCATAACGCCCGCCAGCACACACCGTACCCTGAGCACCAAGGGCATCGGTGACCCACTCGAATACGGTCTTGCCGTAATAATCCAGACCACGCACCAGTGCCGAATTCAGACGATAACTAATGCCGGCTGCATCGAGCACCTGACGCAAGCCGGCAAAATGCTCCCTGGCTTGCTCGCCGAGATAATCATCAAAACGGGGTGCATTCTGCAGCACCGCTCGGGTGCCGGCATCCTTACTATCGAGAATACGCAGCGGGTTTTTTTCCAGCCTGCGACGACTGTCTTCATCGAGGGCATCAATATGCTGGGACAGGTATGCAACCAGGGCGTCACGGTAACGGGCTCGATCTTCACTGTCACCGAGGCTATTCAGCTCCAGAGTCACCAGATCGCTAATACCCAGCTCACGCCACAGACGGGCCGTCATCAGAATTAACTCAGCATCAATATCCGGGCCCTGCATGCCAAAGGCTTCGACACCGATCTGGTGAAACTGACGGTAACGCCCAGCCTGGGGACGCTCGTGACGAAACATCGGCCCGGTATACCAAAGACGCTGCACCTGGTTATACAACAGACCATGCTCTTCGGCCGCACGGACACAACTGGCTGTGCCTTCCGGGCGCAGGGTCAGTGAATCCCCATTGCGGTCAGCAAAGGTGTACATCTCCTTTTCGACAATATCGGTCACTTCACCAATAGAGCGCTTGAACAGTTCCGTATGCTCAACTATTGGCATGCGAATTTCGCCATAGCCATAGCTCTGCAACAGATTACGCACACGGGACTCCAACCACTGCCAGAGCGGCGTCTGCGTTGGCAAAATGTCGTTCATGCCACGGATCGAGGTGATCTTTTGACTCAAAACAGGTTGCTCCGAAAAAAACCGTTCAGGACTGGCTGCGAACAATGATGCCCTTGTCCTGATCGTCGCGCATTTTCTTAACCTTGGCCCGCACCATACGTTCCAGCTCCACTACCAAATCCTCGGCGCGGATATGGTGGCTTTTTTCACCATCTTCGTAGGCCAGATTATTAGGGGTACCGCCGGTCAAGCCGACATCTACTTCGCGTGCTTCGCCAGGGCCATTCACCAGACAGCCGATCACCGCAAGATCGACTGACTCGTTAACGTCCTCAAGTCGTGCCTCCAGCTCATTAACCGTGCTAATAACATCGAAGTTCTGCCGTGAGCAGCTGGGGCAAGCAATGATATTGACGCCCTTTTTGCGCAGATTAAGGCTTTTCAGGATATCGAACCCGACCCGAATTTCTTCTACAGGGTCCGCCGCCAGCGAGATACGAATAGTATCGCCGATACCTTCCATCAGCAGCATACCCAGCGCTACAGACGATTTCACTGTGCCGGAACGCAACACGCCGGCCTCAGTAACACCCAGATGCAAAGGCTGCTCAATTTGCGCAGAAAGTTTGCGGTAAGCCTGCACGGTCATAAACACATTGGATGCTTTAACGCTGACCTTGAAATCCTGAAAATCGTAACGATCAAGAATTTCTGCATGACGCAGAGCAGATTCAACCAGAGCATCACTGGTGGGCTCGCCATATTTGCGTTGCAGCTCCTTTTCCAGCGAGCCCGCATTGACGCCGATACGAATCGGAATGCCATGATCCTTGGCTGACTGAACCACCGCCCTGATACGATCTTCTCTACCGATATTGCCCGGATTGATGCGCAGGCAATCCACTCCCAGCTCAGCGACCCGCAGAGCAATCTTGTAGTCATAGTGGATATCCGCCACCAGCGGCACATTCACCCGCTTGCGGATTTCACCGAAAGCCTCGGCGGCCTCCATGGTCGGCACAGAAACCCGGACAATGTCCGCACCAACATCTTCCAGCCGGCGAATCTGGCCAACGGTAGCATCGACGTCACAGGTTTCCGTGTTAGTCATGCTCTGCACTGCAATGGGGGCATCGCCACCCACCGCTACTTTGCCAACCATGATCTTGCGCGTCGGCCGCCGTTTGATATCAATTTCGGAATGCATCACGACACCTCAAAGGCTCAAGGAGCCCGAACGGTAATCACCTGACCCGGCGCCGCCTGCGGCACCCGAACACTGGCATCGTTAAAGGAAATGGCGCTGACCGCTGCGGCATTACCCAAAGTCAGACGAAAAGGCCCCTGACCGCCAAGCTCCAGAGTCTGACCCGCATCGCGCTGGCCAACATACAACTCATCGCCGTTTACATCACGAACCCGTAGCCAGCATAGCTCACTAAAACTGACAACCAGACGGTCTTCGGCAGACGCTTGTGGTAACTCTTGTGCCGATGCAGGTTCAGGCTGCGGCTCGACTTCCGCATCGTCCGGCAATGGCTCGCCTTGTTCATCTATCTGATCAGCCTGAACGTCATCAAAAGGCTGAGCATCGAGTTCAACAAAAGCTGGCGACGCGCTGCTGGTCGGCGAGTCAATGGATGCCGGCCAGAACAGCCAAATAGCAACAACAAAACCAATAGCGCCTCCGACCCACCATAAGCGCCTGTCATGGGCAGGGCTGCCGGGCGGTAATGTTGCGGGCTCTTCGATGGCACTTTCTTGATCAATCTGCTGAAACAGGCTGACCAACTCATCCGCCGGCAGATTCACCAGCTTGGCGTAATTCTTGATGTATCCGCGCACAAAAGCAGCACTCGGCAAGCGCTTGTAATCGTCTGCTTCGAGGGCGCGTACATAGCTTACCGAAAGGTGCATGCGCGCGGCGATATCAGCCTCACTGAGCCCCAGAGCCTGACGCCCCGAGCGCAGCCGCTCACCGGGCAACAATAGCCTTCCGCCTTCTGTCTCACTCATGACTTGCGCCCCTGAGCCACCCAGTTGCGCCACTCGCGATGCTCCGGCGAACCGGGAAAGAGTTTGTCCAGCGCCAGCTCAAAACTGGCCAGTTTGTCTTCCTTGTTGTCTATGGCAGCCAACTGAATGCCTAACCAAAGACCTCTAGCCGGTTGGGCTCCTGCACGCTGCTCATAGGCGCCGTAGGCTCGATTGGCCATTTTCACATCGCCTCGCCGGAAGTAGATCCAGGCAATTTCCAGCAATGGCTCCACGCCGTCAGATTTAAGCCGCAACGAAGTATTGAATGCATCCAGCGCCTCATCCGGACGATCCATCACAGCAAGTGCTCGCCCCTTGTTCTCAAAGGCAATGGCCCGGTTATCATAGGAAGGATCATTTGCGGCAATACTGAATTGCTCCAACGCCTCTTTGTAACGGCGCAGTGAGAGCAACATGACGCCATAGTTGTTGCGGGCCAGAGAAAAATCCCGGTTATACCGAATCGATTTGCGAAAGTGCTCTTCCGCACGCTCCTGATCGCCTTCATAACGATACAGAAGAGCCATGGCGTTGTGCGCTTCAGGACTACGGGAGTCATGCTCAAGGGCTTTGGAGATATGTCGACGAGCTTCCGACGGCTGGCCCATCTGCAGATATTCAAACCCTGCGGAAATACGTCTCGATACTGCCATGTCCGCATTCGGGGGCGCCTGTTTCTCAAGCACCATGCAGCTAGCCAGTAGCATCACCAGCATAGCGGTAATCAATCGAGTAGTAGCCTGATATATAACTTTCATAGTGTTCCTCAAGATGCCACAGCACCGTCGGCAGAATCGCCGGCGCGCAGAAACACTTCTTTTTGCCAGCGCTCACTGCGCCGGGTACGGTCCATCACATCACCAACCAACTGGCCACAAGCCGCGTCAATATCGTCACCCCGAGTGGTGCGCACAGTAGTCAGCACACCGCGGTCATTGAGAAACTTGTGAAAAGCGAGAATATCGCTCCTGGTAGAGCGCTCATAGCCTGCATGGGGAAATGGATTAAACGGGATCAGGTTCAGCTTTACCGGCAGATTACCAAGCAGCTTGACCAACTGGCGTGCATGCTCAGGCTGGTCGTTTACGCCTTTTAGCATCACATATTCCATGGTAATGCTCTTGCGCTTATCCGGGCGCTTGTCACTGTAACGACGACAGGCTGCCAGCAGCTCCGCCAAAGGATACTTGCGATTCAGGGGCACCAGCTTGTCACGCAACTCATCATTAGGTGCATGCAGGGAAATGGCCAAAGACACATCAAGCTCATCAGACAGCCGATCAATCATCGGCACCACGCCTGAGGTGGACAGCGTAATACGCTTTTTCGAGATGCCATAAGCCAGGTCGTCTTTCATCACCCGCATGGATCGCACCACATTGTCGAAGTTAAGCAGGGGCTCGCCCATACCCATCATGACAACATTGGTAATCGGATGTTCGCCAAGATTCTTGCGCGGACCAAAGGAACGGCTTGCCAGCCACACCTGGCCGATAATCTCGGCGCTGGTCAGGTCTCTCTGGAAGCCCTGCTTGCCCGTGGAGCAGAAACTGCAATCCACCGAACAACCCACCTGCGAAGACACACATAAAGTGCCGCGGCGGCCATCCGGAATAAATACGGTTTCGATGGCACCACCGCCATCGACTTTGAACACCCATTTACGGGTGCCGTCCCGGGAAACCCCCTCATGGAGGATTTCCGGGGCACGGATCTCGGCAATTTCCGAGAGCTTTTCACGAAGCTTCTTACCGACATCGGTCATCTGCTCAAAACTGTCCGCCTGATGGATGTGCATCCACTTGAGCATCTGATGGGCACGGTATTTCTTCTCTCCCAGGGAAAGAAAAAACTCTTCCATCTCGATGCAGGACAGGCCTAGCAGATTGATCTTGTCAGTCATAACAGCTCCGGGAGCCTGCGCTTAGCGGGTGCGGGCGCAGAGCTCATCAGCGGTAAAGAAGTAAGCGATTTCACGCTCGGCTGAAGCAGTCGAGTCGGAACCGTGTACCGCGTTTTCATCAATGGTGCTGGCGAAGTCTGCACGGATGGTACCGGCAGCCGCGTCCTTCGGGTTGGTAGCACCCATCAGGTCACGGTTCTTGGCCACTGCGCCTTCGCCTTCCAGCACCTGCACTACAACCGGGCCAGAGGTCATAAAGGACACCAGATCCTTAAAGAACGGACGCTCCTTGTGCTCAGCGTAGAAACCGCCAGCCTTGTCTTCAGACAGGTGGACCATCTTCATGGCCACAACCCGAAGGTCAGCCTTTTCGAAACGGCCAACAATCTCGCCGATGACATTTTTTGCCACAGCATCGGGCTTGATAATGGACAGGGTACGTTCTACAGCCATCTGATCCTCTCTTTCGACTCGAGTTTGGGATAAAGTTGCGCCCCGTGGCGGCTCCTTCACCGGCGCCATGCACGGGAGGGCGGCATTATACGCATGCAGTGCCTCTTTTTATACCACTGCAGCGGCTGTGACAGCGGTATTTTGTGAGCGTTCACTTACCTACTATCACCGGAGATAGCCGCTGGAGGCCACTAGCAGCAGGCCGAGTTCAACAGATCAATAGTTGACTGTTTTAGTCAAGTATTGAGACAATTCCGCAGCACCGGTGCGAACAGCCGCACGGGCGGGGAGATCCAAGATGAGCACAGAAGCCGAAATCGACAAACTGGTACGCCGTGAATATGCCGCCGGCTTTACCACCTCCGTAGAGTCGGAAACCCTGCCCCCGGGGCTGGATGAGAGCGTGATCCGCCATATCTCATCACGCAAGGGCGAGCCGGAATGGCTGCTTCAGTGGCGCCTGGATGCGTACCAAAAGTGGTTGAAGATGACGCCACCGGAGTGGGCCCATATCCACCACCCGCCGATCGACTTCAATGAAGTGTCCTATTTCTCAGCCCCCAAGAGCATGGCGGATCGCCCGCAGAGCCTTGATGAAGTCGACCCGGAGCTGCTGCGCACCTACGAAAAGCTTGGCATCCCCCTGCATGAACAGGCCGCTCTGGCCGGGGTCGCCGTGGATGCAGTATTTGACTCGGTATCCATTGGCACTACTTTCCGTGGCAAACTCAAAGAAGCCGGCGTAATTTTTTGCTCTATCTCCGAAGCCGTGCATGAGTACCCGGAGCTAATCAAGGAATACCTGGGCTCGGTGGTCCCCCAGGGCGACAACTTCTACGCCGCACTGAACTCTGCAGTGTTCTCTGACGGCTCCTTTGTTTACATCCCCAAGGGGGTGAAATGCCCAATGGAGCTGTCCACCTATTTCCGCATTAATGAAGCCAAGACAGGCCAGTTCGAGCGCACTCTGATCGTTGCTGATGAAGGCAGTCAGGTCAGCTACCTGGAAGGCTGCACCGCCCCCATGCGCGATGAAAATCAGCTGCACGCAGCGGTCGTCGAGCTGGTGGCTCGCAAGGATGCGAAGATCAAGTACTCAACCGTCCAGAACTGGTATCCGGGCGATGAAGAGGGCCGCGGCGGCATTTATAACTTCGTTACCAAGCGTGGTGTGGCCCACGAAAACGCCCATATTTCCTGGACTCAGGTAGAGACCGGTTCGGCCATTACCTGGAAATACCCGAGTGTGGTTCTGCGTGGTGATAACTCCGTAGGCGAGTTTTACTCAGTGGCCCTGACCCGCGGCCGCCAGCAGGCCGACACCGGCACCAAAATGATCCATATGGGCAAGAACACCAAAAGCACCATCATTTCCAAAGGCATTTCCGCCGGCCGCAGTGAAAATACCTATCGCGGTCTGGTGCGAATCAGTCCACGGGCGGAAGGTGCTCGTAACTTCACCCAGTGCGACTCACTGTTGATCGGTGACCAGTGCGGCGCCCACACCTTCCCCTATATTGAAAGCCGCAACCCGTCGGCAACGCTGGAACACGAAGCCACTACCTCCAAGGTCAGCGACGACCAGCTGTTCCTGTGCCGACAACGCGGTATCGATACCGAAAAAGCGGTATCCATGATTGTTAATGGTTTTTGCAAGGAAGTGTTCCGGGAGCTGCCGATGGAGTTTGCCGTGGAAGCCGGCAAACTTCTCGAGGTCAGCCTCGAAGGCTCGGTCGGTTAACTCCGCAACACTGATTGATTTATTACGTATTCAGGACACGCACATGCTCGAAGTTCGCGATCTGCACGCTGCCGTCGAAGGCAAGGAAATCCTCAAAGGCCTTACGCTGACGGTTAAGCCGGGCGAAGTACACGCCATCATGGGGCCAAACGGCTCCGGCAAAAGCACCCTGTCTAATGTGCTGGCCGGCCGTGATGGCTATGAGATCACCAGCGGCGAAGTGCTGTTCGAAGGCCAGCCCCTCGCCGACATGGAAACCGAGGAGCGCGCCCGGGCCGGTATTTTTCTGGCGTTTCAATACCCGGTGGAAATCCCCGGGGTGTCAAATATGGAATTTCTTAAAGCCTCACTGGAGGCTGTGCGCGCCGCGCAGGGCAAGGAACCACTGGATGCGGTTACCTTGCTGCGTCGTGCCCGCGAAGCATGCCAACACGTTAATCTGGATCAGCAGTTCCTCAAGCGCGGGGTTAACGAAGGCTTCTCCGGCGGCGAAAAAAAGCGCAACGAAATTATGCAGATGATGCTGCTGGAGCCGAAGCTGGCGCTGCTGGATGAAACCGACTCCGGTCTGGATATTGACGCACTGCAAGTGGTCGCCAAAGGGGTAAATGCATTGCGTAGCCCGGAACGCTCCATCGTTCTGGTCACCCACTACCAGCGCCTGCTTGATTATATCGTTCCGGACTTCGTCCATGTTCTGGCGGACGGACGCATCATTAAATCCGGGGGCAAGGAACTGGCTCTGGAACTGGAACAGAAAGGTTACGGCTGGCTGACCGGAGAGGAAGAATCCGCATGACTCCGGCCGAACAGCTAAAACAGAACTCTGTAACGCTAGCCAGCAATGCGCAGCACCAGGACGGACTGGCAGCGCACCGTGGCGAAGCGCTGGACAAGCTCAGACTCCTGCCTTTCCCGGAGAAAAAACAGGAGGCATGGAAGTACACCGGGCTGAACGCCCTGACCGCAGGGCAGCTTGAGCGTGTCGCTCCCGCCCTGAGTGCAGATGCAGACATTGCATCCTCTATTCCTTCACTTGGCGACTGCTTGATTGTGGTCGGCAATGGCGTATTGACTGGACAATTACCGGCACCCAACGGACTATCCATTACTCCCCTGTCAGCAGACAGCATCAATGATGCATCACCTGATACCTTTTTTGGGTGGCTTAATACGGCAAGCCTCAGCCACGGTCTGCTCCTTAAAACCGAGCCTAACGTCAAGGTAGCCGGCATCGTTCATCTGGTATTTTTCAATCAGGCACAGACGCCATGTCACGCTACCAACCGGCTACAGATTGAACTGGCCGAAGGCAGTGAGCTAACCGTTATTGAGCACTACATCGGCAGCGGTCCGATTCTGACCAATGCTCTGACTCACATTCAGGCGGGGGCCAATAGCCGCCTTACCCACTACCGTCTGCAAAGTGAAAGCGCTGATAGTCTGCATATCGGCAACCTGCAAATTGACCAGCAACGGGACAGTCGGGTGGACTCCAGCCAGCTGATGCGCGGCAATGTATTGCGCCGCAACGACGTTCATGTACGGATGCTGGAGAGTGGCGCCGATCTAGCCATGCGTGGAGTATTTATTGCCCGCGACAAAAGCCATATCGACAACCATATCAACGTCGAACACGTCGCCCCGCACTGCCATTCCGATCAGGTTTACAAGGGCATAGCGGGAGAAAATGGCCGCGCCGTATTTAACGGACGCATTCATATTCACCAGTATGCCAAGGGTAGTGATGCAGGCTTGTCGAATAACAATATGCTGCTGTCTAACGAAGCAGAGATCGACAGCAAACCGGAATTGGAAATCTATAACGACGATGTGAAGTGTGCCCATGGCACCACCATCGGCCAGATGGATGCGGGACAATTGTTCTATCTGCGCTCCCGTGGCATTGATGCAGCCAGCGCCAAGCGCATGCTCGGCACTGGCTTTGTCAATGAAACCCTGCACGCCATGCAGGACGAGGCGGTGCGCGAATGGGCCACCCAATGGCTCGGTGAGGCGCTTTAATGAGCTTTGATATTGCCGCCCTGCGTGCTCAGTTTCCGATCCTGTCGCAGACAGTGCGGGGCAAGGCACTGGCATATCTTGATAACGGCGCAACCACGCAGAAGCCGGAAGCGGTAATGCATGCTGTGGATGCCTACTACCGCGAGTGCAACAGCAATGTCCATCGTGGCGCCCACTACCTGAGCGATGAAGCCACTACCCGGTTCGAGAATGCTCGCCAGAGCGTGGCCGACTTTGTTAACGCCAGTCGCGAGGAAATCATCTGGACTCGCGGTACCACGGAAAGCATTAATTTGGTGGCCAGCTGCCACGGCGCCAGCCTGAAGGCCGGCGATGAAGTGATCATTTCCACACTGGAGCATCACTCCAATATCGTTCCCTGGCAGATGGCTTGCGAACGAAGCGGCGCTACCTTGAAAGTCATCCCGATGCAGCCAGATGGCAGTCTGGATCTTGCCGCATACCGGGCACTGCTTAACGAGCGCACCCGCATTGTCGCCGTGACGCACGTTTCCAATGCTCTTGGCACGGTGAATCCGGTAGCCGATATGATTCGTGACGCAAAAGCGGTCGGTGCGGCCACCTTGCTGGATGGTGCTCAGGCCGTGTCACACTTCAACATCGATGTGCGCGCTTTGGATTGTGATTTCTACGCATTCTCTGGCCACAAGCTATTCGGCCCCACAGGCATCGGTGTGCTATATGGCCGCAAGGAGCTGCTTGAAGCCATGCCACCGTGGTTAGGCGGCGGGGAGATGATTGAAACCGTCAGCTTTGAGCGCAGCACCTGGAACCGCTTGCCATACAAGTTCGAAGCCGGCACCCCGAACATAGCCGGAGCTATCGGCCTGGGCGCGGCCATCGATTGGCTGCGAGGACAGGATCGTAGCGCACTGGCCGCCCATGAAGCGGAGCTGCTGCACGACGCCACTGCCCGCGCCGAAGCGTTCGAAGGTATGCGCCTGATAGGAACCGCCCCCGGAAAAGTGGCCGTCTTATCGTTCCTGCTTGATGGTGCACACCCCCATGATGTGGGCCAGCTGCTCGACCAGCAGGGCGTCGCCGTACGCACCGGTCATCACTGCACCATGCCGTTGATGGACTGCCTTGGCATTCCGGGCACGGTGCGCGCATCATTCTCAATCTATAATGACAGCACCGATATCGAGCGCCTGTTCAATGCGCTGGAAAAGGTAAAGAGTTTTCTCTAGGAGGCGTCCATCATGAGCGTACAGACCTACGTGCCCGGCGGCGTCAGCGTCCGCATGACGCCGACCGCTGAACAGCAGGCCCGCAAGGAAATCCGTCGCGAGAGCGCGCGTGGCCTGCGGCTGGCAGTAAAGCCCTCTGGCTGCTCCGGCTATATGTATGTGCTCGACTATGTCCGCGACAATAATCCGCAGGATAAATCCATTGCTATTGCCGATGACGTCACCCTGTTTATCGACAACGGCAGCGTCAGCATCGTCAACGGCACGGAAATCGACTACGTCACCGAGGGCGTCAACAGCTTCTTCAAATTTCGCAACCCGAACGCCACCGGCGAATGTGGCTGTGGCGAGAGTTTCACGGTTAACGCATGAGCGAGCAACGGACTGTTGTGACTTTTCGTGATGTGTCAGCCCGGCTGGTGCCCGCCGGCGCCCCCATCACCATAAAGAAAAATACCTTCGTTAATATCAAGCAGGCCCTCGGCGGAACCTGGACGGTGACGGTAAACGGCAACATGGCCCGCATCGATGGCACCGACGGCGATGCCATTGGCATGCAGCCGCTGGAGCTCAACTTCGATCCGCCTGAAGCTGACGGCAGTGTGCGCCGCGACGATATCGACAAGGTCATGCGCACCATCTTTGATCCGGAAATACCCGTCAATATTGTGGATCTGGGCCTGGTGTATGGCTGCGACGTGATACGCCGCGACAATCAGAATGTGGTGCAAGTACGCATGACTCTGACCGCCCCTACCTGTGGCATGGGCCCGGTGCTAATCAGCGATGTTGAGTATCGACTTGGCCTGATTCCCAATGTGGACAAGGTCGAGGTTGAGCTGGTTTTTGAGCCGCCATGGAGCCGGGATATGATGACCGAAGAAGCACAACTCGAACTCGGATTGTTCTAATGGAATCTTTTTACAGCGAATCTCCCTTTGGCACTTCGATTACTGCCGAGGAAGTACTCGACAGCATTGGCTTTCTGGATGACTGGGAGGAGCGCTACCGTTATATCATTGATCTGGGCAAGTCACTTCCGGCACTGCCAGATGAGTTGAAAACTGAAGAGCGTTTCGTTCGTGGATGTCAGAGTCAGGTATGGCTTACACAGCAGTTTGATCAAGCAGAAAACAGGATTTATCTAGCCGTAGACAGTGATGCTCTGATCGTTCGCGGCCTGGCTGCCATTGTACTGGCCGCACTGAACCGGAAATCCCCCCAGGAAATCCTCGACTACGATATGGAAGCCTATTTCAGCAAGCTTGACCTGCTCAAGCATCTGAGCCCAACGCGAGGCAACGGTGTTCAAGCAATGGTGGCTCGGGTTCGGGACGAAGCGCAACGTCTCGTCTGATTTTCTGCAGCAGAATTCACCCATTATTCACCCATAAACAATTCGTCAAACTTTACGCACTAGCTCCTGCGCATCTCATCCGCTACTCTTCAAGAGGTTCGATGTAGCCCTCGGGAGAAGGGATTAATGGATATCCTTCAGCTGCTGGTCAGCGGGATTGCCAACGGTTGTATCTATGGCCTGCTGGCGCTGGGTTTTGTGCTCATTTACAAGGCCTCCGAAGCGGTCAATTTCGCCCAGGGCGACATGCTCATGCTGGGTGCTTTTCTCGGCATTGCTTTCATCAATACCGGCAATGCGGATTTGCCCTTCCTGATTGGCCTGACACTATCCGCGCTCGTTATGGGGATATTCGGCTACCTGCTTGATCGTTTTGTGCTACGCGGCATCTTCGGTCAACCGCAGTTCGCCATGGTGATTCTTACCATCGCCCTCGGCTTCCTGATCCGCTTTGCCGCTGGTGCCATCTGGGGACACGATCCGGTGTCACTGCAAACCCCATTCGCTGGTAGAACTCTGGAGCTTGGCAGCCTGATCGTGCCGGTGGTCGATGCCGTCATCATCCTCGCCACAGTGGCACTAACCACTACCCTGTATTTCTTTTTTGCTCACACACGCCTTGGTGTCGCCATGCAGGCCAGCAGCCAGAATCAGATGGCCGCCTACTACATGGGCATTCCGGTGAAGCGGGTCAACTCGATTGTCTGGGCCCTGTCCGGCGTGGTTGCAGCTATCGCCGGGGTGCTGTTTGCCGCCAAGGGCGCGGTGGAGCCATCGGTAGGGCTGCTGTTCGGCATCAAGGCCTTTGCCGCTGCGGTTATTGGTGGCCTTGGCTCATTGCCCGGCGCCCTCGCCGGCGGACTGCTGGTGGGCATTGTCGAGCCATTTGCGGCTCGTTACCTGCCCGCCGGTTCCAGCCAGATCGCCCCATACGTACTGATGCTGCTGGTGCTGATCCTGCGCCCCGGCGGCCTGTTTGCCCAGATCAGTCAGAAGAAGGTGTAACTGATGCGAGTCCGGTTCAAAAGCAGTTACGACGACGATATCAACCTGTTCGAGGATCGCTGGCATCTGCTCCAGTTCGGTCTGCTGCTGGCGGCGGCGGTTGTTGCGCCCTGGTTGCTGGGCAGCTACTACCTCGGCGAACTGACCTCGGTACTGATTTGGGCGCTGGCCGGACTCGGCCTGATGCTGATTACCGGCCACACCGGTCAGGTCAGTCTCGGTCATGCGGCATTTATGGCCATTGGCGCCTTTACCAATCTGGCGCTAATGCTGCGGGGCTGGAATTTTTTTCCGGCACTGATTGCCAGCGCGCTGGTATCGGGCGTTATCGGCGCCATTATTGCCCGGCCAATCCTGCGTATGAGCGGCATTTACCTGGCCATTGCCACGCTGGCGCTCAGCATCATCATTGAGGATGTGGCGATCATGGCGGCGCCGATTACCGGCGGTGTATCCGGCCTGTTTGCTCCGACCATCGAACTGTTTGGCGTGCAGGCAGACCGCTACGGCGACCCGGCCATGTTCTATTACCTGTGTCTGGCGCTGCTGGTATTGGTGACGCTGGCTTACCTCAACCTGTTGCGCTCGCCCACCGGCCGCTCGTTTCTTGCCGTGCGCGACAGCGAAGTATCCGCTCGTGCACTGGGCGTCAACGTGGCGCGCGCCAAAACCCTTGCGTTTAGTCTTTCCTGTGCCATTACCGGCCTGGCCGGCGCCATGTATGCGCATCTGGTTCAGGCAGTGAACTATGAAAGCTTTCTTGTGCTGATCTCGATCACGCTGTTACTGCAGGTAGTGATTGGTGGGCTCGGTTCAATACACGGCGCTTTCTTTGGCGCCATCGTTGTGGTCATGCTGCCGCAATTAATTGCCATCACCCGTGACCTGCTGAACAACAGTTTCGGTATCAGTATGGCCTCCTATCCGGGCATGGATACCGCCGTGTTTGCCCTGATCATTCTGCTAATGGTGATCTACGAACCCCGAGGCATTTACGGCATCTGGATAAAGGTACGTACCTGGCTCGAACTGTTCCCGCTGTATCGCAAGGGCATGTTCCGCCGCTCGCGTACCTACCTGAAAACGGAGCGCATGCGATGAGCCTGTTGCAGGTCGAGAATCTGTCGATTGCCTTCGGTGGTGTCAAAGCCGTCGACGGTGTCAGTTTCAGTGTCGAGCCGGGCGAGGTGTTTACCATTGTTGGCCCCAATGGCGCCGGCAAGTCGACCATCTTCAATCTGATCAGCCGGCTTTATGAAGCCAGCAGCGGTCAGATTATTTTCGATGGTCAGGACATTACCCATCGACCGGCCCACGATGTGGCCAGGCTCGGCATCGCCCGCACCTTCCAGAATATCGAGCTGTTTGATCACTCCACTGTGCTGCAGAACCTGCTGATCGGCCGGCACTCGCGGCGTGGCACGCACTGGTGGGAGGATCTGCTGTTCCTGCCGAAAGTACGTCGCAGCGAGCGCGAGCATCGTCGTATCGTCGAGGAAGTGATCGACTTTCTTGAACTGGCCGCCTATCGCGACAAGCTGATTGCCGGCCTGCCCTATGGCGTGCGCAAGGTGGTGGAAATTGCCCGGGCGCTGGCCTCACAGCCGCGCCTGATTCTGCTGGATGAACCAGCCTCTGGCCTGAGCGTGGAAGAAACCCAGAACATGGCCTGGTGGATCGAGGACATGCAGAAGGATCTGGGCCTGAGTGTACTGATGGTGGAACACGACATGAGTCTGGTGTCGCGGGTCTCCGACCGGGTGCTGGCGGTGGCGGAAGGCAAACCACTGGCACTGGGCACAGCAGCCGAAGTACAGGCGCATGCGAAAGTGATCGAAGCGTATCTGGGCACGGAGGCGGCGTCATGACGGTAAGAGCCATCAGTGCGCTACTGGATGTGCGCAATCTGGAAACCTTTTATGGCCCGGTAATGGCCCTGCGCGGTGTCTCCATCGAAGTGCCGGAAGGCAGCATCGTCACCATTCTCGGTGCCAACGGCGCCGGCAAGACCACCCTGATGAAAACGGTGTCCGGGGCGCTGGCGCCGCACAAGGGCAATATCCAGTTCCGCGGCCAGCGCATTGATGGTCTGGAGCCGGATGTTCTGGTCAAGCGCGGCATTGCCCATGTCCCCGAAGGCCGCGAGGTATTTCCGTTTCTGAGCGTCGCCGAGAACCTGATGATGGGTGCCTACACCCGCCGTGACCGGACGGAAATAAGCCGCGATATCGACATGGTGTATGACTATTTCCCGATCCTGCGCGAACGCCGTCAGCAAAATGCCGGCACCCTGTCCGGCGGCCAGCAGCAAATGCTGGCCATTGGCCGTGGTCTGATGTCACGCCCTTCGCTGATGCTGCTCGACGAGCCTTCGCTGGGACTGTCACCGCTGCTGGTACAGGAAATCTTTGCCATCGTTCGCCGCCTGAATCAGGAACAGGGTGTCACCATCCTGCTGGTGGAACAGAACGCCCATGTTGCCCTGCAGACCGCCGACTATGGCTATGTACTGGAAACCGGCCGCATTGTGATGGCCGGCTCGGCAGAAAAACTGCTCAACTCCGATGACATCCGCGAGTTCTATCTTGGCCAGTCGGCTGATCAGGATAGCGATGCGCGGGCCGACAAACGCTGGAAACGCAAGAAGACCTGGCGCTGATGATGAACGAAACCGCAATTCACATTGAAGACTGCGATACCGTCGTCAAGCTCTGGCGCAAGAAGTGTCTGGAGCGCGGCGACCAGATCGCTCACCGCGAAAAGGATCTGGGTATCTGGCAGCGTTTCAGCTGGCTGGATTATTACCACAGCGCCCGCGCCATCGGCGTTGCCTTGATGCAGTTGGGCTTGCAACGGGGCCAACCGGTATCGATCCTGAGCGAAGACAACAAGGAATGGCTGTATTGCGACATGGGCATTGTCGGTGCCGGTGGCATCAGCAATGGCATCTATACCACCGACAGCGCCGAGCAGCTTGCCTATCTGATCAACGACAGCGGCTCGGCATTCCTGTTTGTCGAGAATGACGAACAGCTTGATAAATATCTGACCGTAAGGGATCAGGTTCCAACCCTGAAAAAAGTCATTGTCTATGATCGCAAGGGGCTGCGTAATTTCAGCGACCCGATGGTGATGTTCCTTGATGAACTGATCACTCTGGGCGAATCCATGGAGGATGCGGAGCAACGCTTCGCCGCGAGCGTTGCAGAAAGCCGGCCTGACGAAATCCGCATGCTGATCTACACCTCCGGCACCACCGGCGCACCGAAGGGCGCCATGATCAGCCATCGCAATATTCTGTTCCAGCTGAAAGCCGGCGAAACCATGCTGGAGGCTCTGGATAGTGACGAACAGCTCTGTTTCCTGCCGCTTTGCCATATTCTCGAACGGTTGGTGTCAGTGGAAATGCCCACCTACAAGGGCTGCACGGTGAATTTTGCCGAAAGCCCGGAAACGGTGTTCGACAACTTGCGCGAAGTGTCACCACATACCTTCACTGCCGTGCCGCGACTGTGGGAAAAGATCTACAGCAGCATTATGAATATGCGCACCGATGCCACCGCATTCGGCCGCTGGGCGTTCGATCAGGCGATAGCTTCAGGACGATCCTTTCACGATGCCGCCGCTGCCACGCTGGCGCAACGGCTGCGCTATCGGCTATGGGACCTGCTGGTGCTGCGCAACCTGCGCAACATGATTGGTATGGGTCGGATTCGTCGGGCCACCACCGGCGCCGCGCCAATTTCCCCGGATCTGATTAGCTGGTTCCATGCCATCGGCGTACCGCTTTATGAAGGCTATGGCATGACAGAAAGCACCGGAGTCATTTCGGTCAACACCGCCGACCGGCAGTCCATCGGCACGGTGGGGCATGTGTTGCCGGGCACCGAAGTACGTATCTCTGAGCAGGGGGAAATTCTGGTGCGCGGCGGCCACGTCTTTGCCGGCTACTGGAAGAAGCCGGAGAAAACCGCCGAGGATATTCGCGACGGCTGGCTGCATACCGGCGACATGGGCAAGCTGGAAAACGGTATGCTGACCATTACCGGGCGCATCAAGGACATCATCATCACCGCCGGCGGCAAGAACATTACCCCGGCCGAGATCGAGAGCAAACTCAAGTTCTCGCCGTTTATTTCCGACGCCGTGGTAATCGGCGACCAACGCAAATACCTGACCTGCCTGATCATGATTGATCAGGAAAACGTGGAAAAGTTTGCTCAGGATAATCAGGTGCACTTCTCTGACTTTGCTTCGCTGTGCCGCGCCGCCGAGGTACTGGAAATGATTGGCGGCATTGTTGAAGAGGTTAACAAATCCTTTGCCCAGGTGGAGCAGATCAAGTACTTCCGCCTGATTGATGTGCTACTGACCGCCGAAGACGACGAGCTGACCGCCACCATGAAACTGAAGCGTTCATTTGTCGAGAAAAAGCACAAGGCGCTGATTGATTCCATGTACTGAACAAGGAGAGAACGGTGAAAAAGATCTGGCTGGCTGCGCTGGCAGCACTGACCGTCGGTTGCTCCGAGCAACCGGAAACCCGCGGCATTACCGACACGGAAGTGGTTATCGGTGGCATCCATGATCTGTCCGGGGTGTTTGCCGCGTTCTCCACTCCGGCGGTACGGGCCGCCAACCTGTATTTCGACGAGGTCAACCGCAATGGCGGCGTCCACGGTCGCACCATTCGCTATATCGTCGAAGACCATGCCTATCAGGTGCCTCGTGCCGCTCAGGCCACTAACAAGCTGGTCAGCCGCGATAATATCTTTGCCATGGTAATGAGTCTGGGCACGCCCCAGAATCTGGCGGCGTTTCCGGTCATGGATCGCAACGATGTGCCCAGCATTATGCCGCTGGCCCTGTCCGCGCAGATGCAAACCGAAGGCGACTTTTCCCGTCGCTTTGTGTTCGGGCCGAGCTATTACGATAGCGTTCTGGCAGGCATCAACTGGATGGCCGAGCAATATGACATCGAGAACCTGTGCATCATGTACATCCCTTCTGACTTTGGTCAGGAGGTGAATCAGGCTGTGATCGACGCTGCGGCCAACAGCGACAAGCTGACGCTCAAGGAAACCACCTCGCATCGTCCGGATGAAGGTGACTTCAGCGGCGCGCTATCTCGCCTGCGTGCTGCAGAATGCCAACTGGTGGCCGTGGCGCTGGCGGTTCGGCCGATCATCTCGGTTACCGCGGCGGCCCGTGACATGGGCTGGACCGACGTCAAGTTCATGGTTTCCCAGGCCGGATTCCACTCCGCTGTCGCCGCTGCGCCTGGCAATGCCACCGAAGGCCTGTACGGCGTTTCGGCTTGGCAGGATATCCATACCCGTCAGGACACCCCGGAAACCGCAGCATGGATTGACAGCTACCAGCAAGCGGCCGGTGAGTTTCCAAGCAGCGGCGCCGTGCTGGGTCACGTCGGTGCCGATATATTTGTACGGGCCCTGCAGGCGGCAGGAAGGGACCTGAGTGTTGACGGCTTGGTGGCAGCCATGGAAACCATGGATTTTGTCGAGCCGGTCACCGGAGTACACGTGAAGATGTCCGCCGACAATCACGAAGCTGCCAGTGGCATTCACATATCACGAGTCGAGAATGGCATCTGGACACCACTTACAGTGATCAACCAGAACTGAGCACTACTCTGTGTTGGTTACGGCAGGCGATGCCTCGAGCAGGTGCCTGCCAATCTCTTCAAGCGACAGCGGTTTGCCCACGCCATAGCCCTGCAGGTAGTCCACACCCAGCGCAGTCACTGCGCTGGCGATGCCTGGGTGCTCGACATATTCCGCCACTGTTTTCAGTCCCATGGTCCGGGCTACCTGAGTAATCGATGAGACAATTGCCTGATCAACTGAATCATGTTCAATGTTACGGATAAATCGTCCGTCAATTTTCAAGACGTCAAAGGGAAAGCTGGTCAGGTAGTCAAAGGTCGCTAGCCCGGTACCGAAATCATCCAGAGAAATAGCAAACCCCAAATCGCGCAAGCGACCCAGCAACTCACACGCAGCGGGCCAATCAGTGATCTGCTGGCTCTCTGTCACCTCGAAGCCGACCAACCCCGCTGGCAGGGGATAGCGGTCCATGAGCGATATTACCCACGTCGGAAAGTCCGGATCTGCCAGCACATCACCTGATAGGTTGATTGCCACCTTTCCCAGCTTCCCCGCCTCATCGGGTCGCTGGTGCAACCAGGCAAATGCCCTTTCCACGACCCAGCGATCCAGTTGTCCCATCAACCCGTAATCCTGTGCCACCGGAAGAAAAACCGCCGGTGAGACGAGTTTGTTATCACGGTCCAGCATGCGTAGCAAGATTTCGAAATACGGCTTTTCCGGGACCGACTGCACCGAGCGAATTTCTTGCCCGTAAAGCAGAAAGCGATTTTCACTGAGGGCGCCCTTTACCTCCTCAAGCATGGCCAGCTTTTGCTGTCGGCCCACTACCATATCGTCGTTCATGCGACAGCGAAAAAATGGCCGGTCAGTCAGCTGTGCCGCGTGGCGGGCCGCCTGACCGGCAGCAGACAGGGCTGACTCCAGGGCATCGCCCGGGGACAGCTCAATAACGCCAATGGACACACTCAACACATAAACAGACCCATCACGGCTGAAGGCAAAACCCTGAAGGGACTGCCACACCTCATCCAACCGGGCCTCACCCTGACTATCGTCCGGGCCGTGCCAAAAAATCCCGAACACCCCGGCGCTGAGCCGAGCCACCGCAACCGGACCCATCAGCTCAGTCACCTTGGCGCCCACATACCGCTCAAGAGCCCGTACGAAGTCCAGATCCAGCAAGTCCTGAGCCTCGGCAAAGTTGCCAATCTCCAGCACTACAAGAAACTGCCGGTGCCCGGAAAATTTCTTGCGGCCAATACGAACCCGTTCCAGCAGACCACGATCATTGAGCAGCCCTGTGCGCAAGTCCCGTCGTGCCTGCTCGCGAAAGCTACGCGACAACGCGGCACGGTCCTGACTCACCGACTGCACCAGCTGCGACATCAACGTCATCATAAAGATCACCAGCACCGCCTCGACCAGCAGAAAGCCGGCGGGCAGGCCTAGCATGCGAATGCTGATCACCACATAGCCCAACACAATGGAAGCAACCAGCGGCACTGCCACCAGCGCAAGCCAGCGCTGACCGCTCATCGCTGCCCAGGCCAACATGGGGAAATACAGATAGGTCAGAGCCTTGCCATAATCGGGCTGACCATACAGCAATGCCTGCGCGCTCAGCACAATCAACAGCCCCAGCAGGACAAAGAAAATAACCGTGCGCAATTTCGGCAAAGACAGGCGGAAGCCACCAACAAGGGATCGAATAGCCTGCTCAGCAAGTGGCGCAAACAGCATCACTCCGAGAGCTTCCGACAGCCAGTAAACCAGCCACACATCGATCAGGCGGAAGTCAGCAAACATGCCTTGCTGATAGAGCGCCGCCGTAGTCATAAGTGAGGTAGGCAGCAAGGCAAGTAAGGCGCCCCAGAAATAGAATCGCAGCGTATCAGGCAGGGAGCTAAGCAATGGGCGGTTAGATAATCTGCTGCGCAGCAGCGCTCCTGCCAGTGCGGACTGGAGGCTCTGCTCGAGCAGAATAAGAACAACCACCTGAGAGTCGTGTCCACGCCAGACAAGCCATACTGCCAGCACCACGGCGTAAAGCAGCACCGCTCTGAAGCCCAGCACCAGCACCGCGCCAATGGCAATCCCCAGAGGTGGCCAGATGGCAGACATCTCGGATACATCAACGGACAAAAGCCGGGACAGTTCCGCCGCCAGAAACAAAGCAAGCCCCACCAGCAGGGTGGTTGTCAGGCCTGATGGGGGCTTGCGCAAAGCGGTCATGGGGCTGCTCACAGGCATTATCAGACCTTTCAGTCTGGTCCTGCGGGCGTCAAGAAACCGTGACCCGAAACCCCTGAGCCCTCCGTAGACAGCATGTTTGCATTGCGAATCAGTCGCAAATGGCCGACGTGGATTGATCTTTGTCATTTTGGCCATCAATAAACGGCAATAACCACAGTGATCATTGAACTATAGCTTTTATCCGCTCACTAAATTTTTGACAGCAGGTTATTCCTGCCCACCGTGAAGCGAGGTCACTATGAAAAAAATACTCACGAGTGCCGCACTGGCTAGCGCCCTGATTCTGGCCACCGCTGCCATGGCTGCTCCTGCTGGTCAGAAGAAATCCAGCAGCAGCGGGTTGACGCAGGCCGAGATTGCCAACCTGCAATTTATGCGCGAGGAGGAAAAGCTTGCTCGGGATGTATATCTGATAATGGATCAGTACTGGGGTCAGCAGACCAGCGTTTTTGCAAATATCGCGGTATCAGAAGAGTCACACACAAGCACCATTAATTACCTGCTGGAGAAGTACGACATAGAAGACCCTGTTATCAGCAACGAAATCGGGGTATTTACCAACCCGGAGTTGCAGGAGCTCTACCACACACTGGTTGAGCAAGGCAGCATTTCCCTTGTTGATGGCCTCTATGTGGGAGCCCTGATCGAAGAAGTCGATATGGAAGATATCGTTGCAGCCATTGATGCAACTGATGAGCGGGCAATGATTCTGGCCTACTCCAATCTGCTTGATGGGTCGAAAAGTCATCTGCGCGGCTTCGTCGATGTCATCGAAGCTCAAGGACTGGTTTATGAAGCTCAGGTACTGGATGAGGATGAGGTTCAACTTATCCTTGAGTCCGAAGACCACTAAGCCGCGAGGAATGGCGAAAAAGAAGAAAAAGAAAAGGGCCCCTGAGGGCCCCTTTTACTTATCAAACTTCAGCTTCCTGCCTTAAGCATTTCCCAGAACTTCTCATAAACCAGCAGTGCCTCACCCACGTCTTCCTGCACCTCGGCGTTGATCATGTCTTCTGCGGTCGGATACACCGTACGATCAGATGCTACCTCCGGGTCCAGCAGTTCCCGAGCGGGCAGGTTTGGCGTGGCATAACCAATCTCAGTACTGATCATGGCCGCTACCCGCGGGCGCAACATAAAGTCGATAAATTTGTGCGCTGCCTCAATGTTCTTGGCGTTCTTGGGAATCACAAAGCTATCAAGCCAAACAACAGCACCTTCCTTGGGGTAGATATAGGTCAGCGAGTCCATATCCTCCAGTGCCATCACCGCCTCGCCATTCCAGATCATGCCAATATCGGTTTCACCCTCCAGATAGGGCATGCGCGGGGCGTCAGAGTTAAAAGTACGCACTCCAGGCATCAACTCCGCCAGCTTGTTGTAGGCTGCTTCGATTTCTTCCGGGTTGGTGGTGTTGGCAGAGTAGCCCAGTACACGCAGGCCAACGTGAAACACCTCGCGCACATCGTTCATCATCATGATGCGGCCCTGATATTCCTCGTTCCATAGATCCGCCCAGCTAGTCACCTGTGCAGGATCAATCACAGCGGCATTAACCGCCAGACCGGTGGTTCCCCACAAATAGGGCACGCTGTACTGATTACCCGGGTCAATCTCCAGATTCACCAGAGTGGGATCAATGTTATCGAAACCAGCCAGCTGGCTGTAATCGATCGGAGCCAGCAAGCCTTCATTGCGCATCTTGTTGACATAATAGGTAGACGGCACGGCCAGATCATACTGGCTGCTTTCATCGAGCAGCTTCAATCGCGCATACATGGCCTCATTGCTGTCATAGGTGGTGTAGATCACCTTAATGCCGGTTTCTTCCGTGAATTGCTCAAGTACTTCCTGCGGCATGTACTCGGACCAGTTGTACAGGTTCAGCACCTGCTCTTCCTGCTTGCTACAACCCGACATTGCGACTGCCAGCATGGCAGCCAATGCGACCTTCTTCATTGTTTGTTCCTCATCAGAATAAATTGCGACAACACCAGCATGACCAGAGAAAATACCAGCAATAAGGTACCTAACGCATTAACTTCCGGCTTCAGACCGACACGCACCATGGAATAGATCCTCAGGGGCAATATCTCATAGCTGGGACCGCTTACAAAGGTACTCACCACCACGTCATCCAGAGACAGGGTGAAACCCAGTAGCCAACCGGCCAGCAGGGCCGGCATCATCACCGGCACCAGAATAGTCCGCACCGTAGTAAACTCACCCGCTCCCAGATCCCTTGCTGCCTCCATCAGGCGCTCATCCAGACCACTTAGCCTGGCCATCACCGTAATCACCACAAAAGGCAGACAAAAAGTCACATGGGCCAGCAGCAAGGAGACAAAACCCAGCTGCACGCCAACCACCAGAAACAGGGCCAGCAGAGAAATCGCCAGAACGATCTCCGGTGACATCATTACCACAAACAGCATACCGCGCAGCGCCTGCTTACCACGAAACTGGTAGCGATGCAGCGCCAGTGCGGTCAGCCCTCCTATCACTGTGGAAACGGTGGCCGCGGCCAGTGCCAGCCACAACGAGTTCCACATCGCCTGAACCATGGCATGGTTATCAAATAGTGCCTGGTACCAACGCAAGCTCAGACCGCCCCAACGGTAACCGGTGCGTGAGTCGTTAAAGGAATAAATGACAAGCACCAGAATCGGCACATAAAGCAGGGCATAAACCAGCATCAGATAGATTCGTGGCAGCCAGCGATTCATTCCACTGCCTCCTGACCAATACGCCGCCGACTAAGCCCATGGGCCAGAATCAGTAGCGCCATGGCCAGCGTCAGCAGCACGCTGGCGGCCGCACCAAATGGCCAGTCACGGGCATCGAGAAACTGATTCTTGATAACGTTGCCAACCAGGAGATTCTTTGCACCGCCGAGCACATCTGCCACATAGAACATTCCCATGGCCGGCAACAGCACCAATAGCACTCCGGCGATAACACCGGGCAGGGTCAAAGGGATGACCACTCGCACAAAGGTTGCCATTCGACCAGCGCCAAGGTCATGGGATGCCTGCAGCAGGTCGTCGCGCAAATCCTCAAATACGGTGTAAAGCGGCAGGATCATAAACGGCAACAACAGGTATACCAGGCCAGCGATCACCGCACCTTCCGTATACAACATGGTGATTGGAGCATCGATCACGCCAAGGGACTGCAATAAGTTGTTGATCAGACCATTACTGGCCAGCAGCAGCTTGATTGCATATGTGCGCACCAGTGAGTTGGTCCAGAAAGGTACGATCAACAGAATCATCAACAATGTCTGCCAGCGCTTGTCGACTCTCGACAGCGCCCAGGCGAACGGGTAGCCAATTAACAGACATAACAGCGTGGTCATCGCTGCCATATAAAGGGAGTGGGTAAAAACGCTCAGATAGAGCGGATTAATCAGGCGCTGGTAACTTTCCAGAGTCAGCGGCAGCGACAGAAAGTCCTGAGGATCTCTAGTGGCGAAACTGGCCGCGATAACCAGCAGGTTCGGCAATAGCACCAGCAGGAGCAGCCAGCTCCAAACCAGCAACAACACTGCGCTGCGAAACGGCTGGCGCTCATGCATTGTGCGGTCCAGCAGCATCTCCATTAGCTGTCGGCAGCATCCACTCCCAGCCGTCCACCCAGCTGACTCTGACCTGCTCTCCCAGGTTGTAATCGAAGGCAGGATCATCCTCATCGAAGAACTCACTGGCTAACACTTCATTGCCATCCTCAAGACGGATAAGAGAGTCCAGCGTGCTGCCCTTATAGTTACGCTCGATTACCGTGCCGGGAAAACCATAGTCCGCATCCGCCGCCAGCACCCGAATATCTTCCGGCCGTAACAACACATTAACCTGCTCGCCCACACTCACCTGGAAAGCCGGCTTTCGCAAATCGCGCGACAAACCCCGAACATCCAGAGCAATGCGATCCCCATCAATGGCTTTCACTGTGGCAGGAAATAAATTAGTTTCGCCAACAAAACGGGCAGTAAAAAGATTAGTGGGTCTCTCATAAACTTCCCGGGGCGTTCCCAGCTGCTGCACCTCGCCATCGCGCAGCACAACAACGCGATCAGACATGGACAGTGCCTCTTCCTGATCGTGGGTCACAAACACAAATGTAATGCCCAGCTCACGCTGCAGTCGCTTTAACTCAATCTGCATCTGCCGGCGCAGCTTATAGTCCAGTGCCGACAACGGCTCATCCAGCAACAACAGCTTGGGCCGCTTGATCACCGCCCGGGCGATGGCGACACGCTGCTGCTGACCACCAGACAATTGGTGCGGCTTGCGCTGCGCAAACTCTGCCAACTGAACCATGGCCAGCGCTTCAGTCACTCGCTGACGAATCTCTGCCTCTGGCCGCTTTTCCATGCGCAGGCCGTAGGCCACATTGCCGGCCACAGTCAGATGGGGAAACAGAGCATACTGCTGAAAAACCGTATTCAATGGGCGGCGCTCAGGCGGTATGCGGGTGATGTCCTGACCAGATAAGGTCAGGGTGCCGCTGTCGGGACGCTCAAATCCTGCCAGCAGTCTCAGCAGTGTGGTTTTGCCGCAGCCGGACGGCCCCAGCAGGGTAAGAAACTCACCATCAAGAATATCAAGATCCAGCGCCTTCAGGACCGCCCGGCCACCGTAGTGTTTGCTGATTCCCCGCAGGGAAAGAAGGGTCTGGTTCATTGGCGCGGCCTTTGATGCGACCGGGCTATTGTTCATAATTCCGGCGACGCTGTCATGCACGCCGAAAGAATTAAAGGGGGAAATTCAACGACTACGCAGACTGGTGACCACTGACTCAATATGGGCAGCCACAGTTTCCACCTGCTGCTCCGTGGTCTGTCTACCCAGACTCAGGCGCACCGAAGACAGCGCATGTTCCCGCGACAGCCCCATGGCCGTCAGCACATGGGAAGGCTCCACCGAAGCCGAGGTACAGGCTGAGCCAGAAGATATGGCCACCTGACTGAGCGCGCTGATCAGCATATCTGCATCAATACCGGCAAAGGCCAGATTCAGATGACCAGGCAAGCGCTGGCTGGGATGGCCATTAAGATATACGTCGGGCAAGCGTGAAAGCCTGTCCCATAACTGATTGCGCAAATTACCGATGCGCAGGGAATTTTCATTCATCTGCTCGGCAGCCAATGCCAGCGCCTCACCCAAACCGGCAATCTGATGACTGGCCAGAGTACCGGAGCGCATGCCTCGCTCATGACCACCGCCGTGCATCTGCGGCTCCAGCCTGACATCAGAATGACGCCGGACATAGAGCGCACCAACGCCCTTCGGACCATAAAATTTGTGTGCGGAAATAGACAGCAAGTCGATCGGCAGCTGTGACAGATCCAGCAGCAGCTTGCCCGCAGTCTGAGCCGCATCCACATGGAACAGGGTGCCGTTGTTACGGCACAGCTCTCCCAATGCAGCAATATCATTGATCACACCGGTTTCGTTATTGGCATGCATCAATGACACCAACAGCGTGTCCGCACGCAATGCCTGTTGCAGTGCTGCCGGCTCCACTCGACCATCTTCCAGCGGGCTCAGCCAGGTGACATTAAAGCCCTGCCCTTCAAGCCAGCGGAAGCAATCCAGCACAGCCTTGTGCTCGGTGGTCGCCGTAATCAGATGACCGCTGCGCCGGCCATTGGCCAGAGCCGCTCCCTTGATAGCAAGGTTATTGGACTCCGTTGCGCCGCTGGTCCAGACCACTTCCCGAACATCACAATGCAGCACGTCGGCAACCTGACGGCGGGCCGTTTCAACGCCCTCCTCGGCCAACCAGCCATAGGCGTGGGAGCGTGACGCCGGATTACCAAACTCAGCATCTTCGCCAAGAAATTCCAACATACGGGCGATGACCCGTGGCGCCACCGGCGTGGTCGCCGCGTAATCAAGGTAAATCGGTTTCATGACTGGATGATCTGGAGGCGACGGTTGTTGAGCTGGGAGTCCTGACGCCCGGCAATACGGCGAATCTCGCGACGGGCCAGCAAATCACCCAAGGTGATACCACTGAGGAACTGGTGAATACGATCGGACAAATCAGTCCATAGATGATGGGTCAGGCACACTTCACCTTCATGGCAATCACCCTGCCCGCCGCAACGCGTAGCGTCCACCGACTCATCTACCGCATCAATGACGCTGGCAACACTGATACTTTGCGCCTCCGCGCACAGCTGATAACCGCCGCCCGGGCCACGCACGCTGGTGACCAGCTCACGACGACGCAGCTTGGCAAACAACTGCTCAAGATAGGAAATGGAAATGCCCTGACGCTCGGAAATATCCGCCAGCGACACTGGGCCATTCTCCGCATGGAGGGCCAGATCAAGCATCGCTGTAACAGCGTAGCGTCCTTTGGTAGTCAGTCGCATGACGGCAATCCCACATGGCCCGTGTGACAATGCCGTCAAGGCTACCTAATCCCGACTAAATTGGTCAAGTATTCCGGACGGAGAGCTACTCGCCTTCCTGCCTGACCGTGTCGAAGTCCTCGTCATTCAGCTGCGGCAGCTTTTCGTCGCAACTGCGAATGCCCTGATCGGACAACGACTGGCACATCCGATCTATCTTGGTATCCACCGCATGCATATGGTCCAGCAGCAGGTGAATGGCCTGGGCCACCGGGTCCGGCATATCGCTGGCCATACCGTATGCCTCGAAACCGATCTTCTTGGCCATTTCCTCCCGGGCGCGCTCCTTGTCGGTTTCTGGCTGGCGAATCACCCGGCCGGGGATACCGACCACCGTGGCGCCCTCGGGCACATCCCGGGTGACCACTGAATTGGAACCCACCTTGCTGCCAGCCCCAAGAGTGATCGGCCCCAGCACCTTGGCGCCGGCGCCAACCACCACGCCATCGCCAAGCGTGGGGTGGCGCTTACCCTTGTTCCAGGTAGTGCCGCCCAGCGTGACGCCGTGATACAGGGTGACGTCGTCGCCTATCTCGGCGGTTTCACCAATCACCACACCCATGCCGTGATCAATAAAGAAACGTCGACCGATGGTGGCGCCGGGGTGGATTTCAACCCCGGTCATCCAGCGGCTGAAAGCAGAAATCAAACGGGCCAGTAACTTCAGGCCGACCTTCCAGCAGCCATGTGCAAGACGATGGAACAGCAGCGCGTGCAGGCCCGGATAGGTCAGCAGCACCTCAAAACTGTTACGCGCCGCCGGGTCGCGGTGAAATACCGAGCGGATGTCTTCACGGATATGAGCAAACATAAACACTCCCAACAGGGGACGTTACTTTTCCCAACGCTTTTCAATGCTGGCAAGAATGCCGCGCAGGATACCGACTTCCATTTTGTCCGGCCGGGCTCGCATAAACAGGCGCCGCAGTCGTGAGCCTACCTGCGCGGGATTGGCCGGGTCCAGAAAGCCGCTTGTGGTAGCGACTCGCTCAAGATGCTCCAGCAGGAGGGCAACATCCTGATTACTAGCTGGCGGCTCATCCCAGACCAGCTCAGGCAACGGCATGCTATAACGCCTGGCTCTGGCCTCTGGCATATCCACCTCATCACCGACCAGCGCCAGACGCAGCTCGTAGCTGATCAGCTGCACCGCTGACGCCACATTCAGCACACCATATTCCGGCGCACTGGGAATGGATACATGCAAATTGCAGCGCTGCAGCTCTTCATTGGTCAGGCCCCTGTCCTCACGACCAAACATCACCGCCACTTTCATGTCCGGCTCGGCGGCAATACGATCCCCCAGCTGGCGCGGCGTGATACAGGGCCAGGGAATGCGGCGCTGGCGGGCACTGGTGCCAATCACCAGATCCGCATCACCCAATGCCTCGTCCAGATCCGCGCATACCTGCGCCCTCTCAAGCACATCAACCGCACCTTCGGTGGCGCGGGCACTGGCCTCCGGATCGGGAAATCTGACCGGCCGAATCAGGCGCAGATCAGACAAACCCATGGTTTTCATGGCCCGCGCCGCCGCACCAACATTGCCGGGGTGCCGGGTTTCCACCATCACAATACGCACACGATCAAGCATGGCTGCCACTAAATCCATGAAAAAAGAGGCGCATGTTAACAGTTGAAGACACTACAGGCACTGCCGCGACGCCGGCCGCTCTGCTACAATCCGCGCCCTACTACCCGCTCTTTTACAGGATTGCTCCCCATGCTGGCTCCCCAGGTCAACATTGCCCAACGCGCTGCCCGTCAGGCAGGCAACATTCTCCGCCGTGCGGCTGAAGACGTATCCGTCATCAGTGTGCAGAAAAAAGGCATTAATGACTTCGTCACCGAAGTGGACCGGGCCAGCGAAGCAAAGATCATCGAAGTGATCAGTAAGGCCTATCCGGACCACGGTTTCCTTGGCGAGGAGACCGGCATCATCGAAGGCAAAGGCGAAGGGCGCGACTGGCAGTGGGTGATCGATCCCCTGGACGGCACCACCAACTTTATCCATGGCTTTCCCCAGTACTGCATTTCTATTGCCCTGAAACACAAGGGCAAGGTCGAGCACGCGCTCATCTACGATCCACTGCGCGACGAAGAATTCACCGCCAGCAAAGGGCGTGGCGCGGCACTTAACGGCCGCCGCCTGCGGGTCACTCAGCCCACCGGACTGGAAGGCACTCTGATCGGCACCGGCTTTCCGTTCCGCAAGGATCAGGCAGAGCATATGGACGCCTATCTGGCCATGTTCAAGGAAATCGCCGCCAGCACGGCAGGCCTGCGTCGCCCTGGTTCCGCAGCGCTGGATCTGGCCTGGGTGGCGGCCGGGCGTATGGATGGTTTTTTCGAGATGGGCCTGCAAGAGTGGGACATCGCGGCCGGATCTTTGCTGGTCACAGAGGCAGGCGGCCTGATTGGCGATCTAAGTGGCAACCCGCGCCATCTGGAGAGCGGCAACGTGGTGGCTGGCTCGGTAAAGGTGTTCAAAGGTTTGCTGCAGAAGATCCAGCCGCACCTGACAGAAAAGCTGAAGCGTTAATCAGGGCGAGTATGGTCAACAACAAAAAAGGCGCCTCAGGGCGCCTTTCTTTTCTCCACCTGCCGCTGTCAGGAAACAGCCTCCCGCAGCATGGCATACATCTCATCTTTCAGCTTCAACCGCGCCTTTTTGCGTTGCTCCAGATAGTCATCCGAGGTTGTCTCTACACCGGTTTCGATGCGACGCACCTCATGATCAACATCATGGTACTGGTCAAACAGCTTGGCAAAGTGGTTATTGCTCATTTTCAGATCGTGAATCTGCTCACGATACTCAGGCAGTTCATGCAACAGGTCATGTTTTTCAACGGTCATTCGTGTCTCCACAAGTTAGCAATGCAAGTTGACTAGTATAACATCAGCATATCCTCTCTGTCAGACTGTCTATTGATCTGGGTCAGCCCAACGCCCTGCTCTGCCGATCACAATCAAATCCTACACAGGAGAGAGCAATGGAAAGTCGACTACAGAAACTGGAGGCCCTTCGTGACAGCCTGATGCAGCGGCTGGAACGCTACCACCAGCATCAGAAACGAGCGGATGGCCCGTTGGATCCAGACTTCGCCGAGCAGGCTGTAGAGGTGCAGAACGACGAGGTGGTGGAAGCGCTGGAGGAAGAAGGACGCGACCGACTGATACAGGTAAACCATGCTCTGGCTCGCATCCAACAGGACGCCGGGGATATCTGTGAACGCTGCCAAGGGGCCATCAGCGCGGGGCGATTAAGCGCCCTGCCGGAAGCCACTCTATGCGCAGACTGTGCCAGCTCGGAACAGTAATTGAGTAATTAAAGCTTCGGTGTACAGCGCGGGGTGGATCACAATATCCACCCCGCAAGTGCTGCAACTATCAGTGACGGGTCAAACGATCAAGAACGCCCATGCCGAATGCGGACAGCACAAAGGTTATGTGAATAATCACATACCAAAGCAGCTTGTCATTTTCGATGTTCTGGGCATTCATAAAAACCTTCAGAAGATGAATAGATGAGATGGCAACAATAGATGCTGCCACCTTGTTCTTCAGGCTGGTGGAGTCCATCTTGCCCAGCCAGCTAAGCTTTTCAGAGCCCTCGTCAATATCCAGCCGCGATACAAAGTTCTCGTAACCGGAGAACATCACCATCACCAGCAAGCCGCCAACCAGCGCAATATCGATCAGGGTCAGAATCTTGAGAATCAGATCCGCTTCAGCTATCTGAAAAACGTTCGGCAAGATATAAAAAACTTCCTGAAAAAACTTAATAGCAAGAGCCAGCAGGGTCAGACTCAAGCCCAGATAAATCGGGGCCAGAATCCAACGCGTGGCATACATCAAGCGTTCCAGAAACCTCTCCGCCATCAGGGAGCCTCATCCACTTCTTCGACAATCGGAATAATAAAGTCTTCCTTGTCCAGCTTCATAGCCAGCGCCAGATTGCAGACAATATAAATGGAGGAGTAAGTACCAACGATAATGCCGATGGACAACGCCAGCGAGAAGCTGTGAACCGCCTCGCCACCGAAAAACTGCAGTGCCAGCACTACCAGCAAGGTAGTTAACGATGTGTTCACCGTCCGACCGATGGTCAACTGGATGGCGCTGTTAACAATTTCCGCTGGATTATTCAGCCGTGTGGTACGAAACATGTCGCGAACATAATCCGCCACCACAATGGAGTCGTTAATCGAGTAACCGATCAACGCCAGCAGAGCCGCCAGAACGGTCAAGTCCACCTGCCACTGGAACAGGGAGAAAACACCAAGAACGATGACCACGTCGTGGAACAGAGCAACCACCGCCGCCACACCAAACTTGTTGGTAAAACGGAACCAGATATAGATAAGCATGGCGCCCAGCGCCATTAGCAGCGCCAAACCAGACTGATCACGAAGCTCGTTACCCACCTGAGGACCAACAAACTCTACCCGGCGCAACTCCACCTCTGGCAGGGCGCCCTCCAGCAAGGCAAACAGCTCCAGGCCCACCTCGTCGTTGCCGATATCCCCTTTCGGTGCCACTCGCACCACCACATCGCGAGCCGAACCAAAATGCTGGATGACCGCATCATCGTAAGGGGTTCCCTGCAATGCATTGCGGGCGTCCTGAATAACGATGTCCTGTGGCGAACTGACCTCAATCAACGCGCCGCCGGTGAAGTCCAAACCAAGATTCAGACCCTTGCCAACCAGCAAGCCCAGCGAAGCCAAAACCAGAACGATGGAGAGCACGCCGAAGGTACGACGCAATCCCATGAAGTCAAAACGATGCAGTGCGTCCATGGTGTTCTCCTTAAATACTCAGCCGTGACGGCGCGCGGGATGCCCGGCCGTAGATAAAGCCAACCATGGCTCGAGTGCCGATAATGGCGGTAAACATGGATGTCAGGATGCCGATAAACAGTGTTACCGCAAAGCCCTGCACTGATCCGGCTCCAGCAGCAAACAGAATCACCGCAACAATCATGGTGGTGATATTGGCGTCGATAATAGTAGAGAAAGCCCGGTCAAAGCCGGCCTCAATTGCCTTCAATGGCGCCAGTCCATCTTTCAGCGACTGCTTGATCTGCTCGAAGATCAGCACATTGGCGTCCACCGCCATACCAACAGTCAGCACGATACCGGCGATACCGGGCAGGGTCAGCGTTGCACCAGGAATCAGTGACAGGATGCCAACAATGATGATCAGATTTCCCACCAGCGCGATATTGGCAATCAGTCCGAATACCTTGTACCAGACCGCCATAAAAACCAGCACCAGCGACATGCCAATAACCATCGACTTGAAGCCCGCTTTAATATTGTCAGCGCCCAGGCTTGGGCCGATGGTGCGCTCTTCGATAATCGAGATCGGCGCGGCCAGACCACCGGCACGCAGCAACAACGCCAGCTCCGAAGCTTCAGCTGCACTGTCCAGGCCGGTAATCCGGAAACGGCTACTAAGCACAGATTGAATGATCGCCACGTTAATAACGTACTGCTCTGAGGTATTCACCACCCGCTCTTGACGCACACCTTCTGCATCCATGTAGCGCTCGATTTCGCTTTTATTCTCAATAAACAAAACACCCATCGGCTTGCCGACGTTATCTTCCGTAATTCTCTGCATGCGACGAGCACCGCCAGCATCCAGAGTGATATTCACTTCCGGTACGCCTCGCTCATCAAAGCCCATCTGGGCATTGGTGACCTGATCACCGGTAACGATGCTCTGACGGCGCAGAATCACCGGCATGCCATCATCCTTGAAAGGAAATATCTCGGTACCCACTGGCGCCACAGAAGGAATCCGACCGGCATACTCATCCGCCACCAGGCGGAATTCCAGCGTCGCCGTGCGACCAAGAATACGCCGCGCCTGAGCGGCATCCTGAATACCGGGTAGCTGGACAACGATACGGTCAACACCCTGGCGTTGCACCACCGGCTCGCCAACACCCAGTTCATTCACCCGGTTAGCCAAGGAAGTACGGTTCTGGTCCACCGCGTAATCCTGAATCTCCTTTACTCCCTGCTCGCTAAGGCTCATCCGCAGTGCAACAGAGTCATCTAAACGACGACCGGTGAACTCACGCAGCCGTGTGCGAATCTTGTTCTCCATGGCATCCAGACCGGCCAGATCGTGAAACTGCACCAGCAAATCCCGGCCATCCTGTTCAACACTGCGATAACGCACTCCGTCGTCGCGCAGCATAAGACGTACTTCACCAGCCCAGGCTTCCATGCGCTGGCGTACTGCCGCCTCGCTGTCTACCTGAATCAGAAAGTGCACACCGCCGCGCAGATCGAGGCCCAGATTCATCGGGCTGGCACCAATTTTGCGCAACCAGTCCGGCGTGGTTGGCGCCAAATTCAAAGCCACCACATAATCCCGACCCAGCGCCCCCTCGGCGATTATCTTGCCGCGCAGCTGATCATCATTGCTGCCCATGCGCACCAGCCAGGAAGTGCCCACCTGCTCGCCAGCACTGTGGTCGATACCGGCATCCGCCAGGGCTTTATTCAGCTTTTCCCGGGCAAACGAGGATACTTCTCCGCCTGCTTCCGTACTGGAAACCTGAATCGCTGGAACATCAGGATAGAGATTGGGCATGGCATACAGGCCACAGATGCCAAGTACGGCAATCAACAGCAGTAACTTCCAGCGCGGGTAATGGCTCATCAGGGGGTCTCCCGATGGACGTCACGACAACGCCCATCCTTCAGGGTCAATCAGATGCTTTTAATAGTGCCTTTCGGCAAGGTTGCAGAGATGGCGTTCTTCTGCAGTTTGATTTCCATGTTGGTAGATATCTCGATTACCACATAGTCATCCGTCACCTTATTGACCTTGCCCAGAATGCCGCCGGTGGTAACAACTTCATCACCTTTGGCCAATGCGCTGACCAGCTCACGGTGTTCCTTGGCACGCTTTGACTGCGGGCGGATCAGGAAGAAATAGAAAATAACCACCATACCGATGATCAGGATCCAGTCGAAACCAGCGCCTGGTCCAGCGGCTCCGGCAGGTGCAGTAGCTTCGGCAAACGCAGGGGAAATCAGCAGACTCATAAAAACTCCCGAAAAATCAGTTACAAGGAAGGCACGGGGAGATCCCGAGCCGCATAGAAGGCGTCGACAAAGGCCGACAATGTACCGGCTTCAATAGCCCCCCGCAATCCAGCCATCAGGCTCTGGTAGTAGTGCAGATTGTGAATGGTGGCCAGTTGTGCGCCGAGCATCTCACCGCAGCGGTCCAGATGGTGCAGATAACTACGGGAAAAGTTCTTGCAGGTGTAGCAGTCACAGGCCGCATCCAGCGGCCCGGTGTCTTCCCGGTGCACCGCATTGCGGATGCGCACCACACCGGTGGAGGTAAACAGATGGCCATTGCGGGCATTGCGAGTGGGCATCACGCAATCAAACATGTCGACGCCGCGCCGCACCGCTTCAACAATATCTTCCGGCCGGCCAACGCCCATCAGGTAGCGCGGCCGATCCTCAGGCATATCCGGAGTGATCTGGCCAAGAATACGCAGCATCTCTTCCTGAGGCTCCCCCACGGACAGCCCACCGATGGCATATCCGTCAAAACCAATCTCGGTCAAACCGGCTAGCGACTCACGGCGCAGATGCGGGTACATGCCGCCCTGAACAATGCCAAAGCAGGCAGCATCATTACCCTCATGGGCCACCTTGCTACGCTTGGCCCAACGCTGCGATAGCTCCATGGAGTCACGGGCTTCTTTCTCGGTGGCGGGAAAGGGCGTGCACTCGTCAAAGATCATGCAAATGTCAGCACCCAGGTCGCGCTGCACCTGCATGGCCTCTTCCGGGCCAAGAAACACCTTGCTGCCATTAATTGGCGAGCGGAACGTGACGCCCTCTTCCTTCACCTTGCGCAATTTGCCCAAGCTGAAAACCTGAAAACCACCGGAGTCGGTAAGAATGGGCTTTTGCCACTGCATAAAATCGTGCAGGTCACCGTGCCGACGAATGACCTCGGTTCCCGGACGCAGCATCAAATGGAAAGTATTGCCCAGACAAATTTCTGCGCCTGTGGCCTCCAGGTCCCGCGGCAGCATGGCCTTGACGGTGCCATAGGTACCCACCGGCATAAATGCGGGAGTTTCCACCGTGCCGCGGGGAAAACTCATGCGGCCACGGCGGGCGACACCATCTTGAGCCAACAGGGCAAACTGCATTCGTGACATGAACTCTCCGCGCTCAAGCGCCCGTTGCGTCGTCGCTCAGAACGTCCGCGACATCAATAAACATGGCATCGCCATAACTGAAAAACCGGTAACGCTCACGCACTGCTTCAGCGTAGGCCGCCATCACTCGCTCGCGACCCGCCAGCGCACTGATCAGCATCATCAAAGTGGAACGAGGCAAATGGAAGTTGGTCAGCAACGCATCCACCACCCGGAACCGGTAGCCCGGATAGATAAAGATTGAGGTTTCCCCCTGCCCCGCCTGCAGCACCCCAGAGCTGGCCGCTGACTCCAGCGCGCGCAACGCGGTAGTGCCAACCGCAATCACCCGCCCACCGCGAGCACGGGTGGCAGCGATCTGTTCAGGCAGGGTTTCCGGCACCTGATACAACTCGCTGTGCATAACATGATCTTCAACCCGGTCAACGCGCACCGGCTGAAAAGTGCCGGCACCGACGTGCAGGGTGATAAAGGCCTGCTCCACCCCCAGATCGGCCAATCGATCGAGCAGCGGCTGATCAAAATGCAGGCCCGCCGTAGGAGCGGCCACCGCACCAGGCTGGCGAGCATAGACGGTCTGATAGCGACCCACGTCATCGGCATCATCGGCGCGATCGATATAGGGCGGCAAAGGCATATGGCCGATACGCTCAAGCAAGTCCAGCAAGGTGGCTGGCCCGGCAAAAAACAGGTGGAACAAATCTCCCACCCTGCCACGCATTTCAGCCCGAACATCCTGATCAAACTCCAGCCAGCTGCCGGGCTTGGGGGCCTTCGAGGCGCGCACATGACAAAGCGCCTCGCGCTCCCCGGTAATCCGCTCCACCAGCACTTCAATCTTGCCGCCGGACTGCTTGCTACCAAACAGCCGCGCCGGGATCACCCGGGTGTCATTGAACACCAACAGGTCACCGGGACGGACAAAATCAACAAGGTCGGGGAAACGGTGATGGCCGATGCCAGCGCTAGTCAGCGACAGCAACCGGGAACCAGTGCGCTCGGCGGCGGGCCGACGGGCAATCAGCTCGTCCGGCAGGTCAAAATCAAAATCATCGACGTTCATCATGCTTTACCGGCATGGAAAGAGGGCGCAAATGATAGCTGATCCTGAGATTGGAATCATGGCCTCTGGCATTCGTCGCAGCGCTTGGTATACTGCCGCCCCACTTGCCAGAGTGGCGAAATGGTAGACGCAGTGGATTCAAAATCCACCGGTGGCAACACCGTGCCGGTTCGAGTCCGGCCTCTGGTACCAACTACTTGTCCATACATCCCGGAAAGACTCACATTGCCTATTATTTTTCAATAGGTTAGAGAAATACCCTCCAGCAAGCCCCAGCTGATTCCAGCATTTTTCCAGAAAAGAGCAGTCGGCGGCGAACATCACCAGACTTTATCTGATGATGTTTACCGCCAATACATCATGGCAACAGCTTCATCTCCACGCGGCGGTTTTTTGCCCTGCCGTCCGCCGTACCATTGTCCGCAATGGGTTGTGCTTCGCCGTAACCTCGCACCTCAAGACGCTCTGCCGCAACGCCCTGCCCTACCAGGTAGGACTTGACGGATGCTGCACGTTTCTCGGAAAGCTTCTGGTTGAGCACATCGGAGCCCTGCGCATCGGTGTGAGCACCGATTTCCACCCGTGCTGAAGGGAAGGCATTCAGGCTTTTCACGACCTTCTGCAGAACAGGCAACGAAGCCCCCTCCAGCTCCGCAGAGCCACTCGAGAAATAGACGCCGTCGAGCGTAATATCAAGAGCGGAACAGCCGTTTGCGTTCACGGCCATACCCACGGGTGTTCCGGGACATGCATCACGCTCGTCAGCAACGCCATCGCCATCCTCATCAGCAATCACAGGCAAAACGATTTGCTCAGGTTCTTCCTCCAACACCACCGGCTCTGCAAGCTGTTCCTGTACTACGGGCGACGATGACTTTCCCCACGCCTTCAGAAGACTCAAGCCAATCACGTGTGCATCTCGGGCATGGCTCTGCGCAGACAGGCGCAACTGCCAGCGATCACGAAACTCATACTCCGCGCCGGCGCCAATGGCGAGCACCGCATCATAATCCTTGGTGGCATTAGCTCCCGTCGAGTTGTCAATGCTGCTGAGGCCCGCCTTGACGTACCACCTCAACGAATCCTGCCCCGCCCAGGATTGCTGAAACGGGTACCAGTTAGCCGCAACGCCAAACACTCGATAGACAACATCCTCTTGCGCAGCAGTGAAACGGTCACGCAGTGTTGCCGCACCAAGGTCGGAATAGAAACCCTCCAGCGACACCTGGTCGAGCAAACGGTATCCGCCCAGCACCTCCCAGCCATGACTATTTTCATCGCCGACAGACCAGGAGGTGCCGCTGGTATCAGGCTCCAGCCAGCTACGCACCAGACCAGCACCCGCGTAAAAACGCACAGGTTCCTGTGATGCCTGCGCTACCCAAGGCATCAGCACTACCACCATAACGCCAAGGCGGCGACGCAGTGGCAGCAGCAGGGCGATGAGTGCGAACAACCAGCCGCCAAATGCGCCAACACCGGATATTGCGGTACGAACTTTACCGACCTGCTGTCTCTGCATGTAGTCCGGTATGCCATCCTCGTTGCCGTCGGCACACGGTTGCGTCGGACATTCCTGTGCATCAGACAGACCATCTCCATCCGAGTCGCCGCTACCATCGTCCGTGCCCGCCAGATTATTGCTGTCTGCATCCAGGTAGTCCGGAATACCGTCACCATCGAGATCACCAGCACCCTCAGTCGAGGTCGGCAAACCATCGCCGTCATCATCCGTATCGAGATAATTAGGCGTACCGTCTCCATCAGTATCATCGTTACGCGGATTACCATCGCCGTTGCTATCTTCCGATATCGTCGGCACGCCATCATTGTCGTCATCGTCGTCCAGATAATCGGCAATGCCATCGCCATCGGAATCACGACATGGAATACCGGTGGGGCACTCCAGCCCGTCTCCAACGCCATCACCGTCGCTGTCACCGGCAGACGGATCCAGGTGATCGGGAATACCGTCACCATCGCTGTCACCGGTACCCTCGACACTGGTATCGACACCATCGCCGTCGTCATCACCATCCAGATAATTCAACGTGCCGTCCTGGTCAGTGTCATCCGTGAGCGGATCACCATTGCCATCCGGATCTTCATCGCGAGTGTTGATACCGTCGTTGTCATCATCTTCGTCGAGGTAATCCGGCAGACCATCGCCATCGCTGTCGCGGCAGGGAATGCCGGTGGGGCATTCCACGCTATCGACAATACCGTCACCGTCACTGTCGCCACCGCCGGGCGCACCGCTACTGTCACGATCCAGGTAATCCGGGATACCGTCGCCGTCGCTGTCGCCAGCGCCTTCGATCAGTGAATCCACGCCATCACCGTCATCATCGGTGTCACGGTAGTTCGCTATGCCATCTCCGTCGCTGTCCTCATTGCGCGGGTCACCGTTGCCGTCCAGATCCTCATCCACGGTTAACACACCGTCACCGTCATCATCCGGGTCCATGAAATCAGGCACACCATTACCGTCCAGGTCCGGGCAAGGCACGCCAGTGGGACATTCGATACCGTCACCAAGACCATCGCCATCACTGTCGCCAGCGGACGGATCCAGGTGATCCGGAATGCCATCACCGTCGCTATCCCCGGTGCCTTCCAGCACGGTGTCGACACCGTCACCGTCGTCATCACGGTCGAGGTAGTTCGGCGTGCCGTCGCCATCTATATCGTCATTGGCGGCGTCACCATCTTCATTGATGTCCTCGTCGATGGTCAGCACGCCATCGTTGTCATCGTCGTCATCCATGTAATCCGGGATGCCGTCGCCGTCACTGTCGCGGCAAGGAATGCCGGCGGGACACTCGAAGGTATCGCTGAGGCCATCACCGTCGCTATCACCGCTGCCGTCGATAGCGCCGCTGTTGTCGCGATCCAGATAGTCCGGAATGCCATCGCCATCGCTGTCGCCGGTGCCTTCCAGATCGGAATTAATGCCGTCACCGTCATCATCACGATCCAGATAATTCGGTGTGCCATCCCCGTCGGTGTCGTCATTGGCTGGATCACCGTCGTTGTCAACGTCCTCATCGCGCGTCGGGATATTGTCGTTGTCGTCATCCGGATCATTGAAGTCCGGCAGGCCATCGTCATCGCTGTCTTCACAGCGCCCCCCTGCCAGACATTCACGATCGTCGCCGATGCCATCGCCATCTGTATCACCAACACCTGGCAGAGCGTCGTTCGGATCCAGATATGCCGGAATACCATCTCCATCCAAATCCGGTCCCGGCGAAGTTGACGGATTACCGTCGCCATCGACGTCTGCATCCTCATTAATCGTCAGCAAGCCATCGTTATCGTCATCCGGATCGCGGTAATCCGGCACGCCGTCACCGTCGCTGTCGCGTGTCTCACCTTCCACATCAGAGGGGATGCCGTCGTTATCATCATCGTCATCCATGTAATCGGGCACGCCGTCATTGTCAGAGTCCCGGCACGGCAGGCCTGTTGGACACTCCACAGTATCGGGAATGCCGTCACCGTCACTGTCGTTGGTACCGTCACTGGAGTCGTCATCGCCGTCGAGGAAGTCCGGGATGCCGTCACCGTCGGAGTCATCATTGAACGGATTGCCGTCGTTGTTGATGTCCTCTTCGTCGGTGGTCTTGCCGTCACCGTCGTCATCGTCATCCAGATAGTTCGGGATGCCGTCACCATCCAGATCATCGTTGGTCGGATCACCGTCACCATCGAGGTCTTCGTCGTCATTGCTGAGGCCATCGTTGTCGGCATCGGCCGGGGTAAAGGTGACCGCCTGCTGACCCACGGCTTCGCCACCCGTCGTGACCACCACAAGACCTGCACCACTGACCAACGGCGCCGTCAGGGTGGCGGTGTACGTGCCATCGCCATTGTCAGTGACTGCACTCACGGTACCCAGGGTGGGCGACACCACGAGCACCAGCCCGGCCTGCGGCTGATTCAGAGTGTCGCGCACCGACACACTGACCGTTGCCGTGGCCATACCGTCAGCCGCCAGAGAGCCCGGTAACACCGTGACCGCAGAGTTCGGCTCGCTGATCTGGATATCAATCGTGACGCCCTGCGCGGCGGCACTGCTGTTGCCCGCGCTGTCTTCCGAAACCAGCGCAACACTCAGCACCCCTTCGCCAACTGGCTGCGTGGCAGTCACACTCCAGACACCCGATCCGTCAGCGACCGTTTGCAGGACTTCGCCGCTACCCAGTGTCACGGTGACAGCTGAGTTCGCCTCGGCGGTACCCGTCAGGGTTGGCGTGTTGTCTTCCAGAGTCTGGCCGTTCTGGTCCAGCGTCGGGGCAACCGGTGCTGCAGTATCAATCTTCACAGCAAACTGCGCTGACAGCGGGCTGTCATTACCAGCAGTATCTGTCGCACGCGCCGTCAGCGCATAGTCGCCATCCGCCAGAGCCGTCGCACTGTAATCAAACACCCAGTTGCCGCCAGCATCTGCTGTCGTGCTGCCAAGACTGGCACCACCAAGCAACACCTCCACGGCGGTACCGGCTTCAGCAACACCGCCAATTACCAGTGTATTGTCACGGGTGACGCCGTCCGTTGCCGATGCGCCAGTGTCATCAGTGATTGTCGCCACCTGGGGCGCAACAGGCGCGCTCAGGTCAATCACGACTGCGAGTGCAGCAGAACTCACGCCGGTATTACCCGCCGCATCCGTGGCAATGGCTGTCAAGGCGTATGAACCCTCAGACAGGGATGTTCCCGTCAGGTCCAGTGTCCAGTCGCCAGAGCCATCCGCAGTAACGACACCAACAGATACCGCATCCAGGAAAACTTCCACGGAAGCGCCAGCCTCCGCACTTCCCGTAACCACCAACGTATTGTCAGCGGTGATGCCATCCAGTGCCGACGCACCGGTATCGTCGCTGATCGCACTAACGGATGGTGCTGCTGGCGCCTGAGTGTCGACGCGCAGAGAAAATGCCGGACTGAGCGGCGAGGTATTGCCCGCGCTGTCGCTGGCGATTGCCGTCAGTGCGTAACTGCCATCAGGCAAAGCCGTCGCGGAATAGTCCAGCGTCCACAGACCCAGCGGTGAAACCACTGCTGTGCCAATTGTTACACCGTTACGGAAGACCTCAACGGTGCTGCCTGGCTCGCCGCTACCCGATACCAGCAAGGTATTGTCCCGCGTGATGCCATCAGCCCCGTCAGTGCCGGTATCGACACTAACGGCATCAAGGCTCGGCGTGGCCGGCGGCGTACTGTCGTAACTGCCAGCGGCCTGGGTGGCGCCAACATTTCCGTTACCAACGTCATCAATCGCAACCGCCGCGCCAACATCAAGGGTGTACGGACCATCAGCCGTTGGTGTTACCAGCACCGTGTAAGTGTCGCCATCAACCGCAGTGAACGCCGACAGTGTCGCGTTACCGGCACTGATATCACCGATCACAAATCCGCTGACCGCTTCGCTGAACTGGATCGTGGCTGTAAAGGCTGCGTTGGTCTCCGCCGGCACATTCAGGATCGCTACCGTCGGCGCAGTGACGTCGTAGGTGCCACTAGCCTGCGCAGAAGCCTGGTTACCATTGCCTGCCAGATCCGTTGCTACAGCCGCTCCCACATCCAGCGTAAAGGGACCATCCGCAGACGGCGTCACCAGCACCGTATAGGTATCACCATCAATCGCGGCGAAACCGGACAGCGATGCATTCCCGACGGCAATATCGCCAACCGCAAAGCCTGTCACCGATTCGCTGAACTGGATGGTGGCAGTGAACGCTGTGTTGGTATCGGCCGGCACGTTGAGTATCGTCACTGTCGGAGCAGAGGCATCGTAGTTCCCTGTCGCCTGCGAGGCCGCAGCGCTGGGATTGCCTGCCGCATCCTGAGCAACAGCGGCAATCACATCCAGAGTAAAGGCCCCTTCAGCGGTCGGTGTAACGAGTACCGTATAGGTATCACCATCCACAGCGGTGAACGCCGACAGTGATGCGTTGCCGGCAGTAATATCGCCGGCAGCAAATCCGGTCACCGCTTCACTGAACTGAATCGTGGCGGTAAACGGCACATTGGTGTCGGACGGTACCCCCTGGATAACGACGGTCGGCGCGGACACATCATAGTTACCCACGGCCTGAGCGGCGGCGGTGTTGCCGTTGCCGGCACCATCGGTTGCCACCGAGGAGCCAACATCCAGCGTAAAGCTGCCTTCGGCAGTCGGCGTCACCTGGACGGTATAGGTATCGCCGTCAATAGCCGTAAAGGCAGAGAGCGACGCATTGCTGACAGCAATGTCGCCAACAACAAATCCCGAGACCGCTTCGCTGAACTGGATCGTTGCAGTAAAGGCCGCGTTGCTGTCAGACGGCACATTCTGGATCACCACCGTGGGGGCGGTACCGTCGTAACTGCCACTCGCTTGTGTCGCAACGAGATTACCGTTACCGGCCACATCCGTGGCAACGGCAGCGGCCACATCAAGGGTAAAGGTGCCGTCGACGCCCGGCGTCACCAGTACGGTGTACGTGTCACCATCTACGGCGGAGAACGCAGAAAGGGTTGCATTACCGGCGGTTATGTCGCCAATGGTGAAACCACTCACTGCTTCGCTGAACTGCAGCGTTGCGGTGAATGCCGCATTGGCATTTGCAGGCACATTCTGGATAGCCACGGCAGGCGCAGTACTATCGAAGCTTCCGCTTGCCTGGGTCGCGGCCAGATTGCCATTGCCGGCAGCGTCGGTTGCCACCGCCGCCCCCACATCAAGGGTGAAGCTGCCATCTGCTGTCGGTGTCACCAGCACCGTATAGGTATCACCATCAACGGCAGAAAACGCCGACAAGGTCGCGTTGCCGGCACTGAGATCACCGAGGGTGAAACCACTGACTGCTTCACTGAACTGGATGGTGGCAGTGAACGCTGCATTGGTGCTGGCGGGGATGTTCTGGATCACAACCGTTGGCGCAGTAGCATCATAAGTACCGGCTGCCTGAACAGCCGCCGTATTACCATTCCCGGCAGCATCTGTTGCAGCGGCCGCACCGACATCCAGACTAACCGCACCGTCTGCCGTCGGCGTGACCAGCACTGTATAAGTATCCGCATCCACGCTGGTGAAGTCCGACAGCGTGGCATTGCCCGCAAGCAAGTCACCGACAGCAAACCCACTGACCGGCTCGCTGAACTGCAGCGTGGCGGTGAACGAAGTATTGGTGCTGGCCGGCACGTTCTGAATCACGACCAGCGGTGGCGTCACGTCGAAGCTGCCGGTGGCCTGTGTTGCTGCCGTATTGGCATTGGCGGCAGCATCTATCGCTACGCCGGCGTTTATATCAAGACTGAAGCTGCCCTCCGCAGAAGGCGTCACCAGCACTGTGTAAGTATCGCCATCTACAGCAGAAAACGCTGACAGGGTGGCATTGCTCGAAGTGATATCGCCAATCACGAAACCCGTGACCGGCTCGCTGAACTGTATCGTCGCAGTGAAAGAGCCGTTAATACTTGCTGGCACCCCCTGCACGGCGACCGTCGGGGAGCTGTTGTCGAGCGTGTAGGTCTGGTTTGTACCCGCCACCAGCGAAGCGAGCGTGTTGCCCTCAGCGTCCACGATATTCGCGCCACCAGTCAGCGCCAGACTGACCACGCCGTCATGGTTGCTGATGCCATTAACCGTGACATCGAAGGTCGTTTCACTAACAACACTCAACCCCTGCACCGAAGCACCGCCTCCGGTTGCAACAAAGTCACTGGCATCAACATTGAATACTGGCTCGCTGAAGGTGACACGGAACGTCACGGAGTCTGCTGCGGTGACTTCTGTGGTCGGTGTTTGACGCAAGATGCTCACTGCCGACGGCGACTGGCCATCGGAAATGATCACCCGATAATCTTCAACTTCGCCACTTGCCAGGGGGCCCGCAAATACCGATGCGCCCAGACCACTGTTGGCAATACGCAAACGCATGTACGACACGCCGCTGCTGGCGATGTCTGGGCCGCTGCCACCGATATTGCTCCAGGAAAGGGTAATCGGCACCTCGTAGCTACCGGCTGGCACATTCACCGGCGCCGATGCCTCATCCGCCTGGAACTGACCATCGCGGTCAAAATCCACCCAGCCATACACTGTTGACGACAGCGCATTGATCGACGTTGCCGTGGTATTGACGCTGAATGTTGCCGAGGAAGAGGAAATCGTCGGTGCACTTGCCAGTGCATTGTCCTGGTCATCACTGGCCAGCCCCGGCGCATCATCAATGCCGTCACCAAAGCCGTCGGTATCACCGTTCACGGCCCCGGCACCAAGACGCACACCCTCAACGATGGTATGCCGCGCCCCGCCGGAAGCAGCCAATGTCGCATAGCTATCCGGCGCATCGCCGAAATCATTTGCCGGTTCCGAACGCATGCTTTGCGCACGGAACAGAATCCAGGAGTTCAGCCGGTTATCAAAAACGTCTGCCGTACCTACCGTGACGGTGGCCGGCAAGCCGGGGATGACCGGCACACGACAACTCAGGCGACGGGTGAAACCATCCATCGCCGTATCAAACACCACCCCGCCGTCATTCGGGTCATTGTTCAGGAACAGGCCAGCGTTATTGACACTGCTCGGATTGATATTGTTGATGCGTACTTCGTCACCGGCGGGTGTCAGCGCACAGTTGGTGCCATTGACCATGATGCGGGCAACGTCGTTGAACGAGTCGCCGACATACTCGGTGTATTCATCTGAACCAAAGACAAAATCAAGCAGCAGTACATCGAACGTCGGCACAGCCGTGAAGCTCAGCTTGCTCCGGTCGTAAACGCCATTACCAAGATCCGGGTCGTTCACCGAGAATATACTGATCCGATTACTGGTGTTGTCGGCAGTATTGGGTCCAATCACAGAAACGACGTTGCCGGAGCTGAGGATCACTCCTTCGTCAAAGTCGTTGCCAAGCAGAAAGGCAAACCCGGAGAACTGCCCTGCTTGCGCGTCGGTGCCGGTAAAGCTGGGGGCCGAAACTGACAACCCGGGACCCGCGAGCAGGTTAATCATGGTGGTGTCTGTCACGGAGGCATCGCTCCGTGGGGTCACCGTCTCGGCCTGGATACCGGCACTGGCCAGCAGGCCAAGAACATAACCAATGAGACGACGCCGTGTCTGGCTGCTTTCCATCTTGATCCCCGGGGTATTTCGCTCAGAATGCAGGCAAGTCTTTTGTCGTAGATTTGCCGATTGAGCGAATTTTAGCCGGGCCATCAAGGAAATGTGATTTCTATCACGATTTTTTACCCTGGATATCGGGGATAGAGCTGTACTTGCGGGAAGGGGATTTGCCTATCTATCTGTTTCTAAAATATTTCTGATATGTAAGGCAATAACCGGGCGTGCTGCAAGCCTGAGACCTTCATGAGACCTTTCTCACACTACCTTCACCTTTAGCCCTCTCGGGTAGCCGACGGCAACCAGATATCAAAACAGGCCCCCGCACCCTGGTTAGTTGCCCTGATATCGCTGCCAAAGCGCTCCATGATCAGCTGTCTTGCCACGTAGAGCCCCAGCCCCGCTCCCTGTTGCAGCTTGCGGCTAAAGCCGAGCCGGAACACCGACGACACAGGCCACACACGTATTCCTCCGGCGTTATCCCTTACCTGAAGTCGCACCCCCTGCGGCAGTGCACTGACTGTTATGTGGATACATGGCTGTGGCGTACCCCGCTCCACCAGGATGTCCCGGGCATTGGCCAGCAGCACCATCAGCACGTGCGCCAACGCCGCCGGGTCCCCCTCAAGCATCGCCTGCTCATCACCCTCAATCTCCAGCCGGATCTCGTGACGCGCGAGGCTGCCGTCGAAAAGCTGCGCCACCTCACTGACGACCTTAGCCGGCGCAAACGACATCTTCACCGGATTAGCACGCAAGAAGCTGGAAAAGGTATCAATCGTATCGGCCATGTGGCCTATAACATCATGACAGCTATCGAACGCCCGTTCCTGCTCCGGGGTCTGTGAACCAGACAAGGACTGCAGGCGCATCAACCTCGTGCCGAGCTCGTTCAGCGGTTGTTTCCACTGATGGGTGATGGTCGCTACTGCCTGGCCGATATTGGTGTGGTAACTCTTGAAGTACAGCAGCTGGTCCAGCTGGCGGTTAATGCGCGCGTAATAGAAAGCCAACAGACCAAACAGGCCGGCTAACGCAATCAGGACAGCAAAAGGCACATAGAATCGACTGAAGTCCATTTTCTCTTCGGGCAGGTACATGAAATCCTTTACCTCCACCCCTTCGGGCAGCATTCCCAATGATGCGTAAGTGCTCGCAATATGCTTCCAGCGACCACTGATCATGTAGCCCGGGTCAATCAGGTCGGGGTTCATGAGGTCACGCATCTTCTGATATTCGAAGCGCAACGCATAGGCATCCTTCGGCGTAGCGTAGCGATCCAGAATCAGCCGGATAACCTCTTCAGGATGCTCCATCGCATAACGCCAGCCACGGCGGGTAGCGTCCCAGAAGGCCTGCACTCTGAGCGGGTGCTTGTTCAGCTCATGCTCACTGGAGAACAGGTTATCTCCATAGAAGTCGATGCCGGCGGATTGTGGCGAGAACTGCGTATAGGCGATGCTACGACGCGCAAGCTCCGCGGGCTCATCAGTGATATACGCCGACATTGCATCCACATCGCCGCGGGTCAACGCCTCCACATCAAAGGAGTGCTTCTCGAATACGAGATCATTAACAGGGACATGCTCGAGATGGAAGTACGCAATAATCTCTTCAGAGTGCGGCTCAAGCATCAGTTGCTTGCCAGTCAAATCATGGACCGTACGCAAATCTGACCTCTGCAAGGCCAGAATAACGAGCGGAGAATGCTGAAACAGAACGCCCAGAACGCGGACCGGAGCCCCTTTGTGCCAGTCCAGTAGCAGGCTGCTACTGCCCACACCATACTGCGCCCTGCCAGAAACGACCTCATCCACGACATCCAGCTCCGGAGACGCGGCACGAATCTCCACGTCAAGGCCGGCATCGCGATAATAGCCCATCTCCTTTGCAACATAGTAACCGGCAAACTGGAACTGATGATGCCACTTTAGCTGTAGCACAACCTGTTCAAGCGCCGTGGCTGGCACCGCAAAAAAACACCCTGCCAACAGCCATAGTCTAGCGCGCATCAAGGTACCATCCTCGTCTGCGAATATTGCCAATGCGCTCACTACCGAGTTTGTCGCGCAACTCTCCAATAAGGTTCTTCAGGGCGGGGAGTGTCATGTTGGCTTCACGCCACACGTGTGACGCAATGTCCTCCTGGCTTACTGGCTCAGGAGCCCTGCTCAGCAGCAACTCCAGCAACAGACGCTCACGCTCACCCAGCCCGACACGCCGTCCGTCCTGCACCAGCACACGCCTGACCGAATCGTAATAACAGCCCCGGAAGAGACGCACACGCCCAAGCGTTTCAGCAAGCAGCCCTGCCACTTTTTCCAGCATCGGTACTAGCTTGGTAAAATTGACAGGCTTCAGCAGATACCCCTGGACATCGAGATTTGCAGCACGGAGCAGATACTCGGATTCCGCATACGCACTGATGACAACCACAGGCAGCATATTGCCCTGTGCCCGCAGTGCCGAAACAAGATCCAGACCATTCTCCCTGCTCAGCTGGACGTCGGTCAGGAGAAGATCAACGCGCTCATTGGCCAGCAGCGCAGAGGCCGCCTCCAGATTGTGCGCCAGCAAGACATCATCAAAGAGCGGCTGCAGCACATGGTAGAAGTCACAACTAACCCCTATCTGGTCCTCCAATAACAGTACTCGCGCACGCGCCAGGGTTTCTCTGGCCTTCTCGGGTAGCTGCATCGCCCCTTTCCCGCTTCTGCCCTGCCCGCAAAGGTAGCATAGACGCCGTCCTGCGAAAGCCCCGCCACATCATCAACTAGCTCTTCCAGTGATACCTCAAGCTGGCCGACGCCCACAACCGACCACTAACTACTACATGACACACCGCAAACTCACACATGCTTGATAAACTGTTCACGAGAGAACCGCAGCCGCGAATTATAAATACCGTTTTCCGCACGTTTCCCCACTCCAACGAACATGACGATCTCCGCATCCTTCGGCAATTTAAGGATCTTGCGAGCGCGCACCGCATCGAAGCCTTCCATGGGGCAAGAGTCATAACCAAAGGCACGAAATGCCAACATCAGGTTTTCTGACGCCAGTGCCGTACTTTTTACTGCCCATTCGCGCATCTCAGCAGCTGAGTAAGGACCACGCGGCACCGGGCGCGTCAAACCAATGACGCCGTAGAACGCCTTCTTGGCATAGCCAAGCACACCAAACGGACCAAGGGCATATTGAAACGGCGCCACACGCTTGTAAAAGGTGTCGATGATCTTCGGGATTTTTTCATCCGGCCATTCAGTTAGCTGCTGCTCGCAGTGTTTACGCCAGGTGCCAGTGCGCGCCACCACCGCAATCAACTGCTGCGACGTACGTGCTGCGTTCTGACCGAGACAGGCCTCGACAATTTTTTCCTTCACCGAGTCGGTTTTGATCCAGTAAAACTCCCACGGCTGCAGGTTGCAGGAGTTCGGTGCAAGCATGGCCAGATCCAGACACTGATCGACGATCTCGTCCGGTACCGGCTCATCGGTAAAGCGTCGCACCGAGCGGCGCGACTGCACCACCTTGATAAATTCGCGCGCATCAATCTCCGGCAGGGCTTCCGGGCGAATCGCGGGCATGGCCTTATCCATCTGCTTTCTCCTGACTTTGGCATCACCAAAGGTTGTAGCGTTATTGACGAGGATGACGTTATAGCAGCCCGCACGCTCCATGGCAGTGAACGGACCAAAACAAGATGTGTACTTGCGCGATTATGGCCCGCCTTGCCGGATGGCACGGTCCGCCAAACCGTCCGCCTAAACTCGCTTTTCGGGGCTTTTGAGGGTTTAATTCACCCCCTCGCGAGTTTCTAACAGCTGGTCACCCCCTTGAAGAGGCCAACATGAGCGACCCTTCCGCAGACCGCCAACAAGATCTTTTCCGCGATGACCTGCCGCCGGCACCGCTATGGCGGCGACTGGTGGCAATGATCTATGACGGGCTACTACTGATTGCCGTGTGGTTTATCGTCGCCGGCATTCTGGTGTCGATCTACCCGAAAACCGGCCTCCCCATGGATGATGTCAGCGGCGTGATGGTGCCCTCCGAGGCGGCATTGCATTGGCTGCTGTTTCCCTTGCTACTGCTGGTAACCTGGGGCTTTTATGCATGGTTTTGGACGCACGGCGGCCAGACTCTGGGCATGCGTGCCTGGAAACTACTCAGCCGCGACATTCACCGCCGGCCGATGACCCTACTGCAAACCGTCAGCCGCTTTCTCAGTGGCCTCATTTCTACCGGATTACTTGGCATCGGCTGGTTAATCGCCCTGCTGCCGGCTAAACAGACCTTGCATGACTCGCTATCTTCCACCGAAACTGTGGTGGTGCCAAAAGCTCGCTAGCCTGAAATCCATGACAACGGCTCGGATGCCGGGAACAAACGCCATGATGGAAATGCCCCGCCTGATACGACTTTCGATACCGCTCGCGCTTGCGCTGACCAGCGCCTGTGGTGGTGGCAATAATAATGCCAGCCCCGAGATAACCTATGGCCTTTTGCCCTATCCGTGTTTTGACAGCCATTTACTGCAACCCGATACATCCCTGTCCGGATCAAGCGTCAGCATCACGATGACCTCATTGCCGCCTGACATCCTCGTCAGCGGCGACTCTACCATCAACATCTACAACGAAGTTGTCCGGGCACGACGAGACGGAATCAACCTGGGTATAAGAAGACAGTGGTGAAACAGACCCGGTGACGATACCGGGGCCCGGCATGCTGTGTGGAGGTAACTCGGTGACGGACCCGGAACCTGACCCGGAGCCGCAGCCAGCACCCCAGCACTTCGAGCCCGGTATGTTTTCCTGGCAATACGGTGACCTGACGCTGTCCAGCGGCGAGCACAGCTTTACCTTCCACGTGATCGATCCGGTACCGGCCGAAGATGCGCCGCGCCACCTCCAGCTATAAGTTGAAAACCGGCAACAGAGAACCGGGCGCTGGCTTTTCCGAACCGAGCGGCCCCTACAACGGCGAATATGTGGAGGACTACGAATACGTGCCCGGCAGCGGTGATCTGGACCAATGCAATGCCATGGTGGTGAACGGCATCTATACCTATTTTATGACGCCGGAGTTTCCCTACCTGATGAACTGCCTGCGCAGCGTGCCGCACGACTCGTTCCTGATTAGCGCCCCCTGAGCGAGCAAACGCTACAGTTGCGGTCCTGCTTGATGCCCAGCGATCGCCATTCAAAGCAAGCGCCATCGAAAAGGTGTAATCGCCCGGACAGCGGCAGACCGCAGATCAGCTTGATCGTCTCCAATGCCTGGGCGGCACCGACGATACCAACCACCGGGCCAAGAATACCGCTCTCACTGCACAGGGTATTGCGCTCAACACCGTCACCGTAGACACAGTGGTAGCAGGGGCTGCCGTGGTCACGCAGGTCAAACACCACCAGCTGACCTGCTAACTGAATGGCCGCACCGGACACCAGCGGCTTGCGCGACTCGACACAAGCACGATTGATCATGCTGCGGGTGGCAAAGTTGTCCGAGCAGTCCAGCACCACATCCACTTCTGGCAGGTAGTCCGCGAGCAGTGCCGCGTCAGCACGCTGCCCGAGCGGAACAACATCCACGCCGGGATTCAGAGCCAGCAATTGCGCCGCTAACGCCACCGCCTTGCCATTGCCAACGTCGTTCTGGCGAAACGCGATCTGTCGGTGCAGATTGCTCTGCTCAACACGATCATCATCAACCAACAGCAACTTGCCAACACCCGCGCCAGCCAGATAAAGGGACGCTGGCGTGCCCAGCCCACCAGCACCAACAATCAGCACCGATGCCGCACGCAATTTTTCCTGCCCGGCCAAGTCGATTTCCGGCAACAGAATCTGGCGACTGTACCGCAGCAGTTCGTCATCGCTGAGCATCACTGGCTCCATAAAAACCGAAGGTCACTCTTTCGTTACCGCCGTAATCATGACGGGTCTGGACAGACTGGAACCCGGCGCCCTGCAAAAGTTCGCGCACTGCGGCCCCCTGATCATAGCCATGTTCCAGCGCCAGCAATCCGCCCGCACGCAGCCTTGCCGGCGCACCATGAATAATCAGACGGATATCATCAAGGCCATCGGCGCCGCTGACCAGTGCCGAACGCGGCTCGAAACGAACGTCACCACGTTTCAGATGCACATCATCGGCACGAATATATGGCGGGTTGCTGACAATGGCATCAAAGACACCATCAAGTCGTGAATACCAGCTCGACTGTAGCGGCCTGACATTGCCGACATGCAAACGGCCCACATTACGCTCAACCAGATCCAGCACAGCGACAATATAGTCCACCGCCAGCAACTGCCACGCCGGCCTTGCCAATCCCAGACTAATGGCAATAGCGCCGCTGCCGGTGCCGAGGTCAGCGATGCGCAGAGGTTGTTCTGCCGGCAGTTTCTCCAGCACAACATCCACCAGCAACTCGGTATCCGGGCGCGGGATCAGGGTGTCCCTGGAAACCAGAAATTCATGACCATAAAACTCGCGCCGGCCGAGCAGATAAGCCACCGGCTCGCCGCCCACACGACGCGCCAGCAAGTGCTCAAATTGCGCCTCAACCAGCTCGTCGATTTCCTGCTCCGGCCAGGAAAAAAGATAACTACGCGACTTGCCCAGTACATGGCATAGCAATAACTCCGCATCCAGCGCAGCGGTATCGCTGTCCGCAAGACGCTGACGAGCACCCTTAAGCACAGCCGCGATGGTTATCAAACTGCGCTCTCGGCAAGCATGGCCAACTGCTCTGCCTGATGCTCGTTCTGTAAAGCATCAAACACCTCATCCAGATCACCCTGAACGATTTCATCGAGGCGATACAGCGTCAGGTTAATGCGATGATCCGTCAGCCGCCCCTGGGGGAAGTTATAGGTACGAATACGTTCAGAACGATCACCGGATCCAACCAGTGATTTACGTGCTGCGGCCTGCTCCTGATGACGCTTGCGCTCACGCTCGTCATAAAGCCGCGCCGCCAGCCAGGACATGGCCTTGGCCTTGTTCTTGTGCTGACTGCGCTCGTCCTGACACTCCACCACCACCCCTGTGGGGATATGAGTAATGCGCACCGCAGAGTCCGTGGTATTAACGTGCTGACCACCCGCCCCGGAGGAGCGAAAAGTATCAATGCGCAGGTCTTCACTGCGAATCTCGATATCACCCATATCTTCCGCCTCGGCCATCACCGCAACCGTACACGCAGAAGTATGAATACGTCCCTGTGATTCAGTTGCCGGAACGCGCTGCACCCGATGGGCACCGGATTCAAATTTCAACCTGGAATAAACGCCCTGCCCATGAATGCGGGAGATGATTTCTTTATAACCACCATGCTCACCGTCACTGGCACTGATCACTTCCACGCGCCAGCCCTGGCGATCCGCATAACGGGAATACATACGAAACAGATCACCGGCAAAAATCGCTGCTTCGTCACCGCCGGTGCCGGCGCGAATTTCCAGGAACACATTAGCCTGATCGCGGGGATCTTTCGGCAGCATCAAACGCTGCAATTCCTGCTCATACTGCTCCGCGCGGACTTTGGCGTCGGCAAGTTCTTCCTCCGCCATGGCACGCATATCCGCATCACTGTCACTGCTCATCAGGGTGGCAGATTCAATATCCTGCTGTGCCTGATGCCAGTGGCGATGGCAGGCAACCACGGGCTCAAGCTCGGAGTATTCACGGGAGTAATCACGAAAGCGGGTTTGATCACTGATTACCGAGGCATCGGATAGCAGCGCGGACAGCTCTTCGTGACGCTCAACCAGACGGTCGAGTTTCTGTTTTAGACGGGGAGTCATGACTATTCTTCAGGTTGTCTGGCGGGATTGTCCTGCGGCGCAGAAGATGAATCAGAACCGGGATCAGCCAACAGAATTTCCCGGGCCACACGCAAAGCATCTTCGCGCCGGTCCGCTGCCAGCCGGCGCAACTGAACGCTTGGCGCATGGAGGATTTTATTGATCAGGCTTTGCTGGAAACGTTGCAGCACCTCAGTGGGATCCTGACCGGATTCAAGCTGACGCAAAGCACGCTGCAACTCGGCGCCGGCCTGCATCTGCATTTTTTCGCGGTAGGCGCGCACCGTATCGACAGCATCCAGTTCACGGGATTCACGTTCGTAACGGAGCAACGACTCGTTGATCAGCTTATCCGCTTCGCGGGCCGCTTCCTGACGCTGGCGCACATTGCTTTCGATGGCCTCGTGGAGATCATCAACGGTATACAGGTAGACATCATTGAGCTTGCCCACCTCCGGCTCGATATCCCGGGGAATGGCAATATCCACCATAAAAATAGGACTGTGACGGCGCTTCTTGATAGCACGCTCCACCACACCCTTGCCCAGCACCGGCACCGGACTGGCAGTGCAGCTGATAACAATGTCCGCATGCTCAAGGGCACCGGGCAACTCTTCCAGCGTAATCGCCCGACCATTTACCTGCTCCGCCAACACCTGCCCGCGGGCCAGGGTGCGATTGGCAATGGCAATATCGGCGACCTGCTGCTCTTTAAGATGGCGCGCCACCAAAGTGATCATCTCACCAGCACCAATAAGCAGCGCACGACTCTTCGACAGGTCGGCAAAAATATGTCGGGCGAAGGACACGGCCGCATAGGCCACGGACACCGGGTGAGTGCCAATGCCGGTTTCGGTACGGATACGCTTGGCAACGGCAAACACCTGCTGAAAGTGCCTGGCCAGGTTACCGCCCATTACCCCGCTGTCGTTGGCATAGGAATAGGCATCACGCATCTGGCCAAGAATTTGCGGCTCGCCAAGCACCAGAGAATCCAGACCGCCGGCCACCCGCATCATATGGCGCAGCGCTTCCTGATTGCGGTACTGATACATGGCCTTGCGCAGAACGCCGTCTGACAGACGCTGGTGACGGGCCAGCCAACCGGGCAGGTCCACCGTGTCTTTTTCCGCCAGACAATAGATTTCCGTACGATTGCAGGTCGATAGCAGGGCTACTTCACGCACACCCGGCTGGCCGCGCAGCTCGCGCAGGGCAGCATCCAGCGCCGCACCGGTCAGCGAGACACGCTCGCGTAACGCAACATCGGCGGTGGTATGGTTAAGACCCGCTGTCAGTAGTTCCATAGCAGGAGTATTCATCGGCGCAGTCGCTGGGGCCAGCATTTTGCGGCAATCGCCCCCGCTAAACAATGGAACCTAAGTCGCAGAGCCCTGTCAGGGACTTCGCCCCTGTGCCATGATTGGTGCCTGCTAACCGCAAGTCGAGACGATGACCAATACTATGTTTGCGCTGCCTTTCCCGCGTCGCGCCGCCTTACTGGCCGGTATGTTTGCAACCTTTATCACGCTGAGCGGCTGTGCCAGCCGCCCTGAGCCGGTGGATGAGCCCGCCGCGGCCGCACCAGCAGAGCCCGCCGCCCCCAGCTATAGCGCACAGACTTTTGCCGATCTGCTTGTCGCAGAGGTGTCCGCGCAACGTAATGTGCTGGGCGTCACCCTGAACTATTACAGTCGTGAAGCCATCGTCAGCCGCGACCCGAAGATCGCTGAACAGGCCACCCGGCTGGCCGCTTATCTGGATGATCCTCTGCTGGCGATCGAACTGGGCGATATCTGGCTGGCCGGTGAGCCGGATAACATCGAAGCCCATGAGCTGCTTGCCATCGCCCGCATTCACGCCGGCGATGTAGCTGGCGCCGCCGGCCACATTGATTTCCTTCTCAGGACCGACCCGGATCAGGCCCTGATGCGACTGGTCAGCCAGTCCCGCGGACTGGATAGCGAGGGCAGCACAGCGCTGCTTAGCGCTCTTGCCAGCCTTACCGAGGAACACCCGAAACAGGCACCCCTGTGGTATGCCCGGGCACTGCACCAGCAGCAGCAAGGGAAGCTGGAAGCCGCCCTGACTTCCACAGACAAGGCCCTGTCACTGAACAAACAGCACGAAGATGCACTGTTACTGAAAGCCCGCCTGCTCTACCAGATGGATCGCAAGGATCGGGCCTGGCGCCACCTGAGCAGCCTGCTGCGCCGCTACCCGGACGCCAAGCGGGTGCGGGTGCTGTATATACGCCTGCTGCTGGAGGACGGCCAGCGCCGCGAAGCCAGCGAGCAACTTGCCGAGCTGACCAAACGCCATCCGGAAGATCAGGAACTGCGTTTCTCCCTGGCCCTGTTCGGCATGGAACAAGGCGCCCGCAAGCAGGCCAGCAGCACCTTGAAAGAGCTGCTCGACGAAGGCTTCAGGCCCGACGACATGCGTCTTTATCTGGCCCGCGCAGCAGAGCTTGATGAGGACCCGCAAGCGGCTATCGAACACTATATGCAGGTGGGCAGTGGCGAGTCCCAACTGCGCGCCCGGGTTCAGGCGGCCCGACTGCTTTACGAAACCCGTCAGGATGCCCGGGCGGCAGAGCTGATGGCACAGCTGCGCGATCAGCAACCAGATCAGATTCCGGCACTTTATGCCGCCGAGGCTGACATGCTGTCCCAACGTCAGGATTACCTGCCGGCGATGGCCTTGCTGAACGAGGCTCTGCACGACTTCCCGGATCAGACCGATCTGCTTTATGCACGCTCCATGGTGGCGGAAAAACTGGATAATCTGGGCCAGCTAGAGGCAGACCTGCGGCGCATTCTGGAGCTCAAGCCAGACGACTCCGTGGCCCTGAACGCCCTTGGCTACACCCTTGCCGATCGCACCGATCGTCATCAGGAAGCCTTTGGCTATATAAGCCGTGCCATCGAACAGCGTCCCACCGACCCCGCCGTGATGGACAGTATGGGCTGGGTGCTTTACCGATTAGGCCAACCGGACGAAGCCCTGCCCTGGCTGCAGAAAGCATGGCAGGCCTTTCCCGACCCGGAAGTTGCCAGCCACCTGGGCGAAGTGCTGTGGGTGCTGGGCCAGCAGGATGAAGCACGCCGCATCTGGCGCGAGGCCATGGAGCTGAAGCCGGAAAACACTCTGGTGCCACCCACCGTTGAACGCCTGACCGGCTCTCCCACCCCATGATACGCAGCGCCATTATTGTTCTGGCGCTGCTGCTCAGCGCCTGTCAAAGCCGTTTACCCGACGCCCCCCTGCCGCAGTCCGTGGAAGCCATGCAGAGCTGGAACCTTTCCGGCCGACTAGGCTATCGGGCCGGCAACGACGGCGGCTCTGCCTCAGTGGACTGGCGGCAGCGACACCCTGATGGCGAGCTGCGTTTTTCCGGTCCGGTAGGCATTGGCAGTGCGCGGCTGTTCTGGTCCCCGGATGGCGCCGAGCTGGATACCGGCAAGGAGCAACTGCGCGCCGCCAGCAGCACCGAACTGGCCTGGCGCCTCACCGGCCTATGGCTGCCAGTCGAAGCACTGCAGTTCTGGGTGCGTGGACTGCCCTGGCCTGACGCCGAATGGCAGGAACAGCGCAATCAGGACGGCCAACTGGAGCAGCTCACCCAGCTTGGCTGGGAGCTGCAGTTTTCCGACTATCTCAGTGCCGGTGCGCTAGTCCTGCCCCAGCGCATCCGCGCCAGCCATAAGGATCAGCGCTTTACCCTGGTGATCCGTCGCTGGGAGCCGCTGCCGTGAACTTCAGCCTGCCGGCACCGGCAAAACTGAATCTGTTTCTGCATATCACCGGCCAACGGGCAGACGGCTATCACACCCTGCAGACCGTCTTTGCCCTGCTCGACTACGGCGACACCCTGCATTTTGCCAGCGCCGAGCAACTCACTCTGGATGCTCCTGCCGAGCTGGGCGGGGAGAACAATCTGATCCTGCGTGCGGCCCGCGCCCTGCAGCAAAGCAGCGGCTGTGGACTCGGCGCTGCCATCCGTCTGGACAAAAGACTGCCTGCCGGCGGCGGCGTGGGCGGCGGCTCAAGTGATGCCGCCAGCACCCTGCTTGGCCTTAATCACCTCTGGCAGCTGGGCCTGTCCATCGACCAACTGGCACAAATTGGCCTGTCACTGGGAGCCGATGTGCCAGTATTTGTGCGCGGGCAAAGCGCCTGGGCAGACGGCATTGGCGAGCAACTGCAGCCGCTTGAGTTAACTGAACAATTTTTTCTTGTGGTGCACCCGGGAATCAGCATTCCAACTGCCGCAATTTTCGCCGATCCGCAATTGACAAGGCGTACCCCCGAAAGTAGAGTAGCCGCCTTTCTTGGACCGGCTGCGGAAACACTCTTCCGCAATGATTGTGAACCGGTTGCGACCCGGCTTTTTCCAGAGGTTCGCGCTACCATAGAGTGGCTTGAAAATCAGACGGGCAACGCCCGACTGACTGGCACCGGAGCATGTGTTTTTGCGCGGATCGCCAACCGGCAACAAGGTGAAGCGTTGCTTCATAATTTGCCAACGCCATGGCAAGGTTTCGTGGCTCGCAGTGTTAATGAATCGCCCGCCCATGTAGCGCTGGCGAAACTGCGAGACACAGCAGGTTAGTGTTGGGGTATCGCCAAGTTGGTAAGGCAACGGGTTTTGATCCCGTCATTCCCAGGTTCGAGTCCTGGTACCCCAGCCATTATTTTTCTCGCCTTTTTTACTCTGCACATCGCTGACGTCAACACTGACGAAACCAGGAGACACCTGTGTCCAAGCTCGTGGTCTTTACCGGTAACGCTACCCCCGATCTTGCCCGCGCCATGGTGCGCCACCTGAACATCCCGCTCGGCGCCGCCGATGTTGGCACTTTCAGTGACGGCGAAGTATCCGTTGAAATTCATGAGAACGTGCGCGGCAAGGACGTATTCATCGTCCAGTCCACCTGCGCGCCGACCAGCAACAATCTGATGGAGCTGGTGGTCATGGCCGATGCCCTGCGCCGCTCGTCTGCTGGCCGTATTACTGCGGTGGTGCCCTATTTCGGCTACTCCCGTCAGGATCGTCGCGTGCGCTCGGCACGGGTGCCGATCACCGCCAAGGTTGTTGCCGATATGATCACCGGCGTTGGCGTGGATCGCGTTGTTACCGTTGACCTGCACGCGGATCAGATTCAGGGCTTCTTCGATATTCCGGTGGACAACGTCTACGCCACCCCGCTGATCGTGGCCGATATCGAGCGACAGAATTACGACGACTTGATGGTGGTTTCGCCGGATGTGGGCGGTGTGGTTCGTGCCCGCGCGCTGGCCAAGCAACTGGATGATGCTGATCTGGCAATCATCGACAAGCGCCGTCCGAAGGCAAATGAATCCCAGGTAATGCACATCATTGGTGAAGTAGAGGGCCGCAGCTGTGTGATCGTCGATGACATGGTCGACACCGCCGGCACCCTGTGCAAAGCCGCTCAGGCGCTGAAGGATCATGGCGCCAAGAAGGTGATTGCCTACTGTACTCACCCGATCCTGTCTGGCCCGGCGATCGACAATCTGAGCAAATCAGCACTGGATCAGCTGGTGGTTACCGATACGGTGCCACTGTCCGAGGCGGCCAAGGCCACCGGTCGTATCCGCGTGCTGTCACTGGCGCCGATGCTGGCCGAGACCATCCGCCGGATCAACAACGAAGAATCGCTGTCAGCGATGTTCGATCGACTTGAGTTGATCTGATCTTGCTGACAGTCATTGAGGCCGCCTTTATGGCGGCCTTTTTTGTGGTGCTTGAGGTGGGATCGTAGTGAACGCCCCCGGTTTGCTCCCGTATCAGGGCCTTCCGGGACTGTGTGAGGCATGGATGCCGAACTCAAGCCCCCAGGGATGGGTTTACGGCGTGTCCCGGGAGGAGCTTGCCGTCTCTCGGGCCGGGATGTTCACTACCAGACCGACGAAGGTCACTGCCCCCCAACCAAGAGCCATAGATTTCTAACAGCGGTGGATTTCACCACCACTTTGAACGATAATCGCGCCCCCGCGAGCCCTTCCGGCTGGCGGGCCGTATGCAGTTCTGGTCGCGGATTGCAGCGGAACATCACTTTTGGAGAGTCCCATGAGCAACGAATTTACCCTGAATGCTGAAGTACGTGCTGATGCAGGGAAAGGTGCGAGCCGCCGCCTGCGTCACACCGCACGTATTCCCGGCATCATCTACGGTGGCGAGAAAGAGCCAGCCATGATCAGCATCGAAACCCGTGAGCTGGTTAAGGCCCTCGAGAACGAAGCGTTCTACAGCCACATTCTGACCATCAATGTTGGCGGCAAAAAAGAGCAAGCCGTTATCCGTGATCTGCAGCGTCACCCTTCCAAGGGCTTCCCGCTACACGCAGACTTCCTGCGCGTCGACAAGACCCACAAGATCACCATGATGGTTCCAGTTCACTTCCTCAACGAAGAGAAGTGCACCGGCGTTAAGAACGACGGTGGCGAAATCCAGCACAACCTGGCTGAAGTAGAAGTCAGCTGTCTGCCGCAGAACCTGCCAGAGTTCCTCGAAGTCGACATGACCGACGTGGCACTCAACCAGATCGTTCACCTGTCTGACATCAAGCTGCCGAAAGGCGTTGAGCTGGTGCAGCTGGCCCATGAACACGATCTGCCAGTGGTATCGGTACACGCCAAGAAAGGCGCTGCTGCTGCCGATGAAGAGGAAACTGCAGAAGGCGGCGAAGAGGCCTGATCGCCCCTTCAAAGCAATAAAGGCTTGGTGTTGTGACGGATCCTGTTCTACTTATTGTTGGCCTGGCAAATCCCGGCCGCGAATACGAAGACACCCGTCACAATGCCGGCGCCTGGTTCGTCAACGCCCTGGCACGCAGCCGGGGCGTTTCGCTTTCTGAAGACAAGAAATATTTCGGCCACACTGGCACCTTCACTTTCGAAGGCAATCAGGTGCGCCTGCTGATTCCCACCACCTATATGAATCGCAGCGGTCAGGCGACATCAGCGCTGGCGAATTTTTTCAAGATTCCCACCAGCCAAATGCTGGTAGCCCATGATGAACTCGATCTGGCACCGGGCACCATTCGCCTGAAAATCGGCGGCGGTCACGGCGGCCACAATGGCCTGCGAGATATCGTCAGCCGCCACGGCAATCAGAATAATTTTATCCGCCTGCGAGTAGGCATTGGCCATCCAGGAGATGCCGCACTGGTGACACCCCACGTGCTGGGCAAACCATCCGCCGCAGACCGGGAAAAAATCGAACGGGCCGTTGATGAAGCGGTGAGCTACAGCGCCGACATTCTGCGCGGCGACATCAGCCGGGTAATGAATAACCTGAACGGCTTCAAAGCCTGACGCGATCCTTCTGGTAACGACGCAACACCCACTGCCCTGCAGCACTGTCCCGAATTGGCTGCAACGCTTGCTGTACTGACTCTGGCTGCTGCTCGAACGGCATCATGTCCCACGGCGTACCCGGTGGTGCCAGTAACGGTGCATACAGGGATGCCGCAGCAATATCCGCCAGCGTCAATTTATCGCCCACCAGATAACGATCCGGATCGCCTTTGATATGGCGCTCAATCAACGCCAGACCTTCCAGTACTTTTTCCCCTGCCGCAGCGACCTTATCCGGGCGAATGCCATATAGCTGGGCAATACCTCGCTCGGTGATCGGCACCAACAGGCTCTTGATGAATTTAGGCAAATGAAACGGATCGAACATGGCATCCATTACCGCTGCCTGCCCGAGCACCAAACCATACATCCAGCGGCGCACATAAATGCCGTAGCGATCAAACTGCTGCTCCAGCTCAATCACCTTCTGGCGATCATCACCGGCAGCCGGGATCAGCGAATCATGGGGATAATACTTTTCCAGATAGTAGGCAATCTTGGTGGAGTCGCCGATGGTGCGCTTGCCATCACGCAGAACCGGCAAGGTGTCGATATTCGCCATCAGCCTGGTGCGCACACGGTGGGGCCCGGGCAACAGGTTACGAGTCACATAGGGCAGCCCCTTATGATCAAGCTGCCAGCGACTTTTTTCGCAGTAATGGGAGATCGGAAACTGATACAGGATACGGGTCTGACTCATGGGGCTCCTCCTTGGCCCGTGCAGTCTAGCCAGCCCCGCAGAACCCGTAGAGGCAGGGGCGCCACGGCCAATCGTCATTGCGGTCAGAAGGCGGCGTATTTGCCGGGTTTCTGCTAATATCGCGCCTCATTTTTTCGAGGTGCGAATCATGGGCTTCAAATGCGGTATCGTCGGCCTGCCAAACGTTGGCAAATCCACCCTGTTCAATGCCCTCACCAAAGCCGGCATCGAAGCCCAGAACTTCCCGTTCTGCACCATTGAGCCGAACACCGGCGTCGTCCCCATGCCAGACCCGCGCCTGGAAAAGCTGGCCGCCATCGTCAACCCCCAGCGCATCCTGCCCACCACCATGGAATTCGTCGACATCGCCGGCCTGGTTGCAGGTGCCTCTCAGGGCGAAGGCCTTGGCAACAAGTTCCTCGCCAACATCCGGGAAACTGACGCCATCGCCCATGTGGTGCGCTGCTTCGAAGACGACAACGTCATTCACGTGTCCGGCAAGGTTGCTCCGCTAGCGGACATTGAAACCATCAACACCGAACTGGCACTGGCCGACATGGACGCCGTAGAAAAAGCCCTGCTGCGCGCCCAGAAAGCCGCCAAGGGGCAGGACAAGGAAGCCGCCGCCGTGGTCAAGTTGCTGGAGAAACTGCAGCCGGCACTGAACGAAGGCAAACCGGCGCGCAGCGTCGCTCTGGACGAAGATGAACTGAAGCGCCTGCGCTCCTACAACCTGCTAACCCTGAAGCCGACCATGTATATCGCCAACGTGGCCGAGGATGGCTTCGACAACAATGCCCTGCTCAAAGCAGTAGAAGATCTGGCCGCCAGCGAAAACAGCCAGGTGGTGCCGATCTGCGCCAAGATCGAATCCGAAATCGCCGAACTGGACGATGAAGAGAAGGCAGACTTCCTTGCTGAAATGGGCATGGAAGAGCCGGGCCTGAACCGGGTTATCCGCGCCGGCTACCGCCTGCTGGGCCTGCAGACCTACTTCACCGCCGGCAAGCAGGAAGTACGCGCCTGGACCGTGCCGATTGGCGCCACCGCCCCGAAAGCCGCAGGCGTAATCCACACTGACTTCGAAAAAGGCTTTATCCGCGCCGAAGTCACCGCCTATGACGACTTTATCGCCTACAACGGCGAAGCCGGCGCCAAGGATGCTGGCAAGTGGCGCCTGGAAGGCAAGGAATACGTGGTTCAGGACGGCGACGTGGTGCACTTCCGCTTTAACGTCTGACGCACAGGAATTTACCCGGCTGGCCGGTTGACAGACCCGCCCCACTGCCGGAAAATGCGCGACCTCACAGGGCCCGCCCTGTGAGGCATATCAGAAAAGGCTACGTAGCTCAGTTGGTTAGAGCACAGCACTCATAATGCTGGGGTCGGTGGTTCAAATCCACCCGTAGCCACCATC
>NZ_JAFMPS010000090.1 GCF_020667895.1 Alcanivorax sp. 1008
TGACGGTGTTTAATCAGGGCGACGGCGGCGCGATAAACTCATCTATAGGATGGCCACCAGGGCCTGTATGCATATCAACCAACGGATATGTCCCCCAAGTGCCCGCGGGAAGATTGCCATAGACCTTGGCCGGTGGTTGTATCGGTTGCCGGCGCGGATCGTCCTGCATCAACAAGCTACTGGGTATCAGCGCATCGACCAGCAGCGAGGCCGGACGGTGCCCTGAGCCATCGTCTGTATGGCAACTCAGACAGAAGGGGTTGCCTGATGAGTCTGGCCTCGGGCGATTGAAGGTCACAGCGCCTTCAGGTGTGAGCAGCGCACTGCGCAGTGGCAACACATCACTGGGCAGGTTATTCAGATCCACCCAGCCATCCTGGTTTCTGGTATCGGCAAAACACAGGAACCACTTTGCTTTGCTCGCCGTTGCATTGCGGATACCGTCGTGAAACATGGGTGGTATGGCGC
>NZ_JAFMPS010000091.1 GCF_020667895.1 Alcanivorax sp. 1008
CTTACCACGGTGGGGTTCATGACTGGGGTGAAGTCGTAACAAGGTAGCCGTAGGGGAACCTGCGGCTGGATCACCTCCTTAACGACCGAAGATATCAATCCTCAGAGTTCACACGTTTGTCTGTCTGAAAGTTACCGGCAAAGAGAAGCCGTAAACAAATAATTCCTCGGGATTAATTGTTTACGGCTTTTAAGTCGGACCCTCCTGCGACGAGCAGGTTGTGGTGATCTTTAACAATATGGATTGAGTCGTAATTAAAGAAGTGAGTGTCTTTGAATGCTGACACTTGCGTCTTTTGGCGAAAATTATCTGTTGCGAGTCTGTGTGCTTGAAGTGGTTACGCGGGATATTGTGTGACTGTTTTGGGTTATATGGTCAAGTGACAAAGCGTACACGGTGGATGCCTTGGCAGCCAGAGGCGATGAAGGACGTTGTAGCCTGCGATAAGCTTCGGGGAGG
>NZ_JAFMPS010000092.1 GCF_020667895.1 Alcanivorax sp. 1008
TAAAGGATCGCCTCCATATCCGGGTTCGCCTGTGCAGACTCCTGCACCTCGATATCAAAGCGCTGGCTGGAGATCGTACAGCCCGTCGACGTATCGGTTATCGTAACGAATATCTCCTGGAGGTTGCTCGTATTCGTATAAGGGCTTGCAAGCGCATTTGCACCTGCCTCGGCATCCGCAAGGCTCGCATGGTAGCTCACCGCAAACTGCAACGGGTCCTGACCGCCCAGCACCTCTTCGTCCTTGCTCTCAAGGTCGAACGTGTCAAAACCGTCGGTATTGAGCTCGCAAAGTATAAAGTCGGTCACCGCTACCACTTCCGGCAACGGGTTTACCGTTATGCCAAAGTCCACTACCGTGAAACAGCCCGTAACGTCGTTCGTTACCCTGACGTAGATCGTCTCTGTGCCTCCCGTACCCATATTCGTATAGTTGGCAGGGTC
>NZ_JAFMPS010000093.1 GCF_020667895.1 Alcanivorax sp. 1008
GGCTGACCTTTCCTTTTAATTTCATGCGAAATATAAAGAATATCAGGTATTAATCCGAGTTTCCTCGGGCTATCCCTGTAACTAAGGTAGATTGCTCACGCGTTACTCACCCGTTCGCCGCTCAGTCATTTTCTGTAGTAAACTACTGAAAAGCTTCGCTCGACTTGCATGCATAAGGCGCACCGCCAGCGTTCGTCCTGAGCCAGGATCAAACTCTTCATCGTTAAATCTTAAATATTATTCAACGACCGATTCAGAATTTCCAAAGTACTCATGATGGTTCGTTCTCTTGTCGACCAAGACCGTTTCCGGTCCCGATCTTACGCTGTCAATTCAATATGTTAATGAACTTTTTCTGTTACCCAAAACCGCCCTTCGGCGTTTTAGCGGGTGCAAATATAAAACCCTTTTTTATTACCCGCAACATTCTC
>NZ_JAFMPS010000094.1 GCF_020667895.1 Alcanivorax sp. 1008
TGATATAAGTATAATTACATATGGAGCTGGTGTGCATTGGGCTATTGAATCACTTGACGCTAATTCTGAAATATCTGCTGATCTCATTGATTTAAGAACTCTCCAGCCGCTAGACATAGAATCAATAATGCATTCAGTTAAAAAGACAGGTAAAGTACTCATTCTTCAAGAAGATTCTTTATTTGGTGGTATTGCGAGCGATATCTCGGCATTAATTATGGAAGAATGCTTTGAGTTTTTAGATGCTCCAGTTAAACGCTTGGCAAGTATGGAAACACCTATTCCGTTTGCTCAACAATTAGAAGATCAATATTTGGCTAAATCTAAGCTTAATGATGTTTTAAAAGAGTTGGTCGCTTATTAGTTTATCGGAATTTTTATTGCTTTGTACAGTCACAATCCACAAAAGTTAAAAATATCTTAATG
>NZ_JAFMPS010000095.1 GCF_020667895.1 Alcanivorax sp. 1008
TAACCAGAGCAATGATTGACAGTAAAGCTGTGTGTATTGCATATGAAACAGTAGAAGATGAAGATGGCACATTGCCATTATTAACTCCTATGTCAGAAGTAGCAGGCAGAATGGCTATTCAACAAGGTGCAAAATATTTAGAAAAGCCTATTAAAGGTAAGGGTGTACTTCTAGGAGGTGTACCAGGCGTGCCTCCAGGAAAAGTGTTAGTGCTCGGTGCTGGTACAGTTGGGATTCAGGCAGCAAAAATGGCCGCAGGTCTTGGCGCACATGTTACTATTATGGATATTAACATGAAGCAGTTACGTTATGTAAATGATATTATGCCCAAGCATGTAGTTACAGAATTTTCGAGTGAATTTAATATTAGAAATAGAATAAAGGATCATGATTTAATCGTTGGAGGTGTATTAAT
>NZ_JAFMPS010000096.1 GCF_020667895.1 Alcanivorax sp. 1008
CGCGTTCTTCAACATGTTTGCGATAGGCTTCAAGCACAATATTTCCCTCGTCTGCTGTTTTGATTTCTTTTGGAAATCAAATGATTAGGGTTAATTCCGGGGGTGGCAAAACGGCGCGATTATAGAGGAAAGCCGGTGCGCTTGGTAGCGAGGGGGCAGAATAAACGTCATTAATGAAGTGATACCCGCTATTCAGGGAAGGTGATGTGGCTGTCGGCGGTAGAAGTTTCAGAGCTTCTCGGGGAAATTTACCGAGCCGCCCGATACGGATTCTTCGGCAATTCCTGAATCTTCTTCCTGCGAAACCGCTTGTAGTTCCAGATGTATTGCTCCGGTGCCTCGCGGATTAGCGCTTCGATGGAGCGGTTCATGGCTGCCAGTGAGCTATCAAGCTCGGCATCGTAGATGGCGGGA
>NZ_JAFMPS010000097.1 GCF_020667895.1 Alcanivorax sp. 1008
GCCAAATACCTTACGGTTACTGATTCTAGCGATGGTGGTGGCCGAGCTCCTTCTGCTAATGAAACCCGTTATTTTATCAATGTAGGTCGCAAAGATGGCTACTATTGGATGTCTCTTAAGGATTTCATTAAAGAGGTCTTAGACCTTGGTAGAGACGATGTGTTTAAGGTAGATGTCAAGGATAGTTTTTCGTTCTTTAATACCGATAAAGCCATGTAGAAAAAGGTATTTGATTTCTTCACGGACTTTAAATACAACGGTTGATTTGTTAATGTTGAAGTCACTGAGAACAAAGGCGGTGGCGGTAGACGCGATCGTGGCGGAAGAGGCAAAAGAAGAAGTGATGATAGACGCGGTAAAAACCGCTCATCTGATTCTGGATTTCGTAGTGAAAGACGTGGTAGACGTTC
>NZ_JAFMPS010000098.1 GCF_020667895.1 Alcanivorax sp. 1008
TGCACTTATTCTATCAGATCTTCATATAGGTAAAACAGCTCATTTTAGACGGCATGGTATTCCAATGCCAGATGACATTCTACAAAAGGATTTAAGACGTTTAAAGGAGCTTATAAATCATTTTAATACTAGGAGATTAATAATTGTTGGAGATTTATTTCATGCTGAAACCAACAGTGATATGGATACATTTAAAACTTGGTTAATGCAATTTGATGACTTAAGTTTGGTTCTTGTTAAGGGTAATCACGATAGACAATCTCAGCGATTAATGGATGAATTGAACATTCATGTTGAATCCACGCTAATTATTGATCCATTTATATTTGTTCACGATCCAAGTGGTAAGACAACGAAGAATTTTACTTTTTCAGGTCATATTCACCCAGGTGTTTTATTAAAGG
>NZ_JAFMPS010000099.1 GCF_020667895.1 Alcanivorax sp. 1008
TAGTAAAAATTTGAAATGATATTCATCAGTCTTAGGTTTAACTGATGTAATAGGAAAGTTATAAACTAGAAGTCTTCATTTATTTCAATCCAATAGCCATCAGGATCTTGAAAGTAAATCTGTTTTATACCATCGTTTCTTATATAGCTCTTGTCAGGGGTATCTCTCCAATCTGAAAATTCTATTTTTAATTCATCCAAACGGCCAATAAAAGATTTTAAATCTGAGGTTGCTAGTGCAAAATGGACCGCTTTATTAGTTTTAATCTCAGCATTTGGCCTTGGAATTAAATGAAGCTGAACCTCATTATTAATTGCTAGCCATCTGGTTTTAGATTTTGAAGCAGTATTCTCAATTTCAGGGAATTGCAATACTTTTTGGTAAAAATCTACGGATTGATC
>NZ_JAFMPS010000009.1 GCF_020667895.1 Alcanivorax sp. 1008
CCCGATGCTGACGACACCGAGGTGGAATCGAAAAAGGCCTCTGCCACGCTGGCGCGCTGGGTGCGCTTGCATCCGCACAATATCAACCAGCGGGTAGAAGTGATTGTGGAGCACTTCCGTGGCCATGTGCGCCACTTGCTCGATGGTCAGGCTAAGGCCATGGTGGTCACCGGTAGTCGTCAGGAGGCGGTGCGTTACGCGCTGGCCATGCGCGCCTATGTGCATGACAAAGGCTACGAGGACGTACACCCGCTGGTAGCATTCTCCGGCAGCGTGCCGCCGGATGAGGTGATCCCTGAAGAAGTCACAGAAACCAGCAGCCTGCTCAATCCCGGCCTGCATGGCCGTGATCTGGCACAGGCCTTCGACACCGACGATTTCAATGTGATGATCGCCGCCAACAAATACCAGACCGGCTTCGATCAACCCAAGCTCTGCGCCATGTACGTCGACAAGAAGCTGCAGGGCGTGGACTGCGTGCAAACCCTGTCACGCCTGAACCGGACCTTCCCCGGCAAGGAAACCTTCATCCTCGATTTTTACAACGATCCGCAGGACATCCTCGATGCCTTCGCGCCTTACTACAACAAGGCCGAGCTGGAGAATGTGTCTGACGTGAATGTGGTGTACGACCTGCAGAAGACGCTGGATCAGGAGCAGATCTACCACTGGGAAGAAGTCCGCGAGTTCGCTTTGACGTTCTTTGATCCGACGGCCGCCAGCAGCAAGCTCAGCTATTACTGCCACCCGGCCAAGGAGCGATTCGCCATCCGTTACAAGGCCGCGCTTGATGATATTCGCGTCTGGCGGGAGAGCTTGAGAGCGGTAGAGCGCAATGGTCATAAAGCCGACGGCAAGCGCGCCGAGCAGGAGCTGAAGGAAGCCGGGGAGCGCAAGGACGCCCTGGATCTGTTCCGCAAAAACCTGCAGAGCTTCGTCCGGGCTTATGAATTCCTTTCTCAGATCGTTCACTACGATGACGTCGAGCTGGAGCAGCTGTGCGTTTACGCCAAACACCTGCACCCGCTGCTGCGCGTGGACCGACTGGATGAGGAAAAGGTAGACGTGACCGAGCTACAAATGACGCACTACCGCCTGACCAAGCGCGCCGAACACCAGCTGCGACTGGAGGAAGAGGATGGTGAGTATGGCCTCAAGCCGCTCAGTGAAGTGGGCTCAGGCAAGCCCCATGACCCGGAGAAGAAGCGCCTTTCCGAAATTATCGAAAAGCTGAATGATCTTTTTGGGCTTGAAGTCACCGAACAGGACAAGTTGCATTTCGCTAATGGCATTGCCGACCGCATTGGTCGAGATGAAGAAGTTATGGAGCAGGTGCGTTCGCACAGCGCCGAGCAGGTAATGCATGGCCTTTTTCCGAAGAGGGTCACGGACGCAGTGCTGGATGCCCTTGGCGATCATGAGAAGTTGTCGGTGCCGATTCTGGAAAGCCAAGATACGCAGAGGGAGTTTGCGCTGGTGATTCTCCGGATGCTCGCGGGTAGGCTGGGGGAAAATAGTGCTCCAGAAACCGCCCATTGGTGATGTCATTGCATGCCTGCTATCTGCGGCAGACCCAGCTTAGTTGCTTACATCTTTTGCCCCCCCCCCCCGACATTAATCTTTAATTTTTCAATCGAAGAATTGAAGACGGAAAATGTACATAAAGCATTACCTGACTTCCATATAGAAAAATAGTGCTCGGCCGGGAAAGCAGAAATTACTGCACTCACAATTTATAATTTTTCCTATGATATTCGTAGAATATGGAAGATTTATCTCAATTAATAAGGCGAGATATAGAATAATTCAAATTGAATTCGCGAAGTAATCCTGCGACAGAAAGTGTTTAATATTCGGATTGCTGGCGGGAAAAATGATAATAGGCCGCACTCTATTGATTCGCTTTTATAGCCCTTTTTCAGATCATTTCCCGTATAAAGTATACGATACGGAATCTGATGGAACGTCGATCAAAATCACGCCGAAAGATATTTCAACTCTGCCAGAGAAAACTTCGAGAAATCCCTTCGTCCGTCACAAAGAAAATTGTTGTTCTATGAAAGAAAAATGGTTAGGTTGCCGAGGATTTCGTTGCGACTTATCGTCGCGGTGCCTAATAACTAGTGCGGAGAATCAATATGTAAAGCGGCAGCCATATAGCTGAGAGAGATTGGACCTTGGCGCCAACCAAGGCCCGGGTTCTGCAAATGCCCCCCCCCATCATCTCTCCAAAAATCAGAAGTGTCAATACATCAGACATCTGTCTGCGGGCGTCCTTTGGCCGAACAAAGCCAATATTGCCCCAGACGGGAGGAGAGGCTATGCGCGAAATAAATCAGGGTCGGCTCACGGAGTTGGCACTACGATCAGATCAGTTGACGGCGGCCGGCAAGTACCTCGTGCTTTCCGCTCTTAAGAATGGACCGGTGAGAAGGGTCGGCGACGGTGCTTCCAGGTCAATGTCAGGTTTCTTTTACTCGAGCAAGAATGGATCGACGGTTTATGTAGAGTCGATGACTGAGCTCAGGTTCTGTATGTCGCTTGAGCTCAACAGCCAAGTCATTGGATACGTTGAGCAACCCATGACTCTCAATATCGAAATTCCCGTGAGGGGGAAGAAGAAGGCGAGAAAGGGGTCATATACGCCTGACTTTTTAGTTTTCTACCAGTCTGGGGAGATAGAGCTTTTTGAGGTGAAGACTCGTGATGATCTGGAGTCGCTGTGTGGCAATGAGCCAGACATGTGGAAAAACGATGATGGTAAGGTCAGCTTTGTTCCTGCGGAGGATGCAGCTCTCAGTCTTGGCCTCGGTTTTAGCATATTCGCAGCCGAGATAAACAAGGTAAGGGATGCAAATCTTGAGATCTTATGGGCTTGTATAAACAATAGCGCGTACCTAGAGCATCGCTACGATAGTCAGATTCGGGCGAAATCACTCGATTCGCTAAAACGGCACCTTGGCCGGAGAGGCGATCTCTCTCTTACAGAGGCCAGAGAATATCTTGGCCTAGAAGACTACTCCTTACTAATCTACTGGCTGGCTCATGGGCTTATCAAATCCGATTGGTGTAACTTCCCTATCATATTCTCTGATGACTTTAGTATCTGGGAAGGGGAAAGAGAGGACATTCCACAAAATAGGAACGAAATCTCTACGTCAATAGAGCGAGAGATTTTCGGAATTAAAAGTCCAGAGGAACAAAGGAGTATAGAGAAGGCACTGCACAGGTATGAGTCTGGATCCTTGGCCAGAGCAACGCGGTATAGGTGGAAGAATAAGATTCAAAGTGCGTTGAGTCGTGGCGAAAGCGCGGAGTCAGTAATTCTTCCGAAGCATAAAGAAAAGGGAAATAGAAGCCCCCGTATATCCCCTGAAGAGATGGATGTGCTGCAATCCAGTGTGAAAAAGTACTTCCTCAATAGCGAGGGTAACTCCTTCAAGGTTTCATATCTGAGATACTGGAATGATATGGAGGTATGCTTGCCTGGCAAGCGGCCAGTATCCATCACAACATTCAAGAAGTACTGCAAATCCGTTGACCATGTTTTAGCTGCTCGTGCGCGAGGGGGTCGGCGTCTGGCAAATTCGGTTGCACCTTCTGTTATAGCAGAGCGACGTCGATTGAAAACCGGCCTCCCTTTCATGATCGGAAGCATTGATCATTGGATTATGGATAGCAAATTTATTGTTTCCGCTGGTAGCAAGATAAAAGTTAGACCAATACTGACCGTGCTTGTAGACCATGCAACGCTCACAATCTTGGCCTGGTGCATCACCCTGCTACCGCCCTCTGTGCGTAATATTTCGCTAGTCTTCAGGCATTGTGTCCGGAAATGGGGGCGTATTCCTATGATATGGAACTCGGATCAGGGCGCTGAGTTTCTAAGCAAATTTATGCGCGATGCTCTCGGCGGCTATGAAAGCGGTCATCTACTGCGCCCGCCAGCAAATGGCCGATTCGGCTCGGAGATTGAGGGTACATTTAACAGGATCAGAAATCTATTCTCGCAGGCAATTGGAGGGTTGGTGCATAGATACGATAAATCTAGATCATTTGACAGGCAGTGCGACTCTAATAATAGAGCATCCGTAAACATTACTGAGCTATGCGCAAGATTCTCGATATTTGTGGAGCAATACAACTCGAGAATTATTGGAAATCAATCTGTCGATCCGATTGTCCAGTTGCAGAATCTGCACGGAGACTATCCTTTCTCAGGTACAAAAATTGACGTCACAGATGCATTCTACTTTCGTACTGCGATCGATGTTCCTGACGGCATAAAATTAACCAACCAAGGAATACTTCACAAAGGTACTTGGTATAACTCCGATAGCACTCGCAAGTTCATTGGGAGAAAAGTTCCTGTCAGGTTTGACCCTGAAGAACATTCCATGATCTACGCTCTACTGGGAGAGAGTTGGAAGAAGTTGACAAGTACAAATCATGAAATGGAAAAGCTTAGATCAATTCATGACCATACGGCACACAACGCATGGATGCTTGATGGTCAGGAGATAAGAAAACGAGTAAAGCTAGAGATAGATAGACAAATTCTACGCGAGCAGAAAGATTTTCAGACGAAAATTGACGTGATTCAAGATGATTCCGAGACCAATGAGCCCCAAGGGAAATATGGTCCTAGTAAAGAACCAGTTGAATATTTTGATCCCTTTTCAATATTTGAAGGAGATCATTATGAAGGCTGATAGCAAATCACTTCAGAAGAGATTTCATGCTCTTGATAGTATTTTCGTCCATAAGGCACTTTCTGATGCGGTAGGTCAGATTATCTATAGGATGGAGTACCTTCAAAATAACATCATTACGCTTGTTGGGCCAACTCAGGTTGGAAAGACAACAGCCATGAGGTTGGTTGAGGAGTCGTACTCTGCCCAAGTTGAGGTGGGAGCTATGAGATTTGTCAGGCTAAATCTCAGGGCGGGCTCTGGAAATATCGATAACGAGAGGAAAATCATATTCCAGAAAATTCTTGACCAACTAGCGTTCCCGGGCAAGACCTATCAGGGCATCCCGGATGAGATGATAGGTCTTACCTCAAGCCGAATTAGGAGGTCTTCGCTGACCGAGCTCCGAGTTGCTGCGGAGCGAGCTCTAAGTACCGGCCAGATAACAGTGGTAATTGCTGATGAAGCCCAGGAATTATCTGCGGGTGTCAATTCTTTTATTCCCTGCAAGGGTCAGATGTCGGTACTAAAAGATCTTTCTGGCCACGATAACGTAATTGTTGTGCTGGTTGGCGGGTATGCCGTGATGGATATCTATGCAATAGATCCGCACTTGGGAGGTCGTCTTAGTGTCGTTGGATTTCATCCATATTCATCGACCGGAGATGGGAAACGCGAGTTTGCTTTATCGTTGAATAAATTGACCGAAAATCTACCAGTCAAAAGCAAAAGAGGATCTATGCTCGATTGGTTTGACAGGCTATATGAATTTTGCTGCGGAAATATCGGAATTCTTCAGAAAGTTGTGAAAGAAATTATTGCCGAGGCGGATTTGATGGGCGCAGAAGAAATCACCGAAGAGCATGTTATTTCTAGAACTGAGGATGTGTCTTCGAGAGATGCGCTGCTAGAAGAATATGCAATTGGGCTAAGTTGTTTCCCCAGCGTGCAAATTTTCTCGGCGGAACAGATCATTTCCGCCTACAAAACAAGAGAAGGGAAATCCCCCTCGGTGGGAGGTGGCGTAAAAGGTGGGAGGAAGGGCCGCGCCAAGCAGACCAAGGTATCCGGTGATGTTCGCGGAGGTCTGATATGAAAAAATTTCTAAAAGCGTCAATTATAGGAGTTGGATCATATGAGATCGAATCATTCATGTCATTTTTTTGCAGATGGGCATGGCTTCATTTTCTAACACCTTCTGCCTTTGCTCTGGAGGTCGCGAGGGCCTGGGAGGATATAACGGGAGAGAGATTTCCAGTAAATGCAAAAGGATTTCATAATGTGAGACAACTTTTGAGGCCTGCGGAGTTTTCCTCAGCGTTTCTGCATGCGTCTTCTATCATCTTGGATGATCTTGATCTCGAAAAGGGAACATTCACCCCATTGGAGGATTGTATTTCAATTTCATGCCTTATAAATCCAAGTGCGTCTTGGTGTGGTGATTGTTTTCTTGAGCATCTTGATCATGGCACGACACCATACATTCGGCATTACTGGACGATTAGATCCGTAAAACGATGTCTTCGTCATGGGGGTTATCTGCGTATTGTCTGCCCACACTGCGGATCTCTGCAGGATAGGCTTGTCATTCAGGAGTCGGTAGCTCATTGCCAATCTTGCAGAAAGTTTATGGCTATTAGAGGAGATGGAGGGGATATTCCGTGTCGCGAGAATATCGATGAGCATTCCATCGCAATGATGCACCTCTGCGATCTTGTATCAAATGGGTGGCGTGCTAATAGAGACGTTATTAGAGATAATTTGTTGAAGATACTTAGGGCAAGACCTTTTGCATATAGCCCGCCACACCCGTACAAAAGAAGCGATATTGTAGCGAATGATTATTACAATGTGGTTTCTAATTGTAGGAAGTTCATAGCAAATAGGGATCGCCGCATTTCTGTTCTTGACATACTTAATATTTCTGAGTCAGTGGCAAACATTTCCTTTCTTGAGGTTCTGACGTCGGAGAGACCGGTTTGGCAAACTGCGCTGAAGTTGGGTACCACACTTCGTCTGCCGGCTTATCACATGCCCATTAGGCCGGTGAAAGATCGCCACAGAGATCATTTTGGGGTTTTGCATAGATTCAAGCAGATTGCCTCAAAGGAAGGTGAGATTCATTCGCTTAAGGTAGTCGCGGCGAAGCTGGGGGTCTCGGTCGGATATTTGCAGTATCGATTTCCCTCGGAAGTTTCAGATTACCGACTGAGATATAAGACATACAAAGAGCAGGACCGTCGGCTAAGGCGGGCGAAAGCAATAACGGTTGTGAGGGCTTATTTGGCAGATGCGAGGTGGCCGGAAGAGAGGGTCTCAAGGCCTAAGTTAGTGGAGGAGCTGAGGGTCCGGACGGGGCTCGGGAGGAACGATCTTGATAGGGCTGCGATCATGGTCATGGGGGTCGGCAAGGCCAAGGTTGCTTATCGCACCAAACCTAGATCGAAGCTGCCGTCGAATGTCTTTGAGGACGTTGGCTAGGTCCGTTGACTCGGTGCGGTGGGTATTCTGCGACGGGGCGGATTGCTGAGATGTATTCACATCTAGATGGCTTGAAGCGGCAGGGTACTGGGGGGATTACCGGGGCGTCTGGTCTAGCTGGGTGGGGAAGGCTACTGTTTGGCCGTCTCACTTTATGGTTATGTGAAAAACCATAAAATGAGAAAACGTCTCACTATATGGTTCCACAATCAAGAAACAGCTAGACGGCTGCTTGAATGGCGCACCCGACAGGATTCGAACCTGTGACCCCTGCCTTCGGAGGGCAGTACTCTATCCAGCTGAGCTACGGGTGCGGAAATCATCGTCTTGCAAGACCCGGCACAGGGCCGGGCCGCGAATGATAGCGGCTTTGCCTTCGTAGCGTCCACCGGCATGGTGAAAATGCTCTCTTTCTGTTCCCAGGAGACTTGTGGGCGTTCCCATTTTACAATTTTTTCCAACGACTGATCGGTCAGTTAGCTACTCTTCCCTTAGGGCCGGCCTTGCTTCCTGACCGGTCATGGAGAGATCGATTGAGAATAGCCTATCTGGAAGATGATCCGGCCCAAGCCGAACTGGTCCGCCACTGGCTGACGGGAGCAGGGCACTCCTGTTCCCACTGCAGCAACGGCCGCGAGTTAATGACGTTGTTGCGTCGTGACAGCTTTGATTTGCTGCTTCTCGATTGGGAAGTGCCGGATATGTCCGGCGTCAGTGTGCTTGAGGAAGTGCGAGGTGCGGGCAATAGGGTACCGGTGCTATTCGCCACCCAGCGCGACGACGAGGCGTCCATTGTCGGGGCATTGGGCAAGGGTGCAGACGATTATATGGTCAAGCCCGTCAAGCAGGCTGAATTGCTGGCTCGCATTGCTGCGCTGGGCCGTCGTGCCGGCATTGAAGACTCCCATCAGGAAGAAAGCTTCAGTCTTGGCCCATGGCAGATCGACCGTGGCCGCCGCACTATTTCCGTTGAGGGGACAGTGGTCAAGTTGACAGACAAGGACTTCGAGCTGGCCTGTTACCTGTTCCAGAACGTGGGCAAACTGTTGTCGCGCGGCCATTTACTGGAAAAAGTCTGGGGTATCATGACGCCCATCGAGTCACGCACGGTGGATGTGCATGTCAGTCGTATCCGCCGTAGCCTGCATATTCGCCCGGAAAACGGCTATCGGATCAAAACGGTGTACCAGCATGGCTACCGTCTGGAAGCTGTGACGAACTGATATTTGGCATTCTCTCGTTGCATTCCGTTCACGGTTCGGACTACATAAAGGTGTTATCCGAGCCGGGAAAGGACTCCGATTGTGGCCGATCTGCTATTGCGTCGCCTGCTGTACCGTTTTCACCTTGAGCATCTGACGATTACCGTCCTGCTGGGGCTGCTATGTGCGGTACTGGCCGGGACTGGCGCTCTATCGTCCGTTGATCGGCGGCTCTATGACGGCCTGTCCGGCACTCTTTCGGCAGAGCCAAACCCCGACATTCTGATCGTTGCGATTGATGACTTCAGCCTGCGTCAGATTGGCCCCTGGCCCTGGGATCGCGCCGTCCACGCGGCGCTGGTGAATCAATTGCATGACTACGGTGCCCGCGCAGTGCTGGCTGATTTTCTTATTTCCGGGCCTGACGCCGCCCGACCTGACAGCGATCGGTTGCTGGCCGAGGCGCTGGCAAGGCATGGCCGTGTCTACCTGCCGGTGCATGTCGAGCAACTGCGAGGTGGTCAGACGGTAGAAGGGCTGCCCTGGCGTGAATTTGCCGAGGTTGCCCATCGCCTCGGTCATGTTGATCTGGTTATGGACAGTGATGGTGTGGTGCGCAGCCTGTGGCTGCGCTCTGGCGTTGGCCAGGCGTTTTGGCCTCATATCGGTCTGGCCCTGCTGGAGGACGAGGCTCCCTTAGTGGCCTACCAGTATCAGCGGCGTGAGCGTGGTGACAGCAGCGCCAGACTGAATATTCGCGACTACCCACGGCGCATCCCATTCAGTCAGGGGGAGTATCCACGCGTTTCCGCGGTGGATTTAATCGACGGACGGGTACCAGCAGAGCTGGTTGAAGGGCGTATAGCGCTGATTGGTGCCACTGCAGAAGGGCTGGGCGACAGGTTTAAAACCCCCCGCTATGGCGACCTTTCGGTGCCGGGAGTGGAGATTCATGCACGGGTGCTGGATGGTCTGCTGCGTGATCAATTGATCCGCGACGCCTCGCCGCTGGTCAGCGTGCTGTTGAGCGTGCTGATTGCATCGTTGGCGCCACTGCTGCTGCCATTTTGCCGGCCGGGCTGGGGGGTGCCTTTGATAGGCACGCTACTGCTAGTGGCAATGGTGCTATGCATGGTACTGCTGCGCAGTGAAATCTGGTGGTCGCCGGCAGCGGCAATGGTCACTGTGCTTGCCGCAGGACCGCTGTGGACGTGGCGGCGGCTTGAATATAGTTTCGATTATCTGCAGCGCATCATCAGGCAGATGATGCGTCCCGGCGAACACAGCGGCCGCTTGATGCAGCCTGCCGATATCGCGCCGTTGTTGCGTATGCTGGGGGCGCTGCCAATACGTGCCTGGCGGCTGGAAAATCGGGCAGCCACCGGCGGCCTGCAAACCGGCGGTGAATCAGTGGAAGACTCCAGCTGGCAAGGGCAGTCGGCCAGCCATTACCTGTTCAGTCGCGGCCATGAGCAGTTTGAGCTGAGCTTGTTGTGGCGCAGTCCCCTGTTGGCAGAGCAGCTGGAAACAACGGTCCAGGCCATGCTGGCCAGAGTATCCGCACCGGCACCGACGCGGGCGGCGGCACTGCGATCAGTGGCTGGCTTGGTGGATAGCATTGGTGGGGCAGAACGCAGGCAGCGTGGCTTAACGCGAGCTCTGCATGCTGCCCTGTCGAAGCTGGACCAGGGAGTGCTGCTGGCGGATGCCTGCGGAGAAGTGCTGCTGGCCAACAACCGATTGCTTGACGTGCTGGAGCTGAAGGGACGCTCCTTGAGCGGCTGGCATCTGCTGGATCTGGCCCGTGACCTGAGGCTGGATGATGGCCGTTGGAACGATTTGCTGACCTCCGCCCTGGAGCAAGGCAGGGTGGAGGTTGAGCTGCCTGGGCGCCATGGCGAGTCGCTGTTGCTAGCCATCAGCCGGGTCGATGCCGGTGGCCAGATCGGTCAGGTGATCATTCTGCAGATCAGTGATATCACAGCGTTGGTGCGGGTGCGCCGTACCCGTGCGGAGTTGCTGCACTTTCTGTCCCACGACTTGCGTTCACCCATGATTTCTATTCTGGCGCTAACAGAAAAAATGCGTCAGAGCCCCGGCGGTACCCGCTTGCCGGACTTCCTTGACCAGCTGGATGTTCATGCCCGTCGTAATCTGGGGGTGGCCGAGCAGTTCCTGCAACTTATCCGGCTGGAGTCCATGCTGCAGATCGACATGATTGATCTGGACATGCTGTCGGTGGTGGAAAGTGCCGTAGAGCAACTGCATGAGCAGGCCGAGATGGCGGAGGTAGCCATTCGGGTGGATTACCGTGATGAAGATCAGGTCTGGGTGCGAGGCAATCATGAGCTGCTGACCCGGCTTCTTGTCAATCTGCTTAGCAATGCGGTGCGCCACAGCGTGCCGGGCAGTTCTGTGGATGTGCGGCTATATCTGGACAATGGCGAGGTGTGTTGCGAGGTGCGCGACCGCGGCGCGGGTATTGCACTGAACCGTCAGTCACAACTGTTTAGCCAGCTGCAGGAAGATGGCAAAGGGCTTGGCCTGCGCTTTGTCGGGCTGGTGGCCAGTCGTCATGGTGGCCGGATGTTATTGGCCAGTCAGCCGGGTGAAGGCTGCCGTTTCACTCTCGCTTTACCGGCTCTGGTGTTGGATGAGCTGTAATCCCTACGCGGCGTGGGTATAATGCCGCCCGACTACGGCTCCGGCCGACCCAGGCATAGAGAGGTAACTACCGTGAAAAAGCTGATTGTATCTGCAGCCCTGTCCGCCCTGTTGGCGTCCGGCGTCGTAATGGCCAAGAGCACCAAGGAAATCTCCCCGTACCCGTTGGGTGAGCGTTCCACGTTCAGTGATCGCGCTATTGCCGAGCGCCTTAGCCCGGTAGGCACGGTCTGTGTAGAAGGTGAAGACTGTGGTGGCCCCGCCGCGGTTGAAGTGGCTGCTGGTCCCCGCGCCGGTGATGCGGTTTACAACGGTGCCTGCATGGCCTGTCACGCGACCGGTGCTGCTGGTGCACCGAAAGTTGGCGACAAGGCTGCATGGGCTCCGCGTATTGGTCAGGGCATGGCCACGCTGGTGAAGCACTCTATCGAGGGCTTTAACGCTATGCCGCCGAAAGGCATGTGCATGGATTGCTCTGATGATGAAATCAAAGCTGCCGTGGAATACATGGTTGGCCAGAGCCGTTAATCGCGGCGAAATAGAAAAGGGCGCTGCGGCGCCCTTTTTTGTTGATGTTTTCTAAGCTGATACTAGCGATTGAGCATGGCTTTGATTGCTGCCAGAGTGTCTTCTGCTACTTGCTCGGTTTTTGACTCGTCCACCTGCACGCCTTCCCCCTGAAAATCGATATCATCTGCAGGCATTTCCTCGACGAAACGACTGCGCGCGGTGTCGATTCTCTCTCCATATTGTTTGCGCGATAGCGCGTGTGTCATGGTAAGAGTTTCGCGCGCCCGGGTGATGCCTACGTACATCAGGCGACGCTCCTCGGTGATACTGTCCTCCTCAATGCTTGTCCGGTGTGGCAGCAGCTCTTCCTCCACCCCCATCATATAGACATGGGGATATTCCAGGCCCTTGGCGGCATGCAGGGTAAGCATTTGCACCCGATCGGAATCATCCTCTTCCTCTTGCTGCTCCAGCATGTCGATTAATACAAGCTTGCGGATAACTGCCTCAAGGTCGGAGCTGTCATCCTCCTCTTCCTGTTTGTTAAGCATACGTTCGATGCTGGCCACCAGTTGGCCAACATTCTCCACTTTCTTTTCACCAATACGCGGGCTACTGGCCTGAGTGATAAGCCAGCCTTCGTAATCCATATCGCTGATTAATTCTTTTACTGCCTGCAGGCTGTTGTCGCTAAAACAGTATTGGCGTTTGTGATCCAGCCAGCTTTTGAACTCTCGCAGTCGCGCCGCAGCTTTGCCGCCAAGTGCTTCGTCTAGCGCGATATCGTCACACACATGATACATGCCTTGGCCACGCTTGACCGACCAGTTGGCCAGCTTTTCCAGTGTTGCCGGGCCGATCTCACGGCGTGGTGTGTTGATGATGCGGAGAAAGGCGTTGTCGTCATCCGGGTTAACCAGCAGGCGCAGGTAACACATCAGATCCTTGATCTCGGTGCGGGCGAAAAAACTTTGCCCACCAGACACCTTGTACGGTACCTGCATGGTCTGGAACTTCATCTCAAGCAAGCGAGACTGGAAATTTCCCCGATAAAGAACCGCAAAGTCCTTCCACTTCAGCGCCTTTGTCAGGCGTTTATGGATGATGTCGCCGGCAATCCATTCGGTCTCCGCCTCTTCGTCGCGCAGCGACATCACCCGGATTGGATCGCCGTAGCCATAATCTGACCACAGTGACTTTTCGAAAACATGGGGGTTATTGGCAATTACCGCGTTGGCAGCCTTGAGAATGCGACCGGTGGAGCGATAGTTCTGCTCCAGCTTGATGACTTTCAGATCAGGAAAGTCGCTTTGCAGCTGAGCCAGATTCTCCGGCTTTGCTCCGCGCCATGCATAGATCGACTGATCATCGTCGCCCACCACGGTGAACTTGTTGAGCGGCTCAACCAACTGTTTGACCAGCTCGTACTGACAGCCGTTGGTATCTTGATACTCATCCACCAGCAGATAGCGGATGCGATTGCGCCACTTCTCCAGAATTCGCGGCTGCTCACGAAACAACAATACCGGGAGCAGGATCAGGTCATCAAAATCTACCGCGTTACAGGCTCGCAGCATGCGGTTGTATTCGCCGTAGGTGATGGCGGCGCGCTGCAGCTCTTCGGAGTCGGCACTGGAGAGCGCCTGCTCCGGTGTCACCAGGTCATTTTTCCACTGGGATATCTTGCTCTGGAAAAATTCCACTGCCTGGATATCGCGTTCCGACTCTCCACGATGCAACAGCTCGCGCATCAATTCACGGCTGTCAGATTGGTCGAGAATGGAGAAGCCACTGCGTAGCTTGACTGCGGCCATTTCGGTTTTCAGGATCCGCAGCCCGAGGTTGTGAAAGGTGGAGACGATCAGGCCGCGGGCATCCTCGCGGGGTACCAGCTTCAGCACCCGCTCCTTCATTTCCCGGGCTGCCTTGTTGGTGAAGGTTACCGCGGCAATATGGCGCGCCGGCATGCCGCGCTCCTGAATCAGAGAAGCAATCTTCTGGGTGATCACACTGGTTTTGCCCGAGCCAGCGCCAGCCAGCACCAATAGCGGCCCATCGGTCCAGTTCACGGCTTCCTGTTGACGGGGATTAAGGCGGCTCACAGCGGGGTTCCTTCAGCGGGCCGCCATGATACCAGCTCAAGGCCGGCCGCTGACACCAGCGTCCGCAGGACTGAGCGATTCCGTCCTTGTTGCCGACGGGGGCGTCCTTTAACGTCGGCCCTCTATAGGTTCGCCGTGCGGACCATCTCTGACCTTGAGGGCCCTGTGATGACCGATAACCTGTTCTCCCTGAGTGGCAAACGCGTGCTGATTACTGGCGCTTCCAGCGGCTTTGGTGCTCATTTCGCCAAGGTGCTGGCCGGTGCCGGCGCCGACGTAGTGCTTGCGGCACGGCGGGTGGAGAAACTGGAGGAAACAGCGACCGAGGTTCGGGCGCTGGGTCGTCATGCGGTGGTTCTGCCTATGGATGTGTCCAGCCATGCCAGTGTTGAAGAGGCTTTCAGTGCCATGCCGGAGATCGATGTGGCCATCAACAATGCCGGCATCAACCGCGTTGGCACCTGTGACGGTCTTGATGAGGAAGACTGGGACGCGGTTGTTGATACAGACCTGAAAGGTGTCTGGGCAGTGAGCAAGTTTGCCATTCGTCAGTGGCGCCGCGATAGCCGCCCCGGCAACCTGATCAATATTGCCTCCATCCTCGGCCTGCGGGTCGGAGCCCAACTACCGCCCTATACTGCCTCTAAAGCGGCGGTGATCCAGCTAACCAAGTCTATTGCGCTTGATTACGCTCGCTACAACATTCGCTGCAATGCTATTTGCCCTGGATTTTTTCGTACCGAGATCAACAGCGACTGGCTGGAAACCGAGGCCGGCATAAGTCAGATCAAACGGGTGCCAATGCGACGTACCGGCGAGATGAAGGAAATGAGCGGTCCTCTGCTGATGCTTGCTTCCGATGCCTCTGCTTATATGAGTGGTTCAATTATTGCCGTTGATGGCGGACACCTGTGCTCGTCGCTGTAAGGAGAACATGATGGATTTTTCACTGCCGCAGAATATTGAAAAGCTGCGATTAAAGGTGCGCGACTTTGTCGCCAAAGAAGTCATGCCGCTGGAGCAGAACAAGAGCAATTTTGATGAGCACGAAAACCTCAATGAAGATGTGGTCGCAGCATTGCGAGTGAAAGCAAAAGCGGCTGGGCTGTGGGGTTTTCAGGTGCCGAAAGAATATGGCGGCCTTGATGTCGGCGTGGTGGGAATGGCGGCGTTATATGAAGAAGCGGCGCGCTCGCCATTCGGGCCGGTAGCGTTTAACTGCGCGCCGCCGGATGACGGCAACATGATCGTGCTTAACAAGATTCTTTCTGAGGAGCAAAAAGCTCGCTGGTTGCAGCCCATCATCGACGGCAAGGTGCGCTCTGCTTTTGCCATGACCGAACCGGATGGCGGTTGTGGTTCTGATCCGTCTCTGACCTATACCAGTGCTACCCGGGAGGGAGATAACTGGATTATTCGAGGACGAAAGTGGTTCATTACCGGAGCAGAAGGCGCGCAGATTTTTATTCTGGTCGCGAAAACTTCTGATGACCCACGCAAGGGGCTGACTGCCTTTCTGTTTGATGCGGATCAGCCCGGCTGGGAGGTTGTCCGGCGTATCGGAATCATGGGCCCGGAAGAGCATGGCGGGCACTGTGAGCTCAAGTTTGATGGTCTGGTGATTCCGGACAGTCAGCGCCTGCTGAATATCGGCGATGGCCTGAAAGTTACCCAGATCCGTCTTGGTACGGCGCGCTTGACCCACTGCATGCGTTGGCTTGGTCTCGCCAAGCGCTGCATGGAAGAAGCCGCCGGCTATGTGGAGAAGCGCATGAGCTTTGGCACCACTCTGTCCGAACACGAAGGCGTGCAGTGGATGCTCGGCGATGTGGCCAAGGACATTCAGATTGGCCGGCTGCTGACTATGCAGGCCGCCTGGAAGCTTGATCAGGGGGACTTTGCCCGCACCGATATTTCCATCGCCAAGATTCATGTGGCTGACACGTTGCATAAAGCAGCTGATACCGCGATTCAGTTGTGTGGTGCGCGTGGCTACTCAAAAGACACCTTGCTCGAATGGATCTATCGCTATGCCCGTCAGGCCCGTCTTGTGGATGGCGCCAGCGAAATTCACAAAATGGTGTTGTCTCGTGCCTACCTGAAAGAAAAGGCAGATTTCTTTCACTGGGGCGTGTAATGCAGTCAGTTGAACAGAAGGCCATTGCCGACTGGCTTGCTGCAAAAACTGGCAAGCCGGTGCAGCTCAGTAATGTGCGGGCGCTTTCCGGTGGCGCTATTCAGGAAAACTGGGCGGCAGATATTGATCTGGGTGATGAAGTTATTGCAGCGGTGATTCGCTGCGATGCGCCTTCGTCAGTATCCGACAGTCTTTCCCGGCAGCAAGAGTTCGCGCTGCTTAAAGCCGCCTTTGCCAATGGTGTTACCGTGCCGGGGCCGTTGTGGCTTGGCGATCCGGCGCTATTGGGTCGTGATTTCTTCATCATGCGTCGCGCCAATGGGACCGCCGCCGGGCACAGGCTGGTGCGTGATCTGTCGCTGGCAAATGATCGTCCGGCGCTGGCCCGACAACTGGGTCGCGAGTTGGCACGGATCCATGGGATCAGGCCACCCCGTGATGATCTGGACTTTCTGCCGCTTCCAGAGATTCATCCTGCCCAAGAGTTCGTTGATAGTGCACGTGCATTTCTGGATCAGTATCACAGCGCTTTTCCGGCACTGGAATGGGGACTGAACTGGCTGGAAGATAATATGCCGGCACAGGAGCCGCTATGCCTGGTGCATCGTGATTTCCGTACCGGCAATTACATGGTGGATGAGAATGGCCTGACGGCGGTTCTTGATTGGGAGTTCACTGGCTGGTCACAACCGCTGGAAGATTTGGGGTGGCTGTGTGCGCGGTGCTGGCGCTTCGGCCAACAGGGTGATGATTATGCGGTGGGCGGCATTGGTCATCGCGACGATCTGTTTGCCGGCTATCAGGAAGTATCGGGCCGCAAGCTTACCGCTGAGCAGGTGTACTATTGGGAAGTTTTTGCTCATCTGCGCTGGGCAATGATCGCCATCAAACAGGGTGAAAGGCATTTGTCCGGTGCGGAGCCATCCCTGGAGCTGGCGCTAACCTCGCACATTGTTCCCGAGCTGGAATTACACATCCTGCGTATGACCGGGTTGGAGGGCTAAAACTATGCGTATTCAACCGGACGGAATTAATCTGCTTGATACGGTCACTGCTCTGTTGCGTGATCAGGTGCTGCCGTCTGCTGCCGCTGACCAGCAGTACGCCCTGCGTATGGCTTTGAACGCTATTGGCATTGCCCGTCGACAGCTGGCCAATGGCAGTCAGGCTGAACAGCAGGAGCAGGCATTGATGGCCGAGCTGCTGGCGGAGCAGGGCAGTCACGAGCAGCTATCTCGGCTATTGGCCAGGCAGGTGCGTGAAGGCAAGGTCAAAAGCAGTATGCCGCTGCGTGATTTGTTGTGGCAGGTTACGCTTCAGCGCGTTCGGGAAAGTGCGCCGCGCTATCTCAAGCAGGAAGGATAAAGCCGTTCTCAAATGCCAGAATTTCTGGAACCGCTGTTCCGGATTGGCACAAAATGCCCTGAATGTCTGCTCGGCGACGGCCCATACTTTGGTCATTGCGGATAAGCCACAGGAGTTAGCCAATGAATGCCCGCGCCCAGACAGCCATACGTCGTACTAATAAAAGTGATATTCAGCCGCGCAAGATGGATTTCCAGTTCGATCCAGGCATTGAGCGTTACTGGTTCGGAGGCGATCAGTTCAAGACTCTGTTGCTGACTGCGCTGTCCTGCACTTTTCCTGAGGGGGAGCGTTTCTTCGTCCGTTCAGTGCGCCACTACCAGAAAAATCTTACCGACCCACTGCTCAAGGAGCAGGTAAAGGGCTTCATTGGTCAGGAAGCGCACCATGGCAATGAGCACGAAGTTTTCAATGCCTTTATGGAAGAGCGTGGTGTGCCCACCAGCAAGGTATCGGACTTTGTGCTGAATGGCCTGAAGATGCAGGGCAAGGTGTTGTCGCCGGAGCGTCAGCTCGCCAAGACCTGTGCCTTGGAACACTTTACCGCCATGCTGGCCGAGTTGATTCTTGAGCGTCCTGAATTTCTCGAAGGCATGGATCAGCGCATGCTGCCTCTATGGTTGTGGCATGCCGTTGAAGAGAGCGAGCACAAGGCGGTGGCTTTTGATGTCTATCAGGATCAGGTAGGCAGCTACTGGACCCGTACCAGCGAAATGGCGATCACCACGGTCGAGTTCGTCGGCTTCACCATTTTCCATTACTTCCAGCTGCGTGCGGAGATGGATGACAAGACGGATTTTCGTTCTGTAATGAATGGCTTCAACTGGCTGCTGGGCAAGCCGGGCTGGCTACGTCGTCTGGGGCCGTCCTATCTGGCTTACTTCAAACGAGATTTTCACCCTTCTAAGAAAGACAGCAGTCAGCTACGTCAGCAGGGACTGGAAAAGTTGGCACGCATGCTGAACCGTCCAGAGCTTCTCGAATTCGCTGCCTGAAACACGCCCTATCAGAGCGGGAGAGGGTCTCCCGCTCTATCGTCAACTTGCAACGGCACACGCACGTTTACCCACCAGAAATCCTGCTGCACGCCGATGCCCGCCACACCGCCGAGACGTGTGGCTCGTTGCCTGATAATGCCAATGCCGCGACCTTCGTGGGAGCCCATTTTGTCCTGGTTCAGGCCATCGTTTTCCACCGATATGGCCAGTGAACCTTCCCGCTCAGACAGCTTGATCCTGATTACTGATGGGGCAGCATGGCGTAGCGCGTTGCTGACTGCCTCGCGGACAATTCTTGTCAGGTCAGCAATACGGCGCTGATCAATCTCTGTATCCAGAGAGGCCAGCGAGGAATGCCATTCAAGCGTTACGCCGCCAGCATCGCAACGCTGACGTGCTTCCTGCTCCCACTGCAGGGCTGCCTCATCCAGAGATAGCGTGAAGGTCTCCATAGTGCTGAGCAGGTCACGCAGATCGCGAATGGCATCCCTTACCAGTTTCTGTTCATCGGTGGAGTTGCTACGGTGTAACAGGGTCAGCAGTTTGGCGCCCAGATCATCATGGATATCCTGACGGATACGATCGCGTTCACTACGCGCGCCCTGTTCATGGGCGCTTAATGACTCCTCGACTAAACGATACAACTGCAGAATCAGGGTCGCCGCTTCGATATCGCGGGAAGTAAAAAGTCGCGCGCCTTGATCCGCATGATGTAATCGCAAAACAGTATGATCTGCCGGGCTGGGTAGCTGAAGGCACAGCCCGTTGTCGGTGATTGCTGGCTTGACCAGTGTGCCTTCCGTTTCGGTGATGTCCAGCGGGTTAAATACAGCAGCGGCCGACTGTTGAAGTGCGTTGCCGAGCTGGTTGGTGCGCGAAGCGGAAACCATTGGCGGCATTGCCTGAGCCAGCCAGTCCTCAATGGTTCTGCCGCGCCGTCTGGCCAGCTTGCTCCATAGCCACTGACGCAGAGGAAAATAGATCCATCCCACCAGTGCAACTGCGAGACTCAATGCAATCGGTTTTGACAGCGCCAGGAAGCTGACCAGCAGTAGATCGATGGCGATTACTGCGAGACCGCCAAGAAACCATGCCCAGATAGAAAACCACCAGCGCTCCAGCTGGAATAGCTTGTAGCGGGTTATGCCGAAAGCCAGTCCGATGTACATGATCAGGAACGCGCCAAACATAACGCCTTGAGAAGCTGGCGGCATGACGCCCAGCGCGGCAGGAATGATAATGACGCCGGCGAATAGACCGGTGGCAAGGTAGATGGACAGCAGAAACCAGCGCAAAGCGGCACGGTCGGCCGGCTTGCTGCGCGTGCCCAGCCACTGGAAAAAGGCGAACACAAAGCTGAGGGCAAAAATAGCCAGCACGGACAGATGGAATTGTGCGCTTGTGCTGGTCAGTTGCAGGGTATCAGAGACCCATGTCAGTGCGGCAACCAGATAGCACAGTGAGGCAATGGGAAAGCGGCCGATGCGGATCGGGTAATGCCACAGCAGGCTGGTCAGGGAGGCGGTGAAGAACAGCGCTCCAAAGTGATTGGCGATGGACAGGGTGCGAAACAGGTCACCGTCGATCAGCAGCTCGCGGGTGCTGTATACCGCAGCGGCGGGGGCGAAAATCAGATAGCCAATACCTGTCATGAAGTACAGGGCGGCAGGCAGGCTGCGGAGACGTACGCTCCAGACGATGGCTCCGGTCATGGCGCCAATCATGCCGAACGCCACCTGCAACCAAAACAGCAATGGCAACGAGTGAAGCGGCCGCGTGCTGGTGGCCAGAGCAAGTTGTTCGCCGCTGTCGCTGACCACGGAAAGGCTACCGCTGCTGGCAGCGTTAGCGAGGGTGCTGCTGTCGTCCATCAGTTGGTTGTAATCGGCGTATGCCGGCAGCACATCAGGCTCTTCAATTAGCAGTACTGCGTTGGCGTCGATGTATCTCTCTGCAGCCTGAAAGCCGGTGGCCCGCATGCCATCGGTGAATGTGGCAGCATTCGGCCCATGACGATCGACGCTCTGAACGGTCAGTCCGCCATCAGGGTGAACAGACCAGCTGATCCCGGTCCAAGGCAGTGACAGGGCGGTACTTACGCTTAGCAGCAGAACGCACAGGGCCAGCAGGCCGCTGAGTGTCACGGTCAGGCGGGGAGAAGGATTGAACACAAGTAGGCTTCCTGTCTTACTGATATCAAAAAATACCACCCGCGTTTATGGGGGTAGGTGGCGACGCGACACCGTGCCATCATCGGGATTCTGTGGAAAAAGTCACGACAACGGAAGAGCAAATGGACTGCAGTGATATTTTACTTGTAGAAGACGTGGTCGATGTGAAGGTTTGGCTGACCCGTCTGGTGCACAGCCATTTCCCGGACAGTGTGGTCAGAACTGCTGAGAACCGGGCTGCCGCCTTGCTGGCTGTGGGTGAGCGCCCGCCGTGCCTGGCACTGGTGGATCTGGGCCTGCCCGATGGCTCCGGCATCGACATCATCCGCGCCCTGAAAAAAGTGCGTCCGGAATGCACCTGCGTTGTGACCACAATCTTTGATGACTCTGACCACCTTTTTTCCGCCCTGCACGCCGGGGCCGACGGTTATCTGCTTAAGGATGAGCCGGAGGAAGAGTTCGTTCTGCACCTGCGAGGGATCCTTGCCGGTCGCCCTCCACTTAGTGCTGCAATCGCTCGTAAGCTACTTGGCGTATTCAAACCGGTGCCGGAGGAAACCGTGCGCCTGGCGCCACGGGAGGAGCAGGTGTTGACGCTCATTGCTCGCGGTTACAGCGTGCGCAAAGCGGGCGAGATGCTGGGCATTTCCCAGCACACCGTGGCGGGCTATCTGAAAACCATCTACCAAAAGCTGCAGGTTAACTCGCGGGCAGAGGCCACCCTTAAAGCAGTGGATTTGGGGTTGGTGGCTTCGTTGGTACGTTGAGTATTGGCTCTGGCTCAGGGTTGGCTTAGCCGGTAACTAAGTGCCTCGGCAAGATGCGCAGTGGAAACCTGTGTTTCTTCCTGCATATCTGCCAGTGTGCGCGCCACTCGCAACGTTCGATGTAGCGAGCGGGCGGATAACGTCATCCGTTGCATCGCATCACTTAGCCAGGCGCCATGGGCTGCAACTATGGGCTGTAGCTCGCTACTGCTCAAATGCTGGTTGAGCTTCTCCTGTCTGGATAGCTGGCGCTGGCGAGTGGCACGGACTCTTTCGCGCACTGGGCCGCTGGCTTCGCCTTGATCCAGTGACACCAGCTCATCTGGCTTAACGGCGGCAACCTCCAGATGCAGATCAATGCGATCTAGCAGCGGGCCGGATAGCTTGGACTGATAGCGCCGTGCCTTTTCACAGCTATAGCCGCAACTGCGCTGCGGGTCGCCGAAGTAACCGCAGGGACAGGGGTTCATGGCAGCAACAAGCTGGAAGCATGCGGGAAAGGTGGTTTGCCTTGCGGCTCTGGCAATGCTGACTTCGCCGGTTTCCAGTGGTTCGCGCAGTACCTCCAGCACGCGACGATCGAACTCGGGAATTTCATCCAGAAATAGCACCCCATGGTGGGCCATGGAGATCTCCCCAGGGCGCGGATAGCTGCCGCCACCGACCATGGCAATGGCGGAGGCGGTGTGGTGGGGGCCTCGAAACGGCGGCAGGTAGAACTGCGCCGGTGGGCGCGGCCGGTGTAGTGAATGAATCGCTGCCACATCCAGAGCCTGCTGCTCATCAAGGGGCGGCAGCAGGCCGGGCAGACGACTGGCGAGCAGGCTTTTGCCACTACCCGGCGGGCCACATAGCAGCAGGGAGTGGCCGCCACTGGCGGCGATTTCCAGAGCACGTCGCGCCTGTGGCTGACCTCGGACGTCTGATAGACAGGGCCCAGCGCTATCGGCGGCTGGCATGGCAGGCGGGCTGGCCGGAGATAGTGGGGTGATTCCTTTGAGGTGGGCACAGGCAGCTTGCAGGCCATTGGCGCCGAGCACTGACGCGCCGCGGCACAGGCTGGCTTCCTCAGCATTATCTGCGGGCAGTAGCAGGGTACGACCAGCCCGGGCGCATGCCAATGCTGCCGGTAACACCCCCATCACCCCGCGCAGTGCCCCGTCTAGCGCCAGCTCGCCGATGCATTCGAGGCCATCAATGGTCTTGCCGGACACCTCACCGCTGGCGATCAGAATGCCTAGCGCAATGGGCAGGTCAAATCGTCCGCCATCCTTGGGCAGATCCGCCGGAGCAAGATTTACGGTGATACGGGTCTGCGGAAAAGGAAAGCCTGCATTAACGATGGCGGAGCGCACCCGATCACGTGACTCGCGCACTGCGGTGGCCGGCAGCCCAACAATGGTGAACGCCGGTAATCCGGGGCCAAGATGGGTTTCCACTCTTACCGACGGCGCCTGAATACCTAGCTGGGCGCGACTGAATACCTGCGAGATGGCCATAGATCCTCCTGTTTTGAGGAGTGTCGATGGCGCTTCGGGTTCGGCGCGTACTTGATAGCCGCCACCCCGGGTCAGTGATTGGCGAGAATCGCTGTCAGTACTGCGCAGGGGGCTCCGTTGAGAGTCTGGCCGGTGAAGCCAGTCGCTTGCGCCATGGGCCAATTGCAAACAACACGGCCGCGATGGCCATGGTCAGGTAGTGCTGGCCGGCCGGGCTGCTTATCAGGCAAGGGTCGCATTGATACAGCAGGGCGCTGCTGATCAGAATGGTGCTGGTACTGCTGACAAACATCCACAGCAGCGATGGCCACATCGGCTTGCGTAGCGCCAGAGCAATGCCTGTGACCACCAGCCACAGCGCCAGCATGGGCGACAGGCCGAGAGCGAAGAATGCTGACGGTCGCGCGCTCATAGCAGGCCACTGCCAGCCGGATGTTTCCTCTTTGACCCACTTGTGTTGCAGTGATTCGGGCATGGCCCAGCTATAGCAGTGCAGTGAGCAGCCCTGCCCATTAAGCCGTTGCGGGTCTGCACCATAACGAAGCAGCAGGTCGACCAGCGGCCAGCGCTGCAGTCTGGCAGCGCGTAGCAGCGCGGTTTCTCCCTCGGCGCCAGCCATATCCGGGGACAGCCCGGCGACCAGCAGCACTTCAACGATTTCCGCGCTGGGCTGTTCGCTGCCGACGTAGTCGAGCAGTAGCAGGGGATGCCGGTCAGTAACATCGGGCAGCCCGCGGATGATGGATTGAATGACGGGTAGCCTTCCTGTATCCAGGGCCTTAGGTAGAAGTGAGCGCTTGCCAGTAATGGTGCGGGTCGGGTCGGCGCCTGCTTTGAGCAGGGCCTGGACCAGCCATAACTGGTCACTGTCCAGTGCACGTTCCAACGCCGTCATGCCCTGATTGTCGCGCCGATCTGGCTCCAGACCAGCATTCAATAATTGCTGGAGGCGCTTGTCATCCAGGGATGCGCCGCCCTGATCGAAGGGAGGCGGAGGAGTAATAAATGCTGCCGCCAGAGTGCCGTGTTGGCGCGAGCTCAGGTTGGGGTCGGCGCCACGGGCCAGCAGTCGGGACGTGGCCTGTTCGTTGGCAAAAAATAGCGGTGGAAAGCCGCTCTCCGGCAGCTCATTCAGGGGGAAGCCGCCGGCCAGCAGCCAGTCCAGCTGCTCGTAATGTCCTTCTGTCGCCAGTCGCCATGCCAGATCACCGCCGCCTTGACTGAACACCAGCAGGGCGTCAGCCCCAGCTCGCCAGAAGCTTTCAGCACTTTCCGCCGATGCCCCTTGCCAAAGCAACTGAGCCAGAGCTCGACTGGCGTCCACCGGATCGAGCTCGGTGGTGGGGAAACGGATCAGTAACTGATGAAGCAAGTCAGCACGCTGTGCTTGAATGAGCGCCTCTATTAGTAGTTCTCTGTCCTCGTCGCCAAGATCACCGGCGGCAGTATTCAGCAGCAGGGCAAAGGTTGTGCTGTTGTTGGGGTGGAGTACTGCATGATTGAGGGCATGGTGGCCGTCTCCATCCAGACTGAGCGGGTCGGCACCCAGAGCGATCAGTTCAGCGCTGACTCGACTGTCCGCTTCGGCACTGGCCAGATGCAGTGGTTGAATGCCCCGATTGTCGGCCAGATCGGCCGCTGCGCCGCGGCTAAGCAAAAGTAGCGCAGTGTCCTGATAAAAGGCGGCCTGTGGCGGATTGTCAGCCAGTCGTTGCAGGGAGATATGCAGAGCACTACGACCGTTCGCATCGGTTTGCTCAGCACTGACCCCGGCATCAAGCAGACGTGCCGGCCATGCTTGCGGGGCAACAGCGTCGGCATTCAGAGGACAGTCAAGCAGGCGGTGTAGAACCAGAGCATCCTCGACCAGAGTTTCCAGTGGTTGTGCAGCCAGAGCTTCCTCTCCGGCGCACAGCGGGTCCTCGGCGGCGGCAAGGTGTCCGGCAAAAAGCAGTCCGGCGATGGCGGGCAGCAGCTTCACGGGGTCAGACGACGCTCCAGCTCAGCCACTTCCTTCTCCAGTGCCTCCAGTTTCTCCCGGGTGCGCCCCAGTACTTGCTGCTGGATATCAAATTCCTCGCGGCTAATCAGGTCCAGCCGGCTGATGCCTTCCTGCAGAACCGCGCGGGCGCTGCGTTCCAGCTCGCCCCTTACCTGTTCCAGTCCAGCGGGCAAGTGGCGGCCCAGCTCCGCCACCAGTCGGTCGATAAAGGGTTGGTCTGTCATGATGTTGGTACGTCCACTGGCAATCTTGTTAGGACACTCATGTTAGCACGGCATCCTTGTAGAAAAGAGTTGCACCATTTTGGGGAGTGCAACTTAATCGTGCGCTATAATCGAGCGAGAACCCGAGGCCATGCTTCGGTGTTTTTTTTCAACCCACTGAAAAAACACGCATTTTATCTATTGGCATGGATCGTGCGTTTAGCGAGGCAAGCAGGGGGAAACCTCTGAAGACTGGAATGGGGCACCGCCTCGATTCGGAACAGGTACGACGCCGGTGACGGCGTAGCCATCAGGAGAGAGACATGAAACTTGTCACTGCCGTTATCAAGCCGTTCAAGCTCGACGATGTGCGCGAAGCATTGTCTGAGATTGGCGTGCAGGGCATCACGGTGACCGAAGTTAAAGGCTTCGGGCGCCAGAAGGGCCACACCGAGTTGTATCGCGGTGCGGAGTATGTGGTGGATTTTCTGCCGAAAGTGAAGATCGAGGTCGCCATCGCTGATGGTTCTCTGGATCAGGTGATCGAAGCCATCGCCAAGGCTGCGAACACTGGCAAGATCGGCGACGGGAAAATTTTCGTCACCGAGCTTTTGCAGGCAATCCGAATCCGGACCGGCGAGGCTGGCGAAGACGCGGTTTAACCGCCTGACGCCAAAACGGTTTGCAGTCTCAGGGCTGCACAAAAAACGTCACGATCCATGCCAACGATTTGACGTGTCCATCTGGAGGGTTACACCGTGGAAAACAACATTTACGAACTACAGTACGCTATCGACACCTTCTACTTCCTGGTGTGCGGCGCGCTGGTTATGTGGATGGCGGCCGGCTTCGCTATGCTGGAATCCGGCCTCGTCCGTGCCAAAAACACAACTGAGATCCTGACTAAAAACGTCGCTCTGTTTGCAGTCGCCAGCATCATGTATTTGGTGTGCGGCTACGCAATCATGTACGGCGGTGATCTGTTCCTGTCGGGTATTGCCAACGTTGATGCCGATGCTGTGCTGGGTGATTTTGCTGCCCGCGAAGACGGCTTCCGTGGCGGCTCTATCTATTCAGGTGCCTCTGACTTCTTCTTCCAGGTGGTGTTTGTTGCCACTGCGATGTCGATTGTCTCCGGTGCGGTGGCTGAGCGTATGAAGCTTTGGGCTTTCCTGGCTTTCGCAGTAGTCATGACCGGCGTTATCTACCCGCTGGAAGGTAGCTGGACCTGGGGTGGCAACGACGTATTCGGCATGTACAACCTTGGCGACCTTGGCTTCAGTGACTTTGCAGGTTCAGGCATCGTTCACATGGCTGGTGCTGCTGCCGCTCTGGCTGGTGTACTGCTGCTTGGCGCTCGTAAAGGCAAGTACGGCAAAGACGGTTCGGTGAACGCCATTCCGGGTGCCAACCTGCCGCTGGCTGCACTGGGTACCCTGATCCTGTGGATGGGCTGGTTCGGCTTCAACGGCGGTTCGGTTCTGAAGCTGGGTGACATCTCTAATGCCAACGCGGTTGCCATGGTGTTCCTGAACACCAATGCTGCAGCAGCTGGTGGTGCGATGGCTGCGCTGGTTACTGCTCGCCTGCTGTTTGGCAAAGCTGACCTGACCATGCTGCTCAACGGTGCTCTGGCTGGCCTGGTAGCGATCACCGCAGAGCCGTCCACTCCGACTGCCCTGCAGGCCACCATCTTCGGTGCCCTCGGTGGTGTACTGGTAGTGTTCTCGGTAATCACCCTGGACAAGCTGAAAATTGATGACCCGGTTGGTGCTATTTCGGTTCACGGTGTAGTTGGTCTGCTGGGCCTGCTGCTGGTGCCGATTACCAACGATGGTTCGAGCTTCAGCGGTCAGTTGATCGGTGCTGCTACCATCTTCGTCTGGGTCTTCGTCGCCAGCCTGATCGTCTGGGGCATCCTCAAGGCCACCATGGGTATCCGGGTGTCCGAGGAAGAAGAGTACGGCGGTGTGGATCTGTCCGAGTGTGGCATGGAGGCTTACCCGGAGTTTGTCAGCAGCGGCAACAAGTAATCGCTGACAAGCAATACAGCAAAACAAAGGGCGCCTTCGGGCGCCCTTTTTGTTTTGTCCCTGACCGGGGGTGACCCGGCTGCACAGCCCCAGCGCCATTGCGGTCAACCATATCACCGATGAATGTCATTATCCTTTGGGCGTCGTAATTTCGCTGAGGCCCTCATGCATACCGCCACCACCCAAGTTCTGTCTAACGGTATCTCCTTGCTGGTGCATAGCTGGGGTGATCCGGGCAATACGCCGCTGCTGTTGGTGCATGGCTACCCGGACAACCACCGGGTCTGGCAGCCGGTGGCTGAGCGGCTGGCGGATCGTTTCTATGTGATTGCCTACGATGTGCGCGGTGCCGGTGGTTCCGATGTGCCGGTCAAGCTGTCGGATTACCGCATGGAGCAACTATCGCGAGATCTGCTGGCGGTGGTTGATGCATTAATTCCCGGACGCCAGTTTCATCTGGCGGGCCACGACTGGGGTTCGATTCAAAGTTGGGAGTCGGTTACTACTGAGCCTCTCAAATCGCGCATCCTGTCATTTACCACTATCTCCGGGCCGAGCCTCGACCATATGGGCTATTGGATGCGTAAACGCTTTACCAGTTTGTCCTGGCGTGAGCAGCGCAAGGCGCTCAGGCAGCTGGTGTCATCCTGGTACATCATGTTTTTTCAGTTGCCGGTGATTCCACCGCTGTCGTGGAGGCTTGGACTGGGCAAGTGGTGGCCAACCTATCTGGAGAAGCGTGAAGGTGTGTGCGAAGCGGCGGTAAACCCCACCCAAGCCAAGGACGGTCAGTATGGTGTCAACCTTTATCGGGCTAACTTCCAGTCCAAGCTGCTAAACCCGCAACCTCGCTACGCAGCAGCTCCAGTACAACTGATTGTGCCAACTGGTGATAATTACGTCGGCACCCAGCTGTTCGAAGACTTGCATGAATGGGTGCCGCAATTGTACCGCCGTGACATCGATGCCAATCACTGGGTGCCGCTCAGTCATGCGGACATTATTGCCCGTTGGATTGCCGAGTTCGCCGAAGCGGTGGATGCGGGCAAACTGTCCCAATGGAGTGCGGCGCACCTTAAATGAGAGGGGCACCGCCAGGAAATATCATGCCTTCCGTGCCCGGCAAATGGATGGGCAATTGATCGGCGCTGTCCAGCTGGTAGCGCGGAATCTTCATGCGTTCGTGCATTTTCTGCAGTGTGGTTAGCGGCGCGCGGGTAGCTACCAGATTGGCCAGCCACCCCGGGATCATGCCACCGGGATCAACGAAGGTTTCAAAGGTAATTCGGGTCCAGCCATCGGCTAGTGGTTGCAGAATAAAGCGGTTATCCAAGGCGGGCAGGCGCACGGTGCCGGGTATCTCGTCAATCAGGCCGTGGGCTGCCACGGTATGCAGTACGGTGGTCAGGGTTTGCGGGTCTTGAGTGATCTTGGTGCGAGCGACGCCATCTCGGTCGGACACCGGCCATATTCCCTTGATGTGGATATAGGCAATATCGTCTCCAGCCTCAGGTACCAGCCGGGCGGCATGGCACTGAAAAACCCACTTGGGGAAGTTCTCCACATCGGCCAGCACGGCGATTGCCGTCAACATGGGATAGGGCACTTCGATGCGACCGCGAAAGGCATTCAGGGGGTTGCCCTCAACCGGCTTGACCCAGACGTCCACATCAGTGCGTTCTGTGGCACTGCGTACCTGACGCCATTCACTGGCACTGGCCAGAGCTGGCAACAGAACGAGTAGAGTGATCCAGACGATTTTGCGCATCGGCTTCCTCATGACTTTTGTTGTTGTGGCTATTCAAACTGCAGCGTGATGGCAGAGAATAACAGCGGTGAGCGGCTATCTCTCGTGCTGAGTAAGCCATTGGAAGAGGTCTATGTAGGAAAATGCCGCAATCAGGGCCGCCTTTTTGCTCTACCGGCGGTCTTCCCTTCGCTATCCAGTAGAGCCGTGATGATTCTTGCGAGCGCTTCACGGTTTTCCACGGAAAGTAGTTCGATCATGGTGGCCAGCGCCCGGGCATCGTACTCTGCCGGCTGTTCGCGGGTGGCCTCTTTGGCCGTAGCAGGTGTGCGGTTGGCATCCCCAAAGCGTAGCCATTCCGGTGATACTTTCAGCCAGCGCGCTAGCACCACCAGCTTTTCTTGAGAGGGAATAGAAGTGCCCTCCAGCCAGCGCCGCACCGCCTGTGGTGACACCACGGAATCTGGCGACAACACGTTGAACTTGCGTGTTAAAGCCGTTGGGCTGGCCGTAGAAACCCCGGCCTTCAACAGGGATTGTTGTAAGCGTTCGCTGAACTGAAGTTTTTCAAGATGAGTTGCCATGCCGCTAAAGCTAGCACCGCGGCGATAACTATAAGTTCCGAATTAAAGTACATAATGGTTACCGTAGATGGTAACCACTCCCGTGAGCCTGGATGGCCCAGGGGATAAAAGGACTGCAGGCATAAGGAGAGTGCAGAGTGACTGTTTCAGACCGTTCTATGAGCCGCGCTGACCCGGAAAGGGTAATGCGTATTGGTGGCGTAATGATGTTGGTGCTGCTTATGATGCCGCTGGCCTTCTGGCTGCAGAAAAGTCTGCTGGTTGATAACAGCGTGCCCCGCTGTGATGCGGGTGCTGTGCTGAAGGAGCTTCGTACCCTAACCTCCGTCCGACATCCTCTGGACGCCATGGATCCGATCCGAGATATTCACAGCGTCGGTTTTGATGCGCAAATCGGCCACCGCATATGTATGGCAACCTTGGGGCATGGCGCTCATGCACGACAGGTGAAGTTTGCTATTAGTCATCGCAACAGCTCCCCGCCGATTTTGCGCGTGGAAGCCGTTAGCGACTGAGGGCCGTCAGGACATTCGACTGATCATCTTCAGCGGCATATTGCGCATCAGAAAGCCCATGACCGCCCAAGGCCAGCGCGGCACGCTGGCCTCGGCGGACTCCTTTTCAATGGCCTTGACCAGTAACCGGCATCCGGTTTCAGTGTCCACCATAAATGGGGTGTTTTTCACCTTCTCGTTAATTTCCGAACGGATATAGCCCGGATAAATAGTGCTGACCTTAATTGGCTTGCCAATCATTTCAGCGCGAATGCCTTCGGTCAGTGATGCTACCCCCGCCTTGGTGGCGGCGTAGGTGGTCAGATTTTTGGGCATGCCACGCATGGCGCTCATGGACGAGATCATTACCAGGTGGCCATCATTCTGAGCGCGAAAAATCTCCATGGCCGCTTCGCACTGGGCCAGCGCGGCAACAAAATTAGTTTCCGCAGTTTGCCGGTTGGCCCAAAAGTAGCCGGTGCCAAGGGGCTGGCCCTTGCCCATGCCAGCGTTGACGATAATCCGGTCAATGCCGCTAAACTCTTCGCGAAACTCACGGAACACCTCGAAAACCTGATCATAATTCAGTACATCCAGCGCCTTGATCGAGACCTTGATGCCGGGATGTTTGCTTTCAAGCTCAAGCTTCAACTCCTCAAGTCGATCGGTACGCCGCGCGCATAGCGCCAGATTGCGACCCATGGCTGCAAACTCGCGGGCCATGCCGCGGCCCAAGCCGGAACTGGCGCCGGTAATCAGAATGGTCTTGCGCATTGTTGTCTCCTGTTAGCGATAGGTAAGCAGGCGACGATGTTCGCCTTCGAAATGTCCATGGTCGTTAAAGGTGCTCAAATGCATGCCGCGGCGACCAACCACAATCTTGGTTACCGACGCATTAGCCACCACCCGGTTGAGTTTGCGCCATTCGCCGTCCGGCATATTCCATAGTCTTTTCACGGTGGCACAAATGGCACCACCAGATGTGAAGACCATGGTGCTGTCCACCTGATAGTTAACGATGCTATTCAGTGATTCGTCTATTCGCTGACGGAACATGGGCCAGGTTTCTTTGTATTCGTTGTCGTGTACACCGGACACCCAGCGATCCAGAGCCTGCTCAAAGAATTCCTGAAAGGCATCCTTTGGTCGCAGCGTGCGAGCCATGTCTGCCATCATATAGGTGCGACTCTTATATTTAGGGTTCTGGCGAATGATCAGCTCCTGATGATCGTATTCATTCCAGCCCGGGTCGACGCGCCACTCTGGGGATAATCCCATATGAGTCAAGACATGCTCGGCAGTTTGCTTATGTCTACGCATATTGCCGGCAACAATCATGTCTGGCCGACCGATGCGCTTTAGTAACACACCGCCAAGGTGCTGTGATTGTGCAATGCCGGTGGCGGAAAGTTCGTCATAGTCAGTTTTTCCCCATGACGCCTGACCATGACGAATCAAATATATCACTGCCATATTAGCGCTTGCCCTTGATGACTTTCTTGCAGGTGTGCTGCAGGTAGTGATTAAACAGCCAGAAATGCTTGAATGCAGGGTTACGCGTCTGTTTGTGATGATAGCGGTAGTAGATTTGCTGCACGATCACCGCCAGACGGAAGAGTCCATAAACTTCATAAAAGGTCCAGTTATCTGCTTTTAGATTCATTTTGTCGCAGTAGTAGTCCACCACTTCGCGACGAGTAAGCATACCGGGCAGGTGGGTTGGCTGCCTACGCAACAGGGTATTGATGCGATCATCATCCGCCTGCACCCAATAGGCCAGTGTGTTGCCGAGGTCCATCAAAGGATCACCCAGCGTCGCCATCTCCCAGTCCAGTACGCCGATAATATTTTGTGGGTCATCCGCATCCAGTACAAGATTATCCATGCGGTAGTCGTTATGAATGATTACCGTGCCGACATCGTCCGGCATATTGGCATGAAGCCAGTTGCGTACACTTGTCCAGCCTGGAACATTCCAGGTTTTCGATTTTTCGTAACGATCAGACCAGCCCGTAATCTGTCGCTTGACGTAGCCGCCGCCCTTGCCAATATGCTCGAGTCCGGCTGCTTGGTAATCTACTTGATGTAGCTCGATCAGCTTGTCGATTACGCCATGACATAGCTGTCGGGTCTGCCCTTCGCTGAGGGCTAGCTCCTTTGGTAAATTGGCCCGAGGAATAATCCCCTTGATGCGATCCATGACATAGAAATCACAACCCATCACCGCGCTGTCTTCGCATAGTGCCACCATGGTGGGCACCGCTGGGTAAACTGGTTTCAGAGATTGTTGGATACGAAACTCGCGCGCCATATCGTGAGCGCCTTTTGCCTTATGGCCAAACGGCGGGCGGCGCAGGATCAGATCCCGCTCCGGGTAGCTGAGCATATAGGTGAGATTGGAGGCGCCGCCAGAAAACTGTTTGATTGTCGGCTCGCCTTGCAGGGAAGGCAGTTGTTGTTTGAGCCAATCGTCCATGGCGGAAACATCAAAGCGTTCCTCTTCTCGAACTTCGCGAGGTTTATCCAGCAGCGCCTCATTGCCGGCCATGTTACTTCTCCAGCTTCTTGTAAAAACGTCGGCCGGAGTCGGCCAATCCATAGTTATACAGCGCGGGGACGTAACGCTTGATCAGCGCCAGTGCTTTGCCCTCAGTATGTGGCAGCTCAAGGAAGCGTTGCTTCTGTTGCGCCCGAACAATTTTTGCGGCCACTTGCTCCGCCGAAAGCTTGCCCCCGGATAATAGCTTTCTCACGGTCTGATCCATGCCTGCCTCCGGCGTGCGCATGCTCTCTGCCAGATTGGTCTGGAAAAAGCTCGGACAAACCACAGTGGTATGAATGCCATAGGGTGTCAGTTCGTGGCGAAGCGTTTCGGACAGAGACACCACGCCGGCCTTGGTGACATTGTAGGAGCTCATGGTCGGCGCATTGGCCACCGCTGCGAGAGATGCGATATTGACGATGTGGCCGCTCTTCTGCTTCTTGAACAGGGGAACAAAAGTACGGCAGCCGCGGATGACACCTTTCAGATTGATGTCGATAATCCAGTCCCAGTCTTCCATGCTTATCTTGTCGATTCTGCCGCCCGCGGCCACGCCTGCGTTGTTAACCAGTACGTCCAGTCCGTCCCAGTTTTCTATGGTCCACTCAAGCAGCGTATTCCAGTCTTCATCAATTGTGGTATTTGCCTTGACGAAATGCACATCGCCTAATGGGCGTAGCTCGAACTCTGCCTCGTTGCCGCGCTGTTCATTGATGTCGGTGATCAAAACCCGCGCACCAATTTTCAGATATTGCTTGGCCATCTCTTTGCCGAGGCCCGAGGCGCCGCCGGTAATCAGAACACGTTGCGACATTTTTTGTTCTCCATGAAAAGAAATTCGAAAAGGCAAAACGTCTGAGAGCGATCCCGCTACAGAATCGCTCTCAGAGGCCAGCTGCTATAGCCGATCAGTTCTTGTACTTCATCAACTCAAATTTCGCAATCAGGCCACGATGCACTTCATCTGGCCCGTCAGCAAGGCGCAGCGCGCGCGCTGCGGTCCATGCTGCCGCTAGCGGAAAGTCCTGACTCATGCCGCCGCCACCATGGATCTGCATGGCCATATCGACGACCTTTTGTGCCACGTTAGGGCAGATTACCTTGATCTGCGATATCTCGCTCATGGCTGCGAACACGCCCTTGTTGTCAATTAGCCAGGCGGCCTTGAGTACCAGTAGGCGAGCCTGCTCGATCATGATCCGTGCTTCGGCAATGCGCTCGCGGTTGCCACCCAGATTAACCAGCGGCTTACCAAAGGCCACTCGCTCGGTGCCGCGCTTGCACATCAACTCCAGCGCCAGCTCTGACAAGCCGATCAGTCGCATGCAGTGATGAATGCGGCCCGGCCCAAGGCGCCCCTGGGCAATTTCAAAACCACGGCCGGGGCCAGCTATGATGGAGCTCTTCGGCAGGCGGACATTGGTGAACTCTACTTCGCCGTGGCCGTAGGGCTCGTCATACATGCCCATGGCGGTGAGCATTCGGGTGACTTTAACTCCGGGGGTGTCGCGCGGCACCAGCACCATTGAATGCTGGGCGTGACGACCCGCAGTCGGGTCGGTCAGGCCCATAAAGATCAGCACCTTGCAATTCGGGTGGCCAATACCGGTGCTCCACCATTTGGTGCCGTTCAGTACCACCTCGTCGCCGTCAATCTTCGCTGTTGCCGCCATATTGGTAGCATCGGATGAGGCAACACCCGGTTCGGTCATGCAAAAAGCAGAGCGGATTTCGCCCGCCAGCAGCGGGGTGAGCCACTGGGTCTTTTGCTCTTCATTGCCGTAGTGATACAGCACTTCCATATTGCCGGTGTCCGGCGCGTTGCAGTTAAAGATCTCCGGGGCAATCGCGGAGCGCCCGGTCAGTTCCGCCACTGAGGCATAGTCGGTCACCGACAGACCGGCGCCGAGCTTGTCGTCCGGCAAGAACATATTCCACAGGCCTTCGGCTTTGGCCTTGGCTTTCAGTTGTTCGATGAGTGGTAGCACCACCCATTTGTTGTCCAGACTCTGCAGCTCCTGGTGATAGGCCTCCTCAGCCGGGGTGACGTGCTCGTCCATAAAGCGTTTTACGCGGTCGTAATAGTCCTGGGCTTTCGGGGAAAGGCTGAATTCCATGGTGGTCTCCGCATGGCTGCTGGCTTGGTCAGTGACAGTTGTTCCAGTGAGACTCAGTCTATGGCAGGCTCTACCCATTCATCCAATGAATAGTATTTATTACCATCTATGCATGACGCGAATATATCCAGAATCGACCTGAACCTGTTTGTGGTTTTCGATGCCATCGTCCGCGAGGGCAGCATCAGCGCCGCTGCGCGCAGCCTGAACCTGACCCAGCCGGCGGTCAGCCACGCACTGGCTCGACTACGCGACCGCCTTGATGATGAGCTGTTCGTGCGGCGGGGCCGGCAGATGGCCCCCACCGCCAAGGCGCGCAGCCTGATCGGCCCGGTACGTGAAGCACTCACAGGGCTACAGGCCTGCCTGTCCAGCGGACCCGCTTTTGACCCCGCCTCCGCCCGTCGCACCTTCGTGCTGGGTCTGCGCGATGGTCTCGAGGCCTGCGTGCTGCCACCTCTAATGCACAAGCTGATGGCGGACGCGGCGGGTATTGAGGTGCAGTCGCTCACCGTATCCCGCCGCGACACCCTGCGCGAACTTGCCGCTGGCCGCCTTGATTTGGCCATGGACGTGCAGCTGCCGGTGTCCGGTGATATCTGCCAGCTGCCGTTAGTCCAGTCCCCGCTGGTAGTGCTAATGCGACAAGGACACCTGTTGGCTGGTAAGGCCATGGCTCTGACTGACTACCTCGGCGCAGGCCATGTGCTCGTGTCATCGCGTCGTCGTGGCCCCGGGCTGGAGGACTTTGGTCTGGCACAGGCCGGCCACCAAAGGACAATCACTCTGCGCTGCCAGCACTATCAGGCAGCGATGGAAGTGGTAGCGGCGACGGATCTAATGCTGACCTTGCCGGCGGTGCTAGCTGAGCAGCTTGCGGGTGAGCGGTTTGTATCGGCTGCGTTGCCACTGCAAATACCACCCATGGAAATGCACCTGTATTGGCACCGAGATTTGGATGGCGATCCGGGACATCGATGGTTGCGGGGACTATTGCTGGCTGGGCGCTAGCGCGCTGGCTGACTGCAGGTGAACTATATAAATTGGCAGGTCAGATTATATTATTGTTTGGAATGGTCACTATTGTGGTGTTGGCTATAAAAACAGGTGGAGGAGATGGAATGAAAAATAAGTATATTGGAATCATATTTATTATTGCCGGGGCTATTTTGATGTACTGGGGCTACGATGTGTTTAACTCCGCAGGTTCGAAAATAAGCCGTGCTTTGAATAGTGGCGCTCCGATCGAAGCTTGGGCTGGCATGATAGGTGGAGCGATTTGCCTGGTCTTTGGAATATTCAAGGTGAAATAGGAATGTCTGCTGCCCGGTCCTCTCTGGTGGGGCGACCCCACGCGGATTATTAGTGACTCATCAGCATGCTTTGCCTGCCCATTAGATAGACCAAGTACAAGGCCAATCACATTAAATCTGTCCATAGAAAGCGAAATAAGTCACTTGGAATTCTTGAGCTAATCGCCATTGCTCTTGGCGGCATGGTGGGTGGAGGAATTTTTACCATCCTGGGAATTTCCGTGTCCATGGTCGGGGTTTATACCCCATTGGTCATCATTCTTGGTGGGTTGATAGCGTCCCTTGCGGCTTACTCATATATAAAACTAGGGGTCTATTATAAAGATGAGGGGGCGACCTACTCCTTTTATAAAAGAACCTTCCCCGGCTCCAGTTTTGCGGCTTCCCTTATTGGTTGGTGGGTTATATTCGGCTATATAAGCACTCTTGCGTTGTATGCCTATACGTTCGCATCTTATGCCATCAGCAGTATGCCCTTCGCCGACAGTGAATGGGCTCGAAAATTTGTTGCTGGTGCAGTAATTCTGATTTTTACACTCATCAATATTTGGAGTGTAAAAGGAATGGGTAAAATTGAAGACCTGATGGTTTACACAAAGTTAGTGATACTGGTGGTAATCTCCTTCGTCTTGATGAGTCACAGCCAAACGACCATCCCCGTATTGCTGCAGAACAACAATGACACCAGCATATTATCCATATTTATCGTGGCCTCCATTACCTTTGTGGCATACGAAGGTTTCCAGTTGGTTATAAATGCTGTCAATGAAATGGAAGAGCCGGAAAAGAATATCCCAAGAGCAATTTATTCGGCACTATTTCTGGCCATGCTGATTTATGTTGTTATTTCAATTGGCGCTATATTAGCTATTCCTTTTGAGGCCATTATTCAGAATAAGGAGTATGCCCTTGCAGCCGGCGCAGGGGAGATACTGGGGCATTGGGGGTCGGATTTCGTTATTTTGGGTGCGCTGCTAGCCACCAGCAGTGCTATTAGTGGCACTGTATTCGGCGCCTCACGGCAGATGGCCTCGATCGCTAAGGATGGCTACTTCCCCAAATTTCTTGCACGGCGGGTCAATAGTATTCCTGTTTTCGCGATTATGTGTATGTCGCTACTGGCATTTTTACTGGTCATTGTTGGCAGTCTACAGGTCATTCTTGAATTTGGCAGTGTCACTTTTCTGTTGGTGTCCGTGCTAATGGCCTTTGCCAACTTCAAGATTCGTCATCTAACCAAGTCATCAACATTAATTACCATATTCGCTTTCATTGGGCTTCTGTGTGGCACGGCCCTTATTCTGTTTTATGAGTTTAATAGTCAGCCGCAGCAGTTGGTTTTTATTCTGGTTATCTACGCATCGCTAACTGCCGGCTCATTCTTTTACTCCAGAAGCAGGCGCGTCCAAGCAGGCGTTTAGTGGCCATAATCTGGGCGATTTGAGTAGCAGGTAGAAAATGGAATACCTTTCCGAGCTTGGCTACGTCGGTCTTTTCATTGCCGCATTCCTGGCGGCGACAATTTTGCCGTTAAGTTCCGAGGTGGTGTTAAGCGCCTTGCTCCTGGGTGGACTATCGCCGACTACGCTTGTAATGGTTGCAACCCTTGGCAATGTGTTGGGCTCGCTTGCGAACTATGCTCTGGGCTATTGGGCCAGCCTGGTTATGGTTAAGAAATGGCTGAGAATTTCACAAGATGACTTTGAGCGGGCAGAGCAGCGATTTCGAAAATACGGCATGTTTTCGCTCTGTTTTGCCTGGGTGCCGATCGTAGGTGACCCATTGACGGTTATTGCAGGCGCTTTGCGGGTCCGGCTGCTATGGTTTCTTATCCTGGTGTCTGTGGGTAAATTTCTCCGCTATGTGGTGATCAGCTATATGGTCCTGAATGTCTATTCAGGGTGAATTCAGCTTGGTTTGAGAGACTGTGTCCATCAACCTACTGATGGGCCGAAAACCATGGCTACTAATACCGTTCGTATCTGGGATCCCTTTGTGCGGATCTTCCACTGGCTGCTGGTCGGCGCCTTCGTCGTCGCCTATGTCAGCGAGGATGACTATCTCGATATTCATACTATTGCCGGTTACACCGTTCTCACCCTGCTGATGCTGCGGCTTATATGGGGCTTTGTCGGCACCCGCCATGCTCGCTTTTCCGATTTTGTCCGGCCGCCGAGCGAGGCCCTGGATTATGTCAAGGAGTCCCTGTTGGGGCGGGCCAAACGCTATCTTGGGCATAACCCAGCCGGTGGCCTGATGATCGTGGCGATACTGGTGTCGCTGCTGGTTACCACTTTCTCTGGGATCGTCGTACTTGGCGCCGAAGAAGGCGCCGGGCCGCTGGCCGGAGTGATGGGAGGGGTGTCCCATTCCGTCGGCGAGGCGATGGAGGAGGTCCATGAGTTCTTCGCCAACTTCACTCTGGGTCTGGTGTTCGTCCATCTGGCAGGGGTGCTGTTCGAAAGCCTTCTGCACCGGGAAAACCTTGTCCGAGCGATGATTACCGGTGACAAGCCTGCGCTTGACGATGATTCAAAATAATCACTTGTCCATTTTTCTGTAATTAGTACATTCAAACTCTGGAGATCATGACTATGAAACGTTTTAACCTGATTGCCACTACGCTACTGACAGGCCTGCTCGCCGCAGGAACCACCTTTGCCAGTGACCGGCTTGACCACAATGAGATCTACAAGCTGCGACAGAGTGGAGAGATCATGTCTATGGAGAAGGTGCTGGAGCATGCCCGCACGATTCAGCCTGGTCAGTTGATTGAGGCCGAGCTGGAGCGCGAGAAAGGCGGCTACGTGTACGAGCTGAAGATTATCGATGCTGAGGGTCGTATGCATAAACTTGAACTGGATGCCCGTAGTGGTGAAGCGCTCAAACGCAAGATTGAGGACTAGGCGATGCGCCTGCTGATTGTCGAAGATGATCGGCAGCTAGCCGAGCGCCTTCAGCAGCAGCTCAGCGATGAGGGACTGGTCATTGACCTGGCCCACGACGGAGTGGATGGGCAGCATCTTGGCGAGGTCGAGGAGTATGATCTCGTGGTGTTGGATCTTGGTCTGCCGCGTCGCTCTGGGCTGGATGTCTTGCAGGCCTGGCGCAAGGCCGGGCGGGATATGCCGGTTCTGATTCTGACCGCTCGCGATGGTTGGCGAGAACGGGTGGAAGGTTTGCGCGCCGGGGCTGACGACTATCTTGGTAAGCCATTTCACGGTGAAGAGTTACTAGCCCGTATCCATGCTCTGTTGCGCCGCGCGGCGCCGCAGCAAGCCTTGCGGCTTCAAGTCGGCGCCTGGCAACTGGATGAGCGCCGCCAGTGTCTGGTTGATGGATCCCGTGAGCTGGCGCTGACTGCGACGGAGTTTCGTCTGCTGCGCTATATGCTTCGCCATCCTGGTGAGTTGCTATCTAAGACGCAGCTTGGCGAACATCTCTATGAGTATGCTTCTGAGCGGGAAAGTAACGTGCTTGAGGTCTATATTCGTAGGCTGAGGGAAAAGTTGGGTGCCGATTTCATTGAGACCCGCCGTGGACAGGGTTATGTCATGCATGCGAAGGGGGGTGGGTGAACTCACTGCGTTTACGTTTGCACCTTTTGGTCGTAGCAGGGCTGGCGCTGTTGCTATTAGTGCAAATGCTGGGTCTCAGGCTAATTCCGCAGACCTTGATAGAAAATTATGTGCTCACTCGGCTACAGCACGATTCCGATACCCTGTATGCCAGATTATTGCTCACACCGGAGTTGCCCGCACAGATATATCCAACTCTGGGCACCGTTTATGACACCCCACTTTCCGGGCACTATTTTCGCATTACCGCCGGTGATCATGTTATTCGCTCCCGCTCTCTCTGGGATGAGGACTTGGTCACGCCTACATTAACCCAGTCATTTAGCTCGGTCAGCCACCTTGCCGGGCCTGCCGGACAACAACTACTTAGCTACAGTCATCGTTACGAGGTGCATGGCGAGACACTGACCATTAGTGTGGCCGAGGATGTGACGGTGATGGAGGAAACTGTCCGAGGTTTGGAGCGCCAGCTGTTTGCCCTTAGTTTACTCGCCCTGCTGTTAGTGCTGGTGCTACAGGTTTGGATCCTGCGGCGCGCTCTACGTCCCCTCGACGACGCGGTTGAGTCCTGCGTTCTGTTGGAAAGTGGCCAAGCTCGGGAACTGAAAGAGCAGGGGCCCAGTGAGCTACAACCCCTGTTGCAGACAATTAATCGCCTTAGCCGACATCATGGTTTGCGTTTGGCACGCAGCCGTCGTGCTCTGGGTAATGTAAGTCATGCGCTTAAAACTCCTCTGGCAGTGCTGCAGCAACAGGCAGATGAAATGGATCGGCGTGGCGAGAAGTCAGAGGCCGACGCCATGCGTCTGCAGCTCGCTACCATGGGGCAAACTATCAGTCGTGAACTACATCGCGCGCGCATGGCCGGCAGCGGCACGCCGGGAGCTCGCTTTGACGCGCAGCTAGAACTGCCAGCGCTCTGTGAGGCGTTGAGGAAGCTTCATCACCGCCGGGTGGAAATTGAACTGACGATAACTGGAGAGCCGTGCGCGTTGGATGCGGACGACATGTTGGAGTTGTTCGGTAATCTGCTGGATAACGCCTGCAAGTGGGCTGGACGTCGGGTGCGTGTCTCTGTGCAGCAAAATACAGATGGTTTACGAGCGCAGATTGAAGATGACGGGCCGGGCGTGGAGCAAGAGAATTTAGGAAATTTGACCCAATCAGGCCTGCGGCTGGATGAAAGTCGCCCCGGTCACGGGCTGGGGCTGGGTATTGTTCAGGATATTGTAGAGCAGTATCAGGGAACGCTGAAATTTTCTCGCTCAACCGAGCTTGATGGTTTGCGGGTTGATGTGATTCTACCTATAGGAAAAAACGGCGCAGGCTAGAGGTCGTGTTTTTATATATTTAAGGAAAATCGGGCTATCAGAAGATAGCCCGATTTTTTTGTTAGCACAGCCCGATGAATCAGAACTTTATGCCAATGCCAACCATGTATACCCACGGGTCGATCTCTACATCAATCTTTGCCGCAGGAGCACCATTAACTGTTACTCGGGCGGTAGTGTCGATGGCCACATTCCAGACGCTGGCGCTGAACATCATGTTATCGCTCATGGGAATATCGAAACCGGCTTCATAGGCGATGCCAGTTGAATCGCTCAAGCGCAGGTCGGTGTTGCCACCCAGTGCCGCATCCAGTTCCGGGTCGGTTTTTTCACGGAAGAACATGGTGTAGTTAAAACCGACGCCCACATACGGCTGGAATTTCTCGCTGACATTCGGGTAGTAGTTAACCAGCAGGGTTGGCGGCAGGTGCTCGGTGGAACCAACATCGACACCAGCCAGTCCGCCGCTACCATTCAAATCATGCTCGAAGGGCAGCGCACCCAGCAGTTCAACGCCGACACTGTTATGCACCATATAGGTGGCGCTGATACCAAAACCGACACCGTTGTCGACTTCAACCAGATCCGGGTCGGAGCTGCTGTCTGGGGCCACCAAGGCCGGGCCAAAGCGAACGATGACATCACCAGCCTCGTAGGCAAGAGCCGGGGCGGCGAGACAGGACACGGCTACAGCGAGCAGAGTGGGGCGCAAAGCTTTCATGACTTTTTCCTCTTCTTGATAACTGGGGCTAGTGTGCGCCTGCCACAGAGTTAACTAATGATCTGGATCAAATGACCATGTGGTCTGTATGGGAAAGGCCTGCTTTGCTAAGGTAGCGGCCCCATTGATCAGATAGTAGCTCGCTGATATGCACCGCTATGCCGTAATCGATTTTGAAACCAATGGTCTGATGCCTGGCCAGGGTGGTCGTGCTCTGGAAGTGGCGGCGGTCATAGTAGAGGGCGGCGAGATTGTTGCTAGCTGGCAAAGTCTGATGAACCCGGGTGGGCGGGTGCCGCGATTTATCACTGACCTGACGGGCATTACCCCTGCCATGGTGCGCGCTGCACCGTCGCCTGATGAGGTGATGACGCAGATTCACGAGTTTGTTGGCGATGCCACGCTGGTTGCCCATAACGCCAGTTTTGATCGACGCTTTTGGGAGCACGAGCTGGACCTGTGCGGTCGCTTTTGTTCAAGCGAGTTTTTGTGCACGGTGTTGATTGGTCGCCGACTCTACCCATGGGCGCCCAACCACAAGTTGGCGACGTTGGTGGAGTTACACAATATTCCGGTGGACGGGCGTCATCACCGGGCGCTGGCCGATGCAAGTATGACCGCACGACTATTCCAGCGTATGCAGCAGGATCTGACCACGTTGTATGCAGAGCAGACGGCACAGGAAGGCTTCCTGCAGCGCTACCAGCGCATTAGCAGGGCCCAAGCAAAAAGTATTCCACCGTTTTACAGCTAATAAAAAAGCCGGGTATCCCTGAGGCGTACCCGGCTCTTTATTCTTCTGACTACGTTTTTAGGTCAGGCTTGTTTTGCCGTCTTTTTGCTAGCTGGCTTGCGCTGCGCTGCGCTGGGAGCTTTCTTGGTTTCCGCGGCCACCTTTACCGCTTCCACCGGCTTTGGTTTTTTCAACGCCGGTGGGTTACGGAACTCGAGAATGCCGTCATCGATCTTGGTGTAGCGCAACTGCGCCAGATCGAAGAAATAGTTCTGTTTGGTGGCCCACGGCGCCTTGTTCCCCTGTTTTGGGAAGATATGTTTGGCGCGCTGAATGTAGCCGGACTGCATATCAAGGAACGGTGACTCAGATACATTCGGATCACGCTGACGCGGGGTAACCTGACGTACACCCGTCTTGTCCATGTGATTCATCAGACGGCACAAGTACTCGCTGCTGATATCCGCCTTCAGAGTCCAGGATGCGTTGGTGTAGCCGAAGATCATGGCGGCATTCGGCACATCCGATAGCATCAGCGAGCGATAGGACATTGACTGGGTGATATCGATGGGCTTGCCATCCACCGCCACGTTGACACCGCCAAGCAGCTGCAAAGACAGACCGGTGGCACTGATGATGATATCGGCCTTCAGTTCCTTGCCGGACTTTAGCTTGATGCCGTCTGCGGTAAAGGTATCGATATGGTCGGTAACCACGGACGCCTTGCCTTTGCGAATCACCTTGAACAGATCGCCATTCGGCACCGCGCACAGGCGCTCGTCCCATGGATTGTAGCTGGGGGTAAAGTGGCTCATATCACCGTCTTTACCGAGCTGCTTCTCCACCATGCCAAGCAGCACCTTTTTCATAAACTTTGGCTGTGACTTGGACAGGCGGTAAATGCCCGCCTGAAGAGCAACATTGCGGCCGCGGGCGAGGTGATACACCACCTTCTCCGGCAGAACCTTGCGCAGCTGAACAGAGATCGGATCTTCCTGCGGCACCGTCGCCACATAGGACGGTGAGCGCTGCAGCATGGTGACGTGCTTGGCCTTGTCGGTCATGGCCGGCAGTAGAGTGACCGCGGTGGCGCCGCTACCGATGATCACCACGTTCTTGTCGGTGTAGTCGAGATTTTCCGGCCAGTGCTGCGGGTGAATAAAGGTGCCTTTGTAGTCATCCCGCCCTGGGAATTCCGGGGTGTAGCCTTCGGCGTAGTTGTAGTAGCCGGTACAGCTGATCAGGAAGTTGCCGCGCACTTTGGATTCGCTGCCATCCTTCTTCTGCACCGTCAGGGTCCACAGAGCATCGTCGCTGGACCATTCTGCGTTGACCACCTTGTGACCAAAGCGGATATGACGGCGCACACCGTACTCGTCAGCGGTTTCATTGATGTAGTTGCGGATCAGGTGGCCGTCGGCAATAACCTTGGGCTCGGTCCACGGCTTGAAGTTATAGCCGAGGGTGAACATATCCGAGTCAGAGCGAATTCCCGGGTAGCGGAACAGATCCCAGGTGCCGCCAATGGCGTCGCGGCCTTCCAGAATCATGAAAGTCTTGTTCGGGCAGTCCTTCTTCAGGTGCACCGCCGCGCCAATGCCGGACAGTCCGGCGCCAATGATGATCACGTCTACGGTATCGATGGCCATACTTACACTCGCCAATGTCAGGTTCAGATGAGCTGACCTTACCGGCGTGGCCCGATATGACGAAGGTCATTATGGGCCTTTCATGGGTCTGAACTGGCCGGGGTGACAAATTGGCCCGGTCGTCGGGGCCTTATTTGCTTCGATCATGGAGCAGAGCGCCCTGTTAGTCAGGTAGTGATATGTATCCTTTCTCATACATTTCAGTTTGATGCTTGTTCCAGTCCTGCTGAACCCTGTTGTTGGTGCGTTTCATATTTTCGTTGACGGTTGACCGCCACGCTTCAAGATCTTTTCGTTTCTGCTCTCTGCGCTCCATCTCTGCTATCCGCGCTGCATTTTCCTTTGCAAAAGCCGCTTTGGCCTGCTGCTGCCTTATGTACTCTTCCTGCGCGCGCTGCCTCTCGGCGACATGCTTTTGTAGTAGAATATTGGCGGTTGCGGGATTCCTTTCTACGTAACGACTTCTCTCGCTGTCCGTCGCGTAGCTGGAAAAAAGAAAGTCCTCAGCTATGTCTTTGGATACGTTAGCCGCCCTCTTCATTCCAGCCACATCCCCGGAATTCTTCGCTTTCCGGTAATCTATCCATGCCTGCCTGACCAGTTCGGCCTCCCGGGCTTCGGCGGCAATTCGTTCTTGCCTTTTTTCTTCTCGAATTGCGATTTTAAGATCATTCGCCGCTGCGTTAATGATATTCATACCTTCTTGGATCGAGGCAAATTCCTGCTTGGGAAGCGTTAAATGGAATTCATCAAGGGATATCCATTTGTTGCTGCCTAGTGGCTGCGCAAATAACCACCCGTCCGCGTGATAAGCAATGTCGTTCCAGAGCGGATCCGTCATGAGAGCGAAGTCCGCACTTGCTTTGCCCCAGGAATAGCCGCCAGCTTGATTGTCATAAGCGACCAGCCAGAATTTTGGCGCCAGACCCTCCCGCGTATTGCTGGTTACTTGCCCGCTTTCATTCAAGCGAACCATGATCTCAGCGGGCTTCACGCCCAGAGTACCGGGAGGGGCTTGAAATGTTCCGTCTTCCTGAAGAAAACCATATAGACCTTTGGTGCCCTGAAGGGGCCCGATGACATTCCAGATGACCCTGTGTTCTGTATTTGAAAGGCCTTGAGTGATGTCGGAATCCACCATGGGCTGGATTTTGAATTGCCCTGGCAGAAGTGTTTTGACCTCCTCCATCTTGTCGCCGCTAATGATGTGCAATTTATGAGTGCTTCTCCTCTCAATATCACTCCTGGCGTCTTTTGCAGCGATCTGCTCTGCCTGCGTCATTCTCTCGGGCGGTATGTTTTTCCTGTTGCCATACTGCATTACATAGGCCGTTGGGAAGAAAGAGTATGAATCAATAATGTCGGGCGTATATTTCAGTTTTGTTTCTTCATTGCTGACAAAAGCCAGATTGTTACCGGCCCTGAAAAGATAGTTCATATATTCTCTTGACCTTAAAGCGTATCCACCTCCCTTCTCTTCAAGAAAGTCGTGCTCGAAAGTCTGCTTCTCTACTTTGCCCCAGTGTTTCACTGTTACACCGTCCGCATTGATAAAGACGGCATTAATGTAGCCTGACCTGTCAGTGGGAATCTCGATAAAAAATGCGTCAGCATAGACGCGACCGTTTTCGAACTTCGTTTGATACGGGTGAACAAACACATCTTCAATGTATTTGGTGCCGGATGTATTTTGCGTAGAGCGAAAGGTAATAATTCCATACCTGTCCGTTTGCATAAAACCAATATCGACGTAGCAATCTTCTCGATTGACCTTTGCGCCGGGATATCTCAATCCATACGTCATATTGCCCTGTCTGGAGCCTTCTGATCCGACATCTTCGGACGCAGGATTTCTGCCATAGTATTTGCAAGATTTACCAGACGGCATCTTCCACAAAATGGTGTCTGCATTACCGGTGTGGTCCCTTTTCTCGACGACTGTTGTAGAGCCGGGCTTTGGCCGTTCACATGAAAATATTTGGTATGTGTTTTGTTTTTCAGAAATCGTTGCCACGACAGGACTGTCTTTGACACAGCTATACCAGGAATAATTGATTGGGGCGGAGCTGCACGCGGTAAGGAGGAGGGCAGCCGAAAACAAAGCCGCTTTTAGTTGAAGTTTGGACATCTTTGGCTCCGCTACCATTGGCCTTAAGGGACAGTTCCGAACAACTATACTATTGCTTTATCAAACAGTTCATTACCTCGCTGGGGCCGTGCGCCTACCCGAGCCCGATGGCGATATTGGTACCTTCGTCCTATTTACCTCTCCGGCAGCATAAGTAAGCATCGCTTGCCTGGCTTCAGGAGCGCCGGACGCTTGTCTGACGCGGTAATAACAACAATAGACCCGCCTGTGCGGGCACAGGACCGATACCATGACCGTAACCCTTCCTGCCTTGCTGGCGCGTGGCGCCACGCTGTCCCTGCTGTTGCTGATGTCCGGCTGCTACTGGGAAAACTGGACCAAGACCGAGTCGGTGGAGCCCCAGTATTTGGTGCAGCCGGAAAGTGCCGCGCAGCTGGTGGACTATGTCGGCCGGGCGAGCCGCGCTGGCAAGCGGGTGCGTATGACCGGTTCGGGGCACTCGGCCTCAGAGGTGGCGATTACCCGGGATGTCATGTTTACCCCGGAAAAGCTGAACAAACCGCTGGCGCTGGACCAAAGCCGCCTGAAGAACCCCAATGATCCGACCCTGGCCCGGGTCATGAGCGGCATCCGGGTGAGGGATCTGAACGCGTTTCTTGATGCCAATGGTCGCGCACTGATCAATATGGGTGGTTATGACGGTCAGACCATTGCCGGAGTGATGATGACCGCCACCCATGGTTCCGGTCTCGCCTACGGGCCCATGGCAGACCAGATCGTCAGTTTGCAGGTTGTCGGTGAGCGCGGCCGGATGATGCAGATCGAGCCGGCCAACGGCATTACCAACCCTGCTACCTGGCCTGGCTATCTGGAAGAAAATCGGAAAATTCCGGTTGAACTGATTCAGGATGACGACGCATTTAATGCGGCCCGGGTAGCCATTGGCTCTATGGGTGTGGTGTATGCAGTAACCCTGAAAACCGATCGCAAGTTCTGGCTGCGGGAAAAGCGTTGGAAGACCACCTGGGAGGAGCTGTCAGCGCCAGGCGGTGCCATTGAACGACTGATTGCCGGTCAGCCGGTTTATGCGGATCGTCCATCGCCGGAACATTGGGAGCTGCAATACAGCCCTTATGCCACCGCGGACGGCACCCATTCGGTGCTGGTGACCGAGCGTTACCGTTCCTATACGCCGCTGCCGGAACAGTCGCAGTCTCAGCGCGGCCAGCCCGGCACCGAATTTGTTTCTGGTTTGATTACCCTGTTTGAAAAGCCGCTGGCGTGGATTCTCAGCACCATTCCGAGTCTGGCGCCGACGATTCTCGAAACCACGCTGGATACCCAGCAGGATGATAATTTTACTAATGTCTCCTACCGCGTCTTCAATATTGGAGTGGTTAATTACACCGACGCTATCGCCATTGAGGCGGCCTTTGATATTCGCGACACAGTGGCCGGTATTGAGCGCTCATTCAGCCTGGCGCAATCCATGCTGGCCCGCGGCATTCCTCACACCGGCCCGATTGCGGTTCGGTTCGTAAAAAGCACGGACAACTTTATTGCCATGCAGCAAGGCCGCAATTCCATGTTCATGGAAGTCATTATGCTGGCGGACACGCGGGGCGCGCAGGATTTGCTGAAAACCTATCAGCGCACCATGCGCGATGAGTTCTCGGCGCGACCGCATTGGGGGCTGGATCTGAAGCTGCTGCAAAGTAGCGCGGAGGCGAGCGTCCTGTATCCCAAGTGGAACGACTGGATCACCCAGTTCCGTCGTTTCAACAAAGGCACATTCGACGGCAAGGTTACTGACCGGTTAGGCATTTCCGTCAAGCCACGCTAGATATCAGAAGGAAATGTAATGGCAGGCAAACTGAATTTTCGCGAGCGCTGGGTGCTGGTAACAGGGGCATCCTCCGGACTCGGTGAGGAAATGGCGAATCAACTTGCTGCCGAGTATGGGGCGAACCTGATACTAGTGGCGCGGCGAGCGGATCGCCTGTCAGATTTGGCCGCCAAACTGGAAAGCGCCCATGGTGTTCATTGCAAGGTGATCGCTGCAGATCTTTCCCGACATGGGGATGTGCAGCGTGTGTTTCATGAGGCAACCGCTGAGCATGAAATCCATGGCGTTATTCTTAACGCCGGTATTACCCATTTCGGCAAGCATCAGGATCTTTCCTGGGAGCGTTTTGAAACTCTACTGCAAACCAATTTGGTAGGCGTTGTCTGGCTGGTTAATAACTTTCTTCCCTACTTTGCAGGCAAAGGCATTGATGGGGCGATCATGTTAGTGAGCAGCATGGCAGGGATGATGCCAGTGCCGTATCAGGCCGCTTATGCGGGCAGCAAAGCGTTCCTGACAAACTTCGGTCAAAGCCTATCGGAGGAGCTGCGAGGGGAGGCGGTGTCGATCACAGTTTTCTCCCCAGGCGGAATTGCAACGCCCATGGCGCACAATAGTGATCTTCGCTACTTCGAGAACACCATGTTTCTTCAGGACGTAGCTTCCTGCGCGGCACAGGGGTTGGCCGCTATGGCAGCTCGCCGCAGGCTCTATGTGCCAGGGAAATTTAATCGCTTGCAGCTGTTCTCATCCCGATTTGTCCCGCGTGCATTCTCGGCAGCGCTAACAGGAGCGACTTACCGTAAGGCATTGAGGGCAGCGGGACACTAGGTCGGCGGTCAGCCCAGCGCTTTCTTCATAAACGGCGGCAACTGCAGCGCGCCCTCATGAATGCCGGCGGTGTAGTACTGGGTTTCAAAAGTTTTCCCAGCAGACGCATCCCGGCGGAAGCTGCCAACATCGCAGCCTTTACCGGCCATGGTGCAGCTCCACCATCCCGACGGATAAACCGGCTGCGGGAACGGCAGGGTCTGGGTGCTGGTGAAACCGGCTTCGCGCATGTTGGCGTGCAGGTCCTTAATGATGGTGTCAGCGTGCAGCAGTGGTGATTCGCTTTGCTGGACGATGATGCCGCCGTCGCGCAGCACACGGTGGCAATCACGGAAGAAATCCGCCTTGAACAGGCCTTCGGCCGGGCCTACCGGGTCGGTGGAGTCGACGATGATTATATCAACGCTGCCGGCTTCGCATTCCTGCATCCACTTCACACCGTCTATAAACAGCAGCTCGGCACGGGGATCGTTATTGGACTCGCATAACTCCGGAAAGTATTTCTCGGACATGCGGGTAACCATCTCATCGATATCGATTTGGGTGGCCTTTTCAACACCCGGGTGGCGCAGTACTTCGCGCAGGGTGCCGCAGTCACCGCCACCGATAATCACTACTCGCTTCGGGTCTGCATGGGCAAACAGTGCCGGGTGCGACATCATCTCGTGATAGAGAAAGTTGTCGCGGCTGGTGACCATGGTGCAGCCATCAATGGTCATCAGATAGCCGAAGGTGTCGGTTTCCCACATTTCGATATGCTGGTATGCGGTCTGCACCTGTTCCAGCTTCTTGGTCAGGCGCAGGCCAAAGGCGGTGCCAGCGGAGTCGAAATGTTCAATAAACCAGCGAGATTCGGTCATCGGGGCGGTACCTCTTGTGCTTGCCTGGTCAGGCGCAATGCGTGTCCCGGGGTAGGGGCAGTAAACGGGGCGCATTCTAGCCTGAATAAATGACCAATTCCTTACCTTCCGGCGGCTGGAGTTTTCAATGCGCAAGCCGCTGCTACTGGCGGCGCTGTGCGTCTATACTGCGTGCCATTATTGATTGGAGGTGCCATGAGTAGCTGGAGTACCGCAGACGCCCTGAGAATCTACAACGTGGACCGTTGGGGTGACGGCTATTTTGGTGTCGATAGCGACGGTCATGTCACGGTACGCCCGTGCGGCACGGATGATGGCCCGACCGCGCGGCTTGAGGATGTTTTGGCTGTATGCCGCGAGCAGGGGCTACGTAGCCCGGTGCTGGTGCGCTTCGGCGGCATTTTGCGGCACCGTGTGAAGATGTTGGCCGGTGCCTTTCGTGGCGCTATCAGCGCTCAGGACTACAAGGGCGGCTATACACCGGTTTACCCGATAAAGGTCAATCAACAGCGCCGGGTCGTCACTGAGCTGTTGCGTGGCGCCGAGGGTGATCAGGCGCTGGGATTGGAGGCTGGCTCAAAGCCGGAGTTACTGGCAGTGCTGGCCCTGTCCCGTGGTGCTGGTAGCACCATAGTCTGCAATGGCTACAAAGACCGGGAGTACGTTCGTCTTGCGCTGATGGGCGAGAAGCTCGGCTTCCGGGTCAATATCGTGGTCGAAAAGCTGTCCGAGCTGGCCATGATCCTGCGCGAGTCAGAGGACCTGGGTGTGGCGCCGCGTATCGGCCTGCGGGTCCGGCTAATGTCGATTAGCAAGGGTAACTGGCAGAACTCGGGTGGCGAGAAAGCCAAATTCGGACTGTCAGCAGCACAGCTGGTGGAGGCAGTAGAAATCTGCCGCGCCGCGGGCAAGCTGGACTGTGTACGCATGCTGCATTTTCATCTTGGCTCTCAGGTGGCCAATATTCAGGACATCAAGGCCGGTATGCGTGAGGCGGCGCGCTACTATCAGGAATTACGTGAGCTGGGAGCGGCGGTTGATACTATGGATGTGGGTGGTGGTTTGGGGGTCGACTATGAAGGCACTCGCTCCCGTTCCTACTGCTCAATGAACTACGCCATGGCTGACTATGCCTGGCATATTGTGCAGACACTGAAAGAGTTGTGTGACCGCTCCGGACTGCCCCACCCCCATGTAATTTCCGAATCGGGCCGGGCACTTACCGCACACCATGCGGTGCTGCTGGCCAATGTGATTGATCGTGAGACTCTGTCGATTAGTGATGTCTCGGTGCCTGCGGCGCAAGCCGCTGCGGAAGTGCAGTTGCTGTGGCAGCTGAATGAATCCTTGCGCGGCCCCAGTCCCAACTTGTTGGAGATCTATCAGGACGTGTTGGGGGCCTGGCAGGATATCCATCAGCGCTATTTGCTGGGTGAATTGTCGCTGACTGAGCGCGCAGTGGCGGAGCGGCTATATATCAACTGCCAGATTGCCATTCGTGAGCGCCTTGACGCATCGCGCAAGCATCAGCGCGCCTTGCTGGACGAGTTGAATGAAAAGCTGGCGGACAAGCTTTTCGTCAATTTCTCCGTATTCCAGTCGGTGCCGGATGTTTGGGGTATTGACCAGATTTTCCCGATTTTGCCGCTGTCCGGCTTGAATCGGATGCCAACCCGACGTGCCGTGCTGCAGGATATCACCTGTGATTCAGACGGCCGGATCGACCAGTATGTTGATGGCGAGGGCCTTGAGACCACGCTACCCATGCCGGATGGTGCTGATACGGAGTTGGGCATCTTTATGGTGGGTGCATATCAGGAAATTCTGGGTGACCTGCATAACCTGTTTGGTGATACGGATTCAGTGGACGCGGAAATTGATTCCGCCGGGCAGGTGCAGCTTGATCATGCCATTCAGGGCGATACGGTCAGTAGCGTACTGCGCCTGGTAAATTATGATCCGGAAAAACTACTGGATGCCCTGCGCAGCCATTGCGAGAAAGCTTCGCTCAGCACCGAGCAGCGGCAGCAGTTTGTGTTGGAAATGAGTGATGGCCTAGCGGGGTATACCTACCTTGAGTAAAAGAAAGGAACACGAATACCGTCAGGCGTTAGCGCGTCTGGACAAGTATTCCAAAATGACCGATTCGCAGTTCAGTATTCCATTTACTGGCATTCGTTTTGGCGTTGACCCGATTCTCGGTTTGCTTCCAGTGATCGGTGACTTTATTGGTCTATTACTATCACTGCCGGTGTTGATCGAAGCCAACCGTATCGGTGCGCCGGCAGAGCTTAAGCGCAAGATGATCCGCAATATGATTATCGAAGCGGTGATGGGGGTGGTGCCGGTAGTTGGTGATGTATTCGATATCTACTGGAAAGCCAATACTCGTAATACCGCATTGCTGCGCGGCTGGATCAAGTCCCACATCGTTCCGGAGAAAACCACGGAGCCAAAAGAGTGGCTGATGATTGTTGTGCTCGGATTGCTGCTGGTCGCTCTGTTGGCCTGGCTGATCCTGTAGCGTTGGCTTCAGTCAGGGCTTCTTACAGCGCAATACGCTTAATAAAAAAACGGCCCATAAAGGGCCGTTTTTTATTCTGGCTGATGCAGCCCCGGCGGGGGTGCGTCAACTCAGTGGTGATGACCGCCTTCGCCATGAACGTGGCCATGCTCCAGCTCTTCTTCAGAAGCTGCACGCACAGCAGTCACTTCAATGGCAAAATTCAGCACTTCGCCAGCCAGCGGATGGTTGCCATCTACGGTGACGGTGTCGCCTTCAATCTTGGTGATGGTGAACAGGCGAGGGCCGGCACCGGTGTCAGCCTGAAACTGCATGCCTGTCTCCAGGTGATCAACACCCTGGAAAGCTTCCCGCGGAACTTCCTGGATCAGTTCAGCGTGATGTTCGCCATAGCCGTCTTCTGGATTGACGGATACATCGAACTTGTCACCGGCGCTTTTGCCGGTAAGGGCGTTTTCCAGCCCCGGAACGATGTTGCCATGGCCGTGCAGATAGGCCATTGGCTCGCCGTGTTCAACCGACGAATCAACCTTCTCGCCAGCCTTGTTGGTCAGAGTGTAGTGGATAGATACCACCATATTTTCAGCAATTTGCATCTGTATCTCTGCTGCGGTCGTGGGTTTGAGGGGTTTATCCTACCGGTCTGACGGCGCCCTGCCTACCGCTGCTGGTCGGCAGGGCCGTCGTTGCCGCAGGTCAGAGCAGCTGGCGGGAGCGTGATACGGCGGCGCGAACTTGCTCTGGCGCGGTGCCGCCGATGTGGTTGCGCGCACTGACGGAGCCTTCCAGTGTCAGCACATCAAATACATCTTCACCGATCTCGTTACTGAACTGCTGTAGCTCGCTTAGCGACATATCAGCCAGATCTTTTTTGCTGGCGACGCCATGGGCAACAGCCTTGCCTACAATTTCATGGGCATCACGGAAGGCGATGCCTTTGCGCACCAAGTAGTCGGCCAGATCGGTGGCCGTGGCAAAGCCGCGGCGCGCCGCTTCACGCATGATTTCGCGGTTTGGCTCGATCGCCGGAATCATATCGGCGAAGGCACGCAGGCAGCCTTTCAAAGTGTCAGCGGCATCGAATAGGGGTTCTTTATCTTCCTGATTGTCCTTGTTGTAGGCCAGCGGCTGCGACTTCATCAGGGTTAGCAGTGCAATCAGATGGCCGTTAACGCGGCCGGTCTTGCCTCGCACCAGCTCTGGCACGTCGGGGTTTTTCTTTTGCGGCATGATAGAGCTGCCGGTGCAGAAACGGTCCGGCAGATTGATGAACTGGAACTGTGCAGAGGTCCACAGCACCAGCTCTTCGCTCATCCGCGACAGATGGGTCATGCACAGTGCGGCCAGAGCGCAAAACTCGATGGCGAAGTCGCGGTCACTCACCGCATCCAGTGAGTTAAAGCAGACTTCATCAAAACCCAATAGCTCGCGGGTGCGCTCGCGGATAATCGGATAGGTCGTGCCAGCCAGTGCCGCAGAGCCCAATGGCATGCGGTTAACCCGTTTGCGGCAGTCAGCAAGACGCTCGCGATCGCGCCGTATCATTTCAAACCAGGCCAACAGGTGGTGGCCGAAAGTGACTGGCTGGGCGGTCTGCAGGTGGGTGAAGCCGGGCATGATGGTGGCGGCTTCACGCTCAGCCAGTCCAAGAAAGCCTTCCATCAGGCGCTTCATTTCGCCATCGATAAAATCGATTTCATCACGTAGCCACAAACGGATATCGGTGGCTACCTGATCGTTGCGTGAGCGGCCGGTATGCAGCTTTTTGCCGGTGATGCCGATGCGGTCGGTGAGGCGTGCTTCAATATTCATGTGCACGTCTTCGAGAGCTACCGACCACTGGAACTCGCCGCGTTCGATTTCACCCTTGATGGTGTTCAGGCCCTCAATGATGGCGTCTCGCTCCGCATCGGTGAGCACGCCCGCTTCCGCCAGCATGGTGGCATGGGCGATGGAGCCGCGGATGTCCTGAGCATACATGCGCTTGTCAAAATTGACGCTGGCGGTGAAGGCCTGGACAAAGGCATCGGTGGACTCGGTGAAGCGGCCACCCCAGAGCTGGTTCTGTTGGGTATCGGTCATGATGGTCAGGCTCGGCGGATCAGCACATCGGGCGCGCAGTATATAAGGAACAGGCGCCGGATTCATGCGCCGGCTATCGTCCGCAATGCGGGTGCGGTATAACAGTTGTCGCCGATGAGGGATGCCATGGCCATAGAACAACAACAACGACAGTTCCTGCCTAACCTGTGTAGCACCCATTCAGTGCTGGTGGTTGTAGTGATCGCCCAGCTGCTGGCGCTGGTGACCACTCTGACGGCGGCGCTCTACAGCGATTTCTCCTTCGAGCGGCTGGCGGTTTCCTCCCTGTTTATTCAATGGGTCGCGCTGACCTCTGCGGCGCTGCTATGTGGCCTGCGTCCTACCATCAATAAGTTGCCGCTCGGCTGGGCCAGTCTGGTGGTGGTCATGGTGGTGGTGATTGATGCCTTCTGCTTTAGCCTGATGGCTGGTCAGGTATTGGACTGGATGGCCAGTGAAGTACTCATGGATCGCCGGGTCTGGGTGCGTGAGGCCTTAATCAGTGCCGCCATTGCCGCCATTATTGGCGGGGTGGTGATGCGCTATTTCTTTGTCCAGGAGCAGTTGCGGCAGAAGGACGAGGCTGAGCTGCAGTCGCGCATTCAGGCGCTTCAGTCGCGTATCCGCCCCCATTTCCTGTTTAACAGCATGAATATCATTGCCTCGCTAATCAGTGTCGATCCGGAGGCTGCCGAGCAGGCGGTGGAAGATCTGGCTCGCCTGTTTCGTGCCAGTCTGGGCGAAACAGGTAGCATGGTGACGCTGGAGCAGGAGCTTTCATTGGTGCATCGCTATATCCGTATTGAGCAGTTGCGCATGGGGGATCGCTTGCGAGTGGAGTGGGATATTCGCGTGGACCCTGAAAAGGTCACTATTCCCCAGCTGACCCTGCAGCCGCTTGTGGAGAATGCGCTTTACCATGGTATTCAGCCGCTGGCCGCTGGGGGGCTGTTAAAGATTGCCGTCTGGCAAGAGGATGGCAGGGTGCGTATTCTGGTAAGTAATCCCAAGCCGCCCGGAAACAGTGATCATCAGGGCAACCGGATGGCGCTGGAGAATATTCGCCTGCGTCTGGCCGCGCTGCATGGCAGCGGGGCCAGTGTGGAAGTGACGCCGGCAACAGAACACTACGATGTTCTTTTGACCTATCCGCTCAAGAAGGGAGACTGAATATGCGGGTGCTGGTATGCGACGACGAGAAGCTGGCTCGAGACCGGCTGGCGCGGCTCACCGAAGCAGTGCCGGATACCGAGGTGGTGGGCGAGGCCGCTAATGGCCGAGAGGCAGTTATTCTAGCCCAGTCCAAGCGTCCTGACGTGGTGCTATTGGATATCCGCATGCCGGATATGGATGGCATAGAGGCCGCTCGCCATTTGCTCAAGCTGGAGCACCCACCGGCGGTGATTTTTTGTACCGCCTATGATGAGCATGCCCTGCAGGCATTTAAGGTGCAGGCGGTCGATTACTTGCTTAAGCCAGTATCCAGGGAGGACCTTGCCACTGCTTTGGGGCGTGTTCATGGCATCAGCCGAAGCCGGTTGGATGCGCTGGAAGGGGAGGTCGATCCACAGGGGGCTGCCCAGCGGCGGCATATCAGCGCCCGTACCCACCGAGGTATTGAGCTCGTGCCGGTGAGTGAAATCCGCTATTTTCTTGCCGATCAGAAATACGTCACGGTCAAATACCCCGATGGCGAGGTACTGATTGATGACACCCTGAAAGAGCTGGAGGATGAGTTTGGCGAGCGTTTTGTGCGTATTCACCGTAATGCGCTGGTGGCCGTGGGGTGGCTGGAAGGTATGGAGTTGGCCACCGCGGGGCACTATCAGGTTCGTTTGAAAGGGGTGGAGGAGCGGCTGGTGGTCAGCCGCCGCCACGTGGCCGGATTACGCAAGATGATGGCGCGATTATGACGTGCTATGCTGCTCGCCGGCCTGCCCGGCGTGGTCCGAAGGTTCCAGATATCAGAACAACAACAGGGGATTGCCCGATGAAAAAAGTAATTGTACTGCTCGCCGCTACGGCTCTGCTGGGTGGCTGTGCTTATTCGGCCAGCCCGGTTTCCGGGATGATTTACAGCAATGTTAAAGCACCGTTCACTGCCACAGCTGCTCCAGAGCAACCGCAGCGTGTTGGCCGCGCCAGCGTTCGCTCGGTGCTTGGCCTGATTGCCACCGGTGACGCCAGCATCCAGACAGCGGCACGTAACGGCGGTATTCGTGAAATCCACTTCGTTGACTACGAGTCGCAGAACTTCTTTGGGGTTCTGGCCGAGTTTACCGTGGTGGTGTACGGCAACTGATGTCTCCAGGCGCCCGCCAACAAGCCAAGGCGGGCGCTTTCTGGCACACTTGCGCCTCTGTTCAGAGAGGCCAATATGACTGATTCTCCCCGCACCGACATTCTCCGTATCGCCACCCGCTCAAGCCCACTCGCCATCTGGCAGGCTGAATATGTCCAGCAGCGCCTGACAGCGTTGAATCCGTCGCTGCAGGTTGAGCTTATTCGCATCAAAACCCAGGGCGATATCATTCTGGATACTCCATTGGCGAAAATTGGAGGCAAGGGGCTGTTCGTCAAGGAGCTGGAGCAGGCCATGCTGGATGGCCGTGCTGACATCGCTGTGCATTCTATGAAAGACGTACCGATGGAGCTGCCCGAGGGGCTGACTCTGGCGGTGATCTGCGAGCGTGAAGATCCCCGCGATGCATTTGTCTGCAATACCTATGAACGTTTTGACGACCTGCCTTTTGCCGCCCACGTGGGCACCTCCAGTTTGCGGCGTAGCGCGCAGCTAAAGGCGGCCCGCCCAGACCTGCGCATTTCCAGCCTGCGCGGCAATGTGCAGACCCGGTTGGGCAAACTGGATAGTGGCGAGTTTGACGCCATTCTGCTGGCCGCCGCAGGTCTAAAGCGTCTTGAAATGGGGCACCGTATTCGTCATGAGCTTGCTCCGGAGGTTTGTTTGCCGGCGGTGGGTCAGGGTGCGGTGGGCATTGAGTGCCGCAGTGACGACGCGCGGGTACATGCGCTGCTGGCGCCGTTGAATGACCCGCTGACCTGGGATCGCGTGGTTGCCGAGCGGGCCATGAACCGGACTCTTGAAGGTGGCTGCCAGGTGCCCATTGCCGGCTATGCCGAGTTACAGGACGGCCAGCTCTGGCTGCGCGGTCTGGTGGCCAGCGAGCAGGGCGACCGGGTGCTGCGAGTCGAGGGCCGAGCACCCCGTTCAGAGGCCGCTGATCTGGGCCATGATCTGGCGCAGCAACTACTTAAGGCAGGAGCCGGAGAGATTCTTGCCGAGGTTTACGGTCGCTGATGGCTGCCGAACCGCTGCATATTCTGGTGACTCGACCAGAGGGCCAGCAGCATGGCTTGGTGGCGCTGCTGACCGAGGCCGGTTTTCGGGTTAGTCAGCAAAGTGCACTGACCATCGAATCTCTGCATCTGTCACCGCAGGCCAGACAGCGACTGGTGGATATCGATCAATACCATGCGGTTTTTTTTGTCAGTGCCAATGCCGCGCGATTGGCGCTCGAATCCCTTGATGATTTGTGGCCTCAGTGGCCAGTAGGCGTCCACTGGCTGGCAGTCGGCCCAGCTACTGCGGATATTCTTGCCAGCGCAGGGATACCGGTGGAAATGCCAGCCAGTGGATTCGATAGCGAATCCACCCTGCGCCTTGAGTGTCTGCGTGAACTACACGGCAAGCGCGTGTTGATTTGCCGCGGTAACGGTGGTCGCGAGTTGATGGCGGAAACCCTTAGGTTGCGAGGTGCTGAGGTAGATCAGCTGGTGCTTTATCAGCGCAGCTGTAATGTTGATTTTTGCTGGCCGCAGCAGTTTGTTGATGTATGCCTGGTGACCAGTTTGCAGGGCTGGCACTGTATTGCCGAACGGGTTCCGCCGCAATGCCGGGTGGTCGTGCCCGGTGAGCGTATTGCTGCTCAGGTGCGGCTTAGCCATGCCCATGTGCTGCTGGCTGATTCGGCAACTGATCAGGATATGTTGGCGGCCTGTCTGCAGTTGTCATAACACGAAGCCCGGAGGCTTCGTGTTAATACACCGGTTGCCGGTTGAGCCCCCGGCATTTATTGTCTTGCGCATGGGCAATCTGTTTTCCGAACAAGGACTGGGGAATAATTTGATGACAACTGGCCGGCGTGATGCTTTCTCCCAGCGCGGCGCGGCGCTGCCGTGGCTGTTGGTTTTGCTACTGTTGGTGGCGGCCGGTGGCGCGGGCTGGTTCGGTTGGCAGTGGCTGAATACTAGTGCTGCAGATGTGGACGAGCTGCTTGTCGAGATCGACAGGCTGACGCTGGTGCAGCAGGAGCAGCGCGAGCAGTACGACGACCAGGTGCTATTGCTGGCCGAGCGTCTTAACGGCATCGACCGCATGCTGGAAGAGCGTGACCGCCAGCTGCAGGAAATGCAGCAGGGTGGTATGCGCCAGTGGCTGGTTGGTGAGGCAGAAGCTCTGGCCAGTCTGGCTGGACAGAGGCTGTTGCTAACGGCGGATCTGGCGGCTACCCGGCGCTTGCTGGAAGGGGCAGACGCTACCTTGGCGCGCATCAGCGACCCGCAGACTCTGACAGCACGCCGCGCTCTGGCGACGGATATCGAAGCGGTTCGTGGAGCTGAGCAGGTGGATATTCCGGCGCTGGTTTTGCGTCTGGCGGCGTTACAGGAGTTGGTAGACGAGCTGGCGGTGCCTGCCTTGCCGGTTCAGCCGCAGGCGGATCAGGCTCTGCCTGATGATGCACTCTGGTGGCAGCGTCTGGTGCACAGCCTGCCGATACGTATCCAGCATGACGAGCAAGCAGCGCCCTTGCCTTTGGACGCCACTCAGGCTGCGTTACTGCGCCTGGCTCTGGACGGCTCCCTGCAGCAGGCACAGCTGGCCTTGATGCAAGCTCGACCGCAAGTTTACGACGCCGCTCTTGATCAGGCGGACAGGCTGATTCGCTCCCGTTTCGCCGGCAATGATTCGCGGGCCCGGCATCTACTCGCCTCGTTAGCGGACTTGCGTGATCAGGCAGTGCATCAGGCGCTGCCGGAAATCGGTTCCGGATTGGCGGCTATCCGCGCGCTGAAAGCGGGGCAGCCGCAATGAAGCGGACTTTCTTTGTCGTTGTGCTGTTGCTGGTGGGCGGCTTTTTCCTCGGCCGCTGGCTGCTGGCGGATCCCGGCTATGTGCTGCTGATTCGTGATGGATTGCGAGTCGAAGCCAGTCTTGGCTTTGTGCTGCTGCTATTAATTCTGGCGGCGCCGTTGTGGTCGATTATTACCCTGCTGGGGGTTTCGCTTTTCCGTCTTGCCGGGCTGGGTCGTGCCAGTCGCTGGCGTGAGCTGATTGCCAGACGGCGCCTGCGCGCGGGCTTTTTTGCGCTGGTTGATGGGGACTGGGCCCGGGCCGGGAGACTGTTTGCCGGAGCTTCTGCCAGTCAGACCTGGGCGGTGCCAGCACGTGCTGGCGAGGCATTGGCGGCAGCCGCCCAAGGGAACCATGAGCGAGTTACCGAGGTGCTCAAGCTGGCGGCTCAGCAGCAGCGAGGTCAGCCGATGGCGGATCTGCTGGCGGCGCGTTTGTTGCTCGAGGAGGGCGCCACTCGTCAGGCGCGGGTCAGACTAGAGGGACTCAGTGGGCGAGTGGAGCGTAATCCGCATCGTTTGCGTTTGTTGGCTGAGGTGCTGGAGCGAGAGCAGGATTGGCCCGCGCTGGTTGAATTATTGCCGATGCTGAAACTGTCTATTACTGATCAAAATGCCTTTGCGGTGCTTGAGCAACGGGCTTGGGCGGGATTATTGAATGCTGTGGCGCAGGCGCCAGGGGAGCCCGAAAAACGCTTGGCCGAGTTGCGTCGGACATGGAAGGAAATGCCGGCAACTTTGCATGGCAAAACGTCCATTCGTGCCCAGTACGCTGCTGCGCTGGTAGCCAATGGCGATGGCGCCGCCGCCTTTTCGCTAGTGCGTAAGGAGATCGAACAAAACTGGGACGACCGGTTGATTGCCGTATTGGAGGGCATTGCTAATGTGCCGGCGGAGAAGTTGCTGCAACAACTTGAGCAGTGGCTGGAAGTGCGCCCGGGAAGTATTGCTCTGCTTATTTGCGCTGGCCGCACGGCAATGAAAGCCAAGCTATGGGGCAAGGCGCGCAGTTTCTTTGATGGCGCAGCCAGAGCTGGCAGCGTCACCGCATTGGCTGAGCTGGCCCGTTTGCATAGCTCGCTGGGTGATACGGACAGGGCTCTGGCGGCGCTGGAGCGGCGCATGATGTTGCTTGATGAAGCCTTGCCGGTACTGCCGCTGCCGTCACCGAGACGGCGCGAAGAGTCCTGACGAATCGCGCTTAGCGCGGAGCGTAGTCGAACACGTCTGAATGAATATTAGCGGCCGGCACGCCGGCTGCTACCAGGGCATCAAATACTGCCCAGGCCATGGCTGGCGAGCCGCCGATATGAAATAGCGGCCCTGACGGGTCTTGCAGTTTTGCCAGCTCGGCCAGTGCTGCTTCGTGCACCATGCCGTGAAATTGATTCGCCGCAGGTGCGTGATTGACGGCGATGGTTTCCTGAAAGTCTTTCAGTTGTTCAAGGGTGTTGTCCGGCCATTGTGGCGGATAGATGTCGTCCACCTGCCGCCCCCCTCGGAACAGCCTCACCGGGAGGGAAAACTGTAACTCGGCCAACCTTTCAATCATGGCCCGGGCGGGGGCAAAGCCAGTGGAGCCGCAGATAAACCAAACGGGCCGATCCGGCTGCTGATCAATATAGCGCGTGCCTAGTGGCAAAGTCGCTGCCACCGTCGGCTGACTGCGCAGTTCGGCCATCAGGTCTACGGCGGACTGATTGTCCTCATCATGGCGGATATGGAGCAGCAGCTCGTTACCAGCGTCGCCAACCGCGTTGGCGATGGAAAACGCAGCGTCCTGATTCTGGCCCAATAGCAGGTATTGCCCGGCGTGCCAGTGGATGGGCTGGTCGCTGAGCAGACGCAGCCTGACAGCGCTGATGTTGCTGTTCAGCGGCAGAATTTCGGAAACTTGGCAATGCACGGTGTTCACCGGCCACTCTCCTGGAGCAATAGTTTTACTGGCACCAATCCGACAGGGGTTGCCAGCGTCAATAGCTCTCTACGCCGCGCGATGTTCCCATCAGTACGACATCTGCGGGGCGGCGGGCGAACAATCCATTGGTGACCACGCCAACGATATTGTTGAGCTGTTCCTCAAGCTTGATCGGTCTTGAGATATCCAGATTATAGACATCGAGGATGAAGTTACCGTTATCGGTGACAAAGCCCTCACGGTACTGTGGCCTGCCACCCATGGCAGCTAACTTGCGACCAACATAGCCGCGTGCCATAGGAATGACTTCCACTGGCAGGGGAAATTGGCCAAGCATTTTTACTTGTTTTGACTGGTCTACAATGCAGACAAACTTTTCTGCCACAGCGGCAACGATTTTCTCTCGGGTGAGCGCCCCTCCGCCACCTTTGATCATTTCGCGATGCAAGTTGACCTCGTCTGCGCCATCTACATAGACGGGTATCTGGTCAACTTCATTGAGACCTAATAGACGGATGCCATGGGCCTTGAGCCGCTCCGCTGAGGCCTCGCTGCTGGCTACCGCTCCGCGAATCTCGTTTTTTATGCTGGCCAGAGCATCAATAAAGTAGTTTGCGGTACTGCCGGTGCCGACGCCGACGACGGTGCCGGCCTGTACATAGCCGAGTGCTGCTTCCGCCACCGCCTTCTTGAGTGCTTCTTTGTCCATGGTCCGTTCCCCTGTCGAAGGCGGTGATTATAGGCTCATCCATAGCGTTTTGCCGCTTGCCTGCGTACCATCCTGAGATTATCTGTACCGGAACTACCATGTCTGACCGTTCGCTGCTTGACCAATATGTGCGCCGTATTCTTGAAGCCCGTGTTTATGACGTCGCCGTCGAAACACCGATTCATGCTGCTCCGCTGTTGTCCAAGCGGCTTGGTAATACGGTATGGCTCAAGCGGGAAGATCTGCAACCGGTGTATTCGTTCAAATGCCGGGGTGCCTACAACCGTATGGCCCAGCTCAGTGAAGAGCAGCTCGCCCGTGGGGTGATCTGTGCTTCCGCGGGTAACCATGCCCAAGGTATGGCGCTGGGGGCCAAGCATCTGGGTATTCGCGCGGTGATTGTCATGCCGCGCACCACGCCGGAAATCAAGGTGCGGGCGGTTCGTAATCATGGTGCCAGAGTGGTGTTGCATGGCGATGCTTTCGATGATGCCCTGCTACATGCCCGCGAGCTCGAAGAAAAAGAGGGGCTGACCTTCGTCCATCCATATGATGATCCCGACGTCATCGCCGGGCAGGGCACTGTTGGCATGGAAATCCTGCGTCAGCATGGTGGTCCGCTGGACGCTATTTTTATCCCGGTGGGTGGCGGCGGTCTGGCGGCCGGGGTGGCGGCCTGGGTCAAGTATCTGCGCCCGGATGTGCGCATTGTCGGCGTTGAGCCGGAGGATGCCGCCTGCCTTAAGGTGGCGATGGAAAAGGGTCGTCGCGAAGTGCTTAAGGAAGTTGGCCTGTTTGCCGATGGCGTTGCTGTGAAGCAGATCGGCAAGGAAAATTTTCGGGTACTGAAGCATTATTGCGATGAGGTCATCACCGCTAACACCGATGAGATCTGTGCCGCCATCAAAGATACCTTTGAAGATACTCGCGCAGTTACTGAGCCGGCTGGAGCCCTGGCGCTGGCGGGATTGAAGAACTGGGTGGCAAAGCATGGCGCTGAGGGGAAAGCCCTGATTGCTATTCAGAGCGGCGCCAATGTGAATTTTGATCGTCTGCGGCATATTTCCGAGCGCGCCGAGTTGGGTGAGCAGCGTGAAGCGATTCTGGCGGTGACCATCCCCGAGCGCCCCGGTGCTTTCCGACAGTTCTGTCAGGCGATCGGCAAACGGGCAGTGACCGAGTTCAACTACCGCTACAATGACCCGCAGCAGGCGAATATTTTTGTTGGCGTGCAGACTCGGTCCGGGGGCGCCGACTTGCTGCCCCTGCTGGAGGCGCTACGCGACAAGGGTTATCCGGTGGAGGATATGACCGGCAACGAAATGGCCAAGCTGCACATCCGCCATATGGTGGGCGGCCCTTCACCACGCAACGATCTGGCCGAGTTGCTGTTCCGGGTTGAGTTTCCGGAGCGCCCCGGCGCACTGATGGCATTTCTGCTGGCTCTTGGAGGCCGCTGGAATATCAGCCTGTTCCACTATCGTAATCATGGCGCTGCCTATGGCCGCGTGCTGGTTGGTTTCCATGTGCGCGCCGGTGAGCAGAGTGCGCTCCGCGCAGATCTGAAACAGATCCCCTATCCGATGGTGGATGAATCGGACAACCCCGCTTACCAGCGTTTCCTTGCCTGACCAGCCATTTATGCAAGGCTGTCCATTCGTACAGTTATCCACAGAAGTTAATAAATTATTCCTGATTTGAACGCTAACCTGTTGACACTTGGCATAAAACTGTTCAAATTTTGAACTGATTCTCGGTTTGTAAACAATCCACAGGCTACTGTTGCCGTCTTTGTGGATTTTTCATGTTTTCGTTTGGGGTTGCAGGTCATGAATAATAAGAAGCCGGATGCACTGCTGATTCTGGCCGTACTTTTCGCTGCTGGCGTGCTGTTTAGCGCTATTAGCCATGGCAGCGGGGAAGGAAAGGCAGACCCGCTGGCGGGTGGGCAGTTCGCACCGATTGTTAGTCGGTAATCACATCGTCCAGCGGTTGATCCCAAGGCGCTGCAGGCAGTGATTTAACTTTTTGAAAGGCATGGGCCACGCCAATCAGGTGGGGCCTTTTGGGCTGGCGAATCAAATTGGCCAAGGCCCGGTCGTAGAACCCTCCGCCCATTCCCAGCCGGTTTCCCGCCTGATCAAAAGCTACCAATGGCATCAGCAATACATCCAGACTCCATAGCGGGGCAAGGCTTTTGTGCTTCAGGGTCGGCTCCCCAATTTCATAGCGGTTGGCAACAAGCACTTCTCCCGGAGCCCAGGGAGCGAAGTGCAGGGCTGCGTCCGCATGGCGGGGCAAGATCGGCAAATACAAGGTGCGAGGCGGGTTGTCCGAGGTCAGCAATGCGGGCAGTGGATCGAGCTCACCATCAGAGGCCAGATAGACACCGACCCTGCGTGCCCGGCGAATCATTAACAGGTTGCAAAGATTGTGTGCCAGCCGATTAGAGGCGGCCCGTTGTTCTTTAGGAGAGAGGGCTTGCCGGCGACTGCGCATGTCTCGCCGCAACTGCTGACGTCGTTGCTGCTCGGCGGCGGACAGAGCCATCAGAAAACCTGCTTTCGGGCATCCGGCCCGACGCTGAAGAATTAAAGGCACCCTCCGGTAGAGCCGCTGCCGGCCTGGTCCTTGAACCCAAGGGTTCAAGGTGGAGACGGCAAGTGGAACGTCAGGCTTTCCGCCGCAGCGGACATGCACACAGTGCCACCATATTCGTCCCCGGGGGATAAAGCATCGGCTCAGGGACATAGCCTGGCTGGCGCACAAACCAGAGAACACCTGAAGTAGTATAGCGCAGTCGTTTGCAGATTGAGAGCTGTCCGGGCGGGCCGAAATCAGATATCGCGCAGCGCTGCCAGTTCTGCCTCTACACGATCGAGCAGGCGTCCGACGCGGTCGCCGCCATCCTGCTGTTGGGACAGCTCACCTTTTGCAAGCAGGAGGTCGTGGGCCAGGTTCAGGGCGGCCATCACCGCAATGCGCTCAAGTCCCAGTACATTCGAGGAGCGCACCTCACGCATTTTCTCGTCGAGGTGGCGGGCGGCGCGAATAAGGTTTTCCTTTTCCTCTGCCGGGCAGGCAACACGGAACTCCTTATCGAGCAAATGAACCAGCACTGAAGAGGGTTCGCTCATGGCTCCTGCTCCAGTGATTTGAGTCGGGAAATGATCGCTTCGACCTTGGATTTGGCCGCATCATTTTTTTTCAGAAGGTCGGCGCGCTCTTCCATCAGCTTGTGCTCACGCACCTGCATGGCCTGATTCTCACGGCGCAACCGGGCACTGATACTCACCAGTTCCTCGATGCGTTGTTCAAGTTGTTGAAGCTGCTGTTCCGTGGTCATGGCAAATGGCAAACTGTTCGCCTATGGTTATTATCCTGCGGAGAATCCCCTGACCTCAGACTATAGACACGCGTCTGCGGCCGGTCAACGCGGATTCTGCTTTGCCGCCAAACAGTTAGCGACCTTTTCAACATTTCTTATCAAGTGTGATCATGACTGATACCGATAGCGACCTGTTTCAACCACTGGCCGAGGCACTTAGCCATGCCAGTGTCCGCCATAGCCCGTCTGAGCTGCATGGCTTGATATGTGGCCTGCTCAGCACGGGCATCGAGACCGAAGCGCCGGAATTGCTCGGTGTGCTGGCTAGCCATGTGGACCTAACCGACAACTGGCCAGCACGGGCAGCTGATCTACTGGTGCAGCTGCGTGATCAGGCGGTATCCGCTTTTGACGGCGACGGGCTGGATCTGTCGCTGCTGCTGCCAGATGATGACGAGGAGCTGGCCCTGCGGGTAGCCGCCCTGGGGCAATGGTGTGAGGGGTTCCTGACGGGCTTTGGCACTGGTTCGGCCGGGGTCAAGGATGCAGAGCTGGCACCGTCCCTGCAGGAAGCGATTGCCGATCTGGCGGCGGTCAGTCAGGTGGATGTGCCGGATGGCGACGGAGAGGAAGAAGAAGCACTGCTGTCTCAAGTGACGGAGCATTGCCGCATGGCTGCGCTGATGGTGTTCACTGAATGGCAGCTTAAAGCGAGAGCTCCGGCCAAGAGCGACGCTTCTGTGACCAAGCATTGAGGTAAAAACAATGATTTCCCGCCAGGAATTCGCCCGCCGTCGGCGTGAGCTGATGGATAACATGGAAGAAAACAGTATCGTGATTTTGCCGGCTGCCCCGGAGCGGCGCCGCAATCGCGATATCGACCATGCTTACCGTCAGGACAGTGACTTCTGGTACCTGTCCGGTTTTCCTGAGCCTGAAGCTGTGATGGCGCTGATTCCAGGCCGTGAACATGGCGAGTTTGTTATGTTCTGCCGCGAGCGTGACCGGGAAATGGAAACCTGGCATGGCTATCGCAGAGGGCCGGAGGGTGCGGTAAAGGACTTTGGCGCTGATGATGCTTTTCCAATCTCTGATATTGATGAAATTTTGCCTGGCCTTATTGAGGGCCGTGACCGTGTCTACTACGACATGGGGCGAGATCCGGAATTTGATCGGCAGGTAATGAGCTGGGTGAATAGCATCCGGGCCAAAGTGCGCAGTGGCGCCCATCCGCCGGGTGAGTTTCTTGCCCTGAACCACTTTCTGCACGACCAGCGTCTGTTTAAGAGTTCACTTGAAATTAAAGTCATGCGTCGTGCGGGGGAAATTGCCGCGGCGGCCCATGTTCGTGCTATGCAGGTGGTTGAGCCGGGCATGTACGAATATCAGCTTGAGGCGGAGTATCTGCACGAGTTTATGCGCCACGGAGCGCGCGCGCCGGCCTATCCGACCATTGTCGGTGGCGGGCGTAATGGCTGCATTCTTCATTACGTGGATAACAACCAGAAGCTCAAAGACGGCGATCTAGTGCTGGTTGATGCTGGCGCTGAGTTTCATTGCTACGCCTCGGATATCACCCGTACTTTCCCGGTGAATGGAAAATTTTCAGCTGAGCAACAGGCCGTCTATGAGGTGGTGCTTGCCTCGCAGTTGGCGGCTATTGAGCAGGTGAAGCCGGGAAAACATTGGAATAGCCCCCATGAGGCTGCTGTGCAGGTGCTGACCCAGGGAATGAAAGACCTGGGCTTGCTCAAGGGGGAGGTAAGCGAGCTGATTGAAACAGAGGCCTATCGTCGCTTTTACATGCACCGCACTGGGCACTGGCTTGGTCTTGATGTGCATGATGTTGGTGATTACAAGGTGCACGATGAGTGGCGGGTTCTGGAGCCCGGCATGGTGATGACGGTGGAGCCGGGGATATATATCGCACCTGATGATAGCAGTGTTGCCAGCAAATGGCGTGGCATCGGTGTTCGTATCGAGGATGATGTGGCGGTGACGCGCAAGGGGTGTGAAGTGTTCACCGATGGCGTGCCCAAGTCTGTGGCGGAAATTGAAAAGTTGATGAAGAAAAAACGCCGTGCCGCATAGTGTTGATATTGTCATTGTAGGTGGTGGCATGGCAGGTGGGATGCTGGCCGCCGCGCTTGCAGAGCAATCATTGGATATCGTTCTTCTTGACGGCGCGCCCGAACCACAAATGCCAACGGGCGCGCCTGCTGCGCGGGTTTCAGCGCTGACAGAAACCAGTGAGCGTTTGCTCCGCTCAGTGGGTGTTTGGAAGAACATGCCAGCCCATCGTCTGCAGCCCTATGACAAGATGGAGGTGCGTGATGGCGATGGCACTGGTGAGGTGCATTTTAGTGCTGCCGACGCTGCTGCCAGTCACCTCGGTACGCTGGTAGAAAATGATAGCGTGGTTGCGGCAATTTTCGATTTCTGTCGCGCAGCTTGTCGAATTGACTGGCGCAGTGATTGCCGGGTTGCCAGTGTCGGCCGGCGTGAGCAGGGGTGGCGGGTTGAGTTGGCAGACGGGCAGGTCATTGATTGTCGTTTGCTAGTTGGTGCTGATGGCGCGCGCTCAATGGTGCGCAGTGCCGCTGGCCTTTCTGCGCCTTCTCGGGATACCGGTCATGTTGCCGTTGTCGCCACTTTGCACAGTGCTGTGCCCCATGATAGCTGTGCCCGACAGGCGTTCCTCGACAGTGGCCCGCTTGCGTTGTTGCCGCTATATGGAGACGGCCATCAGTGCTCGCTGGTTTGGTCCCTATGGCCGGATCGTGCCGCGCAGTTGATGGAGCAGTCCCCGGGGAGTTTTTCCCATGCTGTGACACAGGCAAGCCAAGCCTGGCTGGGTGATCTTCAGTTGGTTAGCGAGCCACTGGCGTTTCCGATTCATGACCTTCATGCCGGCGACTACGTTTGCCCGGAGCTTGCGTTGATTGGAGATGCCGCTCACGTAGTCCATCCATTGGCCGGCCAGGGAATTAATCTGGGCTTGCTTGATGCAGCTGTTCTTGCAGAAGAAATTGGCCGCGCCATAGAGTCCGGGCGCGACTGGTCTTCGCTGGCTTTGCTGCAACGCTATCAACGGCGACGTCGCGGTCATAATGCGTCGGTGGTTGCGGCCATGCGCGGTTTCAAAGTTCTGTTTGAACAGCGCTCGCCAGCATTCCGATTTTTCCGTAACACTGGCATGTCGCTGGTGAATCGTCACTCGATGCTGAAGGGCCTGCTTGCAGCTCAGGCGCTGGGCCGCTTTGATGATGCTCCCCAATCTGCTCGCAGTTGAATTTCTCACGCGATAATCACGGGTTTGTCGCAGTTTTGTATTTTATTTATTTCGGATCGTGCAATTGACTTTCGCTTGACGCGGCGAAGTAGAAATTGCGCCATCCAATCAGCAAATCAGAAAGGAGAACGGCAATGAAGGTATGGAAAAGATGGACCTCCGCCGGCGTCATGCTAAGTGCCGCATTGGTGGCAGGTTGTGGTGGCGATAGTTCGTTTTCAAGTGCAGATTTACGGGTCGTTCACGCCTCAGGCAATGCGCCAGCTGTGAATATTAATGTTAATGGAGGGCCGTTGGCTGCTGCGCAGCAGTTGAATTACTCCGAAGCGTCGTCAATTGTGCGGGTTCGTGACGCCACCTATTCGGTTTCGGTGGATGGCATATTGGCGGACGGTTCCGTTAGCGAAGTGCTTGCGCCCACCAATATTCTTCTGAACAAAGATCAAATTACCACTGTGGTTGCCATGGGTAATGTGGGTGGCGCCGGCGATCAGGAGTTTGCCCCGTTGCTGGTAGAGACCATGCGTGAAAAGGTCGCTTCGGACAGCACTCGCGTGCAGGTGGTCCATGCCTCCGTGAAGGCTGACGATGCGGCGCCTGCGGGGGTCAGTGTTTATGTCACCGCTCCAGAAGCTGATCTGCTTGGTGCGACGCCTTTGACCACGTTTAATTTGCGTGAGTTCACGGATCCGCAGACAGTATTCGCCGGGGATTATCGGATCCGCATTACACCAGCCGATAGTGATGCGGTGGTTTTTGATTCCGGGACTATCACGCTTCCGGGCGGTGCTGATTTGCTGATTGTTGCTGTCGATAGTTTTAGTCCTGGCTCGCCGGTAAAGTTATTGGTATCCACGGGTGACGCGGATACAGATTTTGTTATCGCTGATGAGAATATGCCGGCGGAAGTTAGGGTGGTTCATGCTGCTTCCGGTGTTGGTCCGGCGGAGGTATTTGCTTCATCGGTGGAGCTGGCTTTGGACAATGCGGAAATCGTTGGCAGCATCGGCTTTCGTAGCGAAACCAGCGTGCCGGATCTGGATCCTGCAACTGATTATGTCGTTCGGGTAAATGCTGATGGCGCCGGTGCTGTGGGCGCGCCGATTGAAGTCAGCGACATTGAATTAAAGTCCGGCAGCTACTACACCGCAATTGCGGCCGGGGACCTGCCAGGGGTCGGCGACCCGGACCTGGCCTTGCTGCTCGGTGAGGACGATCGTCGTCCTGTGGCCACGGAGGTGCGCCTGCGGGCTATCCATGCCGCCTCACTGGCCGGCACCGTCGCTGTGTTTGTTACGCCTACGGCTGATGCAGTAACCGTCGAGAGCATTGAAGTAGGCGATAGGGACCCAACTCTGCCTGCATTTGAATATCAGGAAATCACCTCGTACTTGCGCCTCGCGCCGGCCAACTATGATGTCCGCGTAGCGGTGCCGCAGCCGGGCGACAATTACTCGGTGGCCATAGATCTGGCAAATGTGGCGCTGGCCGGGGGGGATGTGGTGACACTGGTGGCATCCAATCCGGGTGGAGGGGATCCGGACTTTGACTTTGTCATCGTCAACGACTGAACCACGTTCAGGATCAAGAAAGGGCGGCCACCAGGCCGCCCTTTTTGTTGATACGGGTCAGCGTCGGTGTGTCAGTGAAGGGTGACAATGCGAGTGCTTGAAATCCATCTGCAGATATAGATAATGAGAACCATTATTATTACTGTTGTCATCCGGAGTACTGCAATGCGCATCGTCATCCGATCTCTCGCTGTTTCTCTACTGGCTGGTTGGCTGGTGGCCTGTTCGGAGCCTCCGAAGGAGCCGGAGGTGGTGGTGTATACCTCCCGCAAGGATCATCTGATACGCCCGGTATTCGACCTGTACACCAAGGAAACCGGGGTCAAGGTGCGCTATACCACGGATGATGACGGCGCCCTGATTACCCGTCTTGCTGCGGAAGGCAGCAATAGCCCGGCGGACCTGCTGATTACTGTAGATGCTGGCAACCTTTGGCAAGCTGCCGAGCAGGGTCTGTTCCAGCCGGTATCATCAGAGGTGCTGAGTGCCAATGTTCCTGCCAACCTGCGCGATAGTGAGAATCGCTGGTTTGGCCAGACCGTGCGTGCGCGCACTCTGGTTTACAACACCCAGCGGGTGGCGCCGGAAGAGTTGAGCACTTACGAGGCGTTGGCAGAGCCACAGTGGAAGGGCCGCCTGTGCCTGCGCACTTCCAAGAAGGTGTATAACCAGTCTCTGGTCGCCACTCTGATCGAGCGCCATGGTGAAGAGCAGGCAGAACAGATCGTTCGTGGCTGGGTTGAGAATCTGGCCACCGATGTATTCTCCAACGATACCGCATTGATGGAAGCTATTGCCGCGGGGCAGTGTGATGTGGGTATCGTCAATACCTACTACCTGGGCCGATTGATCACCGATAAACCCGACCTGCCATTGGCACTGTTCTGGGCCAATCAGGGTACCAGCGGTGTGCATATCAATATTTCCGGTATTGGTCTGACCAGACATGCACCGCACTCGGAAGAGGCCATCCGGTTGATGGAGTGGATGTCCACGGAGTTGCCCCAGCGTGTGCTGGCGGAGCAGAATCTGGAATACCCGGTAAACCCTGCAGTATCGCCCACCGGTTTGGTAACCGGCTGGGGGGAGTTCCAAGGTGATGACCTGAATGTATCAGTCGCTGGCAGTCGCCAGGTGCAGGCGGTCAAACTGATGGATCGTGCCGGCTATCGTTAATCAACACAGTTCACTGCGCACCCGCCTCGGCGGGTGTTGCCGTTTGTGGGGTAAGGGTTGTCTGCTTTAACGTTATCGTTGCCGCGCCGGGTCATGCCCCGGCTTGACCCGCTGACCTTGGTAGCGCTGTTGCTTGCCTTGGCAGTGCTGTTCCCGGTTGCTGTGCTTGGTTTGTCCTGGTTGGGGGACGAATCCGAAGTATGGCGTCATCTCGCTGACACGGTGTTGATCAGTCTGCTTGGCAATACTCTTCTGCTTGTGCTTGGTGTCGGCGCCGGGGTGTTGGTGCTTGGCGTCAGCCTGGCGTGGATTACTGCAACTCTGGAGTTCCCCGGGCGCCGGTTTTTCGATTGGGCGCTGCTGCTACCGCTGGCCGTGCCGGCCTATGTGCTCGCTTTTGTTGCCCTTGATTTACTCGATTATGCCGGGCCGGTGCAGTCCGCACTGCGTGGCTGGCTGCCATTTTTTGACGGCGTCAGTGCGCGTCAGCCGGTCATGGTTATCCTGACCTTGTCGCTGGTGTTCTATCCCTACGTCTATATGCTGGCGCGGGTTGCGTTCCTTGCTCAGGGGCGGACCCTGATGGAGCAGGCGCGGATTCTTGGCCTGTCGCCACTGGCGGCATTCTGGCGCGTGGCGCTGCCCATGGCGCGCCCCGCCATTGCTGCCGGACTGGCGCTGGCGTTGATGGAGACCCTGGCTGATTTCGGTGCGGTATCGGTGTTCAATTTCGATACCTTTACCACTGCCATTTATAAAAGCTGGTACGGCTTTTATAACCTGAATGCAGCGGCCCAGTTGGCATCACTGCTTCTGCTCTTTGTTCTGGTGAGTTTGCTAGTGGAGCGCGCTGGCCGCGGTCGTGCGCGCTATGAGCAGCAAGCTGCCAGACGCCTGAAACGAGCTCGCCCCAGACGATCAAAGCAGTGGCTGCTGTTTCTCTATGCAGCTGCCGTGTTTTTGCTGGCCTTTGCCATTCCGGTGTCGCGCTTGCTCTATTGGGTGATTAATACCGGGGCCAGAGATTTTGATTCCCGCTATTGGGGACTGGTCGGGCATACGCTTACGTTGGGCGCCGGCGCGGCGCTAGTAACCGTATTGGTTGCGGTGTTCCTTGGTTACGTCAAACGCACCCGCAATCACTGGCTTACCAGCGCCTCGGTTCGTGGTGCGACGGTGGGCTACGCCATGCCGGGCTCGGTGCTGGCAGTTGGCATCATGCTTAGTTTTGCGGCAATCGATCGTTGGCTTGATACCAGATTCGATAGTGGGGCGGTGTTGATCGGCGGCCTGTTTGCCCTGGTGCTGGCCTATGCGGTGCGCTTTCTCGCCGTAGCCTATGGCCCCATTGAGGCGGCCTTTGAACGTATTCGCCCGCGACTGCTCGAGGCGGCCCGAACGCTGGGGGCAACGCCGGCAGAAACGGTGCGCCGAGTTTGGCTGCCACTGCTCACTCCAGGGGTGTTGTCGGCGCTATTGTTAGTGCTAATCGATGTAATGAAGGAAATGCCGGCAACCTTACTGCTCAGGCCGTTTGGCTGGGATACTCTGGCGGTGAGGGTTTTTGAGATGACCTCAGAGGGCGAGTGGTCCCGGGCAGCATTGCCTGCGCTGACCCTGGTTATCGTAGGCCTGCTCCCGGTATATCTTTTAATGAAGCGGACTCGCTGACCCAGCGGTCATGGCTGCCATGACCGGGGCCGGCATTCGTTGTAGAATGCCTGCCTCATCAAGCTACCGGTATGCAGGCTTCCATGGGTCACCGCACTCCCCTTTATGACGCTCACTTGGCCGCAGGCGGCAAGATGGTCGATTTCGGCGGCTGGGACATGCCGATCAATTATGGTTCGCAGATTGAGGAGCACCATCAGGTACGTCGTTGTGCAGGCATGTTTGATGTATCGCACATGACCGTAGTGGATGTGGCTGGCGCCGGTGCGCGTGAGTATCTGCGCCATCTGCTGGCTAATGATGTGGATCGAATCGAGCAGGGACGGGCGCTGTACTCCGGCATGCTCAACCCGCATGGCGGCGTTGTCGATGATCTGATTGTTTACCGTCGAGACAACGATTATCGCCTGGTGGTGAACTGCGGCACTCGTGAAAAGGATCTGGCCTGGATGGAAAAGCAGGCTGCGGGTTTTGATGTGGCTATTAGCGAGCAGCCGGCCTTGGCGATGATTGCTATTCAGGGGCCGAAAGCGCTGCAGCTTGCCAAGCCACTACTGCCGGCCGCGGATACTCTGTTGGCCCTGAAACCTTTTCACTTTGTTGAAAGCGGCGACTGGTTATTAGCGCGTACCGGCTATACCGGTGAAGATGGTGCTGAAATTATTCTGCCTGGCGATCAAGCCGTCGCGCTGTGGGAAAAATTGCGCGCTGCCGGCATTGCGGTATGTGGGCTTGGCGCGCGCGATACCCTGCGGCTTGAAGCTGGCATGAACCTGTACGGCAATGACATGGATGAGTCTGTTACTCCGTTGGAGGCCGGTATGGGCTGGACACTGGTGTTTAACGATCGGGATTTCATTGGTCGCGCCGCGTTAGAGGCCCAGCAAATCAAAGGTCATCAGGTTCTGGTTGGCCTGGTGATGGAAGAAAAAGGCGTCCTGCGCGCCCACCAAAAAGTTTTTACAGCCAATGGCGAAGGCGAAATCACCAGCGGTACTTTTTCGCCGACTCTGGGTCTTTCCGTTGCTTTGGCTCGACTGCCAGCGGGTAGCCGAGGCGATGCTGAAGTTGAAATTCGCAACAAGCGGTTACCGGTAAAGATTGTTCGGCCACCATTTGTCAGAAACGGAAAGCAGGTTTTCAAGATTCTGTAATTGCGGCACTGGCCGCACAAAAATCCAAAGAACGCACCAAAACCGCCACTAAAGGACAGAACAATGAGCAACATCCCCGCCGAGCTGCGTTACGCCAAAAGCCACGAATGGATTCGTCTGGAAGATGACGGCACCGCCTACGTCGGTATCAGCGAGCATGCCCAGGAAGCCATGGGCGATCTGGTTTATGTTGAGCTGCCCGATGTTGGGGCGGTTGTTGCATCCAGCGATGAAACCGGCGTGGTGGAATCTGTAAAAGCTGCATCCGATATTTATGCGCCGGTATCAGGTGAGATCATTGCCGTTAACGAAGCCCTGAGTGATAGCCCTGAGCTGGTCAACCAGGACTGCTACGGCGACGGCTGGTTATACCAGATCAAACTGAGTGACAAGGCTGAACTGGAAGACTTGCTTGGCGCAGAAGACTACGCCGCGCAGCTCGAAGAAGACGCCTGATTCGACAGGTTTTCCTCCCCGCTTTCGCGGGGAGGCTTTCATCATGTTATCCAACACGGATTACCCATGCCTTATATCCCCCACACCCCGGATGATGTGCAGGTCATGCTCGACGCCATTGGCGTTGCGCGTATTGAAGATCTGTTCGACGAAATTCCCGCCCATCTGAAAGCTGGAGCGCTGGAGAAGCTTCCGGATGGCCTGACGGAAATGGAAGTGACCGCATTGATGTCTGCACGAGCCAGACAGGATGAAGGCGCGGTCTGTTTTATCGGTGCTGGTGCTTACGAGCATCATATTCCTGCGGCGGTCTGGGAAGTTGCCACGCGCGGTGAGTACTACACTGCCTATACCCCGTATCAGGCTGAAGCGAGTCAAGGGACGCTGCAGACCATTTACGAATACCAGTCGATGATTGCGCATCTGACCGGCATGGATGTGAGCAATGCCTCCGTTTATGACGGCGCCTCTGGTCTGGCGGAAGCGGTGCTTATGGCATTGCGCGCCAACCGTAAGTCCAAGACGAGTCGGGTGCTAATGCCCACTGCTGTGCATCCGCTATACCGTCGAGCCACTCGCGATATTGTCACCAATCAGGGTGTGACCATCGAGGAGGTGCCGTTCTGCAACGAGCGTGGCGTCACTTCGGTGGATGCGTTGGCGCAGTACGCTGGTGAAGATTATGCGGCGCTGGTTATCGCTCAGCCTAACTTCTTTGGCTGCCTGGAAGATGTTGATGCACTAACTGACTGGGCCCATGCCAACAATATGTTGGTGATTGCTGTAGTTAATCCAACCTCGCTGGCGTTGCTCAAGCCGCCGGGCGAGTGGGGCGAAGATGGCGTTGATATTGTTGTTGGTGAAGGACAGCCGCTCGGTGTGCCGCTTTCTTCCGGTGGCCCGTACTTTGGCTTTATGTGTTGTAAGCAGCAGCACGTCCGGCAGATGCCGGGCCGAATCATTGGTCGTACCGTGGACATGGACGGCAAGCCGGGCTTTGCTCTGACCTTACAGGCCCGTGAGCAGCATATTCGCCGCTCCAAGGCGACCTCGAACATCTGCACTAATCAGGGCCTGGCGATGACGGCGGCGACGATCTATATGTCGTTGCTCGGTGCTGATGGCCTGGCTAGCGTTGCCGGCCATTGCCATGCCAATACTAATTTTCTGGCCGAAAAGCTTTGCGCAATCAAGGGCGTGACGCGTCGTTTTTCTAGCGCGACTTTTCATGAGGTAGTGATTGAACTGCCCCAGTCCGCCAACCTGACCCTGAAAGCGCTGGCGGCAAAAAACATTCTTGGCGGTTATTCGCTGGCGCCGGCCTATGGCTTTGATAATGCGGTGCTGATCTGCGCTACCGATGTGCGTACGCAGGATGAAATCGAACAGTATGCAGCCGCGCTGGCGGAGGTGTTGGCATGAACCGTGACGCCCAATTGATTTTTGATGTGTCGAAGGCCGGTCGTCGTGCTTTCTCTCAGGCACCGAAGCCTGTGGCCGATGACAAACTGAGTGATCTGCCGGCAGGTCTGCGCCGGCACAGCAAGCCGATGCTGCCGGAGGTGTCCGAGCTGCAGGTGGTGCGTCATTACACCAATCTGTCGAGCAAGAACTTTGCTATTGACAAGCAGTTCTATCCGCTCGGTTCCTGCACCATGAAATATAACCCTCGCGGTGCCAACCGTGCTGCCATGCTGCCGGGCTTCCTCAAGCGCCACCCGTTGGCCCCGGAAAGTCACAGCCAGGGCTATCTTGCCTGCCTGTTCGAGCTGCAGGAGTTTCTCAAAGAAGTAACTGGCATGAAGGGGGTGTCTTTGACGCCGATGGCGGGGGCTCAGGGGGAATTCGCCGGTGTCGCCATGATTCGTGCCTATCACGAAGCTCGTAAAGATCACGCGCGTACAGAAATCCTCGTGCCAGAGGCAGCCCACGGTACCAACCCCGCCACCGCCGTGATGTGTGGTTACAAGGTCCGTGAGGTGCCAGTAAACGACAGCGGCGACGTTGACCTTGAAGCTCTAAAAGCTGCCTGTGGTCCGCAGACCGCCGGCTTGATGATGACCAACCCTTCAACCTGTGGTGTGTTCGAGCGGCAGATTGAAGCAATTGCCAAAGCGGTACACGAGGCTGGTGGCCTGCTGTATTACGACGGTGCCAACCTTAACGCTATTCTTGGCAAGGTGCGCCCAGGCGACATGGGCTTTGATGTGATTCACATGAATCTGCACAAGACCTTTGCTACTCCGCACGGAGGCGGTGGTCCTGGCGCCGGTCCGGTGGGAGTGTCAGAGCGTTTGAAGCCGTTCCTGCCGACGCCAATTGTTGGTCAGGATGGTGACAGCTATCGCTGGCTCAGCGACGCTGACTTGCCACAAACCATCGGACACCTTTCCGCATTTATGGGTAACGCCGGTGTATTGCTGCGAGCCTACTACTATGCCCGTGCGCTCGGTCGTGAGGGGATGTTGCGGGTTGGCGAGTATTCGTCGCTGGCAGCCAACTATATGCTCAAGCGTTTGCAGCAGGTGGGCTATACCGCCGCTTACCCAGAGCGTCGCGCCAGCCATGAATTCATCATCACTCTGGCGAAGGAGTCCAAGGCATTTGATGTATCGGCGATGGATGTGGCCAAGCGATTGCTGGACTATAACCAGCATGCACCGACCACCTACTTCCCGCTGCTGGTGCCAGAGTGTCTGCTGATTGAGCCCACGGAGACAGAAACCAAGGAAGCTCTCGACGAGTTTATCGACGCCATGGCGAAGATCCTCGAAGAGGCTCGGGAGAGTCCGGAGCTGGTAAAAGGTGCCCCCTACAGTCAGCCGGTGCGCCGCCTTGATGACGTGCGTGCAGCTCGTGAGCTGAATCTGGTCTGGAAGCCGGCGTAATTACATAAGCGGCGCAAGCCGCTGCTACGGGTGAATTTCATGGCAGTTCCGGTGTTGAGACTCAAGCGCGGCGAAGAGCGGCGCATCCGTAGTGGCCATCTATGGGTCTATTCCAATGAGGTGGATACAGCTGCCACGCCTCTAAAGGTCCTTGCTCCAGGTGGCGAGGTAGTGGTTGAGGATAGTCGCGGCAAACCTCTTGGCCGAGCCTATGCCAATCCCCATTCGTTAATTTGTGCGCGCCTCTTTTCTCGAGATCCGAACCAGTCTCTGGATCGTGCCTTTCTTGAAAAGCAGATTGCCCAAGCTGTTAGTCTGCGCGAGTCACTGTTTGCAGGCGGCTGTTACCGTGCTGTGTTTGGCGATGGTGATGGTTTGTCCGGTCTGGTGATTGATCGTTTCAATGACACGTTCGTGATCCAGTCCGGCACCGCTGGCATGGATGCGGTGCTTGAGGATATTGCGCAGGCATTGGATCGTCTTTATCAGCCGAAAAATATCGTCGTCAAAAGCGAAAGCGCGGTGCGCGAGCAGGAAGGCCTGAGCTCTATGGTTCAGGCACTGAAAGGCGAGCTGCCGGCTGAAGTGCTGCTTAACGAAAATGGTGTTAATTATTACGCGCCACTGGAAGAAGGGCAGAAGACAGGTTGGTTTTACGATCACCGGGCGGCACGTCGCCGGATTCTGCCATTGGTGGCCGGCGCCAGAGTGCTGGATGTGTTTTCCTATTGCGGAGCCTGGGGCGTGTTGGCTGCTGCCCATGGCGCCTCATCGGTAACCTGCGTAGATTCGTCGGCACGGGCGATGGAGTTTGTTCAGCGCAATGCCGAACTTAACGGTGTGGCGGATCGCATGATAACGCTGGCCATGGAGGCTAATGCGGCCATGAAAGAGCTGATCCTGCAGGGTCAGCGGTTCGATGTGGTTGTTATCGATCCTCCTGCATTTATCAAACGGAAAAAGGATTTTAAAAATGGCTTGGCCGGCTACCATGCCATCAATGAGCTGGCCATGCGTCTGGTGGAGCCCGGCGGTGTGTTAGTGAGCGCCTCGTGCTCCATGCATCTGTCCCGTGATCAGCTTATGGACGTGGTGCGCTCAAGCGGTCGTCATATTGATCGCTTTGTGCAGGTGTTTGCTACCGAGGGGCAGGCCGAGGATCACCCCATCCATCCGGCAATTCCGGAGACGGAATATCTGAAAAGTGTTTTTGCCCGGGTGCTGATGAACCCCTGAGTGGAATTATTTCTTCCGCTGCGCCCGCGGGTGCGCACCATCATAAACGCTGGCCAGATGCTGAAAGTCGAGATGGGTATAGATTTGCGTGGTCGACAGATTGGCATGGCCAAGCAACTCTTGTACGGCGCGCAAGTCCCCGCTGGCCTCAAGCATATGTGTGGCAAATGAATGTCGCAGCATATGCGGATGCAGGTGCTGACCGAGGCCGCGCAGTTTGGCGGCCCGCGCCAGACGCTGCTGCACCGTGCGAGTTGAAACGCGATTGCCCCGCGCATTCACGAACAGGGCCTTTTCATGGGGGTCTTTGAGCAGAGACGGGCGCTGTTTAATCCATTCGCGCACAGCGGTAATGGCTGGAGCCCCGACAGGTAGTAAACGGGCCTTTGAGCCCTTGCCGGTTACTACCATTTCACCATCACGGAGGTCGATGGTGTCCATATCCAGACTGACCAACTCTGCAAGCCGCAGGCCAGAGGAATAAATCAATTCCATCATGGCCTGATCGCGCAGTGCCAATGGGTCGTTCTCGCCATTGCTATCAAGCAGATGACCGACCTGCTCCTGATCCAGAGTTTTCGGCAAACGTTTTGCACTTTTGGGCGCGCGGATACCGCCAGCGGGATTGTCGCTGGCCAGCCCTTCGCGCAGCAGGAAACTATAGAAAGTGCGCAATGATGACAGCATGCGCTGAATCGAAGTGCCACCTTTGCCGCGCCGATGCCATGTGGCTACCAGTGCCCGTACGTCGTGCTGGGTGACCGCCGACCAGTCACACAGGCCGCGCTCCTGCAAAAGTGCCGCAGTTTGCTGCAGGTCGCGCTGGTAATTACTCAGGGTGTGGGGCGAAAGACGTCGCTCGCTGCCAATGTGTTTGGCGAAGGCCTCAATGGGCTGGGCGAGCGACGCGGGCAGCTCAGGCACGCTTGGCTTCAAGACGGCGCGAGTCACGCAGGGTGTCCGCCAGACGCCGGGCAATGACATCGCCCAGATGGGTAATGAACAGGGTGCCGAGGGAGCTACGGAAGTGGTGCTCATCAAAGCTGCCGATGGCCAGCAGGCCCTGACGGCCCTGAAAGTCCAGCGGCACCATGGCGGCAGATTTCACATCGTCTGCATGCCGGGGGAACAGCTCGCGGACTTCATCGTCGCGCAATATCCCGCACACAGCATTGCCCTGTCGCAGCAGTGTTTGTAGAGCATCGTGCAGGGCGCTGCTGTCGACCACGCGGACATGCTCGCGTAGCGCTCCATCAATAGAAATATCCCGATCATAGATCAGCAGGGTTACGGCGTCGGAGCCAAACTGGCTCTTCAGGCTATCTACCAGTGCTTTGCACAGCGGCTCCAGGCCTTTGGCTTCGATCAGTTTCAGGGTGAGCTGGCGAGTCTTCTCGAACAGGCTGTCGTTCTCGCGGGCGATATCGAGCAGAGCATTGAGGCGTTCACGCAGCTCGGTGTTGCGGTCACGGAGGATGCTGGCCTGCCGCTCCAGCAGGGATACGGCCTTGCCACGAGGATCTGGAAGAAGCATCAATTCGAGCAGGTCCGGCCTGCCCTGAAAAAAATCCGGGTGGTGGCGCAACCAGGCGGTAACCTGCTCGGCGCTGGTGGCGTGTTCCTCACTCATCCTCGAGTCCCCTTAGATATCAATGCGGCCATCATAGACGTGCGCCGCCGGGCCTGTCATCTGAATGCCGCCCTTGCCCGTATAGCTAATCGATAGCCTGCCACCAGGCAAGTCCACCTGCACGGTGTCATCGAGCAAGCCGCGCCGCTGACCGACCACCACTGCTGCGCAAGCACCAGAGCCGCAGGCCAGAGTCTCTCCCGAGCCGCGCTCGAAGACGCGCAGGCGGATATGGCCGCGATCGACGATCTGCATAAAGCCGACGTTGACCCTCTCAGGGAAGTCACCGTGGCTCTCCAGTAGAGGGCCAACGCTCGCCACTGGCGCGGTATCCACGTTCTCCACCAGCAGGACACAGTGGGGATTGCCAAGGCCAACGGCGCCGACCTCAAATGCCTGACTGCCGGCGACAATGAAGTAGCTGTCAGATTCCTCGCTGGCATTCAGCGGAATATCTTTGGGGGCCCAGCGGGGCGCCCCCATGTCTACGGTTACCTGACCATCGTCGGTCAGGTTCAGCGTCATTTGACCTGCGGCGGTTTCAACTTGAATGGAGTCCTTGTCAGTCAGGCCCTGATCTCGCACGAAGCGGGCAAAGCAGCGTGCGCCATTACCGCACTGATTCACCTCAGAGCCGTCGGCGTTGAAGATCCGGTAGCGGAAATCCACCCCGGGAGCAGCCGCTGGCTGGACCACTAATAGCTGGTCAAAGCCGATGCCGAAGTGGCGATCAGCCAGCGTACGAATACGCTCCGCAGACAGCGGTAGCCCTGTGGATGGCAGATTCTGACGCACGCCATCGATGACCATAAAATCATTGCCAAGGCCGTGCATCTTGCTGAACTGAAGGCTCATGGACTTCCCCGCTGATTATTGGGGGTCATTGTAGGGGGTGTGTGAGTCCGCGGGTAGGGGCTGGGGTTGGCGTAGCGCAGCTGGAAGGGGCTGGAATAAAAAAGGCAGCCGGCGTCTGCCGGCTGCCTTTGCTGTGACGAGCGGTGTTCCGCTCAGTGCTACTGGGTCACGGTTTTCTGTGCTTGCAGTACCGCCTCTACCCGACGGTTCTTGGCGCGTCCGTCAGCGGTGTCATTGCTAAATGCCGGTGCATCCTCGCCGCGACCAACCGCATCAATACGGCTGCCGTCGATATTGAAGCGCTCGATCAGGACTTGCTTGACTGCATCGGCTCGCTGCTGGGACAGACGGCGATTCAAATCGGCGCCGCCAGAGCTATCGGTGTGGCCTTCCAGCAGTAACTGCACGTCCGGAAATTCCCGCATACGCTGTGCTACGCGGCCGATATCTTCGAAAGATGCCTCTGCGACTGTGCTGCCACCAGTACTAAACTGCACATACAGGGTTTCGCGAATATTTTCTGTGAGGACAACATTGCAGCCAGTTTCATCAACCTTGCTGCCAGCACTGGTGTCGGCACACTTGTCCAGAGCGTCAACCACGCCGTCACCATCGCTATCGACAGCGGCTGTGATAGCGGCTTTCGCCTCATCGGCCATCTCAGTCACTTTGTCTTCGGCCATCTCGCTGGCGCTGCTATTGCTGCCCGTGTCGCCACCGATGGCGAAATTGATTGCAGCATAGACCTCGCCATCCCAGCGCTCATTGTCAAAACTGTAAGCCGGACGCACGCCCAGATCGATAATAAAATTCCTGTGCAAACCGCGCTGCAAGCCCATCTCAAAGGCGCCGAGCGTCTCCTCGTTGCCGTCTATCTCGAGCTGGCCTACGGCAGCGCCACTATAGGGCTCGAAGCCAAGCCACTGTGTGTCCTTATAGTGATGGCGGGCAGAAATAAAGTAGTGGGTAAACTCGGCATCGCCGCCACCCGCTTCAAAATCCATATCGCCCTGACCCCACCAGCCTTGAATAGACCACTGGTCTTTGAAGCGTACACCGAACTGAGCGCCGGGCATCAGTCCTTCATCGAAATCTGCAGGCGCAATATGGCCACCCAGATCAAAATAATGCTGGGAAAGATGCAGGCCGATATAGGAATAGTTTGAAGGTACATTGTGTTCCGCCAGTGCTGAGCTGGAAAGGGCGGTAACGCAGGCGGCAAGAAACAACTTCTTCATAGTTACGATCCTGATGGTCTTGATAAAGCGCACACTATCGCCGTCAATGGCCTTTGGTTCAAGCACCATCGATGGAATCAATAAAATGACCCATTTGTATGAAGGGATACTGCTATCTCAACGAGTTTGCACCGCTAAGCGCAGCCGCGCCAAGCTTGAGTATGCGCATGTCCCCCCAGGGGGTGCCGCTACCAGCATTCACGGTGAGTGCTATAGACAGATTGCGTGTTGGATCGGCCCATGCGCCGGAGCCGCCGAACCCAAAGTGGCCAAAAGCCTGACGAGGCCTGCGTCTGGTCAGCACATAGGGTTGGTGATAGCCCAGCCTCCAGCGCATCGGTGAGAATAATGCCCGGTCGAGGGTATCAACTTGCTGGGCGCTGATCACGGGTAGCATATTGGCATCAAGAATCCGTACCCCGTCAAGTTCGCCGCCGTTGGCCAATGCTGCATACATACGTGCCAGTGATCGTGCTGTAAAGGTACCGTTCACTGCTGGCATGGCAGCACGCAAGCCCTCAGCGGTGACCAATTTGCGTGGGTGAAAGTCTCGTACGGTAACGGCGTCTTCGAATGGCGAAAAATCGGGCGCCAGTCCGTGTTTGTTTAAAGTAATCAGACCGGATCGCAGGTTGCCGGCAATTTTCTTTCTCAGCGACGGCTTTTTTCCGGCAGAACGTGGTGGTTCGTCAACCGGGCGCCCCATGAGCAGCATGGCCACGCGATGATGCTCGCTATCGGGAACGCCGATATGGCAGCCATCCAGCCCCAGGGGCAGAGAGATTTTTTCCTGTAGCTGGTTAGTGATTGAGTCACCGCCCGCACGACGGATTACTTCGCCCACCAGCCAGCCGTAAGTCAAAGCGTGATATACACTGTAGGGTGCCTTTTCCCTGTTGCTCGGTGCAGCAGCTAGCGCGGTACAGGTCCTGTCCCAGTCAAGCAAGTCCTCGAATGAAAGCTTCAGCGAGCGCATGCCATAAAGCCCCGCTCGATGAGTCAGTAAATCGCGAACGGTGATCGAGGCTTTGCCATTTTCGGCGAATTCCGGCCAGTAATGGGATACGGGGGTGTCGTAATTAACTTTCCCCTCGGCCACTAGTTGGTGTAGCAGGGTTGCTGTGACACCCTTGGTGGTGGAAAAAGAAACACTGAGCGTATCTTGCTGCCAAGGATTGCCACGGTCATCACGCACGCCCCCCCACAGATCGACCACCTTTCTACCCCGGTGATAGACGCACACTGCGCCACCGCCAGCGGTTTTCTGTAACTGACTACGAAACACGCGCTCTACTGCCTGAAATGCCGGGTCAGAGTAGCCGTCTACTTGTTTGATCATTGACTGGGTCATGGGGACTGGGAGGTTGCCTGAATTGACGACTGGTTATACCGGCTCAAAGGCATAACCACAATTGCTCGCCATCCTATTGGCTCAACCGTCCGTGACGGCGCCGCTACCCCCCAGCGGCTGGCTAGTGGTTGTGACCTTCTTCGCGCATCATCGACAGGATGTCTCTTTCCATGGGTGCATAATCAGAGTGTGCACGTAGCGACTCACGAGTGCAGATGGCATCGTCAGACTTAAAGGGGGGATGAAGAATGGTGCGCACACGCCCTGGATGGCTCGATAGAAAAACAATCTGATCGCCCAGCAGTAGCGCTTCTTCAACATCGTGGGTGACCATCACAACTGTCATTCGCTCTTTACGAATAACATTGAGAAGTAATTCCTGCATTTGCCAACGGGTCTCCGCATCAAGTGCACCAAACGGTTCGTCCATGAGTAATAGCTGGGGTGTTGTGGCGAGCGCCCGGGCAAGAGCAACCCGTTGACGCATACCTCCGGACAACTGGTGAGGCCATGCATCAGCAAAGCGACTAAGCCCTACCCGTTCCAGATAATGGTCGACGGTGCCCTCGCGCAATGCGTAGGCATCACCGTTGATGCGTAGACCATAAGCCACATTTTGCCGCACAGTGAGCCACGGGAACGAGGTGTAGCCCTGAAATACCATGCCGCGTTCCCGGTGTGGCCCGACAACCGGATTGCCATTCAGACTGATGCCACCGCTGCTTGGCTGTTCCAGTCCCGCTATCATGCGCAGTATAGTCGACTTGCCGCATCCTGATGGCCCCAGCAGGATGCACACCTGACGGGGCTCAACGCGAAAGCTTACATCCTCAACCGCAATAACTGGCTTGTCGCGACCGGGGAATATTTTCCCCAGCCGCGCTACTTCCAGTCCGCCGCATTCAATTTCCAGTGCGGCGTTCATTGTGCCTCCGTAATCAGGCCGCTCTCCTTCAATACAGCTTCTAACGGCGCAGTGACAACGCCGGTGGTCCAGTCATGCATTTCCGTGGCCTGACCAAACTTGATCCACCACTCGTTGGTGGTATTCCAGTGCTGAACGATCTGGCCGCTAGTGAGACCGAGGGGAAGGTCGTCCGGCAGTAGTCCCATAAATGAACCTGCTTCCTGTTTGTCGAATACCCAGATGCCGCCTTTGTTGATCTGGCCATCACCACCGATCACCATCTCAACATCTTCAACAGTGAACTGGATTGCATCTGCGATAATCTTGTTGCCTTCCGCGGGGTTTTCCTTCCACCAGTCAACCGCGGCGAAGTACGCTTTCATTGCCAGAGCTGCGGCTTCAGGGCGATCGTCAAGCAGAGCTGAAGTCATATACATGCCATCACCAAGAAGGGCAGTGCTGATCCATTTTTCTTCTGCTGATGTGGCCATTACCTGAGCACCTGGCATGCCAGCCAATACCTTGCTGCCAAAGGGTTCCCAGAATTCTGCGGCTGCTACGTCACCGCCGAGCATGGCGCCGACCGCTTCATCCATAATGACATTAACGAACTCCACCTCGTCGATCCCAACACCGTTCTCTTCAAGCCATATGCCCATAAAGATCTGAGTTAGTCCGCCCTCAAGAACGGCTATCTTTTTTCCCACCAGCTCCGTTGGTGAAGTAATTTCAGGGCGCAGAATAATTTTGTCAGTGCCATAGGAAGGGTTGGTATAGGTCACCAACTTCACCGGAACATCCTTATCAACTGCGATAGGGCCATACTCAACAGTGCTAGAGGTAATATCCAGCTGCCCCGCACTCATCAGGCCGAAGCTTTCGTACGGATCTTCGATAATCTGGATGTCGAGATTGAGCTCTGGAACCAGATTTTTCTCCTTGGCAATAAACCAGAATCCATACCCGGGCCAGGAAAACAGCGACACCTTGACGGTTTCTGATGCTTCCGCCGCCTTCGCCGGAGGCTCTGGAGGCGTTTCGGTCTTGCTTGTCGGTGTCTCAGGGTCGCTACAAGCGACTAGCATGGTAGCCGTGGCAAGCCACAGCAGGGAGTGTCGAAGGGTCTTGGGTATCGGTATTGACATGGTGTTACTCCTCTTCGGGGAAACGGTCTTTGAATGATCAGTTTTCAGTGCGTCAGCGGCGCCGCATGTAAGGGAACATCAGCCAGTGCAGGCCGCGAAAAGCCAGGTCACAAAGCAGTCCAAGCGCGCCGATAACAAGAATGCCAGCCATAATGTCATCCACATGAACAAAGCGCCGGGCGCGCATCATCATGGCGCCAATGCCATCAGTGGCGGCGACAATTTCTGCGATAACCAGATACGTCCAGCTGACCGCCAACATCTGTCGGCAGGTGTCGACAATGCCTGGCAGTGACGACGGCACCACAACAGTCCAGAGGATGGTGCGTCTTGAGCCACCAAGGGTCCGGGAGGTTTCAATAAAATCCACCGGTGTCTGTTTGACGGTGTCGCAAACAAGGGTGATCAGAAACCAGATGACCCCAAGTACAAGTAGAGCAATCTTCTGAGTGTCACCGGTGCCAAGCCACATAAGTAGCAACGGGATAAACGCTGGCGCAGGAAGGTAGCGGAAGGCGGACACTAGAGGACTGAAGAAAGCCTCGACTGCAGGGAAGGCGCCCATCAACACTCCGGTGGGCACCGCAATAGCGACCGCAAGACCGAAGCTGATAAGAATACGCTGTAAGCTGGCCAGTACATCGCTGTGAAATCCGCGCTCGGCAAACAGGTTCCAGAGCGAGTCCGAAACATCTACCGGAGAAGGGAATAGTGGATTTGCTTCAGTGCCGCTAGTTGCAGCCAAGTGCCAGCCGAGCAGAAACAGAATCCATGCACTGATGCCGAGCAGTAGCTTGCTGCTAGTGGATACAGGCTGCTTGAACTCCAGCCAACGCCGCCTGACTGCAAGAGCAGGCGGTGCTGCCGGGGCCTGACTGGCCACGGCAACTGGGCCCGTAGTCGGCTGCTCTGGTGGTGGCGGCGATATGATTGGCTGAAGCATTGTAATTTCCTTTCAGAATGCGGTTAGAAATGACAATGCATTGACGCCTGTGGCATCACCGTTGCGTAGTTGAGTTACCACATCATCTTCGCCGTAATGTTCGGATAGCACTCTTGCCACACGGTGGCGATGAAACTCCACCAGTTGTGGCCAGAAGGTCAGTTGTTGCGGACACTGGTCCGGATAAAGACTGGCATGCAGTTCAGGTAGTCGATGCCAGCTCAAAGTGGGCTTGGCATGGTGAGCATTGTGGTAGGAAAAGTTTAGCGCGATCAGGTTCAGCCAGGGCCAGCGTTGGGAAATAAGGTTGCTATAGGTGTGGCTTTGCTCGTACTCAACATCCCCCTTTAATGGGGGCACGAAATCAGGGTCATTGAGACGGTAGAATATCTCATAGCTATGCTGGAAGTTGTCCATAAATCGCAAGAAGGTAATGAACAGCACATAGGCAAGGACATAACCCAGTGCCGCGATGGGTGATAGCCATGTGATCAGGGCAAACAGAGAGAAACGCAGCAGTACAACGCGCATCACTCTGCCGCGCTGGGAGCGTTTGTCTTCATAGACAAACGGCGCAATTATCTGCATGCCATGCATGATCAATTCGACTGCCGGGATATAGGCCCACTCAAGTGCATTTACCACGCGATGAACAACCGGGTGGCGCTTTAACCAGCTGCGGTAGTCAAAAGTCACCGGCTCGCAGTTATCCACATGATGGCGCATATGCTTGTAGCGCATGTCTTCGTAGGTGCCGTAGTTGCTTCCGCAGATGACATTGAGCCAGCGGCCGAGTCGGGAGTTGAGTTCAGTGTCCTTGAAAATGCTGTTATGACCGCAGTCATGCATAAGGTAGGCGGCAATGGTCATGGCATGGGCTATGGCCACAACGCCGACAATAAACAGAGCAGTGCTGCCCTGAAAAAGCGCCCACCACCCACCGAAATAGCCCAGCAGGATATATCCTATGGCAGCTGTGTTTGGCCAAAGGCTGGTGGAATCGCGCAATAATGCTCTTACGGATGACATGATTTCCTCCTGTTCGGCAAAGGTCAGCCTGCACTGGCCTGACGAAGATTTGTTGATGTGGCGAGCCAGTCTGCGAAATGACTGCGCTGACGCTCACCGATCCAGCGGTTCACCTGCCAAAGATCGGCCACAGGTGCGTTAGTGAATGGCAGGCAGTGCAGGTATCCATCGGGGCCAAATTCAGGGGTCATGGTGCTGCGCTGGTAGCCACGTTTCATCTGTGAGGACCAGATGGCTTCCCAGCATCGTTCGTGGGATTCGAGTGCTGCACGATATTCCGGTGCTGCCGGGTGGGGCACCTGGGGGCCCTGGTCGTAGCCGACACGGCCATGGATATGGTGGGCTTGACCGGCAACTTCAGTGATTACGTCCCATTCGCTATCCATAAGTCGCTCGCATACCACCACCCAGTGGCTGAAGTCGCAGGTAATCGACAAGTCCGGAAGCGCTCGCAGCACATCTCGCGTCACCCATGGATTGAAAAATGATCGGCCGCGGTGAGTTTCAAAGCTGCACAAAACGCCATGCTGGTCGGCAATTTCCTTGGCTCGACGAAAAAAATTAATTTGCATGTCCAGCGGCCACGCGTCGCAGCCACCCATGACATTGAAAAAACGAGGTCCCAGTGGCAGACCCCGTTGAATCTTGTCCTCAAGGTCGAGCAGGTGCTGCTCTGGAGTTGCATGGCGCTCAGGCACGTAACTTCCTGTAGTGCAGATCTCGCAGATGTAATCCAATTGGTAATTGGCAAGCGCTTGCTTCAGCTCCCTCAGCTCTTCATCATCACGCGGCGCCGGAGCCTCAATGCCTTGAAAGCCAGCTTGCGCAGCCAGCTCGGCACCATCGGCGACGCTGCCGTTGTGTCCCCAGAGTGTTTTGAATAGGGCAAACTGCATAGTGTTCTCCAGATTCCGGACCTGATGGCTACGGAGCCGGGGAGATAGAGGCAAGGTTCATGCCATAAGTATGTCAGTTTGCATAGATTGCTTAATTACATGCAAAACAGCATATTATTCAGGGGCGCGTGGCTTTGCCGGATAAGGGGATGCGCCATTACGGGGCCAGAGGGCCTGTGTCATGCACCACAATTAGTCATCAGGAGGGCCGGGCATGACCCGTCGCTATAACATGGGTAGCCGCACGGAAGCTGCGGTAGCGATTTTTGATATCGACAGCTTTTGGGCGAAGAGCTTTGCGGATACAAATCTTAATGACTTGAACTACTGTGACCTGTTCACGCAAATGTGGCTAAAGCGCGATAGGCCTTTAGCGAAGACTGAGCTGTATGAGCTGATGCCTAATATCAGCCGCCGCACTGCAGTGAAGTATGTCCAGAAGGCGATTGATCAGGGCTTGCTGGATGAGTGTGAGAGCGAGCAGGACAGGCGGGTTCGTCTGGTCAGTATGTCGGCTGACTGCCTGCGCCGTGTTGACCGATTTCTTGATTTTACCTGCCAGCGTTTCGCACCAGTTGGTCTGTAAAACGTTTCGCAAAGCCTGGATATGGCGGCGGAAAATATCTGCTTCATTCCGCCGCCGCCGTGTTATGCAGAAGCCTTGATTGGCACATACTTGCTCGGTAGTGAGTAGCGCAGAATGCGCCAAATCACCTGAGAGAACTGTTTAATCAAGGGGCCCCGATTGTAATGCACGCCATAGCGCTGACAGATGGCGCGTACTTCCCGTGACATTTCCTCGTAGCGGTGAGCCGGAATATCCGGGAACAAGTGATGTTCGATCTGGTGGCTCAGGTTGCCGCTCATTATGTGCAGCAGTTTGCTTCCGGTCAGGTTAGACGAGCCTCGAATCTGGCGGTAGTACCACTGTCCGCGGGACTCATTTCTAAGCACGCTTTTCGGGAAGAGTTCCACGTCAGCGGTAAAGTGACCGCAGAAAATAATCATATAGGTCCAAAGATTACGAATGCCATTGGCAGCGAGATTGCCCAGAAAAACCGGCAGAAAAAACGGCCCGGCAATTAGCGGGAAAATAACATAATCCTTAATTAGCTGCCGGCGGCTCTTTTTCAGGAAAGGCTTCATTTCTTCGAGCATTTCCTTGCCGGTCTTCTTGCCTTTGAAGTACTGGCCGAAACGCAGGTCCTGAATTGCAACGCCCCATTGAAAGAGCAGGGCAAATATCAGCGCATAGATGGGCTGACCGATAAAGAATGGCCGCCAGCGCTGCTCCGGGAAAAGCCGCAATACGCCGTAGCCAATATCCTCGTCCATGCCTTTGATATTGGTATAGGTGTGGTGGCTGTAGTTATGGGTTTTGCGCCAATGGTCAGCTGTGCCGACGATGTCCCACTCAAAAGTTTTACCGCTCAGGTGAGGGTCATTCATCCAGTCGTATTGGCCGTGGATGACGTTGTGCCCCAACTCCATGTTGTCGAGAATTTTCGAGATGCCGAGCAGTAATGTGCCGACGATCCAGGCCGGAGGAAACAAGCCAAAGAACAGCAGGCCGCGACCGATGACTTCGGTGTAGCGCACGGCGGCATAAATACGGCGGATATAGCGCGCATCGCGCTCACCCAGATCTGTCAGGGTGCGTTCGCGCAGTGCATCCAGCTCAGCACCGAAGGCAGCCAGCTGAGTATCATTCGGGCGGTTGGTTTTGCCGCTGTTTTTCAGGACGGAAGTCATTGATGACGTCATGGTCAGAGTTCCAGAGTCAGATCAGAGTTAGCGCTGTTGATGCACAGCCTTACGGCGCCCGGCTCACTGAAGGTGTTGCCGTTGCGTGTGTCGGTGGTAGTGCCCAGTTGTTTCTGACAGGAGCAGGTGTTGCAGATGCCCATGCGACAGCCGTAGGCTGGTTTGAGGCCTTCTGCTTCGAGCGCCTCCAATAGCGGCACGCCCGATGGAATTTGTACGCTGATGTTGCTCTTGCTGAGGAACAGATTAACCGGTGCACCGGCGGTGGTGACCACCGGGGAAGGGCTGAAAGCCTCGGCCTGAAACAGAGCGGCTTTATCCGCCAGCAAGCTTTCAACGCTCTGCACAAATCCGTGTGGGCCGCAGGCGTAGATACGGCGGCGTTCAAGGTCCGGCACCAGATTACGAAATAGTGACTCTCGTGGATGGCCGTCCAGCTCGTTTTCCAGACGATTGGGCTCACGGGTCAGCACCGTGTGGACCTTCAGCAGGGGGTCGTTTTCCGTCATCTTGTGCAGTGCTTCGCTGAAACACAGGTCCGCCCGAGTCCGGGCCCAGTAAATTAACGATGCTGGCTGTTGTAGTGGCTTCTGCGTCAGGGTATTCAGCAGGCTCATGATCGGCGTAATGCCTGATCCTGCGGCGACGAACAGCCACGCATGAGGCTCTTCCGGCAAGGTCATGTCGCCGTAGGCGCTGCCAAGCTCGACCACATCACCGATCTGGCAGCTATGCACCAGATGCTGGCTGACCTTGCCTTGCGCTATGGCCTTAATGGTCAAGCGAATACGACCATCCTTGTGCAACGAGTCTGATGGGCTGTAGCTCCGCGTCAGCCGCACGCCATTCACTTCCACAGTGACATTCAGATGCTGGCCGGGCTGAAAGCCGGTAAACAGGCCGTTCGGTTTGAGAGTCAGGCTAACAGTGTCGCGCGCCTCCACGTGGCGCTCCACCACCCGGGCCAGACAGCGATCCCAGCTAAGAGTGGGGTGGACCTTCTGCGCCCAGAAGTCATAGACGGCGGGATCCACCAGCGGGGCAACAAGGCGTTTCAGGGTTTGGCTAGCCGTCATTTCGGGGGCTCCGACATGTAGTGCCAATAATTATACATATGTATAGACAATAATCTATACACTTGTGCATAAACTAAGCGGTAGCATAGTGGTACGATTTACCCACATTCCGGTATTACTATCCGATCTGCCGGCTACAGGAACATGACCATGAACGAGATCGCCACCGACGAGCAGCGCCAGAGCAGTCGCCCCCATCAAGGGCGGCGGGCGGTGATCTCCAGAGAAGATCTGATGGTGGCGGCCATGCAGCTGGTCGGCCCTAACCGCAGTATCTCCACCCTTAGCTTGCGGGAAGTGGCCCGTGAGGCCGGCATCGCACCGAACAGCTTCTATCGGCATTTCCGCGATGTGGATGAGTTGGCGGTGAGTTTGATTGAGCAGGCTGGCGGTGCCCTGCGCCAGGTGATTGGTCAGGCCCGGCATCGAGCCACTAGTGGGCGTAGTGTGGTGCGCAGTTCCATTGAGGCATTTATGGAGCAGCTGTGGGGCGAGCAGAAGTACATGCAACTGCTGCTGCGAGAGGGCACAGTAGGCTCCGAGGCGTTCAAGGCGGCGGTTGAGCGCCAGCTGGTCTATTTCGAGGAAGAGCTGTGCGCCGATCTGGTACGTCTGGCAAGTGCCAACGAAACCGGAATCTATAAGCCGGCGCTGGCGGCCAGAGCAATTACCCGGTTAGTGTTCACCATGGGCGCATCGTCCATGGACTTGCCGGAGGAAAAGCGCCCGCAGGCCGTGGAGGATATGTCGACCATGGTGCGCATGATTGTGGTGGGTACTCAGACTATTGCTGAAGGGCATATTCAAGTCGACTGAGCAGGCTTTTTCCGAAGCTGATCCTAAAGGATCAGCTCCAACGAGCGCACCATGTCCTTTACCTGTGCCATTTCAATTGAGCGATCTTCTTCGTTGCACACGTAGCTCACCACCACTGCCAGTTTGTTGGCCGCTAGATACCAGTTGTGTCGATACTCTCCGTCAGCCTGCAGGGCGATGCTGAAGCCGCGAAAATGCTTGTTGCGGAAATTTTCTTTGACTGCCTTCTTCGGTGGCTCGCCAGCGAAAGTTTTCAGGTCCTGCTCAGAGATATCATCGTCACTTTCCATGGCGGTGATCTGCAAAACGCCAACGCCATCAGGGTCGGTGAATACCGACGTATCCCCATCATCATGGCCTTCCCAGCCATCAGGAAGGTCAATTGACCAGCCAGTGTCCGCGGCTTGCTCTTCTGCCATCTCTGCTTCTCCTCAAATATCTGCGTAATTTTCGCCACCCTTTAACCAGCGACGAATCAGTGGCTCAACGTGCTGCGGATAATCACGCTGCATGATCTCTGCCATCTCCCTGGCTGGCTCCATTAATGCTTCGTCGCGCATCAGATCGACCACGCGGAACGCCAGCTCGCCAGTTTGTCGAGTGCCGAGCCATTCGCCCGGGCCGCGTAGTCGCAGATCCTCTTCAGCAATGCGGAAGCCGTCATTGGTTTCGCGCATTACTGCCAGGCGGCGCTGAGCGGTCTGCGACAGAGGCGTACTGTACATCAGGACGCAGTAGCTTTTCTCGCTACCACGACCTACCCGGCCACGTAACTGATGTAGTTGAGATAGACCCAGACGCTCAGCATTTTCGATCACCATCAATGAGGCGTTGGCGACATCGACACCCACCTCGATAACTGTGGTGGCTACCAGTAACTGTGCTTCTCCGTTGGCGAAGCGAGCCATGCGCTGGGCTTTTTCCTGTGTCTTGAGGCGGCCATGGACAAGTTCTATGTTCAGCTCCGGCAGAGCCTCTTGCAGGAGAGTGCAGGTTAGCTCTGCCGCGCTTGCCTGCAGAGCCTCAGACTCTTCGATAAGGGTGCACACCCAGTAAGCTTGGGCGCCTGATATACAGGCATTACGAATCCGTTCGATTACCTGTGGCCGGCGTGACTCGCTGATGACTACGGTGTCGATGGCTTGTCTGCCCGGAGGCAGTTCATCAATCACTGAAGTGTCCAGGTCACCGTAAACACTCATCGCCAGTGTGCGTGGAATGGGGGTTGCAGTCAGTACCAGTTGGTGTGGTACCTGATCGCCAATATGACCCTTCTCCCTGAGCGCCAGACGTTGGTGAACGCCGAATCGGTGCTGTTCATCAATGATGGTCAGGCCAAGACGGTGAAAGCAAACGGCTGGTTGAAACAGGGCATGGGTGCCGACGATAACCTGAGCGCTGCCGTCACTGATTTGCTGGTTGGCCTCCCGGCGGGCCTTGACACCAAGACTGCCCACCAGCCACGCCACATTAATGCCAAGCGGCTTAAGCCAATGGCAGAAGTTGCGGTAATGCTGCTCAGCGAGGATTTCAGTGGGTGCCATCAGTGCGACTTGATAACCAGCTGAAATTGCCGATAGCGCGGCGCAGGCTGCTACCAGTGTCTTCCCTGAACCGACATCACCCTGCACAAGTCTAAGCATGGGATGTGGAATCTGTAGATCTGCATCGATTTCGCCAATCACTCTTTGCTGAGCGCGGGTGAGGTCAAACGGTAACGAGCCAAGTAGCGATGTGCGCAAACCATCGGTTTCAAATAATGGTGCCTGATGTGCGCGCTGGCCTGCGCGGCGGCCAAGCATGCCAAGTTGATGGGCGATCATTTCCTCAATCACCAGACGTCGCACACTGGGGTGCTCGCCTGCCAACAACATATCCACCGGGTCATCCGGAAGCGGAGCATGAAGTTTATGTAGAGCTTGTTGTAGTGACGGCAGTCCCTGCTGCTGCATTACTGATTCGGGAAGAAGATCTCGTGGCGGCTGGCGAGAAAGAATCTGCAGCGCTTCGATCATCAATTTGCGTAGCAATAATTGACTAACCCCATCGGTAGTTGGGTAGACCGGGGTCAGGGCCTTCTCCAAAGGAGGAAGTGAGGATCGAGCGACTTGATATTCGGGGTGATAAAATTCAAGCCCAGAGGCGCCAACCCGTGCCTCGCCATAGACCCGTATTCTCGCGCCGCGCTCAAGGTTGTTTTTCTGAGCAGCACTAAAATGATAAAAGCGCAGCGACAGTGTGCCCGTGCCATCGCTGACCTTGCATAGCAGGCTACGGCGTTTGCCAAATATAATATCGGCCAGTAGTACTTCACCTTCAATGACAGCGGACTGCTCTGGCCGGAGGCTGCCGATGGGTACTACGCAGGTGCGATCCTCATAGCGAAATGGCAGATGGAACAGCAAGTCTTCGACTGACTGAATGCCAAGGTTTTGCAGGCGCTCGGCCACTTTGGGCCCAGCGCCTTTAAGGCGGGTAACCGGCGTTTCCGCCAGAGAATTCACCGGGACAGACCTTCCTTGGGCACCGCCTGGCGGACCATCTCAATAGCCTTTGGCCGGGGAAAGCTGTCACGCCATACCAGGGCGATGGTTCGGGATGGGACGGGCTTTATGAATGGACGTACCGCAAAGGTATCCTCGCTGTAGTTGTTATGGCGCAGCGCGGAGTTCGGCAAGATGGTGATACCAAGACCTCCGGCTACCATATGGCGCAGGGTTTCCAGTGAGCCACCTTCGATCTGAACCAGATGCTTCTGCTTGCTGGAATCAATGGCCGGGCACAGCTCCAGAACCTGATCCCGGAAACAGTGTCCTTCGCCGAGAAGAAGAAGCGTTTCATCAAGCAGTTGATCTGGGCGAATGCTTTTTTGGTTGGTCCATGGATGATTGGCTGGCAGCAAAACGGAGAAGGATTCTTCGTACATTTTGGCTCGAACAAGACCTCCGCCGGAAAACGGCAGTGCTACGATAATGGCATCGAGCTCACCATTTTCCAGCTTGGTGCGCAGTACATGGGTGTAGTTTTCCTCAATAAATAGCGGCATCTGCGGCGCTGCTTTACGAATCTGAGGAACAATTACCGGGAACAAATAGGGAGCTACAGTAAAAATTGCGCCAATGCGCAGTGGAGCGCTTAACTGATCCCGTTGTTTGTCGGCCAGTTGCTCAAGTAACTCGGCCTGCTCCAGAACCCGCTGCGCTTGATGAATGATGGGCTCCGCCTCGGCGCTAACCCGAACCTCCCTTGGCCGGCGCTCGAACAGGGTCATGCCTAAATGGTCTTCAAGTTTTTTGATCGCGGCGCTGAGGGTTGGTTGGCTGACGTTGCACACATCAGCGGCGCGGCCAAAATGCTTTTCCCGGGCCAGTGCGACGAGATAGCGTAGTTCTGTTAGAGTCATGGTCGGCCTTATGTTGATAGAGTTTGACTATGGCAAAGTGTAACAGCTAACTGTGCAGGGGGAGAGAGCATTTGGCGCATATTCTTGTCGCTGGTCTGGGTGATTTGGGGTCGGCTCTGGCGCAGGGGTGGTTGGCCTCTGGCCATCAAGTCAGTGCTATTCGTCGCGGCACTGAGGCTCCCGCCGGGATAGATCTCTATCCTCAGGACTTGTTTTCTGATCCCGTGCAGTTGCCACCGGATCAGATCGATCTGCTGTACATCATCATGACGCCCTCAACCCGTGATGAGGCTGGTTACCGGGCTGCCTATCTTACTGCTCCTGCTCGTCTGCTGGATGCTCTGATCGAACAGCAGCCATTGCCGCCGGTGATTTTTGTATCCAGCACCGCAGTTTATGGCGAGCAAGGCGGTATGCCGGATGAACTGCAGGAGCCCAGGCCGGAAGCATTCAATGGCCGTATTCTGCTGGCCGCAGAGCAGGAAATTTCGCTGCGCACCTTATCCTCCGCCGTGCGTTTCTCGGGAATATATGGGCCGGGCCGCGAACGGTTGCTGCATCAGGTGAATGCCATACGTCAGGGTGGCAAAGGGCCATCGCCGCGATGGACTAACCGCATTCATAGTCAGGACTGTGTTGGTTTGCTGTATCGCATTGGCGAAGGCTGGCTGCGCGGAGAAATGCAGTGGCCGGTTGTGGTTGGCACGGATGCGGCGCCGGCGCTAAACGTCGCGGTGCTTAACTGGATTGCGGAGCAAACCGGGCAAGCCATTGATCTGGCAGAGCCGGATATTGCCCCGGGCAAGAGGATACGCAGCAGGTTTATCGAAGAGGGAAACTATAAGCTGAGCCACCCGGATTATCGCAGTGGTTACGCTACACTGATATAGCTCAGTCGATCACCATCACGCCATCCATTTCCACCTGAGCGTCCTTGGGCAGCGCGGCCACAGCAACGGCAGCGCGGGCCGGGTAGGGCTGCTCAAAATAACGCGCCATCACTTCATTGACCAAAGTAAAGTGCTGCAGATCGATCAGGAAAATGTTCAGTTTGACGATTTGCTGCAGGCTGCCGCCTGCGGCTTCGCATACTGCTTTCAGGTTTTCGAACACACGCACGATCTGGGCTTCCATATCGCCTGTGGCCAGCATCATGGTTTTCGGATCAAGCGGTATCTGGCCGCTTAGATAAACAGTATCGCCAACCTTTACGGCTTGCGAGTAAGTGCCGATAGCTCGCGGCGCTTTTTCGGTCGAGATAATTGAGCGATTGGGCATGAAAAATCTCCTGTGCCTCAGCCGTGGCAAAAAAGTTGTTCAGAGCCGCTGGATGCGGATCACGTTGGATAGCATGCGTAGCTTCTTGATGATTCTGGCCAGATGAATGCGGTCGTGAACCATGATAATCGCATTGATGACAGTCAGAGTGGCATCTTTTTCAGCCATGCTTATGTTTTCGATATTGGAACCCTGCTCGGAGAGGAGTGTTGCCAATGTTGCCAGCACACCTTTCTTGTTGATCAGTTCGATGCGCAGGGCGGCACTAAATTCATGGTCGACTCCTGAATCCCAGCCCAAAGCGATACATTTTTCCGGATTGTTTCTTAGTTCCGCCAGGACATTCTTGCAGTTATCGCGATGTACCACGATGCCACGCCCGGCGCTGAGATGGCCGAGGACATGGTCGCCAGGTAATGGGTGGCAGCACTTGGCATAACTGACCAGCAGGCCTTCTGTGCCTCGGATGGCAATCGGCTTGCGCTCTTCGCCGGATGTGGACTCTTCTTCGCGGCCGCCGAGCAGTTTACGCGCGACCAGTGGAGCTAGCCGATTGCCCATGCCGATTTCGCCGAGTAATTCGTCGAAAGAGGTGTAGCCGTTCGCGGCCAGTTCTGAGACGACTCTTTCTACGGGAAGCTCATTCATGGTTTTGCCATAGGCGGATAATGCCTTTTCCAGGAGACGTTCACCCAGTTCCACGGACTCTTCATGGCGCTGGCTCTTCAGGAAGTGGCGAATAGTCGAGCGTGCTTTCGCGGTAACAACGAAATTAAGCCATGCCGGATTGGGAGTGGCATTTGGCGCTGTAATAACACGTACGGTTTGGCCGGATTCCAGCGGTGTTGATAGCGCCGCCAGCTGGCCGTCGATACGAGCGGCCACGCAGGTATTGCCAATTTTAGAATGAACGGCGTAAGCAAAGTCCACCGGTGTGGCGCCTGCCGGCAACTCCTTGATCTGGCCCTTCGGCGTAAATATGTAGACCTCGTCGGGAAACAAATCTACTTTGACGTTCTCGATAAACTCCATCGAGTCGCCCGCTTTTTGCTGCATTTCCAGCAGCCGCCCCATCCACGACTGGGCTCTGCTCTGGGTTGGGCTGCCGGTGGCCGGGTCATCAATTTTGTATAACCAGTGGGCGGCAATGCCGTTATTGGCCATTGCTTCCATTTCTTCGGTTCGTACCTGAATCTCCAGCGGTAAACCGGAGCGCGCCTTCAGAGTGGTGTGCAGTGATTGGTAGCCATTGGCCTTTGGTATGGCGATGTAGTCTTTGAAGCGCCCGGGAATGGGTGTGAAGTAATTATGCGTGGCGCCAAGTACCCGGTAGCAGGTGTCTACCCGGTCAACAATAATGCGAAAGCCATACACGTCCATGATGTCAGCAAAGCTTTTTTGCTGCTCCTTCATTTTCATGTAGATGCTATAAAGGTGTTTTTCCCGGCCAATCACCCGCGCTTCAATGCCTTCCTGTTCCAGGCAGTGTTCGATGCTCGCTTTGAGGGTTGAAAGAATTTCCTTGCGATGACCTCGTGCGGATTTGACTGCCTTGGCAATCAGTCGCGCGCGCATGGGATAAATAGCATTAAAGCCGAGATCTTCGTATTCCACGCGCATGTTGTACATGCCCAGACGATTGGCGATAGGAGCGTAAATCTCCATCGTCTCAAGCGCTATGCGTTTACGCTTTTCCGGTGGCATTACATGCAAGGTGCGCATGTTGTGCAGGCGGTCGGCCAGCTTCACCAGAATGACGCGGATATCGCGGGTCATGGCGAGCATCATCTTGCGCAGGTTTTCAGCCTGCTGCTCAGCCTTTGATTCGAACTTGATCTGGGCGATTTTAGACACGCCATCAACCAGCTCGGCGACCTCTGGACTGAACTGGGCGGCCAGTTGATCCTTGCCCACGCCGCAGTCTTCGAGCACGTCGTGGAGCAGGGCCGCCATCAGGCTCTCGTGGTCCATGTGCATGTCGATGAGGATGTTGGCCACTGCTAGCGGGTGGGTGATGTACGGGTCCCCGCTACGCCGGTACTGACCTTCGTGGGCCCGCTCGGCGAACTCGTAGGCACGGACAACCCGGGCGATCTGATCATCGTCCAGATAACTTTTCAGCCGTTTAACAAGATTGTGGATGGTGGCCAAGCGTGCCTTCAGGGTTCGTGTGTCGACCCTTGGGAGCTTAGGAGGGGCGTGGCGATTTGTCTATGACGCCTTCTCAAGAAGGCGTCATGACTTATTGAAAAAGAAAGGATTTTACAATCCCCTCAGCGGTTAGTTGCTGAACGACTCGGTCAGCAGGGCAAGTTCGTCGATTGCGTCCCGGCGGGCTTCGCTGTCGTTGTCGACAAAATCGCGGGTTACCAAGCCATCGGCGATCTCGCGCAGGGCGACAACACTTGGCTTGTCATTCTCCCAGGCGACACGGGGTTCCTTGCCACCGGTCTGTAGCTGGCGGGCGCGGCGGGCCGCTACCAGAACCAGTTCAAAGCGGTTTTCCATGTTTTCCAGGCAGTCTTCAACAGTTACACGAGCCATAGGTCACCTCTTAAGCGGATGGCGATTCTACTGTGTTGGGGCCACTCCGGACAACAGGTCACTGATCAGGGCTATTCGGCCATTCTCCTGGCGGGGGGTGCGCTGACGTTCAGCGCGGATGATCGCGGCCATATCGGCCAGCGCCCGCTCAAAGTCATCATTGACCACCAGATAGTCATATTCGCCGTAGTGGCTGATCTCGTCACGTGCGCCGGCAAGGCGCTGGGCGATAACCTGCTCCCCGTCCTGACCGCGAGCACGTAGCCGCTCAGCCAGCACCGGCAGGGAAGGGGGCAAGATGAAAATACTGACAGTCTCCGGCACCAACCGGCGGATCTGCTGGGCGCCTTGCCAGTCGATTTCAAGGATCACGTCCATGCCGCTCTTGAGGGTCATGCTGACCCAGTCAGCTGAGGTGCCGTACAGGTTGCCGAATACCTCTGCGTGCTCAAGAAAGCGGCCCTGCTCCACCAGCCGGACAAAGCTGCCACGATCGGTAAAGTGATAGTTTACCCCGTCAGTCTCGCCGGGCCGGATCGGCCGGGTGGTGTGTGAGATAGACAGGCAAAGGGTGGAGGACTGCTCCAGCAACTTGGCCAGCAGGCTGGTTTTGCCGGCACCAGAGGGTGCCGAAACGATATACAGGGTGCCTTTGATGATGGTCATGGGCTACTCGATGTTCTGTACCTGCTCACGCATTTGCTCAATAAGTACCTTGAGTTCAATGGCGGCCTGAGTGGTTTCGGTATCAACGGATTTGGAGCCCAGTGTATTGGCTTCGCGATTCAGTTCCTGCATCAGGAAGTCCAGCCGGCGGCCAATCTGGCCTCCGTCCTGCAACGAGCGGCGCACTTCTCCGACATGGCTAAGGAGTCGGTCCAGCTCCTCGGCGACATCCATCTTCTGGGCGAGGATAACGATTTCTTGCTCCAGGCGCTGTGCATCCGGGCTGGCAATAACTTCTTCGACGCGCTTTTTGAGCTTATCGCGCAGGTTGTCGAGGATCGCCGGGAGAGCGGTGCGGACTCGCTCAACCTGCACCACAACTGCGGCCAGCCGCTCGTTGATCAGGCTGGCGAGAGTTTCACCCTCGCGGGCTCGGGCTTCCGCTAGCGCTCTCAGGCCATCATCCAATAACGTCAGCGCAGTTTTGCTATGTCCGGACAGGTCCGTTTCCATGCCCTGCATAACCCCGGGAAAGCGCAGAATGGAGGTTATATCCACCGGAGCAGGGTGGCGCATGATATCGCCAACCTTGCGGGCGGCGCTGGCAAGCTGCTGCACCAAGGCTTCATTCAGGGTCAGCTCACCTTCGCCGCCCTTTAGCTGATAGCGCAGGCCTACCTCAAGCTTGCCCCTTCCCAGCGCCTTGCGGCACTGCTCGCGCAATGGCCCCTCAATGTCGCGGAAAGCTTCCGGAAGCCGCGGGCTAACCTCCAGATAGCGGTGATTGACCGATTTCAGTTCCCAGATCAGAGTGACGTCATCAAGCTGTTTCTCGACCCGGGCAAAGGCGGTCATGCTGTAAATCATGGCGGGTCCCTGATTGTGCAAAGCGGCGATTCTAACAGCTCCGCAGGAATGCTGTACGTTTTCACCACCCCGAAGCCGGCCCATGTGGTCTACAATAGCGCCCCGCCCATCGACCCAGGACAGATTCAATGCGCCCTTCCGGCCGACAGCCTGATCAGCTTCGCGAGATCCGTTTCACCCGTCAGTACACCCGTTATGCCGAAGGCAGCGTGCTGGTGGAGTTCGGTAACACCAAGGTGCTGTGTACCGCCTCTGTGGAGGAGAACGTGCCGCGTTTTCTCAAGGGCAAGGGACGCGGCTGGGTGACCGCAGAGTACGGCATGCTGCCGCGCAGTACCCATACCCGCAATCAGCGCGAGGCCAGTCGCGGTCAGCAGGGCGGTCGGACACTGGAAATCCAGCGCCTGATCGGTCGCTCGTTGCGCGCCTCCGTGGATCTGAGCAAGCTTGGCGAAAACACCATTACCCTCGACTGCGATGTGCTGCAGGCCGACGGAGGCACCCGCACAGCCTCTATATCCGGAGCCTGCGTTGCCATGGTGGATGCGTTGAGTCATCTATTGGAGAAAAAGCGCATCAAGGATGACCCACTACAGTCGCTGGTGGCGTCCGTATCCGTTGGCATGTACAAGGGAGTGGCAGTGCTGGATCTGGATTACGATGAAGACTCCAACGCCGAGACGGATATGAATGTGGTGATGAACCAGCACGGCGGATTTATTGAGGTGCAGGGCACTGCCGAGGGAGCTCCCTTTACCCGTGATCAGCAGAACAGCATGCTGGCGCTGGCGGAACATGGCATCGCTGAAATTGTCACAAAGCAACAACAGGTATTGGGCTGGTAATTGATGGAAGCCTACAAAACACAGTTCATTGAGTTTGCCATGGCCCGTGGGGCCCTGAAGTTTGGTGAGTTCACCTTGAAATCCGGGCGCCAGAGCCCCTATTTCTTCAATGCCGGCACCTTCAACACTGGTGCGGCATTGGCGGCATTGGGGCGTTACTACGCGGATGCCATTGTTGCCAGTGGTTTGCAGTTCGATATGCTGTTTGGGCCGGCATATAAGGGAATTCCTCTGGTGGCGGCAGTTGCGGTGGCGCTGGCTGAGCATCATGGCCGTGATTTGCCATGGGCCTTCAATCGCAAGGAAGCCAAGGATCATGGAGAGGGTGGCTGGCTGGTTGGTGCGCCCCTCACCGGGCGGGTTCTGGTAATCGATGATGTGATTACCGCAGGCACGGCAATTCGCGAGGTGGCGGCAATGTTTACCAGAACCGAGGCGCAGATGGCTGCAGTGCTGGTGGCATTGGATCGTCAGGAAAAGGGCCAGGGAGCGTTATCGGCAATTCAGGAAGTTGAACAGGTTCTCGGTGTGCCGGTCCATAGTATTGTCGGCCTTGCCGATATCATCCAGTATCTGGCTGACCAGCCCTCTCAGGAGCAGCAGTTGGTGCAGATGCAGGATTACCGTCGTCAGTATGGCGTTTGATTATGCGAAATAGCCTTGCAGCATTTTTGATGTTAGTTGTTTTGTTGCCTTCGGCGGCAAGTGTTCACGCGGGTCCGCCGGGTCTTGGCGCAGATGCTGATGCCCTGCCCCCGGGCGCGTTGTATCGATTCCGCGCCGCCGACGGCAACCTGATGATCAGCAGTGTTTTGCCGGAGCAGGCCATTCAGAGCGGCTACGAGGTGATTGATAATCGAGGCCGGGTGCTAAAGGTGGTTGATGCGGCAATCCCGGAGGAAGAGCGCCTCAAGATGCGTCAGGAGATGCGCATCCGTCATCAGGATGCTCAGTTACGCCGTCTGTACCCCACTCCAGAGGATGCGGAGCGTGCCAGAGACAGGCAAACGTCCTCGTTTCGGCTAGGCATTGATTACGCCCGGGGGATTATCGGCCAGCTCGATAGTAAGCTCGCCGAGGAGGTGGCCAAGGCCGCAGCCGCAGAGCGTGCGGGAAAGCCAGTGCCGGAAGTGGTGCAGGGGAATATTGATTTATACACCCGGCAAATCCGCGAGCAGGAAGAAAAGATCGCCGAGTTTGAGCAGGATATTATCGCTGTAGGTGAAGACTTTGCCCCGATCATTAGTCGTCTCAAGGCAATAGAGGACAGCAAGTAAGTGCGGCTGTCCGTTACTGCCGGAAAATGATTGCCTGCAGTAGCCCCCACTGGTCATTCCAGTCCCGTGTTGGGGTATCACGGAAGCCCGAACGAACGAATTGGGCGATACGGCCCTCCACCGCTGCCAGCAGCAGGTTGGCAGTGATAGTGGGGGTGGCATGGGTGCGTAGGCCCTGCTTCAACTCTGCGTCCCGCAGTACTTGCTTGAGCTGGCTTTCCACCCGGCTGTAGAACTGTTCGATGCGCTGGCGCAGGCGATCATTTTCACCGGTCAGTGCATCGCCGGTTAGTAGCCGGGTGATGCCCGGGTTGCCTTCGGTAAAGGCCAGCAGTAATTGCAGCATCTGCCTCACCTGAGATAGCGCATCAGGGGTTTCCTGAATGATCCGGTTAATGCGCGAGAAGATGCTGTCTTCAATAAAGCCGATCAGCCCCTCGAACATCTTGGCCTTGCTTGGAAAGTGCCGGTAAAGCGCGGCTTCCGACACACCTACTTCCCGGGCCAGGCCGGCGGTGGTGATGCGCCCGCCTGGGGTGGCCTCCAGCATGTGGGCCAAGGCCTGCAGAATCTGTTCCTTGCGAGAGGGTGCCTGCTCATTCATCGGGCTTTACCTATTTTCTTGTTATCAGAGTACCGATACCGCGATCGGTGAGGATTTCCAGCAGTACCGCATGAGCTACTCGACCATCAATAATATGAGACGAGGAAACCCCATTTTGTACCGCGGAAAGGGCGCAATCTATCTTCGGCAGCATGCCGCCGAAGATGGTGCCATCGGCAATCAGCTCCTGAACACGCTCGGCGGACAGACCGGTGAGAATCTTGCCTTGTTTGTCTTTGAGCCCGGCAACATTAGTTAGCAGAATCAGCTTTTCTGCCCGCAAAACCTCGGCCATTTTGCCGGCCACCAAGTCGGCGTTGATATTGTACGACTGGCCTTGATCGTCGACGCCGATCGGGGCAATGACGGGAATGAAATCGCTGTTCAGCACCATGTCCAGCACCCGTGTATCAATGCCCTGTACTTCGCCAACGTGACCCAGGTCGATAATTTCCGACACTTTCAGCGCCGGGTCATCAGCCCCCGGCGTTAGCAGCATCTTGCGAGCGCGGATCAGCTCGCCATCCTTGCCAGTCAGGCCGATGGCGCGACCACCATTACGGTGGATCAAATTGACGATCTGTTTGTTGACCAGACCGCCCAAAACCATCTGCACCACATCCATGGTTTCGTTGTCGGTGACGCGCATTCCTTGTATGAATTTCGATTCCTTGCCCAGACGAGCCAGCAAGTCACCAATCTGTGGGCCGCCGCCATGCACGACTACCGGACGCATGCCGACGGCTTTCATCATCACGATGTCGCGTGCGAAGGAGTTTTGCAGCTCCTCCGAGTCCATTGCATTGCCGCCGTATTTAATCACCACGGTCTTGCCAGAGAAGCGCTGGATGTAGGGCAGTGCTTCGATCAGGACGCGGGCGATATCCCCGGCGCGAGTCTGTTCCATGTTTGCTCCGTCAGAAAGACAGTTTCAGAGAAGGATCAATGGCCAGAAGCTGGTCATGAAAAAGTTTGCTGATGCGCTTGAGCGCTGCATCATCACGACCTTCAAATCGAGCCACCAGCACAGCGGTAGTATTTGATGCGCGCACCAGTCCCCAGCCATCTTCGAAATCAACCCGCAGGCCATCGATGGTGCTGGCTGAGCCGCCAAAGCTTTCCGCCTTGGACTTTAACTTTTCCACCACAGCAAACTTTTCCCTGTCTGTGGAGGGAATATTGATTTCCGGAGTGGTGATGCCGGTTTTTAACTGGCCGAATACGTCATCCGCATCACCACTTTCAAGAGAAAGAATTTCCAGCAACCGGGCCGCGGCATAGGCGCCATCGTCAAAGCCATACCAGCGATCGGCAAAGAAAATATGGCCACTCATTTCGCCAGCCAGTGGTGCACCGGTTTCCTTGAGCTTGGCCTTGATCAGGGAGTGCCCGGTGCGCCACATCAAGGGGCGACCGCCGTTGCTGCTGATAACCCGAGCAAGTTCGCGGCTACATTTAATGTCAAAAATAATATCCGCCCCCGGGCTACGTGACAGCAGGTCACGGGCGTATAGCATCATCAGGCGGTCCGGCCAGATGATCTCTCCCTTGGGAGTGACGACGCCAAGGCGGTCACCGTCGCCGTCGAAAGCGATGCCAAGATCACAACCCTGCTCTTTTACTGCGGAGATCAAGGCGCCATAGTTCTCTGGCTTGCTGGTATCCGGGTGGTGGGCGGGGAAGTTTCCATCTACTTCCATATTCAATGGCACGATTTCACAGCCCAGAGCGGCAAATAGTTTTTCCGCCACGGGACCAGCGATGCCATTGCCGCAGTCCACGGCAACCTTCATTGGCCGGGCTAGCACGATATCGCGAGAGATTTCGTCCACATAGCGCTCGCTGACGTCCTGTTGGCGCACCTTGCCTTCGCCGCTGGCCAGCTCACCCCGGGCAATGCGCTCGCGCAGACCGCGAATCCTGTCGCCGGTCAGGGTAACGCCATCAATAACGATTTTCAGGCCATTGTGATTGGCGGGGTTATGACTACCGGTCAGTGAAATTCCCGATTGGCTATCAAGAATGTGGGTGGCGTAGTACAGCACGGGTGTTGGTGCGGCGCCGATATCAATAACATCGCGGCCGCTCTGTGTTAGTCCGCGAATGAGCGCTTCTGCCAGCTTTGGGCTATGCAGGCGACCATCACGACCGACCACGACAGTTTGCTGTCCAGCCTGCAGCGCCTCTGTGCCAATTGCCCGGCCGAGCAGCTCGACGGTTTCTTCGGTCAGAGTGTCACCAACAATGCCGCGAATATCGTACTCACGGAAAATGGATTCCGGTAGCTGGTGTCCGCTGGCTGCTGGAACGCCAATGTCCGCCGCATCAGTGAGCAAAGTGCTGTCCGCATTGCTGACCATAAACTCGTCCGGGATACTTTCCTTCGCGGCAAACTTCGCGCTGGCTGGAGCGCCCTTTACACCACCCAGTTCGGCTAGCTTTCTCAGGCTGCTAACCACTGCTTCAAGCGGCGGGAAAGATAGCGAGCCACGTGGTGAGGCCTGACCGTGGTCGCTCAGGTCTTCGGCAAAATGGGTGAGTAGGGCCGCATCTTTGCGCAGCCCGCGTGTTGCCGCAAAAAAGGCAGAAAATATGCCGGTAACGACAATTAGCAGCATACCTGTGCATACCAGTGCAAACAGGGTTAGCAGGCCGGGGTCCTGGGCGCCTTTGGGTACAGTGACAACAACTTCCACATCACCGGCAGCTTTGCTGTCAGCCTGCTGCCCTTCCGCTGTTGGTTGGCCGCTGGTGAAAAGTGGCTGGCCGCCTGGTTGGCGAATAACCAAATGAATTTGGTCCGGGGCCATACGTGCCATAAGTTGGCCTAATGCCCCCATGGGCTGCTTCATCAGCACCAAACCGCCGCCGCCTGCCTGCTGGGCGACGTAAAGCATCGGCGGATTACCCGGAACCATAGCGGACACGGCGGACTCAGTTTCACGAGCTTTCTGTAGCAAGTCGCGGGCGGTAAATGACAGGGTTTCCGGGGGCAGAACCTGATTTGGAGGCAGCAGGGTTAGTGTGCTGTCCGGGAGGCCGGCGGCCAGCGCGCCGGCGATGCTGCCCGAGGCGTCATCAAACGCATAATCAAGTGCCGGGTTGGTGACAATACTGTTTACGGATGCCTCAGCATCACGCACCACGTCGGCCAGCAGGGATGTGTACTGGCGAGCCAATGTTCGGGCAATAAGCTGCTCGCTCATCGCCTGATGGCGGCCAAATTGCAACCAGCCCAGCGCCAGACTGCCCGCAATGATTACCACGGCGCTGAGCGCTACTGCGCCAAACATATAACCGGCCATGCCTGAGCCAGTTCGATGGCTCTGCTTGGCAGCCTTTTTGTCTTGCTTTTTCCTGGCCTTGGCGGCCTTGTCATCGTCCTGAGTATCTGCGGCAGCGGATTTTTTCTTCATCTAATGATCCCCCTTCAAACCAATTTCCAGCGTCTGCTTAACGCCGGCCGCTGTGGCCAAATCCACCAGCCCCTCTTTCGCTAGCGGAGAAGCTTTCAACTTGACGTAGAGATACTTGTTGTACCGGCACGATCACCAGCTGGGCAATACGGTCTCCCGGCTCAATGGTGAATGGCTGCTCGCTACGGTTCCAGCAAGACACCATCAGTTCGCCCTGATAATCAGCATCGATCAGGCCGACCAGATTGCCAAGCACGATGCCATGTTTATGGCCCAGGCCGGAGCGTGGCAAGATCATGCCCGCGTAGCCTGCGTCTTCAATATAAATTGCCATGCCAGTGGGTAGTAGCCGAGTCTCGCCGGCTGCCAACACGGTTGTTTCCTGAACCATGGCGCGCAGGTCAAGGCCGGCGGAGCCATCGGTAGCATGGGCAGGCAATGGAAATTCGTGACCTAGCCGTGGATCGAGAACCCGAAACTGCAGCTCCATTTCTACTCCTGAAATTGTCGGTTGCCGGTGCTCTGGCGGATGGCGATTAACTCAATCAGTTGCTTGGCGATCTGCCTTTTCGAGGCCAAAGGCAATACCTTGTGGCCACCTGGCCAGATTACTGTGACCGCATTATTGTCGCTGTTGAAGCCGACGTTGCTGCCGGAGACATCGTTGGTAGCGATCATGTCGAGCTTCTTGTTTTCCAGCTTGCCCTGAGCATAGCTAACCACGTCTCGAGTTTCTGCGGCGAAGCCAACGGTAAAGGGGCGCCGCTCATGGGCAGAAACAGCAGCCACGATGTCCGGATTTTTGATCAGTGTCAGATGTACTTCTTCGGTGGACTTCTTGATCTTGTGATCGGCGGTGATCATGGGGCGATAGTCCGCTACTGCGGCGGTAGAAATAAAGATGTCACAGCCTTTATTGACCACATCCAGACTCGCCTCATACATATCCAGAGCGCGGACCACGTCGAAGCGCTGTACACGGTTCGGAGTTGGCAGACTGACCGGGCCGGCGATCAGGGTGACTCGGGCACCGGCCTCCGCCGCTGCTTCGGCCAGAGCGAAGCCCATTTTGCCGGAACTCTTGTTGGTGATGTAGCGAACCGGGTCAATGGCTTCGCGGGTTGGGCCAGCGGTAATCACCACATGCCGACCGGTAAGCAGCTGGTGGTCAAACATGCCGGCGGCGGCCAGTGCCAGCTCTTCAGGCTCGAGCATGCGCCCTGGGCCAATATCACCACAGGCCTGACTGCCGCTGGCTGGCCCGAGCACCCGGATGGCCTTTTCCTGCAGGATCAGCAGATTGCGTTGGGTGGCCGGGTCTGCCCACATTTGCTGGTTCATGGCTGGAGCGATGGCTATCGGCGCGCCAGTGGCCAGACAGAGGGTTGATAGCAGGTCATTAGCATGGCCGTGGGCCAGCCGCGCCATAAAGTTGGCGCTGGCCGGTGCAATCAGCACCAGATCTGCCCAGCGAGCCAGCTCTATATGACCCATGCCGGCTTCGGCCTCCGGGTCCAGCAAGGTGGTATGCACCGGGTTCCCTGACAGGGCCTGCATGGTCAGAGGGGTGATGAATTCGCAGGCGCTGCTGGTCATGACCACACGCACATCCGCGCCGGCATTCTGCAGACGACGCACCAGCTCGGCACTTTTGTAGGCGGCAATGCCACCAGTCACACCCAGCAGGATGCGTTTATTGACCAGTCTTTCCATGGCGAAGTGGCGCTTTATTCTGAGGTGAAGAGGGTGCCTAGCGTACCACCACCGCCGCTGGTTGCGTAGTGACCACACACTTTGCGGCAATCTCCCAAATCAACTGGCGGTAAAAGCTGGCAAGACGGCGTCGGTGAACGTGAAACAGTGGTCCTTTATGGCACGGAGCAGACAATACATGGCAATTAGCGACTGGCCAGCAGCGGAGCGGCCACGGGAAAAGCTCCTGCAGCGCGGCGCCGAAGTGCTCAGCGATGCCGAGTTGCTGGCAATCTTTCTGCGCACCGGGGCCCGTGGGCGCACTGCAGTGGATCTCGGCCGCGAGCTACTTGGCGCCAGCGGAGGACTACGCGGGCTGCTGGATATGCCGCTGTCAAAATTACGCAGTCAGCCGGGTCTGGGTAATGCCAGACTGGCCCAGCTACTGGGGGCGCTGGAGCTTGGGCGCCGTTATTTGGCTGCGGAAATGGTGCGCGAGCATTCACTTACAAAACCTGATGATGCTGGTCGTTTTCTGATGGCCAAGCTGCGTCATTACCCCCATGAGGTGTTTGCCTGCCTGTTTCTGGATAACAAGCACCGGGTGCTGGCATTTGAGGAGTTGTTCCGTGGCACTATTGATGGGGCCGCCGTTTACCCTAGAGAAGTGGTCCGACGCAGTCTTGAACATAATGCGGCGGCGCTGATTTTGGCGCACAATCACCCGTCTGGCGTGGCCGAGCCCAGTGAGGCTGATCGCTCCATTACTCGCCGTCTGGTTGAGGCGTTGGGACTGGTAGATATCCGGGTGCTGGATCACCTGGT